>NZ_JBSFSC010000018.1:0-2040 GCF_053589555.1 Rhodococcus sp. NPDC003322 | reverse complement strand
CGCATAAGAGACCGTCTCGCCCTCGAACACCAACGCCGGCGCATCCGGCGTCCGCGCCACCTGCGCATCGAACAACTCCACCAGGGACACATCCGGAACCGACTCCTCCGTCGCGTTCCAATCCCCCAGCATCCGGCCGGACTCGGCCTCGTTGAGCAACTCCACGTCACCGATCACGACCTCGGGATCGGTGACGATCGCCTCGAGGAATCGAACGAACCGCGCGGCCAGCTTCTCGACCGTTTCCGAGTCGAACAGTGCAGTGGCATAGGACATCTCGGCGGACATCCCCGCCGGGTCGCCGGTCTCGCCGTACGCGTCGGCAACGATCATGTGCAGATCGAACTGCGAGATCGCCGATTCGAAGTCCACCGCGGAGATGGACAGACCGGGCAGTTCGAAACTTGTCGCCGCGATGTTCTGGAACGAGAAGCCGACCTGGCACAGCGGATGACGCGACGTCGACCGCGTCGGGTTGAGCACCTCGACCAGCCGCTCGAACGGCACGTCGGCGTTGCCGAAGGCACCCAGATCGGCATCGCGGACCTGTCCCAGCAGATCGGTGAACGGCATCGCCGAGTCGACCTGCGCACGGAGCACAAGCGTGTTGACGAACATGCCGATCATCTCGTCGAGTCCCGCCTCACCACGGCCCGCGAACGGGGTACCCACCGCGATGTCGCCGGTGCCCGAGACCCGTGCCAGCAGCGCCGCATACGCGGCGTGGACCACCATGAACAGGGTCGTACCACGCTCGCGGGCGAAGTCGGCGAGCCGACGATGCAGGTCCGCGTCGATGCCGAAGTGCACCCGGCCGCCGTGGTACGACTGCACCGCAGGCCGCGGCCGGTCCGTCGGCAGGTCCAGCTGATCCGGCAACCCCGCCAGCGCCGACTTCCAGTACTCGAGCTGCTGATGGATCAGCGAATCCGGGTCGGTCTCCGAACCCAGCACACGGCGCTGCCACAGCGCGTAGTCCGCGTACTGGATCGACAGCGGCGCCCACTCCGGCGCAGAACCCGCACTCCGCGCAAAGTACGCCGACATCAGGTCACGAGTCAGCGGCGCGACCGAGTAGCCGTCGCCGGACACATGATGGATGGCGACGACGAGGACGTGTTCGTCTTCGCCGACCCGATACAGCCGCACCCGAATCGGGACCTCAGCGGTGACGTCGAACCCGGCCGACAGGAACTCACCGACCACGGGAAGGACGTCCTCCTCGGCCAACGGCACCGGACTCAGATCCAGAATCGCCTGGTTCGCAGGCAGAATGACCTGGACCGGACCGTCCTCGGTGTCCGGGTAGACCGTGCGGAGCACCTCGTGCCGGGCGACGAGGTCGCCGACCGCGGCACCGAGCAGATCGAGGTCGAGCCGCCCGCTCAGTCGCAGCGCAATCGGAATGTTGTACGCGGCGGAGGCCGGGTCGAACTGGTTGAGGAACCACATCCGCTGCTGGGACAGCGACAGCGGAACGTTCTCCGGGCGCGGCGCCGCGACGAGTGCCTCGCGGCGCCCCGCGCCACGGGCCCGCTCGACCCGGCCGGCGAGGCCCGCGACCGTCGACGCGTCGAACAGATCCCGCACCGACACCCGGCCGTCCACCCGCGCCGACAGCACCGACACCACCCGCATCGCGATCAGCGAGTTGCCACCGAGCTCGAAGAAGTCGTCATCCGCACCGACTCGGCCGGAGCCGAGGACTTCCGCGAAGACCTCCGCGACCAACTCCTCGGCCGGAGTGCCCGGCGCCCGGAAGACCCGGGTCTCGAACACCGGAGCCGGCAGCTTCTTCCGATCCAACTTCCCACTGGTGTTGAGCGGGAACTCTTCCAGAACCATCACCGTCGACGGCACCATGTACGCCGGCAGCACGTTTGCGACTGCAGTACGGACGTCGCCACCGATCAGTGCCGTGCCCGTGCCGGCAACGACGTAGCCGACCAACCGGTCACCGGTCGACCCGCGGGAGTCGAGCACCACCACGGCCTGCGAGACCCCGTCGACACGCTCGAGCGCCGACTCGATCTCCCCCAA
>NZ_JBSFSC010000017.1:0-2205 GCF_053589555.1 Rhodococcus sp. NPDC003322 | reverse complement strand
CGCATAAGAGACCGTCTCGCCCTCGAACACCAACGCCGGCGCATCCGGCGTCCGCGCCACCTGCGCATCGAACAACTCCACCAGGGACACATCCGACACCGACTCGCCTGTGGAATTCCACTCCCCGAGCAGCCGACCCGACTCCACATCGTCGAGCAACTCGATGTCCCCGACCACCACCTGCGGATCGGCGACGACCGCCTCGAGCACCCGCACGAACCGATCGACGATCGCCTGCGCAGTCTGCTCGTCGAACAGTGCCGTCGCGTACGTCAGCACCGTCGACAGGCCCTCCAGTTCCCCGTCCGCGGAGCGGAGGTCGGTCACCATCAGGTGCAGGTCGAACTGCGAGACCTCGACGTCGAACTCGACCGGTGCGATCTCGAGATCCGGCAGTGCGAACTCGCTGACCGCCATGTTGTGGAACGAGAAGCCGACCTGGCACAGCGGGTGCCGGGCCGTGGACCGCGTCGGGTTGAGCACCTCGACCAGCCGCTCGAACGGCACGTCGGCGTTGCCGAAGGCACCGAGATCGGTTTCGCGGACCTGTCCCAGCAGATCGGTGAACGGCATCGACGGGTCGACCTGCGTCCGGAACACGAGGGTGTTGACGAACATGCCGATCAGGTCTTCGACCGCCGCCTCGTCCCGGCCGGCGAACGGGGTGCCGACCGCGATGTCCTCGGTGCCGGACAACCTCGCCAACAGCACCGCGAATGCCGCGTGCACCGCCATGAACACGGTGGCGCTCCGGTGTCGGGCCAGCTCGTCGAGAGCCCGGTGCAGGTCGGCACCGATCTCCACGCTCACCTTGCCGCCGTGGTACGACTGCACCGCGGGACGCGGCCGGTCCGTCGGCAGGTCCAGCTGATCCGGCAGTCCGGCCAGCGCCGACTTCCAGTACTCGAGCTGCTGATGGATCAGCGAATCCGGGTCGGATTCCGAGCCGAGCACACGACGCTGCCACAGCGCGTAATCCGCGTACTGGATCGACAGCGGTGCCCACTGAGGTGCGGACCCCGCGGTACGCGCGAGATAGGCCGTCATCAGATCGCGGGTCAGCGGCGCGACCGAGTAGCCGTCCCCGGAGATGTGGTGAATGGCGATGACGAGGACGTGTTCGTCTTCGCCGACCCGATACAGCCGCACCCGCAGCGGTACCGCCTCGGTGACGTCGAAGCCGTCCGACAGGAACTCTCCGACCACCGCCAGCACGTCCTCCGCAGCCAGCGGAACCGGAGTCAGGTCCGGAACCGACTGGTCTGCAGAAAGAATGACCTGGACCGGACCGTCCTCGGTGTCCGGATAGACCGTGCGGAGCACCTCGTGCCGGGCGACGAGGTCGCCGACCGCGGCACCGAGGACCTCGAGATCGAGCCTGCCACGCAGCCGCAACGCGATCGGGATGTTGTAGGCCGCGGAGGCCGGGTCGAACTGGTTGAGGAACCACATCCGCTGTTGGGCCAGCGACAGCGGGACCGGGCGCTCCGAACGCGGCATCGCGACGAGTGCCTCGCGACTGCCGGCCCCGCGGGCGCGCTCGACCCTGGCGGCGAGACCGGCCACCGTCGACGCGTCGAACAGGTCGCGGACCGAGACCCGGCCGTCGACTCGTGCGGACAGCATCGACACCACCCGCATCGCGATCAGCGAGTTGCCACCGAGTTCGAAGAAGTCGTCGTCGAGTCCGACCTGCCCGGCACCGAGCACCTCGACGAACACATCGGCGACGGTCTGCTCGATCGGAGTCGTCGGGGCCCTGAAGGCGCGGGCCTCGAACACCGGCGCCGGCAACTTCTTCCGATCCAACTTCCCACTGGTGTTGAGCGGGAACTCTTCCAGCACCATCACCGTCGACGGCACCATGTACGCCGGCAGTGCATCCGACACCGCGGTCCGCAGGTCACCGCCGGCCAGGTCGACACCTACCGCAGGTACCACGTATCCCACCAACCGGTCACCGGTCGACCCGCGGGAGTCGAGCACCACCACGGCCTGCGAGACCCCGTCGACACGCTCGAGCGCCGACTCGATCTCCCCCAACTCGATCCGCTGACCACGCAACTTCACCTGGAAATCGGTACGCCCCAAGTACTCCAGCTGCCCATCTGCACGCCACCGCGCGAGGTCACCGGTCCGGTACATCACCGAACCACCATCGTCGAACGGATTCGCCACGAACCGCTCCGCAGTCCGATCCGACCG
>NZ_JBSFSC010000016.1:0-3035 GCF_053589555.1 Rhodococcus sp. NPDC003322 | reverse complement strand
AACGTCGACGTCACACCGTCGAACGTCACCGCGGGCGCATCCGAACACCCCTGCGCGGTCGCGGTGAGCAGATCCACCAGCGTGCCCGCCGGCACCGGCGCATCGGTCGCGTTCCACGCCTCGAGCATCAACTCGGCATCGGACTCGGGAAGCACCGCCAGGTCGCCGACCGGCAGCGCCGGATCGGCGGTCACCTGCTGCAGGATCTGCTGCAGTGCCGCGGCGAACCGCGCCGCCGTCGCAGCGTCGAACAGGTCCGTCGCGTAGGTCAGGCGCGCACCGATCCCGGCGGCCCCACCCTCGTCGTACCGATCCGCGAACGCGAACTCGAGGTCGAACCGAGCGGGCACGACATCCGATTCGACGGCTGCGACCCGCAACCCGTCCAACTCCAGTTCGCTGCCCCCGAGGTTCTGGAACGCGAGCGAGACCTGGAACAGAGGTGAATGCGACCGCGACCGAGTCGGGTTCAGCGCTTCCACCAACCGCTCGAACGGCACGTCCGCATTCGCGAACGCCGCCAGATCCACTCCCCGCACGGAGTCGAGAACGTCGGTGAACGACTGGGCGCCGTCCACTGCGGTCCGCAACACGAGGGTGTTGACGAACATGCCGACCACATCGTCGAGCGCCTGCTCGCCACGACCCGCCACCGGCGAACCGACGGCGATGTCGCCGGTGCCGGTCAGACGGGCCAGCAGCACTGCCGTCGCGGCATGCACGACCATGAACGTCGTGACCCGGTGATCGCGCGCGAGCGCCTCCACTGCGGCGTGCAGGTCGCGCTCGATCTCGAACTCGTGCACCGCACCCCGGTTCGATGCGACCGCAGGCCGCGGACGATCGGTGGGCAGCTCGAGCACCTCGGGCACCCCGTCGAGCGTCTGAGTCCAGTATCCGAGCTGACGGCTGATCGGCGACGTCTCGTCGTCCTCCGAACCGAGCATCTCCCGCTGCCACAGCGTGTAGTCCGCGTACTGCACCGGCAGCGGACCCCAGCCCGGTGCCCCGCCGGTGTGCCGGGCGGCGTATGCCACCATCAGGTCCCGCACCAGCAGCCTGGTCGACCAGCCATCCGCGCCGATGTGGTGCACCACCAGCGCCAGCACGTGCTCGTCGGCCTCGAGCCGGTACAGCGCCACCCGCAGCGGCACCTCCGCAGTCAGGTCGAACGCCGTCCCGAACAACTGGGCGACGGCGCCGAGCAGGTCCCCGTCGGCCACATCGACGGGCTCCAACGCAACCGGTACCGATTCGACGGGAAGGATCACCTGGGTGCCGTTGCCCTCGAACTCCGGGTACACCGTCCGCAACGCCTCGTGCCGCTCGAGCACGTCCCCGATCGCCCGCCGAAGCGCCTCGACATCGAGCGCACCGGTCAACCGGACCGCCGCCGGAATGTTGTAGGCCGACGACTCCGGATCGAGCTGGCCGAGGAACCACAACCGCTGCTGCGCGACCGACAGCGGGATCCGCTCCGGACGCGGACGCGCCGACAGCTCGACCCGTCCGCCGGCACCGACCTCGGATTCGAGGCGTGCTGCGAGCGCCTCGACGGTCTGCTCCTCGAAGAGAACCCGCACCTGCACTCGGGTGTCCAGCGCGGCACCGAGCCGCGCGGCCACCTGGGTCGCGATCAGCGAGTTGCCGCCCAGTTCGAAGAAGTTGTCGTCCACTCCGATCCGGTCGAGGTCGAGCACCTCCGCGATGACGGTGGCGACGGTCTGCTCCACCTCCGTCGACGGCGCACGGTACTCCTTGGCCACGAACTCCGGCGCCGGCAGCGCCTTCCGCTCGACCTTCCCGTTCACGCTGAGCGGCATCGCGTCGAGCACCATCACCACCGACGGCACCATGTACGACGGCACGGCACCGGTGATCGCGCTGCGGATCTCGGATCCGTCCAGCCCCTCGCCGACGACGTAGCCGACGAGCTGGGTGCCTCCGGGCGCGTCGTCACGGGCCACCACGACTGCCTCGGTGACCCCGGGCCGGGCCCGCAGCGCCGACTCGATCTCCCCGAGCTCGATCCGGAAGCCGCGCACCTTCACCTGGAAGTCGGCGCGCTCGAGGTATTCGAGGTTTCCTTCCTCGTTCCACCGCACGATGTCACCGGTGCGGTACATGCGCTCGCCCTGGGCGTACGGATTGGCCACGAACCGGTCCGCAGTGAGGTCGGGCCGGCCGAAGTAGCCTCGGGCCAGCTGCGCGCCGGCGAGGTACAGCTCACCCGGCACACCCACGGGCACCGGGTGCAACCGCGAGTCGAGCACGAACACCTGAGTGTTCCACTCGGGCGTGCCGATCGGAACGGTGACGGTGTCGGTCTCGCGCGTGCGGTAGCGGGTCACCGAGACCGCAGCCTCGGTCGGGCCGTACAGGTTGTCGAGCCGTGCGCCGCTGGCCGCTCGGAACCGCGCAGCGGTCTCTGCCGGCAGGGCCTCGCCGATCGCCAGCACACGGGACACCGACTCGGGGAACCCGGATTCGCTGTCGGACAGCAGCATCGACAGCATCGAGGGCACGACGTGCAGGGTGGTCACCGACTCGCGGGTCATCAGGTCGAGCAGGTAACCCGGGTCCTGGTGGCCGTCGGGGCGGGCGATCACCAGGCGGGCACCGGTCTGCAGCGCCCACCAGAATTCCCACACCGACAGGTCGAAGGTCGCAGCGGTCTTGAGCAACACCGCGTCCTGCGTGCCGAGTCCGTACTCGGCCTGCTTCCACACCATCTGGTTGACCACGGCCGCGTGCGGGAGTGCGACACCCTTCGGCCGCCCGGTCGAACCCGACGTGAAGATCACGTACGCCGGATGCTCGGTCCGCAACGGCACCAGCCGCTCCGCATCGGACACAGGCCCCGACGCCACACCCGACAGGTCCACCGTGTCGACCTGCAACACCCGCGCCTGCCCCGGCAACGACACCTCGTCAACGGTACGGGTCAACACCACTGTCGGGGCCGCCGACTCGAGCACCAGCGCGATCCGGTCCGCCGGATGATCGGGATCGATCGGCACGTACGCACCGCCGGC
>NZ_JBSFSC010000015.1:0-4927 GCF_053589555.1 Rhodococcus sp. NPDC003322 | reverse complement strand
ACGTACGCACCGCCCGCGGTCATCACCGCATGCATCGCCACCAGCATCTCGACCGACCGCCGCGCCGCGACGACCA
This sequence comes from Rhodococcus sp. NPDC003322, assembly GCF_053589555.1. Taxonomy (NCBI): domain Bacteria; kingdom Bacillati; phylum Actinomycetota; class Actinomycetes; order Mycobacteriales; family Nocardiaceae; genus Rhodococcus; species Rhodococcus sp. NPDC003322. Next base: position 4,851 of record NZ_JBSFSC010000015.1, on the reverse strand, counting down.
CCGTCGACTCCGGCCCGACGCCCATCGAGATCAACTGCCGAGCAAGCGAATTCACCCGCGAGGAGAACTCACCGAACGTCGACGTCACACCGTCGAACGTCACCGCGGGCGCATCCGAACACCCCTGCGCGGTCGCGGTGAGCAGATCCACCAGCGTGCCCGCCGGCACATCCATGTCCGTGGCGTTCCACTCGGTCAGCATCAGCCGCTCGTCCTCCGCCGGGACGACACGAAGGTCACCGACGGGTCGGGCGGGATCGGCCGTCGCCTGCACCAGGATCTCTCGCAACGTCGCCGCGAAGCGCGCCGCGGTCGACGCATCGAAGAGATCGGTCGCATATGTGAGGGTGGCGCCGATCCCTGCGGGCCCGCGATCGTCGAACTCATCCGTGAAGGTGAACTCGAGGTCGAACTTCGCAGGCACCACATCGGACTCGACGGGTTCGACCCGCAGCCCGTCGAGTTCCAGAGCCGCACCGGGTTCACTGCCGCCGAGGTTCTGGAACGCCAACGACACCTGGAACAACGGCGAATGCGACCGCGACCGCACCGGATTGAGCGCCTCAACCAGCCGCTCGAACGGCACATCCGCATTCGCGAACGCCGCCAGATCCGCCTCCCGCACCGACCCGAGAACGTCGGCGAACGACTGCGCACCGTCCACCGCCGTCCGCAGCACGAGCGTGTTGACGAACATGCCCACCAGGTCGTCGAGCGCCTGCTCACCACGACCCGCCACCGGCGAACCGACGACGATGTCGCCACTGCCGGTCAACCGGGCCAGCAGCACCGCCACCGCGGCATGCACCACCATGAACGTGGTGACCCGCTGCTCACGGGCGAACGCCTCCACCGCCGCATGCACCTCGCGGCCCAGCACGAACTCGTGCACCGCACCGCGGTTCGACGCGACCGCCGGCCGCGGGCGATCCGTCGGCAGCTCGAGCACATCGGGCACCCCGTCGAGCGCCTGCGTCCAGAATCCGAGCTGACGACTGAGCAACGACGAGTCGTCGCCATCCGAACCGAGGACCTCCCGCTGCCACAGCGAGAAGTCCGCGTACTGCACCGGCAGCGGCTCCCAACCCGGCGCCGCACCGGCCTGCCGGGCCGCGTACGCCACCATCAGATCACGCACCAGCAGCCTGGTCGACCACCCGTCCGCACCGATGTGGTGCACCACCAGCGCCAGCACGTGCTCGTCCGCACCAAGCCGGTACAGCGCCACCCGCAGCGGCACCTCCGCAGTCAGGTCGAACGCCGTCCCGAACAACCCGACCACCGCGGCGAGCAGATCCGCCTCGGCCACCTCGACCGGATCCAACGCAACCGGCACCGATTCGACAGGAAGGATCACCTGGGTGCCGTTGCCCTCGAACTCCGGGTACACCGTCCGCAACGCCTCGTGCCGCTCGAGCACGTCCCCGATCGCCGCTCGCAGCGCATCGACGTCCAGCGCCCCGGTCAACCGCACGGCCGCCGGAATGTTGTAGGCCGACGACTCCGGATCCAACCGGCCCAGGAACCACAGCCGCTGCTGCGCCACCGATAGCGGAATCCGCTCCGGACGCGGTCGTGGCACCAACGCCACTCGACCGCCGGCACCGGCGTCCGCCTCCAGCCGCGTCGCCAAGTCTCCGACAACCGGCACCTCGAAGAGAATCCGAACATCGACCCGAGCATCGAGCGCCGCACCCAACCGCGCCGCGACCTGGGTCGCGATCAGCGAGTTGCCACCGAGCTCGAAGAAGTCGTCGTCCAGACCGACCCGGTCGACACCCAGCACCTCCCCGATCACACCGGCGACGACCGTCTCCACCTCGGTCGACGGCTCCCGATACTCCTTCGCCACGAACTCCGGCGCGGGCAAGGCCTTTCGATCGACCTTGCCGTTCGCACTAAGCGGCAGGGCATCGAGCACCATGACCACGGACGGCACCATGTACGACGGCAGCTGCCCGGCGAGCGAGGCCCGCAGCTCGGCCACGTCGACGGTGGCGCCGGGCTCGCCGACCACGTAGCCGACCAGCCGGTCCCCTCGCTCGTCGTGCTGCACGGCCACGACTGCCCGGGAGACGGACGGATGGCCGAGCAGCACGGCCTCGACTTCCCCGAGTTCGATGCGCAGACCCCGCAGCTTCACCTGGAAGTCCGTGCGCCCGATGTACTCGAGTGCGCCGTCGCGGTTCCACCGCACCAGATCGCCGGTGCGGTACATTCGCTCGCCCGGCCCACCGAACGGGCTGGCGACGAAACGTTCCGCCGTCACGTCGAAGCGGCCGCCGTAGCCGCGGCCGACGCCGACGCCACCGACGTACAGTTCGCCCTCGACCCCGGCGGGCACCACGTTGAGCCGCCGATCGAGTACGAAGAGGTCGATGTTCGGAACCGGGTGCCCGACCGGCACGCCGGTCACGTCGGTGACCGAAGCCTCCTGGTAGGACACGACATCCGACGCCTCGGTCGGGCCGTAGCTGTTGACCACCCGCACACCGGATTCCATCAACGCAGCGAGTCTGGCCACCTTGATGGGCTCGCCACCGAGGAACACCACTCGAAGCGCGGACAGCACACCCTCGAGGTCCGTATCGACGACCGCCTCGAACGCACTGGGAGACATGTTCGCCACCGCGACACCGCCGGCCGCGACGATCGCCAGGATCTCCTGCGGATCGAAACCGTCGGCAGCGAGGTGCACGGCCCGGCCGCCCACGAGCGCCGCCCACACGTTCTTCTGCGTCAGGTCGAAACTCGGCGACGACGCGATCAGCAATCCACCGTCGGCGGGAAGTTCGCCCTCGTACCACGCGACGGTGTTCTCGATACCCGCCATCGGCACCAGGGTCGGCTTCGGCCGACCGGTCGAACCCGACGTCGAGATGACGTAGCCGAGACGGCGCCCCGCACCCGCTTCACGCCAGCGATCGACCGGAGCCGGACCCGCCTGCTCGGCACCGGCGAACGTGTCCAGCGCGATGACCGGCACCGACAGGTCCCGGCCGGATTCGCCGACCACGCAACGAATCCCGGTGTCGGACACGATCGCCTCGACGCGGTCCGGCGGATAGGACGGGTCGATCGGGGCGTACGCGGCCCCGGCCTTCCACACCGCCACCATGGACACGATCCACGACACCGACCGCGGCAACACCAGTCCGACGACGTCGTCCACGCCGACGCCGCGGCGGATCAACTCCACGGCCAACTCCGTGGACCGCCGATCGAGTTCCGCGTACGACAGCGACTCGCCGCCACACACGACAGCCGGAGCGTCGGGAGCCTGATCGACACGACCGGCGATCCGCTCCAGCATCGACTCCCGAGCCCCGGTGACGCGGGCACCGTGGGACCACCCGTGAACCCGACGGTGCTCGGCCTCGCCGAGTACGGCGACGTCGCCGACCGCCGACGACGAGTCCTCGATCATCGCCCGCAGCACCAGCTCGAAGCGTTCCGCGAACGACACGATCGTCGCCTCGTCGAACAGGTCGCGTGCGTAGGTCAGGTGCACGAGTGCCCCCGCTGCGGCACCGTCCTCTGCGGTCTTCTCGAAGATCGTGACCTGCAGATCGAACTTCGCGACGTTGGCCTCGACGTCGAGGCCGGTGACGGTGAGCCGGTCCAGCTCGAGAGTAGGCCTCGCGTGGTTCTGGAAGACCAGTGCCACCTGGAACAGCGGGTGCCGGGACTGCGAGCGGTCCGGGTTCAGCACCTCCACCAGCCGCTCGAACGGCAGATCGGCGTGCCCGAATGCGCCGAGGTCGACGTCCCGCACCGCGGCGAGGAGATCGGCGAACGACGCCGAGGGGTTCACCGGGGTTCGCAGCACCAACGTGTTGACGAACATGCCCACCAGGTCGTCGAGCGCGGCCTCGCCGCGGCCCGCGACGGGGGTGCCGATCGCGATGTCCTCGGTGCCGGACAGCCTGGACAGCAGCACCGCCAGCGCCGTGTGCACCACCATGAACGGGGTGGAATTGTGTTCGCGGGCAAAGGCACCGATGGATCGGTGCAGATCCGCGTCGAGTGAGAGCTCGACCGCGCCTCCGGTGTGCGTCGACACCGCGGGGCGGGGGCGATCGCTCGGCAGGTCCAGCTGCGCGGGAAGTCCGACGAGGTTCGCGGTCCAGTAGGCGAGCTGCGCGGCGATGACCGAGTCGGGGTCGTCCTCGGATCCGAGGACCTCGCGCTGCCAGAGCGTGTAGTCGGCGTACTGCACCGGCAGCGGCGCCCACCCGGGTTCGTGCCCGGCGGTCCGGGCGGCATAGGCGGTCATCACGTCCCGCACCAGCGGCGCCATCGAGAAACCGTCGGCCGCGATGTGGTACGCGACGACCAGCAGCACGTGCTCGGTCTCGGAGAGTCGGTAGACCTTCACCCGCAGGGGCACGTCCGTCGTGACGTCGAAGCCGGTCGAGATGGCCTCCACGGCCTGGGCTGCAAGGCCCTCCTCCGTCACCTGGACAGGAGCGAGATCCGGGATCGAATGTCCGACCGGCAGGATCACCTGGACTCCGGTGCCGTCGGGGGTGACAGGGTAGATCGTTCGCAGGATCTCGTGGCGGGACACGACATCCGCGATCGCGGCCTGCAGCGCAGGCAGGTCGAGCGCACCGGACAGCCTGATCCCCGCAGGAATGTTGTTCTCGGCCGATCCGGTGTCGAACCGGTTCAGGAACCACATGCGCTGCTGGGCGAGCGAGAGCGGGATCTCCGCCGGCCGCTCCCTCGCGGTCAGTGCGGCCCGGCTGCCACGACCGGCGAGAGCGCCGACTCGTGCCGCGAGCGCCCCCACCGACGACGCCTCGAACAACACCCGAACCGGCACCACCGTGTCGAACGCAGCCCCCA
>NZ_JBSFSC010000014.1:0-3409 GCF_053589555.1 Rhodococcus sp. NPDC003322 | reverse complement strand
TGTTTGTGTGTTGTTTGAGAACTGCACAGTGGACGCGAGCATCTTTGTTGTAAGTAATGAAGAGCGTACGGTGGATGCCTTGGCACCAGGAGCCGATGAAGGACGTAGGAGGCTGCGATAAGCCTCGGGGAGCTGTCAACCGAGCTGAGATCCGAGGATTTCCGAATGGGGAAACCCAGCACGAGTGATGTCGTGTTACCCGCACCTGAATATATAGGGTGTGTGGAGGGAACGTGGGGAAGTGAAACATCTCAGTACCCACAGGAAGAGAAAACAACCGTGATTCCGTGAGTAGTGGCGAGCGAAAGCGGAAGAGGCCAAACCATGTACATGTGATACCCGGCAGGGGTTGTGTGCGTGGGGTTGTGGGATTCATTTTGTCGATTCTGCCGGATCGGCCGACAGTAAGAAATCATCGTGTTAGTCGAAGTGGTCTGGAACGGCCTGTCGTAGAGGGTGAGAGTCCCGTAGACGAAAACATGGTGACTGTCGTAGTGAACACCCAAGTAGCAGCGGGCCCGTGAAATCTGCTGTGAATCTGTCGGGACCACCCGATAAGCCTGAATACTCCCTGGTGACCGATAGCGGACTAGTACCGTGAGGGAAAGGTGAAAAGTACCCCGGGAGGGGAGTGAAATAGTACCTGAAACCGTGCGCTTACAATCCGTCAGAGCCTTTGCACCTTCGGGTGGGGGGTGATGGCGTGCCTTTTGAAGAATGAGCCTGCGAGTTAGTGGCATGTCGCGAGGTTAACCCGTGTGGGGTAGCCGTAGCGAAAGCGAGTCCGAATAGGGCGTTTTAGTGGCATGTTCTAGACCCGAAGCGGAGTGATCTACCCATGGCCAGGGTGAAGCGACGGTAAGACGTCGTGGAGGCCCGAACCCACTTAGGTTGAAAACTGAGGGGATGAGCTGTGGGTAGGGGTGAAAGGCCAATCAAACTCCGTGATAGCTGGTTCTCCCCGAAATGCATTTAGGTGCAGCGTCGCGTGTTTCTCACCGGAGGTAGAGCTACTGGATGGTCTAGGGGGCCCACAAGCTTACCGAAATCAGCCAAACTCCGAATGCCGGTGAGTGAGAGCGCGGCAGTGAGACTGCGGGGGATAAGCTTCGTAGTCGAGAGGGAAACAGCCCAGATCGCCGGCTAAGGTCCCTAAGCGTGTACTAAGTGGAAAAGGATGTGGGGTCGCGAAGACAACCAGGAGGTTGGCTTAGAAGCAGCCACCCTTGAAAGAGTGCGTAATAGCTCACTGGTCAAGTGATCCTGCGCCGACAATGTAGCGGGGCTCAAGTACACCACCGAAGCCGCGGCATTCACATAAGCCCGCTCGTTTTCTACGGAGGACGAGCCAGGTGTGTGGATGGGTAGGGGAGCGTCGTGCAGCCATGGAAGCGCCGGAGTGATCCAGGTGTGGAGGCTGCACGAGTGAGAATGCAGGCATGAGTAGCGAAAGACAAGTGAGAAACTTGTCCGCCGAATGACCAAGGGTTCCTGGGCCAGGTTAATCCGCCCAGGGTGAGTCGGGACCTAAGACGAGGCCGACAGGCGTAGCCGATGGACAACGGGTTGATATTCCCGTACCCGTGTGAACGCGTCAATGGTGAATCAGTGATGCTAAGCGCCCTGAAGCCGGCTGTGCACCTTCGGGTGTGTGGTCGGGGGATGCGCGTGATCCGAGCTGGTAGTAGCCAAGCGATGGGGTGACGCAGGAAGGTAGCTGGGCCAGTCAGTGGTAATACTGGTGTAAGCGTGTAGGGCGAGTGGTAGGCAAATCCGCCACTCATACAGCCTGAGACGTGATGCGTAGCCGATTGAGGCGAATTCAGTGATCCTATGCTGCCGAGAAAAGCCTCTAGCGAGTTTTCACACGGCCCGTACCCCAAACCGACACAGGTGGTCAGGTAGAGAATACCAAGGCGATCGAGATAACTATGGTTAAGGAACTCGGCAAAATGCCCCCGTAACTTCGGGAGAAGGGGGACCTCTGCTGGTGATCCAACTTGCTTGGTGAGCTGGTGGGGGTCGCAGAGACCAGTGAGAAGCGACTGTTTACTAAAAACACAGGTCCGTGCGAAGTCGTAAGACGATGTATACGGACTGACGCCTGCCCGGTGCTGGAAGGTTAAGAGGACCGGTTAGCTCTTCGGAGCGAAGCTGAGAATTTAAGCCCCAGTAAACGGCGGTGGTAACTATAACCATCCTAAGGTAGCGAAATTCCTTGTCGGGTAAGTTCCGACCTGCACGAATGGCGTAACGACTTCTCAGCTGTCTCAACCATAGACTCGGCGAAATTGCATTACGAGTAAAGATGCTCGTTACGCGCGGCAGGACGAAAAGACCCCGGGACCTTCACTATAGCTTGGTATTGGTGTTCGGTTCGGTTTGTGTAGGATAGGTGGGAGACTGTGAAGCGGGCACGCCAGTGTTCGTGGAGTCGTTGTTGAAATACCACTCTGATCGTATTGGACATCTAACCTCGGACCATGATCTGGTTCAGGGACAGTGCCTGGTGGGTAGTTTAACTGGGGCGGTTGCCTCCCAAAATGTAACGGAGGCGCCCAAAGGTTCCCTCAGCCTGGTTGGCAATCAGGTGTTGAGTGCAAGTGCACAAGGGAGCTTGACTGTGAGACTGACAGGTCGAGCAGGGACGAAAGTCGGGACTAGTGATCCGGCACCGGCATGTGGAAGCGGTGTCGCTCAACGGATAAAAGGTACCCCGGGGATAACAGGCTGATCTTCCCCAAGAGTCCATATCGACGGGATGGTTTGGCACCTCGATGTCGGCTCGTCGCATCCTGGGGCTGGAGTAGGTCCCAAGGGTTGGGCTGTTCGCCCATTAAAGCGGCACGCGAGCTGGGTTTAGAACGTCGTGAGACAGTTCGGTCTCTATCCGCCGCGCGCGTTAGAAACTTGAGGAAGGCTGTCCCTAGTACGAGAGGACCGGGACGGACGAACCTCTGGTGTGCCAGTTGTCCTGCCAAGGGCACTGCTGGTTAGCTACGTTCGGAAGGGATAACCGCTGAAAGCATCTAAGCGGGAAGCCTGTTCCAAGATGAGGTTTCTCACCCCCTCGAGGGGGTAAGGCCCCCGGCAGACCACCGGGTTGATAGGCCAGAACTGGAAGCACGGTAACGTGTGCAGGTGACTGGTACTAATAGGCCGAGGACTTACCACAAAGAAGCTACGCGTCCACTGTGCGGTATCTGAAACAACACACATGTTGTATCGGATCGAGAAACCGGTTTGGTTTTTCTCTGATCCGTGTGTGACAGTTTCACAGAGTTACGGCGGCCATAGCGGAGGGGAAACGCCCGGTCCCATTCCGAACCCGGAAGCTAAGCCCTCCAGCGCCGATGGTACTGCACTCGACAGGGTGTGGGAGAGTAGGACACCGCCGTACATAACATCC
>NZ_JBSFSC010000013.1:0-10133 GCF_053589555.1 Rhodococcus sp. NPDC003322 | reverse complement strand
GCGTACACCGCGACGCTGCCGTAGCCGGCGTCCTTCGCGGCCCGGATGACCCGCACAGCGATCTCGCCGCGGTTGGCGACGAGCACCTTCGTGATGTGCGCGCTGGCATGACTGGGCACTGAGCCTCCTGTTGATCGCAAGGGGTAGCCACTGTGGATCCCCTGCCGGGGGTCAGACCCGGCTGGTTTGTTGACGGCAGTACCTCGAAGTGTAGGCACCAGCCGATATGCAGATGTAATCGGCCTGGAGGGACCGGTGAACACCATAAACCCTACTGACCAGTAGTTTCCCGGTTCATCGGGTGACGGGGGAAGGCAGATTGCACGTCCCGGTGCCCACAACCTCTTCCATCAGGCTGCGCAGGCGGGCGACGTAACGGTGCACCGCGACGGTCGCGTCGTCCGTGGCGGGATAACGGGCGGCGATGTTCACGCCCTGCGGGGTCCGATTCACCCAGATGTACACGTCGTTCGCGTACTGCTTGCTGCGCAGTGCCCGCGCGTTCCAGTCCGGCCACTGCGTCGCCGCGGGCACGAACCGCACGTCCATGTAGGACACCACGAACCGGGGCTGTGCGTCGGTGCCGAGGACCTCGCTGACCCACTCGAACGGCACCTGCGCCGCCGGCTTGGCCGCCGCGACCTGGGTGGACGCCCGCCGCACCAGTTCCGCGAACGAGCCCGCCCCACGGACCGCGAACGAGATCGGGCTGATCCCGACGAACCATCCGACCGAACCGGCCCATCCCGGCTCGTCGCGGGTGTGCATGGGAGTGACGGTCTCGAACCGCTCCGCGCTCGAGAGTTCGGCGCCTGCGATCGCCAGACACGCGAGGGTGCCCGCGAAGAAGCCGTGCCCGATCTTGCGGCACACCACCGCGAACGCATCCGCCCCGGACGTGTCCAGGACCCACGCGGACAGCCCGCGCTGCGCGGGCGGAACCTCGGGCAGCTCCCCGAGGTCGAGCGGGAACTCGGGCAGTCGCCCACCGCCGAGGTCGAGCACGCCGCGCCACAGTGCCACCGCCGGATGCGCGGCGTCGAGGTCGACGACCGCGGAACGCTCCCGCGCACCGAAGTCGAGGTAGCTGCCGACGGGGAACAGGTCCGGGGCCGCGCCGTCCCGCTCCCTGCGGTACAGCGCCTCGATCTCCTGGGCGACCAGGACCACCGAGTACCCGTCGACGATCGCGTGGTCGGCCGCGAAGTAGACGGTGAACGCCCGGTCCCGGTCCGGCGGTTCGACGGTCGCGAAGGCGAATGCCGGCCACGACGTCGGGGACGTGCAGCCGTCGAACAGCCGGTGTAGGTGCTCGAAGTTCTCGGCGCCCGACGTTCGGTAGCCGTGCCGATGGGCGCTGACGCGGACCCGGCCCGGCGAGACGGTCCGCCTCCGCAGCGCTCCGGGGCCTGTGGGGACGGTCGCGTGGCTGCGCAGTCCCTCGTGCCGATCGATCCACGAGTTCAGTGCACGGCCGAACGCGTCCGCGTCGAGCCTGCCGTCGATCTCGAATGCGGTCCCGAGCCACGACTCGTGCGCGGACCCGGTTCGCGCACGCGCGTCACGCAGCCGCGACTCCTGGACGAAGGACGTCGGCCTCGGATCGTCGAACCACGGGTCGGAACTGTCGATGCGTGCGTGCGGCCCGCCGTCGAACGGTGCGGTCGGAAGCCACTCGGTCACCGTTCCCGGCGTGACGGGATAGTCGGCCAGCTCGGTGAATTCCATTGACAGAACCCATTTCTCGAGATCTGCACCGGCGAATGGATCGCAATCACCGACGCAGATGACGTTTGATGCGTGTGAGCATCGCGGACATGCCCCGCAGGCGCAGCGGGCTGACGGAGTCGGCCAGACCCAGCGCGGAATAGAAGTCTCCGGGCACGTCCAGTATCGCCTGTGCGCTCTGTCCGTCCAAACCCTGATGAAGAATCGAGGCGAACCCGCGTGTCGTCGGTGCCTCGGGCGGGGCACTGAAGTGCAGTCGCACGTGTTCCGGGTCGTCGGCGTCGACCGAGAGGAACAGTGGCGACTGGCATTCGGGCACCGGTTCCATCGCCGCTTGCTCCAGTTCCGCAGGCAGCGGCGGCAGTTCGCGGCTGAACTCCAGAAGCAACTGCAGCTTCTCCTGCCCGGAGACCGCGGCGAAGTCGTCGACGATCTCGGCGAGGGGTTCGGGCAGGCTCATGCGATCGCCGGAACCTCGCCGGGCTCGTCGCCCTTGACGATCGGAACCCGCACCGTGTTGCCCCACTCCGTCCACGAGCCGTCGTAGTTGCGCACGTTCTCGAACCCGAGCAGGTGCGTGAGCACGAACCAGGTGTGGCTGGACCGCTCACCGATCCGGCAGTAGGCGACCACGTCGTCGCCGGGAGCGAACGCGCCGTAGATCTCCTCCAGTTCGGCGCGCGACCGGAACCGGCTGTCCGGGGCCGCGGCCTTCGCCCACGGGATGGACACCGCAGTCGGGATGTGCCCGCCGCGCAGCGCGCCCTCCTCCGGGTAGTCCGGCATGTGGGTGCGCTCGCCGGTGTACTCCTGCGGCGACCGCACGTCGATCAGCGGTCCGGCGCCCAGGTGTCCCAGCACCTCGTCGCGGTACGCGCGGATCGGGGCGTCGTTACGGGTCACGACCGGGTAGTCGGTCGGCGCGTTCTCGGGGACGTCGAGGGTGGTGTCGCGGTTCTCCGCGATCCACGCGTCCCGGCCGCCGTCGAGCAGTCGCACGTCCTCGTGACCGAACAGGGTGAACACCCACAGTGCGTAGGCGGCCCACCAGTTGCTCTTGTCGCCGTAGATGACGACGGTGTCGTCCCGGCGAATGCCCTTGCGGCTCATCAGCTCGGCGAACGCCTCGCCGTCGATGTAGTCGCGGGTGACCGGATCGTTGAGGTCGGTGTGCCAGTCGATCTTCACCGCACCCGGAATGTGTCCGACGTCGTAGAGGAGCACGTCCTCGTCGGATTCGACGATCTTGATTCCGGGAGCGCCGATGTGCGCGCCGAGCCACTCCGAGGTGACGAGCCGCTCCGGATGCGCATAGGCCGCGAAGGACGGGTTGGGATCGGGCGCGACGGGCACGGGCGGGGCTCCTGACGTGGACTACCGGTTGACAAGCCCAATTCTAGGCGGCCCGCCGATTGCCGTCGTGCCGACGCGGTGGACGGCGCGGCACGACGGGTCGGTCAGCCCACCGATTCGAGCAGGACCAGATCCTCCTCGTCGTCCCGCACCATCACCCCGCGGGTGCAGACCTCGGCCAGCACCGCTGCCAGTCCGCTCAGGAACCGTTCGATCGTCGAGCGGGCGACCGGGGTGTTCGGGAGTCGGGACCGGATCGACAGGCCCTCGGTCGTGCGCGACACCCAGAACTGTGCGTCGTCGCACACCGTCACATTGCTGATGTGGTGGGCGTTGATGTCGCGGTGGTGCTCGGTGCCGGCGAGGCGCCGGTAGTCGATGTACGACACCATGAACAGATCCGTACCGGTGCGCCGGTAGCCGTCGCCGACCCCGGCTCGCACCTGCGGCATCGACACCCCACGCAGCGTGAGGGACGAGCGGAACGAGGCGTGCGTCTCCGTCAGCGACGTCGCGAAGTCGTCCGCGTCGTCGATCTGCACCGTGATCGGTGCGCTGGTGGTCAGCCAGCCGATCGAGCCCTCCCATCGAGGATCCAGGCGGGTGTGCAGCGGAAACTGCAACGGCAGGATGGTCGGGGCGCCCTCGCGGCGCAGCGCCGTCCCGATAGCGGTCAGCACTCCGGTGAACATCGTGCCGCCGGCGCCGAGGCACACCTCCTCGAATCGGGCCGCGTCCGCAGCGTCGAGGATTCGCCTGACATCGGAGGCCTGCGGTGCAGGCTTACCCGGCTCCACGCCCAGGTCGAGGGGGAAGCTCGGTGCGGTTCCGCCGCACGCCTCGTAGAACCGGGCCCAGGCCTGGATCCGCGGATCGGAGGCGTCGACGTCCTGCTCGGCGTTCTCCTCGACGCAGAAGCTCATGAAGCTACCGGGGTCGTCCAGTTCGGTGTGCACGTCGGAGTCGTCGAGTTCCGGTGTTGCGCAGAGCAGTTCGTAGATCTGGCGCAATTCGCGGACCGCGATCACGAGCGAGTAGCCGTCGACGATCGTGTGGTCGAAGGCGGCGATCACCGTGCTCGACCCGGCCCGCTCCACGGTGGCGAACAGGAACGCGGGAAACGTCAGCGGATCGCAGACCTCGGTGAACCGGCCCCGCAGGTGACTGCGCAACGCGCGGGTGTCGTCGAACACGACCGGCCGCGAATCGGTCACGGCCACCGCATGCGGAGGGACCGTCAGCCGGCTGATCCGATCGGGCCGGACCTCGAATCCGGTCCACAGTGCGTCGTGCCGGCGGATGGTCAGCTCGAACGTGCGGCGCAGAGCGGCCCGGTCCAGTGGACCGGGCACGTCGAAGCTCGCCGCCATCCACACGCTGCTGCCGACGCCGTGCTTGCGTGCGGTGTCGAGATGGAACTGCTGGTTGTAGCTCGGCGGGACGTCGGAGTGGACGAGATCGTCGGTCGGGGCGAAGGTCCACTCGGTGAGCGTGCCCGGTTCGATGTCGTAGCGGTCGATCGCGGTGACATGCATCAGCGCGTCCCCGCTGTCACCGGGGCCGGAGCCCACGGCGTGATCCGGTAGTCGCCACCGCGGGCGACGGCCGTCATGATCTCGGTGAGCCGACGCCCGTACCGCGACACCGCTTCGTGCGCCGTCGGCGTGTCGGGGTGCGAGATGTCGATCCACGTTCCGTGGTCGAGTCGGTTGACCCACATCGACGCGATCGTGGTGTCCTTGCCTCCGACCAGTCCGGTGGCGTTGGACTCGACGTACTCGTCGGATCTCGGCAGCCGCCGGGCATCGATGTACGAGACGATCGACGGCACCGCGAGCCCCGCGAAGTCGGTGATCGTCTCCACACCGCGTTCGGCCACGACGGTCTCGATCGCCTGCTGGATCGACACCGACCCCAGCGCCTTCCCGGCCCGGAACGAGCGCTGCGCGGACTCGACCAGGTCGGCGAACGTCGCAGCGTCCCCGGTCGGGAATCCGACCGGGATCAGATTGATGAACCAGCCCTGTGCCCAGGCCATCTCCTCGCTGTCACGGGTGGACAACGGGGACAGCGCGAAGTAGCGGTCGCGGCCGACGAGCTCACGCTCGGTGATCGCCAGCGCCGCGAACACGCCACCGACGAAGTTGCCGCCGTTCGCTCGGCACACATCCGTGAACCGCTCGCTGTCCGGTCCGTCGAGCAGGGCTACGCGGGTGCCGATCGCGGGGCGCGGACCGTCCGAGGTCCCCAGGTCCAACGGGAAGGCGGGCATGGAACCGCCGGTGGAACGCAGGTGCTGCATCCACGCCTCGACCTCGGGTGAGTCCGCGGTCAGTTCGGCGGTGCGGGCGCGTTCGCGCCGGCTGAACTCCACGTAGCTGCCCGGTCGGCGCATGCCGTGGTCGGTGCCGTCGACTTCCGCGTCGTAGAGCGTGCGCAGCTCGGTGAACGCGTAGGACAGTGACGTCAGGTCGGTGTGCGCGTGGTCGACGGCGTGGAAGAGCGTGAACCCGTCACCGTCCGGATGCTCGACCGCACCGAACACGAACGACGGCCACGCGAGCGCACTCGTCCCGGTCGCGAACCGGTGCACGACATGGTCGCGGATCTCCTCGGAGGTGCGGGGCACGTCGACGGGAACGGGCTCGAACTCGATGGACTCCGGCGGGACGACATGGCGACACATCCGGTTTCCGAAATCCGACGGATCACCCTCGGGATCGGCGAAGTCGAACCAGCTCCACAGCGTCTCGTTGCGACGCATGTACGTCTCGATCGCCCGTGCCATGGCCGCCGGGTCGAGCGCCCGGAAGATGTCGAACGCGAGCCCGATCCATGGGGACTGCTTCTCTCCGCGGGCACGGGCCGCTGCGGCGCGGCGCAGGTGCCGTTCCTGGATCGTCGACGGCGCGGTGGGGTGCTCGGGGGCGGAGCGCGCGATGTCTGCCGTGCGCTCGGTCACCGTCCACTCGACGACCCGGCCGGGCGGCGGGGTCCACTGAGTGATCAAGTGAAGATCCATGGGTGGGGCTCCTAACAGGACGTGCAGTGCGCGGCGCCGGATGGGAGTGGTGCCGTGCTGAGGGATCGTGTTGGGGGATAGAGAATGGCCAGGGACGTGTCCGACGGGGTGGCCGTCGGCACTCGGAACGGCATCACGCGCGTTCTCGCCGCGCGGTTCGGCGACCGGTGCATCGGGCACGATGCTGGACAGTCGTCGTGATCCCGGCGCTCGTGCCGGAGCGGTCACCGGGGCGAAGCGGGGTCGGGCGCCGTCCATCGGTTCGGGCACATGCGGTCGCCGCGGTTGCGAAAGGTGAATGCTTGCGCCGGGCCGACGATGACGTGCGGCAGGCGGTTCGCCGAAGTGTGGTCCCGGTCAGGCGGGGTCGGGTGAGGCGGTCCAGAGTTCGGCGATGCCGACGCCGACGTCGCCGAGCAGGCGACGCACCAACGGCAGGCCGATCCCGATCACGCTGGACGGGTCGCCCTCGATGCGGTCGATGAACCAGCCGCCGAGCCCGTCGAGGGTGAATGCGCCGGCCACCTGCATGGGTTCACCGGAGTCGAGATACGCCTCGAGGTCGTCTCCCGACGGGGTGCCGAAGTGCACCACCGTCGCGCTGTCGTCGCGGGCCTCACCGACCGTGACGCCGTCCCGGACCCGGATCACGCAGTGCCCGGTGAGGAGGGTTCCGCTGCGCCCGGCCATCGAGCGCCACCGGGCCCGTGCCACGTCGGCGGTGTGGGGTTTGCCCTGCAAGGTGCCGTCGATGAGGAGCATCGAATCGCACCCGATCACCACGGCATCGGTGACGATGTCGGCGGGAAGTACGGGCAGCACGGCCGCGGCCTTGGCGCGGGCCAGCTCCGTCACCACGTGGTGCGGAGCGGCCCGCGGGCCGAGGGCCTCCTGAATGGCGTCCTCGTCGACGCCGGAGACGTGCACGTACGGCTCGATCCCCGCCTTGCGCAGCACCGTACGGCGCGCAGGCGAGGCCGAGGCGAGGACGAGCCGCGTCACGCCCGGTTCTGGAACGCGTAGGGCGAGAAGGGTGCGCGCACGCGGTGCATCCTGGTCGGCCGGCCCCAGTTGTCCGGGGGAGTGGTGTCGACGGGCGCCTCACCCGATCCGGCGGCGGCGAGAACCGCGACCAGCGCGGCGATCTCGACGTCGGTGGGATTGCCCTTGAGCACCTTGATGACCGGCAATTGCGTACCTTCGGTTGCGGTCGCCGCGTCGATGGTCTCGGCGGCTTCGGTGAGCACCTCGACCTCGGCGAGTGCGTTGTCCGTGATTGTCACAGTGGAATGTTCCCATGCTTCTTGGGCGGGAGGGTGACCATCTTGCGTTCGAGCAGACGCAGAGCGGACACGATCTGACCGCGGGTGTGGCTCGGCGGGATCACCGCGTCGACGTAACCGCGTTCGGCGGCGACGTACGGGTTGACGAGGGTGTCCTCGTACTCGTTCTGCAACTGCAGGCGCAGCGCATCGACGTCCTGACCGGCCGCGGCGGCGTCCTTGAGCTGCTTGCGGTAGACGAACCCGACCGCGCCCGAGGCACCCATGACCGCGATCTGCGCCGTCGGCCACGCCAGGTTCACATCGGCACCCATGTGCTTGGAACCCATCACGTCGTACGCGCCGCCGTACGCCTTGCGGGTGATGACGGTGATCTTCCCGACGGTGGCCTCACCGTAGGCGTAGAGCAGCTTCGCCCCGCGCCGGATGATGCCGTTGTACTCCTGCTCGGTGCCCGGCAGGAAGCCCGGCACGTCGACCAGGGTCACGATCGGGACGTTGAACGCATCGCAGGTCCGCACGAACCGGGCGGCCTTCTCCGAGGCGTCGATGTCCAGGCAGCCCGCGAACTGGGTCGGCTGGTTCGCCACGATGCCCACGCTGCGGCCGTCGATGCGGCCGAACCCGACGATGATGTTCGCGGCGCGGCCGGCCTGCACCTCGAGGAACTCGTCGTCGTCGAGCAGGCGGCGGATCACCTCGTGCATGTCGTACGGCTGGTTCGCCGAGTCGGGGATGATCGTGTCCAGCTCGAGGTCGTCCGGGGTCAGCGAGTCCTCGATCGACCCGACGATCGGATCGGTCGCCTCCAGGCGCGGGGCGGCGGCCTGGTTGTTCGACGGCAGGTACGAGAGCAGGTCCTTGACGTAGTCGAGGGCGTCCTGCTCGCCGGAGGCGACGTAGTGGGCGACACCGGAGCGGGCCATGTGCGTGTGCGCACCGCCCAGGTCCTCCATGGTGACGTCCTCACCGGTGACGGTCTTGATCACGTCCGGGCCGGTGACGAACATCTGGGAGGTCTGGTCGACCATCACCACGAAGTCCGTCAGCGCCGGCGAGTACACGTGCCCGCCCGCGGCCGGGCCCATGATCAGAGAGATCTGCGGGATCACCCCGGACGCCTGGACGTTGCGGTGGAAGATCTCGCCGTACAGGCCGAGGGAGACCACGCCCTCCTGGATGCGGGCGCCGGCGCCCTCGTTGATCCCGATCAGCGGCCGGCCGGTCTTCAGGGCGAGGTCCATCACCTTGACGATCTTCTCGCCGTAGATCTCGCCGAGGGACCCACCGAAGACGGTCGCGTCCTGGGAGAACACGCACACGTCGCGGCCGTCGACGGTGCCGTAGCCGGTGACCACGCCGTCGCCGGCCGGTCGGTTGTCCCCGAGCCCGAAGTTCGTCGACCGGTGCCGCGCCAACGCGTCCAGCTCGACGAACGAGCCCTCGTCGAGCAGTGCCTCGATGCGTTCGCGGGCGGTCAGCTTGCCCTTCGCGTGCACCTTCTCCACGGCGGCCTCACCGGTCGGGAAGGTCGCCTCCGCCTGACGGCGATGCAGATCCGCGAGCTTCCCCGCAGTCGTGTGGATATCGGGGACATTCGACGCCGCGGTGGCGGCGGACTCCTGGACGCTGGTCATGGACAGAGAGCATATCGGCAGGTCCGGGCGCCGGATGCGACAGGGCGGTCGACGTCGAGTCGATCAACTCAAGCTACTGGCGAGTATCGAATCGGGGTGGGGTTCGCGGGTCCGCACGGGGGCGCAGGCAGGGCGACACCGACCGGGCTCGCGCCCTACGCTCGACCCATGTACACGGACCTGAGCCGGCCACCTCTGAACGCCGACGCGCTGCGGACCGCCCTCGTGCGCGGCGGCGCCGACCCCCGCGCCTTCTACTCGACCCTCGATGTCGTCGCGGAGACCGGCTCCACCAACGCGGACCTGCTGGCCCGATCGGTCGACAGTGCCCTCGACCGTGCGGTGCTGATCGCCGAGTACCAGGACCACGGGCGAGGACGGCACTCCCGCAGTTTCGTGGCGCCGCCCCGGTCGTCGGTGTCGGTGTCGGTGCTGCTGCGGATGCCGGGGTTGCCGCTCGCGTCGATGGGCTGGTTTCCGCTGATGACCGGTCTCGCGGCGGTGGACGCACTTCGTACCGTGGCCGAGGTCGACGCGGAACTGAAGTGGCCGAACGATGTGCTGATCGGGGGCAAGAAGGTTGCGGGCATCCTCGCCGAGGTCGCCGCCACGTCCCCCGCGCCCGCGGTGGTGATCGGCGTCGGGCTCAACGTGACGATGACCGAAGCGGAGCTGCCGGTGCCGACTGCCACCTCGCTCCAGCTCGCCGGCGCGGCGACCACCGACCGGGACACGCTCGCCCGGGCGCTTCTGCGTTCGCTGGCAGCACAGTTCACCGCGTGGCAGGAGGACGGGTGGCGCGTCGACGGTCTCGCGGCGGACTATCGGCGCCGCTGCGGCACCATCGGGCAGCGGGTACGTGTGGAACTGCCGGGCAACGAGGAGCTGATCGGGACGGCCACCGATGTGGACCTGCAGGGCCGGGTGGTGGTGCAGCCCGACGGTTCCGGCGACGCGGTGCCGGTCTCGGCGGGCGACGTCACCCACCTGCGCCCGTACCCGGGTCCGGCATGACCGGAAGTGCATGCGAGAGCGGCGGGGGGGGGGGGGGGGGGGGGGGGGGGCCCCCCCCCCCCGCGCGGGGGGGTGAATGTGTTAGGAGGTGGAGGG
>NZ_JBSFSC010000012.1:0-15036 GCF_053589555.1 Rhodococcus sp. NPDC003322 | reverse complement strand
GCGAACTCCCCGTACGTCAACGACTCACCCTCGAACGACACCGCCACCGCATCCGGCGACGTCGCCGCCTGCTTCTCGAACAACGACACCAACGTGCCCTCGGGCAGCCCGACGGCAGTCTCGTTCCACGTGTCGACCACCAGATCGCGCTCGACGGCACCGAGCACCTCGATGTCGCCGACCGGCCGCTGCGCGTCCGCCACCACGGCTTCGAGAACCCGCACGAACCGCTGCGCGATCTCCTCGACCGTGGACCGTTCGAACAGGTCCGTGGCATAGCGCAGTCCGGCGGCCATCCCCTCGGTGTCGGCACCTTCGGTGATCGCCAGCGCCAGGTCGAACTGCGTTGTCGCGTAGTCGTAATCGAACGCCGACAGCGTCACGTCCGGCAGTTCGAAGGTGGTCTGTGTGCGGTGGTCGAAGGTCAGCGACACCTGGAAGAGCGGTGAGTGCGACTGCGAACGAACAGGATTGAGGATCTCGACGAGCCGCTCGAACGGCACGTCGGACCGGCCGAAGCCGGCGAGGTCGTTCTCGCGGACTCTGCCGAGCAGTTCCGCGAAGCTCTCCGCGGGCTCGACGACCGTCCGCAGTACCAGGGTGTTGACGAACATGCCCACCAGGTCGTCGAGCGCGGCCTCGCCACGCCCGGCAACAGGGGTACCGACGGCGATGTCGGTGGTGTTCGACAGCCGAGCCAGCAGCACGCTGAACGCCGCCTGCACGACCATGAACGGCGACGCACGGTGGGCCCGGGCGAGCGCCTCGATGCCCGCCGTCAGGTCCGGGGAGATGTCGAAGCGGACGAGGTCACCGCGGCCGGAGGCGACGGTCGGTCGGGACCGGTCGGTCGGCAGGTCGAGTTTGTCCGGCAGGCCCGACAGGGTGTGGGTCCAGTAGCGGATCTGTTCGGCCACGGTCGATTCCGCGTCGCCCTCGGAGCCGAGCAGTTCACGCTGCCACAGCGTGTAGTCCGCGTACTGCACGGGCAGGGGCGCCCAGGCGGGCGCCTGGCCGAGGGTCCGCGCGGTGTAGGCGACCATGACGTCCCGCGCCAGCAGACCCATCGACACACCGTCCGCGCTGATGTGGTGAACGGCCATCACCAGCACGTACTCGTCGGTCCCCGTACGGAGCAGCCGCCCGCGAACAGGGGGCGCGACGGTGACGTCGAATCCCTCGGCGAGGATTCCGAGCGCGTGCGTGCGCAGCGCCGCCTCGTCCACGTCGACGGGTGTCAGGTCGAGCTCCGCCTGCCCGGCGGGCAGGACCACCTGGACCGGCCCGTCGCCGTCCTCGGGGTACACGGTCCGCAGCGACTCGTGCCGGTCCAGGACGTCCCGGACGGCGGATTCGAGCGCGTCGGTGTCCAGCGTTCCGGTCAGCCGGACGGCGAGAGGAATGTTGTAGGCCGCGGACTCGGCGTCGAAGCGGTTGAGGAACCACATCCGTTGCTGGGCGAGCGAGAGCGGCACCCGATCGGGTCGGGGCCGAGTGGTCAGCGGCAGTCGGGCACCAGCTCCCGTCTGCGAACTCAACCGGGCGGCGAGCGCGGCAACGGTGGACGCCTCGAACAGATCCCGAACGGGGACCCGGGTGTCGAGCGCGGCCGAGAGCCGGGCCGCGAGCTGGGTCGCGACCAGCGAGTTGCCGCCGAGCTCGAAGAAGTCGTCGTCCAGGCCGATCTGTTCGAGACCGAGCACCTCCCCGAACGCCGCGGCGACGGCCTGTTCGACGGGCGACGTCGGAGCCCGGAACTCCTTCGCCTCGAACGTCGGATCGGGCAGGGCCTTGCGGTCGAGCTTGCCGGAGGAGTTCAGCGGGAACTCGTCCAGCACGACCAACGCGGAGGGAATCATGTACGACGGCAGCCGATCGCCCAGACCCGAGCGAACCTGCGCGACGTCGATCTCCGCCCCGGCGGACGGCACCACGTAGCCGACCAGCTGGTCTCCGGTCGCCGTGGTGACGACCAGGGCGACGGACTGGTTCACCGAGGGATCCGCGAGCAGCGCCGTCTCGATCTCACCGAGCTCGATCCGCTGGCCGCGGAACTTGACCTGGAAGTCCGTGCGCCCGATGTAGTTCAGCTCACCGGACGCGCTCCAGGTGACGAGGTCACCGGTCCGGTACATCCGCTCACCGGACGGCGAGAAGGGGTTGGCCACGAACCGGTCCGAGGTCAGGTCCACCCTGCCGAAGTACCCCCGAGCCAGCTGCGCGCCCGCCAGGTACAGCTCGCCGGGAACCCCCGCCGGCACCGCGTGCAGGCGCGAATCGAGAACGTACATCTGCGAGTTCCACTGCGGACGGCCGATCGACACCGCACCGCCCGGGGACGTGTCCGTCACGTCGGCGTAGGTGATCGACACGGCCGCCTCGGTCGGCCCGTACAGGTTCTGCACCCGCGCCGACGACACCGCAGCGAATGCCCGCACCGTCTCCGCCGGCAATGCCTCACCGATCACGAACACGTCGCGCAACGACACCAGGGATTCCGCGGGTGCGTACTCGGCGAACACCGTCAGCATCGAGGGGACGAAGTCGGTGAGGGTCACACCGTGACGGGCGACCGAGTCCGCCACGTACACCGGGTCGCGGTGCCCGTCGTGGGTCGCGACGACGAGGGTCGCACCGACCCGCAACGGCAGGAAGTACCCCCACAGCGACACGTCGAACGTCGTCGCGGTCTTCTGCAGGTAGATGTCGGTCGCGGTGAAGGAGTACTCGTGCTCCATCCAGCGCATCTGGTTGACGATTGCGCCGTGCGGGACCGCGACGCCCTTGGGCTTGCCGGTCGATCCGGACGTGAAGATCACGTACGCAGGGTGACCCGGCCGCAGTGCGGCGACGCGATCCGCATCCGAGATCGGCGTATCCGAGAACGCCGAGGCGTCCACCGTGTCGATGCAGAGGACAGACCTGTCCCCTGCGGCGTCGAAGTCGTCTCGTTCGGTGGTCAGCACGCACACCGGGTTCGCGGTGTCGAGGATGTGGCCGATCCGCTCCGCGGGATGGTCCGGATCGATCGGGACGTATGCGCCACCGGCTTCGAGCACGGCGTACATGCCCACCACCAGGTCGATCGACCGCCGAACAGCCAGGGCCACCAACGACTCCGGTCCCACGCCGGAGTCGATCAGCTTGCGGGCCAACCGATTCACCCGTGACTGGAACCGACCGTAGGTGAGCGACTCGCCCTCGAACACCACCGCGGTCGCATCCGGCGTCGCCGCCGCCTGTGCCCGGAACGCGTCCAGCAGCAGCTCACCGGTGGGCAGCGCTTGCGCCGAGTCGTTCCATCGGTCCAGCACCCGCACCCGCTCGGCGCCGTCGAAGAGGTCGATGTCGCCGACTGCGACCGTCGGGTCGGCGGTCACGGCGGAGAGGACGCGGACGAACCGGCGTCCGAAATCCGAGACGGTCGGCTCGTCGAACAGGTCGGTGGCGTAGGTGACGAGGACGGTCAGTCCCTCGGCGTCGGCGGTCGGATCGCTCGACTCGAGCACCGTCAGCTGCAGATCGAACTTCGCCACACCGGGATCGAAATCGACTGCGCTGACGGTGAGTTCGGGCAGCACGATCTCGGACTGGGCGAGGTTCTGGAAGAACAGGGCAACCTGGAACAGCGGGTGCCGGCCCTGCGATCGGGCCGGGTTCAGGACCTCGACCAGACGCTCGAACGGCACGTCGGCGTGCGCGAACGCAGCCAGGTCTGCACCCCGCACCTGGGACAACAGATCGGCGAACGACTGTGCCGAGTCGACCTCCGTACGCAACACCAGGGTGTTGACGAACATGCCGATCACATCGTCCAGAGCGGCCGCACCCCGTCCGGCGACAGGGGTACCGACGGCGACGTCCGTGGTGTTCGACAACCTCGCCAGCAGGACGGCGAGCGCCGCGTGCACCACCATGAACGGCGTCGTGCCCTGCGTCTGCGCGAGGGCCTCGATCGACCGCTGCAGATCGCCGTCGAGCACGAACCGGTGGTTGGCGCCGCGGTTCGACGCGACCGCCGGGCGCGGGCGGTCGGCGGGCAGGTCGAGTTGCTCCGGCAGCCCCGCCAGTGTCTGCTTCCAGTAGCCGAGCTGCGCGGCAACCAGCGATTCCGGGTCGTCCTCCGAACCCAGGTACGCGCGCTGCCACACACTGAAGTCCGCGTACTGGACCTCGAGCGGCGCCCAGTCGGGGGCCGCACCGCCCGTCCGGGCGATGTACGCGGTGACCACGTCCCGGACCAGCGGCCCCATCGAGAACCCGTCGGCAGCGATGTGATGCACGACGAGCACGAGCACGTGATCGGACTCACCGGTGGTCAGCAGCGCCGCCCGCAACGGAACCTCGCCGGTGACGTCGAAGCCGGCGCTCGCCAACTCGACGACGCGAGCGACGAGTTCGGACTCGTCGACCCGGGTGGGCACGAGGTCCGGAACGGCCTGAGCCGCGGGCAGGACCACCTGCACGGGACCGTCCTCGGAGTCGGGGTAGATCGTGCGCAGCACCTCGTGCCTGCCCACGACGTCCGCGACCGCCGCCCGCATGGCGTCCTCGTCGACGCGACCGGTGAGACGAACCGCCATCGGAATGTTGTTGACGCCGGACGCGGTGTCGAATCGGTTGAGGAACCACATCCGGGACTGCGCCAGCGACAACGGGATTCGGTCGGGGCGCTCGAGAGCTCCGAGTCGTGGCCCGGTCGCGGCCGCGGCCGCGCCGTCGATGACGACCGCCAGTTCGGCAACTGTCGGCGCATCGAAGAACGCGCGGACGTCGATCCGGACGTCGAAGTCGGCGTTGAACCTCGCGATCGCGCGGGTCGCGATCAGCGAGTTGCCACCGAGTTCGAAGAAGTCGTCGTCGATGCCGATCCGGTCGAGACCGAGCATTTCGGCGAACAGCGCCGCCAGCGACTCCTCGGTGGTCGTGCTCGGGGCGCGGTACTCGCGCGCAAGGGACGAGAAGTCCGGGGCCGGAAGCGCTTTCCGGTCGAGCTTGCCGCTCGCGTTGACGGGAAAGGCGTCGAGGACGACGAACAGGGACGGCACCATGTAGTCGGGCAGTCGCTGCTTGAGGTCGGCACCGAGCTCCCGGTGATCGGGCGAAGAACCCGCTTCGGCGACCAGGTACGCGACGAGATGGTCGCCGACAGTCGGATCGTTGTGCACGACCACCACGGACTGCGCGACCTCGCTGCGCGCGAGGAGGGCCGACTCGATCTCGCCGAGCTCGATGCGCAGACCGCGCAGCTTGACCTGGAAGTCGATGCGCCCCAGGTAGTCCAATGCGCCGGCGGCGTTCCACCGGACGAGGTCTCCGGTGCGGTACATGCGCGCGCCGACCGCACCGTACGGGTTCGCGACGAACCGGTCCGCGGTCAGTTCGGGCCGGCGGACGTAACCGCGGGCGAGCTGGACGCCCGCGAGGTACAGCTCGCCGGGAACGCCCGGCGGCACCGGACGCAGCCCGTCGTCGAGGACCAGCACCTCGGTCTCGGCGATGGCGTAGCCGATCGGCATCGTCGCCCCGTCCGCCTCGCTCGTCTCGTGACGGGTGACGTCGACGGCAGCCTCGGTGGGCCCGTACATGTTGTGCAACGGCACATCGAAGATGCCGCGGAAGCGCACCGCGGTCTCGGGTGGCAGCGCCTCACCGGACGAGAAGACAAGTCGCAACGACCCGACCCCGTGAGCTGCGGGTTCGGCGAGGAACATCGACAGCATCGACGGGACGAACTGGGCGACGGTGATGCCTCGATCGACCATGGTCCGCGCGAGGTAGACCGGGTCGCGGTGTCCGTCGTGAGTCGAGATGACCAGCTTCGCACCCGCCGCCAGTGGCCAGAACAGTTCCCACAGCGAGACGTCGAAGGTGAACGGCGTCTTTTGCAAGAAGACGTCGTCGCCGGTGATGCGGTACTGGGCGGTGCGCCACAGCATGTTGCTCACGACCGAGCGATGACTGACCGCAACGCCCTTCGGTCGCCCGGTCGAACCGGAGGTGAAGATCGCATAGGCGGCGTTGTCGGGCGACAGCGCCAGGATGCGGTCCGAGTCCGTGACCGTGGCGGCGGAGTAGCCGGTCACGTCGAGGGTGTCGATCTCGTACACCGTTGCGTTCGCGGGCAGCGGCACCGCATCGCGCGCGGTGGTGAGCACGGCCGCGGGCTGCGCCACCTCGAGAACGTACGCGATGCGGTCCGCGGGATGGTCGGGGTCGAGCGGCACGTAGGCGCCGCCCGCCTTCACGATGGCGTACATACCGATCAGGAGATCGAAGGAACGCCGGATCGCCAGCCCGACCATCGACTCGGGGCCGACTCCGGACTCGATCAGCTTGCGGGCCAATGCATTCGCGCGCGAGTCGAATTCCGCATAGGTCATCTCGGCACCCTCGAATTCGAGGGCGACCGCATCCGGAGTCCGCGCGACTTGTTCGTCGAAGAGCGATGCGAGGGTGCGTGGCGCGGTGGCGACGACGCCGACTGCCTGGGCCACGTCCGAGAACAGGCCGTCGAGCACGGCCGCGAGCCCGCTGTCCTCGCCTTCGTCGAGGCCGGGCAGCAGGGTCGAGAGCACGACGGGAATCAGGGCGTCGGGTCCGAGCGCGCCACCCATCGCCGTGTCCAGGCTTTCCAGCTCCGCGTGCAACGTCTGGTAACTGACGTTGGAGTCCGCGTGAGCGATCGCCAGGCGATCGGGATCGGTCCTGACAACCTCTGCGATCAACCGCGGCAAGTCTTCGACTGCGAGAAAGTGCTCCCGCGGCTCAACACCCGACATCTAGCCAAAACCTCCCGTAAAACCACTGCTAACCGGCATTCGACGCCGGCGACGCGCATGCCGACGACTCCGGGTTCCCCGGCGCCGTCCGGTGAACTATAGGGTCACGACCCGCTGTCGAACTGCGCTTTCTGAACAATTGACCGAGACGAACTGATCAGTGATTCAATCGCCCTGGCGTGGCCCTCGGGACCGAGCTTGGGCAGGATGCCCGGCAACAGACCCGACAACGAAACCGTGACCAATGCCTCGGGTTTGAGCGTCGCTCCCATGGTCTTGGTGACGGACGCCAGTTTCGTTCCGAGCTGCCCGTACGTGACCTCCTTGCCGTCGTGGCTGAGCGCGATCTCGTCAGGTGCCACAGCCGCCGCGGCGGACAACAGGTCCGGCAGATCCCGCACGGTCAGCGCCGGCTGCGGCGCGAGCCGCGAGCGTTCCTCGTCCGTGAGGATGTCGATGCTCCGCAGCACGACGTCCGGGTCGTTCGCCACCGTCTCCAGGATCCGGACGAACCGACCGGCGAACAGGCGGACCGTCTCGGGGAGGAACAGATCGGTCGCGTACAGGAACTGCAGGCCGAGGCCGACGATCTGACCGAGATCGTCGAACCGCTCCGTACCGGTGAGCTGCAGGTCGAACTTGGCCTGCTCGAAGCCGCTGTCCATCAGCGAAACCTCGAGCCCCGGAAGCCGAAGCGACGTCGTGGCCATGTTCTGGAAGGCGAACAACACCTGGAACAGCGGCGAGTACGCGGTGGACCGTTCCCGGCCGACCGCGTCGACGACGCGCTCGAACGGCACGTCCGCGTTACCGAAAGCGGTCAGGTCGGTGGTCCGGGTCTGCTCGAGCAGTTCGGAGAACGTCATCCCCGACCCGACCTCGGTGCGCAGTACCACGGTGTTGACGAACATGCCGACGAGGTCGTCGAGGACCTGCTCACCGCGTCCCGCGACCGGTGTGCCGATCGCGATGTCCGTCGAGCCCGACAGCTTCGCGAGCAGTACCGCGAATGCGCTGTGCACGACCATGAACACTGTCGAGTTCTGTTCACGGGCAACCTTGGCCAGCTTCGCGGCCAGGTCGGTGTCGACGTCGAAGTCGAACGACGCACCGCGCATCGACTGCCGTGCCGGCCGCCTCTGGTCGGTGGGCAGTTCGATCTGCTCCGGGAGCCCGTCGAGCTGATCGCGCCAGTAGTCGATCTGCCGTGTCAGCAGGCTCTCGGGGTCGTCCTCCGCGCCCAGGACCCGACGTTGCCACAGGGCGTAGTCGGCGTACTGCACGGAGAGCGGCGCCCAGTCCGGCTCCCGCCGATCCACGCGCGCGGCGTAGGCCACCATGACGTCCCGGGTCAGCGGGCCCATCGAGAAGCCGTCGGCGCTGATGTGGTGCACCATCACGACGAACACGTGCTCGGTGGGGCTGAGTTCGAACAGCCGTGCCCGCACCGGCAGGTCGACCGTGACGTCGAAGCCCCCGGACACCATCTCCACGACCTGACCGGGCAACGACTGCTCGGTGGCGGCGACACGTTCGAGCGCCGGCGTCGACTCGGCCGGCGAGAGCACCACCTGCACCGGGCCGTCGGGCCCGTCCGGGTACACCGTGCGCAACACCTCGTGCCTGCGGAGCACATCACCGAGGGCCGCCTCCAGGGCCTGCACGTCGAGCAGGCCGGACAGCCGGATGGCCACCGGAATGTTGTAGGCAGCCGAGTCCGGCATCATCCGGTTGACCACCCACATCCGCTGCTGCGCGAGCGACAGCGGCAGTTCTTCCGGACGATCCCCCGCGACCAGCGGGGCGCGACCACCGGAACCGGCGCTGGCGCTCACTCTTTCGGCGAGTTCGGCGACGGTCGGCGCCTCGAACAACCAGAGCACCGGAACCTGGGTGTCCAGTGCCGCTCCCAACCGCGCGGTGACCTGAGTCGCGATCAGCGAGTTCCCGCCGAGCGCGAAGAAGTCGTCGTCGAGACCGACCCGCTCGACGCCGAGTACGTCGGCGTACACCTCGGCCACCAGCCGTTCCGCGTCGGTGGCCGGCTCCCGGAACTCGACAGCCTCGAATTCCGGCGCAGGCAACGCCTTCCGATCGATCTTGCCGTTCACGTTCAGCGGTAGCGCGTCGAGCACGACGATCGCCGCCGGCACCATGTAGCTGGGCAGTGCCCGGGCAGCCGACGCCTTCAGCTCGACCGCGTCGACCTGCGCTCCCGTCGCGGGCACCACGTACGCCACGAGCCGGTCACCGGCCCGCTCGTCGGAGTGCGCGGCGACCACGGCCGCAGCGACGGTGGGATCGTTGGCCAGCGCCGACTCGATCTCCCCGAGCTCGATCCGGAAGCCGCGTACCTTGACCTGGAAGTCACGTCGTTCGAGGTACTCCAGTTCGCCGTCCGGACGCCAGGTGACCAGGTCTCCGGTGCGGTACATCCGCTCACCCGGCGCACCGAACGGATTGGCCACGAAGCGATCCGCGGTCAGGTCCGGGCGGCCGTGATAGCCGCGCGCGAGCTGGGTGCCCGCCAGGTACAGCTCGCCGGAGACCCCGACGGGAACGGGGTGCAGACGCGCGTCGAGCACGTACACACGTGTGTTCCATTCGGGACCGCCGATCGGCACCGAGGTGACGTCGGCGTCGCTGACCTCGTGCGCCGTGACCGACACCGCCGCCTCGGTCGGCCCGTACAGGTTGAACAGTCCTGCGGAGTTTGCCGACCGGAACGCCTGCGCTGTGGAGGCGGGCAGCGCCTCGCCGATCGCCAGCACCCGGCGCAGCGAATCCGACAGCGCCGCACCGGAGGCCGCTGCCGAGAGCATCGTCACCGTCGACGGCACCGCGTGAAGGGTCGTCACGTGCTGGTCCCGCAGCAGCCCGAGCAGGTAGTCGGGATCGCGCTGACCGCCCGCGTCGGCGATGACCATCCGGCCACCGGACACGAGCGGCGACCAGAACTCCCACACCGACAGATCGAATGTCGCGGCAGTCTTGAGCAACACCGAATCCGAAGCTCCGAGACCGAAAGCGTCGGTCTTCCACGTCAACTGGTTCACGATCGCGCGGTGGCTGACGGCAACACCCTTGGGCTTGCCCGTCGACCCGGAGGTGAAGATGACGTAGGCCGGGTTCTCCGGACGCAGCGGCCGCACCCGCTCGGCGTCCTGCACCGCCTCCGTCGAGTAGCCGTCGAGGTCTGCCCCGTCCAGCAAGAGGACGGGTGTGTCCCCGGCACCGTCGAAACCGTCCCGCGCTGTGGACAACACGCAGACCGGTGATGCGGAGTCGAGGATGTGACCGGTCCGCTCGGCCGGCTGGTCGGGATCCACCGGCACGTAGGCGCCACCGGCCTGGACCACCGCGTACATGCCGACGACCAGGTCGACGGACCGGCGCATGGCGAGGGCGACGAGGGACTCGGGACCGACCCCCCGGTCGATCAGCGCGCGGGCGACACGATTGACCCGGGAGTCGAACTCCCCATAGGTCAGCTCGGTCCCCGCGTGCCACAGAGCCGGCGCGTCCCGAGTCGCGTCGGCCTGCGCCCGGAAGAGGTCTGCGAGGGTCCGGTCCTCGACCTCGGCCGCAGTCGCGTTCCGGTCCGACACCACCTCGGCGCGTTCGGCGTCGTCGAGGACGTCGATGTCGCCGACCGCGGTGTCCGGCCGCGTCACCCCGGTCTCGAGGATACGGACGAACCGCTGCGCGAACCGCTCGACCGTCGACTGGTCGAACAGATCCGTCGCGAAGTGGAACATGGCTTCCACGCCGGCAGGCGCGCCGTCGGCGTCGAACTGCTCGATGAGGAACAACTGCAGGTCGAACTGGGTGATGCCGTTGTCCACGTCGAGCGCGGACACCGTGAGGCCCGGGAGTTCGAGACTCGTCTGCGCGATGTTCTGGAACGAGAATCCGACCTGGAAGAGCGGGTGACGAGCAGTGGACCGGGTCGGGTTGAGAACTTCGACGAGACGTTCGAACGGCACGTCTGCGTTCGCGAACGCACCCAGATCCGCTTCCTTGACCGTGGCGAGCAGGTCCGAGAAGGAACGTCCGCCGTCGACCGCGGTACGCAGCACGAGGGTGTTGACGAACATCCCGATCAGCCCGTCCATCGCTGCGTCGCCGCGACCGGCGGTGGGCGTGCCGACCGAGATGTCGTCCGTGCCGGTCAACCTGGCCAACAGCACCGCCAACGCGGTGTGCGTGGCCATGAAGACGGTCACGCCCTCGCGACGGGCGAACTCGGCCACCGCACGGTGCAGCCGCCCGTCGATCTCGAAGGCGACCCGTCCGCCGCGGCTCGTGCGGACGGCCGGACGGGGTCGGTCACTCGGCAGGTCGATCTGGTCGGGGATCCCGGCCAGGTTCCGGCGCCAGTAGTCGAGCTGCTGCCCGGCGACGGACTGCGGATCGTCCTCGTTCCCGAGGACCCGACGCTGCCAGATGGCGTAGTCGGCGTACTGCACCTGCAGCTCCGACCAGCCCGGGGCACGCCCGGCGGTCCGGGCTCCGTAGGCGGTCATGACATCGCCGACGAACGGAGCGACCGACGACCCGTCGGCGGCGACGTGGTGCACCACTGCGGCGAGGACGTACTCGAGCTCCGACAGCTGGAACAGCGTGAGCCGCAAGGGGATCTCGGAGGTCACGTCGAACCGGGTGGTTGCCAGTTCGTAGAGCCGCTGCGGCAGTTCGTCGGCCGTGACCCGCACCCTGTCGAGGGTGGGGATCGCGTCCTGCGGGGCAGCGATCGACTGCACCGGACCGTCCTCGGTCTCCGGGTAGTGGGTGCGCAGCGACTCGTGCCGCGCGGCCACATCTGCCAGCGCGATCTCGAGCGCCGTCGCGTCCAGCGCACCGGTCAGGCGGATGGCCATCGGAATGTTGTAGGCCACCGACTCCGGATCGAACCGGTTCAGGAACCACATGCGCTGCTGGGCCAGCGAGAGCGGGATCCGGTCCGGCCGGTCCTGGGCGACGAGCGCCGGTCGCGCACCGCTTCCCGCGATGCGCTCGACCGCGCCCGACAGGTCGGCGACCCCGGACGCCTCGAACAACGTCCGCACCGGAACAGTCGCGTCGAGTACCGCGCCGAGCCGCGCGACCACCTGGGTCGCGATCAGTGAGTTGCCGCCCAGTTCGAAGAAGTCGTCATCCAAGCCGACTCGATCCACACCGAGGACGTCGGCGAACACACCCGCGACCGCCACCTCCGTCGCACTCGCCGGGGCGCGGTACGGGCGCGCCTCGAACACCGGCTCCGGCAACGCCTTCCGGTCCAGTTTGCCGACCGGCGTCAACGGGATCCCGTCGAGCAGCATCACCGATGCGGGCACCATGTGCGCCGGGAGCACCTCGGCCAACGCCGCCTTCACGACCGCCGGTTCCAACACCACGCCCGCGGACGGAAGCACGTACGACACCAACGCCGCCGCACCCGCACCCGCGTGACCGACGGTGACCGCGAACTCCACGCCGGGCTGCGCCGCGAGTGCCGCGTCGATCTCGCCGAGCTCGATGCGGAAGCCACGCACCTTCACCTGGAAGTCACTGCGCCCCAGGTAGTCCAACTCGCCGTCCGCTGTCCATCGAACCAGGTCACCGGTGCGGTACATCCGGCCACCGGACACGAACGGATCGGCGACGAACCGATCGGCCGTCAGTTCCGGCCGTCCGCGATAGCCGCGCGCCAACGCCGGCCCCGCCAGATACAGCTCGCCGACCACTCCCGCCGGCACCGGCCCCAGCCTGCCGTCGAGCACCATCGCCCGCACCCCGCACACGGGCTCGCCCAGGGTGACCGGCTGCCCGGGCACCAGCGGGTCGGTGCTCGTGACGACGATCGTCGCCTCCGTCGGGCCGTAGGCGTTGACGAACTCGTGATCACCGGCCCACCGCGCCACCAACTCCGGTGGGCACGCATCTCCACCGACCCCGACGAAACGCACGTCCGGCAGATCCGCCGGATCCACCGACGACAGCGCGGCCGGCGTCATCAGGACATGGGTCACCCGTTCGCGGCGCAGCAGTTCCGCCAACTCGGGACCACCGAACACCGTCGGCGGCGAGATCACCAGCGTCGCGCCGGAAGTGGCCGCGAGCAGCATCTCGTTGACCGAGATGTCGAAGCTCGGCGACCCGATGTGCAGCGTCCGGTCACCCTCGAGTGCGCGGTAGTCCGAACGCTGGTACGCGACGAAGTTCGCCAGACCTGTGTGGGTGACGACGACGCCCTTCGGCAAACCGGTCGATCCGGACGTGTAGATGATGTACGCCGGATTCTCTAGCCGCAGCGGACGAAGGCGCTCCGCGTCGACCACCGGCGCCGGCGACATTGCGGCGCAACTGGTTTCGACCTCGACGGAATCGAGGACCAGCCACGGGACCGCCGAAGGAAGACGGTCGGCGAACTCGGCCGTCGTGACACCGAGCACCGTCCCGCTGTCGGTCACCATGTGCGTCACCCGATCGGCGGGATAGTTCGGATCCACCGGCACGAACGCGGCGCCCGACTTCGCCACCGCCCACACCGCGAGGACCGATTCCACCGAACGCGTGATTGCGATCGTGACCGCGGACTCGGGACCCGCACCCGCATCGATCAGCACCCGGGCCAGACGCGACGACCGCTCGTCCAGCTCCCGATAGGTCACGTCCCGACCCGAGGCGGACAATGCGACCGCCGACGGACGCACCGCGACCGCACCGGTGAGCAACCCGGCGAGGGACTCGGGCGCAACCGCATCGCTGCCCGCCCGCACCGCCCCGGCGCGCTCGGCGGCATCGAGAACGTCGATGTCACCGACTGCAACCTCCGGCGCCGACACGGCCTCGGTCAGCACTCGCACCAACCTGTCGGCCATGCCCGCCACGGTCGCCTCGTCGAAGAGGTCGGTCGCGTAGACCATTTCGGCGGACAAGCCGTCCGGCCGACCGCTCTCGTCGGCGCGTTCGGTGACCGTGACCTGAAGATCGACCTTCGCGACTCGCGCGTCGAAGTCGACTGCCGAGACCTCGAGCCCCGGAAGCACCAGCCGGGCCGGCGCGAAGTTCTGGAAGGCGAGGGCGACCTGGAACAGCGGGTGCCGGGACTGCGAGCGCGCCGGGTTGAGCACCTCGACGAGCCGCTCGAACGGCACCTCGGCGTGCGCGAACGCTGCGACGTCCACCGCCCGGCTCTGTTCCAGCGCCTCGGCAAAACTCATCCCCGAGTCGACCCGGGTCCGCAAGACCAGTGTCCCGACGAACATGCCCACGAGGTCGTCGAGCGCGGCCTCGCCGCGGCCCGCGACCGGGGCCCCGATCGCGATGTCCTCGGTGCCGGACAGCCTGGACAGCAACACCGCCAGCGCCGTGTGCACCACCATGAACAGCGTCGTGCCCCGCTCCCGGGCCAATTCGTCGAGTGCCCGGTGAAGCTCGGCGTCGACAGTGAAGACATGTGTCGCACCTCGATACGACGCCACCGGCGGCCGCGGCCGGTCGGTCGGCAGGTCCAGCTGTTCCGGCAATCCGGCCAGCTGCTCGGACCAGTAGCCCAACTGGGTGGAGATCACCGACTCGGAGTCGTCCTCGGATCCCAGGACCTCGCGCTGCCAGAGTGCGTAGTCGGCGTACTGCACCGGCAGCGGCGCCCACCCCGGCTCGTGCCCGGCGGTCCGGGCGGCATACGCGGCCATCACGTCCCGCACCAGCGGCCCCATCGAGAAGCCGTCGGCGGCGATGTGGTGGACCACGAACACGAACACGAACTCGGTGTCACCGAGCTGGAGGAGACGGACACGCATCGGCACCTGGGCCGCCACGTCGAATCCTTCCGCCGCTTCCCGGACGAGCGCAGCCACCATCTCCTCCTCGGAGGAGGAGATGGGCGTCAGGTCGTGTGCGACCCGGCCGGCAGGCATGATCACCTGTTCCGGACCGTCCTCGGAGTTCGGGTACGAGGTCCGCAGGACCTCGTGGCGGTCGAAGAGGTCCGTCACGGCCTCGCCGAACGCATCGATGTCCAGCGCGCCCGACAGTCGCACGGCCATGGCGATGTTGTTCGCCCCGGATGCGGTGTCGAACTGGTTGAGGAACCACATCCGGGACTGTGCCGCGGACAGTGGGAGCCGACCGGGGCGCGGGCCCGCCACCAGCGGAGTCCGCCCGCCCGAACCGGCGAGAGCGCCGACTCGTGCCGCGAGCGCCCCCACCGACGACGCCTCGAACAACACCCGAACCGGCACCACCGTGTCGAACGCAGCCCCCA
>NZ_JBSFSC010000011.1:0-61612 GCF_053589555.1 Rhodococcus sp. NPDC003322 | reverse complement strand
GAGGCGATGAAGATGGAGAACCCGGTGACCGCGCACAAGGCCGGTACCGTCACCGGTCTGGCCGTCGAGCCGGGTGCCGCGATCACGCAGGGCACGGTCCTCGCCGAACTGAAGTAAGACGCTCCGCGTTCTGTGCGCCCTTCGGGTGGCCCGAGCCACCAGAAGGGCGCACAGGCGTCGAAGCCGCCTACTCTTGACTCATGGCCGAGCTCCCGGAAATCCGCATCGGGACACTCGAGCGCGAGCAGGCGGTCGAACTCCTGACCCGGCACCTCGGAGAGGGCCGGTTGACCCTCGCGGAGTTCGGTGACCGCTGCGCGCGGGTGGAGTCGGCACGGACCAACCGCGACCTCGCGGTCCTGTTCACCGATCTGCCCGCCGTGGCACCGCAGCCGGGACGACGACGGTTCCTCTGGGTGCTCGTCCCGCTGCTGATCCTCGTTTTCCTCTTCTTCGGGTTCGCCGCGGCCGACTTGGCCGCGTGGTTCGTCCCTGTCGCACTGGTGCTGGCCGTCGGTGCCGGACTGGTGTTCGTCGGAACCCGGCGCAGGGGCGTGAGCGTTCCCCAGTTCCTCACGGCCGCCGGTCCCGGCCCGGTCGGGCCCGCGACCTCGCCGCGACGCAACCTCACCCTGATTCCGTACGCCCTCGTCCTGTTGGCTCCGGCGCTGATGCTCCGGCAGCCGGTCGTCGTGCTCGCCGCGGCCGGATTCCTGATCTTCGCGGTCGTACAGTCCATCGACAACGGTCCTCCCCGGTGACCGGGGGTCCCCGTGGTTACGGTGTCCCTCGACCCGTAACCGCGCACGGGCACCGTCGGTGCCCGAAAGGACCTGGCCGATGCCTCAACTGCTGCACGTCGACTCGTCGGCGGACCTCGACAATTCCGTCTCCCGCGATCTGACCCGCCTGTTTGCCGACACCTGGCGCGCCCGCGGGCCCGAGTTCACGGTGACCGTGCGGGACCTGCACCGCGACCCGGTGCCGCACCTACCCGACTCCGAACTGCACTACGCGGCGCGCCTGCGCCGCGCGGGGGCGAGCCCGGATCCCGACGCCGAGGCTCGGCAGGCCGCGCTGATCGCGGAGGTGGTGGCGGCGGACGTAGTCGTGATCGGAGCGCCGATGTACAACTGGTCGCTGCCCTCGACCCTCAAGGCCTGGCTCGACCATCTGCACGTCCTGGGCACGACGGTGCCGTACGACACCCCGGACCGTCCCCTCGCGGGTACGCCGGTCGTGGTGATCTCCAGCCGGGGCAACACCTATGCGCCGGGTTCCGCGGGCGCCGGGACCGACTTCACCGTGCCGCCGCTGCAGCAGGTGCTGGGCACGTCGATGGGGATGGAGGTGTCGGTGGTGACCGCGGAGCTGACCCTGGCCGGGCGGATCCCGGCGCTGGCTCCGCTCTCCACGCAGGCCGACGAAAGTCTGGCCACCGCGCGGCACACGATCCGGACGCTGGCCGGTACCCTCGGCCGTTAACCGCGACAACAGGTTTCGCGGCACAGAGACCGAGGAGTGAAACATGGCACTGATCGCAGTCCTGGAGTTGACCTTCAAGCCCGACGCCCTGGACACCGCACGTGAGGTGATGACCCGCGTGCTCAAGGAGACGCGGGCGTTCCCCGGCTGCCAGGGCGTGGACGCGGTGATCGACGCGAAGGACCCGAACACCTGGCGTTTCATCGAAACCTGGGAGTCCGCCGAGCACGATGCCGCGTACCGCAAGTTCCGGGCAGGAGAGGGCGCGATCACCGACCTCGGACCGCTGCTTGCCGGCGCGCCGTCGCTGACCTCGGGCACCGTCGACGCGAGCATCTGAGATCGCGCCGCGGATCGCGGCGCATCGATGGTTCCGGGGTACCGCGATGGTCCGTCATCGCGGTACCCACCGGGATCCGTCGTCCGGACGGCGAACGTGCGGGCGCTCTCACCGGTCCTCGTGACGGTCAGGACCGGCGGGCCGTCACTGCGGCCGAGCCGGCCGGTCCATGAGGTCGTGCACCGCTTCGTCATCGCGACCGTCGATCAGGAAGGGGCGGGCGTTGACGACGTGCTTGCGCCAGTGTGAGAAGGCCGCGTCGGCGTCGCGGGCCCGCAGCAGCCGGATCAGACGCCGGCAGGAGCGGACCGCCAACTTGTAGTTGGCCGCGTACTGTTGCCGGTCGTCCTCCGTCTCGAGCACCGCGGCGACGGTGTCGCGCTCGGTGAACTCGTACAGCATCCCGGCGATGATCGCGAGCGGCGCGTTGCCGGAGAGTTGGACGACCCGCAGGTGGAATGCGGAGAGTCCGGCGGCGAGGGTCGCCGTGGCGTATGCGGCGGGAATGTCCTCGTCGACCATCCGGGCGAGTTCGTCGAAATCGGCCTCGGTGCCCTCGATGGCGAGGACGCGGGCCGCGTCCGGTTCGATCGCCTCGCGGGCCAGGAACATATCGGTGACGGTCGTGCCGGACAGTTCGAGCAACAACGAGGCCGACCGCGCGACGACCTCCGGCCCGGGGACTCGCACCCGCGCGCCGGCTCGCGATCCTCGCCGCACCTCCACCAGTCC
Source organism: Rhodococcus sp. NPDC003322 (assembly GCF_053589555.1). Taxonomy (NCBI): domain Bacteria; kingdom Bacillati; phylum Actinomycetota; class Actinomycetes; order Mycobacteriales; family Nocardiaceae; genus Rhodococcus; species Rhodococcus sp. NPDC003322. The sequence goes on along the minus strand of NZ_JBSFSC010000011.1, from coordinate 59,055 downwards.
GGCGGACTCGAGAAGCCGGATGGCCTCACGCAGCGTGGGTCGGCTGACGGCGAACCGGTCCATCAGGTCGGCCTCGTGGGGGAGGTGATCTCCGTCGTGGAGGGTGCCGTCGATGATCATGCGGCGCAGTGTGTTCGCGACCAGCTCGGCGGTCTTCGGGGTCCGGATCGGGTAGGTGGGTGTGCTCTGCGAGTGGAAGACGGGTGCGAGCCTCTTGTCGGCCACCTCTCACCTCCCGCAGTCGACGTCGTACACCAAGTAAACCATCTGGCGGGACCGTCACCGCTGCGAGTGCAGCGTGCGGCGCACGGCGTCCGCGGCCGGGGTGCGCAACGCCTCGGCGAGGGGACCGTGCAGCAGCACCAGGTCGGCCGCGACGCCGACCGCGACCAGTCGCGGCGGGCCTCCTGGATCGTCTGCCGGAGCGAGATATCCGTTCAGTGCCTGTGTGGCGGTGAGTCGTTCGTCCGCGCCGACGACCTCGCCGGTCGGGGCGAGGCGGTCCACCGCGGCCGCGATCACCCGCCACGGATCGAGTGGACCGTACGGAGCGTCGCTGGACAGGGCAAGCGGGATCCCGGCGGCGAGCAGGGACCGGCAGCGGTACAGGTCCGGCTGGTCGGCCGGCTCCACGTGGCGGAGGTAGTCGTCGCCTCGGTCGGCGAGAAACCCGGGTTGGGTGACGACTCGCAGTCCGAGATCGTGGATTCGGCGGAGGGTTTCACGGGGAACCAGGGCGCCGTGCTCGATGCGGTCGCCGGGGATCGTGCCGACCTCGGCGAGCACGACCAGCAGGATCAACAGGGCCTCCCGGCTGACGCAGTGCACGGCGACCGGGCGCCCGGCCGCATGGGCCGTGGTGATGGTGCCGGCGAGCGTGTCGAGGTCGGGCAGGCCGGAGTCGGCGAGCACTATTTTGTACGGTCCCACTGTCAGTCGGTCTGTCGGCGAGTTGAATTCGCGCTCCGACAATGCGGCACCCAGCAGGTGTACCTGCTGGGGTAGCTTGCCCGAGACCATCGCGTCGGCGATCGCCCGCTGCGAACTCGGCCGCATGTCCGGGGTGGCGTCGGTGACGGACGTGATGCCGAACCGGGTGAGCTCGGCCCCGATCGCCGCGAGTGACGGTGGCCCGGACACCGGCAGCCGCGTGCGCAGCCAGTCGTCGGCGCGCCACACCCGCCCCGTCGGTGTTCCGGTGGAATCGCGTTCGACGCCGGGATGGTCGGCGGAGGCGAGGTCGGTCGCCGCGACCGCCGCCGAGTTCAGGACCCACATCGCGCCGCTGCGGTGCTGGATCCGCACCGGCCGGTCCGCGTGCAGCCGGTCCAGCGAACCGGCATCGAGATCGCCTGCCACGGAGTCGAAATAGCCGACACCGCGCACCCAGCCGTGATCGTCGGCGGGGGCGGCGGCGAGCGCCGCCCGCAGCTGGTCGGGGGTGCGCACGGCGGGCGGCCCGCAGCGCACCGACGCCGCGTCCGCGGCCATCGCGTGCAGGTGCAGGTGGTGGTCCGTCAGGCCGGGGATCAGCGCACCGCCCGCAGCGTCGATCCTCTCCGCGCCTGCTCGCGGCAGGCCGGCGCCGACGGCAGATATCCGCCCGGCTTCGATCCGGACGTCGACACCCGCGATGCCGTTCACCTCGGCGTCGGTGACGATCACCGGCCCCGTCATCGCGCCTCGATTCCGGTGACGGGTATGTCGAGTGACCGCAGCACTGGCAGGGTGTCGCGGCCGACGCCGGGAACCTCCCCGTGCGGCGTCCGGATCCGAGGTTCTGCGATCTCGACGATCTCGTCGCCTGTATCGATCACCCAACGGCCCTGGTGAATTCGCGGGACGGGTGCCAGGGAGTCGCCGGTGAGGGTGGCGGCGACCACGTCCGTCATGGACACCTCGATCAGCCGGCCGGGCGCGTCCGCGGAACACGCGAGCGCCGCCGCGGTCAGGCCGGTCAGCGGGTCGGCGATCGCGTCGCCGACGAACATCGGTCCACGCTCGTCCCACGCCACCAGACCTGCCGCCGCGGCTACATCGTCGCCGAAACCGATTCGGCCACTGGACCGTCCGGCGGCGGTGATCGAGAGCCACGTTGCACCGCGGCCCGCGGTCGCGGCGGCGTCGAGGCCGAAGCCGGCGAGTGCCCGCGGCCGGGACGCCTCGATCACGATGTCGGCGGCATCGACGAGGGCGGCGAGCGCGCGACGGTCGTCGGGGTCGGCCGGGTCGAGGCACACCGCCTCGTGCCCGCCGTGCAGCAGCGCGTAGAAATCGGGATTGCCGCGCCGCGCCCCGTCCGGTCGTTGCGGCGTCTCGACCTTGACCACCCGCGCACCGGCCAGGCCAAGCAGGTGCGCGCACAGCGGGGCGGCCCACAGGGACCCGAAGTCCACCACCAGCAGCCCCTCGACCGACCGGGGCGCCCCCGGCGCCGGGAGCGGAGCCGGTACGGAGGGTGGGCGGATCGGCGCGGCGGCAACCCCGAGCAGTTCGGCGCGCTCGGCGAGCTCGTCGCCGGTGTGCCCGGCCACCCACGCGGTCACCGCCGGCCACGGGTCGTCGACGTCGATGTCGGTGCTGATCAGCGCGCCAAGCAGGATCGGGTCGTCCGGACGGGCACAGGAGACCGCCGTCCAGCCGTCGGCGGTGCGCAGCAACCGGCCGCTGCCGCCGAGGGTGATGTCGCCGCGGCGAGTGAAGCCGGTGAACGCGGCCCGCTCCGACAGCAGTGGCGCCCCGTCCAGGTCCACCGTCCGGCCGGCCAGCGCAGCGGCGGACGTGATGTGCCCGGCCAGCGCGCGGGCGTTGCTCGCCGCCGCTCCGGGCGGCACGATCGGTGGTCCGTCGGGGCGCCCGGTGAGCATCGGGATGCCGCTCTCCGCCCAGTCATGTACCCGATCCTGGGTCGAGGTGGAGAAGTCGGACACCTCGTGATGGTACCCGCACGCCTATTCGAAAATTGTTAGCTGGCAAGCTGGAACAATGGGAACACCGCAGCAAGCCATCACCGCGACCGACCTCGCCGCCGGAGTCGCGGACCAGCCGCTGCTCGCCGAGGGAGCGGCCGTCGATCGGCCGCTGCTGGTGGTCGATCTCGACGCCGACATCGACGCCGACCTGGCCGCGCGAGCGGCGGCGCGGGCCCGCGGCGGCACCCGGGTTCTCGTCGGGCTGCGCACCCGGGCGCAGCCGCTGACGGCCGCGCACCTCGAGCTGGCCGCCGCCCTCGACACCTCCCTGGTCCCGGAGTCCGTCGCCACCGATCGGACCCTCGTCGGCGTCCCGGACCCGGCCGCCGCCGTTGAGACCGTGCTCGCCGCCGTCGCCGAGCAGGTGCACGCGGCGGTCGTGCTCGGGCAGGTGCTGCGGGTGTCCGAGTCGTTGCCAGTACCCGAGGCCATCGACGTCGAGTCACTGGCCTACTCCACGCTGCTCGGCACCCCCGGGTTCCGGCGGTGGCTGGCGGTGCGCGGGCCGCGGCCGTTGCCGCCGCCGGCGCCGCAGGAGCCGGTGCTGCTGGATCGGAACGGCGACCGCCTGCACATCACCCTGAACCGGCCGGAGCGGCGTAACGCCTACGGGGCGCAGGTGCGCGACGGCCTGGTGGAAGGGTTGCGGCTCGCCCTCGCCGACGACAGCATCACCTCGGTGCTGCTCGACGGCGCCGGGCCGGTGTTCTCCGCAGGCGGCGACCTCGACGAGTTCGGCACCACCCCCGACCTCGCGACGGCGCACCTGATCCGCACCCGGGCCGGGGCGGGACGCCTGATGGCGGCGTTGGCGGACCGGATGGAGGTGCGGGTGCACGGCAGCTGCGTCGGCGCCGGCATCGAGGTGCCCGCGTTCGCATCTCGGGTTGTCGCGGCGCCGGGGACGGTGTTCCGGCTGCCTGAGGTGTCGATGGGCCTGGTTCCGGGCGCCGGTGGCTGCGTCAGCGTGCCCCGCCGCATCGGCCGCTGGCGCGCCTACTGGATGTGCGTCACGAACGTCCCGCTGGACACGGACACCGCCCTCGCGTGGGGCCTGGTCGACGAGATCGCCTGACGAGGTCGTCGACGCGACAGACGAACGCCCCGGATCCGCAAACGGTCGGATCCGGGGCGGCGCTGGATTGTCAGTTTCGTTCTGCCGTTGCCGACAACGACCGGCGTTGGGCGCACAGCCCCAGACGCTCCGCCGCCGCGGTGAGGTTGCGTCGGCGCTCGCCCGGGGTGTCACCGGTCCAGAGTGCGTCGGCCCACAACACCAGGTCTTCGATACCGTTGTTCCGGTAGTCGGAGAGGACCGCGGGGTCGGTGGTCGAGACCCGGACATAGCAGGGAAACTCTTCGGGGTTGCCGGACTCCCGGCGCAGCCGCCGCAGTTCCGTTACCAGTTCCACCGCCTCGTCCGGGGTTGGGGTACCTGACGCGAACCACGCGTCGCCGAGCCGTGCGGCGCGGGCCAACGCGGGTGCGGTGTTGCCGCCGAGCACCACAGGGACCGGCGTGGGCCGTGGATGCACCTGGATCCGGTCGAAGGTGAAGTGCTTCCCGCTGTGGTCGAACTCGGTGCCGGACCACGACTTCAGGAGGATGTCGAGGCATTCCTCGGTGCGGGAGAACCGGGTGCGGAAGGGCACCCCCAGTGCGGCGAATTCCTCCTCGAGCCAGCCGGATCCGACCCCGAACAGCACCCTGCCACCGCTGAGTTCCTGCACGGAGATCGTGGTCCGTGCGGTGTGCAGGGGGTGCCGCAGCGCGGTCACGTAGACGGCGGTCCCGAGTTTGATGCGGGAGGTGACCGCGGCGATCGCCGCGTGGGCGACCCACGGATCGATCAGTTCGGTGTCGGTGTCGACGATGGTCGTGTGGTGTTGCACGGTTCCCGTCGTGGGATGTTCGCTGCCGTAGCCGGCAGGTCGGATCACGTGCTCACCCAGCCACAGCGCGTCGAAGCCCAGTTCGTCGGCGCACACGGCGAGTTCGACGAGTTCGGCGACGGTCATGCCGTACGCACTCAGTCCGATCGACCCCACGGGCCACTTCCTTTCCGTTCGGCACATTGTCGGATGGTCGGGCGTCGTGTCCCGATCACATCTTGCTCAGCGAATCCGCGCCGCCCACGAGCATCGCGGCGGCGACGCCGACCGCGGTGACGCCCGTCATGATGAGCGCGACGGCGGCAACGAGGGGATAGCTGCCGTTGGACCAGGCGTCGAACAGGACGGTGCCCATGACCTGTGTTTTGGACGCCCGGACGAGGAGCGATGCGGTGAACTCGTGCGTCAGGAGCACGAAGATCAGGGCCGCGGTGCCGCCGAGGCTTCCTCGCATCAGCGGTAGCAGGATGCGGATGTTGGTGCGCAGGAAGCCTGCCCCGCTGACCCGGGACGCCTCGATGTAGCTGTCGCCGAGTGCGAGCATCGTCGAGAGCTGCATGCGGGTGGCGAACGGCAGCATCAGCGTCACGTACACGAGGATGACGACCCACGGCGTGCCATACAGCACGATCGGTCCCTCGGTGTAGGTGAGCAGGAACGCGGCGCCGAAGATGACCGCAGGAACGCCGAGCGGCATCGAGACCAGCACGTCGACGAGGACGCGCAGGGCAGGGCGGACGCCTCGGACGATGAGGCTGGCGGCGATGAAGCCGAGCGGCAACGCGATCGCCATCGAGCCGAGTGAGAAGACCAGGCTGTTGGTGATCGCGGACGGCACCGCGGTCGTGCTGAACACGGTGCGGAAATTGTCGACCGTCAGGGTGGAGAGGTCGATGCTGCCACGCCAGTACCGGGAGAGCGAGACGAAGGCCAGCGCCAGGATCGGCAGGACCGTCGACAGCAGCGAAAAGAGCACGATGAGGCCGACGCCGATACGGGACGGGCGCCCCTGGGAGCGGAATGCCTTGCCGCCGTGGGTGACGAAGCGCTTCTGGTTGCCGAGCATCGCCTTCTGCGCGAACACGACTGCGATGCCCGCGAGCAACAGTGGCGAACCGAGAGCTGCCGCGGTGGCGAACTGGGCAGGGCTGTCGCTGATCTGGAAGTACATCTCCGTCGTCAGAACGCTGACACCGCTGTTGGTGCCGAGAAGCAGGGGCCCGGTGAACTGGCCGAGGCCGAGAAGCAGCGCGACGCCACCGCCGTAGATGAGGGTCGGGCGCAGCAGCGGAAGGGTGACCTTGAAGAACACCTTCCACTCCGGCATTCCGGAAACCTGTGCGGCCTCGAGCATCTCGGAGTTGATGTTGGAGAACCCGGAGCTGACGAACATGTACACGAACGAGCTCAGCGAGAAGCCGGTGATTATGACGATCCACTCGATCGAGTAGACGTCGACCGGGCCCTCCTCCAGGTGTGACCACCAGGGCAGGTTCCGGAGGGCGGCGTTGAGATACCCGGGCCGCGGGGAGAGCAGGAACGCCCAGCCTGCGATCGCGGCGACGGAGGGGATGACGATCGGGAGGATCGGCAGGATGCGCAGGAATTCGAGGCGCCGCGGGAGCCGACTCGCGGCCCACGCCAGCGCCGTGCCGAGCACCATCGCGATGACGACCGATCCGATCGCGAGTCCGACCGTGTACTTCAGGATCTCGCCGATGCGATCGAGTCCGAACGCACGGCTGAAGCCGGCGCTGCCGTCTTCGAACGCGGTCGCCTGCAGGCGCACGATCGGCAGGATGACGAGGTAGGCGAGTAACGCCGCGAAGGCGATGACGCCGAGCCGTCGGGCTCCGGAGCGCACCTTCTCGTTCTCCATCAGCGACGGCGTCCCGGTGGTCGGAGCCGACGGGGTGGGAGTCGACGGGGTGGGGAGGGTCAGGGTAGCCATTCTCGTCACCCCACCAGCGCCGTGAGGACCGCGGACTGCTCGGTGGAGAGCATGCGTCCGTCGCTGCCGAACATCCGTCCGTCGGTGGCGTCGAACGCGAGGATCATCCGGTCGCCGCGTTCGACGGTCCGCGGCGCGCGGGACCGGTCGTACGTCGAGATCCGGGCGTGCAGTTCGCGCCGTCGCGAGTCCCGTGCCGTGGAGGAGAGCATCACATCCAGGTGCAGACCGCCGAATTCCACGTCGTCGACGTTCACGGCGATGCCGGCCTCGCCGGCGCGCAGGTCGCTCGCGTCGCCGATCAGCCGCACCTTCTCGGGACGCAGTCGCAGGACGAAGTCTCGGGTGCCCGCGGCCGCCCGCGGCTCGGCGCCGATGAGCTCGGTGCCGAGGGCGTACCAGTGCCCATCGACGTACTCGCACGACAGCCGGTTCGACATGCCGGTGAACCCGGCGACGTACTCGTCGACCGGCTCCTCGAACACCTCACGGGGAGTTCCGATCTGGACGATCTGGCCGGCGTTCATGATGGCCATGCGGGTGCCGAGCGCGAGCGCTTCGCTCTGGTCGTGCGTAACGAAGACCGCGGTGAACGGATTGCGCTGGTGCAGGTCGTGCAGTTCGGCGCGCACCTGGTCGCGCAGTCGCGCGTCGAGGTTGCTCAGCGGTTCGTCGAACAGCACCAGATCGGGGCGTGCGACGAGGCCGCGGGCGAGGGCCACGCGTTGCTGCTGTCCACCCGACAGTTCGGCGGGCAGTCGGTCGAGGAGGCGCTCGCAGTCGACGAGGGCTGCGGTCTCCTCGACGCGTCCACCACGCAGTTCGTCGGTCATCTTGCGGGACTTGAGGGGGTAGGCGATGTTCTTGCGGACGCTCATGTGCGGCCACAGCGCGTACGACTGGAACACCATGCCGATGAACCGCTTGTCCGGAGTCAGGTTCAGACCTCGGTCGGCGTCGAACACCACCTGGTCGCCCAGGGAGATGGTGCCGCCGACGGGCTGTTCCAGACCGGCGAGGCACCGGAGGGTCGTCGTCTTGCCACAGCCGCTGGGGCCGAGCAGGACGAGGAACTCTCCGTCCTCGATCTCGAGGTCGAGGTGGTCCACGGCGACGGTGGGCGGTTTGCCGTCGAAGTTCTTGAGGAGCTGACGAACGGATACGTGGGACACGGGAACTCGCTTTCTGACCGGGCTGGGTCGGGTGCTACGACGAGAGGGCGGACGCAGGGATGGGCACGGCGTCCGCGTGCGCGCACGTGTGCGCACCGGTGGCCAGTTCGTAGAGGCGTTGCGCGTGTTCGTCGCCGCTGCCCCACAGCACCGCGTTCGTCAGGGCGCGACGGTAGTAGCGGTGAGCGGTGTGCTCCCAGGTGAATCCGATGCCGCCGTGAATCTGGACGGTGTCAGCGGTGGTTCGGGACGCGGCGTCCCCGCACGCGATCGCGGAGATCGCGGCGGCTTCCGCGAGCTCGTGATCGGTGCCTTCCTCGACCGCCCACACGGCGTGAGCGACAGCTGACGTGGCGAGCTCGATTGCGACGGCGGCTTCGGCCAACCGGTGTTTGACGGCCTGAAAGCCACCGATCGCCCGTCCGAACTGGACGCGGCTGCCCGCGTAGGCGACCGCGTCGTCGAGGGCGCGTCGAGCGACCCCGAGGCTGTCGCAGGCCAGCGCGACGAGGGCGCGGTCCTGGAGACGACGAACCGACGGGTGGGGATCCAGCAGCGCGGCGGATGCGCCGTTCGCGGTGACCGTCGACAGCACGCGGGTGCCGTCGGTTGCGGTCATCCGCGTCCGGGACAGCGCCTCGGCGGCCACGGCGTACAGCCCGGTGGTGCCGTCCTCGGCCTGTGCGAACACGAGCACGACGTCGGCGATGTCCGCGTCCACGACGAAGGACGCCGATCCCGTGAGTGTGGCCCCTTCGGTGGCATTCGTTACCCGGAATGCATTGTCGTCGCAGGAAACCGGGACCACGGTGGCCGCGATCAGTTCACCTGAGGCAATGCGTGCCAGGTAGTCGTCGACAGTGGCGGAGGCAGGCGCGTCGATCAGGGCGGTCGTCGAGACGACCGCGGAAAGGTACGGCACGCGTGACAGCTCGGCACCGAGGACGGTGAGCACCGCGGACACGTCCTGGAAGGACGCACCGAGACCGCCCCGGTCCTCGGGCACCGACAGGGCACCGATGCCGACTTCGCGAGCGAGCAACGACCACAGGGCGTGATCAAACGGTCCGTCCCGATCGATTCGCTCCGATCGTCCGTCGGCGGGGTCGAGACGGTGGACAGCCGACTGGACCGTGGACACGAGCATTTCGGTGTCTGCGCGTTCGGTGGTTGTCGTGCCGAGAATCATGGTGCAGGCCTTTCTGCGATCGTCGAGGCGGCCGGGCGTCAGTCCGAGGCGGGGAGCGGGCGGGGCGCTGCCAGCTCGAGGTCGACGCCGTCGACGGTGAGCGGGCCCGGGCCGGCGGTCACGCACAGCACCTCGACGCCGGCGCCCGAGTACCGCTTGCCGAGGACGAGGGGTGCACCGTCTGTGGACGCCTGCGCTTCCGCCGCGCCAGTGGCACCGCCGGAACCCATCGGTACGCCCGCGCAGTGCAGGGGGCCGTTCACGGCATCCCCGACCTTGACGACGATCACCTCGACATCGGACACCGAGCTCTTCAAGCGTTCGCCGACATTCATGGGTTGTCCTTTCCGAATCCGGTCCGCAATGGGCCGGAGTTGTTTGTGGTCTTCTACTGGCTCGCGCCGAACCTGCGCTCGAACTCGCTGCGGAAGGCGACGGTGTCGTCCGCGGAGACGGCACGGCTGCTCGTCCAGATGTTGTCGGCCGACGTGGTTGCGGTCGGAATGTCCGGCAGCACCGCTCCGGCGCGGTTGGCGACGGCGTTCTGGCCGGCCTTCGTGACGAGGAAGTTGGCGAACAGTTGAGCGGCGTTGGGGTGCGGCGCCTTCGCCACGACGCCCGTCAGGAACGGGGCGCCGAACACCGGCGATGCCAGACCGAAGTCGACGGGCGCCCCCTTCTCCTTCTCGGCCGTCAGCGGAAGTGTGTATGCGGCGGCGGCGATTTCGCCGGAGGTCAGTGCCTGGGCGATGGCCTGTGCGCCCGTGTAGGTGCGGGGCCGCTGCGCGGCGAGCTTCTCTACGTAGTCCGGGGACACGGTCTCGTTCAGGTAGCCGTAGAAGTCGACGATCGCGGCCGAGATGGGCAGGATCACGCCGATCTTCCCGCCCGCGAGGTCGGGAGTGAGCAGGTCCTTGTACCCGGACAGGCCGGCGGGGACCCGGTCGGTGTTCCACGCGTAGGTGAGGACCGCCGCGGACGAGGTGAAGATCGTGTCGTCCTGGACGAACTTGGCGGCATCGAACTCGGGAGCGGAGAACGCCGGACCCGTCACCGGCACGAAGTAGTTCTGGGTGAGGCGTTCGTCCACCCATGGCCGTGCAGCGGACGCGACGACGTCGGCCACCTGATTGCCCGTCGTCTCCTCCGCGGCCAGCTTGGTCTGCAGGTTCGCGTCGTTGTCTCGCACGATGTCGACCTTGATGCCGTACGCGGATTCGAAGGCGGTGGCGGCGGTCTGGAGGTTGTCGGTGGCCTGCCCCGAGTAGTAGGTGACCGAACCCTCCTCCTTGGCCTTGTCGATCACCTCCTGCCAGGAAGTGTCCCCACTGGGACCGAGATCGCCGGCCGAGACCTCCACTGTTTCGCCGGAACCGCATGCGGCGGTCGCGAACGTGACTGCGGCGACGCCGAGGCCGGCGAGAACGCGCCGGAAAGTCGTGACTCTCATTGTGCGGGCCTTTCTGAAATCGATTGGGGGATTGGGTCACCGCTGGGCATCGGCTTGTGCGGCACGGGCCTCGCGCCAGGTGAGGCCGCGATCCGAGCGATGCTCGGGCGGCAGGCCGAGGACCCGCTCGGCGATGATGTTGCGTTGGATCTGGTCGGTGCCGCCCGCGATGCTGTAGCCGGGTGCTCCGAGCACGTGGGCGTTCCACGAGAACGTTCCGGGGGCACCGGTGTCGGCGATCAGGTCGCGGCCGAGGATCGCTCGTGCCGCGGCGGACACGGCGGTGAGCTTGTCCACCCACTGGACCTTGCGGATCGAACCCATCGCACTCGGCGCCGCGCCCCCGTCGCGGGACTGCCGATCGAGGAGGGTGTCGACTCGGGCGAGCATCTGTCGCAGGTACACCTGCGCCATCAGCTCGCGCACCCGCGGATCGTGATCTCGCCCGAGATCCTGTGCAGTGGAGACCAGTTGGGTGAACTGTCCGCCGATGCTGCTGCTGTCCGAGCCACCCTCGCGTTCGAAGGCGAGGGTCGTCAGCGCGACACCCCACCCCTTGCCGACCTCGCCGAGGCGGAGACGGTCGGGGATGCGAACCCCGTCGAGGAACACCTCGTTGAAACTGGTGCCGCCCGACATCTGACGGATCGGCCGCACCGTGACCCCGGGAGCGTCGAGCGGAACCATGAACGCGGTGAGGCCGGCGTGCTTCGGCTGGTCGGGGTCGGTGCGGGCGATCAGCTCACCCCAACGGGCGAACTGGGCACCGGACGTCCACACCTTCTGCCCGGTGATCACCCAGTCGTCGCCGTCGCGGAGGGCGCGGGTCGCGACGTTGGCGAGGTCGGAACCCGCATCCGGCTCGGAGAAGAGCTGGCAGGCGAGGAGCTCGCCGTGCAGCATGTGCGGAAGGAACTCGTCCTTCTGTTCCGGGGTGCCCAGCAGGTTGATGGTGGGAGCCACGAGATGCATGGTGACCGCGAACAACTCGTGTGGGCGCAGCGGGCAGAGTTCGTTCTCGAGGCGGACGAACGTCTCGGTGTACGCCGAGTCGAGTCCGGCGCCGCCGACCTCCACCGGCCAGTCGAGTGCCGCGTAGCCGGCATCGAACTTGGCGCGCTGCCACGTTCGGTGCTGGTCGAGGAGTCGCTGCTCCTCCTCGAAGTCCATGTCGTGGAAGACCGCGACATCGTGGGGGTCGTCGACCCGGTCGAGGCCGAGGCGAGCGGCCGTGGCGGGAATCCACTCGCGTGCCTCGGCTTCGAAGGCGGGAAGGGACATCGTTCCTCCGGGGGCTGGTGGTGGCGAAGGTGCGGCGGGCGCGGAGCCTCAGTCGTCCAGGTTGTATAGCTTGGCGGCGTTGTCGTGCAGAATCTTTCGCGCATCTGCTTCGCTCAGGTGGCCGAAGTTCTTGCGCAGGTAGTCGTCGGGGCGCTGTGCGTCGGAGGCGGGGCCGGGCGACATCGACGTCGGGTGCGGGTAGTCCGTCTCGTACAGCACGTTGTCGGCGCCGATCTGATCGATGGCACTCAGCGCGGACGCCTGCTCGAACCAGAAGCATCCGTAGATCTGCCGCTTGAAGTACTCGCTGGGCAGCAGTTCGTAGTTCGGGTGCTCCTTGTGTACGCCGCTGTTGCGCCACTGCCAGTCCATGCCCTCGAGGGCGAACGGCATCCAGCCGATCCCGGACTCGACGGACACGAATTTGAGGTCGGGGAAGCGGTCGCAGATGCCACCGAAGATGAGTTGCGACAGGGTGCGGGCATTGTCCATGAAGAACGAGATGCCCATCATGCCGTAGTTCGCCGCGACCCCGTTGCTCTCGTGCCCGAATCCACTGAGATCGACTTCACCGGAAGCGATGTGGAAGTTGATCGGCAGCTTCTTCTCCTGCGCGGACGCCCACAGCCGGTCCCAGTAGGGGTCGGTGAGCATGGGGAGGCCGAAGGCGGCAGGGTTCTGTGTGAAGACGAGGCCCTTGTGTCCGGCGGCGGCGACGCGTTCGACCTCGGAAAGGGTGGCCTCCATGTCCCAGAACGGGAGGATGCCGACGGGGATGTAGCGGCCGGGCGCGAAGTCGGCCCACTCGGTGAGGTAGTCGTTGTACGCCTTGATGCACTCGATCTGGAGTTCGTTGTCGCCGTTGGACTGCAGTGTCTTCGAGCTGAACACGGCGACGTTCGGGTACAGGACTTGTGCGTGGATGCCGTACTCGTCCATGAGGGTCAGGCGCTTGGCAGGATCCCAGGACCGCGGGTCGGCGTCGGCGAACCGGGGCGGGCAGTTCGGCGGGTATTCGTGCCAGCCGGCCATGGCCGGGGAGCCGACCGCGCTCATGCGGGTTCCCGACACGAACCAGGCCTCGTCGCCACGCTGGTCGTCCCAGCGGACGTGGGGGACGAGGTCGCCCCACTTCTTGGTCGAGATCCGGGAGGTCCACAGGTCCGGGGGTTCGACGACGTGGGTGTCGGTGTCGATGATCTTGATGTCGCGAAGGTCGTACACGTTTCCTCCTGAAGTGAGGGTCGGTGGTTGGACGGATGCGCCTGGAGCGGGGCCTCGCGGGCGAAAGCTCTAATATTCGAATATTAGAGGGATTTAGCTCACATTGGAAGGCCTGTTGAGATTTCCGTCACTACCAAGGGGGGTGTGATCCGGTGAACGTGGGGTCGCCGGGGTTTGCGGGCGGGAGCGGGTCAGTTGCTCACTTGACCGCGCCCGAGACCTTGAGCGCGAAGATCTCGTCCCAGCTCAGGCCCTGTTCGAGCAGTACCTCCTCGGTGTGCTCGCCGTGACCGGGTGCGGGGGTGAGAATCGGGGTCGCACTGTCGAACTGGACCGGCGCGGTCACGAGGTTCAAGGAGCGGCCGTTCGGATACTCGACCGGGCAGACGTAGCCGTTCTCGACGGCCTGCGGATCGGTCACCACGTCGCCCGGCCTCCGGAAGACGTCCCACTGGCCCTCCTGTTTGCCGAGGATGTCCACCCATTCGCTCAGTGGACGGGCCTGGAAGGTCGAGGTCAGTTCGGCCGCGCACTCGCGCGAGTTCTCGGCGCGGGAGTCGAATGTCGAGAACCGCGGATCGTCGACGAGGTCTGCGCGTCCGATCGCCTCGCAGAGGCCCGGCCAGTACTTGTCGCTCTGGAGCAAGGCCAGGTGGATGTACCGGTTGTCGCTCGTGCGGTAGATGTTCGACACGGGGTTGACCGGGATGTCGCGATTCGGGTACGGCAGCTCGGCCTCTACGATCAGCTGTGCGCCCACGATCGTCGGCTGCATCGCCCACGCGCCGACCGAGAACAGTGATGCGTCGACGACGGTGCCCTCGCCGGTGCGTTCGCGGTGCAGGAGGCCCGCGGCGACGCCACCGGCCAGGGCCATGCCGCTCTGGACGTCGCCGAATCCGGGGCCGGGCATGTTCGCGGGCCAGTCGAGGTCGTCGGGCGCGATCGAGCCGGCGGCGCCGGAGCGTGCCCAGTATGTGATGCCGTCGAATCCGCCCTTCTCGCGCTCCGGACCCTCGGGGCCCTGGGCGGTCCCGCGGGCGTAGACGATGCGGGGGTTGCGAGCGGTGACGTGCTCGACGTCGATGCCGAGCTTCTGACGGGCGTCGGGAAGAAAGTTCGTCATGAAGACGTCGGCCTCGTCGATCATCTTCATGAGCAGTTCCCGGCCGTCGGGGTGCGCGAGATCGATTGCGACGCCGCGCTTGCCGCGGTTCGAGACCTCCCACAACCCGGACATGCCGTCGACCTGTCCGGGTACGCCCCAGGCCGCTGTGGTTCGCATCGGGTCGCCGAAAGACGCGTGCTCGACCTTGATCACCTGGGCGCCCCAGTCGGACAGGATTGCGGCGGCGGAGGGGACGAACGCGTACAGCGCGACCTCCACCACCTTGATTCCGTTCATTACCTTGGTCATTGGAAGCCTCCGTGTGAATGAGGGTGGAGTGGAGAGTGGTCGGTCGTCGCTCAGTAGAGCGATTCACCGCCGTCGACGACCATGTTGGTTCCGGTCACGAAGGCGGATCCGGGGGAAAGGAGGAACAGTGCGGCTTCGGCCATGTCGGCGGGTGTACCGGCGCGGCCCATCGGGACGGTGGCGGCGCGTTCGTCGAACAGTGAATTGCGTTCCTGGGAAAGCGGTGTCGCGGTGATGCCGGGCGAGAGTGCATTCACGCGGACCCCGGTCGCCGCCAGTTCGTAGGCCGCAGCGCGGACGAGTTGGTTGACTCCCGCCTTGGATGCCGCGTACGGCGCGACGCCGACGCGCGCTCCGAGGGCGCGGATGGAGGAGGTGACCACGATCGAGCGATTGGCGTCCGGTGTGGTCACCATCCGGCGAGCGGCGGCCTGGACGCACAGGAACGTCCCGGTGAGATTCAGGTCGATCGTGCGCCGCCAGTCATCGAGCGTCAGATCCAGGAACGAGGCGACGGATCCGCTTCCCGCATTGGCGACGAGGCCGTTGAGGATCGGGAACTCCTCGGCGACATGTGCGAACAGCTCGTGGACCGAGTCGGGATTGCTCACGTCCGATGCCACCGTCAGGATGCGCTGTCCCGCATCTGCTTTCGTGCGAAGGAGCTCGGCTGCGTCTGCGAGGACCTCGGCGCGGCGGGCGGCGAGGGCGACGTTGGCGCCGGCCTCGACGAGTCGTGCGGCGATGCCGTGGCCGATGCCTTCGCTCGCGCCCGTGACGAGGATGTTTTGTCCGAGGAGGGGGTGAGGGGTGGAACTGATGGTCATGGTCGACTCCAAAGGATATTAATATTCGTATATTTTGGAGGGCAGGCGTCGGCGAGGTTTCGGGCCGGAGTCACTGCGGTGTGGGACTGCGGTCCGTTGGCCGGGACCGCAGTCGTCACTCACTTCCAGTCGACGCGGTCCTGCAGGATGGAAGGATGGTCGCCGAGCGTCATCGCGACCGACTCGCGCATGTGCGCCACCGCGAGCTCGCGCGCCTTGTCTGCGTCGCCCGCGCGGATCGCGTCGCCGATTTCGGCGTGTGCGTCCGCGAACACCGTGCGCTCCTGGTCGCTCCACTCACTCGGGTGGGCACCGATCGCGCGATCCGAAAAGAGGTGCGCCAGTGCGGAACCGACGAGGGCAAGGATGTAGTTTCCGGCCATCTGCCGCAGGTGGTCATGGAAGCCGACGGTGGTCTCGATGAACTCGCGGTGTGATTCGACGTCGTGGTCGTGAGCATCGAGAGGCTCGAGTACCTCCGGGTCGGTGATCTCGCCGCTCGCCACCCGTTCGGCCGCGAGCGCCGCGGTCAGACCCTCCATCTGGATGACGGCCTCGACGACCTCGGCGAGTCGGATGTCGTTGACCTGGAGGTACATCGACATGGTGTCACCGAAGGCGGCGCCGGTCGGCTCGGCCACGCTGGGTCCGCCCCCGAGTCCCTGGCGGACGGTGACGAGGCCCTGTGCCTCGAGAAGTCGGAGCCCTTCGCGCACGGATGCGCGACCGACCCCGAAGTTGTTGGCCATCTCCTGCTCCGAGGGCAGTGCAGCGCCGGGCTCCAGTCGATCGTCGGCGATGGTCTTCGCCACGAGTCGGGCGACCGTGCGGGACACCTTCTCCCCCCGGGTGGCCGCGATCGCTCGCCGAACCGCCAGGTTCCTGATCGGGTCGCCCCCCGGCTTAACCATCTCGTCCCTCGTTCTCACTCGTTGCACAGGTCACCACGCATCCGGGTCCGGGGACACGTTATGCGAATCCCCAAGTCTAGTGGGTGAGGCGTGGCGTATTCGCCGAACTCACCCCGGTCTGATCGGTGTCGTTCGTCAGCGACCCATCGCGGTTCGCCCCCCGTCCACGGGGAGGAGCACCCCGGTCGTGTAGCTGGACGCCGGACCCGCCAGGTAGAGCGCGGTGCCGACGATCTCCTCGGGGCGTCCCACGCGTCGCGCGGGTAGGTGAGCCATTTCGCCGGCGACTACCTCCGGGTCCCAGGACGCGGCGATGTCGGTGTCGAATGCACCGGGGAGGATGGCGTTGACCCGCACCGACGGTCCGTACTCCTGGGCGAAACCCATCGTCATGATCTCGAGCGCCGACTTGGCGGCGGCGTACGGAAGTTCGCTTGCCATGGGCCGTTTGGTGGCGATGGAGCTGACGTTGATGATCGAGCCTCCGCCAGCCGCGGCCATTCGCGGCGCGATCACCGACATGAGTCGGAAAGCGCCCTTGGCATTGACGTCGAAGACCTTGTCGTACAAGGCCTCGGTCACCTCGGGGAGGCTCGGGTACACGGGTGCGATGCCGGCATTGTTGACGAGGATGTCGATCCGTCCGAACTCGGCCTGGACGAGGTCGGCGAGTTCCTCCTGGGCGTTCCACTCACCCATGTGGCACGCGAAGCCGACTGCGCGACGCCCGGTGGCTGCTTCGATTTCCTTGGCGGTGGCCTCGCAGGCATCGAGCTTGCGGCTGACGATCGCAACGTCTGCCCCGGCGTGGGCGAAGGCCACTGCCATCTGGCGGCCGAGGCCTCGGCTTCCTCCGGTGATCAAAGCGACCTTGCCGGCGAGCGGTGTCGTGTCGAGGTTCTGATCCGACATGGTGTCTCCGATTTCTCCGCGTGGCGCCGGCCCCAGCGGGGCGGCTGCGCACTGTGGTCTCTTGTGGTCGCGAACCAAGTCGGTGGTGTCACTCTCATTCGGATGCTCTCGTGACATGCGCCACATCGACCTGTACCGTAGAACCTACCAACTACACGAAATATTGCAATGTTTTCTTTCCGTCGATTCGGCTACCGCTCCGAGAGGACCGCATGACCACCTCGCTGCCCTACACCGCCATCGTCACCGGAGGGACCGGTGGCCTCGGCTCCGCCGTCACGGAACACCTGCTCGACCGTGGCTGGCACCTCGTCGTCCCGTGGTGCGTGGAAGGCGAACTCGACCGGGTCCCAGAACATCCCGACCTCGAGCTGATCCGCGCCGACCTGTCCACCCAGGAAGGCGTCGACGCCGTCGTCGACCTCGCCACAAAGGACGAGGAACGCCCCCTGTTCGGCATCGTCAACCTCGTCGGAGGTTTCGTCTCGGGGCAGCGGGTGCACGAGACCCCGATCGAGGTGCTCGACGCCCAGTTGTCGATCAACCTGCGCATCGCCTACGGGGTGGTCCAGGCCGCGCTGCCGCACCTGATTCGCAGCGGCGGCGGCTCCGTCGTGTGCATCGGCTCGGCGGCCGCGGTCCGCCCGTTCCCCGGCGCCGCGACGTACATCGCCTCCAAGGCGGCCGTCGCTGCTCTCGTCGAGGCGCTTGCGGTCGAGTATTCCGGCGACAACATCCGCGTAAACGGGCTGCTCCCCACGATGATCGACACCCCGGCCAACCGGGAGGCGATGCCGGAGGCCGATCGGACGAGCTGGGCGCGGCCGTCGGACATCGCCGAAGTAATCGGATTCCTGCTCTCCGACGCCTCCCGCGCGGTGACGGGTGCATCGATTCCTGTGGCCAACACCGCCGGAGCGTGCTGACAACGGTCGCGAAAGTGTGAGTTCCCGGGCGGTGGCCCGAAAACAGGGGTGTGCGGCGGGACCAGGCCCGCGGCACACCCCGTTCTCGTCTCAGTCGGTGAGGAGCTCCAGCGCACGCCGGGCGAGCGGTGCCACGAGGTCGCCGCGTTCCCCCATCCGCTCGTCGGACGTCTCACCTCGCACGAAGCGTGCGTACAGCTGCTGCAGGATCACCACGGTCTTCCAGCACCCGAACGCCTCGTACCAGGAGATCCGGGACAGGTCGAGAGAACTTCCGGCGGAGTACCGTTCGACGACCTCGGCTCGCGACGGCAGGTCGAGGCCGTGCATCCCCGGGACCGCGATGAACGCCGCGGCCGAGTCCGGGTCCACGGTCCGGTCGGGCCAGTAGTTCAGCAGCGTCCCCAGATCGACGAGGACGTCACCGGTGGTGGCCATGTCCCAGTCGAAGACCGACTTCACCCGGTCGGGGTCGTCCGGCGCGAACTGGCAGTTGTCCACCTTGTAGTCGTTGTGCACGATGCCGGCCCGCTGGGAGGTGGGGATCGCGGCACGAATCAGCCTGCCCACCTCGTCGACCACTCGCGCGGCCTCCGCGGACGGCGCGTGCTCGGCTACCGCGTCCCACCGCGACGACCAGCCGCGGACCTGCCGATCGAGGTAGCCGTCCGGCCGCCCGAGGTCCGACAGTCCGCACGACGCGGGATCGACCGCGTGTAGCTCCGCGAGGCCGTCGATCACCGCCAGCCCGATCCGGCGTCCGGCGTCGGGTAGATGCGCCATCGACACCGGAATCGAATCCCACACCACGATTCCGTCGCGGTACTCCGAAACCAGGAACTCCGCACCGATCACCGCTGCGTCCGCGCAGTGCAGCAGGGCCCGCGGTGCGCGGTCGTAGCGTTCGTGCAAACGCGACAGCACCCGGTACTCACGGCCCATGTCATGTGCGCCCGGCGCGATCTTCCCGAACGGGGGACGACGAACCACCAGGCGACGGTCCCCGAAGCTGACGCGGTAGGTGAGATTGGCTGAGCCACGTGGGAACTGGAGCACCGAGAACTCCCCGTCGAGGCCCTCGACGTTCGCCCGCAGGTGCGTTTCGAGCGAGGCCCAGTCGAGCTCTTCGCCGGCCCGGACCGGGGCGATCTCGTCGACCGGTTCCGTGACTTCGGAGGGAGAGGAGGACGCCATCACCAGGTCCCCTTGGCAGGCAGCCCGAACTTCCGTTCCGCCGCACCGTCGAGGACGGGAAGGTGCACCGTCGGGAACAGGCCCTCGGCGGGCGTGGCGTCTTTGAGCAGCTGCTTTGCGATCTGCTGCTTGTGCAGTTCCGTCGCACCGTCGGCCAGGCCCATGTGGTAGCTCTCCAGCAGCCACTTTCCGAACGGCATCTCGGTGGAGATGCCGAGCGACCCGTGCAGCTGGATGGCCCGCGACACCACACTGTTCAGGACCTTCGGCATCACCATCTTCACCGCGGAGATGTCGGCGATCACCTTCTTGTAGTCCTGCAGGTTGTCGATCTTCCAGGCGGTGCGCAGCACCAGCAGGCGGAACTGCTCGAGCTCCACCCAGGACTCGGCGATCATCTCCTGCACGAGCTGCATGTCGGCCAGGCTCCGCCCGCGAGTGTGTCGTGAGACCGCCCGCTCGAGCATCATGTCCAGCGACGCGCGGACGAGGCCGACGGTGCGCATCGCGTGGTGGATGCGGCCGCCACCGAGGCGGGTCTGGGCGACCTCGAAGCCGTTGCCCTCCTCCCCGAGCAGGTGGTCGACGGGGACGCGGACGTCGGTGTAGCGGATGTACGCGTGTGTGCCCTCGGACTCCGAATGTCCCCACACCCCGACGTTTCGGACGATCTCGATGCCGGGTGTGTCCGTCGGCACGACGAACATCGACGCGCGCCGGGTGCGGGGTGCGTCGGGATCCGTGACGGCCATGACGATGAGGAACGACGAGAACCGGGCATGGGAGGAGAACCACTTCTCGCCGTTGATGACGTAGTGGTCGCCGTCGCGAACGGCGCGGGTGACGAAGCTGGTCGGGTCGGACCCGCCCTGCGGCTCGGTCATCGAGTAGCAGGACATGATGTCGCCGTCGATGAGGGGGCCGAGGTAGCGGGCCTTGAGCTCCGGTGTGCCGTAGTGGGCGAGGATCTCGGCATTGCCGGAATCGGGTGCCTGGCAACCGAACACGACCGGTCCACTGTGGGTGCGGCCGAGGATCTCGTTGAGCAGGGCGAGATTGAGCTGACCGTAGCCGGGTCCGCCGAGGTTGGGGCCGAGGTGGCAGGCCCACAGTTCCTGCTCGCGCACCTTCTCCTGCAGCGGCCTGATCAGCTTGTTGCGGGTGGGATCGGAGACGTCCCACGCGTGTTCGACGATGCGGTCGACGGGCTCGACCTCCTCGGTGACGAACCGGTCGACCCAGTCCAGCTTCTCCTGAAACAGTGGATCGGTTTCGAAATCCCATGCCATTGCGCTCTCCTAGTGGTTCGGGCCTCGATGTGTGCTGCGAGGGTCAGCGGGTCAGGACGGTGCAGGCGCTGATGCCTGGTGCCCCGTACACGTGTGTGAATCCCACCCGCGGATTGCCGGCGACCTGCCGGTCGCCGGCACGGCCGCGCAACTGGACGACGTTCTCGTACACCTGTCGCAGGCCGGTGGCGCCGATCGGCTCGCCGTTGGCGATGCAGCCGCCGTCGGTGTTCACGGGGATGGAACCACCGATCTCCGTTGCGCCGGAGCGGATCAGCGACTCCTGCTCGCCGTGCTTGCACAGCCCCGTCTCGGCCAGGTGCATGATCTCCGCGCCCGCCTCGGTGTCCTGGATCTGCGCGACGTCGACGTCGGTGGGGTCGATGCCCGCGGTCTCGAAGGCGGCGCGCGAGGCGGTGACGGTCGGCCCGTCGGCGCGCTCGGGTGACACCCACGGGCTGAACACCTCGAACGACCCGAACTGGCGTGACCGCAGCGCCGCGGCCTCGACGAACACGGGGGTGTCGGTGTACCGGTGCGCGTGGTCGGCGCGCGCCAGGATCAGCGCGACACCGCCCTCGGCCGGCGAGCAGAACATGTACTGCGTGAGCGGGTCGCTGACCATCGTGGCGCCCGTGATCTCCTCTTCGGACAGCGGTGTTCGCCGCCATGCATGCGGAGCCAGGGCGCCGTTGCGGAACGCCTTCGCCGCGACCGTCGCCAGGAGGCTCTTCGGCAGGTCGTGCTCGACGAGGTAGCGCTGGATCTTCATCGCGAAGAACTGCGTGGTGACCATCATCCCGGTCTCCCCGTACCAGCGCCCCAGTCCGTTGTCCTCGGGGCGCGCGTTGAACGCGCCCCGCGGATGCTTGTCGAAACCGACGACCATGCCGAGATCGCTCTCACCCGAACGGATCCTGCTGAGCGCGGACGTGAGGGCGCTACCACCGGTGGCGCAGCCGTTTGAGACGTTGACGAAGGGCAGCCCGGTGAGCCCGAGATCCGACACGAGCGTGTCCGCATTACCCGCGGAATCGCTTCCACCGTAGGCGAACTGGATGTCCTTGAACTCGACCCCGGCATCGGCGAGTGCCTGCCGGGCGGCGAAAGCGCCCTGGTCGCGTCCACTGACGCCTTCCGTGCGGCCGAACTTGTGGATACCGACTCCGACGATCGCGACCTTCACGACGACTCTCCTTCCGCGGGTTCGAATGCGAACGTGCGCACCTCGGTGCCGCCCTCGTCGAGATGGTTGACGATCGTTGTGAGTCGCACAGCCGTCCCGATAGTGAGGGCATCGGCGTCGGCGACCGTCAACCGAGACTCGACGATCACCTCGCCGAGGTCGACGTAGCCGACACCGAACGGAGTGAACGGGTCGACGGTGCGGAAGGGGGCCTTCGGGGCGAAGGTCTGCACCGTGTACGACCACAGGGTGCCCTCCCGGGGCAGGGGCGTGCTCTCCATCGACGAGCCGCCGCACCGCGGGCAGGACGCCTGCACTGGAAAGGTGACGGTCCCGCATCCGGCGCACTTTGCGCCCACCAGAGCGGAATCCGCGTCTGCCGTGGCGAACAGCGTGTCGTCGACGAACCGCCACGCGGGTGTTGTCGTCGTCATGCGGCACCACCGTCGTCTGCCTTCGCGGCCGCGCGGCCGGTGTCGACCCGCCATACCGGAATCACCACCGCGTTACCCTCCGCGTCCTCACCCAGATCCTCGAAGTCGCTCACCACCGGTGTACCCGCGGACACGTCCGCGCGGCCGGGCAGGTTGCCGATCATCCGGACCCCGTCCTCTTCGCCGTCGACGTCGACGACGATCACCGTGTACGGCACCGGGAACAGGGGGTGCACCTGGTGCTCGACGACCGTGTGCGCGTAGACCGTTCCGGTGCGTGCCACCGGTTGCCACACAGGACCGGTGCCGCCGCAGTACACGCAGCGCGGCCGCGGCAAGTGGATCCGCTTGCCGCACGAAGTGCAGGTCAGCACGGACAGCCGTCCCTGTGCTGCCTCGTCGAAGAACCCACGGCTGCCGCGATCGACGACGGTGGGACGCAGTCGCCCGACTGCGGCCGGGGCGCTCATGCCGCCACCAGGATCAGTGCGCTGGCCGCAGGCGGGGGAGCGGAGGTCACTAGCGAGACCTGCGCACCCGGCACCTGGCTGGTGGAGGTGCCGCGGATCTGCCGCACACCCTCCACGACATGGTTCATCCCGTGGATGTACCCCTCGGACATGTGTCCTCCACTGGTGTTGATCGGAATCGATCCGCCGAGATCGATCTGGCCGTCGGCGAGGAAGTCGCCGGTGTCGCCGCGCTTGCAGAATCCGTAGTCCTCGATCTGGATGAGCGCGGTGATGGAGTAGCAGTCGTAGATCTGTGCGACGTCGACGTCGGTCGGTCCGAGGCCTGCGCGCGAGTACAGGGTGTCCTGGCAGACCCGTGACGGCAGCACTGTGACGTCCTCGCGCATCAGCGTCGGGTACATGATTCCCGGCTGCGGCCGCGGGCACGTCGACATCGCGGCCGACCGGATCAGCGCCGGCGGCTGCGCCAGGTCCCGTGCCCGATCTGCGGTCGTGACGACCACCGCTGCGGCACCGTCGGTTTCGAGGCAGTAGTCGAACAGGCGCAGCGGCGACGACAGCATTCGCGAGTCGAGATAGTCGTCGAGGGTCATCGTGCGGTCGTGCATCTGCGCGGCCGGATTGGCGTTGGCGCGCCTGCGGGCTACGAGAGCGATCTCGGCGAGCTGTTCCGACTTCAGGCCGGTCTGCGTCATGTACCGCTGCGCCATCAGCGCGAAGTACTGGCCGGAGGACAGCAGCCCGTACGGTCCGAAGAACTCTTCCATGGTCTCCTGGCCGCCGACCTCGGGCGTGGTGACTGGAGAGAGCCCGAACCGGCGTCCCGATCGGCCGTTGAGGGAACGGAAGACCACGACCGTGGTGGCCTGGCCGCTCATGATCGCGGCGACCGCCTGGGCGACCATGGCGCACGGACCCGACCCGCCGGGCCCCGCCTCCCCCCAGTAGGTGAGGTTGGGGACGCCGAGACCGTCGGCGAGGGCGGCACACGACACGAGATCCATGTCGTTGCGCACGATTCCGTCGACATCGGCGACGGTGAGGCCGGCATCGGCGAGCGCGTTCGCCGCGGCCTCGACGGCGAGAGCGGTCACCGACACGCCGGAGTCCTTGGAGAACGCGGTTGTGCCGATTCCCGCGATGGCGCACGCGTCGCGTTGCCAGGCGATGGTGTCTGTGGGCATGAGGGCTCCTTCGGAAGGGTCGAACGGGCTGTCAGTGCGCGGTGAGGCCGCCGTCGGCGGCGATGGCTGCGCCGGTCATGAACGAGGCCTCGTCGGAGAGCAGGAATGCGGTGACGGTGGCCATCTCGTCCGGAGCCGCCTTGCGTCCCATCGGCGTCGCCTCGATCGCATCGCTGCGGGTGCGCACCTGGATCTTTCCGTGGAGCGCGGCGGTGTTCGCGGCCAGGCCGGTGCTCACGACGCCGGGGCACAGGCAGTTGGCGCGGATACCGTGCTCGGCGTAGCCGAGGGCGATCGACCGCGTCAGCTGGAGCACGCCGCCCTTGGACGCCTCGTATGCCGGGGTGTTGAAGTTCGGTGCGACCAGTGAGGCCACCGAGCCCACGGTGACGATGGAGCCGCCGCCGGCCTGGAGCAGGTGCGGGATGGTGGCACGCAGTGGCAGGAACGTGCCGGTCAGATTGACGCGGAGCGCGATGTCCCAGTCGTCGAGGCTCAGCTCGTGGGCGAGGCCGGCACGGGTGATGCCGGCACACGTCACGACACCGTCGAGACCGGACAGTGCGAGCGCCGCGGTCTCCACTGCCGATGCCACCGACTGCTCGTCGGCGACATCGCAGTGGATGGCGACGGCGGTGCCACCGGCCGCGCGCACGGATTCGGCGACGCTCTCGGCTGCATCCTTGCGCGCGTCGGTCACAGCGACGGCTGCACCTTCCGCTGCGACCCGGTGGGCGACTGCCTCACCGATGCCGCTGCCGCCGCCGGTGACGAATACCCGGCGCCCCGCCAGTCGTGAACTCATGATGTTTCCTTTCGTCACTGCAGCAGGAGGCCGGCGTCGACCGGGAGCGACGCGCCGGTGATGTATCGGGACTCGTCCGAGGCGAGGAAGAGGACGGCGTTGCTCATGTCGATCGGCTCCACCCACCCGACGTCCATGACGTTGCGCGCCTTCGAGCGGTCCCACAGGTCGTCCGGCCCGGGGTTCTCCAGGTCGGGTCCGAACACGGCGAAGGTTGCCTCGTTGTGGAGCATCGGAGTCGCCACCGCGCTCGGGTTGACGGTGTTCACGCGAATCCTGTTGCGCCCCAGCTCGCCGGCCAGTGTGCGCATCAGCCCCATCACGCCGGCCTTGGAGGCGTTGTAATGCGCGATGTTCGCGGAGCCGCGGAACGCCTGGATCGAACTGGTGATGACGATCGATCCGCCCCGGCCGGCATCGATCATTCCGGGCACCACGGCCTTCACGGTGTGGAAGACGCCGGTGAGGTTGACGTCGATGACGTCCTGCCACTCGCCTTCGGTGAGTTCCCAGGTGGGCGCGAAGCCGACGATGCCCGCGTTGGCGCAGACGATGTCGACGTGACCGAACTCCGAGATTGCCTCGCCCACGGCGTCGTTCATCTGCTGCTGGCTTCGCACGTCCGCGACCCGGGACACCGCGCGGCGCCCGGTCGCAGCCACCAGTTCGGCGGTCTCCTTCAGGTCCGCTTCCGTTGGCAGGGGATACCGCACCGACGCGATGTCCGTGCACGCGTCGATCAGGAAGACGTCGGCTCCCTCCTCGGCGAGACGGACCGCGTGTGAACGGCCCTGCCCGCGTGCGCCACCGGTGACCAGTGCGACCTTGCCCGACACCCGTCCCATGAGTTCGTGTCCTTTCGCGATGCTTGTGGAGCCGTGAAATCAGTTGAAGAGCTGGTTGAATCGGGCCTTGAGTGCCTCCAGGGCCTCGGGCGTCATTGCCGCGGTGTCCTGTGGCGCAACCTTGTCGATCGTGATGACGGCGCTCGCGATGTCGGGCAGAACCGACGCCGCGCGGTAGGAGATGGCCTCCTGGCCGGCTGGAGTGACCAGGTAGTTGGCGAGCAGCTGCGCGGCGGCGGGATGCGGGGCGTCGGTGAGGATGCCCGCATACATCGGCCCGCCCCAGACCATGTCGTCGAAGCCGGATGCGACCGGTGCGCCTGCCTCGGCTTCCTTCGTCTGGTCCTGCACGAATGTCGCGGCGGCGATCTCACCGGATGCCAGCGCCTGGGCGAGTGGTAGAGCGCCAGGGTAGATGCGCGGCTTCTGTGCGGCGAGCCGCTCCATGTAGTCGGCGCCGCCGACGTTGTCCAGGTAGTTCTCGTAGAGGTCGATGTGCGCCGCAGAGGTGGGCAGAACGGTGCCGATCTTGCCGCCGGCAAGGGCGGGATCGAGCAGGTCCTCGTAGCCGGTGAGGCCCTCTGGAAGGCGGTCGGTGTTCCAGGCGAATGTCCCGACGGACGCATTGGTCACGAAGTCGTGGCTGGGCCTCAGCAGCGTGGCGGCGTCGTACTCGGACTCCGTCACGGCGGGACCGACGGGAGCGGTCAGTTCTCCCGTGGTCCCGAGCTGCTCGCTCCACGCCGGCGTGGCTTGCAGCACGACGTCTGCCACGGTGTTGCCGGTGGTGAGCTCGGCTCCGATCTTCTGATGCAGGTTGGCGTCGACGTCGCGGACGACGTCCACCCGAATCCCGTATTCGTTCTGGAACCGGGAGGCGAGTTCTGCCAGCTGCTCGTTGGTGTTCGACGAGTAGATCGTGACCTCGCCCTCGGCCTTGGCATCCTCGATCAGTTGCTGCCAAGAGGCGTCGCCGGTCGGTCCGGTCGATCCGATCGAGTCGTTGGCGATTCGCTGGTCCGCGCCGGCGCCGCCACACGCGGTCAACAGCAATACTGTGGCGGTGAGTCCGGCTGCCGCGCTGGCGATTCGTCGAAATGCGCTCACGAAGGCTCCTGTCGGGAATGGCGGCACAGTTGTGCCGGGCTGGGGTGATGTGGGGGTGGTTGGTTCGAGTCAGAGGAGAGGAACGACGGCCTTTCCGACGGAGGTGCCGTCCAGCATCCCGTTGAACGCCGGCCACGCACCTGCGATGCCGCCGGGGAACTCGGTGTGGACGGGTCGGACCGCACCGGTACGGATCCAGGCCGCCATGCGGTTCTCGAATTCGGGGCGGGCGTCCTCGTGGTCACCCAGGAGGAAGCCCTCCATTCGGGCGCGACGCCAGATCAGCTTGAGCAGGTTGGCGGGCCCCGGCTGTGGCGCCCGCGCATTGTAGATACTGCTCATGCCGCACAATGCAATTCGCGCATGATCGGACAGGACTCGGATCGCGGCCTCGAGATGCTCCCCGCCGACGTTGTCAAAGTACACGTCCAGCGAGGTCGTGCCTGCCTCCGCGAGCGATCTGCCGAGGAGGTCCTTCACCGGCCCGTCGTGGTAGTCGAAGGCGGAGTCGGCACCGAGATCGCGAACGAGCGCCACCTTCTCCGGTGACCCCGCGCTCCCGATGACGGTGGCGCCCATCCGTTTGGCGATCTGAACGACGGTGGACCCGACGGCTCCCGCTGCGGACGAGACGAAGAGGACGTCACCCGCTTCCAGTCGCGCGATTCGCGTCAGGCCGACCCATGCGGTCATGCCCGGGATCCCGAGCAGTCCGAGATGAGTTGCGGGGGAAAGATCGTCGTGTTCGAGGATGCGGCATTCGGTGGCGTGAAAGGTGGAGTGCTCCCGCCACCCGTGGTCGTGGAGGACGAGCGCGCCGACCGGGACCGAGGAGTCGGCCGACTCCGTCACCCGGCCAACGGTCGGCGCGGACATCGGCGCGTTCAACGGGTAGGGCTCGGCGTAGGTCGCTTCACCACCCATTCGTCCACGCATGTACGGTTCGACGGACATCACCTGGTTGGCGACGCGGACCATGCCCGACGCCGGCGGCGGGCACATGGTCTGGACGAGTTCGACGTCCGCGTCGCGGGGACGTCCTGTCGGGCGCGAGCGAAGGCGCCACTCACGGCTGGGTGTCGGAAGCATTTTTCCTCCGGAGAGAGGGCGGGCGGTCGGCTGGTTCTCCTCAGGCGGGTTGGAGGGCTTCCACCTGCAGGACGAGATCACGACGGACGAGTTTCCCGGTGGGAGTTCGGGGCAGATCGTCAACGAAGACCACGTCGTCCGGTGTGCGTGATCCGCGCAGGCGCGCACGGCACCACGCGCGAATCTTTTCGGGTTCGAGGGTTTCCGACGGCTCGGGAACGACCACGGCGCAGATCCGTTCACCCCACTCGTCGTCGGGGAGACCGATCACCGCGACCTCGCGAACACCGTCGTGACGTACAAGGACGTCCTCGATCTCCGCGGGCGCGATGTTCTCGCCGCCGCGGATGATCGTGTCGTCGGCGCGACCGCCGATGTAGAGGTAACCGTCGTCGAGGTGGGCGCGGTCTCGGGTCGGAAACCAGCCGTTCTCGTCGAGTACGGTCCCCCTCCCCATGTACTCGCCGCTGACCTGTGGGCCGCGCACCCACAGCAGACCGGTCGCGCCGTCGGGGAGGACGGTGGCGTCGTCGTCGGCGCGGATCTGCGCCTCCATGCCCGGCACTACCCGGCCGACCGATGACAGTCGAGTGCGGAGTGCTGGATCGGCGAGCGCTTCGCGGTGATCCGCGGGGCCGAGAACCGCAATGGTGGAACTGGTTTCGGTCAGTCCGTACGCATTGACGAACCCGGTGGTCGGGAACGCGGCGAGCGCACGTTCGAGGACCGGCTGCGGCATCCGGGCGCCGCCGTAGGCGAGGGAAGCGAGGCGGGGTGTCCGCGCCGGTTCCCCGTTCAGGTGCTCGACGACGCGTGCGAGCATCGTGGGGACCACCATCGCGCTCGTCACGCCCTCGTCGCGGACGAGTTCGAGCCACCCCTGGGGAGAGAAGTCCGGCAGGTGCACCATCCGGCGGCCCGCGTAGATGTTGCTCAGGACCGCGCCCATGCCCGCGATGTGGTAGGGCGGGGTGCTCACGAGGGTGGCCTCTTCCTCACCCGCGGAAGCGAATTCGACGGTGTTGAACAGGTAGGACAGTAGGTTGCGATGCCGGAGGAGGACACCCTTCGGAGCCGATGTCGTACCCGATGTGAACAGTACGATCGCGGTCGCGTCGTCGGGTGCCGGCGCGAAATCGGCGGGCCCGGCGCGGTGGGCGAGGTCGAGGAACCGATCGGTGGTCAGAACCGTCTCCGCCGCGTCGGCGATCTTGTCCGCGTACGCGGGGTCCGCGACGACCACGGGTCGGTCCAACTGGGCGACCAGGCCACGTAATTGTTCGTCGGAAAGCCGGTAGTTCAGTGGTGCGAGTGGAATGCCCGCCCGAGCCGCCGCGAAGGTCAGGACCGGCAGTGCCGGGCCGTTCACTCCGACGAACACGACGTGCCGTGCACCCCGGTCGCGGAGCGTCGTGGCTCCTCCCGATGCGAGGTCGCTGAGCTGCCGACAGGTCAACCCGGAGCTGCGCCGTCCGATGACGATTCTGTCGGGATGAATCGAGGACGTCATGTCCAGAACAGTTTCGATACCCATTGCACCACCTGGCTGAAGTGAGCGCGGTGCACGTCCGTATGCACCGACCGTCCGGTCTCGCCTGCCGTGTGCGGCCAGTCACGCTTGTGTGCGCTGGGCCACATTTGGCGAGTGGTGTGAACTGTAGCAAATATGCCGATATTTATGAATATCCGAATGTGATCGGTTCTGGTGGGTGAGTGACTGCGCGCGCTCTGGCCGTGTGGCCTGGGAAAAGGTCGATCGGGCACGCCGAAGCTGCGGATGCGGGCGCGCATCCGTAGGGGGCGAGAACGGTCAGGCGGTGTGGTGAGAGCCGCTGATCAGCGGCCACAGTCCGGCACCGCCGGCGGCGGCCGCGGTGGCGGTGAGTGCGTCGTCCCACGAGCGGACGGAGCCGAACTCGCCGCGCCAGGAGAGCAGTCGGTTCGTGTAGCGGTGCAGGGGATGTTCGGCGGTGAAGCCGATCGCACCCATCGCCTGATGGGCGTTCCGGACGATCGTCGACGCGCCGTGCCCGGCGCAGGATCGGGCGGCAGCGATCGCGAACTCGGTTGCCGTGGAATCGAATCCATGATCGATCACGGAGGTGACCGCGGCCTCGGTGGCGGCCCGGGCGAGCGCGTCGGCGGTGGCGATGTCCGCGACCAGGTGCTGCACCGCCTGGAACGCCGCCACCGGCCTGCCGAACTGCGTGCGGGTGGTGGTGTGCCCGACCACGATGTCGAGTACCCGCCCCGCCGCCCCGGTCATCGCCAGCGCCCGGGACAGTGCCCCGCGCAGGTACAGCTCACGGGCGACGGTGCTGGGCACGGGGATTCCGCCGACTCCGGTCAGGTCGACGCTCACCCGGTCCCTGGGTTCGCCGGCGAGGTTCGTGCCCGGGGCCACGGTCACGTCGGAGCGCGGCACCTGCGCGACCCGGTGGCCGTCGCCGCTGGGCCAGATCAGCACCAGCGCGTCGGCAATTCGGCCCCAGGGGACGTGCTGCGCCGTGCCGTCGGAGTCCAGTGCCGCGACGGTGCGGACGGCGACGGTGCCGCCCGGGGGTACTGCGGCGGTGTCGCCGAGGTCCGCGGTGTCGGCCAGCCAGCCCGCGAGCAGGTCGTTCTCCGCGAGGGGAACCGGCGCCGCGGTCGCCCCCGCCGCGGCCAGCAGAACCGCTGCCTCCGGCCAGCCGCCGCCGGACTCTGGGCCGGTCAGCCGCGTCACCCCGAGGTCGGTCAGCGTCGCCCACAGCGTGGTGTCGAACTCGGGTGTGTCCGAGGCCCGGTCGAGAACCTGTTCGAGCATGCGGGTCAGGTCGTCCAGCTCGGTGCTCATCGCATCCCCAGTCCCCGCGCGATCACGCCGCGCAGAATCTCGCTCGTACCGCCGCGCAGGGTGAAGCCGGGCCGCTGCATGGCGCCGGCGGCGACCAGCGCGGCGTACCCCTCGGTTGCGTTCTCCCCGCTCAGTTCCTCGGCCAGGTCGGCGATGTCGCCTTCGGTGGCGGTGCCCAGGACCTTCACCACCGAGGCCGCGACCTCCGCGCTCTCGTGGCGTTCGAGCGCCTCGGACACCGCGGTCGACATGTGGTGCAGTCCGACCAGCCTGCCGATCTGGGCGCCGATCCGCGGGTCGGCGGGCAGTCGGCCCGCGGCGACCTCGTCGACGGTCGCGGCCAGCAGGGTGAAGGTGGACAGGAACCGTTCCGGTCCGCTGCGTTCGTAGCCGAGTTCGGAGGTCACCTGGGTCCACCCCTCGCCGATGGTGCCGAGCACCAGCTCGTCCGGCACGAACACGTCCTCGAGCCGCACCTCGTTGAAGTGGTGGTCGCCCGACATCGACAGGATCGGTTCGATGGTCACCCCGGGGGAGTCGAGCATGACGATGAACTGGCTCAGCCCGTCGTGCCGGTGCGCGGTGTCCAGCGGTGCCGTCCGGGCGAGGGCGAAGAACGCGTGCGCATGATGGGCCCCAGATGTCCACAACTTGGTGCCGGTCAGCGACCAGCCCCCGTCGACCCGCACCGCCCTGGTCCGCACGCTTGCCAGGTCGGATCCCGATTCGGGCTCGGACATGCCGATGGCCCAGCAGATCTCGCCGCGGGCGATGCCGGGCAGGAAGCGCTGCTTCTGCTCTTCGGTGCCGTACTTGAGCAGCGACGGCGCGGCCTGCCGGTCGGCCACCCACTGTGCGGCGACCGGTGCGCCCACCGCGAGGAGTTCCTCGGTCACGACGAACCGCTCCATGAAGGTGCGGCCGTGCCCGCCGTACTCGACCGGGATCGTCATCCCCACCCAGCCCCGCTCCGCCAACGCGCGGGTGAAGGCGGTGTCCCAGCGGGTGAGCCAGGTGTCCACACCTGGTGCGAAGGCGTCGGCGTACACCTGCTCGCGCAGCCACGACCGCACCTGCGCCCGGAGCTCCTCGACGGCGGGTTCGGGTGCGGTCGTGGCGGGGACCAGTGGTGTGCGCATCGGTTGCTCCTGTGGTGCTCTCGTGCTCAGATCCGGTAGCTGCGCAGCACGCCCTTGCTGATGATGGTCTTCTGGATCTCGCTGGTGCCCTCGCCGATCAGCAGGAACGGTGCCTCCCGCATCAGCCGTTCGATCTCGTACTCCTTCGAGTATCCGTAACCGCCGTGGATGCGGAAGGACTCCTGTGTCACCTCCGCGCAGTACTCGCTGGCGAGATACTTGGCCATGCCCGCGGCGACGTCGTTGCGTTCGCCGGAGTCCTTGAGCCGGGCCGCGTTCACCATCATCAGGTGTGCTGCCTCGACCTTGGTGGCCATCTCGGCGAGCTTGAATGCGATCGCCTGGTGTTCGGCGATCGGCTTGCCGAAGGTGTTGCGCTGCTGCGCGTACCGGGCGGCGAGTTCGAACGCGCGGATCGCGATGCCGCAGGCCCGCGCCGACACGTTGACCCGGCCGACCTCGATGCCGTCCATCATGTGTCCGAACCCGAGTCCCGTTGTGCCGCCGAGGATGTCGTCGGCGGAAGCCCGGTACCCGTCGAAGACCAGTTCGGTGGTGTCGATGCCCTTGTAGCCCATCTTGTCGATCTTCCCGGGGATGGTGATCCCCGGCACCACCTCGCCGAACCCGGCCGGCTTCTCGATCAGGAAGGTGGTCAGGTTCCGGTGCGGCTTGTCCGCGCCCTCGTCGGTCTTCACCAACGCCGCCACGAGGGTCGAGCTGGCGCCGTTGGTGAGCCACATCTTCTGGCCGGTGATCGAGTAGCCGTCGCCGTCCCTGGTCGCCCGGGTGCGGATCGCGGCGACGTCCGAGCCGAGCTCCGGTTCGGACATCGAGAACGCGCCCCGGACCTCCCCGGTCGCCATCCGCGGCAGGTAGTGCGCCTTCTGCGCGGCGGTCCCGTGCTGACGGATCATGTACGCGACGATGAAGTGGGTGTTGATCACCCCGGAGATGCTCATCCACCCGCGGGCCAGCTCCTCCACGCACAGGGCGTAGGTGAGCAGGGACTCGCCGAGGCCGCCGTACTCCTCCGGGATCATCAGCCCGAACAGGCCCATCTCGCGCATGCCGTCGACGATCTGCTGCGGGTACTCGTCCGCGTGTTCGAGCTCCTGCGCGTGCGGGATGATCTCCTTGTCCACGAACGCGCGGACGGTGGCGAGGATCTCGGACTGGGTGTCGGTGAGCCCGGGGGTCTGGGCGAGCCTGGTCATCTCTGATCCTTCGGCAGGTTCGGCGCGGAGCGGGTCGGGATCCATCATGCAGCACCGACGGGGGCCCGGCCGGGCGCCGGCCATAGCTTCTGGCTAACCGGGCGATTCACCGAATGCGCTTGTCGGATCGTCCGCGTGCATGGTTGTCGCGTGTCGGCCGGAGCGGTCGGCAGGACCGTTCGCCCGGTCAGGCCTCTGCCCTGTCCGTGGTCTCCGACAGGCGGAGTTCACGGGCGATGAGGCAGGCCGGGAACGTCACGCCGATCGCGACGACGAACGACGCGATCCGGCGGGCCACCGGCCGTGAGGTGGGGTCACGCGGTCGTCGGATCCCACCTGGCCTCGAGGTATCGAGGGATCTTGTGACGGCGCCGCGGTGCGACGATCGCCGGCAGGATGAACGTCAACATCTCGGCGAGCCGAGCCTCGAGGTCACTGCGCTGCGCGAGCACGTTCGACACGAGCTGGACGCCGGTGAACGCCGAGACGAAGTAGCGGGCGACCGCGGCCGGATCGATGCTGTCGAGTACGTCGCCCTCTTCGATGGCCAATCGGAACACCTGATCGAGGTTGTCGATCCAGTCGAGGTACGGCTGCGGTGGGCCGGACTCGGCGCTCATCTCGAGCGTCAGGCGAATGCCGGCTCGGACGATGGGGTCTTCGATGATCTCGCGGCCCATCTCGTAGCAGAACATCACCAGCTGTTCGAGGGCAGGCGCGCCCGTCTCCCGGATGCGCCCGGCCATGGCCATCGAGATCGCGTGCTGCTCCTCGATGACGACCGCGGCGAGCTCGTCCTTCGACTTGAAATGGAAGTACACGGCGCCCTTGGTGAAGCTGGACAGGTCGACGATCTCGGACAGGCTGGCGCGCTCGTATCCGGTTTCGTCGAACCGTGTGGCGGCTGCCCGGACGATCTGTTGCCGGGTTGCGATAGCCCTCTGCTGCTTGACCACTACGCCCATGTCCTCTCGGTTCGCGTCCCGGTTCCGATATACCACGACCACATGCCCGGCCGGGGACTCTCGCCATCATGGCCGAAGACGCCTGCACCCGGAGGGCCGAGGGCGGCCCCCGCGTTCGCGTCGCAGAATTCGGGAGGTGCCGTCACTCCACCGGCCTAGGGTGTGTCCGGTCGCGTGCCAGGTCGGCGAAGGCCCGGCCGACGGGAGAGAGGGTCTCGGGGTCGAAGGCGAGTCCGAAGCCCCGGCGGATCGGTGGGTCGATTGGCCGCACCACCGCCCGGTCGGCCACCGATTCGGCCAGCGACCGCTCGACGATGCTGCCGCCGATGCCGGCGAGCACCATCGGTATGCGGGCCTCACGGTGGTCCACCAGCACCGCGTTCGGCAGCCGGATCCCGGCGGCCCGGATGGCGTCCTGGATCTCGTCGGCCACCGAGTGGCCCTGCGGAACGAAGACCATTGGAATCTCGGGGAGCCGCGCCAGAGCGACGGGTCCGTCCGGCAGATCGGTGCCTGCCGGATATGCGAGCCAGTACTCCTGGCTGCCGAGTTCGATCACCTCGAGGGCGGGGTCGTCGATCGGCAGGTGGGCGAGGACGAACTCGCTGTGCCCCTCCCGGATCAGTGCCGACGCCGTCGACTCGTCGGCCATCTCCCCGAACCCGACCACGACCTCCGGATAGGTGGCACGGAACTCGGCGACCAGGGGAACCGCCGCCGAGGCCAGCGCGGGAAACGCCGTCATGTCCAGCCGCCCGGTCAGCGGGCCTGCGGTGCCGAGCAGGTCGTGCACGGACGTGATGTCGCGCAGTATCTTTCGGGCCGGACCGACCAGGCTGCGGCCCGCCGCGCTGAGCACCATGCCGCGGCCGACCCGCAGGAACAGCGGGACCCCCAGCTCGCGCTCGAGGGCCCGCAGCGCCTGCGAGATCGTCGGCTGGGCCACCGACAGTGCCGCGGCCGCGCCACCCAGGCCCTCGTGTTCGGCGACGGCGAGGAAATACGCGAGCTGTCGTCGTTCCATCAGTCCTCCCCACCGTCGGCGGCGGCCGCCGCGAATGCCTCCGCGGCCGGAGAGGCCGGACCGGTGCGCAGCACCAGACCCACCCGCCGGACCAGTGGGGGATCCAGGGAACGGACTGCGAGGCCCCGCAGCTGACCCTCCGCGACCGCTCGCGGCAGTACCGTCGCGCCGGTGCCGCGGGCCACGAGGTCCCAGGTCGCGGTCGGATGGGCGCAGTCCACCACGACCGGGTCGCCGGACTCGCCGACCAGGTCGCCGATCAGCCCGGTGCCGCCCCGGCCCGCGCCGTCGACGATCAGCGGCAGCGTCCGAACCCGGTCCCGCGGCACCGGATCGGGCAGCCCGGCCGCCAGGTCCGGCGGCAACGCCAGCACCACTTCCTGGGAAGTGATCGGCACCGTCCGCAGGGTTCCGGTGTCGGCGGCCAGGTCGACGACCCCGATCTCGGCCTCGCCGCTGCGCAGTGCCGCCAGCACGCCGAGCGGGCCCGGGGTGTCCCGGATCCTGACGGTGACCTGCGGGTGTCGTCGGCGGAACCGCTCGACCAGCGTCACCATCGGGTCGATCGAGAACGACGACGTGGTGACCACGTCGACCCGCCCGGAGGTGAGTTCGCGGACCGACGCCACCCGGGCCTTCGCCCGTTCGACGTCGGCGAGGATCCGGCGGGCCGCGACGTCGAGTTTGCGGCCCGCCTCGGTGAGTTCGAGGGTGCGGCCGGAGCGGTCGAACAGGGTGACGCCGAGCCTGCGTTCGAGGGTACGGATCGCCTGGGACAGTGACGGCTGCGAGATGTACAGCGCGCGGGAGGCCTTGGTGATCCCGCCATGGTCGACCACCGCGACGAAGTAGGCGGCGAGCAGCAGGTCCACCGGCCCATCGTAGAACCCGGGCGCAGGACAGACCCGACGGCACCGCCGGGGGCGGTCTCGACGGCGCCGCCGTCAGGGCAAATTCGACGGCACCGCCGTCAGGGCACCACCAGGGTCACCGTCTCGGCGACCAGTGCCGGTTTGTCGCCGCCCTCGATCTCGACCACGAACCGGGTGGTGAGAAAGGTTCCGGTGTCGGTGGTGCGGCACTCGAGCGGCGTCGCCGACGCCCGGACCCGGGAGCCGACGCGGACCGGGGCGGGGAAGCGAACCTTGTTGCTGCCGTAGTTCACCCGCGCCGACCCGGTGTCGATCGCGTACAGGCCGGCGGCGAGCGCCGGGAGCAGCGACAGGGTGAGGTAGCCGTGGGCGATGGTCGCGCCGTACGGCCCGGTGGCCGCCCGCGCCGGATCGGTGTGGATCCACTGGTGATCGCCGGTGGTCTCGGCGAACGCGTCGATCCGGTCCTGGTCGACGGTGATCCACTCGCCGGGGCCGACGGTCTCGCCGAGCGCGGACCGCAGGGCGTCGATCGAGTCGAAGGTACGCAGGGCCATCACCTCACCGCCTCGAAGATCGCAGCCAGGCCCTGCCCGCCGCCGATGCACATCGTCTCGAGTCCGTACCGGCCGTCGCGGCGGTGCAGTTCGCGGGCCAGGGTGGCGAGCATCCGGCCGCCGGTGGCGCCGACCGGGTGTCCGAGCGAGATGCCGGAGCCGTGCACGTTGGTGCGGTCGCGGTCGGCGTCGGTGAACTTCCACTCCCGCATCACCGCGAGCGCCTGTGCGGCGAACGCCTCGTTGAGTTCGATGACGTCGATGTCGGCGAGCGTCAGGCCGGCCTTGCGCAGCGCGACCTCGGTGGCCGGGACCGGGCCGATGCCCATGATCTTGGGCGCGACCCCGGCCAGTCCCCAGGACACCAGCCGCACCAGCGGCCGCAGCCCCAGTTCGTCGGCCTTCTCCCGGGTGGTGACGAAACACAGTGCGGCGGCGTCGTTCTGGCCGCTGGCGTTGCCCGCGGTCACGGTGGCCTCGGGATCGGTCTTCGCCATGATCGGACGCAGTGCGGCGAGGGATTCGACGGTGGTGTCGGCGCGCGGGTGCTCGTCGGTGTCGATCACGGTGTCGCCGCGACGCCCGGGGACGGTGGTGGGGACGATCTCTTCGGCGAGAATCCCGGCCCGCTGCGCGGCGACGGCGCGCTGGTGCGACGCGACCGCCAACTCGTCCTGCTCGGTGCGGCCGATGTTGTATTCGCGACGCAGGTTCTCGGCGGTCTCGATCATTCCGCCGGGAACGGGATACAACCGGCCGCCCGCGGTTTCGCGGGCGCGGACCAGACCGTCGTGCACGGCCACGCCTCCCCGGGCACCGCCCCAGCGCATGTCGGTGGAGTAGAACGCCGCGTTGCTCATCGACTCGCTGCCGCCGGCGACGATCAGGTCGTTGTCTCCCGCGCCGACCTGCAGCGCCGCCTGGATCACCGCCTGCAGGCCGGACCCGCAGCGCCGGTCGATGTGCATGCCCGGCACGGTGACCGGCAGGCCGGCGTCGAGCGCGACGACACGGCCGATCGCGGGGGCCTCGCTGTTGCCGTTGCAGTGCCCCAGGATGACGTCCTCGACCTGCTGGGGTGCGACGCCGGTGCGCTCGAGGAGTCCCTGCAGCGCGGTGACCCCCAGATCGACGGCGGTGAGCCCCTTGAACATCCCGCCGTACCGGCCGATCGGGGTGCGGACGGGTTCGCAGATCACGACCTCACGCATCACATGAACCTCCCGCCGGTGACCTCGAGCAGGGTGCCGGTCATGTACGAGGACAGGTCGGAGGCGAGGAACAGGGCGACGTTCGCCACCTCGGTGACCTCCCCGGCGCGACCCATCGGGATCTCGGTCATCTTCTGGTCCCACGCCTTCTGCGGCATCGCCTCGGTCATCGCGGAACGGATCAGTCCCGGTGCGATCGCGTTGATCCGGATGCCGTGGTGCGCCACCTCTTTCGCGGCGGCCTTCGTCATGCCCACGATCCCCGCCTTGGCGGCCGAGTAGTTCGTCTGCCCCACCAGACCGACCTTGCCGGACAGCGACGACAGGTTGACGATCGCACCGCTCTTGCGTTCGCGCATCATCGCCGACGCCAACCGCAGCCCGTTCCAGGTGCCCTTGAGGTGGACGGCGATCACCTGGTCGAACTGGTCCTCCGTCATCGTGCGCATCGTCGCGTCACGGGTGATGCCGGCATTGTTCACCAGGACGTCGAGGCCGCCGAACGAATTCACCGCGGTGTCGAGCATGGCCTGCACCTCGTCGGCGACGGTGACGTCGCAGACCACCCCACGCGCGACGTCGGGTCCGCCGAGCCGGGTGGCGGCCTTCTCGACCTGGGCGGCGTTCACGTCGCCGAGCACGACTCGCGCCCCCTCCGCGACGAAACGCTCGGCGATGGCATAGCCGATTCCCTGTGCACCGCCGGTGATCACGGCGGTGCGGTCGGTCAGCAATGGCATGTCGGTGTCCTTCTCCAGAAAGTGATCCGATGCTGGGGGCCACAGTAGTGACGGCCCGTGCCGTCGAGGAAGGTTCTCGAGATCGGGATTGGCTAACGGTCGGGTGCGCGGATGCCTATTGGACGCGGTCCGGCGCGCGGGGGAGGGTGGACGGCATGAGCACCCTGCCCGGAGGCGCCGAGGTCGGCGCCGACGATCTGCGCGACATCCTCGACCATACCCGGCGCTTCGTCCGGTCCACCGTCGTCCCGCGTGAGCCGGAGATCATGGACGGCAACGCGATTCCGGAGGACATCCGCGCCGCAGCCAAGGAGATGGGGCTGTTCGGGTACGCGATCCCGCAGCAGTGGGGCGGCCTCGGACTCGACCTGGCCCAGGACGTCGAGCTGGCGATGGAACTCGGCTACACCACGTTGGCGCTGCGATCGATGTTCGGCACCAACAACGGCATCGCGGGACAGGTGCTCGTCGGGTTCGGCACCGACGAGCAGAAGGCACAGTGGCTGCCCCGGATCGCGTCCGGTGAGGTGGTCGCCTCGTTCGCGTTGACCGAGCCCGGCGCGGGCTCCGACCCGTCCGGGCTCCGCACCCGCGCCGTCCGCGACGGTGACGACTGGGTGATCAGCGGGGAGAAGCGGTTCATCACCAACGCGCCCATCGCGGACCTGTTCGTGGTGTTCGCGCGCACCCGTCCCGCCGACGCCGACGGCCAGGGGATCGCGGTGTTCCTGGTCCCCGCGGACACTGCCGGTGTCGAGGTCGGGC
This sequence comes from Rhodococcus sp. NPDC003322, assembly GCF_053589555.1. Classification (NCBI taxonomy): domain Bacteria; kingdom Bacillati; phylum Actinomycetota; class Actinomycetes; order Mycobacteriales; family Nocardiaceae; genus Rhodococcus; species Rhodococcus sp. NPDC003322. The sequence continues at coordinate 19,999 of NZ_JBSFSC010000011.1, read as the reverse complement.
ACAAGGACCGCAAGATGGGGCAGGAGGGAGCCTGGACCTCCGACGTCCGGTTCACCGACGTCCGGGTGCCCGCCGCGGCGCTCGTCGGCGGCAACGAGGACGACGGCTACCGGGCCGCGATGACATCGCTCGCGCGGGGGCGCGTGCACATCGCGGCGCTCGCGGTCGGGCAGGCGCAGCGGGCCCTCGACGAATCCGTCGCCTACGCGGCGACCGCCACCCAGGGGGGCACCGCGATCGGCGACTTCCAGTTGGTGCAGGCGATGCTCGCCGACCAGCAGACCGGGGTGATGGCCGGCCGCGCGCTGGTCCGGGACGCCGCGGCCAAGTGGGTCGGCGGTGAGGACCGGCGGATCGCGCCGTCGGTGGCGAAGCTCTACTGCACCGAGATGGTCGGGAAGGTCGCAGATCTCGCCGTCCAGGTGCACGGCGGCAGCGGCTACATGCGCGAGGTCCCGGTGGAGCGGATCTACCGGGACGTGCGGCTGCTGCGCCTCTACGAGGGCACCAGCGAGATTCAGCGGCTGATCATCGGGCGCGGGCTGGTGAAGGCGGCGCAGAAGGGATGAGTTCCGGCGCCGCCGGCCACCGGTTCACGACCCGGCGGCCCGTTCGATCGCCGCGACCTCGTCGTGCAGCCTGGCCATCGTCCGGTCCAGTTCGGTCGCCACGTCGGCGGCCTGCTTGAGTTCCTCGAGCAGCCGCTGCGGCACCGCCTTGTCGAACTTGTAGTAGATCCGGTGTTCGAGGCTTGCCCAGAAATCCATTGCGATGGTGCGGATCTGGATCTCCACGTACGTCATCTCGGTGCGATCGGAGAGGTACACCGGCACCTGCACGATCAGGTGCAGGCTCTGGTAGCCGTTCGCCTTCGGGTTGGCGATGTAGTCCTTGACCTCGACGAGCGTCACGTCGGGTTGGCTGGTGAGCATCTCGGCGACCCAGTACGCGTCGGAGACGAAGGCGCAGGTCACCCGGATGCCGGCGATGTCCCGGATCTGGGCGCGGATCGAGTCGATGTCCGGCGGGCACCCGATGCGGATCGCCTTCGTCAACAGCGACTCCATCGACTTGAGCCGGGTGTTCACGTGCTCGATCGGGCTGTAGTCGTGGGCGAGTTCGAACTCTTCGCGCAGGATGGTGATCTTCGTCAGGGTGGCGTCGATCGCGAACTTGTAGTTGAGCCGGAATCGGGTCAGACGTTGCTGCATCTCACGCAGTGAGTCCAGCGTCGGCTCTGCCGGAGTGCCCTCCCCGGTGCCGGTCACCTCGCGGACGAGATCGGACAGGATCGCCAGCTCGGGCTCGGTGCCGTCGCCGGAGAAGTGGGTGCTCACGGGTACTTCCTCACTGCGGTTGCGCCGCCCGGGACGGCGGCACGGTAAAAGGTGCTCCCCGTCCATTGTGCCGCCGCGCGTCACAGTGCCCGCAAATACCGGTCGGTGATGCGACGCTGCACGAGCCGGGCGATCGGCGCACCGGCCCGCGACCACCACGTCGCCGGGCGGGAGAACGCCACGACGTCCAGCACCACGGTGTCGTCGCCGCACCACTCGACGCAGAACAGCTCCTCCCCGCGCTCGGGGTGTCCGGTCAGGGTGCCGTAGGCGAAGCCCCGCCGTCGCGGTTCGTCGACGACGTACACCACCTCGCAGCGGGCGTCGAGGTGCAGCGGACCCACGCCGACACGCAGCGTCACCCGGGAACCGACCTCGGCGTGCAGGGTGGTCGCGGTGACGTCGACACCCGCGCGGCGGTGCATGTCCCAGCCGAGCACGGCGTCGGCCGCCGCACGAAACGCCGCCTCGCCGCGGCCGATCGTCCGCGACCGGCGGACGTGGTGGTAGCCCGCAGGCAGCTCCGTCGCGGTGGCACCGACCTCCGGGTAGGTCAGGTGCGTGTTCCGTTCGCCCGGGCCTGGGTCGAACATGGGTCGGCGGGCCATGGATCCGAGACTAGGCGGTGAGGCCGGTTGTCGTCCGCTGTGTCGGTCCACACAGACTTTCCCGCGTGCACACACCTGATGACGGTGTATTACGTGTGTGCACGCCCGAAAGCGTGTGTGCACGCGGGCTCCGTTGCCGCTCACGGCATCGTGCTGACGTCGAGAGTCGCACCACCCGACGGCCCCGGTCGATATCCGAGAGCCGTCAGCACCGGATGGTCGGCCACCGCGTCGATGCGGGTGGCGCCGGCGTCGGCGAGTCTGTGCGTCAGGGCGAACGCCAGCCGCTCGAGCACCTCGTCTGGTGTGCCCGGCACCACCTCGAGCACGTCGATCCGCGCGATGCCGTCCGCGATCCAGACGGCTGCGGCATGCCCGACGAACGGACGGCCGTCGGCGTTGTTCTCGTACGCCTGGATCCACGCCGCGAGCGTCACGCCGTCCTTCGCGGACAGTGCCGGGTCGATGTGGAGGCCCTCTGTCGCCAGCCACGCTCCGGATCGCTCGTGCAGTGGCACGGTGCCGATCCCGTAGGCGCTGCGCTTGGACCGGCGCCGCGACGGAGGTCCGATGTGCAGGACGCCGTCCCGTCGGGTGCGGGTGCCGCGCACGACCAGCCCGGTGTCGAGCTCCTCCATCCAGTCCATGAGAAGGGTGGAGACCACGCCGCCCGGGCTGTCGATCGGTGGACCGCGGAAGTCCTTCTCGGTCTGCGGCAGCCGGAAGTTCATCGCGAAAACGTTCGGGTTCAGCTTCCAGTGGAAATGTACGTGTACGACGGTGCTGTCGAGGACGATGCGGAGGGGGTGGAAACCTCTCGTGACCGCGCCGCGGATGCGCAGCGACCGGCAGGCACGGTCGAAGGTGTCCCGGGCGACCGGGGTGAGGCCGGCCGGATCGTCGCCGGAGATCTCGACCCTCCAGCCGCCGTCCGGGTCGGTGCGCGGGTCGCGGATCGTCGCGGTGTCGACGAAGGGCCCGAAGCGGGCGAGGTACTCGACGAGATCGGTGTTCACGGGGTTGGGTTCGAGCTTGCGTGGTTCGAACTGTCCTTGCCACAACCGATTCCAGGACATGTTGTCCGGCGCGAGAATCGGCGTGCCACCTCCGTCGACGAGGACCAGGTAGATCGACTGGGGGTAGGGCACGCCCGATCGACGAGGCCGGTCGACCTGGATGAGTTCGTAGGCGTGGTCGCTCCAGTCGGCAGGCAGCGCGGCTCGTACCCATCCCTCGCTCTCGTTCCGCGACAGTGGTATTCGTTCGCTTCCGGAAGACCTCAGGTCGGGGTGTCGACCGGGGTAGCCGTGGACGTGAATGCGGAATGCCTGGGGATCGGTACCCGGCGCAAACGAACCGAGATCGTCGGCATCCTGAAAGCTGTAGCCGATCCGGACGCGGGCGTCGGGCGTGTCGATCGCCGCTCCATCGGGCTCGTACGAGTCCCGAGGCCATCGGCGGTGCGCGCTGGTGGGCCATCCACGCTCGTGGACGGCGGCATCGAGTACCTCGCGGAACGCGGCCAGTTGCTCGGGGAATCGTTCGGTGACGGCCCGGGTGATCTCGGGGATGGAGAGCCTGTGCTCTCGCGGGTTAGCAGGCGGCCGGGACATTCTTTCGGCAAGTCGTGACGGTCATGCGGTCGAGGGTACACCGCAATGCTCCTGCCGCGCAGAATCTTCCGCGGCAGGAGCATCGCGGGATCAGACGAGGACCGACTCGAGATCCTTGTGGTACGGCTGGATCGAGTCGAGTTCGCCCGCGGCGACCTTGCGCACCCAGTGCGGGTCGGCGAGGACGGCGCGGCCGAGGCCGACCAGGTCGAACTCGCCGCGTGCGAACAGCTCCATCAGCGGCGCCAGTGACAGGCTGGCCTGGCCCTCGGCGGCCTGGCCGAGGAACGGTGCGGACACCCCGACGGAGCCGAGCGCGATCACCGGAAGCCCGGACAGGTGCTTGGTCCAGCCGGCCAGGGTGCGGTCGGAGCCGTCGAACTCGGGCAGCCAGTAGCGGCGCGTCGACACGTGCAGCAGCGACACGCCCGCGTCGACGAGCGGGGTCAGGTGCTGTTCGAGTTCGTTCGGGCTCTCGGCGATCCGGGCGTCGTAATGGCCACCCTTCCACTGGGAGAAGCGGTAGGAGATCGGGTAGTCGGCGCCGACGCGGTCCCGGATCGCCGCGACGATCTCGGCGCTGATCCGCATCCGGTTCGCGACGGAGCCGCCGTAGGAGTCGGTGCGCCGGTTGGTGTGCTCCCAGGTGAACTGGTCGAGCAGGTAGCCGTGGGCGCCGTGTAGTTCGATCCCGTCGAAGCCGACAGCCTGTGCGTCGGCGGCGGCGCGGACGAACGCGTCGATGATGCCGTCGATGGTGGTGGCGGTTGCCGGGTCGCCGACCTGCCCGCCGTCGAGGCCGAGGCCGGAGGGGCTGACGATCGGGGCGTCGGTGTTCGGGCCTGCGCCTGCGATGCGGGTGCCGCCGAGGTGCCACAGCTGCGGGAAGATCCGGCCGCCCTCGGCGTGCACCGCGTCGACGACGCGACGCCAGCCGGCGAGCGATTCCTCGCCGTAGAACACCGGGACGCGGTTGCTGGCGCCGGCCGAGTACTCGTCGACGTAGGTGCCTTCGGTGACGATCAGCCCGAGGGAGGCGGCGCGCTTCGCGTAGTACTCCGCGACGTCGTCGCCGGGGGTGTTGCCGGGCGAGAACTTCCGGGTCATCGGGGCCATAACGAACCGGTTCGAGAGTTCGAGACCCGGAACGATCGAGGCGGGTTCGAGCAACGGGGTGACGTCGGCGCCGTCGAGCAGGGTGCTCGCCGGGTTGACGTCGATGGTCTCCTCGCGCAGGTCGGTCATTGATTCTCCCACTCGTGTTGCGCTGTGGCCGTGCGACGTTCGCGCGCGGTCGGGGACGGGACCCGGGTCAGCCCTCGTGGTGCTCGGTGAGCACCGCGTCGAGCAGTCCGGGGAACCGGGCGTCGAGGTCGGCGCGGCGTAGCGTCAACCGGCGGTTGCGTCCACGCAGCTCGCTGTTGATCACGCCCGCCTCCCGCAGCACCTTCACCTGGTGCGACTTCGTGGACTTGGGCAGGTCCTCGCCGAGCGCCGTGCAGCAGTCCACCATGTCCTGCGGGCCGGCCGACAACTGCCGCACCAGGGCCAGCCGCGCGTCGTCGCTGAGCGCGAACAGGACGCCCGTGAGTTCGATGTCCTCGCGGTCCGGGTGTGGCAGCTTCGAAACCTCGGTCATGGTTCGATAATAGTTGAACCATTCCCGGTGCGAATGTAACCTTCGCTAATGGTTCCAAACAAGTCGAACTATGCGGTCGATGTGACCACTCCCGTCGTACCGCCCTCGACGCCGGACCTCGGGGCTCGGGGACGTCGGGGATTTCGGCTGGTGCTCGCCGCGGCCACCGCGATGATGGCCGGCGCAAGCGCGCCGTCCCCGTTCTATCCGGTGATCCAGGCCGAGCTCGGGTTCACCCCCGTCATGACCACCGCCGTGTTCGCCGTGTACGCGATCGCGCTGCTCGCCACCCTGCTCGTCGTCGGGTCGGTCTCCGACCATCTGGGCAGGCGACCGGTGATCTCGGTCGGCTTCGTGCTCCTGGCCGTCAGCGTCGTGCTGTTCTGGCACGCGGACAGCGCCGCCGGGTTCGTCGCGGCCCGGATCCTGCAGGGCGTCGCCAGCGGTGTGCTGCTGTCCGCGCTGTCGGCGGCCGTGGTGGACCTCGAACCGCGGGACCGACCCGGGTCGGCGGCGGCGTGGAACGCGATCACACCGATGATGGGCCTGGCGGTCGGCGCGCTGGTGTCGGGTGTCGTCCTCGACCGTGCCGAGGACGGTGCGCTGGCGGGTGTGTTCGGCACCCTGACCGGGCTCTACCTGCTCCTGGCCGTCGGGGTGTGGACCGTCCCCGAGACGGCGCCGCGTCACGAGGGACTGTGGTCGTCGCTGCGGCCGCGGGTGGCGTTGCCGGGTGACGTGCGGGCGGTGTTCGCGCGCAGCGCCCCCGCGGTCTTCGCCGGCTGGGCCACCGGTGGGCTGTATCTCTCCCTCGGCCCCGCGATCGTCGCCACCGAACTCGGCGGGTCCTCACATCTGGCTCAGGGGCTGGTGGTGACGCTGCTCGCCGGCAGCGGTGCGCTCGCCGCCTTCCTGATCCGCAACCGCACGCCCCGCGCCATCACCCTGTACGGGACCACCGCCCTCGCCGTCGGTACCGCGTCGACCCTCGCCGCTCTCGCCGTCGACTCGCTGCCCGGCTACTACCTCGCGGTCATGATCGCCGGGACCGGATTCGGCACCGCCTTCTTCGGGGTGCTGCGCTCCATCACGCCCTTGACCCGGCCCGGCGACCGCGCCGAGGTGTTCGCCGCGATCTTCGTCGTCAGCTACGTGGCGTTCGGCGTCCCGGCCGTCGTCGCCGGTCTCCTCGTGCCGCATCTCGGCCTCGCCGTGACCGCCTACGGATACGGCACCGTCATCACGCTGCTCGCCACCACGGCCGCGTTGCTGAGCCGGTTCGGGTCGCGGGACTGACGCGGCCCCTCGCCGAACCACCACGGCCATTCGGCCGCTCGTGTCGGTTCGCGTCCTGCGATCTCTGTGAGATCCGTTGGTGCAGTTGGCTCGTGCCCGACCTGGTCGGCTCTGTCCGGTCTTCGTGCGGGTCCGATCGATGTGTCCTTGACCACACTCGGACGTGCGTGATAGACATTCTCCCCACATGCTGAGCACCTGATCAGCATTACAGGGGATCAACAGTGAGCAGGACCGATCACGATCGAATGCTCCCGGGTCGACGCCCGGGGCTCGCGGGATGGTGGTGAAGGCTCGATGGCACACGTGGGTGTTCGTGCGGACGGACGGGGCGACGGCGTCTCGGCCGCGCCGTTCGGCGACGAACCGACACGACGGTCGTCGGTCCGCGAGATCACCCAGTGGATGCGCGGCTACCTCCAGCGGCATCCGGTGGCGTCGCTCGAGACCGTCGGCGGGCAGGCGGTGCTGGGAATTCGCGCCATCCAGTACCTGATCCTCGACATCGTCACGTGGAAGTTCCCCTTCCGCGAATTCGTCCGCCAGGCGGCGTTCATGGTCTCCGCGACGGCGATGCCGACCCTGTTCGTCGCGGTCCCGATCGGCGTCACCATGTCCATCCAGTTCGGGCTGCTCGCCGGCCAGGTCGGCGCGACCTCGCTGGCGGGTGCGGCGAGCGGACTCGCCGTCATCCGGCAGGGCGCGCCGATGGTCGCGGCCCTGCTGATGGCGTCCGCCGCGGGCTCGGCCGTCTGCGCGGACCTGGGCTCACGCAAGATCCGCGACGAGATCGACGCCCTCGAGGTGATGGGCATCTCGGTGGTGCGCCGCCTCGTCGTGCCGCGGCTGGCGGCGGCGATCCTCGTCGGGGTCGCCCTGACCGGGCTGGTCTGCTTCGTGGGCTTCCTGACCGGCTACCTGTTCAACACGTTCGTGCAGAACGGAACCCCGGGCAGCTTCGTGGCCACCTTCGCCTCCTTCGCTACCATCGGCGACTTCGTGCTGACCATGATCAAGGCCGTCGTCTACGGTGCGATCGTGGCAATCGTGGCCTGCCACAAGGGACTCGACACCCGCGGCGGATCCGCCGGTGTCGCGAACTCCGTCAACGCCACCGTGGTCGCGTCGATCCTGCTGCTCATGCTCGTCAATGTCGGGCTCACCGAGCTGTACGTCATCCTCTTCCCCCGGGTCGGGTTCTAGATGGCGTCGCGGTACTTCGCGGTTCCCGGTGGCCGCGCGATCGGTCGGGCCGTCGCGGCGCCGACCGGGACGGCGGTCCGGCTCGGCCACATGGTTACCTTCCTGGTGCGTGCGCTGGCGTCGATTCCGTTGACGCTCAGGCACTATCGGAAGGAGTTCCTGCGGATCCTGTCCGACGTCACCTGGGGCAACGGGTCCCTGGTGGTGGGCGGCGGCACCGCGGGAGTGATCATCGTCCTCGGTGCGGCCGCCGGCGCGATCGTCGGCATCGAGGGGTACAACGCGCTGCACCTGCTCGGGCTGGAGCCGGCCACGGGCATGATCTCGGCGACCGCGATCACCCGGGAACTCGCGCCGATCATGGCCTCGCTCGCGTTCGCCGCGCAGGCCGGGTGCCGGTTCACCGCCCAGCTCGGTGCCATGCGGATCTCCGAGGAGATCGACGCGATGGAGGCGTTGGGCATCCGGTCGATCCCGTACCTGGTCACCACCCGGCTGGCGGCGTCCGTGGTCGCGGTGATTCCGCTCTACCTCGTGTGCCTGGCCGCGAACTACGTGGCGGTGCGACTGGTCATCGGGATGTCGCGCGGCATGTCCTCCGGTACCTACGACCACTACTTCCGGATGGTGCTCAGTGGGACCGACGTCGTCTACTCGCTCGTGAAAGCCGTTGTCTTCGTGCTTATCACGAGCACAATCCAGTGCTACTACGGCTACTACGCGGCGGGGGGTCCGCAGGGCGTCGGTGTCGCCGCCGGGCGGGCCATGCGGGCGAGCATCTCCACGATGGTTGTGATCAACCTGCTGTTCACCATCATCCTGTGGGGCATCGGTTCGAGCGCGCGGCTGGGAGGCTGACCGGTGCCGAACCGCTTCGAGATCGACGGCCGAGGGCCGTCGGAGACCAGCCTGCTGCTGCGCGGCGCGCTCGCGCTGCTCGTCGTCGGGATCGTGGTGGCAGGCGCCGTGGTCAAGATGAACGGCGGTTTCACCCAGGCGATTCCGGCCACGGCGCTGCTCGCCGACGTCGGTGACGGGCTGCCCTCGCACTCCGACGTGAAGTTCCGCGGTCTGCTGGTCGGCGAGGTCACCGGCGTGACGCCGGGTACCGGCGGCGCCCCGAACCGGGTGCAGGTCGCCCTCGAACCGGGCCACGCCGAGGGGATTCCGGGAACGGTGACCGCCCGCGTGGTGCCAAGCAACGTCTTCGCCGTCGCCTCGATCCAGTTGGTCGACAACGGGCCCGCACCGGCTCTGCAGGCCGGCGCCGAGATTCCCCAGGACGAGAGCCTGGAAACGGTGCAACTGCAGTCCGCGCTGACCAAGCTGCGCGAGATCGTCGCCGCCACCGGGCGGGTCGGCAGCGAACGCACCGTAGGCCTCCTCGCCGCGGTGGCCGCGGCCACCGACCGGCGCGGCGACGACATCGTCGAGGCCGGAAGGCAACTCGACCGGATCACCCGCGAGATCGGCGCCGTGGTCACCCCGACCGGTGCGCCGTCCACCCTCGACGCGCTCGGCACCGCCGTCCGCGGCCTGCGTGACTCCGCCCCTGACCTGCTCGACGCACTGCACCACGCGGTGGTCCCGCTGCGCACCCTCACCGAGAAGGAGGCCGCGCTCACCTCTCTGCTCAGTGCCGGCTCCGGCACCCTGGGCACGGTCGGGGACGCGCTGGAGAACAACACCGACCGGATCATCGGTATCACCACGCAGATGGCGCCGGTGCTCTCGGTGCTCGCCGACGGCTCACCCTCGTTCACTCCGATCGTCACCCGCATGAACGCCATCTCCGCCAAGTGGTTCCAGGAGTTCTGGCCGCGCGGACAGCAGAATGCCACCGGCAAGTTCATGTTTCAGCTCACTCCGCATCGCCTCTACACCCGCGCCGACTGCCCCCGCTACGGCGACCTCGCAGGACCGAGTTGCACCACCGCTCCGGACACCGTCGCCCAACCGGTGATCCCCGAGAACCAGGTCCAACCGGTGGTGCCGAACGCGGTGGACACCACCGGACCGGTCGGCGGCAACGTCGGGCCGGTGGGCAGCCCCGAGGAGAAGGACATGCTCTCGCGCATCCTCGGTGGTGACCTGACGAGCGCCGGTGAGTTCCTCCTCGGTCCGCTCGCCCGTGGGGCGGTCGTGCACGTGACACCGGAGGAGGGGCCGTGAGCATCCGGAGGCCGCTGATCGGCCTGACCCTGTTCCTGCTGGTGTCGGCGCTGCTCACCTCGACAGTGGTGGTCACGCTGCAGCGCTCCGTGCAGGGTGCGACGCGGTCCTACACGGCGATGTTCACCGATGTGTCCGGGTTGCACGAGGGCGACGACGTCCGGATGGCCGGGGTGCGGGTGGGCCGGGTCGACGGCGTGACCCTCGACGGCACGCTCGCCCGGGTCGCGTTCCGCGTCGAGGACGACCAGCTGCTTTTCGGGAACACCAAGGCGTCCGTCACCTACCAGAACGTGATCGGGCAGCGGTACCTCGGCCTGTCGCTGGGCAACTTCGGCGATCCGCAGGTGCTCGAGGACGGCAGCGAGATCCCGGTCGAGCACACCGAGCCGTCGTTCGACATCTCCGGACTGCTCAACGGATTCGAGCCTCTGTTCAGCGTCCTCGACCCGGCCCAGGTCGACAACATCACCAGCGCGGTGATCAGCGCACTGCAGGGGGACACCGGGTCGGTGGCCACACTGGTCGCACAGACCTCCAGCCTCGCCGAGTCGCTCGCCGGGCCCGATCAGGTCCTCGGCGACCTGATCGTCAACCTGGACGGGGTCGTCGGCTCCCTGGCCGCCCAGCGCGGCGACCTCGACACCGTCATCTCGCAGTCGCACGCCATCCTGAGTTCGCTCTCGGCGCGCCGGGACGAGTTGTCCGACCAGCTGGGCCGGGTCGCCACCGTCGCCGACCAGGCCGCCGGCCTCGCCGAACAGGCGCAACCCGAGATCGACCAGATTCTTTCGCGCGAACCGGGTTTCGTCGATCACTTCCTCGAGAACAAGGACTCGTTCGGGTTCTTCGGATTCAACCTTCCGCCGCTGCTCAAGGGCCTGGCCCGGGTGAGCCAGGAGGGCAGCTACCTCAACACCTACCTGTGCAACTTCAACGTCACCCTGGTACCCGCGCTCAGCAACGTGATCCCGACCGTCGTCGCCAATGCCACCCCCGGCGGCCGGATCACCCAGTCCCCGGTCTGTAGGTGACCCGATGTCGCGAATCGATGTGAAGAATGCGCTGCGCACGCTGCGCCGTCCGGTCGAGGAACACCGGCCGCTGACCGTCGGCATCGTCACCGTCGCGGCGATCGTCGTGTCGCTGGCGGTGGTGCTCGGCGTGTCGCGCTCGGGCGCCGGGGAGGTCACCTACCGGGCGGACTTCGCGCAGGCCGCCGGCATCGCGCCCGGCGACTCGGTCAGCGTCGCCGGTGTCCAGGTGGGCTCGGTCGACAGCACCGAACTCGCGGGCGACCACGTGGTGGTCGGCTTCCGCGTCGACCGCGACGTCCCACTCGGATCGTCGACGCGGGCGTCGATCAAGCTCACCACCCTGCTGGGGTCCCGATACCTGGAGTTGCGTCCGGCCGGCGACGGTGAACTCACGGACCGCCGGATCCCCTTGGACCACACGGACGTTCCGTACGATCTGCAGCAGGTCCTCGGCGACGCCACCACCACCTTCGAGCAGGTCGACGCCGCGAAGATCGGGCAGGCCATGAACACCCTGTCCGACCAGCTGGCCGGAACTCCCGAGCTGGTGCCACAGGTACTCACCAACATCGGGAACCTGTCGTCGATCCTGGCCGACCGCCGGGACCAGATCGGGTCGCTGCTGCGCAACACCGCCGACCTGACCGATGCGGTCCGCGCCCAGCAGGGACAGCTCGGACAGCTCGTCACCGACGGCACCGGACTGGTGCAGGACGTGGTGCTGCGGCAGGCCACCCTGGAACGTCTGCTGTCGGCGACCACCACACTCATCGACCGGCTCGACAGCACCGTGGTCGGCCGGCAGCCGGAGATCGACGCCCTGGTCGCCGACCTGCGGGGCCTGCTCCAGACGCTCACCGACAACGACGCGTTGCTGCGCAACATCCTGGAGATCCTGCCGGTGCCGCTGCGCAATTTCACCAACGCCACCGGCACCGCCAACGAGGTCGACTTCACCGCCCCCGCCGGACCGCTCATCGACAGCTGGATGTGTGCGATCAGCGGCCGGGCGAACGAGATGAACCTGCCGCCCTACCTGGAAGACTGCCGATGAAGGTGACGAAGCCACTGCTCGGGATCGTCGCGCTCGGCGTGCTCGCGGTCCTGGCGTCATGCCTGGTCGGCAGCGCCGTCACGTCTGACGACACCATCGAGGTGACCGCCGAATTCGACAGCGGCGCCGGACTGTACGTGGGCAACGCCGTCTCGGTGCTGGGCATCGAGGTCGGCTCGGTGATCCGGATCGAGCCGCAGGGCACCAAGGTCGACGTGACCATGAGCCTCGACCGTCACGTCGCCGTCCCGGCGGACGTATCCGCGGTCACGGTGTCCACCTCGGTGCTGACCGACCGGCACGTGGAACTGACCCCGCCGTACACCGGGGGCGCGATCCTCGCTGACGGCGCGGTGATAGGCCCCGACCACACCCGCACCCCGGTCGAGTTCGACCGGTTGCTGTCGATGGCGGACGCGATGGCGCAGGAACTGCAGGGAGACGGGCAGGGGCACGGGCCGGTGTCGAACCTGCTGGACGTGAGTGCGGCGATCACCGTCGGGAACGGGGACGCGATGAAGTCCGCGCTGACCAGCCTGTCGCAGGCCCTGCGGCTCGGCGACGACGGCGGTGACCAGACCCGCAACGCGATCACCACCGTCGTGGACAACCTGGCGACACTGAGCGGGGTGGCGGCCGACAACCAGCAGCAGATCACCGAGTTCGGTTCCACGATGAACCAGCTCGCCGAGGTGCTCGCGAAGTCGGAGGTCGGCTCCGGGGACACCGGCGCGAAACTCAACGCGATCCTCGACCAGGCCACCAGCATCCTGGACGCCAACCGGGAAGCATTGCAGGGCACGGCATCCGGCGCGACCACCGTCACCGGTGCGCTGGTCGACTACCAGCGGCAGCTGGCCGAGTTCCTGGACCTGGCCCCGCTGCTGCTCGACAACGCCTACAACTCGATGGACCAGCAGACCGGCAGCGCCCGGGTGCACGCCCAGCTGGAGAAGGTGTTCTTCGACAGCCAGCTGACGAAGGAGGTGTGCAACCTGCTCGGCATGAAGCAGTTGGGTTGCAGTACCGGAACTCTCGCGGACTTCGGCCCCGACTACGGCATCTCCGGGATGCTGGAGGGACTGGCGGGGGGTGCCCGGTGAACAGCCGGCGGACCGCACTGGCCGGGATCTGCGTCGCGGCGGCGGTGTTCGTCTCCGGTTGCGGCGTCGGGCTCGAGGACCTGCCACTACCCGCACCCGGTGTCGGTGGTGACTCGTACGCCCTGACCGCAACCTTCGCCAACGCGTTGAACCTGCCCGCGGCGGCGAAGGTCAAGCTGTCCGGCGTCGACGTCGGCGAGGTCGAGTCGATGTCCGTCGACAACTACACGGCCGTGGTGCGGATGCGGATCATGGACGGGGTGCAGCTGCCCGTCGGCAGCACCGCCGAACTGCGCTCCGCGACGCCGCTCGGGGACATCTTCGTTGCCGTGCACATCCCCGACAACCCACCGCCGGGCACCGCGATGCTCGGTGACGGTGACGGCATCCCGCTCGAGTCGACGTCGGCCGCCGCCACGGTCGAGGAGGTGCTCACCACTGCGGCGCTGCTGGTCAACGGTGGCGTCCTGCGGGATGCGACGAAGGTCGTCAACGGTCTCGGCGCCGCGGTCGGTGATCGCGGCGAGGGGCTGTCCGGCTTGATCGACCGGTCCACCGGTCTGGTGAACAACCTTGCGTCCCGCAACGACGAGATCCGCGGCGTCCTGGAGGAGTCCGCGGAGTTGGCGCGGACGCTCGCCGGCCAGCAGACCGCGATCGCCGATCTGATGGCGGCAGCGGCACCGGCGACCGGTGCGGTGTCCGCCAACACCGAGCAGGCGCTGGCCCTGCTGGGCCGGCTGGACCGGGTCGCCCGGCAGCTCGAACGGTATCCGTCCATCGCGGGGACCGCGCCGGGTGGCATGGTCGCAGACCTCAACCGCATTGCGGCGGAGCTGGCCCGTGCCGCGAACGATCCGAACGCGGACCTCGACGCGGTCAACGAGATGCTCGCCCCGATCATCAAGATCACCAACTCGACGTCCGCGCACGTGAACGCGGACCTGCAGGACCTCGCCCTCGGCGCGATCGCCGATCCGAACCACGCGGCCGATCCGGGCAGCAGGATCCCGGAGAGCGGTGACGCCGCCGCTGCCGTCGGCACCCTTACGTACACGCTGCAACGGTTGCGGGACAAGTGGATCGGACCGGGACGGTGACCGGCATGCTGGAACGGCCGGCGGGCTGGCTGGTCTCGGCGGTGCGCTACGTCTCGGCACACCGCCTCGGCGCGTCCGCACTCGGGCTGGCGGCCATCCTCCTGCTGGGCTCGGCCTACATGACGGTCGGCGTCTTCGGGGTCCGGCCGACGGATTCGACGATCACCGTGCGGGTGCACCTGGCCGACACCGGCGGCCTGCTGCCCGACCAGAACGTCACCCTGCGTGGTGTCCCGGTCGGGAAGGTGGAGGCGGTGGAGCTGACCGACGACGGTGTCGTCGCGCTCGCCGCCATCGACTCGTCCACCCGGATCCCCACCGGGGGAGAGGTGCGGGTGGCAGGGCTGTCGCTTGCCGGCGAGCAGTACCTGGACTTCCGGCCCACCGACGACGGGGCACCGTACCTGGAGGACGGCTCGGAGGTGGCCGCGGCGGACACCGTGACCCCGGTTCCGCTGTCCTCCCTGATGGGCAACCTGGACGGCATGCTGGCCCAGATCGACCCGGATCAACTGCACGCCGTCATCGACGAACTGGGCGTCGGCCCCGACGGGCCCCGGAAGCTCGCCGCGATCGTCGACGGCGGCACCTTCCTGGTGTCGACGCTGGATTCCGTTCTGCCCCAGACGGTCAGCCTGATGAACACCAGCCGGGTGGCGCTGGGCTCGCTGGGTGACGGCAGCGGGTTGCAGTCCACGGCGAGCAGCCTGAAGCAGGTGCTCGCGGGGGTCGAGGCGAAGGACGCGGGGCTGCGCGCCCTGCTCGATCGGGCGCCCGCCACACTGGCGTCCGTCGACGCGATGATCGCGGACAACTCGCCGACGATGGTGCAGTTGCTCGGCAACCTGACCACCGTCTCCCAGCTTGCCTACCTCCGGGTGCCGGCGTTGCAGGAGTTCTTCTTCCCGCAGTACCGCACCGGGTCCACGCTGGACGCGATCTCGAAGGTGTTCCACGAGGGCGGCATCTGGGCGGCCGTGAACATCCATCCCCGCAACTCGTGCGACTACAACGTGTCGCGGCTGCCTCCGTGGCAGGCCGATTTCCCGGAACCGCTGCTGAACGTGGACTGCCCGGACCCGGACCCGTCGGTGCTGATCCGCGGCGCCCGCAACGCGCCACGGCCGGCGAACGATCCGTTCTCCAGTCCGAGCCCGCAGGGCGATCGTGAGCAGACGGCCACGCCGACCCCGACCGGCCCCTACTCCATCCCGCTGCCCTACGCGGGCCCCGTACTTCCCGGCCAGGGTGGCTGACCGATGGATGACGAACAGGAGAGTGACATGAGCACGGACACCCGAATCGAGACCGAAGGTCGCGAACTCGAGGGCTCGGCCGACGAAACGTCCAAGGCCGAGAACGACTCTCCGGACCAGGGCGGGAGCGACCAGGCGCCGCCCCCGCCCGGCGTCGGGTCGAGCGGAGGGCGGCGGTTTCGCCGGTTGGGTGTCGCGGCGCTGGTTCTCGTGACCGTTGCCGCGCTGGCGTGCGCGGCCGTTCTCGGCTGGAAGCTGAAGGAGGCCAACGACATCGAGTCGGCCGCCGATCAGGCGCGGGCGACCGCGCGAAACTACGCGGTGACGTTGACGAGCGTGAACGCCGACGGGCTCGACCAGAACTTCGCCGATGTGCTGGACGGCGCGACCGGCGAATTCAAGGAGATGTACGCCAAGTCGAGTGAACAGCTCAAACAACTGCTGATGGACAACCACGCCACCGCCAAGGGGACCGTGATCGAGGACGGCATCAAGTCCGCGACCGAGACCAAGGTGGAGGTGCTGCTGTTCGTCGACCAGGCCGTCACGAACACGGTCACCCCCGAGCCGCGGATGGACCGCAGCCGGGTGGTGATGACGATGGAGCTGGTGGACGGCCGGTGGCTGGCGTCGAAGGTGGACCTGCCGTGACCGGGGACGGACGCGAGGGCAGTGGGTGCGTGCACGCTAGTATCTGCTGCATTCTCGTAAGGGGGCCAAGGCGACGCGAGATGTGTACGCGGAGGTGGCAATAGCGTGTCGACGCGCAGGATCGGTGCGCCGGATGCGAAGAACCGTGGCGTGCTGCTGGATGCGGCGGAGGAACTCCTTCTCGAGGAGGGATACGCGGCGGTCACCTCGCGTCGGGTCGCGCAGAAGGCCGGTCTCAAACCTCAGCTCGTGTACTACTACTTCCGCACCATGGACGAGTTGCTGCTCGAGATGTTCCAGCGTCGTTCCGACATGGGACTCGAGTACCAGGCTCGGCTGATGAAGTCGCCGCAGCCGTTGCGGGCGCTGTGGGAATTCAGCACGGACCCGAACGCCGTGGTGGTCACGATGGAGTTCATCGCGATGGCCAACCACCGCCCGAAGATCCGGCAGGCGATCGCGGACTACTCCGAGCGATTCCGCGCCGCGCAGGCCGAGGCGCTCGCCGAGATCCTGCCCCGGTACGGCGTGGACCCCGACTACACCCCGGAGGTGGTGTCGGTGCTGATCACCAGCCTCTCCCGGGTGCTCGTCATGGAGTCCCACCTCGGCATGGCCGGCGGACACGAGGAATCCTTCGCGCTGGTCGAGAAGTTCCTGGAGCAGTACGAGGGACCGCGGGAGGACGGGCCGCTCGCCTGACCGCCGCCGGCCCCCGGTGCCGCCGATAGCAGACCCCGCGGTCGGCGGGACGGGGTGGGTGCCGAGCGGTGCGCCGAGCCGATCGGTGAGGATCGGAGCCGATCCGGCGCATCGCCGGACCGGTGACGGACTCGACGATGACGGAGGTTGCGCGGTGACTGGTTGGGGAGCGGCGGCACGGGTGGCCGGGGTGGTCGCCGGAGCGTTCCTCGTGGCCGCGTCCGTGGCCTGTTCGGCGGAGACCGTCGAGGGCACTGCCGAGGCGCAGGACACGACGATCTCGGCGCCGGTGCCGACGATCGTGGGCCAGGACGTCGGCGACGGCGGCGGCCGGACGGACTTCCGGGCCGAGGTCGGCGACTGCGTGCAGCTCGGCGGAACCGTGGACGCGGCCGAGATCGATAAGGCGACCTGCGGAAGCGCGGACTCGAACTACAAGGTCATCGGCAAGGCGTCGAAGAACGCGCAGTGCCCGTCGGACGCCGATCAGGTCTACTACGAGACCTTCGGGTCGATCGAGCAGGGCGCACTCTGCCTGGACATCGACTGGGTGGTCGGCGGCTGCATGAGCGTGCCGGACGGGGACGAGGAACCGTTCCGGGTCGAATGCACGGACCCGACCGCGTCGTCGGTCGAGCGGGTGACCGAGATCGTCGAGGGCGTCACCGACGTCGAACGGTGCTCCGAGGGCGGTTTCACCCACCCGGAGCGGGAGTTCACGGTGTGCACGGAGACGGTGACCTCGTAGTTCCGGTCACAAATCTCGACCGGTACCGCCCAGTAAAACGTCGCGCCCCGATAGGCTCGGGCGATGCCATCACCGATCCCGACCCTTGCCGGCCGGGTCTTCCCGCCGACGAATTACCTGGTCGGCCGCGAGAAGATCCGGGAGTTCGCCCGCGCCGTGCGGTCCACCAACCCGTTGCACCACGACGTCGAGGCGGCCCGCGCGGCCGGCTTCGACGACGTCATCGCGCCGCCCACGTTCACCACGGTGATGGCGGGCCGGGCGATCCTGCAGCTGGTGGAGTCCCCGGACACCGGCCTGGAGCCCAGCCGCGTCGTGCACGGATCGGAGAGGATCGAGCCGCATCGCCCGATCGTGGCCGGCGACGACCTGGCGACCACGCTGACGATCACGGACGTCACCGAGCGCGCCGGCAACGCGATCCTCACCACCGTCTTCGAGATTCGCGACGCCGCCGGCGGGTCGGTCGCGACCATCACCTCCAGCCTGCTCGTCCGAGGAGATGACGCATGACCACCAGCACCACCCCCTTCGCCGCCCTCGAGCTCGGTGCGGTCGTCGCCAAGTCGGACCTCACCGTCACCCGGGAGGACCTGGTCCGGTACTCCGGTGCGTCGGGGGACACGAACCCGATCCACTACAACGATGCCGTCGCGGAGAGTGTCGGGCTGCCCGGTGTGCTCGCCCACGGGATGCTCACCGCCGGCCTGGCGCTGCAGGTCGTGGTCGACTGGGTCGGCGACCCCACCGCCGTGACCTCCTATGAGACCCGGTTCACGCGGCCGGTCGTCGTCGACCCGATCACCGGCGCCGACCTGACCGTCACCGCGAAGGTGGCGCGCCTCGACGACGAGACGCGGACCGCGCGGCTCGACATCACTGTCACCTGTGGTGGGCAGACCGTGCTGGGGAAGACGCAGGCGCACGTCCGGTTCCCCGCGTAGTCCCGCGCCTGGCCGCGGTCGTGCCACATCGGGCGCGACCGTCGGCAGGGTTCGTCAGAGCGCGAGTCCGAGCGCGAGGAGGACGACGGCGAGCAGCGGCAGGGTGCCCTGGGTGAGCGCCGCGCGGGCCTTGTCCGGCGACGAGACCAGCAGGACCAGTGCCGCGGCCAGCATCGAGCCCGCTCCCGCGAAGACCAGCGCAGCTCCGACCGCGGTCGAGCCGATCGCGACCGTGATGACTCCGACGGTGGTGACGATCGCCAGGAACAGGTTGTAGAACCCCTGGTTGAACGCGAGTTCCTTCGTGGCGAGTGCCTCGTCGGCGGAGGTCCCGAACGTCGCGCGGGTGCGCGGCGCCGTCCACAGCAGGGATTCGAGCACGAAGATGTAGACGTGCAGGGCAGCCGCCAGCGCGGCGAGGGTCAAGCCTGCGGTCACCATGGTCACTCCTTCTTCCGGTGACCTGCATTGTCGATCAGGGCGGCGCTCACGTCGCGGCGGTGTCCGCCTCGACGAGTCGCAGACCCTCGCCGTACCCGTCGATCTGCTCGGAGGTCAGCCCGGCGTCGGTGACGATCGTGTCGACCTCGGCGAGGGTCGCCACCCGGGCGAGGGCGCGTTGCCCGAACTTCGAGCTGTCCGCGACCACCGCCGTGCGTGCGGCCGCGGCGATCATGGCGCGCTTGACCGGGATCTCGAGGGTGTTGGTGTTCGTGATTCCGGCGCCGGGGTCGATGGCGTCCGCTCCGAGGAACGTCCAGTCGACCGAGTAGTCGGACAGGAACTCGACGGTGCGTTCGCCGACGAGGGTGAACACGGACCCCAGCAGCTCGCCACCGGCCACCAGCAGTCGGACATCGGGGAAGGTGGCGACGTACTTGCCGATGCGCAGGTCGTTGGTGAGGATCGTCAGGCCGGACCGCTGCCGCAGGGCGGTGGCGATCTGATAGGTGGTCGAGCCACTGTCGAGGATCACGCTGTCGCCGTCGCGGACGAGGCCCGCCGCTTCGTGTGCGATCGCGGCCTTCTCGGCCCTGCGGGTGTTTTCCTTTACCGCGTAGGGGATTTCGGAGAGTGCGCCCTCGACCGGACGGGCGCCGCCGTGGGTCCGTTCCGCTTTGCCCATTCGTGCCAGCGCATCGAGGTCGCGGCGAATCGTCGACGCGTCCACGCCGAGGTCGCGCGAGAGCGTCTTCGCCTCGACGTAACCGTCCGTCGCGAGTCGCTCGAGTATCTCGTGTCGTCGTGTGCTCGCAGACAAAGCGGGTTCCTCCTCGGGCGGTGTCCGGCTGCTTCGGGGGCGACGTGCACCCGATAGTAGCCGTCCTAGCGCTCACATATTGACAGTCGAACGCGCGGTTTGCATGATTGCAGGCAATTGATGCGCGAAAGCGTGCAAGGTTGGCGTGTGTGCTGGGCGCGAATCGCCACCTGCGGAATTGGAGGAACGGTGGCACTCAAGCTCGGGTACAAGGCGTCGGCGGAGCAGTTCGGTCCGCGGGAGTTGGTGGAGTTGGCGGTGCTGGCGGAGGAGCG
>NZ_JBSFSC010000010.1:96602-113952 GCF_053589555.1 Rhodococcus sp. NPDC003322 | reverse complement strand
TGCTCTCACCCGGGGGGCGGAGTCGGTGTCCGTGTCGCTCTGACTCGACAAAAGTTACGTGATCGACCGCGCTCCCGCAAATCGCCTGGTCACAGGCGTGAACTCGCGACGTTCTGCTCGTATGCGGCATGCAGAGCCGGCACTAGCCTGGGCACATGTTGCTTGCTCCGCAGTACGGGCGGGAATCGCTGTCCGATCTCGTGCCCTCGGTTCTCGCGCACCTCGGTGTGCCCGGCGAGACGAATCGCGTCGGTATCGACCTCACCGGTGTCAACCGCGTGTGCATCCTCTTGGTCGACGGTTTGGGTGCGGAGTTGCTCGCCGCGCACCCGAAGGAGGCACCGTTCCTGAGCTCGGCCGGTCCGGCACCGGTGCTGACGGCGGGCTTCCCGACCACTACCGCGGCGAGCCTCGCCTCGCTCGGCACCGGACGGCCGTCCGGGGAGCACGGTGTCGTCGGCTACCTGATCTCGGTGCCCGGCGAGGACCGACTGATGAATCCGCTCAAGTGGCGCCTACATGGGGAGGGCCCGAAGGTGGACCTGCTGCGGGAGCTCGTGCCCGAGGAGTTCCAGCCGAACCCAACCGCGTTCGAACGGGCCGCGGCGCACGGCATCGCGGTCTCCCGCGTCGCACCCGCCTACCAGGGCGGCTCCGGCCTGACCCGCGCGGCGCTGCGTGGCGGCGAGTTCCGTCCCAGCTTCTCCATGGGGGACCTGGCCGATGCCGCGGTCGCCTCGATGCGCGACGGTCAGCGTTCCCTGGTCTACGCCTACCACGGCGAACTCGACCTGACCGGGCACGCCCGCGGGCCGGAGTCGACTGCGTGGGCCCTCGAACTCGAGCAGGTCGATCTCCTCGCCCGGCAGATCGCGGCGCGGCTCCCCGCGGACGGCGCGCTCATCGTCACCGCCGACCACGGCATGGTGCAGGTCCGCTCCCCCATCGACATCGATCAGGACAGCACCCTCAAGGAAGGTGTGCGCCAGATCGGCGGCGAACCCCGGGCCCGGCACGTCTACACCGAACCTGGCCAGGCCGACGCGGTGCTCGACCGGTGGCGTGACCGTCTCGACGACGGGTTCGCGGTGTACTCCCGCTCCGACGTGATCGCGCGGGGCTGGTTCGGCCCGACGATCAGCGCGGCAGCCGCCCAGCGGATCGGCGACGTGATCGCGGTCGCGACCGGCGACGGCGCCCTGATCCGCCGCGGGGCCGAACCACTGCAGTCGATCCTGGTCGGCCATCACGGCTCACTCACCTCGGCGGAACTGCACGTACCGCTGCTGGTGTTCCGCCCCTGACACACACGATCCCGACGCACATCCGATACGCACGAAGACGTCCCCGGTGGCTCTCCTCCACCGGGGACGTCCTCGTCCATGAACGCGTGCGGGTCAGGACCAGCTGGCCGCCGCGCGGTTGTTGGTCGCGTTCATGTCGTCATTGCCGGCGCCGACCGCACGGCCGATCGCCTCGAGCACCTGGTTCAGGTCGTTGGCCGCGGAATCCCACTTGGCCTGCTGCGCCTGGTACGCCTCGGCGGCGGAACCCTCCCACTCCGCGACGAGCGGTGCGAGGTAGCTCTTGAGGTCCGCGAGCTTGCCGTTGATGCCGGCGCTGCTGGCCGCGATGTCGGCGCGGGCGCCGTCGATTGCGGCGAAGTCGTAACGCATGGTTCCACTCATGTTGTCCCCCTGGTCGAGTCGTTCGAACCTGTCCGGCAGGTCAGAGATTGAGGCTGCCGCCGGCATTGCCGATTGCGCTGACGTGATCGTCCTGGGCGGCCGCGAAGGCCACACCGTTGGCGCGGATGTTCTCGCTGATCGCCAGCAGCGACTCGTTGAGGCGCTTGGCGCTGTCGTCCCAGCGCACCATCAGGTTGTCGAAGGCCAGTTTCGCCGATCCCTCCCACACGCCGTTGACGGCAGTGAGCCGGCCCTGCAGCGAGGACAGCAGCCCCTGAATGTCGCCGTTGACGTCACCCACGTGCCGCGCCGCGGCCTCCATGGTTTCGGTGGTCGTCCTCATCTGACCGCTCATGCACCCCTCCTGATTTCTGTCGCGTCCGGGGGTTCAGCCCGGTCGGGCCGATGCCGGAAGCGCGTCTACACCCAATTGGACGCACCGACCTCGCGGTTCGGTTCCGTCCGGTCGGGATCAATTTCGGCGGCGCCTGCCGATCCGGGTCAGCGCGGCGCGACCGTGACCGAGCGGGCAACGTCGTCGCACTGCGGTTCCAGGTCCGGCAGGCGGTCGCGCGGCGCCTGGCAGCCGAGACTCACCTGGAGTCCGTCGGTGACGAACACCTGCCACCGCACCTGGGAATCCGGATCCGGGAACTCCCGGTAGGACAGTGCAGGCCGGGACCCGACGTCGACCCGTTCCAGTGGGCCGAAGGTGTCGGCACGCTCGGCGATCCGGGCGGCGAGGGTGCCTGCCACCGCGTCCAGATCGGCGCCCGGATTGAGTTCCTTGTGCACCAAGAGGATCCGGGCCGGTCGACCGTCGACGCGGACCAGTTCGACCCGGTCCGGGCGGCTCGCCGGTGTGCGCTCGACCCAGCCGGCGGGCACCGTGATCGCGGCCCGCCCCGACGCCGCCCACACCTCCACCGCGGGTCCCACTGCGGCCGTTCCCTCGGGGTCGGACCTGCCGAGGTTCCAGGCCACCGCAGCAGCGGCGACCGCGGCGAGCAACGCCCCGGCCACGATGGCGCGCGGGAGTCGACGCCGGGGACGAGGCTCGGGTTCCGGGTCGGGGGCGCGGTGACCGAGCAGATCCAACGCCCACGAATACGCACCGTCGACGACGGCCGCACCGCGGACCTCGCGGACTCGAGGCAGCGCGCCCCACGCCCGGCTCACCTCTGCGGCCAGCGTCGCCGCCCGGGATGCCGACAGTTCGCCCGTGATCGCCACCCGTGCCGGGGCCTCGGGCTGCCATGCGTGTACCGCCGACACGAGTTCCGCTGCGGCGTCGAGGCGTTCGGACAGATCCATGGACCCGACCGTGTCGACCGAAACCCCGGCATCGTCCTCCGTGGACGACGCCGTGGACGACAACATTCCGACCTCGATCACGATCCCGTCGTCGTCGAGGACGCGGTCGACGGCATCGGCGGCAGCGATCACCCGCACCTCGCCGGCCACCGCACGGCCGGCCGCGGCCAGCACCCGGCGCCTACGCGTCGCCCAACCCGTCGGGCAGGTCAGCACGAGCACGTCCACCGGGGTGGAGGCACCGACCGCGGCGGCGACGTAGGCCAACAACGCGGCGAGCACCTCGCGGACGGGCACCGTGGTCGTTCCGAGCAACAGCACCTCGTCGTCGATGTACCGGATCGGCGCCGGTTCGAACACGTCGTCACCGACGGCCGTGGCCCGGTCGACACCGACCACGAGCCCCGCGGCGTCGATCATGACCCCCGCCGGGCGCTCGACGGTCCGGTCGTCGTGGCGAGCCCACACCCTCGTCTCGGTCAGGTGCACGGCCGTCGGCTGTCGCTGCGCGCCCTGCCTCGCGGTCACAGCGGCGGCAGCCAGGCGACCTGAATGGACGACGTTCCGGACCGGGTCACCAGTGTGGCGCGGCCGGGCGGCATCTCGGTGGGGCGGGCGGTGCCGATGAGGTTGCCCTCGTCCCGGCTGCCGCTCATCACCAGTCCGGTGGGAACGAGGTCGCGCAGGCGCGCGATGATCGGTTCGTAGAGCGCGCGGCCGGCACCGCCCGACCGGCGGGCCACGATCAGATGCAGGCCGACGTCCTTGCCGTGCGGGAGGTAGTCGAGCAGCGGCAACAGCGGGTTGCCGCTGGAGGTGGCGACCAGGTCGTAGTCGTCGACGATGACGTAGATCTCCGGTCCGCTCCACCACGAGCGGTCCCGGATCTGCTGCGGGGTCAGGTCGGAACCCGCCATCCGGCCTTCGAGTACCCCCGCGAGCTCGCCCATCATCGTCGTCAGCGTCGGACCGTTGGCCGCGTAGCCGGCGAGGTGATCGCCCTCCACCGTGCCCAGCATGGTGCACCGGTAGTCGGCGAGGATCAGCTTGGCCTGCTGCGGGGTGTTCGACTCGATCAGCCCGGCACAGATTCCGCGCAGCAGCGTGGTCTTGCCCGCCCCGCCGTCGGCGAATGCCAGCAGGTGCTGGTGTTCGGAGAAGTCGACATGGACGGGCGCCAACTCGGCCTCGTCGATACCGATCGGAACACGCAGGCACGGAACGCCGTCCGCCGGCGGCCAGTCACCGATCCGCCCGACGACATCGGCGCGCGAGCAGCGGTCGGGCAGCATCCGCACCGGCACCGCCCGCCCCGTCGTCCCTGCCCCGATCCTCGCGACGGCGTCGGCCACCCCCGCGGTCAGGTCGGCACTGTCGGCGCGCCCGTCGATCCGGGGCAGCGCCGTCAGCAGGTGCAGTCCATCCGCCGTCATTCCTCGTCCCGGCCGCCCCTCGGGTACCCGGGATGCCTTGGCCCGGCCGACATCGGAGTCGGACGGATCACCGAGACGGAGTTCGATCCGGGTGCCCAACTGGTCCTTTAGCGCGGGGCGGATCTCCGCCCAACGGGACGCGGTGACCACGACGTGCACACCGAACGACAGCCCCTGCCCCGCGAGCGCCCCGATCTGGGCCTCCAGCGGTTCGAAGTCCTGACGCACCCCCGGCCAGCCGTCGACGACCAGGAAGACGTCGCCGAACGGATCCCCGTCGAGCCCGGCCGCAGCGGAGCCACCGGCGGCGCGCAGTCGCCGGAACTCCGCCACCGAGTCGATCCCCAACTCGCGAAAGCGCCGCTCCCGCTCGCGCACCAGTGTCGTCATCTCGGCCACGGTCCGTCGGACCCGGTCGACATCGAGTCGGTTCGCGACCGATCCCACGTGCGGCAGGGACGCCAGCCCCGACAGGGTGCCACCGCCGAAATCCAGGCAGTAGAACTGGACCTGCCGCGCGGTGTGGGTCATCGCCATCGCCAGGATCAGGGTGCGCAACGCCGTCGACTTGCCCGACTGCGGACCGCCGACCACCGCCACGTTGCCGCGGGAGCCGGACAGGTCGACGACCAGCTGGTCGCGTCGCTGGTCGAACGGGCGGTCCACGATGCCGACCGGAGCCCGAAGCGTGACCGCCACCGCGTCGGTAGCGGTCGGCGCCGGAACCAGCCGATCGAGGGTGGGCGGCGCGTCGAGCGGAGGCAGCCACACCTCGTGAGCCGCGTTCCCGTGACCGCGGACCCTGTCGACGACGACGCCGAGGACGGTGCGGCCACTGTCCTCCACATCGGACTCCGCTTCGTCCACCACCGAGATCGGGGCAATCGGCTCGAGCACGCTCACCGCGGCGGCGGTGAAGGGACGCGGCCGCAGGTCCACGGCCGCACCGGATCCCGCGGACCCGCCTGGCGTCGTCCGCCGGCGGTACGGTCCGGACACGTAGGCGGAGGCGAACCGGACGACCTCGGCGGAGTCGCATTTGAGGTAGCCGGCGCCCGGCGTGGCCGGCAGGTGATACGCATCGGGGACGCCGAGAACGGTTCGGGACTCGTTCGCGGAGAAGGTCTTCAGGCCGATCCGGTACGACAGGTGGCTGTCGAGGCCACGCAGCCTGCCCTCGTCGAGTCGCTGACTGGCGAGCAGCAGGTGGATGTGCAGCGACCGGCCGAGGCGCCCGATCGCCACGAACAGGTCCGCGAACTCCGGTTGCTGGCTGAGCAGTTCGGAGAACTCGTCGACAACGATGAACAGCGCGGGCAACGGCGCGAGGTCGGCGCCGGACGATCTGGCCCGCTCGTAGTCGGTGACGTTCGCGAAGTTGCCCGCGGACCGAAGCAGTTCCTGCCTGCGGTTCATCTCCCCGGCCAGTGCGTCGCGCATCCGGTCCACCATCGCGAGTTCGTCGGCGAGGTTGGTGATCACCGCGGCGACGTGCGGCACGTCATCGAGCCCGAGGAAGGTCGCACCGCCCTTGAAGTCGACGAGGACCAGGTTGAGCGCGTCGGGAGAGTGGGTGGCCACCAGTCCGAGGACCAGCGTGCGGAGAAACTCGGACTTTCCGGAACCCGTTGCCCCGATGCACAACCCGTGGGGGCCCATTCCGTTCTCGGCGGCCTCCTTGAGGTCGATCTCGACGGGGCTGCCGTCGAGCGCGACCCCGATCGGAATCCGCAGACGGTCCCGTGGGCTACGCGGCGCCCAGGTCCGTGCCGGGTCGAGCGTGGCGACGTCGGGCAGTCCGAGCAGCTGCTGCCAGTCCGCGGCCGCGCCGTCACCCTCCCCCTCGTCGGCGGTGGCGGCCACGGCGACACGGAACGGCGCGAGGCGGCGGGCCGCGGTCTGTGCCTGGTGCACGCTCAACCCGTCGGCGACAGCGAAGGTCTCGATGCCCGAACCGCTCCGGGCGCCCAGCGATCCACCGGTGAGCACCAGCTGGATACCGCGCGTCGCCGACAGCGTCGGCCGACAGCCGCCCAGGTCGAGAACCGTGACCGAGTCGAGCCCTTCGTCGAGCACACCGACCGCCGAGGTGATGCCGCCGTCGAGGACGACCACCACCTGCGGGACGCCTGCGGTGGCCGGCGCGGTCCGGGAGAACCTCGCCCGCATCGCCAGCGTGGGGCCGAGGGTGTCCTCGAGTTCGGCCAGCGAGCCGTACACCATTCGCCCGCTCCCGGCGCCGTCGTGGCGGTCCGGGTGCTGCGCGTGCGGGAGCCACTTCACCCACTCCCACTCACCGGCGGTGTCGGGCCCGCACACCACGACGACGTGCAGTTGGTCGGGGCTGTGGAAGGTGCACAGCTGCACCAGCATCGACCGGACCAGCGAACGTGACGCCGCGCGGTCGCCCTCGAACCCGATCGCCGCGAACCCACGCAACGCCACCGCGGTCGGCAGCTCCGGCACTACGGAGTGGGTGCGGACGAAGCGGCGCAACGACACGGCGGCGACCGGTTCGAGGTCCTCCACGGGCCCGGTTTCGGGCGCGATCAGTCGGGTCGCGAGGCGCTGACTGCCGCGGCCGACCCGAACGTGGCAGTGATCGGGGTCGGTGAGGCGGCGCTCCCACATTCGGGTCGACCCGGCGAGCGTCCACAGGTGTGCGGGGTCGGGGTGGCTCCACTCCAGTGCCGTCCGTTGCCGCTCGACGGTGTCGTAGACGTCGCGGCGCAGCTGATCGAGGTAGCGCAGGTAGTCCTTGCGGTCCTCGTTGGCCTCCGCGGCCCGGGCCCCGCTGCCTCGTCCCCCGGCGAGCATGCCGAGCATCGAGACCACCATCATCACGGGGAACAGCAGCGTCATCGGGTTCGCGGCCATCCCCGTGGTGAACATCAGCGCGACCATGCCGACCATCGCGACGACCATCACCACCGGCAGCATCTTGGTCAGCAGGTTCCCGGGCACGATCTTCGGGATCTCCGGGGGCGGCTGCAGGCTCACCTCGCCGCCAGGGGTGCGTGGCACCTCACTGCGTGCCTTGCGCACGAAACGCACGGTGGCCATGCGCGATCACCCCCCTGGTGTCGGTCGAACCGGCGCCGACGCGGTCGGCGGACGAGGCGACCCTCCCCCGGGTCGTCGTCTCGAGCGTTGGACAGTAGCGCACACCGGGCTCCGCCCGCGACCACACCGGGCTCCACCCGCGACCCCCGGAACCCCACCGCCACCGCCGATTGCCGTAAAGTGCCCGCAGTTTCGTAGTGGAAGGCGCGGGTGGGGACCCGCGCTCGAGGGGGGCTGTCGTGACGAACGGTGTAACTGTGGGTGCCCGCACGGATCTGTGCAGGCTGACGATCCTGACCGACCACACCCAGGTGGACCTCGCGCTGCCTGCTGGCGCGCCCCTCGCCCTGCTGATCCCGGAGATCGTCTCGATGATCGAGATACACAGCGACACAACACCTTCTCTCGACCACTCGACCGGGGCGACGGAGTGGACGCTCGGCAGGCTGGGCCAGGCTCCGATGGACCCGACCGCGACACTCCTCGACCACGGTGTGCGGGACGGGGACCTGCTCCTGCTGCAGGCCGCCGACCGGCCGGCCCCGGCACCACTGTTCGACGACCTGATGCACAACGTGGCCGCGATCGAGGTGGACACCTTCCGTCGGTGGACGCCCGGGTCCGCCCGGCTCACCGGCTCGGTGGCGGCCGTCGCGCTGACGGCGATCGGCTCGCTCGCGCTGCTGGTCGCTCGCGCGCACGACGGCGGACTGGTGGGCATGATCGCGGCGCTGACCGTCGCGGTGCTGTTGGTCGCGGCCGGTGCCGTCGTCGCCCGTGTCTACGGCGACGAGCGGTCCGGGGTGACGTTGTGGGGCGCCGCGCTGGCGCCGGCGTTCGCCGCCGGCGCACTTGTGGTGCCCGGCGACCTCGGGGCCGCGAGCCTGCTCCTCGGCGCGGTCACCGGCGGCGGGTTCGCCGTCCTCGCCGCGCGGGTCAGCGGAGTCGGCATCGGTCTCGCGGTCGCGGCGGCCGCCGCGGCCACCGCAGCCGCCGGTGCCGCCGGGGTGGCTGTTGCGACCGACCTGCCGGGAGCGGCGATCGGCGCCGCGGTCACCGCATGCGCCCTGGTCCTGCTGGCCATCGCACCCCGGGTGGCGATGCTGCTCGCGCGGCTGCCGCTGCCACCTGTGCCGTCCCCCGGTTCGCCGCTCGACGCGGAGGAGTCCGCGGACGGACCACTGCCGTCGTTTGTCGGCCTCGAGGCGAGAGCGGGCCGGGCCCGCCACCTCCTCACCGGGTTGGTCGGCGCGGCGAGCGTGGTGGCCGCCGTGGGCTCCCTGATGGCCGCCGGTGCCTTCGGGACGGGCGGAATCGACTGGCCGGGAATGCTGCTGGCCGTCGTTGCAGCCGTGGTGCTGATGCTCCGGGGCCGCACGTACGCCAGCATCGCGCAGGCCGGGACACTGATCGGGTCCGGCACCGCCATCCTGCTCCTGTTGCTCACCGAGGCGGCGATCACCGAACCGGGACTGGCACCGATCCTGTTCGTGATCGCGACCCTCGGCGTGGGTCTTGCCCTCACGCTCGGCGTCGTGGCCCCGAATCACGAGTTCTCCCCGGTGCAGCGTCGTGCCGTCGAACTGGTCGACTACACCGCGATCGCAATGGTGCTCCCGCTGGCCTGCTGGGTCGGCGGTCTCTTCGCCGCGATGCGCGGGCTCTGATGCGGTGGCGGCAAGCCGTCGGGGCGCTCGCCGCGGCGGCGGTCGTCCCGGCAGTGATGTCCGGAACCGCGGCGGCGGTCGCGCCCCCGACCATCGACCCCGGCAGCCTGCCGCCCGGGAATCTGCCACCGGTGCAGTCCGAACTGCGCGATCCGTGTGCCCAGACATCCGCGGCGGCGAACCCGGCCGAGGTACCCGCGCCGCAGCAGTCGCTGGACCTGGACTCCGTGTGGCCGCTGACCACCGGTCGCGGTCAACTCGTCGCGGTGATCGACACCGGCGTCGAGCATCATCCCCGCCTCCCCGGGCTGGTTCCGGGCGGCGACTTCGTGTCCACCGGTGACGGCACCGCCGACTGCGATGCCCATGGCACACTCGTCGCCGGTCTCATCGCCGCGACCCGTTCGGAGGCAACCGGCTTCGCCGGGGTGGCACCGGACGCCCGGATCCTGACCATCCGGCAGTCCAGCAACATCTACCGGCGGGTCGGGGCCGACCCCGACACCGACGGCCGGAACGCCCGCGGTGTCGGCAACCTGACCACCCTGGCGTCCGCCATCCGGCGCGCGGCGGACATGAACGCGACGGTCATCAACATCTCGGAGGTGGCGTGTGTGCCGCCGGGCGCCGGGGACCATCGCGCACTCGGGGCCGCCATCGACTACGCCGCCCGTGTGCGCGACGCGGTGATCGTCGCGGCCGCAGGCAACCTCGACGCCTGCCCGCAGTCGAATCCCTCGCCCGATCCCGCCCGGCCGCACGCAGACCCGTGGGAAGACGTCACCACGGTTGCCACCCCGGCCTGGTACGACGAGCAAGTGCTCACGGTCGGATCGGTGAACGGCGACGGTTCACCGTCCCCGTTCACCCTGCCGGGGCCGTGGGTCGACGTCGCGGCGCCGGGCACCGCGATCACGTCTCTGGATCCCCGGCGCCCGCTGGACGACGGACTCACCGCCTCAGCGAACGGCGGGCCTGTCGAAGGCACCAGCTTCGCGGCCCCGTACGTCGCGGGCACGGCGGCGCTGGTACGGGCCCGGCACCCGGAACTCACTGCGCCACAGGTGATTGCCCGGATAGAGCGGACAGCGCATGCTCCGGGGGCGGGCTGGGATCCATACGTCGGACACGGGGTGATCGACCCGCTGGCCGCGGTGACCGCACCGCTGGTCGAGGCGGTGACGTCACCGCAGTCGACCGCGATCGCCATCCCCGCGCCGGAATTGCCACCGGACACCCGCCCGCGCACCGTCGCCCTGGTCGGCTCCGGCATCGTCGCGACCCTGCTGGGGCTCGGCGTGCTCGCCTCGTTCCCCCTAAGGCGGCGGCTTCACCGAGGCGACACGTCCGCGGGGTGATCGTCCGGGGCGACCCCGTCGTGGGCCAGGAACGCCGCCTCACGACCCAGTTCGGGTCCCGGCGCGAGCAGGCCGAGGATCGGCCAGGGGGCGGGTGCGGTGGCCTCACCGAACCCCAATAGCGTTGCGGTGTCGCGATTCTCGACGCCGTAGCGGACACCGGTGTCGGCGACGAAGAACAGCGCGCCCTGCCGCCCACTGGCGGGCGTGATGCCCGTCGAGTGGACCAGCGCTCCGACCCCGGGACGCACGAAGAACGCGTCGGCGTTGTCCCCGGTGCCGTCGCTCTGCGCGAGGGTCACCGGCCGCGCGTCCGCCGGTAGCGGCAACCGGTTGCCCGCGACCACTGCGACGGTCGCGCGCACGCCACCGTCACCGGAGACCGGCCGCCAGGACAGGCAGCCCACCGGATCACGACGATCGTCGACGATGCGGGGCGGCGTGTCCGGGAAGGTCTCGACGGCGAGGGCGGTGGACTGCGGCGGTCCGGTCACCGCGTCGGGAGTGACGATGTCCATCCCGGCCGCGCCCTGCGAGTCGGCATAGCGGATCAGGTCCGCCGTGGCCCGGCCGATCCGCTGCAGCCCGTCGGCGAGGACCGCGTAGTACCGGGTCTCCTGGGCGTCCTGAACCTGGACGACGGAGCCGATCGGCTTGCCCTGGAACGAATACGACGGCTGCGCTCCGGCGTCGCGGATGACCGGCGGGGTCAGCGCGGGGGCCTCGGGAATCGCGCCGAGCAGCCCCGCGCTGACCGGCCGCGGCACCACTCCGTCGAGGTCGAACGCCAGCGAGACCGCGTGGTCGCCGAGGTCGACGCGACTGCGCGTGCCGTCGTGCACGAGATAGGTCCCGTCCGTGCCCTGAACCAGCAACGCCTCGTCTGCCGAGAGGTCGCGGACGCCGTCCGGGAGATCGGGGCCACCGACGATGACGGCGGTGCTCACCGCTTTTGCGCCGCCGGGGGCGATCGAATCGCACACCGTCCAGGCACCCGGATCGTCGCTCGGCAACGCCGACGGCGCACCGGGAATGCCGAGCAGCGGCCCGCGGGGCAGCGAACCCAACTCGGTTTCCTGCACGACCACCGGGGTGTCGGCGCCGGCGACGATCAGCCGCGCCGACGCGAGATTCAGGACCGGATGCAGCGTGTCCTCGAGAACCACGAACATCGCCCCGGAGTCCTTTCCGACGACGATCCGGGCGTCCCCGATCTTGTCCTGCGGTCGGATCAGTGCCAGCGCGGCACATCCCGCCAGGGCGATCACCGCGAGCAGGGCACCGGCTGCCAGTGCCCGCGACTGACTGCGCATCGGATCGTGCAGCATCCGTACGTCCCGCCGCACCAGCGCGTGTTCCATCCGCCGTACCAGGAAGCGATATCCGCTGACCTGCCAACGGCTCGTCGGCTGTGCTGCCATGTTCCCTCCCCCACTTGGCGCGCACTACGGGGGCACAGAGTACAGTCCGCGTGAGCCGCGACGTGGGGGACGTCCGGACGGGGTAGGGGGAAATCGTGATTCGTGGGCGTGGCCGGTATCGGCCACCGATGCCCGTGGTCACCGTGGTGACCGCGCAGGTCGTCGCGCTGGCCGCCGGCATCGTCGGATCCGTTGCCGGGCTGATCTGGTGGCAGGCACTGCTTCTCGCGGCCGCAGCGGCCGGAGTCTGCCTGCTGCCGGTGCAGCGACGCACCCTGCTCGACTGGGCACGCACCCTGATCCGCTACCGGACCCGCATGCGGGTCACCGCCACGGAAACCACCGACCTCATCGCCCCGGACGGAACCGTGATCGGCGTGTGCGCGACCGCGGGAACGGTGTGCACGGTGATCGAAATGCAGCCGGTTGCCGGATCGGTGACCCGACTGGGCCGGGACGGGGTCGACGAGGATCATCCCCTTCCTTTGCGGACTCTCACGGAATCCCTTGTTCAGCATGACATCTCGCTGGCCGGAATCGACATCGTCGCGCACGGGCGTCGCACCGACCCCGAGGCGACGGTGGCATCGGTCTACGACGAACTCGTCGGCCCGCTGGCCGCGACCGCGCACCGGACGGTGTGGCTGGTGGCGCGGTTCCACGCGACGGGCGAAGCGGCGGCGGTCGCCCGTCGCGGCGGGGGCGGCGACGGCGCCGTGCGGGTGGCGGCGGTCGCCGCGCAGCGGATCGTCCGCGCACTGCAGGCGGCGGGCTCCGGGAGCCGCATCCTGCCCGCGTCGGAGATCCGGACGGTCCGCGCCGCGATCGCCGGGGACGACGAGCCGGGACGCCCCGCGTGGACGCACGTTCCGGTCCCGAACGGGCACAACACCGGCTACTCGATCGACCCGCGCGCGCTCGGCACCGCGCTGCTGTGCTCGGTGTGGGCCACCCGGTCGCTGTCGACGACCGTCACCGTCCGATTGCGGCCCGGGCCGTCGCCGAGCGAGGTCCGGATTGCCGCGTCGTGCCGGCTGACGACGACCGAACTGCCCGAGCGGCTGCGTCTGCCCGGCCTGACGCCGACGATCGGACGCGAGGCCGAGGCGCTGCGGTCGCATCTGCCGGGCGCCCCCGCCTCACTGGATGCACTGACCTCCTTCGCGGTGGCCGACGCGGGCCGGTTGGACGCGTTGACGATGCCCGTCGCAGGCTGTGGTCAGCTGATCGGCTCCGACGCGGAGGGCCGGGGCGTGGCGGTGCGCGTCGTCGGCCCCGACATCGATGTCGTGAACGTCGTCGGGGAGCTGTACCTGGCCCAGCAGGTCGTGCTGCGCGCCGTCGCGACCGGTGCGCGCCTGGCCGTGCTCACCACCCGACCGCAGTTCTGGCGGCCGTTCGTCTCGGCCGTCGCGGACCCCGCACGACTGGTCCTCACCGACGCCGCCGCTCCGCTCGCCCCGGAGGCCACGGCGGTGGTGCTGGACGGAGTGGGCCCGGTCCCGCTGCCGCGTTCGGTCACCGCGATCCGGGTCCACGAGTCGCTCACCCCGACAGAGGGTGCGGCGGTGTCGATCCTCCAACCCGGCGGTCACGGGAATCGGATCGTCCTGTGGGCGAAGGGAACCCGTCGCGACCTGACGCTGGTGACGATCGCGGCGGAGACGGCGTTCCTGGGTCGACCGGCGACGGAACCCGTGCCGGCGCGCTGAGAGCTCAGCCCGGATACGGCCGCGCTCGTCGGGCGACGCGCAACGTGTCCGCCCACCAGGCGAGTTGGTCGAGCAGTCGAGCGGACCCGTCGATCGCGGCGCCGTCGGCGGTCTCCCCCTCTGCATCGAACCTCTTGCGGGCCTGATGAAAGCTGACGGTCTGGCGGACCGAGACCATGTGAACCTCCGCCACCACCTGTCGCAGCTGTTCGGTCGCGCGCAGCCCCCCGGACAGCCCGCCGTACGAGACGAAGCCGACCGGTTTGGCTCGCCATTCCTGCTTCGCGGTGTCGATGGCGTTCTTCAGCGCGGCCGGGTACCCGTGGTTGTACTCCGGTGTGACCATCACGAACGCGTCCGCGGCCTCGACACGGCGGCGGAACCGTCGCACTTCCTCGGTGTCGGAATTATCGAGGGGCAACGAGGTCTCGGCGAGATCGAGGACAGCGGTGTCGAACGCCGGATCCTGTCGGGCACGACGAACGAACCAGTCGGCGACGACGGGACCGAACCGGCCCTGACGGACGCTGCCGACGATCACCTCGAGGCGGAGCGGGTCTGCGGGCACCCTGCCATCATGCCGCACAACGCCGAGTCGTCATCAGGGCGTACAGCACCCGGGACATCGGGGCGTACAACGCCCGGAACATCGGGGCGTACAACGCCGCGCAGCCCCCTGACCGGAACCGGTCAGGGGGCTGCTCACGGGTGCTCGGGGCTAAGAACCGAACGGCAGCAGTCCCGACAGGTCGAGGCTCCCGCCTCCATCGGTCGGGGCCCCCGCCACCCGCACGGTCATCACCGGCGAGGTCGACTCCTGGTACCGCCCGGCGCCCGAGTAGACCGCGGTGATGTCGTGCGCACCGGCGGTGTCGAAGGTGTGCGAGAGCGTCGCCCCGCCCGACGCGACCGCGACCGGCGCGCCGATCGGGGTGCCGCCGTCGCGGAACTGCACGGTGCCACCGGACGGCGCGGGCGCCACGGTCGCGGACAGCGTGACCGCGCCACCCGCGGTCGCGGTACCGGGAACCGTCAGCCCGGTCGTGGTGGCGATGTCGGGTGCGGGCACCTCGACGTTGACCCCGATCGGGTTGAACACCTGGCTGGACTGGAACGTCGCGACGTCGAACGCCAATCCACTGTCGAAGGTTCCGGGCGCCGCGGTGTCGGGAACCCGGTAGGTGACCTCGAACGTGACGTCCTTGTTCTCGCTCAACGGCCGGTCCGACGTCAGCCAGTCACCGGTGACGGTCAGCCGGTTGGCCGCGGCGTCCAGCGTCGGGGTCAGCAGGTCGGTCTTCGGACCGGAGGTCAGTTCCGACGACGTCACCTTCGCACTGCCCGGCACGTACTCGAAGCCGGCCGGGTGCACGTCGGTGATCTTCTTGATGTACCGGTCGACGATGCTGGTCACCTCGAACACGGTCGTGTAGGTGACCGTCGCGCCGCGGCCCGCCGTCCCCGGTGTGACGCTCTTGGTGACCCTGATGTTGTCGGTGGTCTTCGTCGCCGACGTCGGTGCGGCGGCGGCGGTGCCGCCCCCGACTCCGAGTCCGACCACGACGACCGCCGCGGCGCCGATCGCCGCGATCGAACGTCGAATCATGTTATGGGACACGCGTTTTCCTTTGTTCATGTCTGCGAACATCGGTCAGGAAGCAAAGATGCTGGTGAGCGAACCGGTGTCGAGCGAGCCGGTCCCGCCGTCGCCGCCGTCGCCGTTCCCGTTCCCGTTGCCGGCACCGGTGACCGTGACGGTCACGACCGCCGAACTGGACGGCTCGAGAGTGTCGGTGCCGGTGAAGGACGCCGTGATCGGGTGTGCACCGTTGGCGGTGAAGGTGTGCGTCAGCGTCGCGGTCCCGCCCGCGACGTCGACCGTGCCGATGACGGTGCCGTTGTCCTTGAACTGCACCGTTCCACCTGCCGGGGACGGAGTGACGGCCGCCACCAGGTTGACCGGGACGCCGGCCTGCGCGTCCGCGACCGCGCTGAGGACGGTGGAGGTCGGCGCGGTGACGTTGACGGTGCTCGGCGCGGACGTCGACGCCGTGTGGTTCCCGGCCCCGGTGAACTCGGCCGTGATGGCGTGGGCCCCGTTCGCGTTGAAGGTGTGTGACAGGGTCGCGGTGCCGTTCACCGGAGCGACCGCAGCGCCGATCGCGACGCCGTTGTCCTTGAACTGGACCGTGCCGCCGCCAGGGGTGGGCTCGACGGTGGCCACGAGGTCCACGGCCGTGCCGACGCGGGCGGTCGCCGGCGCGGCGACGGTCGTCGTGGTGGTCGTGGTCGGCGCCGACACCTCGACGTTCACTCCCATCGGGTTGAACACCTGGGACGACTGGAACGTCGCGACGTCGAATGCCAATCCACTGTCGAACGTTCCGGGCGCCGCGGTGTCGGGCACCTTGTAGGTGACCTCGAACGTGACGTCCTTGTTCTCGCTGAGCCAGCGATCCGATGTCAGCCAGTTACCGGTGACCGTGAGCCGGTTGTTCGCATTGTCGATCGACGGCGTCGGGGTCTCCGTCGACGGCCCCGACGTCAACTCCTCCGAGGTGACCTTCGCGCTGCCCGGCACATACTCGAACCCGGCCGGGTGCACGTCGGTGATCTTCGTGATGTACCGGTCGACGATGCTGGTCACCTCGAACACCGCCTTGTAGGTGACCGTCGCACCACGCCCGACGGTCCCCGGCGTCACGCTCTTGGTCACCTTGATGTTGTCGGTGGTCTTCGTTGCCGACGTGGAAGCCGCCGAGGCGGTTCCGGCGCCGACCACACCGACACCCAACGTTGCGAGGGCAACGGCACCGATCGCCGCAACCAACCGACGAGCACTGGGACGAGCCATGGTCGATCCTCCACTGTGCAGGAACCGAATCCGGTTCACGGGAAAGAACTCTGGGGGTATCACGAAACGGCCCGCCCGGGTGCCATCACCCGGGCGGGCCGTTGTCGTCAGGATCCGAAGATGTTCTCGAGCGAGCCGCCGCCCTGGGCCGGAGCCGCAGACACCGTCACGACGCCCGCCTCCGAGGTCGACGCGGTGTGCCCGGTTCCGCCGGAGTACACCGCCGTGATGTTCTTCGTCCCAGCCGCGGGGAAGGAGTACGACAGCGTCGCCTTCCCGTCGACGATCGCGGCCGGCAGGCCGATCGCCCGGTCACCGTCCATGAACTGCACCGTGCCGCCGGCTGTGGCGGGCGCGACCGTCGCTGTGAGCACGACGGTCTGGCCGACAGTCGCCGTGGCCGGGACCACGATTGTCGTCGTGGTCGCAACGTCGGTGGGCAGCGGATCGGACACAATCACCGTGGCCGGCTGCGAGGTCGAGTTCAGGAAGCCCGGCCCGCCAACGAACACCGCGGTGATCGACTTCGAGCCGGCCGCGTCGAATCCGTGCGAGAGGGATGCGATTCCGTCGGCGACCGCCACCGGGCCGCCGATGCTGACGTCACCGTCCTTGAACTGCACGGTGCCCTGAGCGTTCGACGGGGTCACGGTGGCCGTGAGCTCCACGACCGCACCGACCTTTGCGGTCGCCGGCGCCGAGGCCAGGACCGTCGTGGCAACATCGGCCGGCGCAGGATCCGACACCGTCACCGACGACACAGCCGACGTCGACGTCAGGAACCCGGCAACGCCCGAGTACACCGCGGTGATCGACTTCGCACCCGCCGCATCGAACGTG
>NZ_JBSFSC010000010.1:0-96506 GCF_053589555.1 Rhodococcus sp. NPDC003322 | reverse complement strand
GAACCTCCAGCGACGTGGTCGTCGCAACGTCCACCGGCGCGGGATCGGTCACCGTCACCGACGACACAGCCGACGTCGACGTCAGGAACCCGGCAACACCGGAGTAGACAGCGGTGATGCTCTTGCCACCCGCGGCATCGAACGTGTGCGACAACGTCGCCACACCACCCGTGACCGCAACCGGCGCACCGATGTTGGTGTCACCGTCCTTGAACTGCACCGTGCCACCCGTCGGCGCCGGCGACACCGTCGCCTTCAACTCCACCGACTGACCGGTCGTCGCCGACGCAGGCACCTCGAGCGAGGTCGAGGTCGCCGCATCCGGGTCGGTCACCGTCACGGCGCCGACGGTCGAGGTGGAACCGAGGAACCCGGCCGCACCCGAGAACACCGCGGTGACGTTCTTGCCACCCGCAGCATCGAACGTGTGCGACAACGTCGCCACACCACCCGTGACCGCAACCGGCGCACCGATGTTCGCGTCACCGTCCTTGAACTGCACCGTGCCACCCGTCGGCGCCGGCGACACCGTCGCCTTCAACTCCACCGACTGACCGGTCGTCGCCGACGCAGGCACCTCGAGCGAGGTCGAGGTCGCCGCATCCGGGTCGGTCACCGTCACGGCGCCGACGGCCGAGGTGGAACCGAGGAACCCGGCCGCACCCGAAAACACCGCGGTGACGCTCTTGCCACCCGCAGCATCGAACGTGTGCGACAACGTCGCCACACCACCCGTGACTGCAACCGGCGCACCGATGTTCGCGTCACCGTCCTTGAACTGGACGGTTCCGGCGGCATCGGCCGGGGTGACGGTTGCCTTCAACTCCACGGCCTGCCCCGTCGTCGCCGACGCGGGCACCTCCAGCGACGTCGTCGTCGCGACATCCGGAACCGACACCGCAATCGAACCCACCGCCGATGTCGAGGTGAGGAACTCGCCCGCACCCGAGAAGACAGCAGTGATGTTCTTGCCACCCGCAGCATCGAAGGTGTGCGACAGGGTCGCGGCTCCACCGGTGACCGCAACGGGTGCACCGATGTTCGTTGCACCGTCCTTGAACTGCACCGTGCCACCGCTCGGGGCCGGAGCGACCGTCGCCTTCAACTCGACGGCCTGACCGGTGGTCGCGGTCGCCGGCACCTGGAGGGTGGTCGTGGTCGCCACGTCGGCGACCCCGACGGACACGGACTGTGCCGCCGACTGGGATTCCGCGGCGGTCGCCGTAGCGAGGAACTTCGCGGTGATGCTGTGGTTGCCCGCGGTCGTCGGAGTCCAGCCGATCGACACGGCATTACCCACAAGCGGTCCCTGACCGATCTTGGTGGTGCCGTCGTAGAACTCGACCGTGTTACCCGCCGCGCCACCGGTGACCGTCGCCGTCAACTGCGACGACTGCCCCACCTTCGCACCCGTGACCGCGGCGAGGGTGGTGGTGGTCGCACTCTTGGCGACGGTGAGGGTCGGACCCTTGTTCGTGTACGTGCCCGAACCGAGACCGCTGGTGTAGTTCATCCACGTCGACAGCGCCGTGTCGCGCGCACAGTCCGCCCCGACGGTGTACGAGAACTCGAAGGTCCGATCCGTCCCGTTGACCAGGTTACCCACCGGCCACTGTGTCGCACCGCCCTTGACCTTCGTGTTGTCCGCGGCCACCGTGTCCACACCGATCGCAGACCCGTTCATCTTCGCGGAACCGTTGACGTACGTGAGGCACGTCGGGTGGTAGTCCGACACCGTGTAGATGTACTCACCGACGATGTTGGTGCGCTGGAACTTCGTCGACGACGTGATCACGTCACCCGCGTTCGGCGTCGTATTGCTGATGGTGCGGGTGAATCGGCTCGCACCGTCATCCCACGTCACGGACCCGGATGCGGCAGACGCCACCCCACCACCGACAACGGCGACGCTGAGCGTCGCCAGGGTGGCAGCACTTACGGTCCCCACCACCCGCCTCACAATCGGACGAGACATCATTTCTCCTCACGAACCAGGGGCGCGCCAATGAGCGACAAGCGCGCAAATTCAGATCACCTTAGCCAGCCCGTGGCCGGACCGTGACCGAATCGTGGAATTCTCCCAGACATCCGTCCAAGATCGTTTCCCCAGCTCACCGTGCCAATAAGAGGAGGGGCACGTCACCTCGCCAAACCGTTGGTCACGAGGGAGGCAAGCTCCTGACATGCCTCCGCATCCCCCAGCCCGGTCGCCTCCGTTACCTGCCGGCGTTGGATCCGGACCATCGTCGCGGCGGCCAGGTCCGCGACGAACGCCGCGTGCCCGTCCCGGCGGTCGCCGGCCACCACGGCGCCTTCGCAGACACTCCGAAGTGGATCAGCGTCGAGGAGTAGAAGTGCCGGAGCCCGTGATCTCGACCGACAGGCCGCCGGACCAACGCCCGAGCGGACACCCGCTCGGTCAGGGCCGCGTTGTCGTCGGATGGGAGCAGCGCGCTTGCACGTCACACGGCGGAAGCCGGCGACTCCGGTCTCATCCCCTTCGCCTCACTTCGGTTGTCGTGTCCGATCGCGAGGATCTGGAAGATCCATCCGGAAACGGCGAATGCCCTGGCACCGGCCAGGGCATTCGCTTGGCAGCCCGCTTCCCTCATGCCGCCCGCGCAACCTACGCGCATGGTCCGAGAGATCAGCACCACCGCGCGGCCACGTTCACGGAAGCGATCACACCGGCCTGCACTCCGAAGTCGATCCGTCCACGACGAGTCGGACTGCAGGAACCCCGCCGACGTCAGTCGCCGCAGCAGCCGCCGGGCAGTGCGCGCACCTCGCGGGTCGCGGCGTTCCGGGCGGCGAGGTCCCGGTCGTCCGGGTAGTCCACCCGCACGAGGCTCAGTCCGTGTGCGGGCGCCACGAGAACGGAACTCGACCGTTCCCGTTCCTGCAGCAACGCGGTCGTCCAGTCGACGGTGCGCCGACCCTCCCCCACGGCCAGCACCGCACCGACCAGACTGCGGACCATCGACCAGCAGAACGCATCCGCGCTGACGTGGGCGGTCAGGATGTCACCCTCGCGCGTCCAGTCGAAGCGCTGAAGTTCGCGAACCGTCGTCGCGCCCTCCCGGCGCCGGCAGAACGCGGCGAAGTCGTGCAGCCCGAGCAGCGCATGGGACGCGGTCTGCATGGCGTCCAGGTCGAGCACCTTCGGCACCGACACGGTGTCGCGGGCCCGCAGCGGCTCGGCACCGTACCTCGCAGTCGTGACCCGGTACTCGTAGTGCCGACGGATCGCCGAGAACCGGGCGTCGAACTCGGCGGGTACGGCGGTGATCGCCTTGACGCGCACATCCGGCGGGAGGAATCGTGCGAGCCTGCGCACCAACCGATCAGGATCGTCGAGGCCGGCTCCGTGGCGCGGCCGGTTCGCCGATTCGCCGGCGCCGGACACGTCGAGGTCGCAGTGCGCGACCTGCCCGCCGGCATGCACCCCGGCGTCGGTGCGGCCGGCGACCGTCAACTGCACCGGCTGCCGCAACACCGTCGAGATCGCCTCTTCGAGCACCCCGCACACCGTCCGCAGACCGGGCTGACGGGCCCACCCCGCGAAGTCGGTGCCGTCGTAGGTGATGTCCAGTCGAAAGCGAACGAACCCGCCCTCCCGGATGGGAGCGACGGGTTCGTTCGCAGGTTCTGACGCGTTCAGCGTTAGTCCTTCTTGGCCTCGTCGGCGGACTCGGCCTCGGCGGCCGGGGCCTCCTCGGCAGCAGCCTCGACGACCTCGGTCTCCTCGACCTTGGTCTCCTCGGCCTTGGCCTCCTGCGACGCCTGAACGCGGCGAGCGCGGTTGGCCTCGGAGGTGACCGTCTGCTCCTTGACGAGCTCGATGATCGCCATCGGAGCGTTGTCACCCTTGCGGGGGACGGTCTTGATGACGCGGGTGTAGCCGCCGTCGCGCTCCGCGTAGAACGGGCCGATCTCCGCGAACAGGGTGTGCACGACATCCTTGTTGCGGATGACCTTGAGAACCTCGCGACGGTCGGCGAGGGTTCCACCCTTGGCCTTGGTCACGATCTTCTCGGCGTACGGACGCAGGGCCTTGGCCTTGGCCTCCGTGGTGGTGATACGACCGTGCTCGAAGAGCGCGGTGGCCAGGTTGGCGAAGATCGCCTTCTGGTGCGAAGCCGACCCGCCGAAGCGGGCACCCTTCTTGGGCTTGGGCATGATGAATCTCCTAGTAAAGGACCTTCAGTGAGCTGTTACAGCTGCTCGGTCTCGGCGTAGTCCTGGTCGTTGCCTTCACCCTCGTTGAAGGCACCGGCATCGGTGTCGCTCCAGGTCCCGGTGGCGGCGTCGTAGCCCGCAACCGTGGACGGATCGAACGAAGCCGGGCTGTCCTTGAGGGACAGGCCGAGCGAGTGCAGCTTGACCTTGACCTCGTCGATGGACTTCTGCCCGAAGTTGCGGATGTCGAGCAGGTCGGACTCGGTGCGACCAACCAGCTCGCCGACGGTGTGAACACCCTCGCGCTTGAGGCAGTTGTAGGACCGGACCGTCAGGTCCAGATCCTCGATCGGCAGTCCGAAGGAGGCGATGTGATCGGCCTCGGCGGGCGAGGGTCCGATCTCGATGCCTTCTGCTTCGACGTTCAGCTCACGGGCCAGGCCGAAGAGCTCAACCAGGGTCTTGCCCGCCGAAGCGAGCGCGTCCCGCGCGGTGATGGAGTTCTTGGTCTCCACGTCGAGAACGAGCCGATCGAAGTCGGTGCGCTGCTCGACGCGGGTGGCCTCCACCTTGTAGGTGACCTTGAGCACCGGCGAGTAGATCGAGTCGACCGGAATGCGGCCGATCTCGGCGCCGGACGCCTTGTTCTGGACGGCGGGAACGTAACCGCGACCGCGCTCGACGACGAGCTCGATCTCCAGCTTGCCCTTGTCGTTCAGGGTGGCGATGTGCAGATCCGGGTTGTTCACCGTGACGCCGGCCGGAGGCACGATGTCGCCTGCAGTCACGGCACCGGGGCCCTGCTTGCGGACGTACATGGTGACCGGCTCGTCCTCTTCGGAGCTCACGACCAGGCCCTTGAGGTTCAGGATGATGTCGGTGACATCCTCCTTCACACCGGGGACGGTGGTGAACTCGTGCAGGACGCCGTCGATGCGGATGCTGGTGACAGCAGCGCCGGGGATCGACGACAGCAGGGTGCGGCGAAGCGAGTTGCCGAGGGTGTACCCGAAGCCGGGCTCAAGGGGCTCGATGACGAACTTCGAGCGGTTGTCAGCGATGACCTCTTCGGTCAGCGTGGGTCGCTGCGAAATGAGCATTTGGTTTTCCTCCTGTACGGGCGTCCGCTATTTGACACCCACGTTGGATGGCGCCTTCGGCGCTCGTGCGCGGTCTGCGAGTCCGAGTCGCGAAACCCGGGAACACACAAACCGCGCACGAGCCGTGGGGCTTTTACTTCGAGTAGAACTCGACGATCATCTGCTCCTGCAGCGGCACCTGGATCTGTGCGCGCTCCGGCTCCTGGTGAACCAGGATCCGCAGGCGACCCGGGACGACCTGCAGCCAGCCCGCGGCGGGGCGCTCGGTGTAGGTCTCACGCGCGATCTGGAACGGCAGCGTCGCCAGCGACTTCTCCTTGACATCGATGATGTCGTACTGGGAGACGCGGTAGCTGGGGATGTCGACCTTCTTGTTGTTCACAAGGAAGTGACCGTGGCTGACCAGCTGACGGGCCTGACGACGCGTACGGGCCAGGCCGGCGCGGTACACGACGTTGTCGAGACGGGTCTCGAGGATGCGAAGCAGGTTCTCGCCGGTCTTGCCGGGGCGAGCGTTCGCCTCCTCGTAGTAGCGACGGAACTGCTTCTCCATGACGCCGTAGGTGAAGCGAGCCTTCTGCTTCTCCTGCAGCTGGAGCAGGTACTCGCTCTCCTTGATCCGCGCGCGGCCGTGCTGGCCCGGCGGGTAGGGGCGACGCTCGAACGCCTGGTCGCCTCCAACGAGGTCGACACGCAGGCGACGCGACTTACGGGTAACGGGACCGGTATAACGAGCCATGATTCTTTACCTTCCTTCCCGTTAGACGCGACGCCGCTTGGGCGGGCGGCAGCCGTTGTGCGGCTGGGGGGTGACATCGGAGATGGTGCCGACCTCGAGACCGGCGGCCTGCAGCGAACGGATCGCCGTCTCACGTCCGGAGCCCGGGCCCTTGACGAAGACGTCGACCTTCTTGACGCCGTGCTCCTGCGCCTTGCGGGCAGCGTTCTCGGCGGCAAGCTGCGCGGCGAACGGGGTGGACTTACGCGAGCCCTTGAAGCCCACGTGGCCCGACGATGCCCACGAAATGACGTTGCCGTTCGGGTCCGTGATGGACACGATCGTGTTGTTGAAGGTGCTCTTGATGTGAGCGGCACCGTGCGGGACGTTCTTCTTGTCCCTGCGACGCGCCTTCTGGGTCTTCTTCGGACCGGTGCTACGTGACTTCGGAGGCATTACTTCTTCTTCCCTGCGACGGTGCGCTTCGGACCCTTACGGGTACGCGCGTTGGTCTTGGTGCGCTGTCCACGCACGGGCAGACCACGACGGTGGCGCAGGCCCTGGTAGCAGCCGATCTCGATCTTGCGACGGATGTCGGCCTGGACCTCGCGGCGCAGGTCGCCCTCCACCTTGAGCTCGGAGCCCTCGATGTAGTCGCGGAGCTTGGTGAGGTCGTCGTCGCTCAGGTCCTTGCTACGCAGGTCCGGGCTGACGCCCGTGTTCGCGAGAATTTCCTTGGAGCGGGTACGGCCGACACCGTAGATGTAGGTCAGTGCGATCTCCATCCGCTTTTCGCGGGGAAGATCGACACCCATGAGTCGTGCCATCTGGCATTCCTTTTCGGTGTGCGGAGGTCTACTCCCAGCCCATCCCCTGTGCCATCACGGCCGGCCGTGTCCAACTGGACGGACCGGGCCGTGAAACGTCTTTCAACTAACTCAGTGGGGCCCCAGCCTCCGTGCCGGGGGTGTACCGACGCCTGCCTGTGGACTCGAACACCCGAAGGTGCCAGGCCCGGTGGCCGTAAACGCCGGCTGGTGCTGGAAGGTCATCTGTGCTTGTTGCCAAGCAGATCTTCGAGGAGAAGCGATCTAGCCCTGACGCTGCTTGTGGCGCAGGTTCTCGCAGATCACCATGACCCGCCCGTTACGGCGGATCACCTTGCACTTCTCGCAGATCTTCTTGACGCTCGGCTGAACCTTCACGTCTGTCTAATCTCCTGATGTGTCGCCCACCGGCAGGTGGACATACCTCTCCCAGACCAGGAGTGGCCCGGGAAGCTTGTTACTTGTACCGGTAGACGATGCGACCGCGAGAAAG
The DNA here is from genome assembly GCF_053589555.1 of Rhodococcus sp. NPDC003322. Taxonomy (NCBI): domain Bacteria; kingdom Bacillati; phylum Actinomycetota; class Actinomycetes; order Mycobacteriales; family Nocardiaceae; genus Rhodococcus; species Rhodococcus sp. NPDC003322. The sequence goes on along the minus strand of NZ_JBSFSC010000010.1, from coordinate 89,189 downwards.
GTCGTAGGGCGACAGCTCTACGACGACCCGGTCTTCCGGCAGGATGCGAATGTAGTGCTGACGCATCTTGCCGCTGATGTGTGCGAGGACCTTGTGGCCGTTCTCCAGCTCAATGCGGAACATCGCATTGGGCAGTGGCTCGACAACTCGTCCCTCGACCTCGATGGCCCCGTCTTTCTTTGCCATATCCTCCGCGATCCGTTGGTGGGCATCGTTCTCCGTTACGGTGGTGCGGACGCGATGGAGAACCGGCTGCTCGCTAGCTTCGAGTGCACCCCGAGAACGACGCGGGAAGCGGGACCGAAACAGCGCACGACCGGCACGCAGGACGCACCATTGATCCACTTTACCGGAGTTCTCCCACCAGGCCAAATGCGCCGCGTCCACCCTCCCCCCGCGAAAGGACGATGCCCGTGCGTGCGGTCGTACAACGAGTGACCGAGGCCTCGGTCGAGGTCGACGGGACGATCGTCGCCCGCATCACGCCCGACGGACAGGGTCTGCTCGTCCTGCTCGGAGTCGGGCACGACGACACCGAGACCACCGCGGCCACGTTCGCCGCGAAGATCTGGAAGCTCCGAATCCTGGACGACGAGAAGTCCGCCTCCGACGTCGATGCCCCCGTCCTCGTCGTCAGCCAGTTCACCTTGCTCGGCGACGCCCGCAAGAGTCGCCGGCCGTCGTGGTCGGCGGCGGCTCCACGCCCCGTCGCGGAACCACTGGTCGATGCGTTCGCCGCAGCGCTGCGCGACTTCGGCGCCACCGTGGAAACAGGCCATTTCGGGGCCCACATGCGGGTGTCCTCGGTGAACGACGGACCGGTCACCCTGATCATGGAGGCGTGAGCGAAACGACGAACGGGCAGTCGCACACCGTGCGACTGCCCGTTCCGTTGAGATGGAGCGCTACTCCGGCCGGAGCGTCAGGATCCGCGGACCGTCCTCGGTCACTGCCACGGTGTGCTCCCAGTGCGCAGCCCGGGACCCGTCGATCGTGACGACGGTCCAGTCGTCATCGAGGGTCTCGGTCTCCGTGGTCCCCAGCGTCAGCATCGGCTCGATCGCCAGCACCGATCCGACGACGAGCTGCGGACCCTTACCGGGCGCACCCTCGTTCGCCAGAAACGGATCCATGTGCATCTCTCGACCGATGCCGTGCCCGCCGTAGCCGTCGACGATGCCGTAACGGCGATCGTGCGCACGCTCGGCAGCGTGGGTGCCCTCCTCGATCGCGTGCGAGACGTCGGTGAGCCGGTTGCCCGGCAACATCGCCGCGATACCGGCCTCCATCGACAGTCGCGTCGCCTCGCTGAGGTCGCGGTCCGCATCGATGATGTCGCCGACCCCGAACGTCCAGGCCGAGTCGCCGTGCCAGCCGTCGAGGATCGCGCCGCAGTCGATGGAGACCAGGTCCCCCGCCACCAGGATCTCGTCGGCGGACGGGATGCCGTGCACGACACGATCGTTCACGGACGAACAGATCGACCCGGTGAACCCGTGGTAGCCGAGGAACGACGGCACCGCGCCGGCGTCCCGGATCGTCTGTTCGGCGATCCGGTCCAACTCGAGGGTGCTGACCCCCGGCTTGGCCGCCGCCCGCACGGCCACCAGAGTGGCGCCGACGATCGCCCCCGCCGCCGCCATGGCGTCGAGCTCACCGGCGGTGCGGAACGGAACGACCTTCTTACGACGAAACCCCACGAACAAATCCCTCTTGGTTGTTACTTGCCGAGCGCGGCGAGCGCGCGGGCGTTGACCTCGTCGACCGTGCCGACGGCGTCGACGGTGACGATGCTGCCTGCGTAGTAGTCCAGCAGCGGAGCGGTCTCCTCGCGGTAGACCCGCATCCGGTTGCGGATGACGTCCTCGGTGTCGTCGGCGCGGCCACGGGCCAGCATCCGCTCGACCACGACGTCGTCGTCGACGTCGAACGCGAGGACGCCGTCGAGCGTGACGTTCAGCCCGGCCAGGATCGCCTTCAGCGCCTCGGCCTGGTCCACCGTCCGGGGGAAGCCGTCGAGCAGGAACCCGTTCGCGGCATCGGGCTCGGCGACCCGGGCCTTGACCATGTTGTTCGTGATCTCGCTTGGCACGAGGTCGCCGGCGTCCATGTACTTCTTCGCCTCGAGACCGAGAGCCGTCTGCTGCCCGATGTTCGCGCGGAACAGGTCGCCCGTCGAGATGTGCGGAACGCCGAGCTTTTCCGACAGGATTTCGGCCTGCGTGCCTTTACCGGCACCGGGAGGACCAACGAGGACGAGTCTCACTTGAGGAACCCTTCGTAGTTGCGCTGCATGAGTTGGCTCTCGATCTGCTTGACGGTGTCGAGGCCGACGCTGACGAGAATCAGGACGGCCGCACCACCGAAGATGCTGCTGCCCGCGGTTCCCTTCGCAAGGAAGAGATTGGGCAGGACCGCGATCAGACCGAGATAGATGGCGCCCGGCAGCGTGATGCGGCTGAGCACGTACTGGAGGTAGTCCGCCGTGGGTCGGCCGGGACGGATACCGGGAATGAAGCCGCCGAACTTCTTCATCTCGTCGGCGCGCTCCTCCGGGTTGAAGGTGATCGCGACGTAGAAGTACGTGAAGAAGACGATGAGCAGGAAGTAGATGAGGATGTAGACCGGGTTCGACGGGTTCACCAGGTACTCGTTGATGATCCGCTGCCACCAGCTCGGATCGGTCGAGCTGGACGCGCCCGTCAGCTGGGCGATCAGGTTCGGCAGGTACAGCAGCGAGGACGCGAAGATCACCGGGATGACGCCGGCCTGGTTCACCTTCAGCGGCAGGTACGTCGACGAGCCGCCGTACATCTTGCGGCCGACCATGCGCTTGGCGTACTGGACCGGGATCCGGCGCTGGCCCTGTTCCACGAAGATGACGCCGGCGAGCAGCACCAGCGCGGCGACACACACCGCGGCGAAGATCAGTCCGCCACGCGAATCGAGGATCGCCTTGCCCTCGGACGGCAGCCGGGACGCGATGCCGGAGAAGATCAGCAGCGACATGCCGTTACCCACGCCACGCTCGGTGATCAGCTCACCCATCCACATCACCAGTGCCGCACCGGCAGTCATCACCAGCACGATGGTCACCAGCGAGAACACCGAGTCGTCGGCGAGGATCGGTTCGCTACACCCCTGGAGCAGCTGGCCCCGCGCCGCGAGCGCCACGATGCCGGTGGCCTGCAACACGGCCAGCGCGATCGACAGGTACCGCGTGTACTGGGTCATCTTCGCCTGACCCGACTGGCCCTCCTTGCGGAGCTCCTCGAATCGCGGGATCACGACTGTCAACAACTGGACGATGATGCTCGCCGTGATGTACGGCATGATGCCGATCGCGAACACCGACAGCTGCAGCAGCGCGCCACCGGAGAAGAGGTTGATCAGCGAGTAGATGCCCGCCTGGTCGCTCCCCGAGATCTGGTCGATACACGCCTTCACGTTGCCGTAGTCGACACCGGGAGACGGCAGCGTCGCACCGAACCGATAGAGCGCGATCAAACCGAGTGCGATGAGGATCTTCCGCCTCAGGTCTGGAGTCCTGAAGGCCGAGACGAAGGCGGAAAGCAAAGATCCTCCTGGGCACGACGAGAGTGAGGTGGGCGGAACGCCCGATGGTCGAGTGAACTCTAGAACTCTAGCAGTGGCGTGCGGAGCGACTGCCGGGCAATCCCACAATTGCCGGCCACAAATGCCGACACCGGCCGCCGAACGACGACGGCCGCGGCACCTCGCGGTGCCGCGGCCGTCGCGGTGTTCAGAATCCGATCACAGTTCGGTGGCGGTGCCACCGGCAGCGGTGATCTTCTCCTTGGCGGCACCGGTGAACTTGTTCGCGGTGACCTGAACGGCAACCGTGAGTTCGCCGTCGCCGAGAACCTTCACGAGCCGGTTCTTGCGAACCAGGCCCTTGGCGATGAGCTCCTCGACGCCGATCTGGCCGCCCTCGGGGAACACCCGAGCGATGTCGGCCACGTTGACGACCTGGTACTCGACCCGGTTCGGGTTCGTGAAGCCCTTGAGCTTGGGCAGCCGCATGTGCAGCGGCATCTGCCCGCCCTCGAAGGCGGCCGGCACGTTCTTGCGGGCCTTGGTGCCCTTGGTGCCGCGACCGGCGGTCTTGCCCTTCGAACCCTCACCACGGCCGACGCGGGTCTTGTCGGTCTTGGCGCCCGGCGCAGGCCGGAGATGGTGCAGCTTGATGGTCATGGTTAGACCTCCTCAACTGTGACGAGGTGGCGAACCACGTTGATCAGGCCGCGGTTCTGGGCGTTGTCCTCACGGACGACGCTCTTGCGGATGCCCTTGAGGCCGAGCGTCCGCAGGCTGTCGCGCTGGTTCTGCTTGGCACCGATCGAGCTCTTGACCTGGGTGACCTTCAGTTCGGCCATGATCAGACTCCCTGTCCCGCACGTGCGCGCAGCATGCCGGCCGGGGCCACGTCCTCGATCGGCAGACCGCGACGAGCGGCCACCTCCTCGGGACGCTGCAGACCCTTGAGGGCGGCAACGGTCGCGTGCACGACGTTGATCGCGTTGTCGCTACCGAGCGACTTGGCAAGGATGTCGTGAACACCGGCGCACTCGAGCACGGCACGCACCGCACCACCGGCGATCACACCGGTACCCGGGCTGGCCGGACGGAGCATGACGACGCCGGCAGCGGCCTCGCCCTGCACCGGGTGAGTGATGGTGCTGCCGATGAGCGGCACGCGGAAGAAGCCCTTGCGAGCCTCCTCGACACCCTTCTGGATGGCCGCGGGAACTTCCTTGGCCTTGCCGTAGCCGACGCCAACGAGTCCGTTGCCGTCGCCCACGATCACGAGAGCGGTGAAGCTGAAGCGCCGACCACCCTTGACCACCTTGGACACGCGGTTGATCGCAACCACGCGCTCGATGTGGTTCGACTTCTCCGCAGCGTTGTCGCGACGGTTGTCGCGGCGGTCACGACCGCCACCACGGTTGTCGCCACCGCGGCTGTCGCCACCGGCGGGTCCGTTCTGTCCGGCGGGTCCGCTGCCGCCGTCACGCCTCTGACGTCCCGGCATCAGACTGTCCTTCCGTTCGAAATCTTGGTCATCAGAACTTCAACCCGCTTTCGCGAGCGGCGTCCGCGAGGGCCGCGATACGGCCGTGGTAGCCGTGGCCACCGTGGTCGAAGACCACGGCTTCGATGCCGGCAGCCTTGGCGCGCTCGGCGATCAGCTGACCGACCTTCGCGCTGAGGGCCTTCTTGTCGCCCTCGGCGGCACGCAGGTCCGCCTCGGTGGTCGACGCCGCGGCCAGGGTGTGGCCGGCGAGGTCGTCCACGAGCTGGACGTGGATGTGCCGGGAGGACCGGTTCACGACGAGACGGGGACGCTCGGGCGTGCCGGAGATCTTCTTGCGCAGACGGAAGTGACGACGCGTCTTCGACAGACGACGCGTGGTGGACACGTCCTTGCCCAGCGGAATCCGCTTGGCCTTCTGGTTTGCAGTCTGGCTCATATCACTTACCCGTCTTTCCGACCTTGCGGCGGACCTGCTCACCCTCGTAGCGGATGCCCTTGCCCTTGTACGGGTCGGACTTGCGCAGACGACGGATGTTGGCGGCGATCTGGCCGACCTTCTGCTTGTCGATGCCGGAGATCGAGAACTTGGTCGGCGACTCGACCGCGAACGAGATGCCCTCGGGCGCCTCGATCGGAACCGGGTGGCTGTAGCCGAGCGAGAACTCGAGGTCCTGGCCCTTGAGCGCGACGCGGTAGCCGACGCCGTGAATCTCCATCTTGGTGGTGTAACCCTGGGTCACACCGGTGATGAGGTTCGCGACGAGGGTGCGCGACAGACCGTGCAGCGCGCGGCTGCGACGCTCGTCGTCGGGACGGGTGACCAGCAGGGCACCGTCCTCACCCTTGGCGATGGCGATCGGCTCGGAGATCGTCAGCGACAGCTGGCCCTTGGGGCCCTTCACTGCGACGTCCTGCCCGTCGATGGTCACCTCGACACCCGAGGGGACGGTGACCGGAATCTTTCCAATACGCGACATTGTGGTGGCCTCCCTTACCAGACGTAGGCGAGGACTTCGCCGCCCACGCCCTGCTTGGCCGCCTGACGGTCCGTGAGCAGGCCGGAGGACGTGGAGATGATCGCCACGCCGAGGCCGCCGAGAACCTTGGGCAGGTTGGTGGACTTCGCGTAAACCCGGAGGCCGGGCTTGGAAACACGACGGACGCCGGCGAGGCTGCGCTCACGGCTGGGGCCGTACTTGAGGTCGACGATGAGGGTCTTGCCCACCTCGGCGTCCTCGGTGCGGTAGTCGGAGATGTAGCCCTCGCGCTTGAGGATCTCGGCGATGTTCGCCTTGATCTTCGAGTGCGGCAGCTTCACCTCATCGTGGTACGCCGAGTTGGCGTTGCGCAGACGCGTCAAGAAGTCTGCGATGGGATCGGTCATGGTCATGGTTCGACCTCGACACCTTTCTCGCTGCGGTTCCCATGCACCACCGGAAGACCGGTCGTGGGCCTACAACAATTCGGCTGGTCCGGGCGACGTTCGTCGGCCGGATTGAGTCGTGCCGTTCGAGCATCGCCGGCACGCAAAGGGCCGACGTTGCACAGGCAACCGCTCTAGTGTAGGCAAAACCCCAGCACAGGCCAAATCGGCCGAGGTTCGCCCACTCCCCCGCACGGATCCCACACGGGAATCCACGGCGAAGGCCGTCAAATACAGCGAGGGCGCGGACCCCATCGGAGTCCGCGCCCTCACCTCACGTGCGTGGTGTCACCAAGAGCTCTTGTGAACACCCGGCAGCTCGCCGGCGTGCGCCATCTCACGCAGGCACACGCGGCACAGACCGAACTTGCGGTAGACCGCGTGCGGACGGCCGCACTTCTGGCAGCGGGTGTACGCGCGAACCGCGAACTTGGGCTTCTTGTTGGCCTTGTTGACCAGTGCCTTCTTCGCCATGGCTCAGTTCTCCTTGAACGGGAAGCCGAGGTGCTTGAGCAGGGCACGGCCTTCTTCGTTGTTGGTGGCGGTCGTCACGACGGTGATGTCCATACCGCGCGGGCGATCGATCTTGTCGACGTCGATCTCGTGGAACATCGACTGCTCGTTGAGACCGAAGGTGTAGTTGCCGTTGCCGTCGAACTGCTTGCCGGACAGGCCACGGAAGTCCCTGATTCGGGGAAGAGCGATCGACACGAGACGGTCGAGGAACTCCCACATCCGGTCGCCACGGAGGGTGACGCGGGCACCGATGGGCATGCCCTCACGCAGCTTGAACTGCGCGATGGACTTGCGGGCCTTACGGATCTCGGGCTTCTGACCGGTGATCAGAGCGAGATCGGCAACCGCGCCGTTGATCAGCTTCGCGTCACGAGCGGCGTCACCGACACCCATGTTGACGACGACCTTGACCACGCCGGGGATCTGCATGACGTTGGCGTACTTGAACTCTTCGTTCAGCGCGTCCTTGATCTCGGCGCGGTAGCGCGCCTTGAGCCGGGGCTGAATCTTCTCGGTGCTCGTCATATCAGATGTCCTTCCCGTTCTTACGGGAGATCCGAACCCGCTTGCCGTTCTCGTCGGTCCGGTAGCCCACGCGGGTGGGGTTGCCGTCCGAGTCGATGACCGCGACGTTCGAGACGTGAATCGGGGCCTCCTGCGTCACGATGCCGCCGGAGGAGGCGCCGCGCTGGTTCGCAGAAACCGCGGTGTGCTTCTTGATCCGGTTCACACCCTCGACGAGGACCTTGTCGGTCGCCGGGTAGGCCTGGATGACCTTGCCCTTGGCGCCCTTGTCCTTGCCCGAGATGACCAGAACGGTATCGCCCTTGTGCACCTTCATCACAGCACCTCCGGCGCGAGCGAAACGATCTTCATGAACTTCTTGTCACGCAGCTCGCGGCCGACGGGGCCGAAGATGCGGGTGCCACGCGGATCGTGGTCCGGCTTGATGAGCACGGCGGCGTTCTCGTCGAACTTGATGTACGAGCCGTCCGGACGGCGGCGCTCCTTGGTGGTGCGCACGACGACGGCCTTGACGACCTCGCCCTTCTTGATGTTTCCACCCGGGATGGCGTCCTTGACGGTGGCGACGATGATGTCACCGATCCCGGCGTAGCGACGAGACGAGCCACCGAGAACGCGGATGCAGAGAATCTCCTTGGCACCCGTGTTGTCGGCGACGCGAAGTCGCGACTCCTGCTGAATCACTGATCTCTCCTAGACCTGGATTTTCGTACGTAGCGGATTACCGACCCGATACGCGCGGTCTGTCCCCGGCCGGCCGCATGCGGACATGCGGAGGCGCAGGCAACCGCTCTAGTGTAGGGAATCGACCTCGGGAAACCAAATCGGCGAAACCGATCATCCCTGGTAAAACCCATCACAGCCGAACGGCCCGCCCCGGAAACCCGGGACGGGCCGTTCGACAGTTGACTCACGCGTACGGGCACGTAGTGCCTGTTCGGCGAGGGCTCGAAAAGCCTACTTGGCCTTCTCGAGCACCTCGACCAGACGCCAGCGCTTGGTCGCCGACAGCGGTCGGGTCTCCATCAGCTGAACGCGGTCGCCGATGCCGGCCAGGCCGTTCTCGTCGTGCGCCTTCACCTTGGTGGTACGGCGGATGATCTTGCCGTACAGCGGGTGCTTCACACGGTCCTCGAGCTCGACGACGATCGTCTTCTCCATCTTGTCGGAGACGACGTAGCCGATGCGGACCTTGCGGGTCCCACGCTCTTCGGTCACTGCGGTGTCCTTCTCACTCATGCCGCGTCACCCGCATCCGGGCCGGCGGCGAGGCCGAGCTCACGCTCGCGCATAACGGTGTAGACGCGCGCGATCTCGTGACGAACGGTGCGCAGCCGACGGTTGTTGTCCAGCTGACCGGTCGCCATCTGGAAGCGAAGGTTGAACAGCTCTTCCTTCGACTCGCGGAGCTTGGTGACCAGCTCCTCCTCGGTGAGCTCGCGGAGCTCAGCGGCGGGGGTTCCAGTAGCCATCAGAACTGCTCCTCCCTGGTGACGATCCGGCACTTGCACGGGAGCTTGTGCATCGCGCGACGCAGGGCCTCGCGAGCGATCTCCTCATTGGGGTAGCTCATCTCGAACATGACCCGACCGGGCTTGATGTTCGCGACCCACCACTCCGGCGAACCCTTACCGGAACCCATGCGGGTCTCGGCGGGCTTCTTGGTGAGCGGACGATCCGGGAAGATGTTGATCCAGATCTTGCCGCCACGCTTGATGTGGCGCGTCATGGCGATACGAGCGGACTCGATCTGACGGTTGGTGATGTACGCCGGCTCGAGAGCCTGGATGCCGTACTCACCGAAGGTGACCTGGGTGCCACCCTTGGCCGCACCCGAACGGCTCGGGTGGTGCTGCTTGCGGTGCTTGACCCGACGTGGGATCAACATGCGTCAGCCCTCCTGATTCGATTCGGTCGAGGCCGGAGCCTCGGCGGTGGCGGCGCGACCGGCCTCGGTGCTGGTCGCGGTGGTGCCCGAGGCACCGGAGCGACGCGGACGGCTCGGACGCTCGCGGCGCGGACGCTCGGCCGGCGCGGCGGCGGACAGCTCACGCTTGCCACCGACGATGTCGCCCTTGTAGATCCAGACCTTCACGCCGATACGACCGAAGGTGGTCTTGGCCTCGTACAGGCCGTAGTCGATGTCCGCGCGCAGCGTGTGCAGCGGAACCCGACCCTCACGGTAGAACTCCGAGCGGGACATCTCGGCACCGCCGAGACGGCCGGAGCACTGCACCCGGATGCCCTTGACGTTCGGCTGACGCATGGCCGACTGAATGGCCTTGCGCATGGCGCGACGGAACGCGACACGGTTCGAGAGCTGCTCGGCGACGCCCTGCGCCACCAGCTGGGCCTCGGCCTCGGCGTTCTTGACCTCGAGGATGTTCAGCTGGACCTGCTTGCCGGTCAGCTTCTCGAGCTCGGCGCGGATACGGTCGGCCTCGGCGCCGCGGCGGCCGATGACGATGCCCGGACGCGCGGTGTGGATGTCGACGCGGACCCGGTCACGGGTGCGCTCGATCTCGACCTTCGCGATGCCGGCCCGCTCCATGCCCGTGGCGAGGAGCTTGCGGATCGCGACGTCTTCCTTGACGTACTCCGCGTACTGCTTGTCTGCGTACCAGCGGGACTTCCAGTCGGTGGTGATACCCAGGCGGAAGCCGTGCGGGTTGATCTTCTGGCCCACTACTGAGCACTTCCCTTCCGGCGATTGCGGTTCGAGGTGCCGGCCTTGGGCAGGCTCTCCACGATGACCGTGATGTGGCTGGTGCGCTTGCGGATGCGGAACGCACGGCCCTGGGCACGCGGCTGGAAACGCTTGAGGGTGGCACCCTCGTCCACGTACGCGGTGGCGACGACCAGCGTGCTGGGGTCAAGGCCGAGGTTGTTCTCGGCGTTGGCAGCGGCGCTGGCAACGACCTTGGCGACCGGCTCGCTGGCGGCCTGCGGTGCGAACTTGAGGATGTTCAGGGCGTCCTCGACGGAACGACCACGAACCAGGTCCACGACACGACGGGCCTTCATCGGCGTCACGCGCACGTGGCGCGCGATCGCCTTGGCGGTGGGGTTCTGAGTTTCAGTGCTCATCGACGCTTGCTCTTCCGGTCGTCCTTGATGTGACCCTTGAACGTGCGGGTCGGTGCGAACTCACCGAGCTTGTGACCGACCATCGAATCGGACACGAACACCGGCACGTGCTTCCGACCGTCGTGAACGGCGAACGTGTGACCGATGAAATCGGGGATGATGGTCGAACGACGCGACCAGGTCTTGATGACCTGCTTGGTGCCCTTCTCGTTCTGCACGTCCACCTTCGCGAGGAGGTGGTCGTCGACGAACGGGCCCTTCTTAAGACTGCGAGGCATAGTTCACTCCCTCCTAGCGCTTCTTGCCGGTACGACGGCGGCGGACGATGAGCTTGTCGCTCGGCTTGTTGGGCTTGCGGGTGCGGCCTTCCGGCTTACCCCACGGGCTGACCGGGTGGCGACCACCGGAGGTCTTACCCTCACCACCACCGTGCGGGTGGTCGACCGGGTTCATCACGACACCACGGACGGTCGGGCGCTTGCCCTTCCAGCGCATGCGGCCGGCCTTGCCCCAGTTGATGTTGGACTGCTCGGCGTTGCCGACCTCGCCGATGCTGGCGCGGCAGCGCACGTCGACGCGGCGGATCTCACCCGACGGCATACGCAGGGTCGCGTACGGACCCTCCTTGCCGAGGAGCTGGATGCTGGCACCGGCGGAGCGGGCCATCTTGGCGCCGCCGCCCGGACGCAGTTCCACCGCGTGGATGGTGGTACCGGTCGGGATGTTGCGCAGCGGCAGGTTGTTGCCGGGCTTGATGTCGGCGCCGACGCCGGACTCGACCCGTGCACCCTGCTTGAGGTCCTTCGGCGCGATGATGTAGCGCTTCTCGCCGTCGGCGTAGTGCAGCAGCGCGATGTTCGCGGTGCGGTTGGGGTCGTACTCGATGTGCGCGACCTTGGCCGGCACGCCGTCCTTGTCGTTGCGACGGAAATCGATCAGCCGGTAGGCGCGCTTGTGTCCGCCACCCTTGTGCCGGGTGGTGATGCGACCGTGTGCGTTACGACCGCCACGACCGTGCAGCGGGCGGATGAGCGACTTCTCGGGCGTCGACCGAGTGATCTCGGCGAAGTCCGAGACGCTCGAGCCGCGACGGCCCGGGGTAGTCGGCTTGTACTTACGGATTGCCATGAGTCTTCTCGTCCTCTATATCTCGTCAAGTCCCGCTCGCTTACGCGACCGGGCCTCCGAAGATCTCGATGGGCTTGCTGTCGGCCGAGATGGTCACGAGCGCGCGCTTGGTGTCCTTGCGCTTGCCGTAGCCGAACCGGGTCCGCTTGCGCTTGCCCTGACGGTTGGCGGTGTTGACGCTGGTCACGGTGACGCCGAAGACCTTCTCCACGGCAATCTTGATCTGCGTCTTGTTCGAGTCCGGGTGCACCAGGAAGGTGTAGGTGCCTTCCTCGATCAGTCCGTAGGACTTCTCGGAGATGACCGGCGCGAGCAGGATGTCGCGGGGATCGGCGATGGTGCTCACTTGCTCTCCTCCTTCTGCGCCGACTCGGCCGGGCCGTGGATGAACGTGTTGAGCGCCTCGACACTGAACACGACGTCGTCGCTGTTGAGCACGTCGTAGGTGTTCAGCTGGTCGGGGGCGATGGGGTGCACACCCTCGAGGTTCTGCACGCTCTTCCAAGCCGCGATGTCCTCACGGCCGACGACGAGCAGGAACTTCTTGCGACCCGAGATCTCGCCCAGGAACTTGCGGGCGCTCTTGGTGGACGGGGTCTGCCCGGCAACCAGTTCGGTGATCACGTGGATGCGCTCGTTGCGGGCCCGGTCGGAGAGGGCACCGCGGAGGGCGGCTGCCTTCATCTTCTTCGGGGTCCGCTGGCTGTAGTCGCGCGGCTTCGGGCCGTGGACGGTGCCACCACCGGCGAACTGCGGCGCGCGGGTCGAGCCCTGACGGGCGCGGCCGGTGCCCTTCTGCCGGTACGGCTTCTTGCCACCGCCGCGGACCTCGCCGCGGGTCTTGGTGGAGTGCGTGCCCTGACGTGCCGCGGCCAGCTGAGCGACGACGACCTGGTGCATCAGCGCGATGTTGGCCGTCGCATCGAAGATCTCGGCGGGCAGGTCGACGGTGCCGTTGGTGCCGCCGTCGGCGTTGCGGACGTCGAGGGTGAGCTTGGTTGCGGTCTCGGTCATGCGGACGCACCACCCTTCACTGCGGTCTTGACGATCACGAGGCCACCCTTGCGGCCGGGGATCGCACCCTTGATCAGAAGCAGGCCGGCCTCGGCGTCCACCTTGTGGACGGTGAGGTTCTGCGTGGTGACGCGGTCGCTACCCATGCGGCCCGACATGCGCATGCCCTTGAACACGCGGCCGGGGGTGGCGCAGCCACCGATCGAGCCGGGGCGACGGTGAACGGCCTGCGCACCGTGGGAGGCGCCCTGACCGGCGAAGCCGTGACGCTTCATGGTGCCGGCGAAGCCCTTGCCCTTGGAGGTGCCGGTGACGTCGACGTAGGCGCCGTCCTCGAACACAGCGGCGGTGAGCTCCTGGCCGACCTCGTACTCGCCGGCGTCGGCGACGCGCAGCTCCACGACGTGGCGGCGGGGGGTGACACCGGCCTTGGCGAACTGGCCGGAGGTCGGCTTGTTCACCTTGCGGGGGTCGATCGCGCCGTAGGCGAGCTGCACGGCGCTGTAGCCGTCACGCTCCTCGGTGCGGATCTGGGTGACGACGTTCGGTCCGGCCTTGACGACGGTGACCGGAACGACCCGGTTGTTCTCGTCGAAGACCTGGGTCATGCCGAGCTTGGTGCCCAGGATGCCCGTGATCTTGTTCTCAGTCATTGTTGTTGTCTCCGCCGCGCTCACTGGATGTTGACATCGACGCTGGCCGGCAGGTCGATGCGCATGAGCGCGTCGACCGTCTTGGGCGTCGGGTCGAGGATGTCAATGAGCCGCTTGTGGGTGCGCATCTCGAAGTGCTCGCGCGAGTCCTTGTACTTGTGCGGCGAACGGATGACGCAGTACACGTTCTTTTCGGTCGGCAACGGCACCGGTCCGACCACACGGGCCCCGGTACGGGTCACCGTCTCCACGATCTTGCGCGCAGACGCGTCGATCGCCTCATGGTCGTAGGCCTTGAGCCTGATGCGGATCTTCTGTCCCGCCACGCTTGTGTCCTCTTCCTTGCCCGATGTGATTAGGCCCTCGCGACTCGCTGTGTCTGTCGATCACGTGGAGCCGCTCGTTTGCACGTAGACCCGTCAGGGGCTACCTCGTCTGCACAGTTCCCACCCACTTCCGGGCGAAGAAGAACGTTGGCGATCGGACTGCACGCCCGATGCCGATCGGGATGTCCGATCCGCTGCCGCTGTTCATCTGTCATGGAACTGTTCCCGGTCCACGCGGTCGGGCGTGTCGCCCTCCCGCTCATCCCCCGACCCGCGTTTGCACACGGATCGGCCAGCGGAATGTGTTCCGGGCTGCACCCCAGGCGGGGCGCAGGTGGTCACTGCTTCCGTCTTGCGACGATTGTCCTGCATTGGCCGGACCGGGAACCACCGGCGGAATTGATCCGCGCGAGCTTCCGGTCCTCGACCCTTTCTCGCCAGGCGAAGGCCGTGCGCGTGCACGTCCCTGGCCCAGGCAACCTGAACAGTATGCCGGAGACCGGTCCGGACTTCAAATCCGGGCGGACGGACACCCCGCATCGAACTTACTTCAGAGTAAGATTCCGTCATGACCACCACGACCACCACCTACCGGACCTGGCAGCGGCTCCCCCGGAACCGCGTCGGATCCACACTGTTCTCCCTTGGCATGTGCATCCGCGTGCCCTACTTCGCCACCGTCCTCCCCCGCGTCGTCGCACTGGGACCCGGCCATTGCGAGGTCCGGGCCCCGAAGTGGTGGGGCGTGCACAACCACATCGGCACCTACCACGCGATCGCGGCGTGCAACCTCGCCGAGGCCGCGATGGGCATGCTCGCCGAGGCCACCGTCCCGCCCACGCACCGGTGGATCCCGAAGGCCATGCACACGCAGTACCTGACGAAGGCGACCACCGGACTGCACGCGACCGCCACACTGCCGTCGCTGCCCGACTTCGCCGCCATCACCGAGGGCACCGACCTGGTCGTGCCCGTTTCCATCCGCGACAAGGCGGGCACCGAGGTCGTACACGCGGACATCACCGTCTGGGTCACGCCGACGTAGCGGCCGCTCCACGCAACCCCACCGGCCGACACGAGGAACACCACGACGTGACCTGCTTCACATCCAGTTGTCGGCCGCCCGCGCGCCGGCACGCGCAGCATGCCCGCCCGGACCACGGGACGGAATCATCGGACGCGAGCAACGCGACGTTACCGACGCGTAGATCGTCAGCGATTTGCAGGCAACCGCGGTCCCCCGGTCTGCCTCGGCGTTCTCCGATGCGTGACATACTCGCTGGCATGCCTACACCCCACTCTGCCGTCCTGGTCGAGGGAATCCGCAAGTCCTTCGGTGAAGTGCAGGCGCTCAGGGGGGTCAACTTCGAGGTGCCTCGCGGCACCGTGCTCGGAATCCTCGGCCCCAACGGCGCTGGCAAGACGACAACGGTCAACGTGCTGTCCACCCTGCTGCGCCCGGATTCGGGGCGCGCGCTGGTCGCCGGTCACGACGTCGTCACCCAGGCACCGGCGGTGCGGCGATCGATCATGATGACCGGCCAGTACGCGGCGCTCGACGAGCAGTTGACGGCACGGGAGAACCTCGTGCTTTTCGGGCGTCTGATGGGACTCAACCGCCAGTCCGCCAAGGCACGCGCCGAGGAACTGCTGCGCCAGTTCGACCTCGAGTACGCGGCCGAGCGCAAGGTCGCAGGCTACTCGGGCGGTATGCGCCGACGCGTCGACATCGCGTGCGGGCTGGTGACCCGGCCCGAGGTGGTCTTCCTCGACGAGCCGACGACCGGCCTCGACCCGCGCAGCCGGCAGGGCGTCTGGTCGCTCGTCTCGACGCTCAAGGAGCAGGGCATCACCATCCTGCTGACCACGCAGTACCTCGAAGAGGCCGACGTGCTCAGCGACAACATCGTCGTCATCGACCGGGGCACGGTGATCGCGGAGGGCACCGCCGACCAGCTCAAGGAACGCACCGGCGGCAGCTACTGCGAGGTCGTGCCGCTCCGGCTGGCGGACCTGCCGCGCGTGCACGCGGTGCTGACCAGCCTGGTGCCGCCGGAGTACGTCACCGCGACCGGCCACGATCGGCTGTCGATCCCCGCCCAGTACGGCGCGCAGACGCTCGCCGAGGTGCTGCGCCGGCTCGACATCTCCCGGATCCCC
The DNA here is from genome assembly GCF_053589555.1 of Rhodococcus sp. NPDC003322. NCBI lineage: Bacteria > Bacillati > Actinomycetota > Actinomycetes > Mycobacteriales > Nocardiaceae > Rhodococcus > Rhodococcus sp. NPDC003322. The sequence goes on along the minus strand of NZ_JBSFSC010000010.1, from coordinate 73,301 downwards.
CTCGCCGACATCGCGCTGCGGCGGCCGTCGCTCGACGACGTGTTCCTTGCACTGACCGGTCAGCCGGCCGCCGAAGAGAGCGAAGCATCATGACCGCCATCGCTGCGCGCGCAGCACAGTCGGACGAGACCCCACCCGAGCCACAGTCCAAGGCCGTGGCCCGCGTCGGCCGGCACCGTCGGCCGGAACTGTCGGCAACCGGACAGTGGCTCGCCCTGACCGGCCGCAACGTTCGCGGCATGTGGACGAGTGGGCAGCTGTTCATCGCGATCCTCGCACCGGCGATCTTCACGATCGGCTTCTACCTGCCGCTGCGCTTCGTGATGAAGTTCCAGGGCATCGACTACGCCCAGTTCGTGATGCCGATCATCGTGCTGCAGGCGATGGCCTTCACCGCCATCTCCGCCGCGGGCAAGGCCGCACTCGAAGCCGTCAACGGCATGAACGCGCGGTTCCAGACGATGCCCATCTTCGCCGGCGTCCCCTTGGCGTCCCGGATGACGGCGTCGTTCGTGCACTGCACCATCTCGCTGATCGCCGCACTCGTCTACGGCCACATCATCGGATTCCGGTTCACCGGCGGCATCGGCAACGCCACGCTGTTCGTGGCGATGTCACTGGCGATCGCGATGACGCTGTCGCTGGGCGGCGACCTGATCGGCACGCTGAGCAAGAGTCCCGAGATGACCAGCCAGGCGTTGACGTTGCCGCAGCTGATCCTCGGCATGTTCTCGGCCGGCTTCGTTCCGGTCTCGCAGTTCCCCTCGTGGTCCCAGGCGTTCGTTCGCAACCAGCCGATCTCCCAGTTCGCGATCTCGATGCGCGCGATCGCCGACGGCTCCGTGACGATGCATCTGATGACGCCCGCCGTGCTGTGGTGTCTGGGGCTCTTCGCGGTGATCGCTCCGCTGACCGTGTGGGCGAACGTGAGGCGCAAATGACCACCGCACCCACCCACGAGCGGCGCGAAGACGCCCCGATCACCGAGATCACCTTCCACGAGACCACCGAGGTGTATCCGGAGGACTCCCGGCAGGCACTGGTCACGCACAGCCTGCTGCAGACGCAGCGGCTGTTGACCCGGTGGCTCCGCGACCCGTACACGATGCTGCAGGCGATCGTGTATCCGTCGCTGATGCTGATCATGTTCAACGCCGTGCTGGGGATCTCGGTCACCAAGGCCACCGGCGTCAACAGCGTGTACGGCTACGCACCGATGATCGCGCTGGTCGGCTCGATGTTCGGTTCCATCGCCAGCGGCATGCAGCTGAAGATGGAGTGGCGCCGCGGCCTGCTCAGCCGATTCTGGATCCTGCCGGTCCATCGGGCGTCGGGCCTGGTCAGCCGGCTACTGGCAGAAGCGGTCCGCATCCTGCTGACGACAGTGCTGATTCTGACGGTCGGATTCGCCCTCGGGTTCCGCTTCAACCAGGGCCTCATCGCCGGGTTCGCAATGATCTGCGTGCCACTGCTGATGGGTCTGGGGTTCGCGACCATGGTCACCGCGCTGTCGGTGAGCGCCGCCAAACTGCCCCTCGTGGAACTGCTTTCCCTGGTGTGCTCGCTGCTGATGTTCTTCAACTCCGGCTTCGTCCCCACCGCGGCGTACCCGACCTGGCTGCAGGGCTTCGTCGAGAACCAGCCGATGTCCACGGCCATCGACGCGATGAAGGGGCTGAGCCTGGGCGGTCCGGTCGCCGAACCGCTGATCAAGACCACACTGTGGGCCGTCGGGATGATCGCGCTCTTCACCTGGCCCGCGGTCCGCGGCTACCGCAAGGCGGCCGGCACCCCCATCTGATCCCATCCGATCCGTCCCGGGGACGGCGTGACCGATATTCACCTACGCACCACCCGAACACCGCGCTCGACGAAAAGGGCCCCACCGCATCGCGGTGGGGCCCTTTCTGTGCCCGGGTGTCAGCCCCGCTCGCGCAGGATCCCGTCGAGCACGGGCCCGATCTGCGCCAGCGCCCGCGGCGTCGTCATTCCGTTGTGGTCGGAATCGACGTCGTGGATGACGGTGGCCCCGACGAACTCGGACCACTGTGCAGCCCCGTCGAGGTGGCCGAGGTCCCCGCGCCGGGCGGCGAAGAAGTCCACCCGTCCGTCGTACCGCTGCGGGGCGTACGCCTCGATGAGGTCCCCGGCGCGCCCGGCGCTGGCGAGGATCCGGTCGAGGTCCGCCGCGGTCAACGAGGCCGGGAAGCCCGGCACCGCCTGCAGCAGTTCCAGCAGCCGCTGCGGGGTCAGCTCCGCCGGATCGGGCCCGAGATCGATGCCGAACCCGAGTCCGGCGACGACCTCGCCCATGTTGTCCGCGGCCGCGACCGATCCGACCTCGACGAGGTCGCGGAAGCTGTCGAGCATGACGAGGGACTCCACCCGCTCGCCCAGTGCCCGCAGCCGGACGGCCATCGCGTGCGCGACGACACCACCGAACGACCAGCCAAGCAGGTGGTACGGGCCCTCCGGCTGGACCGCGCGGATCTGCTCGACGTACAGCTCCGCGATGTCCTCGATCGTGTCGGGCAGGACCCCACCGGACAGTGCCGGCGACTGGATGCCGTACACCGGGCGGTCCGCGGACAGGTGCTGCGCGAGCCCGCCGTACGACCAGGACAGGCCGACGAACGGGTGCACGCAGAACAGCGGCGGCTGCGACCCGGCGCTGCGCAGCGGCAGCATCACCTGCAGGGCGGCCTCGCCCTCGGTCGATCCGGCGCGGGCGGCGTCGATGCGTTCGGCGATGCGGCGCGGGGTCGGGTCGGTGAACATCCACTGCAGCGGCACGCGCACCCCGGCTCGGTCGCCGACCATGGCGACCAGGCGGGTGGCGAGCAGCGAGTGGCCACCGAGATCGAAGAAGCCGTCGTCGATGCCGACGCCCTCGGCACCGAGCACCTCCTCGAACGCCTCGACGACGATCCGTTCGGTCGGTGTGCCGGGAGCGACGTACGGCGCCCGCTCCGCGAACTGGGGTTCCGGCAGTGCCTTGCGGTCGATCTTGCCTGCGCCGGTCAGCGGGATCTCGCTGATCGGCACGATCGCCGCCGGGACCATGTACGCGGGCAGCCCCTCCCCGACGAACGCGGTGAGCGTCACCGGGTCGACTTCGGCACCGTCCACGGGCAGCACGTATGCGGCCAGCGCGGTCGCGCCGCCGGGACCGGGCACACCGATCACGTGTGCGAATTCCACGCTCGGGTGCGCGGTCAACGCCGACTCGATCTCGCCGAGCTCGATCCGGAAACCACGGACCTTCACCTGGAAGTCGGAGCGACCCAGGTAGTCGACGATCCACCGATCGTCGCCGTCGCCGGGGATCCACTGCGCGACGTCGCCGGTCCGGTACATCCGCTCGCCGGGTGCACCGAACGGGTTTGCCACGAACCGCTCGGACGTGAGACCCGCGCGGCGGTGGTAGCCACGGGCCAGCGACGTGCCGAACACGTACAGCTCGCCGGGAACACCGGCGGGTACCGGCCGCAGCTGCCGGTCGAGGATGACGGCTCCGACGCCGGCCAGCAGGCCACCGATCGTGACGTGTTCCCCGGACTGCAGTCCTCCGGTGGCGGTGACCCAGATCGTCGTTTCGGTCGGACCGTACGCGTTGACGAACGTCCGGCCGGGTGCCCACCGGGTCACCAGGTCCGCGGGGCACGCCTCGCCACCGACCACCACGACCCGGAGTTCGTCGAGTCCGTCGGGGTCGACGGACGCCAGCGAACCGGGCGTCATGAAGGTGTGGGTGACGTGCTGCTTGCGGATCAGGTCGGCCAGGTCGGCGCCACCGAACACCGACGCCGGCGCCACGACCATCGTCGCGGCCGATCCGAACGCCATCAGGTATTCGAGCACGGACGCGTCGAAGCTCGGCGAGATCACGTGCAGCACCCGGTCGCCGGCCTCGATGTGGAAGCGCGTGCGCGCCTCTTCGGCGGTGGTGAACAGGTCGCGGTGGGTGACCACGACGCCCTTCGGCAGGCCCGTCGATCCGGAGGTGTAGATCATGTACGCCGCCGAGGCCGGGCGCACCGGGTGGGTGCGGTCGGCATCGGTGATCGGGGCCGAGGCCGTCTCCCCGAGCCGCGCCGCAACGTCGGCGTCGTCCAGGACGATCCACGGCAACCCGGCGTGCGGGCCGTCGCGGTGGGCACCGATCGTCAACCCGAGCACTGCACCGGAGTCGGTGAGCATGTGCTCGATGCGATCCGCCGGGTAGCTCGGGTCGATCGGCAGGAACGTGGCCCCTGCCTTCGCGGTCGCCCAGATCGCGGTGACCGATTCGATCGACCGGGACAGCGCGATCGCGACGACGCTCTCGGTACCGACACCGGATTCGAGCAGCAGCCGGGCGACCCGGTTCGACCGCTCGTCGAGGTCCCGATACGTCAGCGCCTCGTCGCCCTCGATCAGGGCGAGCGCGGTCGGATCCACGGCGACGGCGGCGGCGAGCACGTCCGGCAGGCTGCGGAACCCGTGGCCCTGCGGGCCGTGGGCCGGCACCAGCTCGGCGCGGTGCGCCGGGTCCAGCAGGTCCAGCGACGCCAGTGCCGTGTGCGGAGCCCGGGCGAACGCCTGGACCGCACGGGTCACGAACCCGAGGACCTCCTGCGCCCGGTCCACCGAGACGACGCCGTCGAGGAACTTCAGGCGCAGCGCCAGCGTGCCGTCGTACTCCGCGACCAGTGCCAACGGGTAGTGCACCGAGTCGCTGCCGGACATTCCCGCAACGGTCATGCCGTCGATGTCGCCGCCCCCGGCGCCACCGGCGTCCGGGTACGACTCGAACACCGCGAGGGTGTCGAACACCGTGCCCTGGCCGGCGACGGACTGGATCTCCGCCATCCCGACGTAGTGGTGGTCGAGCAGGTCGGCCTGCTCCCCCTGCAGCCGCGACAGCAGCTGCGTCACGGACTCGGTCACGTCGAGCCGCACCCGAACCGGCAGCGTGTTGATGAACAGGCCGATCATCTCTTCGACGCCGTCGATCTGCGGCGGACGGCCGGAGACGGTGGCGCCGAAGGTGACGTCCTCGCGTCCGGTCAGGGTCGCGACGACCAGCGCCCACGCGGCCTGCACGACGGTGTTCATGGTGAACCCGTGTTCGCGGCCGAGAGCGACCAGCGCGTCGGACAGCTCGGTGTCGAGGTGGGCGGCGAGCTCGTGCGAGTCGCCGAGTTCGTCGCCGCTGTCACCGATCACCATGGTCGGCTCGTCGCTGCCCTCGAACGCGGTCCGCCACGCCTCGAGCGAGTGCGCGCGGTCCTGCCGGGACAGCCAGGCCAGGAAATCCCGGTACTGACGGGCCGGCGGCAGGTGCGTCGCGTCGCCACGGGTGGCGTACAGCGCGAACAGGTCCCGCAACAGCAGCGGCGTGGACCAGCCGTCGAGCAGGGCGTGATGGTTGAGGAGCATCAGCCGGTACTCGTCGTCGGCAAGCTTGACCAGGGTGAACCGGATCAGGGGCGCCGAGGCGAGGTCGAAGCCCTCGCTGCGGTCCGCGGCCAGCAACTCGGTCAGCGCCGCGTCCCGCTCGGTGACCGGGACCGAGGTCAGGTCGACGGTGCGCCACGGCAGGGTGACGGTGCGCTGAACGATCTGTGCGCCGACGCCGCCCTCGTAGCTGAAGGCAACCCGCAGGTTCGGGTACCGGTCGAGCAGCGCCTGCCCGGCCGCCCGGATCCGGTCGGCGTCCACCGTGCCGGTCAGGGTCAGCATCATCTGGACCTGGTAGTAGTCCGTGTCGTCGCCGGCCAGTTGAGACTGGTACAGCAGGCCGTCCTGCAGCGGCGAGAGCGACCAGACGTCGGACATTTCCGGGTACTGCGCCTCCCACTTCTCGATCTGCCGCTGGTCGACGGTGACCAGTTCGAAGTCGGACGGAGTGCGGCCGCCGGCGTCGGGACGGTCGGCGTGCGCGGCCAGTGCCGTCAGCGCCTCGACCCACAGGTCCGCGAACCGCTGCACCTCGTCACGGCCGAGCAGTCCGGTCGCGTACGACCAGGTGGCCACCAGCTTCGCGCCGGACGGGGTGCCCACCGCGATCGCGTTGACGTCCAGCACCGCGGGCACGGCCATGTCGTCGTTGCGGGCGCCGGCCAGGTTGACCTGCGAACCCTCGCCTGCCTGCTGCTCGTCGGACACCGAGCTCTGCTCGTCGGACATCGAGCTCTGCTCGTCGGACACCGTGCCGCGCCGGCCCAGGTAGTTGAAGCCGATCTGCGGCGCCGCGAACCCGCCGAGGACCTCGGCGGTCTCGGGGTTGAGCCGGCTGAGCAGGCCGTAGCCGATGCCGTGGTCGGGAACCGCGAGCAGCTGTTCCTTGACCGCCTTCACCGCGACGCCGAGGTCGGCGCCGCCGGTGAACGCGGCCGTGAGGTCCACGCCCGACAGGTCGAGGCGGACCGGGACCTGGGTGGTGAACCAGCCGACGGTGCGCGAGAGGTCCGCACCGGGCAGCACCTGCTCCTCGCGGCCGTGGCCCTCGAGGTTGACCAGTGCGGTCGGCTCGTCGACGCCACGCTCGGCGCGCCAGGTGACGAGCGCCATCGCGAGCGCGGTGAGCAGTCCGTCGTTGGCGGTGCCGTGGAACTTGCGCGGCAGCACGGTGAGCACCGTCTCGGCGATCTCGGCCGGGACCTCGACGTGCAGGTCCTCGACGGTGGCGACGACGTCGCGGGCCGTATCGAGCGGTCGCGACCCGAGGTCCGGGTCCGGGCCCTCGAGGATGCCGCGCCAGATGTCCAGTTCGGCGACCCGGCGCTCGGACCGGGCCTCGTCGACGAGGCCGTGCGCCCAGCGCCGCGCGGAGGTGCCGACGGGGGCGAGCTCGATCGACTGACCGTGCGCGAGCTGACCCCACGCGGCGACCAGGTCGCCGCTGAGGATCGGCCAGGACACGCCGTCGATCGCGAGATGGTGCACGAGCAGCATCAGCTGACCGGGCGCCTGCTCGTCGGCGGGAACGAACCACACCGCCTGCAGCATCACGGCGCGGGCCGGGTCGAGCCGGTCCGCGGCCGCGTCCAGTTCCGGTGCCGCGGCGGCGACGAAGTCGTCCGCGTACGACACCGTGTGCACGAGGTCCGCGGCGTCGACGGTGCCGGCCTCGAGAACCTCGAGGGCCCCGACACCGTCGGTGACGGTCAGCCGGGCGCGCAGCATGTCGTGGTGGTCGAGCACCGCCTGCACCGCGCCGGTCAGGTGGGTGAGGTCGACGTCCCGCGGCAGCGTCAGGATCTCGGCCTGCGAGAACCGGTCGTAGCTGCGGCCGTGCTCGATCATCCAGTGCCCGATGGGCGAAAGCGGGATCTCGCCGACACCGCCGCCGGGCAGTTCCTCGAGCACCTCGAGTTCGACGCTGGCGGCCGCCGCGGCCAGCGCCGCCACGGTCCGATGCTCGAACACCATCTTCGGGGTCAGGACGATGCCTGCGGCCTTGGCGCGGGCGACCAGCTGGATGGACAGGATGCTGTCGCCGCCGAGCGCGAAGAACGAGTCGTCCACGCCGACCGAGTCGAGGCCGAGGAGCTGCGCGAACAGGTCGCAGAGCACCTTCTCGGTCTCGGTCCGCGGCGCCCGCGACGTGCGGACACGCGCCGCGAAGTCGGGCGCGGGCAGCGCCTTGCGGTCGAGCTTGCCGCTGCGGTTGAGCGGGAACTCGTCGAGTCCGACGAACACCGCGGGGACCATGTAGTCCGGCAGACGTCGGCCGAGCGCCGCGATCAGCGCCGCCTCGTCGACGACCGCACCCGGGGTCGGCACCACGTAGCCGACGAGCAGCTGCTGGCCGGGGTTGTCCTCCCGTACCAGCACCGCCGCCTGCGCGACGGTGTCCTGCTCGTGCAGCACCGCCTCGATCTCGCCGAGCTCGATCCGCAGACCACGCAGCTTGACCTGGAAGTCGGCGCGGCCCAGGTAGTCCAGCTCGCCGGAGTTGCTCCAGCGCACCAGGTCACCGGTCCGGTACATCCGGGAACCGCTGTCGCCGAACGGGTTCGCGACGAACCGGTCCGCCGTCTGGCCGAACATGGCGCCGTAGCCGCGGCCGACGGCGATGCCGCCGACGTACAGCTCGCCGGCCACCCCGATCGGAGTCGGCCGGAGCCGGTCGTCGAGCACGAACAGCTCGACCCCGGGGATCGGCGAACCGATCGGCACGGCGCCGCGCTCGTCGCGACCCACCTCGTGGAAGGAGACGACGTCCGACGCCTCGGTCGGGCCGTAGCTGTTGAACACCCGCAGTCCGCCGTCGATCAGCGCGCGCAGCGGCGTCAGCTTGACGGCCTCGCCGCCGAGGAACAGCATCTTCAGCCCCGCCAGCACGCCCGCGGCGTCGGCGTCGACGACCGCCTCGAACGCGGACGGCGACATGTTCGCCACCGCAACCGCGTTGGCGGCGATGATGCCGAGGATGGCCGCCGGGTCGAAGCCCTCCCCCGCCAGATGGACGGTGGCACCGGACGCGAGCGCGGCCCACACGTTCTTCTGGGTCAGGTCGAAGCTCGGCGACGACGCGACGAGCACACCGTCTCCGGCGGACAGGTCGAGTTCGCTGCGATACCAGTCGACGGTGTTGGCGATACCGGCCATCGGCACCAGGGTCGGCTTCGGCCGCCCGGTGGAACCCGAGGTGGAGATCACGTAACCGAGGCGCGCGCCGGCACCCGGCTCGGACCACACGTCGGCGGGAGCCGCCGTCTCGCCGACCTCCTGCGCGTCCACCACCAGGACGGTGGCGTCGGCGAGGGTGTCACCGGGGCCCGCGGCCGCGATCCACTCCGCTGTCGCGACCAGCGCACGGGCGCCGGTGTCGGCGAGCAGGGCGGCGATTCGGTCCACCGGGTGCGCCGGGTCGACCGGGGCGTATCCCGCTCCGACCTTCCACGCCGCGAGCATGCCGACGATCCAGTCGACCGACCGGCCCAGCGCCAGCGCGACCACGTCGTCGCGACCCGCACCCGCCGAGGACAGTTGCGCGGCAAGGGCGTTCGCGCGTTCGTCCAGGTCGCGGTAGGACAGCGCCAGGTCACCGTCGACGACGGCTGCCGCATCCGGGCTCCGGGCGACCTGTGCAGCGACCAGGCCGAGCAGCGTGGCCTCCCCGACCGCGGAGCCGGCACCACGGCCGAACTCCGCAACCCGGGCGCGTTCCTCGGCACCGAGCAGGTCCACGTCGCCGAGGCGCACCGCCGGGTTCGCCGACACCTGCGCGAGCACGCGCAGGAACCGGTCCGCGAAACCGCGGACGGTGGACGCGTCGAACAGGTCGGTGGCGTAGCTCAGCGACGCCGCGATCTCCGCGGGCGCACCGTCCTCACGGTAGGTCTCCTGCAGGCCGAGGGTCAGGTCGAACTTCGCCGGTTCCGGACCCGATTCGACGGCGGCGACCGTCAGGCCGGGCAGCTCGAAGCTCGCCTGCTCCAGGTTCTGGAACGTGAGCATCACCTGGAACAGCGGAGAGTGCGCGGTCGACCGCTCCGGGTCGAGCACCTCGACGAGCCGCTCGAACGGGATGTCGGTGTTGCCGAACGCCCCGAGGTCGCTTTCGCGGACCGCTTCGAGCAGGTCGGCGAACGTGATGTCCGGGTCGACCTGGGCGCGCAGCACGAGCGTGCCGACGAACATGCCGACCAGGTCGTCGAGCGCGGCGTCGCCGCGGCCCGCGGAGGGGGTGCCGACGGCGATGTCGGTGGTTCCCGACAGCCCGGCGAGCAGCACCGACAGGGCGGCGTGCATCACCATGAAGACGCTGGCGCCGCCGGCGCGGGCCACCTCGACCAGGGCACGGTGCGTGTCGGCGTCGACGCTGAACTCGACGGTGTCGCCGGCCAGGGACTGCACCGGCGGCCGCGGCCGGTCGGTGGGCAGTTCCAGCTGCGTCGGCAGGTCGTCGAGCGCCTCCCGCCAGTACGCGATCTGCTGTGCAGCGAGGGACTGCGGATCGCTCTCGTCGCCGAGGACCTCCCGCTGCCAGATCGCGAAGTCGGCGTACTGCACCGGCAGTTCGGTCCACTGCGGCGGCAGGCCCGCGGTCCGCGAGCCGTAGGCGACCATGACGTCACGCGCGAGCGGTGCCATGGACGACCCGTCGCCGGCGATGTGGTGCACGACCACGACCAGGACCCGGTCGCTCGGCCCGGTCTCGAACAGGGCGATTCGCAGCGGCGGGGCGACGGTGACGTCGAATCCACCGGACGCGAAGTCGACCACCGCGGCGAGCAGGTTGTCCTCGGAGACGGGACGCGGCGCCAGTGCCGGCATCACCTCGTCGGCCGGCAGCACCACCTGGTACGGCTCGCGGCCGACCGCCGGGTACACGGTCCGCAACGTCTCGTGCCGGTCGACGACGTCGGCGACGGCGCGAGCGAGCGCCGCGACGTCGAGGTCGCCGGACAGCCGGACGGCCAACGGGATGTTGTAGGCCGCCGAGTCGGTGTCGAACTGGTTGAGGAACCACATGCGCCGCTGCGCCAGTGAGAGCGGGATCCGCTGCGGACGGGTCGCAGGCACCAGCGCGGGGCGCGAGACGCCCTGCGTGCGAACCGAGTCCACGTACGCGGCCAGTGCGGCGACGGTCGGGGCGTCGAACACCTGGCGCACACCGAGGGTGGAACCGAGCACGGCACCGACACGGGCGGTGACCCGCGTTGCGGACAGCGAGTTGCCACCGAGGTCGAAGAAGCTGTCCGTCGAGCCGACGCGTGCAACTCCGAGCACCTCGGCGAACACGCCGGCGACGATCTCCTCGGTCGCGGTCCGCGGCGGCACGAATCCACCGGTGACCGTGACGATCTCGGGCTCCGGCAGCGCCCGGGTGTCGAGCTTGCCCGCCGGGGTCGTCGGCAGCTCGTCGAGCACCACGATCGCGGACGGGACCATGTACGCGGGCAGGGTCCGGGCGATGTGCTCGGACACCGCGGCGACCCGGATGTCGGCGCCCGGAGCCCCGAGCACGTACGAGACCAGATGGGTCTCGCCGGACTCGGCGACGTGACCGGCGGTGTGCGCGAAGTCGATTCCCGGGTAGGACGCCAGCGCCGCGTTGATCTCGCCGAGTTCGATGCGGAAGCCACGCACCTTGACCTGGGAGTCGGACCGGCCGAGGTACTGCAGCCGCAGCGCGGAGCCCTCCCCGGTCCACCGGACCACGTCACCCGTGCGGTACATCCGGGCACCGGCGACATTCCCCGTCGCTCCGCTCGCCCCGACCGCGAACGGGTTGGCCACGAAGCGGTCCGAGGTCAGCCCGGCCCGCGCGTGGTAGCCACGGGCCAGTTCCGGGCCTGCGACGTACAGCTCGCCGGGCACGCCGACCGGCACCGGCCGCAGCCGGGCGTCGAGCACCAGCGCCTCGACACCCACCGTGGGTGTACCGATCGCGACCGGCTCGCCGGCGACCATCGGGCCGTCGATCACGACTGCGATCGTCGACTCGGTCGGCCCGTACATGTTGAACATCGCACGGCCGCGCGCCCAGCGCTCGGCGAGTTCGGGCGGGCAGGCGTCGCCGCCGGTGCCGACCATCTCCAGCCGGTCCAGCGCACTCTCGTCCAGGGACGCGAGGGCGGCCGGGGTGATGAAGGCGTGGGTGACCTCCTGGTCCCGCATCAGCGCCGTCAGCTCGGCACCACCGAAGACCTCCGGCGGGGCGATGACCAGGGCCGCGCCCGAGCCGAAGGCCATCAGGTACTCGATGATCGACGCGTCGAAGCTCGGCGTGGTCACGTGCAGCACACGGGACGCCGGGGTGATCGCGCAGCGGGTGCGCACGTCCGCGGCCAGGTTGTGCAGGCCCTGGTGGGTGACCGCGACACCCTTGGGCAGACCCGTCGAACCCGAGGTGTAGATCAGGTACGCGGCGTTGCGGACGTCGAGCGGGGCGGTGCGCTCGGCGTCGGTGATCGGTGCGTCCGACTGCCCGGCCCATTCGGCGGCGAAGTCCGCGTCGTCGAGCACCAGCCAGTCGATGGAGTCGTCGAACGACTCGCGGTGCGTGCGGACCGTGATGCCGATCGGGGCACCCGAGTCGGTGAGCATGTGCGCGATCCGGTCCGCCGGGTAGTTCGGGTCCACCGGCAGGAACGCGGCGCCGGACTTGGCGACCGCCCACACCGCGGTGACGGACTCGATGGACCGGGACAGCCCGAGGGCCACGAAGCTCTCCGGTCCGACGCCGCGGTCGACGAGGATCCGGGCGAGTCGCGTCGAGCGCTCGTCGAGTTCGCGGTAGCCGACCGTCACGTCGCCGAAGGCGATCGCGGTGGCGGCCGGATCCTGTGCGGCGGCCGCGGCCAGCAGCTCGGGCAGGGTGCCCACACCGACGGCGGCGGCGCCGCGGACCGGCGCCAGCTGCGCGGCCTCGGCAGCGCCGAGGATCTCGATGTCCCCGACCGGTGCCGACGGGTCGGCGGCGATCGCGTCGAGGATCCGGGCCATCCGCGCGGTGAACAGCTCCACCGTGGCGGCGTCGAAGATGTCGGTGGCGTAGCCGAACCGGGCGGTCATGCCCTCGGCGCGACCGCCGGCGTCGACCCGCTCCGCGTACGACAGTTCCAGGTCGAACTTCTCGACGTGCGTGTCGTCGGCGATGCCGCTGACCGTCAGCCCGGGCAGCTCGAACCGTTCCTCGCCGATGTCCTCGGTGGAAAGCACCACCTGGAACAGCGGCGAGTGCGACGTCGAGCGGGCCGGGTCGAGGATGTCGACGAGCCGCTCGAACGGCAGGTCGGCGTGGGCGAACGCACCCAGGTCCACCTCGCGGGCCTGCTCGAGCAGCGCATCGAAACCGCGGGCGGCATCCACCTCGGTGCGCAGCACCAGGGTGTTGACGAACATGCCGACGAGGTCGTCGAGGGCACGTTCGCCGCGACCGGCGATCGGGGTGCCGACCGCGATGTCGGAGGTACCGGACAGCCGGGCGAGCAGCACCGCGAGCGCGGAGTGCATCACCATGAACAGCGTGGCGCCGTTGTCCTTGGCGATCGCCCGCAGTCGCTCGTGCGTCTGCGCGGTGATCTCGAACTCGGCGGTCGCGCCCTGCTGGGTGCGGTCCGCCGGGCGCGGCCGGTCGGTCGGCAGCGCCAGCACCTCGGGCACCCCGGCCAGGGCGCCGGTCCAGTACGCCACCTGTTCCGCCGCGAGGGACTGCGGGTCGTCCTCGGCGCCGAGCAGGTCCCGCTGCCACAGCGTGTAGTCCGCGTACTGCACCTCGAGCGGCGCCCAGCCGGGCTCCTCACCCGTCGAGCGGGCGAGGTAGGCGACCATGACGTCGCGGGCCAGCGGCGCCGTCGACGATCCGTCACCGGAGATGTGATGGACGACGAACGCGAGCACGTGCTCGTCCGCCGCGATCCGGAACAGCGCGACCCGGACCGGGGCCTGCGCGGTCACGTCGAACGGCGTGACCGCGAATTCGCCCACCACCGAGACGATCTCGTCGGCGGCGACGTCGATCGGGGTCAGCTCGGTGACGACCTCGTCGACGCCGAGGATCACCTGGTGCGGGCCGTCCGCCGAGTCGGGGAACACCGTGCGGATCGACTCGTGGCGAGCGACGACGTCCCGGACCGCGGCGGCCATGGCGGCGACGTCGAGGTCACCGGACAGCCGCACCGCGAGCGGGATGTTGTACGCCGCCGAGTCGGTGTCGAACCGGTTGAGGAACCACATCCGCTGCTGTGCGAGCGAGAGCGGGATCCGCTCCGGACGCGGGCGCGGCGCGAGCGCAGGCCGGGCGTGGCCGGCACCGGCACGTTCGACCTGCTGCGCGAGACCGGCGACGGTCGGCGCGTCGAACAGCGCGCGGACGCCGAGGGCGGTTCCGAGCGCGGCGTTGACGCGCGCGATCACCCGCGTCGCGACCAGCGAGTTGCCGCCGAGTTCGAAGAAGCTGTCGGTGGCGCCGACCCGGTCGAGGCCGACGACCTCCGCGAACACCGCCGCGACGATCTCCTCGACGGGGCCACGCGGCGCCACGTAGGCGGCCTGGTCGACCTCGATGTGCGGGGCGGGCAGGGCGCGGCGATCCAACTTGCCGCTGGCGTTCAGCGGCATCTCCTCCAGCGCGACGAACGCCGCCGGGACCATGTAGCTCGGCAACCGCTGCGCCAGGTGCGCCTTGAGCTCGGCCGGGTCGATGATGTCGGCGGTGCCGACGGGCTCGACGCCTCCGCCGACGACGTACGCCACCAGCTGGTCGCCGGTGTGCGGGTCGCTGTGCAGCACCACGACGGCCTGCTCGACCCGCGGGTGCGCCAGCAGCGCCGACTCGATCTCGCCGAGCTCGATACGAAGGCCGCGCAGTTTCACCTGGAAGTCGGTGCGGCCCAGGAACTCCAGCTGCCCGTTCGCATTCCAGCGCACCAGGTCGCCGGTGCGGTACAGGCGGGACCCATTGCCCTCGAACGGGTTCGCGACGAACCGGTCCGCCGTCAGGTCGGGACGGCCGACGTAGCCGCGGGCCAGCTGGTCGCCACCGTGGTACAGCTCACCGGCGACGCCGACGGGCACCGGCTGCAGGCGTGCGTCGAGCACGTAGGCGGTGGTGTTCCAGACACCGCGGCCGATCGGGACGATCCACTCGCCGGCCTCGGCGGCGTCGAACGCTGTCGTGGTGATCGCGGCCTCGGTCGGACCGTAGGTGTTCTCCACGGCGGTACCGAGATCGGCGATCTTCCGCGCGGTCTGCGGGGTCAGTGCCTCGCCACCGGCGAGGATGTGCCGCATCGAGGCGGGCACCCCCATGTCGGGGCTGGCGAGCAGCATTTCGAGCAGCGACGGCACGAACTCGGCGATGGTGATGCCCTCGGCGGCCATCACCTCGGTCAGGTACTCGGGGTCGCGGTGCCCGTCGGGGCGCAGCACGACCACCCGGCCACCGACCTGCAGCGCGGCGAAACACTCCCACACCGACACGTCGAAGGTGATCGGCGCCTTCTGCATCACCCGGTCGTCGGCGGTCATGCCGAAGTGGGCGTGCATCCAGCGGGTCTGGTTGGTGATCGCGGCGTGCTCGACCGCGACGCCCTTCGGCCGCCCGGTCGAGCCGGACGTGTAGATGACGTACGCGGTGTTCTCCGGACGCAGCGGAGCGATCCGCTCGGCGTCGGTGACCGGCGACGCGTCCCGACCGGAAAGGTCGAGGGTGTCGACGTACAGCACGGTGCGGTCGGCGGGCAGATCCACACCGTCCGTGGTGGTGGTCAGCACGATTCGCGGATCGGCGGACGCGAGCACGTCGGCGGTGCGCTCGGCCGGGTGGTCCGGGTCGAGAGGCAGGTACGCGCCACCGGTCTTGACGATCGCGTACATGCCGATCATCAGGTCCAGCGAGCGACGCATCGCGAGGCCGACCAGGCTCTCCGGTCCGACACCGGCGTCGATGAGCTCCCGCGCCAGTCGGTTCGCGGCGGCGTCGAACTCGGCGTAGGTGAGCTGCTCTCCCCCGAACAGCACCGCGACCCGGTCCGGGGTGCGGGCCACCTGTTCGTCGAACAACGACACGAGCGTCGCGGGTGCGAGCTCGGTCGCGGTCTCGTTCCACGTCCGCAGCACCTGCGCGCGCTCCGCCGGGGCGAGCACGTCGACGTCCCCGACCCGCAGCGACGGGTCGGCGACGGCGGCGTCGAGGATCCGCACGAACCGCTCGGCGAACCCGGCGACCGTCGACTCGTCGAACAGGTCGGTCGCGTAGGTGAAGTACGCGTACATGCCGTCCGGTGCGCCGGCCTCGCCGACGCCCTCGCCGACCGTCAGGTCGAGGTCGAACTGTGTGACCTCGGCACCCGGGTCGAGGGCGCTGATGGTCAGGCCGGGCAGCTCGAACTCGGCCCGGTCCTGGTTCTGCAGCGACAGCGACACCTGGAACAGCGGGTGGTGCGCGGTCGAGCGGGTCGGGTTCAGCACGTCGACGAGCCGCTCGAACGGCACGTCGGTGTGCCCGAACGCGCCGAGATCGGAGTGCCGGACGCGGGCGAGCAGGTCCGCGAACGTGTCGTCACCGTCGACCTGTGCCCGCAGCACGATCGTGTTGACGAACATGCCGACGAGATCGTCGAGCGCGGCCTCGCCGCGGCCACCGATCGGAGTGCCGATCGCGATGTCGGTCTCCCGGGTCAGGCGCGAGAGCAGCACCGTCAGTGCCGTGTGCAACACCATGAAGGGGGTGGCGCCGTGCGCGGTCGCCACCTCGTGCACGGCCCGGCGGGTGTCCTCGCCGATCGAGAACATGTGGCGTCCGCCGCGCATCGACTGCTCGGCCGGCCGCGGCCGGTCGGTGGGCAGGTCCAGCGCATCCGGCAGCCCGGCGAGCGCGGTGGTCCAGTAGTCGACCTGCTGCGCGGCGAGGGACTGCGGGTCGTCCTCGGACCCGAGCAGCGCGCGCTGCCAGATCGCGAAGTCCGCGTACTGCACCGGAAGCGGAAGCCACTGCGGCGCAATCCCGTTGACGCGGGAGGTGTACGCGATCATGACGTCCCGCGCGAGCGGCGCCATGGACATGCCGTCGGCGCTGATGTGGTGCACCACCATCACCAGCACGTGCTCGGTGCTTGCGGGTCGTTCCGCAGACTCCACTCCTGCGGCGTCGACGGCGAGCAGCCGGGCCCGCACCGGCGGGGCGGCGGTGACGTCGAAGCCGGTGGACAGCAGGGCGACGACGGCGGCGGCCAGCTCGGCCTCCGCCACCGCGACCGGGGCGAGGTCGAACTCGACCTCGGCGGCCGGGACGACCACCTGGGCCGGGCCGTCGACGGAGTCGGGGAACACGGTCCGCAGCGACTCGTGCCGGACCAGGACGTCGCGCACGGCCGCGGCCAGCGCGTCGGTGTCCAGCTCGCCGGACAGTCGCACCGCCATCGGGATGTTGTAGGCCGGGGATTCCGGATCGAAGCGGCTCAGGAACCACATCCGCTGCTGGGCCAGCGACAGCGGCACCCGGTCGGGGCGCGGGCCCGCGACTAGCGCCGGGCGGTCGGCACGATCGGCGTGCTCGAACCGCTGCGCCAGCTCGGCGACGGTCGGCGCCTCGAACAGGTCCCGGACGCCGACGCGGGCGTCGAGGGCGGCGTTCGCGCGGGCGACCACTCGGGTCGCGACGAGAGAGTTGCCGCCGAGGTCGAAGAAGCTGTCGTGGACACCCACACGCTCGGCGCCGAGCACCTCCGAGAAGACCGCGGCGATCGCCTCCTCCACTGGGGTCCGGGGGGCGACGAACTCGGTTGCCGCGGAGAGGAAGTCCGGGGCGGGCAGAGCGCGGCGGTCCAGCTTGCCGTTCGCGGTCAGCGGGAACTCGTCGAGCACGACGAGCGCCGACGGCACCATGTACGCGGCGAGGAACTCACCGACGAACGCCAGTACCGCATCCGCATCGACGGTGACACCGGCCTCGGGGACGACGTAGCCGACGAGACGGTCACCGGTGTGCTCGTCGGAGCGCACCAGCACCGCGGACGCCGCGACACCCTCGTAGCGCAGCAGCGCCGACTCGATCTCGCCGAGCTCGATCCGGAAGCCGCGCAGCTGCACCTGGAAGTCACTGCGCCCCAGGTACTCCAGCTGACCGTCGGCATTCCAGCGCGCCAGGTCGCCGGTGCGGTACATCCGATCCCCGACGGCAACATTCCCCGTCGCCCCGGTCGCGAACGGGTTCGCCACGAAACGGTCCGACGTCAGGTCGGGGCGACCGAGGTAGCCGCGCGCCAACTGCCCACCGTGGACGTACATCTCGCCGACCACACCGACCGGCGCAGGCTGCAGCCGCGCGTCGAGCACGTACACACCCATGCCCGGCAGGCCGCGACCGATGACGCTGGCCTTCGACTCCCGCGCGAACTCGCGGTCGAGGGACAGGAAGCTCACGTGCACCGTGGTCTCGGTGATGCCGTACATGTTCACCAGGCGCGGAGACTGCTCGTCGTGCCGCTCGTACCACCGTTCGAGCTGGCCGAGGTCGAGGGCCTCGCCACCGAAGATCACGTACCGCAGGCTCAGCTGATCGGAGACAGACCTCTCCCCCTCGCCGGAGACAGACCTCTCCCCTGCAACCCGGTCCGCTTCCGCGAGCTGGTAGAACGCCGACGGCGTCTGGTTGAGCACCGTCACCCGTTCCCGCCGCAGCAGTTCCAGGAACTCCTCCGGCGAGCGCGAGGTCAGGTAGTCGACGATGACGAGTTCGCCGCCGAACAGCAGCGGACCCCACAGCTCCCACACCGAGAAGTCGAACGCGTAGCTGTGGAACATGGTCCACACGTCGGTCTCGTCGAACCCGAACTTGGTCTGCGTGTTCGCCATCAGGGTGAGCACGTCCACGTGCGGCACCACGACGCCCTTGGGGCGACCGGTGGAACCGGACGTATAGATCACGTACGCCGGGTGCTGCGGCGACAACGCCGCAACCCGCTCGGTGTCGGTGACCGGCGCGGCCGACACCTGCGACATCCGCGCCGCCAGCTCCGTGGAGTCCAGGAGCAGCTTCGGAATGTCGTTGTCCGGCAACGAGTCCACGTCCGCGGCGGTGGAGAGCACGACCACCGGCTTCGAGTCGGCAAGCATGTACGCCAGCCGGTCCTGCGGGTAGGTGACATCCACCGGCACGTAGCCGCCGCCGGCCGTGAGCACCGCGAGCAGGGCGACCACCAGGTCGGCGGTACGCGGCATCGCGACCGCAACCATCGACTCCGGCCCGACGCCCTCGGCGATCAGCACGCGGGCGAGTCGGTTCACCCGCTCCGCGAGCTCGCCGTACGACAACCGCTCGCCGGCAGCAACCACCGCGGTGCGGTCCACGTACGCCGCCGCCTGCCGCGCGAACGCGGCGGGCAGCGTGCCCGTCGGCGTCGCGGCACCCGGATCGACCCACGCGGTCAGCACCTGCTCACGCTCGGCCGCACCGAGCACGTCGAGCGCGGCAACCCGCTGGTCCGGCGCGTCCGCGAATGCGGTCAGCACCCGGAGCACCCGGTCGAGCAGGGTCTGCACCTCGGCGGCGGTGTACACGCCGGTCAGGTACTTCAGCTGCAGGTGCAGCCGGTCTGCGACGCTGGCGACCAGGGTCAACGGGTAGTGCGTGGAGTCCATGCCGCGCAGCCCGGTCACCCGCATGCCGTCGATGTCGGCGGCCTGGGCGAGCGCGTCCTGATCCACCGGGTAGGACTCGAACACGGTCAGGGTGTCGAACGACGCCGCGGCGCCGACCGTGTGCTGGATCTGCGACAGGCCCACGTAGTGGTGATCGAGCAGATCGGCCTGTTCGACCTGGATCCGCTCGAGCAGGCCGGTCAGCGTCTCGGCCGGGTCGAGTGCCACCCGCACCGGCAGGGTGTTGATGAACAGACCGATCATCGACTCGACGCCGGGCAGATCCGCGGGACGACCGGAGACGGTCGACCCGAACACCACGTCGGTGCGGGACGTGAGCGCCGACAGCACGATGCCCCAGGCCGCCTGCACGACGGTGTTCAGGGTGACGCCGTGCCTGCGAGCGAGCGCGGTCAGCTCCGCGGTCAGCTCCGCGGACGCGAAACGGGACAGGTCGGTGGACTCCACCGAGCCGTCGCCCTCCCCGAGCGCGAGCAGCGACGGCTCGTCGAGACCGGCGAACGCGTCCTTCCACGCGGCGGTGGAGGCGTCGAGGTCACGGCCGGCCAGCCACGCCAGGAAGTCGCGGTACTCGCCCGCAGGCGGCATCGTCGATGCGTCTCCGCCGGTGGCGTACAGGTACAGCAGATCCTTGAGCAGCAGCGGCGTCGACCAGCCGTCGAGCAGCACGTGGTGGTTGGTCGAGACCATCCGGTACCGGCCCTGGCCGAGGTCGGCGAGCGTGAACCGGATCAGCGGCGCGGTCGCCATGTCGAACCCGCGCGCCCGGTCCTGCCGCAGCAGGTCGGCGAACGCCGCATCGGGATCCGGCGACGCAGCCAGATCGACTGTCTGCCACGGCAGCTCGACCTCGGCGGGAACGATCTGCACCGGTTCGCCGGAGGCGGTGTCGAACGCGACCCGCAGGTTCGCGTGGCGACGCAGCAACGCCTGCCCGGCCGCCCGCAGTCGCTGCGGATCGACGGTGCCGTCGAGATCGAGCACCGTCTGCACCAGGTAGGCGTCGAGGTGCTCACCCGCGAACTGCGCGTGGAAGAGCAATCCCTCCTGCAGCGGCGAGAGGGACCACACGTCGGCCAGACCCGGGTGGCGGGCCTCGAGGTGCTCGACCCCGGCCTGGTCCAGCGGGACCAGCGGCAGGTCCGACGGGGTCAGGCCGCCTGCGCCCGGGGTGGCGGAGTACTCGCTGAGCGCGGTCAGTGCCGCGACCCACAGGTCCGCGATGGCCTGCGCGTCGGCGCCGTCGAGGACGCCGGTCGCGTACGAGAAGGTGGCGCCGAGGCGGGTGCCGTCGGCGGTGTCGACCGCGGATGCGTTGATGTCGAGGATCACCGGTGCGGTCATGTCCGCGTCGCGCACGCCACCGAGGCTGCCCGATTCGGTGTCCGGGACCCAGGCGGCGTCGCCACCGACCTCGGCGGTCGCGACACGGCCGAGGTAGTTGAACCCGATCTGCGGTGCCGGCAGTTCCCGCAACTCGGCGGCGGTGTCCGCGTTCAGGTAGCGGAGCAGGCCGTAGCCGATGCCGTGGTCCGGGATCGAGAGCAGCTGTTCCTTGACCCGCTTGATCGCGTCTCCGGCCGCGGCACCGCCGGCGAACGCCTCGTCGAGGTCGATGCCGTCGAGGTCCAGCCGCACGGGGAACGCGGTGGTGAACCAGCCGACCGTGTTGGCGAGGTCCGCGCCGGGCACGGCCTGTTCCTCGCGGCCGTGGCCCTCGAGGGTGACGACGGCACCGGGCGCGTCGACGCCCCGATCCCGCCGCCACTTCGCGACCGCCAGCGCGAGCGCGGTGAGGAGTCCGTCGTTCGGGGTGCCGTGCACCATCGCGGGCACCCGCCCGAGCACCGCCTCCGCGACACCGGAGTCGAGTTCGACCCGCAGGTCGGCGAGGCTCGAGACGGTGTCGGCCTCGGGATCGAGCGCGCGGGCACCGAGCAGCGGGTCCGGGCCGTCCAGCACGGACCGCCACAGCGGCAGTTCGACGACGCGATCGGCGGCGCCCTCGGCCAGGCCGTGGGCCCAGCGCCGGAACGAGGTGCCCACGGCGGACAGCTCGGGCCCGTCGCCCTGCGTGGCCCGGACCCAGGCCAGAGCCAGATCCGGCACCAGGGCACGCCAGGAGACACCGTCGACCACCAGGTGATGGGCGAGCACGAGCAGCCGGCCCGCACCGGACGGCTCGGTGTCGAGCCAGACGAACTGCACCATCGACCCGGCTTCGGGGTCGAGGCGGCATGCCGCGGTACGCATCTCGGCCTCGGCGCGAGCGCCGAACCCGGCCGAGCCGGGCGCGTCGGCTACCGGAACCCGGGTGATGACCGCGTCCGCGGACACCGACCCGACGCCGGCGACCGCGAGGTGGCCGCCGTCGCCTGCGCGCACCAGACGCGAGCGCAGCATGTCGTGGTGATCGAGCACGGTCTGCACGGTGGCGTGCAGGTCGCTCTCGGTGATGCCCGCGGGCAGCGTGAGCATCACGGCCTGCGAGAACTCGTCGAACTCCCGAAGATGCTCGATCATCCAGTGCACGATCGGGGTGAGCGGCAGCTCACCGATGCCGCCGCCCGGCAGTTCCTCGAGCGTGACCGCGTCGGCACCGACCGCCGCGACCCGTGCGAGGGCCGCGATCGTCTTGTGCTCGAACACGAGCGCGGGCTTGAGCACGATGCCCTCCCGCTTGGCCCGCGAGACCAGCTGGATGGCCATGATCGAGTCGCCACCGAGCGCGAAGAACGAGTCGTCCACGCCGACGCGGTCCAGGCCGAGCAGTTCGGCCACCAGCCGGCACAGCACGGTCTCGGTCGGGGTGCTCGGCGCCCGGTAGGTCTCCGCCCGGTCGGTGAGGTCCGGTGCGGGCAGCGCCTTGCGGTCGAGCTTGCCGGATGCGTTGAGCGGCAACGAGTCGAGGACCATCAGCACCGACGGCACCATGTACTCGGGCAGCCTCGCGGACAGCGCCGAGGTCAGCGCGTCGACCTGCGGGGCCGCACCCGGGGCCGCGGTCAGGTAGGCGACGAGCTGCTGTGCGCCCGGAATGTCCTCGCGCACGAGAACGGCCGCCTGCGCGACCTCGGGCTGTTCGAGGAGCACCGACTCGATCTCGCCGAGCTCGATCCGCAGACCGCGCAGCTTGACCTGGAAGTCGGTCCGCCCCAGGTACACCAGTTCGAGTCCGCCGGTGGAGCCTTCGACCCACTTGACGAGGTCACCGGTGCGGTACATCCGCTGACCGTCGGCCATCGGGCTGGCGACGAACCGGTCCGCCGACAGGTCGGCGCGTCCGATGTACCCGCGTGCGAGCTGGGCGCCCGCCAGATACAGCTCACCCGCGACACCGAGCGGGACCGGACGGAGCCGGCCGTCGAGCACGTGCAGCTGGGTGTTCCAGACGGGGGCACCGATCGGCACCGTGGCGGTGTCGGCCGGCGTGTACTGGTGGAACGTGACGTCGACGGACGCCTCGGTCGGCCCGTAGAGGTTGTGCAGCGCCGCCGCACTCAGGCCGGCGAACGCCTGCGCGGCCTGCGGTGTCAGTGCCTCGCCGGAACAGAAGACCTGACGCAGGGACGGCACCCGCCCGGCGTCGACCACGGACGTGAAGGCCGACAGCATCGACGGGACGAAGTGGGCGGTCGTGACGGACTCCGCCTCGATGAGCTCCGCCAGGTACAGCGGATCGCGGTGCCCGTCCGGGCGTGCGATCACCAGGGTGGCACCGACCTGCAGCGGCCAGAAGAACTCCCACACCGAG
Organism: Rhodococcus sp. NPDC003322; assembly: GCF_053589555.1. Taxonomy (NCBI): domain Bacteria; kingdom Bacillati; phylum Actinomycetota; class Actinomycetes; order Mycobacteriales; family Nocardiaceae; genus Rhodococcus; species Rhodococcus sp. NPDC003322. Next base: position 50,443 of record NZ_JBSFSC010000010.1, on the reverse strand, counting down.
ACGTCGAAGGTCGACGGCGTCTTCTGGACGACCGTGTCCTCGGGCCCCATCGGGTACTGCGCCTGCATCCACTCGAGGCGGTTGACGATGCCCGCGTGCGGCACCGCGACACCCTTCGGGCGGCCGGTGGACCCGGACGTGTAGATCACGTAGGCGGTGTTCGAATCACGCAGCCGCGCAACACGTTCCGCGTCGACAACCGGGGCGTCCGAGTATCCGCTCGTGTCGAGGGAGTCGAGCGACCAGATCGTGGTGCCTGCAGGCACGTCGAGGTCGACGTCACCACCGGTGAGCACGACGGCCGGCGCGGAGGACTCGAGCACGTACCGGGTCCGGTCGGCGGGATGGTCGGGGTCCACCGGCACGTAGGCACCACCGGCCTTGACCACCGCGTACATGCCGACCAGCAGCTCCACCGACCGGCGCGCCGCAAGGGCGACGAGCACGTCCGGACCGACGCCGGCGTCGATCAGCTTGCGCGCCAAACGGTTCGCGCGCGCATCGAACTCGGCGTAGGTCAGGCGCTCGCCCTCGAAGACCAGCGCGACCGCGTCGGGGGTGCGGGCGACCTGAGCGTCGAACAGGTCGACCAGGGTGGCCTCGGCCACCGGGTGCGCCGTCGCGTTGACCGCGGCGATCGCGGACAGGTCCGCGGCACCGGCGATCTCCACGTCACCGACCACGACCTGCGGGTCGGCGGCGACGGCGGCCAGGATCCGCAGGTAGGCGTCGGCGAAGCCGCGCACCGTCGCCTCGTCGAACAGCGCGGTCGCGTAGCTCAGGGTGGAGGTCAGATCGGCGGGCGAGCCGTCCTCGTCGCGCGCGTCGCCGACGGTCAGCTGCAGGTCGAACTTGGCGACGTCGAAGTCGGACGTCAGTCCGCTCACGGCCAGTCCGGGCAGCTCGAAGGTCGCCTGGGTGTTGTTCTGCATCGTGAACATCACCTGGAACAGCGGCGAGTACGCCGTCGACCGGGTCGGCGCGAGCACCTCGACCAACTGCTCGAAGGGCATGTCCGCGTGGGTGAACGCGGACAGGTCGGTCTCGCGGGCCGCCTCGACCAGCGACTCGAACGTCGCCCCCGGGTCCACCTCGGTGCGGAGCACCAGTGTGTTGACGAACATGCCGACGAGGTCGTCGAGGGACTGCTCGCCGCGACCGGCGACCGGGGTGCCGATCGCGATGTCGGACTCGCGGCCCAGGCGCGCGAGCAGCACCGCGAGCGCGGAGTGCAGCACCATGAACAGGCTGGCGCCGCGGCTGCGGGCCACGTCCAGGAGCCGGGCGTGGGTGTCGGCGTCGATGACGAACTCGACGTTCGCACCGGCCGTGGACTGCACCGCGGGACGCGGCCGGTCCATCGGCAGATCGAGCACCTCGGGCAGTCCTGCGAGCCGCTCCCGCCAGTACGCACTCTGCTTGGCGATCAGCGACTCGGAATCGTCCGGCGCACCGAGGGTCTCGCGCTGCCAGATCGCGTAGTCCGCGTACTGCACGGGCAGGGCGGCCCACTGCGGCGCGCCACCGTGCGCGCGGGCACCGTAGGCCACCATGATGTCGCGGGCCAGCGGCGCCACCGAGGCACCGTCGGCGGCGATGTGGTGCATCACCACGACCAGCACCCGCTCGGTCGGGGAGGTCTGCAGCAGCGTGACCCGCACCGGCGGCGCAGCGGTGACGTCGAAGCCGCGGGAGATCAGCTCGACCGCACGACCGACGACCTCGGACTCGGCCACCGCGACCGGGGTCAGGGACACCGGCAGGTCCGAGATCGGCAGGATCTCCTGGTACGGACCGTCCGCCGAGTCCGGGTACACCGTCCGCAGCACCTCGTGCCGGGCCAGCACGTCGGCCACGGCCCGTTCGAGCGCGGCGACGTCGAGGTCACCGGACAGTCGAACGGCCATCGGCACGTTGTAGGCCGCCGAGTCGGTGTCGAACTGGTTGAGGAACCACATCCGACGCTGCGCCAGCGACAGCGGAATCCGCTGCGGCCGCGCCGTCGCGGTCAGCGCCGGCGCCTCCACGGTCGACGAATGTTCCACGCGTGCCGCGAGTTCCGCGACGGACGGGGCGTCGAACAGTTCGCGCACCCCGATCCGCACGCCGAGCGCGGCGCCGACCCGGGCGGTGACCTTGGTTGCGGACAGCGAGTTGCCGCCGAGGTCGAAGAAGCTCGCGGTCACGCCGACCCGGTCCACGCCGAGCACCTCGGCGAAGACACCGGCGACGATCTCCTCGGTGAGGGAGCGCGGCGCGACGTAGTCGACGCCGGGGGTGACGAACTCCGGCTTCGGCAGGGCGCGCCGATCCAGCTTGCCCGCCGGGGTCAGCGGGACCTCGGCGAGCCCGATCACGTGCGACGGCACCATGTACGCGGGCAGGAACTCCGCCGCGAAGGCGCGCAGCGTGTCCTCGTCCACCGTGCGCCCGGCCGCGGGCAGCACGTAGGCGACCAGGACGGTGCCGCCGTCGGGGGCCGTGACGCCCTCGGTGGTGACGAAGCCGACGCTCTCGTGGCAGGCCAGCACGCCGCTGATCTCGCCGAGTTCGATTCGGAACCCGCGCACCTTGACCTGGAAGTCGGACCGGCCGACGTACTCGAGGGTGCCCTCGGCGGTCCAGCGCACCACGTCGCCGGTGCGGTACATCCGCTCGCCGGGACGCCCGAACGGGTTGGCGACGAAGCGCTCCGACGTCAGCGGCCCACGCGCGTGGTAGCCGCGCGCCAGCGCCGGACCGGACAGGTACAGCTCGCCCGCGACGCCGACCGGCGCCGGCCGCAGGCGGCCGTCGAGGACGGCGACGCGGAAACCGCGGGTGGGGGCACCGATGGTGATCGGCTCACCGGCCTGCAGCGGCGCCGACACCGTCGACCACACGGTGGCCTCGGTCGGGCCGTACAGGTTCAGCATCGTGCGGTTCGGCGCCCAGCGGGCCACCAGTTCCGGCGGGCACGCGTCACCCGCGACCGCCAGGACACGCAGGGTGTCGAGACCGGTCGGGTCGGCCGCGGCGAGCGCGGCGGGGGTGATGCAGGCATGGGTCACCCGCCGGCTCAGCAGGAACTCGGAGAGCTCCACACCGCCGAACAGGTCGGCGGGGGCGATCACCATGGTGGACGCGCTGCCGAACGCCATCAGCATCTCGAACACCGACGCGTCGAAGCTCGGGGACGCGAACTGCAGTGTGCGCGAGCCCGGTTCGATGAGCATGTGGGCACGCTGCTCGGCCACGAGATCGGCCAGGCCGCGGTGGGTGACCACCACGCCCTTCGGCTGGCCGGTCGAGCCGGACGTGTAGATCACGTACGCGGCGTCGTCGACCTGCACCGGCCGGGCCGGCTCGACGGCCTCGTCGGACCCGGCGGCGATCGCGTCGACATCCTCGTCGAGGACGAGCCAGTCCACCCGATCAGACAGTGCGGCGCGGTGGCGAGACGTCGTGACACCCACGGCCACACCGGAATCGGTGAGCATGTGCGCGATGCGCTCGGCCGGATAGTTCGGGTCGACCGGCAGGAAGGCGGCCCCCGCCTTCGCGATCGCCCACACCGCGGCGACGGTGTCGATCGAGCGCGGCATCGCGATGGCGACGAAGGAGCCGGCACCCACACCCCGGTCGATCAGGAGCCGGGCCAGACGGTTCGAGCGGGCATCGAGATCGCGGTAGCTGATCCGGGTGTCCCCGGCGTCGACGGCGTCGCGCGCCGGATCGACCGCGACGGCCGCCGCGAGGATCTGCGGGAGGGTGCGGGGCGGGAGCCCCTCGGGACCGGCGACGCCGGCGAGTTCGTGCTCCTCGCGCGGGTCGAGGATCGGCACGTCACCGACCGGGATGGTCGGATCGACGACCACGGTCGACAGGATCCGTACCAGCCGGTCCGCGAACGTGCGCACCGTGGCGGGGTCGAACAGGTCGGTGGCGTAGGTGAACGCCGCCTGCATGCCGTCCGGTCGGCCGTCGGTGTCCACCTGCTCGCTCAGCGAGAGCTGCAGGTCGAACTTCGCGACGTCCGCGCTGATCTCCTCCGGGGAGATCGTCAGGCCGGGCAGTTCGAGCCGCACGTCCGTGGCGCTCTGGAAGTCGATCGCCACCTGGAACAGCGGGTGGTGCGACTGCGACCGGGACGGGCTGAGCACGTCGACGAGCCGCTCGAACGGCAGCTCCGTGTGCACGAACGCGGCGAGGTCGGTGGTGCGGGTGTGCTCGAGCAGGGTGGCGAAGTCGGTTTCCGGCTCGACCCGGGTGCGCAGCACCAGGGTGTTGACGAACATGCCGACCAGCGCGTCGAGTTCGGGCTCCCCGCGGCCGGCGACCGCGGTGCCGATCGCGATGTCCGTGGTGGTGCTCAACCGGGCAAGCAGCACCGCGAGGGTGGCGTGCATGACCATGAACACGGTGGCGCCCTGGGCCCGCGCGATCGCGGCGACGGCGCGGTGGACCTCGGCGTCGATCGCGAACTCGACCCGGCCGCCGCGCATCGAGGCGCGGGCGGGCCGCGGCCGGTCGGTCGGCAGGTCGAGCTGGTCGGGCAGCCCGGCCAGCGCGCCCGTCCAGTGCGACAGCTGTGCGGCCGCCCGGGACTGAGGGTCCTCGGCGTCGCCGAGCAGTTCGCGCTGCCAGATCGCGTAGTCGGCGTACTGCACCGGCAGCGCGGTCCACTGCGGCTCCTGCCCGTCGAGGCGGGCCGCGTAGGCGGTCATCAGGTCGGTCACCAGCGGAGTCAGGGAGACACCGTCCGCGGCGATGTGGTGCATCACCAGCACGAAAACGTGCTCGTCCGGGACGTCGCGATCGGTGGCCAGTTCGAGCAGCGCGGCCCGGACCGGGACCTCCGCCGTCACGTCGAAGCCTTCGGTCGCGAGCGCGGTGATGCGCTCGACCAGCTGCTCGGCCGCGATCGACTCGGCCGCGACGTCGAGCTCGACGGCATCGAGGTCGAGCACGACCTGGTGGCCACCGTCCGCAGAATCGGGGTAGACGGTGCGAAGCGTCTCCTGTCGGCCGACCACGTCACGCAGCGCCGCGCGCAGCGCCGCCACGTCGAGCGAACCGGACAACCGGACCGCCAGCGGAATGTTGTAGGCCGCCGACTCCGGATCGAGCCGGTTGAGGAACCACATCCGCTGCTGTGCGAGCGACAGCGGAACGGCGCCGTCCCGGGGCTGCGCGACGAGCGCGGGCCGCGTGCTGTCGCCGCCCCGCACGACCCGGGCCGCGAGCTCGGCGACGGTGCGCGCCTCGAACAGGTCGCGCACGCCGATCGCGGTACCGAAGGCCTGATTGACCTGTCCGACAACGCGAGTCGCGACCAGCGAGTTGCCGCCGAGGTCGAAGAAGTCGTCGGTGGCTCCGACGCGCTCCGCGTTCAGGATCCGGCCGAACACCTCGGCGATTCCGGTCTCGACGTCGCCGCGCGGTGCCACGTACACCGCGGCACCGGCGAACTCGGGGGCGGGCAGCGCGGACCGGTCGAGCTTGCCGAGGGCGGTGAGCGGCACCTCGTCGAGCACCATGATCACCGCCGGCACCATGTACGGCGGCAGGGTCTTCGCGATGTGCGCCGCGAGGGCGTCGGTGTCCAGTGCCGTTCCGGCCACCGGCTGGACGTACGCGACCAGCGCGAGGTCACCCGCCGGGCCGGGGCGGCCCACGGTCGCGGCGAACGCCACCGCCGGGTGTGCGGACAGGGCGGCGTCGATCTCGCCGAGCTCGACGCGGAAACCACGCACCTGGAGCTGGAAGTCCGAACGTCCCACGTACGCCAGGTCCATCGAAGCGGTCCACCGGACCACGTCGCCGGTGCGGTACATCCGCTCGCCGGGAGCGCCGTACGGGTTGGCGACGAAGCGTTCGGAGGTCAGGCCGTAGCGGGCGTGGTAGCCGCGGGCGAGACCGGCATTGGTGATGTACAGCTCGCCGGGGGTGCCCACCGGCACCGGGCGCAGCCGCGAGTCGAGAACCAGGGCGTGCACGCCGCGCATCGGCGCGCCGATGGTGATCGGCGTGCCCGGCGCGAGCGGTTCGGTGATGGTGACGATGACGGTCGTCTCGGTCGGGCCGTACGCGTTGCGCAGCCGGCCGCCCCAGCGGGCCGCCAGCTCCGGCGGACACACGTCACCACCGACGACGACCCGCTCGACGAGATCGAGACCGGTGGCGTCGATCGTCTGCACGCCCGTCGGGGTGCCGACGACCAGGGTGATCCGCTGGTCGCGGATGAAGCCGGCGAGCTCGGCGCCGCCGTACAGGTCGGTCGGGGCGATGACCATGGTGGCGCCTGCCCCGAACGTCGAGAGCATCTCGCCGACCGCGGCGTCGAAGCTGATCGCCGCGAACTGCAGCACCCGCGAGGCGGTGGAGGTGCCGTAGAGGTCGACGACGTCGGCGGTCAGCGAGGCCAGGCCGCGGTGCGGCACCGCGACGCCCTTGGGCAGACCGGTGGTGCCGGAGGTGTAGATCATGTACGCGACGTGGTCCACCGACAGCGCGGCGGCGCGGTCGGCGTCGGTCAGCGGCGCCGCGGACCGGGCCGCGACGCCCGCGGCGAGCGCCGCGTCGTCGAGCTCGAGCCAGCCACCCGCGGGGCGGGCCGCCTCCGGCAGCGCGGCGTGGAACTCGGCGGTGGTCAGGCCGAGCACCGCACCGGAGTCCGTCACCATGTGGGTGATCCGGTCGGCAGGCAGCTTCGGGTCGATCGGCACATAGGCGCCACCCGCCGCGGCGACCGCCCAGATCGCCACGATCGCGTCCACCGAACGCGGAATTGCCAGCGCCACAATGGAGTCCGGCCCCACACCGAGGTCGACCAGGTGCCGCCCCAGCCGGTTGGACCGGGCCGCGAGCCCCGCGTAGGTGACGTGCTCACCGGCGAACTCGATCGCGGTGCGGTCGGCGTTCTCCGCCGCCGCGGTGGCAAGGATCTGCGCCAGCGTCCGCGGCGCCGTGGCATCGGCGCCACGGGCGGTGGTCAGCGCGGATCGCTCGGCCGCATCGAGCACCGCGAGATCGCCGACCGGGGTGGCCGGCGCGGCCAGTGCCGTGGCGAGCAGCAGACACAGCCGCTCCCCGAACCGCGTCACGGTCGCGGCGTCGAACAGGTCGGTCGCGTAGGTCAGCACCGCGTCGGCGCCGGCATCCGCCCGCTCGAGTACGGTCAGCATCAGGTCGTACTTGGCCGAGCCGGTCGGCGCCTCCAGTGCGTCGACGTCGAGACCGGCCAGCTCGAACCGGGACCGCGTCGGCGACTGGAACGCCAGCGCCACCTGGAAGAGCGGCGAGTGCGCCGTCGAACGCGGCACGTCGAGCACGTCCACCAGCTGCTCGAACGGGATCTCGGCGTGCTCGAACGCGGCGAGGTCGGTGGCCCGGACGCGGGCGACCAGGCCGTCGAAGCTCTCACCGCGGTCCACCGCGGTGCGCAGCACGAGGGTGTTGACGAACATGCCGACGAGGTCGTCGAGTGCCCGCTCCCCCCGGCCGCCGACCGGGGTGCCGACGGCGATGTCGTCGGTGCCGGACAGCTGCGCGAGCAGCGTCGCGTAGGCGGCGTGCACCACCATGAACGGCGTCACGCCACGGCGGCGCGCGTAGGCGGTGACCTCCGCGTACAGCTCCGCCCCGAGAGCGAAACGGTGGTCGGCGCCCCGCATGGACTGCGCGGGCGGACGCGGGCGGTCGGTCGGCAGGTCGAGGCGGTCCGGCAGCCCGTCGAGGGTCCGGCGCCAGTGGTCGATCTGTCCGGCGGCCAGGGACTGCGGGTCGGCCGAGTCGCCGAGCACCGCCCGCTGCCAGATGCTGTAGTCGGCGTACTGGACGTCGAGCGGCGCCCAGGTGGGCACCTCTCCCGCGAGCCGGGCTCCGTACGCCACCATCACGTCGCGGGCCAGCGGAGTCATCGACAGTGCGTCACCCGAGATGTGGTGCAGCACGAGGACGAGCACGTGCTCGCCTCGGGCGTCGCCGTCGGTGACGCGAAGCAGCCGGGCGTGCAGCGGCACCTCGACGGTCACGTCGAAGCCGCGGGTCACGGTCTCGGCGACGGCGGCGGACAGCCCCGCCGAGTCCACGTCGACCGGAGTCAGGTCGGGCACCACCGTGCCGGTCGGCACGATCACCTGGTGCGGGCCGGACTCGGAATCCGGGAACATCGTGCGCAGCGACTCGTGCCGTTCGATCACGTCGGCCACCGCGGCCCGCATCGCGTCGACGTCGAGCCCGCCGACGAGACGGACCGGCAACGGCAGGTTGTACGCGGGCGAGGACGGGTCGTAGCGGTTGAGGAACCACATCCGCTGCTGGGCGAGCGACAGCGGCACCGCCGCGCCGCGGTCCTGACGCACCAGCGCCGGGCGGTCCCGACGGTCGGACAGCTCCAGCCTCGCCGCGAGCTGCGCGACGGTGGGGGCCTCGAACAGGTCCCGGACCCCGACGCGGATCCCGAGCGCCTCGCCGACCTGCGAGACCACCCGGGTCGCGACCAGCGAGTTGCCGCCGGCGTCGAAGAAGCTCTCCTCCACGCTGATCCGCGGCACGCCGAGCACGTCGGCGAACACGCCGGCGACCACCTCTTCGACCGGGTCGCGCGGCGCGACGTACTCCGCCGTGACGAGGTCGAACACGGGCTCCGGCAATGCCTTCCGGTCCAGCTTGCCGCTGCCGTTGAGCGGGAACTCGTCGAGCACCATGACCGCGGCGGGCACCATGTACGACGGCAGCGACTGCGCGGCGTGCGCGGCCACGGCGTCGCCGGTGACCTCCCACTCGCCGGTCGGCACGACGTAGCCGACGAGCTGGTCGCCGGTGTGCGCGTCGGTGCGAACCACCACGACGGACTGGCTGACGCCCGGCGCGGACAGCAGCGCCGCCTCGATCTCGCCGAGCTCGATCCGGTTGCCGCGCACCTTGACCTGGAAGTCGGTGCGGCCGACGTACTCCAGCACCCCATCGGCCCGGTGACGCACCAGGTCGCCGGTGCGGTACATCCGGTCACCGGCGGCGCCGAACGGGTCGGCGACGAAGCGGTCCGAGGTCAGGTCGACCCGGCCCTGGTAACCGCGCGCCAGCTGGACGCCCGACAGATACAGCTCACCCGCGACACCCACCGGAACCGGCTGCAGGCGCGAGTCGAGCACGTACAGACGGGTGTTCCACATCGGGACGCCGATCGGCACGACGCCCCGGTCGTCGGCGGTGTGCCGCCAGTACGTGACGGCGAGGGACGCCTCGGCCGGGCCGTACAGGTTGTCGAGCGGCGCGGACGCCAGAGCCCGGAACCGTTCGGCGGTCTCGATCGGCAGCGCCTCACCGATCGCGATCACCGCGCGCACCGAATCCGGGATGCGCGCAGACGAATTCGACACGAACATCGCCAGCATCGAGGGCACGAACTGCACCACGGTGACGTTCTCGTCGACCATCAGCCCCGACAGGTACTCGGGGTCGCGGTGCCCGTCCGCGCGGGCGATGACGAGCCGGGCGCCGGTCTGCAGCGTCCAGAAGAACTCCCACACCGAGACGTCGAACGTCATCGGGGTCTTGAGCATCACCGCGTCGTCGGTGGTGAGCGCGTACTCCGCCTGCATCCAGCGCAGCTGGTTGACCAGGCCGGCATGCGGCACCGAGATGCCCTTCGGCCGACCGGTGGAGCCGGAGGTGTAGATCAGGTTCGCCGGGTGCTCCGGGCGCAGCGCGGTGATCCGGTCCCCGTCGGTGACCGGCGCGGCGTCGAGGGCGGCGGTGTCGATCTCGTCGATCCGCAGCGCGGGCGCGTCGGCGGGCAGCGCGTCGGCGTCGCGGGAGGTGGTCAGCACGCACACCGGTGCCGCACTGTCCAGGACGTAGCCGTTGCGCTCGGCCGGGTGGTCCGGGTCCAGCGGCACGTAGGCGCCACCGGCCTTGAGGATCGCGTACATGCCGACGAGCAAATCGATGGAACGGCGAATCGACAGGCCCACAACCGATTCCGGACCCACGCCCAGACCGATGAGGTGCCGTGCGAGGCGGTTCGCCCGCGCGTCGAACTCGGCGTACGTCAGCTGCTCGCCCTCGAACACGAGGGCCACCGCATCCGGGGTGCGGGCCACCTGCGCGTCGAACAGTGCGGCGAGGGTGTCCGCCCCGGCCGCGACCTCCGGCACCTCGTGCGCGGTGTCGTTCCAGGTGTCGAGGACCAGGGTGCGCTCATCCTCGGAGACGAGCGCGATGTCACCCACCGCGACCGCGGGATCGGCGGCCACGGCGTCGAGGACGGCGGTGAACCGGCGGGCGAAGGTCTCCGCGGTCGACCGGTCGAACAGGTCGCTCGCGTAGGTGAGCACGATGTCGATGTCACCGGGCGCCCCCTGGGCGTCGGTGGTGTCCGTGACGGTCAGCTGCAGGTCGAACCGGGACTGGCCGGTCTCGAACTCGGCGGGCGCCACCGTCAGGCCCGGCAGCTCGAGGGCGGCGCGGGTGATGTTCTGGAACCACAGCGACACCTGGAACAGCGGGTGGTAGGCCGCCGACCGGGTCGGGTTCAGCGCCTCGACGAGCCGCTCGAACGGGATGTCGGTGTGCGTGAACGCGGCCAGGTCGCCCTCGCGGACCCGACCGAGCAGGTCCGCGAACGAGGCGTTCTCGTCGACCTCGGTCCGCAGCACCAGGGTGCCGACGAACATGCCGACCACGTCGTCGAGCGCGGCCTCGCCGCGGCCCGCGATCGGGGTGCCGACCGCGATGTCCTCGCTGCCCGACAACCGGGCCAGGAGCACGGACAGGGCGGCGTGCACGACCATGAACAGCGTCGAATTCGTCTGCCGCGCAACCTCGATCAGGCGCGCGTGCAGCGCGGCGTCGAGGCTGAAGGCGACGTCGCCGCCCCGGTAGGACTGCTGCGCCGGACGTGGCCGGTCGGTGGGCAGTTCCAGCAGGTCGGGCAGGTCCGCGAGCGCGGTGCGCCAGTAGTCCAGCTGCCGCGCGGCCAGCGACTGCGGGTCCTTCTCGTCGCCGAGCAGCTCGCGCTGCCAGATCGCGAAGTCGCCGTACTGCACCGGCAGCGGGGCCCAGGCCGGCGCCTCCCCCGCGGTGCGCGCGGTGTACGCGATCATCAGGTCCCGGGCCAGCGGCGCCGAGGACCAGCCGTCGAACGAGATGTGGTGCAGGACGAACACCAGCACGTATTCGGCGACGGCGGTGCCGTCCATGTCGGCGACGGCGGTGCCGTCCATGTCGGCAGTGGTGGTGGCGAGCAGCCGTACCCGCAGCGGCGGGGCCGCGGTGACGTCGAACGGGGCGGTCGCCAGCGCGACCACCTCCCGTTCGAGCTCGCCCTCGGCGACCCGGACGACCTCGAGGTCCGCGGTCGCCGCGACCTGCTCGGCGGGCAGCACCACCTGGTGCGGGCCCGACACCGAGTCCGGGTACACCGTGCGCAGGGTCTCGTGCCGGTCCAGCACGTCACGCATCGCCGCGCGCAGCGACGGCACGTCGAGCTCGCCGGTGAGGCGGATCGCGAACGGCATGTTGTAGGCGGCCGACGCCTGGTCGAACCGGTTGAGGAACCACATCCGCTGCTGTGCCAGCGACAGCGGCACCTCGCCGTTGCGGTCGCGGGCGGTCAGCGCGGGCCGCGGCGCGGCCTCGTCTCCGGCCTCGGCACGCACGGCGAGCTCGGCGACGGTCGGCGCGTCGAAGATCTCGCGGACTCCGAGCCCGGTCCCGAAGGCGGCGTTGACGCGGGAGATCACCTGGGTGGCGATCAGCGAGTTGCCGCCGAGATCGAAGAAGTTGTCGGTCGCGCCGACCCGCGGTGCGCCGACGACCTCGGCGAAGATCGTGGCGACGATCTCCTCGACCGGCGTGCGGGGCGCGATGTAGGCGCCGACCGCGGCGTCGAAGGACGGCGCAGGCAGTGCGCGGCGGTCCAGCTTGCCCGCCGCGCTGAGCGGCAGGTCGGGAAGCGTCATGATCGCCGACGGCACCATGTACCGCGGAAGGGTCTTCTCGAGCGCGTGCCGCAGCGCCGCGGCGTCGGCGGCCGCGCCGTCCACGGTGACCACGTAGGCGACCAGCTGGGCACCGACGCGCTCGTCCTGATGGACGACCACCGCGGCGCGGGCGATGGTGGTGTCGGCACGCAGCGCCGCCTCGACCTCACCGGGTTCGAGGCGCTGGCCACGCAACTTGACCTGGAAGTCGGTGCGGCCCAGGAACTCCAGCTCACCGGCGGCGTTCCACCGCACCAGGTCGCCGGTACGGTACATGCGCTCGCCGGTGGCGAACGGGTCGGCCACGAAGCGTTCGGCGGTCAGGTCGACGCGCCCCAGGTAGCCTCGGGCGACCTGGTCACCCGACAGATAGAGCTCTCCCCCGACGCCCACCGGAACCGGGTGCAGACGGCCGTCGAGGACGTGCGCGCGCACGCTCGCGCCGGGTCGGCCCATCGGCACGATCGAGCCGGGAACCCGGGTGGCCGGGTCGAACTCGTCGGCGACGGTCACCGTCACGGCGGTCTCGGTCGGCCCGTAACCGTTGCGCACCCGCACACCCGCGGCGGCGGCGCGTTCGGCGAGCGCGAGCGAGATCGCCTCGCCGCCGACGCGGACGAACCGCAGCGAATCGGCGAGCGGAAGGCCGGAACCGAGGAAGACCTCGAGCATCGACGGGACGAAATGCGCGACGGTGACACGCTCACGCGCGATCAGGTCCGCGAGGTAGGCGGCGTCGCGGTGACCGTCCGGCCGCGCGACCACGATCCGGCCGCCCGTCTGCAGTCCGACGAACGACTCCCACACAGCGACGTCGAAGGTCGGCGCCGACTTGTGCAGCAGCACGTCCTGTTCCGAGAGCTCGGCCTCGTCGCGAATCCACCGCAGGTGCGCGGTGACCGCGCGGTGCGAGACCACGACGCCCTTCGGACGACCCGTCGAACCGGAGGTGAAGAACACGTACGCGGGGTGCTCGGGGTGCACGGCCGAACGCCGGTCGGCGTCGGTCAGCGGCACGGCCGAGCCGGACTCGTCGACCTCGTCGACCCGCAGGACGCGGCGTCCGTCCAGCGGCAGACCTGCCTCGTCCGCGGCGGACGTCAGGACGCACACCGGTGCGGCGGCGTCGAGCACGTACGCGTTGCGGTCGAGCGGCTGCTCGGGGTCGACGGGCACGTACGCACCGCCGGCCTCGACGACCGCGTATGCGGCGACGAGCGATTCCACGGACCGGCGCATCGCCACCGCGACGGTGGCCTCCGGTCCCACACCGAGGCCGACGAGGGCCCGCGCGACACGGCTGACCCGGGCCTCGAACTCGGCGTACGTCAGCGACCGGTCGTCGTCGGAGACGGCGACCGCATCCGGCGTGCGCAGCACCTGGGCGTGGAAGTCGTCCAACAGCAGTCCGGAGCGGGTCGGGACGGCATGCGCCGACCCGAGTGCGGTGACGTCGGCGATCTCGTCGGCACCGAGCAGGGGCACGTCACCGACCGCGACGGCCGGATCCGCGACCACCGCGTGGAGCAGCCGGGTGAACCACCGGGTGTACCGCGCGATCGTCGACTCGTCGAACAGGTCGGTCGCGTACAGGAACGTCACGTCGTAACCGGCACTCGCGCGCTCGGTGACGGTGACCGCGAGGTCGAACTTCGACACCGCGGTCCTGATGCCCTCGGCGGCGACGGTCAGACCCGGCAGGTCGATGCGGGGATCGGTGAAGTTCTCCAGCGCGAACTGCACCTGGAACAGCGGCGAGTGTGCGGCGGAGCGAACGGGGTTGAGCACCTCGACCAGCCGCTCGAACGGCACGTCGGCGTGCTCGAACGCGGCCAGGTCACGGCCGCGGACCTGCGCGAGCAGATCCGTGAACGAGGCCGCGCCGTCCACCTCGGTGCGCAGTACCAGGGTGTTGACGAACATGCCGACCAGCTCGTCGAGCGCCTTCTCGCCACGGCCGGCGACGGGTGTGCCGACCGCGATGTCGGACTCGCCGGACACCCGCGACAGCAGCACCGCGAGCGCGGACTGCAGCACCATGAAGGGGGTCGAGCGGTGCGCGTGCGCAAGCTCGTCCACGGCGCGGCGGGTCTGCGCGTCCAGCGAGAACTGCACGCGCGCACCGTTACCCGACCGGACGAGGGGACGTGGACGATCGGCAGGCAACTCCAGCACGTCCGGCAGGCCCGCCAGTTCGCGCGTCCAGAAGTCGATCTGGCGCGCCGACAGCGACTGGGGGTCCTGCTCGTCGCCGAGCATCTTCCGCTGCCAGATCGCGAAGTCCGGGTACTGCACCGGCAGCGGCGCCCACACCGGCGGCGCCGCCTGGGTGCGGGAGGTGTAGGCGAGCACCAGGTCGCGTGCCAGCGGCGCCAGCGACCAACCGTCGGTGGCGATGTGGTGCATCACCAGCGCAAGCACGTGCTGATCGGGGGCGAGTTCGAACAGGTACGCCCGCACCGGGATCTCGCGGGTGACGTCGAATCCCGCGGAGCCGATTTCCAGTGCCCGCGTGTGCAGTTCACCCTCGGACACTGCGATCGAGGCCAGTTCGACACCGACCTCGGAAAGCGGCAGAACCACCTGTTCCGGTCCGTCCGCGGTCTCCGGGAACACGGTGCGCAGCGACTCGTGCCGATCCAGCACGTCGCGCAGCGCCTCACCCATCGCGGCGACGTCGAGCCGCCCGGACAGCCGGATGGCCATCGGTACGTTGTAGCTGCCGGAACCCGGATCGAACCGGTTGAGGAACCACATTCGCTGCTGTGCCAGCGACAGCGGGATCCGGGCGGGGCGCTCCCCCGCCACCAGCGGAAGCCGGTCCGCGGCGCCGGTGGCGGCGTGCTCGGCACGCAAGGCCAGCCCGCCGACCGTCGGAGCCTCGAACAGGTCCCGGACGCCGATCGCGGTACCGAGCGCGGCGTTCACCCGCGCGGTGACCTTGGTGGCGATCAGCGAGTTGCCGCCGAGATCGAAGAAGTCGTCGGTCAATCCGGCGCGCGAGACACCGAGGACGTCCGCGAAGACATCCGCGACGAGCTCCTCGACCGGCGTCACCGGCGCGACGTATTCCGTTGCGGCGGAGGTGAACACAGGAGCCGGCAGCGCCCGGCGGTCGAGCTTTCCGACCGGGGTCAGCGGCACCTCGTCGAGCACCACGATCGCCGCGGGCACCATGTAGGCGGTCAGCGAACGGCCGACGAACTCGGCCAGCTCGGCGGTGTCGATCGTCGTGCCGGGCGCGGGACGCACGTAGGCGGCGAGCTGCGTCTGGCCGTGCTCGTTGTCGACGCCGAGGGTCGCCGCGAAGTCCACCGTCGGGTGCGCGGTCAGGGCGGCGTCGATCTCGCCGAGCTCGATCCGGAAACCGCGAACCTTGACCTGGAAGTCCGAGCGGCCGAGGTACTCGATCGTGAGATTCTCGGTCCACCGCACCAGGTCACCGGTGCGGTACATGCGCTCGCCGGGCGAGGTCGGACTGGCGACGAACCGCTCCGCGTTGAGCGCAGGCCGGTCGTGATAGCCGCGGGCCAGGCCCACACCCGAGATGTAGAGCTCACCCGTGGCTCCCACCGGAACCACCCGGAGCCGCTCGTCGAGGACAAGCAGGGACACACCGCGGATCGGGCCACCGATGGTGATCGGCTCGCCCGGCGTCATCGGGTCGCTGATGGCCGCCATGATCGTGGTCTCGGTCGGGCCGTAGCCGTTGTGCAGTCGGCGGCCCGGCGCCCACCGGGCGACGATCTCGGCCGGCACGGCCTCACCGCCGGCGACCAGGTGCTGCAGGGTGTCGAGACCGGTCGGATCCACCGACGCGAGCGCCGACGGCGTGATGAAGGCGTGCGTGACCCGCTCGGCGACGATCAGGTCGTGCAGCTCGGCGCCACCGAACACCGTCGGAGGCGAGACCACCAGCGTCGCACCGGTTCCGAACGCCATCGTGTACTCGAGGATCGACGCGTCGAAGCTGGGCGACGCGACGTGCAACACCCGCGACGCGGGCGTGACGTCGTAGCGTTCGCGCTGCTCGACCGCGAAGTTCGCCAGGCCGGTGCGGGTGACGACGACGCCCTTCGGCAGGCCCGTCGACCCCGACGTGTAGATCATGTACGCGGGCTGCTCGAGGTGTGAGGCGCCACGACGGTCCGCGTTGGTCAGCGGCGCGGCGGAACGCTCCGCGGCCAGGGACACGAACTCGTCGGTGTCGATCACCAGCCACTCGGCGTCACCGTCCGGCAGCAGGGACCGCTCGGCGGAGACCGTCAGACCGATCCGGGCGCCCGAGTCGGTGAGCATGTGCTCGATCCGGTCGAGCGGGTAGTTCGGGTCGACCGGCACGAACGCGCCACCGGACTTGAGCACCGCCCACATCGCGACGATCGAGTGCAGCGAGCGGGTCATGCCCAGCGCCACAAAGGTTTCCGGGCCGATGCCCCGCTCGACCAGCAGCCGGGCCATCCGGTTGGACTGCTCGTCGAGCTCGCGGTACGTCAGTTCCCGGCCACCGAAGGAGACAGCTGTCCCCTCGAGGTTGGCGGCACACGCCTGCGCGAAGAGTTCGAAGCCGTGCTCGGTCGCCACGGCGGGCAGACCGTGGACCGGTGCGAGCACCGCCCGCTCCGCCTCGTCGAGGATCTCCACGCTGCCGACGGCCGCGGTCGGGTCCGCCACCACCGCGGCCAGGATCCGGGTGAAGCGGGCCATGAGCCGCTCGACCTCGTCGCGGCCGAACACGGTCGGCAGGAACTTGGTGGTGAAGCGCAGCGCCGGATCCTGCAACGCGACCAGCGTCAGCGGGTAGTGGGTGGCGTCGTTGACTCCGATGTCGAGCACGCGCATGCCCGCGATGTCGCTGGCCGCGGCCAGCGCGTCACGGTTCACCGGGTACGACTCGAACACGGCCAGCGTGTCGAACAGGACGCCGAGTCCCGCGGTCCGCTGGATGTCCGTGAGTCCGGTGTGGTGATGGTCGAGCAGGTCCGCCTGCTCGCCCTGCAGCCGGCGCACCAGGTCGGTGATCGACTCGTCCTCGTCCAGGCGCACCCGCACCGGGAGGGTGTTGATGAACAGGCCGATCATCGTCTCGATGCCCGGCAGGTGCGGCGGGCGACCGGACACGGTCGCGCCGAACACCACGTCGGTACGCCCGGTCAGGCGGGCCAGCAGCACACCCCACGCGGCCTGCACGATCGTGTTGGCGGTGACGCCGAGGTCGCGGGCCAGCGCGACCACTCCGGCCTCGACCTCCGCCTCCAGGGAGACCTCGATCTCCTCCGGCACCGGCAGCGCCGCCACCGGGTGACCGGACGCGATCAGGGTCGGCTCCTCGAGCCCGTCCAGCGCCCGCGCCCAGGCGTCCTCGGACGTCTGCGGGTCCTGCCGGTCGAGCCACTCCAGGAAGTCCCGGTAGGAGCGGCCGCGCACCAGCGCCGAACGGTCCCCGGCCTGCGCGTACAACGCGAGCAGGTCCTGCAGGATCAGCGGCAGCGACCAGCCGTCGATCAGCAGGTGGTGGTTCGTGATGGCCAGCCGGTACCCGTCGGCGGCGGTGCGAACGAGCAGCAGCCGCACCAGCGGCGGTGCGGCGACGTCGAATCGCGCGACCCGGTCCGCGTCGATCAACCGGGTGGCCTCCGCCTCGGCGTCGGCCGGGCTCCGGTCCGTCAGATCGACGGTGGTGAACGGCACCACGGCCTCGTCGACGACGATCTGTGCGGGGACGCCTGCCTCGTCGTAGACGAACGCGGCCCGCAGGCTCGGATGCTGGTCGACCAGCGCCTGCCCGGCAGCGCGCATCCGGTCGGCGTCGACGACGCCACCGAGGTCGAGAACGATCTGCGCGGTGTACACGTCCACCGACTGGTCCGTCAGCGTGGCGTGGAACAGCAGGCCGGACTGCAGCGGGGACAGCGACCACACGTCGGTCAGCGACGGGTACCGCCGCTCCCACACCTCGATCTGATCCTGCGTCACCGACACCAGTGGCAGGTCGGACGGAGTGTACCCGCCGGTGTGCTCCGACGCGGCGAGCGCGGCGAGTCCGTCGAGTGCCCGGCACCACAGCCGCGCCAGTTCGGCCACCGACTGCTCGTCGAGCAGCCCCGACGCGTACGCGAACGTCGCGCTCAGGCGGACACCGTCGGCGGTGTCGGCAGCGATGGCGTCGATCGCCAGCGCGGCGGACAGCGCCATGTCGGCGTCCCGGTGCGCACCGGTGCCGAGCGAGTCGCCGTCCGGCATCCAGCCGACGGACCGCAGCTCGTCGGGGATGTCGCCGGCGGACAGCCGGCCCAGGTAGTTGAACGCGATCTGCGGCCGTGACCAGTCGCGCATCCGGCGGGCGGTCTCGTCGTTGAGATGGCGCAGCATCCCGTAGCCGATGCCGTGGTCCGGCACCGATCGCAGCTGTTCCTTGATCCGCTTGAGCGCGGTCGCGGCGGCCCGGCGGCCGGCCAGCGCGTCGTCGAGGTCGACGTCGCCGAGGTCGAGGCGCATCGGGAAGACGCTGGTGAACCAGCCGACCGTGCGGGACAGGTCGGCGCCCGGGACCACGGCCTCCTCACGGCCGTGTCCCTCGAGGTCGATCAGGGTGGACGCCCAGTCCTGGCCGCGGTCGCGGCGCCACGCGGCAACCGCGATCGCCAGGCCGGCGAGCAGGGCGTCGTTGACGCCGCCGCGGAACTGCGCGGGCAGCGTGGTCAGCAGCGCCTCGGTGGTCGGGCCGCTCAGCTCGACCTCGATGCGCTGCTCGGTGGCCGCCACGTCGACGGCCGGGTCCAGGGCCCGCGCACCGAGCAGCGGGTCGGGCCCGTCGACGATCCCGCGCCAGGTGTCGAGTTCGGCGACCCGCTCCGGGGCCTGCGCGGCCTCGAGCAGACCGTGCGCCCAGCGGCGCAGTGACGTGCCGACCTCGGGGAGGGCCGGAGCGGCACCGGCCGCGATCTGCAGCCACGCCGTCGCGAAGTCCGGCACGAGCGCGCGCCAGGACACACCGTCGACCGCGAGGTGGTGGACGACCGCGAGCATCCGGTCCGCGTCGGCGACCGCATCCGCGGCGGTGAGCCGGACGAACTGGGCCATCACGCCTGCGGCGGGATCGAGCCTGCCCGCGGCCGCCGCGGTCTCGGTCTCGATCTGCGCGGCGAACGCCTCGGTTCCCGGGGCCGCGACCGCGGGGACCTCGACGACGAGGTCCGCGGCCGACACCGACCCGATCGGGAGGGCGCGGAAGGCCACGTCGGTTCCGGAGCCGGTCAGCTGCGACCGCAGCATGTCGTGGCGGTCCAACACGGCCTGCACCGTCGCGATCACCTGATCGGACGCTGCGCCCTCCGGCAGCACGAGCACCAGTGCCTGCGCGAAGCCCGCGAACGTGCCGAGGTCGAGCATCGAACGCACGATCGGGGTGAGCGGCACGTCGCCGACGCCACCGCCGGGCAGTTCCTCGAGCCGGGCCGCGGCGGCGTCCGCGTCGTCGACGATCCGGGCGACCTCGGCGAGGCCCGCGACGGTGCGACGCTCGAACACGTCCCGCGCGGTGAACGAGAGACCGGCCGCCTTCGCGCGGGAGACCAGCTGCATCGAGATGATGCTGTCGCCGCCGAGCTCGAAGAAGCTGGCGTCGACATTGATCCGATCGAGGCCGAGGACCTGGGCGAAGACCGCCGCGATCCGGTGTTCGAGCGGGGTGCTCGGATCGCGGTGCTCGCCGGCCGCGGCGGTCGGCAGCGGTTCCGGCAACGCCGCGCGGTCGAGCTTGCCGTTGACCGTCAGCGGGATCTCGTCGAGGACGACGACCGTGGCGGGGACCATGTACTCCGGCAGCTGCCTGCCGGCGTGCCCGAGCAGGTCGGCGGTGTCGACCTGCTCGCCCTCCACCGGCAGCACGTAGGCGACGAGGAGGCTCTGCCCGGCCGCACCGGTCCGCACCTGGGTGGTCGCGAAGTCGACGGCGGGGTGGCTCGAGAGCGCGTCGTCGATCTCGCCCAGCTCGATCCGGAAGCCGCGGACCTTCACCTGGAAGTCGGAACGGCCGACGTAGTCCAGGTCGCCGGCGCCGGTCCAGCGGACCACGTCGCCGGTGCGGTACATCCGGGCGCCCGGCTCGCCGAAGGGGTTCGCGACGAATCGCTCGGAGCTGAGCGCGGCGCGACCGTGGTAGCCGCGGGCGAGGCCCGGGTTGGCGATGTACAGCTCGCCGGCCACCCCGATCGGGGTCGGTCGCAGCTGCGAGTCGAGGACGAGGGCGTGCACGCCCCGCATCGGGGCACCAATCGTCACCGGCATGTCCGGGGTCAGCGGATCGGTGATGGTGACGATGACCGTGGTCTCGGTCGGGCCGTACGCGTTGCGCAGACGGCCGTCCCAGCGGGCGGCGAGCTCCGGCGGGAGCACGTCGCCACCGGTGATGACGCGGACCAGCTCGTCCAGGCCCTCGGGGTTCAGGGTCTGCGCGGCGGGAGGCGTCGAGACCAGCGTGGTCACGTGCTCGCTGGCGAGCACCGCGGCCAGGTCGTCGCCGCCGAGCACAGTCGGCGGCGTGACCACCAGGGTCGCGCCGTGCGCGAACGCGGCGAGCATCTCACCGAACGCGGCGTCGAAGCTCGGCGACGCGAAGTGCGCGACGCGGGCCTCGGGGGTGACCGAGTAGGTGACGCGCAGGTCCGCCGCCAGGGTCGACAGGCCCAGGTGCGGGACGACGACGCCCTTCGGCTTGCCGGTCGAACCGGACGTGTAGATGACGTAGGCCGGGTTCGCGGGACGGATCGGCGCGAGCCGGTCGGCGTCCGTGACGGGGTCGGCGGACTGCGCGGCACACAGCTCGCCCAGCTCCGCGGAGTCGAGGACCAGCCAGTCCACGCCGTCCGGCAGGTCACCGCGGTGCGCGGCCAGCGTCACGCCCTCGGCGATCTGCGAGTCGGTGACCATGTGTGCGATGCGGTCGGCCGGGTAGTTGGGGTCGATCGGCAGGTAGGCGCCGCCTGCCTTGGCGATGGCCCAGACCGCGAGCACCGATTCCAGCGAGCGCGGCGCGGCGAGGGCGACGAAGCTCTCCGGCGCGACCCCGCGGTCGATGAGCACCCGCGCGAGCCGGTTGGCCCGGGCGTCGAGCTCACGGTAGGTCCACTCGGTGCCGTCGAGGGTGACCGCGACGCGGTCGGCGTGCAGCTGCGCACTCTCGGTGAGGATGTCCGCGAGGACGCGCGGCTCGGTCGCCTTCTCGCCCCGCCGGTCCGCCAGCCACACGACCTCCGCTTCGCCGACGTACTCGAGGTCGGAGAGGGTGGCCTCGGGGTCGGCGGCGACGAACCGGGCGAGGAAGTCGAAGAAGCGTTCGTGGTGCCGCGCGACCTCCTCGTCGGTGTAGCGGGCCGGGTTGCCGATGAAGTCGATGTGGGTGCTGCCGGTGCCCGTCTCGTACAGGTTGAGCATCAGGTCGTCGACCGGGCCGGACGAGAGCACGTGCAGGTGCGAGGTCATCTCGCCCAGGCGCAGGTCGCCCAGGCCCATCATGATGTTGACGACGGGTCCGAAGTACGCCCGCTCGGCGCCCTGGACGCCGAGATCACGCCGGATGTCCTCGGCGCGGTACCGCTGGTGCCGCAGGGCGCCGACGAGCTGCACCTGCACGGACTCGACGAGGCTGCCGATCGAGGTGTCCGCGCCGACCGTGACACGCAGCGGAACCACGTTCGACACCATGCCGCCGGCGCGGCGCATCGCGGCGGTGGTGCGCGCGGACACCGGCAGCGAAAGCAGGACGTCCTCGGTGCCGGTCATCCGGCCGAAGTAGGCGGCGAACGCGGCGATGCTGGCGGGCGCGAAGGACGGGCCGGCCTCGGTCATCCGGTCCACGGTCTCAGCGGACAGCGGCGCGCTGGCCACCCGGCTGAGCGCCTGCGCGGGGGCCTGGCGGGGGGCGAAGCTGACCGGCTCCGGCAGCCCCTTCGCGATTTCGCTCCAGTACTCCCGGTCGGTGGCGAAGCGGGAGGAGGTCCGGTACTTGTCCTCGGCCTGGTAGAGCTCGAACAGCCCGTCCTTGCGCTCGGTGGGCAGCTCGGCGCCCGAGAGGGCCTCGGTGTACAGCTCCGCGGTGCGGGTCATCAGCGTGATCGCGCCGAGACCGTCCAGCGCGACATGGTGGCAGCGCGCATACCAGTAGTGATGATCCGGTCCCAGGGTGAGCAGGGCGCAGAGGATCAGGGGGTCACCGAGCAGGTCGAGCGGGGCGGTGTACTCGGCCTGCATCCACGCCCGAGCGGCCGCGGCGGGGTCGGACTCGCCCGAGAAGTCGAGACGGACCATCGACTGGTCGATCGTGCGGTCGACCATCTGATAGGGACGCCCATCGACGTCGAGGATGCGAAGGTAACCGGAACCGAGTTCCTTGCCGACAACGATGAGAGCGCGTTCGAGCAGGTCGACGTCGAGTGCACCGCGAAGCTCCACGTACTGCGCCATGTTGATCGGCACATCGGGATTCAGCTGCTGCGAGAGCCACAATCCGAACTGGGCGGCCGAGAGGGGGAACGCGCCGGCGGGGACTCCCGCCACCTCCCCCGCCCGTGCTCCCACGTTCGTCGTCGCCTCGTCCACTCGTATCCTCCTCGTTGCCGTCGCCACGGCCTCGTTCGTGAAGGACCCGAACGCACGAATCGAGGACCCCATGTCCCCCGACTCAGCAGGTCCCTCTCGAATCAACTCTCGCGCCCCCGCGTCCGAACATGCCGAACCGGCACGGTTGAACACCAGGGGTCCTTCTCATTATCTCTTGTGGATGTGCAGCCGTTACTTTGGGTCCGGGGTCTGACACATCCGATACAATGCCCACCGACACGGCCTTGTCCTGCGGAAACGTGCCTCAGTCGGGGTTGGGACGGGGCCGTGTGATCGAGTGAATGCACCCACGTGGGCTGCCCCCGATGTGATATCGGTCGAACAGCTGTCATTCAGTCATCCGACCATCACGAAATGGGCACTCGACCCGACTTCCACATCTGCCACCGCCGGGCTCCCGCCACGCCGGCCTCTCGCCGAATCGGCCTCCTCGCCGCGCCGCTCCGTCGAGCAGCGCCTGAAGTTCGATCGCCACCCCGAGGAGCTCGCACCGGCCGGCGCGAGCGGGCAGCCCGGCACGGACCGCTCCACCGGTCCCGTCGACCCGATCCACCCCGACGTGGAAGATCCGGCAGGTGCCGGACGTGCATTGGTATCAGACCGCGCGTCGGTGCCGCAAACACCGAGACGCTGTGTCGCGGCCTCGGGGCGGGAGGTTCATTCGACCGCGGGACACCACGGACCACGGGCCGGCGGAGCGGAGGGGTCGCCGGTGCCGAGTTCCGGTGCAGCTAGTTGGTGTCGACGTTGTCGACCACCCAGCGGTCACCGTCTCGAATCAGGGTGACGACCATCCGGTACTTCTGGGTGTTGCCCTCCGGGGAGGCGACGTTGGTCGCCTGCTGGTCGACGAAGACGAGGACCACCGCCCGGTCCTCGTCGAGGGACTCGATCCCGATGTGCCCGGCGGTCGCCGTAGCCTTGCCCTTGCCGTCGGTGACGATCTGCCTCAGGGCGTCCACCATCTCGCTGTACTTCGCCGCGAATTCCTGCGTCGACCCGGACACGATGGCGTCGCGGTTGGCGTCGAGGTTCTCGAAATCGAACGACGACAGTGCCACGGCGTAGTCGCGGGCGGTGTCGATCGCCTCGGTCCGCCGTGTGTCGGCCGAGCTGTCGCCGAGCACGTCGAGCAGCAGTGCCGCGGACACCGCAACGAGGGCGACCGCCAGCAACGCTGCGATCACGGCGACAGGCCGCTTCCAGACGGGCCGGCGCGCGGGTGCACCCGGGGTGTCCTCGCCGCTCCCCGGTTCGGTCCCGGTGCGATCCGTCACGACGGCCTGTCCCGAGCTGTCATCTGCCATTGCCGAGGCCTTCCAGAAGCGATTGCCAGTACTCCAACGCCTCGGTTCCCGTGGGAATCAGAATCGGATCGGCGACGGGCGGGTACCCGATCGGGGTGCCCGGCGTCGTCGCGTTCTGCAGTCCGAGGTCGTTCGGGCGAGGCGCATTGCGCGAGCCTCGCTGCGCCAGGTTGTCCGCAGGCGGACAGTAATAGGTCAGGTTCGGCGACGTGGGGCTTTCGTCGCCGACGGCGCGCCGGACCGTGTCGTGGTAGCACACCTGTCCCAGCGTTCCCACCAGCGTGAAGTTGGCGCGGTCGCCGGTGACGATCGATTCCAGCTTCCCGAGCCCGTGAGGGATGTCGTTCAGCCCCGACGCGAGGGCCGCCTGCCGATCGGAGATGACCGGCGCCACCGTCACGAGGTTTGCCAGCAACGCACCGAAGGTGTCGTGGTAGCGGTCGAACAGCGCGTGCGCCTGGTCGAGTGCGCCCGGCGAGGTGTCGGCCAGGTACACGAGCACCGGACCGCTCGTGTCGAGCTGTTCCGTGAAGTTCCGCGCAGCGCCCATGCCCCGCACGAACGGGGTCGACTCACCGGCCATGGTGGTGACCAGGCTCGCGGTGCGCTCGAGCAGACTCGTGAGCATCGGAGCCTGCTGGTCCATCTGTGCCGTGATGGCGTCGCCATTGTCGATCAGGCTCGCCAACGCGGGCCCGAGACCGTCGAATGAGGCGCCCAGTTCGGTGCCGATGTCGCTGACGGCCTGCGGGTCGATGCCGTCGAGGAGCCGGGCGGCATCGGTCATCAGGTCACCCATCTGCACCGGCTGCTGCTCGGCCGGGGCCGCGAGCTGCTCACCCTCCTGCAGAAAGGGCCCGTCGCCGGTGTTCGGGAAGATGTCGACGTTCTGGATTCCCGCGGCGGTACCCATACCGACCTTCGCGACGCTGTCGACGGGGATCTCGACCCCCGGATCGAGTTCGTAGTCGACCCGCGCGCCCCCCGCGTCCGGATCGAGCCGGACGGACGAGACCTTCCCCACCGCCACGCCGCGATAGGTCACGGCCGTGCCCGACGTCAGGCCGCGCGCATCGGTCATCACCGAGTACACATGGAGCGGGGAGCCGAGCGCCTGTGGACCGATCACGTAGTTGATCGCGAACGGAATCACGATCGCGGACACGATCGCGAACAGCACCAGCTGGACGAGGACCAGACGTCTCATCGCCGTCCTCCCTTCAGCAGAGCGGCCAGGTCTCCGGCCGTTCCCGACACCGGGGTGGACCCGGCCGCACCCGGGGCCGGGCCGCCGACGAGCAGCTTGTCGATGCTGCCGGGGACGTCGAGTGCACCGTCGAAGCTGAGGTAGTCGCCGTGGACCGCGCTGCCGAAGTTGTCGAGGAACGTGCTCATGTTGTCGAGCGTGGACCCGATCTCGGAGTTGAAGGACGCCAGAGCCGCGATCGTCACCGACGCATCCGAGACCATCGTGCCGAGCCCGTCGGGGTCGTCGGACACGATCGAATTCGCGGTGTCGGTCAGCTGCCTCGACGACTCGAGCAGCGCCGCGATGCTGTCGCGCTGGGCGGTCAGCGCCCGGACCGCATCGGGCATGGTGTCGAGGTACGCGTCGACGGTGGCCTGCTGCCCCGCGAGCTGCTGCGAGATGCGCGCCGCGGTGTCGATCGCGACTTCGAAGTCGTCCTGGTTCGTGGTGGCCTTGGCGAGCAGCGTGGTCATGGTGTCGGTGAGGCCGCGGATCTCGCCGGAGCGTCCCGAGAAGGCCGCGTCCAGTTCGTTCACGACCGTCTGCAACTGGGCCAGCCCACTGCCGGTGACGATCGTGCCCAGGGTCGCGAGCATGCTCTCCACCTGCGGTCCGATGGTGGTACGCGACTCGACGATCACGTCACCGTCCTGGAGCGGGCGCGGTGACTGGTCGTTCGGCGGCGTAAGGCGGATGAACGGGCTGCCGAGCGCCGACGGCAGTTCCACCGCGGCGAGTACGTTGTCCGGCAGTTCGGTCGCCTCCTCGAGACTGAGCTGCGCCGTCGCGCCGATCGTGTCCGTCGCGAGGTTCCGGATCCGGCCGATCACCCGCTGGCCGGTGCGCACGTCGGCGCCGAGGAGCAGTCCCTCGGCGGTCGCCAACTGCAGGGTCACCGTGTAGTCCGGCCCGTCGGCGGTGCGACCGAGCGGCAGGTCCTGCATGCCGGCACCGCACCCCGTGGTGAGCAGGACGGCCGCGGTCGCTGCCGCGAGGGAAATCGTCCGTGTGCGCATCAGTTGCCCCCCGGGGCCTGGGTTCCGCCGGTCACCGTGCCCGCGATGTTCAGCGGGTCGGACGCGCTGACAGGGAACGGGATCGGGTTCGTGAAGCCGGCGCCCGTGCACAGCGGCAGCGGGTACTGCTTGCACAGCGGTTCCGCGACGGCGAACTGTGTCAGGGCGGTCGAGATGTTCAGCCGGATCCGGCCGCGGTTGGTGTCGTCGATGCTGCCTGCCAGGTTCTGCATGAGCAGCGGCACCATGTCCATGAACTCGGCGAGGCCTGCTTGGTTCGCGGTGAGGACGTCGCCGACCGCGTTGAGGTTGTCGACCGCGACGCCGACCGAGTCGCCGTGCTCGTTCATGAAGGTCCTCACCTGGTCCAGGACGACCTGCAGGTCCTGGAGCGGTGCCGCGATGTCGACGTCGGTCGAGGCCCACTGGTCGCCGACCGCGCCGAGGTCACGGACGAGTTCGTCGAGGCTCACCTGTCGGGCGTCGAGGGCGCCCATCAGCGTGGACAGGTTCGTCACGAGGGCACCGATGTCCTCGGCGCGGGCCCCCACGACTCCCGTGGCAGCGCTGAGGTTGCGCATCGCCTCGTTGAACTCCTCGCCTCGCCCATGCCATCCGTCGGCGGCCTTGGTGAGCAGCTGCGCGGTCGATCCGGTCTCGCCGCCCACCGCCTCCGTGAGCGTGCTGATGCTGTTCATCAGCGAGTCGAAGTCGATCGGAGCGTGACTGCGTTCGGCGGGGATCTCCGCACCGTCCTCCAGTCGCGGGCCTCCGCTGTAGGTGGGCCCGAGTTCGACGTGCCGGTCGCTGATCACCGACGGGCTCAGCACGTAGGCGCTCGCGTCGGCGGGCAGTTCCACGTCCGCGGGCATCGACATCGTCACCCGCACCGTGGTGCCCTGCGGCTCGACCTCGGTGACGGTTCCGACCGGGACCCCGAGCACGGTGACCTTGCTGCCGACGTAGATCCCGTTGACGTAGGCGAAGTTCGCGTGCACGGTGGTCGACCGGTCGGTGCGCGCGAAGACGAACCATCCCGCGATCGCCAACGCCACCACGGTCAGCAGCGCCGTCACCAGCATCGGCAGGCGTCGCCGCTTCGTCGGTCCGTCACCGGCCCACGTCGTCGTCGATTGAATACTCATCGGCACCCCTGCATCACTCCGAGGGCACACAGCAGGTTGTCCGGAATCACCGCGGCGGGGGCGCTCACGTCCGTCCAGGCGCCGTTGCCGGTCGCGTCGGTGGCGCCGCGCAGCGCGGGCGGCACCTTCTGCATGATCTGGTCGATGTTCGCGGCGTTCTGCTTCAGCGTGCCGGTCACCGCGACCAGGTTCTCCACCATCGGCCCGAACTCGGCCTCGCGGGCGCTCATCGTGGTCGCGAGGGTGTCGAGTACCGAGGTGAGGTTGTCCACCAGATCGGTCAGCGCCTGCCTCCGGACGGCGAGGATCTGCATCACGGTCTGGGTGTTGTGCGCGGTGGTCGTCAACGCGTCGCTCTGCCGGACCATGAGATCCGACAGGGACCGCGACATGGTCAGCAACCGGTCGACCTGCTCGCCGTTCTGCGCGAACGCGGCCGAGGCCCCACCGAGCCCGGTCAGGGCCTTGCCGAGCTGCTCGGAGTCGCTGGGCAGCACCTGTTCGAGCGTGGTCAGCATCGCCTGCAGCGATTCGACGTCGACGCCGTGCGCGGCGTCCGTCGCGTCCCGGCTCACCTCGTCGAGGCTGTAGGGAACGGTGGTGCGGGACAGCGGAATCACGGTCTGGCCGTCCTCGACGCCCCCCGGCACCACTTCGAGATAGCGCTTGCCGAGCACGGTCTTGAGCCGAACCGTCGCGGTGGTCTGGTTGCCCAGCGGCTGGCCGTCGTCGAGCCGGAAGCTCACCATCACGTGGTCGCCGGCGAGTTCGACGCCCTCGACGCGGCCCGCGGGGACACCGGCCACGTACACCGGGTCGCCGCCGGAGAGCCCGCTCGCGTTGGCGAGCTCGGCGGCGTAGGGGTGCGTCCGCATCTGGTACCACACGCGAGGGGCGCCGACCGCTGCGAGCAGCCCGATCAGCAGCACCACGATGCCGACCACGCCGAGCGCCATCGGGGTGGAGCCGCTGCGCCGTTCGCCCTTGAACAGGAACAGGACGATGCCGACGAAGTGGTCGATCAGCTTGACCAGGAACATCATTGGCACACCTGCGAGTGGGTGGTCCCGAAGATGTTCGCCTCCATGTCCCCCGCCTCCAGGGTGAAGTTGCACAGGTAGAGATTGACGAAGCCGCCGTAGCTGCCGATCCGGTTCACGTCGGCACCGAACTCGGGCATCTTCGCGACGAACGCGTTGAACTGGTCGGTCGTGCCGATCCAGGCGTCGGTGAGCGACTTCAGATCGGAAACCGATCGCCCGAAGGCACCGTTCGACACGGCCATCGCCCGGGCGAGGTCCGCGAGCGCGGAGTTGCCGCCGTCGAGAAGGGCGATCAGCTGGTCGTTGCTGCCGACGACGGTCGACGACAGCGCCGCGAGACCGGCGAGCAGATCCTCGAGCTGCGGCGAGCGCGCGTCCACCGACGAGAGCAGGGAGGACATGTTGCCGACCAACTGCTCGAGCACCGGCTGCCGCTCGGCGAGCCCGCCGCTGAGGTCGCCGATCTGGGTGAGCAGGGTTGCCATCGACCGGCCCTGACCGGAGAACGTCTCGACGAAGCCACGGGTGAGCGTGTTGACCTGGTCGGGCGCCAGCGCGTCGAACAGCGGACGGAAGCCGTTCATCATGGCGGTCAGGTCCACCGGCGGGGTGGTGCGGTCCAGCGGGATCGTCGATCCCGGCGGAAGAATCTCGGCCCCCACCTCCGAATGCGTTGCTCCCTCTGGGGATTCACCCGTGGCGGACACCGGACGCGCATCCGCGCCCGACAGCGCGACGTAGCGCGCGCCGAGCATGTCCCCGTAACGCACCGCGGCGGTGACGTCGGCGGTCAGCGGGTGGTCCGCCTCGACCTCGATCTGCACGACGGCCTTGCTGGTGCCGCCGCCCGCGTCGGCGAAGGCGATGCCGTCCACCCGCCCGACGCGGACGCCGGCCATCATCACCGGGTTGCCCGGGGTCAGGCCCTCGACGTCGGTGAACTCGACGGAGTAGCGCTCCGCGTCGCCGCGCACCGGCACGAGCAACGTGTTGGCGACCATGACGCCGCACGCGATGCCGGCGGCACAGAACCCGACGAGCTTCGCCACGGGAACCCATCCGAGCTTCATCGGACGGTCACCTCGTTTCCACGTACGAGCGGACCGAGCATCATGACGGTCGCGGGGTTGGGCACGCCGCCGGGCAGCGCGGGCAGTCCCCGCAGTTGCGACTCGAGCACACCGAGCGGGTGGGCCTCCCTGGCTCCGTCAATGACCGGCACCGCCGCTGCGTCGGCGACTCCGGACACCCGGTTCGACTGCTGGCGGGCGGCCTGGGCCGGTGTGGGCGCACCGCTGCAGTACGCGCCGGTCTCGGTGCCGTAGGTCGGACAGTCCTCACCGGTGTACGGGAACGGGTCCGCGAAGGACGGCACGGCGGTGATGTCGAACTTGCCGGAGGAGAACACCCGGGCGCCCGCGGCGCCGAACGACTTCGCGCCGGCGAGGGTGGCGGTCAATCCGTCCGGATTAGCGGCCGTCGTGGCGAGGATGACGCCAACCGAGTCCACCACGGTGGTGACCGACTGCTGCCGCTCCGAGACGAATCCCGCTGCGGTCGAGGAGAACCCGGATGCGGCGGTGAGCATCCTGCCGATGGAGTCGGAGTGTTCGGAAATGTTCCGCGACACCGACGCCGCCGATGCCAGGGTCGCGACCACGTCGGGGGTCGCGGCGTCCAGGGCTGTCATCACCTCCCTGAACTCCGGTGTGGCGTCGAGGAACTGCTCCGTCGCGGGAGTCATCGTCGTGCTCACCGAGGCGAGCCGGTCGACGACCCGTCCGATTGTCTCGCCGCGACCGTCGAGCGCATGACCGAGCGCGGTCAGCGCGGTCTGGAGCTTCTGCGGCTGCATGTGGTCGAGGACGTCGACCAGCTTGGTGTAGATGCTGTAGAGGGCCACGGCATCCGGCCCCTGGTCGACCACGATGGTGTCGCCGTCGGCGAGCGGGTCGGCCGGAGCTCCCGTCGCCGAGTCTCCATCGTCGACGAGCTGGATGTAGATGTCGCCGAAGAACGTGCGGGGCACAACACGGGCCACGACCGTGGACGGGATCGAGGCGATGGAGCTCTGGTCGATCTGCAGGCTCACCACCGACGACTCGGTGCCCGAGTCGATGCCCGAGATCCGCCCGACGTTGACACCGATGTAGCGCACGGGAGCTTCCCCGGTGATGAGGCCGGCGGAGGCCGGGATCGCGACGGTGATCTCGGGGTCGCGGTGCAGCGAACCGGATCCGCGCAACACCATCACGACCGCGACGACCACGCCGAGCATCACCGCGAGGACACCGCGCAGCGCCAGCCCGATCCGGGCACGTCCGGTGAACTGGTCCATGTCAGATCCCCAGTCCCGGAATCTCCGGGACGAGGCCCCAGAGCGCGAACGTGAGCAGCACGTCGAGCACGCCGATCGCCAGGATCGCGGTCCGCAGGGCGCGGCCCGCGGCCTGCCCGACCCCGGCCGGACCGCCGGACGCGTAGTAGCCGTAGGCGCAGTGCACCAGCGACACCACCGCCGCGAACACGATCGCCTTGAGCGCCGAGTACACGAGATCTTCCGGTGACAGCGCGAGGTGGAAGAAGTAGTCGTAGGTGCCCGCGGAGGCGCCACCGAAGAACACGATCACCAGCCGGGTGGACAGGTAGCTGGCGAGCAGACCGATGAGGAAGATCGGGATCACGCAGACCATCGCCGCGAGTACCCGGGTGCCGGCGAGGAACGGGATGGAGCGGATCGCCATCGCGTCCAGGGCGTCGATCTCGTCGGAGATGCGCATCGCGCCGATCTGCGCGGTGAAACCGGTGCCGACCTTGGCTGCCAGAGCGATCGCGACCACGACCGGCGCCAGCTCCCGGGTGTTCGCGATCGCCGACAGCATCCCGGACATCGTCGTCATGCCGACGAGTTCGAGACCGCGCTGGGTTTCGACGCCGAGCATCATGGCCGCGGCGAGGGACATCGCGAACACGATGCCGATCGTGCCGCCGCCGGAGAGCACCGAGTTGGTCCCGAAGCTCACCTCGCTGATCTGGGCGAGCACGTGCTTGCGATAGTGGATGAGCGCGTACGGCATCGACGCGAGGGCCTTGCAGTAGAAGGTGACGTGTCGGCCGATGGACGCGAGTGCGTCGACGATCTGGCGGAACGGCGCTGCGGCGCGACGCAGGTGGAAGCGCGCGTCGACGGCGACCATCAGTACGCCCCGACGGCGGGCACGATGACCGTGTACAGCGCGGACAACGCGGTGTTCACGATGAACACCAGCGCGAAGGCGATCACCACGGCCTCGTTGACGGCGTCGGCGACCCCGCGCGGGCCGCCCTTGGTGTGCAGACCCTTGAACGTCGCGACCAGGGTCGACGTCAGGCCGAAGACCGCGGCTTTCACGAGCGCCATCACGAAGTCCGACATCCGGCCGTACTGGCTGAACGTGGACATGAACGTTCCGGCCGGAAGATGCTGGACGTAGATGTGATAGAGGTAGCAGGCCAGCACACCACCGAAGGTGACCATCGCGCACAGGGCGAGGGAGACGACGACGGCCGCGACGAGCCGGGGGGCGACGAGGCGCTCGATCACGTCGAGCCCCATGACCTCCATCGCGTCGATCTCTTCGCGAATCTTCCTCGACCCCAGGTCGGTACAGATCGCCGATCCGGCGACGCCGGCCATCATCAGTGCGCAGACGAGCGCCGCCGCCTGGCCGACGATGATGAACGCGACCACGGCGCCCGAGTAGCCGCCTGCGCCGATCCGGCCCGCGAGTTCGCCGACGGAGACCGCGATGAACACTCCGATGGGGATCATCAGCAGCAGTGAGGGTCCGGTGCTGACGCGCCCGATGAACAGGGTTTGCGTGACGGTCTCGCTGATCGACAGCCGGCGGGCGAAGACGGCCCGGATCAGCGCCACGATCGACAGGACCGCAAACCCGATGAGATGGCCACCCTGGTTTGCGACGTCCCGAAGCGGCCCCTTCGCCACGGGCAACTCGTAGGTCACCGCTGCTCCCCCCGTTGGTCAACTACATGTGAAACGCATGACATGTGAACCGTGATTCGCAAAACACTATGCGCCGGACCCGCAGCGCGACAAGAGCACCGATGTTGACGACACGCCACCGGCGAGGCCCACACCGCCGGTGGTGCCACGCTCCCCCCATCGCGACACCACCGGACGACGGTCAACCGATCCGCACGCCCTCGGTGCCGTGCTCCTTGCGGAGATCGCCCTTGACGACCTTCCCACTTGCGTTGCGCGGCAACGCATCCACGATCACGAGCTCCTTCGGATGCTTGTACCGCGCGAGCACGTCGTCGAGATAGCTCGACAACTCGTCGAGTGTGAGGTCGGTTCCGCCGGGGTCCTTGAGCGCGACGACGGCCACCGGGACCTCGCCCCACTTGGCGTCGGTGCGGCCGATCACCGCGGCCTCCAACACCTTCGGATGGCCGAACAGGGCGTTCTCCACCTCGGCGCAGTAGATGTTCTCGCCGCCGGAGATGATCATGTCCTTCTTGCGGTCCACGACATAGATGAAGCCCTCCTCGTCCTGGCGCACCAGGTCTCCGGAGTGGAACCATCCGCCGGCGAAGGCGTCTGCCGTCTCGGCCGGCTTGTTCCAGTAGCCGCTCATCATGGTCGGGCCGCGGTAGACGATCTCGCCGACGGACCCGACGGGCACCTCGTTCATCTCGTCGTCGACGATCCGGGCCTGGATGGTCGGGATCACGGTGCCGACGGAACCGAGCTTGCGCAACGCGTCCTCGCCGTCGAGCACACAGGTGATCGGCGACATCTCGGTCTGCCCGAACACCGCCACGTTGAGTGCATCCGGGAAGGTGTCGGACATCGCCCGGAGCACCACGTCCGATGCCGGAGCCGCACCCCAGCTGATCACCCGCAGCGCCAGATCCCGCTGCCGCACCGTGGGTTCCGCGCACACCGCCTGCCACTGCACCGGCACGAGGAACGCGGTGGTGACCCGTTCGGCCTCCCAGACCTCGAGCAGTTCGGTCGGGTTGAAGGCGCCGAGCGGGTGGATCACGGTCGGGATGCCGAGCTGCAGGCTGGGGGCCATGCTGCCGAGGGCCGCGATGTGGAACATCGGCGAGGCACAGAAACCGATGTCGCCCGCGGCGTGCATGCGGAGCGCCCGGATACAGGTCTGCGCCTGCGCCTGCATGTTGGCGTGGGACAGGACCGCCCCCTTGGGGCTGCCGGTGGTACCGGACGTGTACATGATCAGGGCCGGGATGTCCTCGGGTAGGTCGACCGCGGGGTGCGACGCGCCCGCCTCTGCGACGAGCTCCTCGTATCCCTCCACCCCTTCACCACTGCCCTGCCCGACGACGACGAAGGTGCCCAGTTCCGGAACCTGTTGGCGGACAGCGGAAACCAATGGCGCGAGCGGGACGTCCGTGACCACGACCGTGGCACCGCTGTCCGTGACGATGTACGCCATCTCGGGCGGCGTGAGACGGAAGTTCACCGGCACCGCGATGGCCCCGAGGGAGTTGACCGCGAGCACGACCTCGAGGAACTCCGGCCGATTGAGCATGACCACGAGTACCCGATCGCCGAACCCGACACCGCGGCGGGCGAGTGCGTCGGCGAACGACTCCGACCGGCGGTGGAGATCCGACCAGGTGGTGGTGGCGCCCTGGAAACGCAGGGCGACCGCGTCGGGACGCATCAACGCGTGCGTGGCGACCTGATTGTTCCAGTGGTTCCTGCGCGACTGCAGGGGCTGAGAGAGGAGATCGGGTGACATCGTTTCGACAAGCCCTTCCCTGTCACGGAGACTGTGTGGCACGGTATACGCACCCCTCCGGTTGCGATCGATTATGGCAGGCCAGCGGCCGGAATGGGGCCGGTTTGTTAACTACAATTCGCAAATTCGGACATTAGCGGCGGCGCGAGCCGCGGCTTGGCTCAGGCGCCGAATTTCGGCCGCCGCCTGGCCAGCATCGCGGCCGCGCCCTCGAAGAAGTCCGCGGACCCGAGCAGTTCGATCTGCCCCTCGGTTTCCCGCTCGAATGCCTCTTCGACCCGCGCCAGCGTCGCGGCCGTCAGCGAGCGTTTCGTCAGTTCCAACGCGCGGCGCGGGCCGGCCGCCAGCTTCGCGGCCACCGCGTCGACGTGCGCGGCCAGCTCGCCTGCAGGCAGCACGCGGGTGATCAGCCCGGCCGCGTGTGCGTCCGTCGCGCCGAGCCGCTCCCCCAGCAACGCCATCTCCGCCGCACGGGCACGTCCGACCGCCGCAGGGACCAGCAGGCTCGACCCGCCGTCCGGCATCAGGCCGACATTGACGAAGGCGAGCAGGAAGTACGCGGACTCGGCCGCATAGGCGAGGTCGGCGGCCAGCGCGAGCGAGGCCCCGACGCCGGCGGCGGCGCCGTCCACCCGCGCCACCACCGGCACCGGGAGAGTGAGGATCTCGCGGATCACCCGGTTCGCGGTGTCCATCACCACGCGCGGATCGGCGGACGGACCGGCCGCCAGGTCGGCGCCGGTGCAGAACGCGCCACCCTCCCCGGCCAGCACCACCACCCGCACGTCCGCGTCCCGGGCGCGGCCCTCCAGCAGATCACCGAGTGCGCGCATCGAGTCGAGGTCGAGCGCGTTCATCCGCTCGGGCCGGGCGATGGTGATCCGCAGGACTCCGCCCTCGTGTCCCACCCGCAGCCCGGCGACGCGTTCCGGTGCGATTTCGGTCATCGCGACACCCCGACGATCCGACCGAGGCGACCCTCGACGAGCTGCTCCGCTTCCGCCACGATCCGACCGACCAGCTCCCCTACCGTGGGCACGTCGTCGATGAGACCCTGACACTGACCGACACTCCAGATGCCTGCGTCGAGATCGCCGTCCTCGAAAACCTTGCGCCCCCTGGCCCCGGAAACGAGGTCGCGAACGTCGTCGAATGTCGCTCCGCCCGACTCGATCCGGACCACCTCCCGGCTGACCGCGTTGGCCGCGACCCGCGCGGTGTTGCGCAGGGTGCGGAAGATGAGTTTCGTGTCGAGCTCGCTGTTCGCGACGATCTGCCGTTTCACCTCGTCCGCGACCGGCGACTCCTGGGTGCACATGAACCGGGTCCCCATGTTGACCCCCTCCGCGCCGAGGGCGAGAGCGGCGACCAGACCGCGGGCGTCGGCGATGCCGCCCGACGCGATGACGGGGATACGCACCCGGGCGGTGGCGGCGGGGATCAGCACGAGGCCGGGGACGTCGTCCTCGCCCGGATGTCCCGCGCACTCGAAGCCGTCGATGCTGACGGCATCGACACCGATCTGTTCGGCCTTGAGCGCATGCCGGACGCTGGTGCACTTGTGGATCACCTTGACTCCGGCGTCCTTGAAATGGGGCAGGTGTTCGACCGGGTTGGCTCCGGCGGTCTCGACGATCTTGATCCCGGACTCGACGATCGCCTGCCGGTACTCCGCGTACGGCGGAGGGGTGATCGACGGCAGGATCGTCAGGTTGACACCGAACGGCCTGTCGGTCAGGTCGCGGCACCGCGCGATCTCCTTGACCAGGTCCTCCGGCGTCGGCTGCGTGAGAGCCGTGATGAAACCCAGCGCGCCCGAATTCGCCACGGCAGCAACGAGTTCTGCTCTTCCAACCCACATCATGCCGCCCTGCACGATCGGATGCTCGACCCCGAATGACTCGGTGAAGCGCGTGGTCAGCATCTCAGCACCCCCTGCCGGACTTCACGGATCCACGCCGAACTGCCCTGGTGATCATGTTTTTCACTCGCTCCTGTGCGCTCGAAACGGCCCGGCACCCGCCGGATCGACACCGTCTGCACACCGCAGGTGGGACTCTCGAAACAGGCGTGAACCGACATCTTTGGCGAATTGCCGTTAACTTTCATCTACCGGTGACGTACTGTCAAGACCAAATCCACTACCGGAACGGAAAATTGCGATCACGGGCATCCACTCCGGTTCACAGCGGCTCGCGCGCAGAACGCGACCACAGCGCTCCGATACGATTCGGAGTCGAGATGTCAGGAGGTCCGATGACGCAGTCGACCCGTAGCCGGTCGGTTCCGGAGCCGGCGACGCCCCGCAAGCGACCCAAGAACCGCAAGGCGCAGATCGCACTGGTCGCCGCGGAGGCGTTCAGCGAACGTGGGTACCACGCGGTCGGCGTCGACGACATCGCGGCCACACTCGGAATCTCGGGACCCGCGCTGTACCGGCACTTTCCGAACAAGTACGCCCTCCTCGTCCAGGCCGCGCTGAGCACGGTCGGGTCACTGCGCTCCGCAGCCGAGGAGGCCGCCGAGTCGACGGCGGGCGCCGACGCCGAGGAGCGACTGGACGCGGTCATCCGGGCGCTCATCTCCACGACCGTGGAGAACCGCCGAACCGGCGGCCTGTACCGCTGGGAGGGGCGATACCTCCACGCCGACGACCGCGCCGTCATGCGCGCGGATTTCGCCGCACTCAACGAACAGGTCACCGGCCCGCTGCACGAACTGCGCCCGGACCTCGACCCCACCACCGTCGGCGTTCTCGGAGCGTCGGCCCTCAGCGTGATCGGTAGCATCACCGCACACCGCGCGGCGCTGGCGAATCGACGCATCGAGAAGTTGCTCCACACCGCCGCGTGGGCCGTGGCGCGCTGCGACCTGGCCGGCGCCCGTCCGGCGGTGACCGCGGTCGACGACCCCGCCGACGGCGGACCGTCCGTCACGTCGAAGCGCGAACTCCTCCTGACCGAGGCGATGAAGATCTTCAACGTCCGCGGTTACCACGAGTCGAGCATCGAGGAGATCGGTGCGGCGGCCGGGATCAACGCCTCCAGCGTCTACCGGCACTTCCCCAGCAAGGCGGACCTGCTCGCAGCGGTGTTCTACCGCGCGGCGGACCGGCTCGCGGTGGCCACCCGATCCGCGGTGAACGCCGCGACAGATCCGGCCGAGGCGCTCGGCCGGCTGACGGCCGCCTACATCGACCTGGCATTCGCGCATCCCGAGGTGCTCTCGGTGTACTTCGCCGAGATCGGCAACCTCCCCGCCGGGGAACGCACAAACCTGCGGAACGTTCAGCGGCTGCACATCGAGGAGTGGGTGAACCTCCTCACTGCGGCCCGCCCGGACCTCCCCGCACCGGAGGCCCGCTTCCTCGTGCACGCGGCGCTCGGGCAGACCCTCGACGTCGGCCGGCTGATGCGTTTCGACACCGGTGCGCTCGCACGCGGCAGGATGAGGACACTGATGCTGGCGGTCCTGCACAGCTGAGCGGCCCGCTCAGGTCCCGACGTTCACCGGGACGGCGTCGCGGAGCTGTTCGAAGGACCGCCGGATCAGCTCCGCATACCTGCAGGAGTCCCGAAGCAGCGCCGGATCGGCGGTGATGTTCAACGCGAGCGAGTCACCGGTCGAGCCCACCGAATGCGAGATCCCGGTGCCGTCCAATGTGCTTGTGCCGAAGGCGAGAACGGCAGTGGTGTCGACCAGCCGCAGCGCGGTCGAGCGGCGCGGCACACTCGTGACGAACGTGTTGAACGCCCGGGCCCGGACCGGATCGGCGGTCGCGCTGCTTCCTCGGCGAGCCTCCCTCCACCGGGCGAGGCGAAACACCCATCCCGGCAGCACATAGGTGGTCTCCGCCGCCGCCACCTCGGCCGGAACCCTCATCCGCCGACGCTCGGCAAGCACCGTCTCGTGGACCGCCCGCGCACGGTCCACGGGATCGTCGAGGTCGGTCCTCAAGTCGACGGTCATCATCACGAACTGGTTGTTCGACTCCAGTGCGGCTCCCGACGACCGGAGCGTCATCGGTACCGACGCCGCGAGCGAACCCGACACCAACTCCCCTCGCTCGAGGAGGTAGTCGCGGATGGCCCCACCGACGATCGTCAACGTGAGGTCGTTCACCGTGACGTCACCAATCCGCGCCTTGATCGCCTGCAACTCGGACAGCGGGAAGAACTCCACCTCGTATACCCGGCCGGGACCTACCGGACCGTCGACCACAGTCGGCGTACGACGTTGCGGAGGAAGTGGATACGAGCCGTTCTCTCGTTCGGCGACAAGACGTCGATGTACCGCGCGAGCATCCCTGACACCATCGACGAACCGGGCCGCGGTGCGGGGTGCGGCTGCCAGAGCTCGCACAACCAGCCGGACCGTACCGGGTACCTGCTGACCGCCATCGCACGCGGGGCCGGGCTCGGGAAGGTCCGCACCGAACAGGGTTGTCGTGACATGGCCACTCGCGATGCCGTCGGCCATCACGTGGTGCATCTTGATCGCCGCGACCGTGACCGGCCCACCCGTGCCGGGTACGCCGTCCACCCGGTCGACGACGTGCAGTTCCCACAGCGGTCGTGTCTGGTCCATTGGCGCCGCCGCGAGGTCCCCCAGCATCGCCCGCAGGTCGTCCCAGCTCTGCGGGTCATGGAAGTGCAGGTGCCGGGCCACCGAGAAGTCCGGATCCTCCGCCCAGTACGGGTCGTCGAGATCCAGCGGAACCCGTACCAACCGCCGCCGTAGGACCGGTACCGAGGCGCGGGCCTCGACCCACGCCGCGATCTCCTCCCTTCCGGGTAGCCCGCCGCCGCGGTGGTCGGGCGCGAAGGCGTACACCGAGACGAACGCCTGCCGGAACCTCGGGCTCTCCGCGTACACGAACCACGCGTCCTTCGGCGTAACCTGCTGCACTGCCGGGCCCTTTCGGAGGAGTCGCACTCGAAGTGCGGTTGATGGCAGGGATGAAGCGGCCGGCGGCTACCCGGTCAGGCCTCGACAGTCACCTGGGCCGCGTCCCGAAGTTCTTTGTACGACCGGCGAATCAGCTGCGCATACCGCGCGGAGTCCCGCAGCAACTCGGGATCCGCGGCAATGTTCAGGCCGAGCCGGTCTCCCATGACACCCACCGAGTGCCCGGTACCGGTCCCGTCCAGGGGGCCGATCCCGAGGGATCGGACATCGGTGGTGTCCGCCAGCCGCAGCCGGGTCAGCTCCCGGGGCACACTGCTGACGAACGTGTTGAAGGGCCGACCCCGGAGCTCGTCACCTCGCCGCGCGTCACCCTGCCACGCCCGGATGCGCCGAGCGACGCGAAACATCCAGCCAGGGAGGACGAAGGTGGTGTCCGACACCGCCGCCTCGGCAGGCACGCTCATCCGCCTCCGCTCGGCGAGTACCGCCTCGTGGACCGCCCGCGCACGCGCGATCGGATCGTCCAGACCGGAGTTCAGGTCCACGACCAACATGACGAACTGGTTGTTCGACTCGCGGACCGCTCCCGCGGACCGGATCGACATGGGCACCGAGGCGGCCAGCGAACCCGGCACCGACTCCCCTCGCTCGAGCAGGTACGCACGCATGGCCCCGCCGACGACTGTCAGCATCAGGTCGTTGACGGTGACCCCACCAATCCTGGACTTGATCGCCTGCACCTCGGCCAGCGAGAAGTACTCCACCTCGAGGACCCGACCGGGGCCGACCGGGCCGTCCAGCACCGTCGGCGTGCGCCGTTGCGGGGGAAGCTGATACTCCCCCTGCGCGCGCTCGACCTGGACAGCACGCCAGTTGGCGCGAATCTGCCTGATCGCGGTGACGATCCCGACCGCGGTGCGCGGACCGCGGGCGAGCGCCCGAAGCACCAACTCGACAGGCCCGGGCACCCGCTCGACCGGGCCGCGCCCGGCGTCCGGTGGCGGAGCCTGCTCACCGTAGAACGCCGACAGCACGGCGTTGCTCCCGATGCCGTCGGTCATCGCATGGTGCATCTTCATCGCGACGAAGGTTGCCGGACCGTCCACCCCGGGAACGCCGAGCACCCGTTCGACGACATGCAGTTCCCACAGCGGCCGGGTCTGGTCCATCGGCACCGTCGAGATGTCGGCGACCAGGTCCCGGAGTTCGTCCCAGCCACGGGGCTGGTGGAAGTGCAGGTGTCGGGACACCGCGAAGTCCGGGTCCTCCACCCAGTAGGGATGGTCGAGATCGAGCGGAACCCGCACCAGGCGCTGCCGCAGCATCGGAAGCACGGCACGCGCCTCGAACCACCGGGCGATCTCGGCCCGGTCGGGCAGGCGACCGGTTGCAGCGTCGGGCGCGAACACCTGCGCGGACACGAACGCCTGACGGAATCTGGGGCTGTCCACGTACACGAACCAGGCATCCTTGGGTGACAGCTGGCGCACGAGGTGGCCTCCTCCCGAAGCGGCCACGCCCGTCGAGGGTGACGGTCGGGCAGGAGCGAAGCGTACAACCCTTCACAAAGTCCGGCGACCCGAGCGGATCGGGCCGCCGGAGCCCGATCCGCCGGCGGTACCCGACCGGTCAGCGGCACCCCGGTCTGTCAGTGGCGGCCGTTGTCCTGGTCCGCACCCAGGTCACCGGGGCGGTATCCCGCCGGGTAGCCCGGGTACGTGCGGTTGCCCGATTCCCGGGTGATCGTCGACGTCGACCGGGGCGGGAAGAAGCGCAGCGCGCGGGCCCGCGCATCGAGCGCACGATCGGCGACCACTCGCATCCATCCGGGCGCTGCGCGGAAACCGAAGGCCGACAGCATCATCGGGTCGAGCATCGCACTGACCCCAACGGCAACCACCGGCTGCAGTGGCCGCGGGAACCACGAACAGAACAGATCCCGGGTGTACACACCGACGGCGTGGACGTCGGGTGTGTTCCGGAAGTGCGCGCGCTCGTACGCCATCTTGAAGTGGTGCAGATCCTGGAAGTCGGTCGGGATGTCCCGGATACCCATGCGGGAGCCCACTTCCCGGTAGAAGTGGAACGCCGCGAGCCGCTCGTTCGGGTGCAGTGGTCGCCACCCGTACCGTTCGATCCAGTCCAGCGGCTCGTAGATGAACGTGGTGAGCACGTACAACATGTCGTCGTTACTGATGTCGTACTTGCCGTGCATCCGGTTGACCACCCGCAGCGACTCCTTGCCGCGTGGCGAGTCGTAGCCGTGCTCGAGCAGTTCGGCCATCAGGAGCGAGGTGTCGTCGTATCGCTTCTGCGGGCGATTCTCGAACTCCCCGGTGCGTTTGAGCAGTTCGGCGATGCTCGGCACACAGTAGGTGCGGAACAGCGCGAACTCGAGCGCCCGGGTGTAGTCCCAGGGGAACTCGAATCCGGCCGTGATGCGGTGGATCTCCTGGTGGTCGCGGACGGGGTCGAGGGTCTCGATCCGGTGCAACCAGCCGTACCGGCCCCGCGGCGCCTTTCCGCCGTCGATGAGGAACACCTCGCTACCCCCGGCCGTGCATGGTGCGCAGCATCCAGGCCGCGATCTTCATGTCCCGCGCCTTGCGGTCCATTGTCAGCAGGTTCAGCGGGGCCTTGAACTTCTGCCGCGTCACCGCCTTCGGGCGGGCGAACTCGCGGAGGCCGTCGGCGCCGTGGATCCGGCCGAAGCCGGACTCGCCGACACCGCCGAACGGCAGCGACGGGACGCCCGCGAATCCGAGCACCGAGTTGATCGAGACCATGCCCGTACGCAGACGCTCGGCGGCCTGCAGCGCCTTGGCCTTGTCCTTCGTGAAGATCGATGCGCCGAGTCCGTAGCTGGAACGGTTCGCCTTCTCGACGCCGTCCTCGAGGTCACGCATCCGGTTCACCGCGACGATCGGGCCGAAGGTTTCCTCGGTCATCGCGGTGCTGTCCTCCGGCACGTCCGCGAGGATCACCGGTTCGATGTACGGCGCGTGCAGCGACTCCCGCCCGCCGAGCACGGCGCGGGCGCCCTTGTCGAGGGCGTCCTCGACCTGTCCGCGCACCACGTCGTTCTGCCGGTCGAGGGTCATCGGCCCGTAGGAGGCGCCGGACTCGCCGCCCGGCCGCAACCGGGTGGCCTTCTCGGTCATCTTCCGGACGAACGTGTCGTACACCGCATCGGCGACGAAGATCCGCTCGACGCCGGCGCAGGTCTGGCCGGCATTGCCCATGCCGCCGAACACCGCGAAATCCGCGGCGGCGTCGAGGTCGGCGTCGGCCGCGACGAGCATCGCGTCCTTGCCGCCGCACTCTGCGACCAGTGGCGTCAGGGTCTTCGCGCAGGCGGCCATCACCTTCTTCGCGGTCGGGCCGGACCCGGTGAAGGCGACCTTGTCGACCCCCGCCTCGACCAGCGCCCCACCGGTCGCGCCGAGCCCGGTCACGACCTGGAGCACCGGCTGGTTCGGGACGAGTGAGTTCCACTTGTCGGCCAACCACACCGCGACACCGGGGGTGAGTTCGCTGGGCTTGAACACCACCGCGTTGCCCGCCGCCAGCGCGTAGGAGATCGACCCCATCGGCGTGTAGACCGGGTAGTTCCACGGCCCGATCACGCCGACGACCCCGAGCGGCTGGTATCGCAGCGTGGACTCCTGGTTCGCACTGACCAGACCGGACGACACCTTCTTG
Organism: Rhodococcus sp. NPDC003322; assembly: GCF_053589555.1. NCBI lineage: Bacteria > Bacillati > Actinomycetota > Actinomycetes > Mycobacteriales > Nocardiaceae > Rhodococcus > Rhodococcus sp. NPDC003322. The sequence goes on along the minus strand of NZ_JBSFSC010000010.1, from coordinate 7,707 downwards.
CGCCCCAGTACCTTTGCCGCGTTCTTCGACGCCCAGTCCAGGTGCTCGACGGCGAGCATGATCTCGAGGATCGCGTCGTCGACCGGTTTGCCGGTCTCGGCGGAGATCACCGCCGCGAGGGACTGGGCGTCCGAAGCGATCGCGGACTTCCACTTCTGCAGCCACTTCTTGCGGCCGTCGAATCCGAGGTCCGCCCACCACACCGCGGCGTCACGTGCCCGTTCCACCGCCTGCGCGACCCGTTCGGCGTCGTGCACCGGATACTCGGCCAGCACGTCACCCGTCCGCGGGTCCAGTGAGGTGAAGGTGTCCGGGGCGGCGTGGGCGGGCGCCTCGGTCTTGCTCGGCTTGCGGTCGGTCCGCTGGGACATGGGGGCATTCCTCCATCGGTGTGGCGCGGTCGGCTGGCCGGTCGTGTGGAAGGTGCGCGCACGCGGGTTCCGCGTCGCTCGGCGTGCCTCGATCCTTGCCTACTCGCACCCTTCCGAACCGGAATCACATCACATATATTTGATTTGTCGTACTGTCGTGGGCGTCACAGTAGGCCGTGCCGGAGCGGCGGGCAAGAGCCCGGCCACCGTTCACGCCACGCAATCCATCACCTCGCAGGGGAGATCACACCGATGAGCGTCGAGTTCACCACCGAGCAGCGGGCATTCGCCCAGGCCGTCGCCGACTTCTGCAAGCGCGAGGCCGGCACCCGGGAGAAGCGGGACCGGCTCACCGACCACGGCAAGCACAATCACAGCCCGGAGCTGTACAAGAAGATGGCCGACCTCGGCTGGCTCGGCCTGACGGTGCCCGAGGAGTACGGCGGGTCGGACGCGACGATGGTCGACATGTGCATCCTGCTCGAGGAGACCGCCCGGGGGATGGCACCGATCGGCGCGATCGGCCCGACCCTGATCACCGGCGGAGCGTACGCCAAGTTCGGCACACCCGAGCAGAAGGAAACGGTGCTGCGCGGCGTCGTCAGCGGTGTGTCACAGTCGATTTCGATGTCGGAACCGGAGGCGGGATCGGACGTCGGCAACCTGAGCACGAAGGCGGAGAAGACCTCCGACGGCTGGCTGATCAACGGACAGAAGACGTGGTGCTCGAACGCGCACATCTCGGAGAACATCCTGCTCGTCGCCCGCACCTCACGCGGCGAGAGCAAGCACGAGGGCATGACGATGTTCCACGTCCCTGTCACCACACCCGGCCTCAAGATCAGCGGCATCGAACTGATGGGCGGCCACAAGGAGACCAACGACCTGTACTTCACCGACTGCGTCCTGCCCGAGGACGCGGTGGTCGGCGAGGTCGGCAACGGCTGGCGGCAGTTGATGACGGGACTGAACTTCGAACGGCTGATCCTGTCCGCGATGATCCTCGGCACGGCGGAACGAGCCTTCGAGGACACCCTCGCCTTCGTCACACAGCGCAAGCAGTTCGGCCGGCCGATCGGCTCGTTCCAGGCACTGCGGCACCGCATCGCCGATCTCGCCACCGAGATCGAGTGCACCAAACTGCTGGTGTACAGCGTGGCGCGCGAGGCCGACGCCCACCCCGACCGGATGCTGGCCCGCGAGGCGTCGATGGCCAAGCTCAAGGCCACCGAGACGGCCAAGCGGGTCGCCCTCGAGGGCATGCAGATGATGGGCGGCTACGGATACGCGACGGAGTTCGACATGGAGAAGCACGTGCGTGCCACCCTCGTCTCGACGATCTTCGGCGGCACCAGCGAGATCCAGCGCGACATCATCGGCAAGACGTACGGGCTGTAGACCCCGCGCGACCATGACCGATGGGCCGCACCCCGGCGCCTATGCTGAACTGCCGTGACCAAGGAGTACCCATGACCACGACCCGCAAGGCCGACGATCGCGCACTGCGTCGCAGGCCACAACTGTCGGACGATGTCGCGGCGCACGTGCGCGGCGTCATCATGTCCGGCGGGGTCCGGCCCGGGGACTTCATCCGGCTCGACGAGACCGCCGCCGAACTCGGGGTCAGCGTGACCCCGGTGCGGGAAGCGCTGCTCACCCTGCGCGGAGAGGGACTCGTCGAGCTGGTGCCACACCGCGGCTACGTGGTGGCCCCGCTGACCCGCTCGGACATCCACGATCTGTTCTGGCTGCAGGGACAGATCGCCGAGCAGCTCGCGATCCGTGCCACCGCCGCCGTCACCCCCGAGGTGCTGGCCGAGATGCGCGATGCCAGGGACCGACTCGCCGAGGCCGTCACGACGGGCGACACGGCACAGGTCGAGGACCTGGAGTTCGCGTTCCACCGGCTGCTCAACCGGCTCGCCGGCGCGAACAAGCTGTCCTGGTTCCTGCTCAACGCGGTGCGCTACACCCCGGCTCACCTGTACTCGTCGGATCCGCGGTGGGGCGAGGCCGCGGTCGCCAGTCACGACCGGCTGATCGCCGCTCTCGAGACCGGTGACGCGGAGGAGGCGGGCCGCGTCACCCGCGCCCACTTCGCCGACGGCGCGGACCGGCTGCTCGCTCACCTGGAGAGCACCGGCATCTGGGACTGAACCCCGTTGCCACCCAAAGGAAAGTGGCCGCGCCCGGATTCCCGGACGCGGCCACTCTCCGTTGTCGAGCCGACTACCAGACGACGGCGATGATCACGTTCACGACGGCAAGGATGCCGATCACGTGCGCAAGCGTCGCGGTCGAGGTCGCGGTCGCGACCGCCCCCTCACCGGCCGGGGACGCGGCCTCCTCCTTCGCCTTGCGCAACCCCAGCACCGCTGCGACCAGGATCACGATCGCGATGACGAGCTTGATGCCGACCTTCATGTGGTTCAGGTCCGCGTCGTTCGCCTCGTTCAGCCCGACCAGGGCGAGACCGGACACGACCTGCAGGATGGCGCCGTGCAGCATGCCCGGGATCACCCGCGGCGACTTGAGCACGGTCATGTAGCTGCCGATGATGGCGGCAAGGCCGATGAAATGCAGGATCAGGAAGATGTCGATAGCAGCGGTCATGCCTGCATCGAACAGGGCCTGGCGCGCTCTGTAAAGGAAGGTTTACCTTCGGCAACCGGCAGGCTACCCCGACGGACACGTGTCCAGGTCATGTTCGCGAAACCCGACCGCGGGTTCTTACCCAAAGGTAGTCTCACCGCCACCGAGCGGTGTGCCGCCCCACGGGCGCGCTGACGATCAGGGTCCGCACCGACGAACGTGCGCGCCGTACTCGGATCCCGTGCGACAAGGAGTGCTATCTCGTGTGTTCGATCCTCGGCATCTTCGACCTGCGCCCCGACGAGAATCTGGCCGCGCTGCGCGCGCGTGCAGTGGAGGCATCCCGCCGCCAACGCCACCGCGGTCCGGACTGGAGCGGCGTGTTCGTCGACGACGGCGCCCTCCTCGTCCACGAGCGCCTCGCGATCGTGGACCCGGCCAGCGGCGCACAGCCACTGCGCTCCCGTGACGGACACCTGGCCCTTGCGGTCAACGGCGAGATCTACAACCACCGCGAACTGCGCACCGGCCTGGACTACGACTTCACCACCGCCTCGGACAGTGAGGTCGTGAACGCCCTCTACGAGTCCGGCGACGACGACTTCGTCAGCCGCCTCAACGGCATCTTCGCTTTCGCTCTCTGGGACGCCGACCGCCGCCGGTACCTGATCGCCCGCGACCCCATCGGCGTGTGCCCGCTGTACTGGGGACACGACAGCGAGGGCCACCTGCTCGTCGCGTCGGAGATGAAGGCCCTCGCGGACAGCTGCGACGACGTCGCCCAGTTTCCACCCGGACACGTCTACGACAGCGCCACCGGGCAGCTGCGCCGCTACTACGACAAGCCCTGGCGCGACCACGCCGCCACCGCCGGCACCGACCTCGGCACCGGCGCGCTGCGGGAGGCGTTCGAGAGTGCCGTGCACCGACAGCTGATGACCGACGTCCCCTACGGCGTTCTGCTCTCCGGCGGGCTCGACTCGTCCCTGGTCGCCGCCTGCGCGGCCAAGTTCGCCCGCAACCGAGTCGAGGACGACGACCGGCGCGAAGCCTGGTGGCCGCACCTGCACTCGTTCGCCATCGGCCTCGACGGTTCCCCCGACCTGGCCGCCGCACAACTGGCCGCGGACATGCTCGGCACCGAGCACCACGGGTTCGTCTACACCTTCGAGGAGGGACTCGACGCCCTGTCCGAGGTCATTCGGCACATCGAGACCTACGACGTCACCACCATCCGCGCCTCGACGCCGATGTTCCTGCTCGCCCGCCGTATCAAGGCGATGGGCGTGAAGATGGTGCTCTCCGGCGAAGGCGCGGACGAGATCTTCGGTGGCTACCTCTACTTCCACAAGGCCCCGTCGGCGCAGGCGTTCCACGAGGAAACCGTGCGCAAGATCGACGCACTCCACAACTACGACTGCCTCCGCGCGAACAAGTCGATGATGGCGTGGGGTGTCGAAGCCCGCGTCCCCTTCCTCGACCTCGACTTCCTCGACACCGCCATGGGCATGGACGCCCGCCACAAGATGGCAGGCAGTGGCCGCATCGAAAAGGCCGTCCTCCGTGAGGCGTTCGACGGCGCACTGCCCGAACAGATCCTCTGGCGACAGAAGGAACAGTTCAGCGACGGCGTCGGATACGGCTGGATCGACGGCCTCAAGGACCACGCGGAACTCGCCGTCACCGACGAGGAATTCGCTACCGCCTCCGAGCGCTTCCCCCACAACACGCCGGCCACCAAGGAGGCGTTCCTCTACCGCCGCATCTTCGAACAGCACTTCCCGGGCGACGCCTGCGCAGCCACCGTGCCCGGAGGAAAATCCATCGCCTGCTCCACTCCCACTGCACTGGAATGGGATCCGGAGTTCGCGGCGATGGCCGATCCGTCGGGTCGAGCCGTCCGTGGAGTCCACGACCAGGCCCTGAGCGGATAGCCGAACGACTGCGATGCAGCCGGACGTACGGTCCGGGCCCTGCGACAACCGTCGACAACGGGAAGGGGATCCATCCGATTCGGATGGATCCCCTTCCCGTTTCGTTCGGTTCCCCACGCAGGGGCGGCCGCTAGGCGTCGGCCGCCATCGCAGCGATCAGACTGTTCGGACGCATGTCCGTCCAGTTGGTCTCGACGTACTCGACACACGACTGGCGTGACGCCTCACCGTGCACAGTGGTCCAGCCTGCGGGAACATCGGCAAACGTGGGCCACAGGGAGTGCTGCCCCTCCTCGTTCACCAGCACGAAGAACGTGCCCTCCTCGTCGTCGAACGGATTGCTCATTGCGGTACTGCCTTTCGTTTCACGGCACCGGCCATGGCGCCGGCACCGTTGCGGTCTTCACACTTGTCACGTCACGATCCGCTGCTTCGCCGGGGCCTCACCCGCGACCTTCGTCCGACGCCCACGAATCCTCGAGGACGGCTGCGATCCGAGCCAGGGCCGCCGGCGATGCCATGGTCCAGTGGGTGGTGTCGATCGGATGGTTGTGGATCCGGCCACCGATCGCCCGCTCCCATGTCGACGCTCCCCTCACACCCGTCGCGTCGTCCTGCGTCGCGGTGAAGTAGACGAGGTCGCCCTTGAACGGCGCGGGCTCGTATGCGGCGGCCAGGCCGATCGAGTTCTCTGCTGACGCGAGTGCCGCGGCCACCCGGTCGGAACCCAAGCGGTTGAACGGCTCCGGCAGCCCTGCCACCAGACCCGCGACGGACTCGGCGGTGAGGTCGCCCTCCAGTGCGATCCCGTCGAGATCGACATTGGGGAGCACCAGTGTGAGCAGCTCACGCGCGGACGGGACCGACACCTCGGCTGCCGAGATTTCGTCGGACTGCCCCGGCTGCACGGCGGCGAAGCTGTCCATCATCGACAGCAACGCAACCTCCTCGCCCTCCGCCTGCAGTCGCACGGCCATCGCGTGCGCGATGACGCCACCGAGCGACCAACCCAACAGGCTGTACGGGCCGGCCGGCTGGATGGCCCGAACTTCCCGGACGTACCGCTCCGCCCATTCCTCGATCGATCCCGGCACCACGCCGTCCTCGCTCAGCGCGGGCGACTGCAGGCCGTAGACACCGCGGTCCGGATCGAGGTGCTGAGCCAGCCCGGCGAATGCCCACGAGAAGCCGCCGACCGGGTGGATGCAGAACAGTGGCCGGTCGTGCCCCTCACGGATCGGCAGCACGACACCGAGCGGGTCCGCACCGAGCGCGTCCATCCCGCCGGACGGTGCGGATTCGATTCGCGCCGCGAGCGCTTCGATCGTCGGCTCGGCAAACAGCCAGACCAACGGCACGTCGGTCGACAGTGCCGACCTCAGCCTGGACACGACCTGGGTCGCGATCAGGGAGTTACCCCCGACATCGAAGAAGTTGTCGTCGAGGCCGATCCGCTCGAGACCCAACACCTCCCCCACCACCGCGGCGACAACCGTCTCCGTCTCCGTCGACGGCGGCCGGAACACCTTCGCTGCGAATTCCGGCGCCGGCAGCGCCGACCGCTCCACCTTGCCGTTCACACTCAACGGCATCGCATCGAGCACCATCACCACCGACGGCACCATGTACGACGGCACGGCCCCACTGATCGCGCTGCGAACCTCGGACCCGTCCAGACCGTCACCGACGACATAACCCACGAGTTGAGTACCCCCCCACACATCGGGACGAGCCACCACCACCGCCTCGGTGACCCCCGGCCGAGCCCGCAACGCAGCCTCGATCTCCCCCAACTCGATCCGGAAGCCACGCACCTTCACCTGGAAATCGGTGCGCCCCAGGTACTCCAACTCACCCGACGGGCTCCAGTGCACGAGGTCACCGGTCCGGTACATGCGCTCGCCCGGCCGGTAGGGGTTCGCAACGAACCGGTCGGAGGTCAGGTCGACACGACCGTGGTAGCCACGCGCCAGCTGCGCACCCGACAGATACAGCTCACCCGCGACACCCACCGGCACCGGATGCAGCCGCGCATCGAGCACGTACACCTGGGTGTTCGACACCGGCGCACCCATCGGCACCGACACGGTTTCGGTGCCGTCGACCAGCCGGTGCGTGGAATGCACCGCAGCCTCGGTCGGACCGTAGAGATTGTGCAACTGGGCGTCGCTGACGGCGGCGAAGCGGGCCGCGACACCCGCGGGCAACGCCTCACCCGCCGCGAAGACGTGCCGCAATCCGAGGGTCGGCGCCCCCGCCGCCGACAGCACGTCGAGGAACACCGACAGCATCGACGGCACGAACGACGTCGCCGTCACACCGCCCTCGGACATCACACCCGCCAGATACTCCGGATCGCGATGACCATCCGGCCGCGCCACCAGCAACCGACCACCGGTCACCAACGGCACGAACAACTCCCACACCGACACATCGAACGTCACCGGCGTCTTCTGCAACACCACATCACCGGCACCGAACCCGTACCGCCACGCCATCCAATCGACCTGATTCACCACCGCCGCATGACTGACCGCCACACCCTTCGGCCGACCCGTCGACCCCGACGTGAAAATCACATACGCGGGGTTCCCGGTCCGCAGCGGCGCCAACCGATCCGCATCCGTCACCGACCCGGCAGCGACACCCGACAGATCGAGCGTGTCGATCGCCAGCACCCGCGCCTGCCCCGGCAACGACACCGCGTCAACGGTGCGGGTCAACACCACTGTCGGGGCCGCCGACTCGAGCACCAGCGCGATCCGGTCCGCCGGATGATCGGGATCGATCGGCACGTACGCACCGCCGGC
>NZ_JBSFSC010000009.1:0-146641 GCF_053589555.1 Rhodococcus sp. NPDC003322 | reverse complement strand
GCCGGCGGGCGCGCCACCGGGGTGCGCCTGGGCACCGGCGAGGTGGTCGATGCGGACGCAGTGCTGGTCGCGGCGCGACCATTCGGTCGCGCACCACGACGCGTTCGAGACGTCGTGCCCGACAAGAGAAGACAGCACAGGCGCACGGTCCGGGAGGGGGGTCGCGGACCGTGCGCCTGTGTTCTTCGGCAGCCCGGCCATGGCTCGTGAGGGGCGATGCCTGGCGGCCGGGTGCGTTCGGGCGCCACGAGGGCACCGATCCGAAACTATCGGCATCATTCGGTTGGATCAACGAAACGGTGGATGTTTGCGTGAGACACATCTCACGCTTTCCCAACGGGACAAATCGTCCAGGATGTGCTCCGCCGATGAGGCGGGCGCCACAAATGCTCGGGATTGAACTCGGATTTCGCGATCGCGACGGTACAGTGCCTTACCGCCGCGTAAGTAGCGGAACGAGGGGTACTCCAGGGGGAAATACAGTGGTGGTGAGCAGTAGGTCCGGCCGTCCGCAGAAGACGGCGATGATCATCGCGCGGCGGATAGTTTCGGAGATCGACCGGCGGGGCCTGACGAGCGGCGACCGGCTGCCGTCCGAGAAGCTGATGCTCGAGGAGTACCAGGTCGGCCGCGGAACCCTGCGCGAGGCGCTGCGCTACCTCGAACTCTCGGGCGCCATCTCCCTCAAACCCGGCCCCGGCGGCGGTCCCACCGTCGAGAAGCCCGACTCCGGGCACCTGAAGAACAGTCTCGGGCTGGTCCTGCAGTTCGACGGCGCGCCCTTCTCCACGATCGTCGAGGCCCGGGCAGGCCTCGAGCCGCTGATGGCACGGCTAGCGGCCGAACGCATCACCGACGCACAGCGGGACCTGCTCGCCGAGTCGGTGGTCAAGATGGGGGAGAACCTCAAGGATCTCGACGTGTTCCTGGAGACGAACAAGGCGTTCCACGAGGTGATCGCGTGGGCGTCGGGCAACGTACTGTTCGGCTACCTCATCGACGCGGTCGACGGCATATTCGAGGGCGTGGCCCTCGGCGTCGAGTATCCCGCCGCCCGGCGAACCAAGGTCTATGACGCTCACGTCCGCATCCTCGCCGCGATCGACGCCGGCGATCCGACCGCCGCGGAAGTCGAGATGCGCGCTCATGTGACCGAGCTGACGACCTACCTGCAGAAGAAGTTCTCCGGTGCAATGGGCAAGCCCATCACCTGGGACGCCATGCAGTAGTTGGCGGTTCGGCTCCGCCTCGAGGGGGGATTCGCCCGATTCCACGACCGGCTGCGGCGAGAATCTCGACCGTCCGGTATTTGTCCACCGAACCTTCTGGTGTCCACGCACGCAATGCTGTAAACATAATCATAGATTACTGTGGCTATAACTCCGGTGGGCGGGGGAAAGGCCTTACCGTGTGGAGGTGCGTGCAGTGGGAAGGGCAAACCTTCGTCCTCAGAAGACTGCGATGTTGGTGGCTCAGCGCATCGTCGAGGACATCAACAAGCGTGGAAACAAGGTCGGTGACCGGCTTCCGCCGGAGCGCGTGATGCTCGAGGACTACGACATCGGCCGCGGCACCCTCCGGGAGTCGCTCCGGTTCCTCGAACTGCAGGGCGTCATCGCGCTCAAGCCCGGCCCGGGTGGCGGCCCGATCGTCCAGCAGCCGGACAGTGCCGGCCTCGAGACCGCGATCACGCTGCTGATGCAGTTCGAGAACGCGCCGTTCCGGTCGATCGTGGAGGCGCGGACCGCCCTCGAGCCGATGATGGCGAGGTTGGCGGCCGAGCGGATGAACGAGGACCAGCTGGCCGCGCTCAAGCACTCCGTCGACCACATGCGCGAGAACCTCGACGACGACGAGATCTTCATCGAGATGAGCCGCCTGTTCCACGACACCATCGCGAAGGGGTCCGGCAACGCGCTTTTCGGGTATCTCATTCACGCGCTCCTGGACATGCTGGACGGTTCGGCGATGGGCATGGAGTATCCGGAGCGGCACCGCGTTGCCACCTGTGACATCCACGAGAAGATCTATCTCGCTGTGGCGGCGGGTGATCCCGAGGCCGCGCTGGCGGCCATGGAGGAGCACATCGCCGGTATCTGGCGCTACGAGGAGAAGCACTACCCGCAGGTCCTCGACACCCCGATCGCCTGGGGTGTGCGGGGCTGATTCGCGCCCGTTCACACGCTCCCCGAGAGGCGGAGGCAACCTGTGGTTGCCTCCGCCTCTCTTTTGTAATGGCAAGAGGCAATGCCACTTTCACTCAGCTTTCGCGAGCGGGCAGGTCGCCGTGTTTCGCGGCAGTGTGTTGACAACCACACATATGATGCGCATCATATGTGGTGATTTGAGTCACTTGGAACAGTGTGTTGTCGCATGCGGCCACGAAGGGTGGAGAGCGGACATGACAAGAGTGCGAATCAGGGCGGTCGGCGCCGGGATTGCGGCCTGCCTCGCCGCAGCCGCCGTCGCGGGATGCGCGGAATCGGCATCGGCCGGCACCGGTGGCGGCTCGGGCCTGGAGTACGGGGCGTCGAAGGAGGACTACATCGCCGCGTTCGAGGACGTCGAACCCATCGTCCTCCACACGCAGTCCCCGTCCTCGAAGGGGTCGACCACCGGCCAGCCGGTCGAGAAGTATCTGGAGTCGATCACGGAGTGGTCGGGCGGCAAGATCACGTTCGACATCGCGTACGCGAATGCGATTGCCGCACCGGCGGATATCGACGATGCGTTGCTCGACGGCCGGCTCGACCTCGCGCACATCATCCCCCAGTACGACCCGTCCGAGTATCCCGCGAGCGCCGCGCTCACCGACTCGGCCTATCTCGCGAAGCAGACGCCCGTGGTCGGCGTCCTGCAGTCCAATGCCTGGGCCAACGACGTCGCCTTCGACACGCCGGAGATCATGGCGGAGTACGAGAACAAGGGCATGAAGCTCCTTCTTCCCGAATACAATTCGGGATCGAACGGATTGTTCTGTTCCAGCGCGCGGCGCGACCTGCCGTCGCTGCACGGCGCTCAGGTCACCGCCAGCGGGCGCTCGATCAGTGCCGAGGTCACCGCACTCGGCGCGAGCCCGGTGACCATGCCGTACACCGAGCTGTACGAGGCGCTGCAGCGCAAGGTCGCGGACTGCTCGGTCACGACGTTCACCGTCGGCACGATCGGCGGCTTCCTCGGCGCCGCGCCGCACGCCGTCATCGACTCCTCGGCGAGCTTCGCCAACGGGTGGGGCGGCATCGCCATGAGCCAGCAGGCATGGGACTCCCTTCCTCTCGTTGCGCAGCAGTTGATCTGGGACCGCGTGACGGTCTTCATGAAGTCGAACGTCGAGGACAAGGTCTTCGCCAACACGGTCGCGGGCACGGCCGAGATCCTCGCCGCCGGAGGCGGAGTCGGCACCTTCGCTCCCGATGCCGCTGCCGCGATCAAGGCGGAGCAGGACAAGCTCCTCGACGGCGTTCGCACGGGCAAGGCCTTCGACGACGGCGACGCGTTCGTCTCGCGGATGCAGAGCGCGGCCGAAGAGTGGCTCGCGACCCTCGCCGACCTCGGCTACACCGACGAAGTCGACTACGACGGATTCGCCAACTGGTACGCGCCCGGCAAGGTCGATCTCACCGACTACGCGGACAAGGTCTACGAGCAGATCTTCCTTCCCCATCGCCCGTCCTGACCGATCGATCAAGCAGGAGAAGACATGGCTCAGCCACTCAAATGCCCCGTCAGCCACACCGACTACACGCGCGAGAGTGAAATCTACGGTCACTACGCGTTGCTCGACGCCGAGCGGGAGCAGGATCGCTTCCACTTCAACGACACGACCGAACGCGGCTTCTGGATGCTCACCCGCTACGACGACGTGCTCGAGGGCTTCCAGAACTGGCGCACCTGGACCACCGACGTCCGGACCGCGCTGTACCCCAAGAGCGGGATTCCGCTGCTGCCACAGGATCTCAACGGTGACACCCATCAGCGTTTCCGTCGCATCCTGAACCCGTTCTTCGCGCCCGCCGCGATCGGGCGGATGGAAGAGCTGGCCTACTCCCGCTGCATCGAGCTGATCGAGGAGATCAAGGACCGGGGTCACTGCAACTTCGTGCAGGAGTTCGCGATCCGGTACCCGACGGACCTGTTCCTCGCACTCCTCGGACTGCCCGTCTCCGACGGTGACTTCTTCCTGCCCTGGAGCGAGAACATGTTCCGGGCGATGCTCCGCGGCGACGTCGACGACGCTCAGTTGTGGCAGGGCAAGATTCTGGAGTACTTCGACAAGGCCGTCGAGGATCGCCGTGCCAACCCGCTCGACCCCGCCGAGGACATGGTGACCCGGCTCCTCGAGGCGGAGATCGACGGCGAGCCGCTGAGCAAGGACGACATCCTCACCACCTGCCTGTCGATCATGCTCGCCGGGCTCGACACCACCCGCTCCGCGCTCGGGTACATCTTCGCGCACCTCGCGCAGCACGACGCGGACCGGCAGATGCTGATCGACGACCCGGACCTGACGAAGAAGGCCGTCGAGGAGTTCATCCGGCTCTACCCCCTGGTCATCCAGGCCGGCCGAGAGGTGCAGGAGGACACCGAATTCCACGGCCTCGACATGAAGACTGGGGATGTGATCTGGCTCGGTGTCGGCTCCGCGAACCGGGATCCGCGCATGTATCCCGAGCCCGACGAGTTCGTGCTCGACCGGCCCGGACTCAACCGCCACCTCGGGTTCGGCGCCGGACCGCACCGCTGCCTGGGCATGCACCTGGCGCGGCTGGAACTGGCCGTGGTGCTGGAGGAGTGGCACAAGCGGATTCCGAACTACCGGATTCGCGGTGAGGCGCCGCTCGTGGAGCGGGGCTCGCAGCTGACCCTGGAGAACCTCGAACTGGAATGGGACGTCTGATCATGGCCGGAGACACCGCACAGGACACCGTCGGCACGCTGAGTGTTGCCGAGGGAAAGTGCATGGGGCACGGTCGTTGCTACGCCGTGGCGCCGGACCTGCTCACCGATGACGAGGCGGGCTTCGTCGCGCAGGCCGGTCAGGATCTGCCGATCGGCCCGGACCTGCTGGCGCAGGCGCGCGACGCCGCCGACGCCTGCCCGGAGCGCGCCATCGCCTACCGGGCGAGCTGAGCGAGCCGGCGCGGACCCGACACGGGTCCGCGCCGGTTTCTCGTCAGAGCGCGTGTGCGGCGGCGAGTTCCGAGGTGGCGTGCACCGCGATTCGGAGCGACTCGAACAGTGCCGTGCCCGAATCGATTCGGCACTCGGCGCGGTAGGCACCCCATCCGAGCACTGATGGAGGCTCCGAGGCTCCGGGCAGTGCGGTGTAGAGGAAGTAGCACTGCAGCGCCGCACTGTCCGGCCCCGTCGCTCTCACCTCGGGCTGGCAGACGAAGTGCCGCTTGGTACTCGCGTCCCGCTGTCGGGCCTGCGTGAAGAAGTCCACGATCGCGGCGCGGCCGCGGTGCTCGGCCCGCGGCGTGGCGAGCGTTCCGTCGGGGGTGAACATCCGGGAGAGCGCCGCGGGGTCCGGATTGTCGAGCGCGGCCGCGTAGCGGTGCATCAGGCTCAGTGCGGCGCGCTCGGCCTCCAGCCCGGCCACCCGTTCGGTGAGGGCGGTCAGCGCGATGGTCATCTCGTCTGGTGTCACGGGGGTCCTCCGGTGGCGGGCGGTCCGACCGGAGGCGGGCATTGCCGACAGCCGGAATGTGATCTAGATTTCATGCATATTGTTATCAGGTAAATGGTCGTCGCGGGAGTGCCCATGGTGAACAGATTCGACGGTCGGGTGGCAGTGGTCACCGGCGCAGCGGGCGGCATCGGCGCCGCGGTGGTGCGGGGCCTGCATCGCGAGGGTGCGGCCGTGGTGATCGCGGACCTGCAGCGCGAAGCGGGCGCCGCCCTCGCCGCCGAGCTCGGTCCCCGGGCGCTGTTCGTGCCCACCGACGTCACCGTCGAGGACGACGTCGCCGCCGCCGTCGACCTCGCGGTCACGACCTTCGGACGGCTCGACATCATGTTCAACAACGCCGGGGTGATGGGCGTCCTCGGCCCCATCGACCGCACACCGATGGCCGAGGCGGACACCACGATCGCGATCAACCTGCGTGCGGTGATCTGCGGCTGCAAGCACGCCGCGCGGGTGATGAAGGCGCAGCGGTCCGGGGTGATCATCTCGACCTCGAGCCCCGGCGGCCTGCTCGGCGGCGTCGGTCCGCACGTCTACAGCGCAGCCAAGGCCGCCGTGATCGGCCTGTCGAATTCCGTGGCGGCCGAGCTTCGTCCGTACGGGATCCGGGTCAACACCATCGTCCCCGGAGCGGTGGTGTCCCCGATGACCGCGGCCGTCGTCGCGGACGGCGACCTCGGTGGCGCCGCGACCGCACTGGACGGATCCGCACTGATGGACCGGGCGCTGGTGCCCGAGGACGTCGCCGCGGGCGTGCTCTACCTGGCCGGCGACGACGCCGCCTACGTCACCGGAGTCACGCTGCCGGTCGATGCCGGGATGACCGGGATCATCGGCGTCTCGCCCTACACCAGCGGCCGGTACGCCGATCCGGTCACCCTGCTCGAGGCCGGGCGGCGCGGCTGACGACCGAGATCGCCGCCCAGACAGTCAGAACCAACATCGAACAACGGAACGGAAGAGGTGGTCCCATGTTGACCGGCAAGCGAATCCTGGTGACCGGAGGTGCCCAGGGTATGGGCCGGGAGATCGCGGTGGAAGCGGCCCGTCAGGGCGCCGAGTTCGTCGCCGTCGCGGATCGGAACATGGACGGCGCCAAGGAGACCGTCGGGCAGGTCGAGGCACTCGGTGTCGCGGCCCTCGCCATCGAGGTGGACCTCGCCGACAGCGAGCAGATCCGGACGATGATCGATTCCACCGTCGCCGCCGCGGGCGGCCTGGACACCTTGATCAACAACGCCGGCATCATGGAAGGCGCCTTCGCGGAGGATGCCTCGTTCGAGGGTCTGCCGGAAGATGTGTGGGACAAGGTGTTCGACATCAACGTCAAGGCGGTGTGGCTGGCCTCGAAGTTCGCCGCGCCGCACCTGCGCGCATCCGGGCGTGGGCCGTCGATCATCAACGCCGCCTCCGTCGCCGGCATGGTCGGCTATGTCAGCACCGCGTACCCGGCGAGCAAGGCGGCCGTCATCCAGCTGACCCGCACCACCGCGATCGCGCTCGCTCCGGAGGTTCGCGTCAACGCGTTCGCACCCGGCTCGATCGAGACGCCGATGAGTGCGGGTTTCCTCGCCGCGGCCGCGCCGGAGGACCGCGACGCCCGCCTGCTCGGCATGACCGGTGCGCACTTGATCCCGCGCTTCGGCACCAGCGGTGAGATCGCCAAGGTGGTCGCCTTCCTGGCCTCGGACGACGCGTCGTTCCTGACCGGCATCGTCGTCCCGGTCGACGGCGGCACCACGGCCTGGCGCGGGCACCGGTCCAAGTGATCGCCGGATCCGCTGTCCTCGCCGGGGTCGGCGAGTCGGAGTTCGGCCGGTCGGTCGACCGCCGGATCGACCGGCTGGTGATCGACGCGTGCCGCGCCGCGCTCGACGACGCCGGCCTGACCGCCGCCGACGTGGACGGGGTGATCTCGGCCGGGTCCTGGCCGGGGCCGGACGACGTCGCCGAGGCGCTCGGCATCGCGCGTGACTACACGGCCGCCCCCGGCATCCCCGCCGGGGCCGGTCCGCTCGCCGCGATCGACCTCGCCCGCACCGCCGTCGAATCGGGCCGGGCGGCAGTGGTTCTCGTGTACTACGGGTACGCGGGGTCGAAACCGGGCGGACCGTACGCCTTCCACGCCCACGACCCGGTCAAGGCCGGCCTCGAGATGCCCTTCGGCTGGTACGGGCAGCCGGTCTACTTCGCCGCGTGGGCGCAGCGGTACCTGCACACCTACGGGGTCACTCCGGACCAGCTCGGCGCGATCGCGATCGCGAACCGGACCTGGGCGGGGCTGACCCCGGGTGCCCAGCGCAGCCGCGAGCTGACCCTGGCGGACTACCTGGACAGCCCGATGATCGCGTCCCCGTTGCGTGCCGCCGACTGCTGCCTGATCACCGACGGGGCCGGGGCGGTCGTGGTCACCACCGCCGACCGGGCCCGGGACCTGGACGTCGCCGCGGTTCGGGTGGCCGGTGCCTCGACGGTCGCGGTGGGGCCGTCCATGACCTCCTTCTTCACCCAGGCCGACGACATGTGCAGCTTCGGGTCGGCGCGGTCCGGTCCTCGGGCATTCGCCGAGGCCGGTCTGCGGCCCTCCGACATCGACGTCGCCGAGATCTACGACTGCTTCAGCATCTCGCAGGCGATCCAGCTGGAGGATCTCGGATTCTGCGGCAGGGGAGAGGCGTTCGCGTTCACCGCGGACGGGCACACCGCTCCCGGGGGGTCGCTGCCGGTCAACACCCACGGCGGCCACCTCGCCTACGCCTACATCCCGGGGATCGTGCACGTGATCGAGGCGGTGCGCCAGCTGCGCGGGCGGCGCGGCGCGGCTCAGGTACCCGGTGCCCGCACCGCGCTGGTCGCGGCACTCGCCGGTGGCGAGCACACCACCCTGATCCTGACGGAGGACCGCTGATGACCGATTCGGCGCCGGCCGGCACCGCGGTGACCGAGGCCGACCACGTCCCGCAGTTCCCGCCGCCGCGGGACCTGCCCGAGCTGGAACCGTTCTGGGACGCGGCGGCCGCCGGTGGTCTCGCCCTGCCCCGGTGCCCGGGATGCGGTCGATGGCAATGGTATCCGGCGTCGGGATGCCGGTGCGGGTTCCCCGACGGCCCCGAGTGGGTGCCGGTCCGCGGTACCGGCGTGATCCACACCTTCACCCGCGTCGAACGGGCCTTCCTGCCGTCCGGGTCCACCCCGCCGTACACCGTCGCGCTCGTCGACATCGACGACGCACCCGGCGTGCGGTTGGTGACGAACCTGGTCGGGCCCGGAGCGGATGCGCCCCACATAGGTGACCGGGTCGAGTTGTCCCCCACCGTCTTCGACACCCACACCCTGCCCACCTTCCGACTGGTGGATTCCGACGAGAAGGAGACCCCGCGATGAAACTCTCACTCCGGTACGACATGCGGGCGCCCGCCGTCGGAGCGCCCGCCGCCGATCTCTACCGGGCCGCCGTCGAACAGGCCGCCTGGGCCGACTCGGCCGGCTTCGAGACGGTGTACATCGCCGAACACCACGGCGCCGAGGACGGCTACTGCGCCTCGCCGATGATCCTTGCCGGGGCGATGCTCGGTCGCACCCAGCGGATCGCGGTGCACTTCTCCGCGCTGGTCGCGGTCCTGCACGACCCGCTGCGACTGGCCGAGGACCTGGCGACGCTGGACCTGATCGGGCGGGGCCGGGTCGAGATGACGATGGGGATCGGGTACCGGCCCGACGAGTTCGAGATGTTCGACATCCCGATGAAGCGCCGGGTGAAGATCCTCGAGGAGATCATCGAGACGCTCGACAAGGCCTGGACCGGTGAACCTTTCGAGTTCCGAGGCCGGACCGTGCGGGTGCGGCCGACGCCGGTCACCACGCCACGGCCGCCGATCTACATCGGTGGCTCGGCGGATCCGTCCGCGGCACGCGCGGCCCGGTTGGGTGACAACTACTACCCGGCCGGGTCGGACAAGGATCGGCTGTACTCGCTCTTCGAGGCGGAGTGCGAACGGCTCGGGCGCCCCGTCCCGGCGCGGCCCTACCCGGCCGGACCGCTGTTCCTGCACGTCACCGACGACCCGGAGCGGGACTGGCAGCGACTGGCCCCGCACCTGATGTACACCACCAACATGAATGCGCAGTGGGCGAAGGAGCGGGGGACCGGGACCACCGGCTACAAGTTCGCGGAGACCGTCGAGGATCTCAAGCTGCTGCCGGAGTTCCAGGTGCTCACCCCGGACGAATGCGTCGAGTTCGCCACCGCCCGCGGTGACCGGTCCGAGCTGATGTTCCAGCCGCTCATGGGTGGCACGCCTCCCGAGATCGGTTGGGAAAGCCTGGAACTGTTCGCATCCAAGGTGCTCCCGCGGCTGGAGTCGGACGGTCTGCGGCAGGCAGCGGTGTCCTAGGGCATGGTTCGCCGGGTGCATCCGAGGGGGAGCAGGAGACCCGCCCTGGGCCGCGCCGTCCCGGCCGACGGCAACCCGGAGCACGGCAACCCGGAGCACGAGAACGGCGCCCCCACCCGTGTGGGGGCGCCGTTCTCGCTGGGCGCGGGCTACGGACGGTACGGGTCCGCCCGCTGCACCGGCGGTGCCGTCTTCCAGTCCGGCAGGCCGAGTTCGGGCGTCCCGACCGGGCTCTTGCCGCCGGAGAGGTGCGTCCACTGCGCGTGACTGAGCTGATGGATCGTGAAGCAGGCGTCGAGCGCGTTGGAGAATCCCATCGCGTCCTGGCTCTGGTTCACCGACTCCTTGACCAGCAGCGCCGCCATGGTGGGCACCTGGGCGATGCGACGGGCGAACTCGAGGGTGCGCTCGCCGAGGTCGTCGGCCGGGAAGATCTTGCTCACCATGCCGAGTGCGCGGGCGTCCTCGGCGTCGAGGCAGTCGCCGGTGAGGAGGAGTTCCTTGGCCTTGCGCGGACCGAACTCCCAGGGGTGGCCGAAGTATTCGACGCCGCACATGCCGAGGCGGGTGGCGACGACGTCGGCGAACTGGGTGCCCTCCGCGGCGACGATGAGGTCGCACGCCCAGGTCAGCATCAGCGCCGCGGAGAAGACGTTGCCGTGCACCTGCGCGATGGTGATCTTGCGCAGGTTGCGCCAGCGGCGGGTGTTCTCGAAGAAGTAGTGCCACTCCTGGTGGTGCCGCGACTCGACGGCGTCCTTCGTGCCGCCGGTGCAGCCGTACGACCAGTGCTGGTCCGGTCCCGGATCCCGTTCGGCCTTGTAGTCCGGGCTGCCGAGGTCGTGCCCGGAGGAGAAGACGGGCCCGTCGCCGGCGAGGATCACCACGCGGACGGTGTCGTCTGCCTCGGCCCGCAGGAACGCCTCGGTGAGTTCGACGAGCAGCCCGCGGTTCTGCGCGTTGCGGTACTTGGGCCGGCTCAGCACGATCCGGGCGATGGTGCCCTCGTCGTGGGTCTCGTAGCGGAGATACTTGTAGTCCACCTCGGTGGTGGGGTCGGTGCCGACTGTGCTCATGCCGGTGGTCCTTTCGGGTCAGACCGTCGCGGAGGAGGCCTGGACGAGGGTGCGTGCCTGGTCGAGAAGTGCTTGGGAGACACCGTGGAAACGCCGGCCGAGGTCGGCGTCGGCCTTGCCCGCGCAGGCGCGGGCGTGGGTGCCTTCGAGGAGGATGGCGAGCCGGTAGCAGGCGAGGACCTGGTACCAGTCGAAGCCGGACATGTCCCGGCCGCTGACGGCGCCGTAGCGGGCGATCACCTCGTCGCGGCGGGGGAGGCCGTCGAGCCGGCGGGCCAGGCCCGCGGTGCGCGGCTCGTCCGGGTTCGGCCAGCTGGCCAGCAGGTGCCCGAGGTCGAGGAGAGGGTCGCCGACCGTGGCCAGTTCCCAGTCCACCACCGCGGCCACCTCGGCTGCGTCCCTGCGGAACATCACGTTGCCGAAGTGGTAGTCGCCGTGGATGATTCCCTTCCGCCACTCGGCGGGGCGGTGATCGTCGAGCCACGTGCCGATCTCGTCGAGGCCGTCGAGATCGGGTCCGGGCCAGCCGTCGAGTTCGTGGTAGGAGTCGAGCTGGCGGCGCCAGCGGCCGACCTGGCGGTCGATCCAGCCGTCGGCGCGGTCCACCTGGGCCTGCCCGAGGACGGCCGGGTCGAGGGCGCCGAGCGCGGCCGCGGCGTCGACCATCGACAGTCCCATCGCGTGCTGCGCCTCGGCGGAGGAGGCGTGCGGCTCGGGCACCTCGGTCGTCGCGGTGAATCCCTCGATCGCCTCCATCACGAAGAAGAAGCAGCCCATCACGTCGAGGTCCTCGCACGAGGTGACCAGGCGGGGGTGGGGCACACCGCTGTCCGCCAGTGCCTCGAGGATGCGGGCCTCCCGGCGCATGGTCTCGTCGCTGTTGCTGCGCTTGTGCAGCGGGGGCCGACGGAAGACGTAGTCGACGCCGTCCCGGGTGAACTTGACCAGGATGTTCTGGGTGCCGCCGGTCAGGGCGACCACGTTCTCGACCGGTCCGGTGCCGACGCCGCTGTGATCCAGCCAGGCCGTCAGAGCGGTGATGTCCACCGGGTCGCGCATCGGAAGCACCTCGTGTCTCTCGTTGGTTCGTGCTGGGCGAGTGATCTGGGGCACTCGCTCACCGCACCATACACATTGCTTGCAACCATTGTCATGATTCACTTCACATTCAGGCGCATAGTTGTTATCGTTTGCGTCAGATGGCCGGCATGTTCCTGCCGCATGTGGCCCCGCACCTCGTGTGCACATCAACAATCCAAGCGTTCTCACCAGGTGGTGCAATGGGTATCGAAATGGTTCTGGACATGGCCGCATCGGTCAATCCCGACAGGCTCGCCGTCGGCCGCCGCGGCGCGGGAATGACCTACCAGCAGCTCAGCGACATCGCCTCCGGCGGTGCCGCGGTCCTGACCGAGCACGGTGCCGCGCACCTCGTGTTCGTCGGCGTGAACGGGCCGGTGCTCCCCGTCCTCACCTTCGCCGCGGCTCGGGCCGGCGTTCCCCTCGCGCCCCTGAACTATCGTCTCGCAACCGATCAGCTGCGTGACCTGGTCGCCCAGCTCGACCGCCCGTTGATCGTCACCGACCCGGCCTACCGGGACAAGCTCGACGGTGCCGCGGACACGGTGCTCACCAGCGAGGAGTTCCTCGATCTCGCGCGCGCCGCGACCCAGGTGGACGCGGTGCCCGTCCCGGACGACGCCACCGCCATCGTCCTGTTCACCAGCGGCACGACGTCGGCTCCGAAGGGCGTGTTGCTGCGCCACCAGCACCTGCTGTCCTACCTGTTCAACACCGTCGAATTCGGTTCCGCGGGTGAGGAACAGGCGACGCTGGTCAGCACGCCGCCCTACCACGTGGCAGGCATGGGCGCGGTCCTGAGCAACATCTACGCCGGGCGCCGCATGGTGCACCTGCCCGACTTCTCCCCGCCGGCCTGGCTGGACCTGGTCCGCGAGGAGGGCATCACCAGTGCGATGGTGGTGCCGACCATGCTGGCCCGGGTCGTCGAGCACCTCGACGGCGCGCCCGCGAACACCCCGGCGCTGGGCTCGCTCGCCTACGGCGGCGCACGGATGCCGCAGCCGGTGCTCGAACGCGCACTGGTCGCCTTCCCGGACACCGGATTCGTCAACGCCTACGGACTCACCGAGACCAGCTCCACCATCGCGGTGCTCGGGCCCGACGATCACCGCGACGCGCTCGCCGATCCGGCGCTGCGCGGACGGCTCGGCTCGGTCGGGCGCATCGTCCCCGGCATGGAGGCGCAGATCCGCGGCGAGAACGAGGAGATCCTCGGCGACGGCGAGACCGGTCTGCTGTGGGTGCGGGGCGCCCAGGTCAGCGGCGAGTACATGGGCAAGGGTTCCGCGCTCGACGCCGACGGCTGGTTCCCCACCCGTGACCGCGCCCGCATCGAGGACGGCTACCTGTACATCGGTGGCCGTGCCGACGACACCATCATCCGCGGCGGCGAGAACATCGCCCCGGCCGAGATCGAGGACGTGCTCGTCCGCCACGACGACGTCCGCGAACTGGCGGTCATCGGTGTGCCGGACGACGAGTGGGGCGAGCGCATCTGCGCCGTGATCGTGCCGGTCGGCGCCGAGCACGCCGACTCCGAGTCGATCCGCACGTGGTGCCGGGAGCGGCTGCGCGGCTCGCGCACCCCCGACGAGGTGGTCTTCGTGGACGAACTGCCCAAGACCGCCACCGGCAAACTGGTCCGCCGGGACCTCGTCGCGCAGATCACCGAGCCCGCCGCAGGCTGACCGGGGAGCTTTCCCCACAACACCTTTCACCATCCGTTGGAGGATCCAATGCGTAATGCCGTCATCGTCGACGTCGTCCGATCGGCGTCCGGCCGGGGCAAGGCCGGCGGGGCGCTCTCCGAGGTGCACCCGATCGACCTGCTCGCGGAAGTGCTGCGTGGCCTGATGGCGCGCAACGAGATCGACCCGGTTCTCGTCGACGACGTCATCGGCGGCACCGTCAGCCAGGCGTCTGAGCAGGCCGGCAACATCACCCGCTCCGCGATGCTGGCGGCGGGCCTGCCCGAGTCCACCCCGGCGACCACCGTCACCCGGGCCTGCGGATCGAGCCAGCAGGCCGTCCACTTCGCCGCGCAGGGCGTGATCGCCGGCGCCTACGACGTCGTGATCGCCTGCGGTGTCGAGTCGATGAGCCGGGTGCCGATGGGCACCGCCCCGATGGGCCGGGACCTGGTCGGTGTCGGGCTGGGGCAGCGCTACCCGGAGGGCTGGATCAGCCAGGGTGTGGCCGCGGAACTGGTCGCGACGAAGTGGGGCATGACCCGGGACGACGTCGACGCCTACGCATTCGAGTCCCACCGGCGTGCCGCGTCGGCCGCCGCGGCCGGCCACTTCGACCGCGAGATCGTGCCGGTGGCCGTCCCCGCCGGCGTCCACGACCGGGACGAGACGATTCGCGCCGCCACCACCCCGGAGAGCCTCGGCGGGCTGCGGGCCTCCTTCCGGTCCGACGAGTCCGAGCAGCGCTTCCCGGGGCTGGGCTGGATGATCACCCCGGGCAACTCGTCGCCGCTGACCGACGCGGCCGCCGCGACGCTGATCATGTCCGAGGAGAAGGCAGCCGAGCTCGGCCTGACCCCGCGTGCCCGGTTCGTCGACTTCACCGTCGCCGGTGACGACCCGCTGTACATGCTCACCGCACCGATCCCGGCGACGCAGAAACTGTTGGACCGCACCGGTCTGTCCATCGCCGACATCGACGTCTACGAGGTCAACGAGGCCTTCGCCTCGGTGCCGCTGGCCTGGGCCCGCGAGTTCGGTGCGGACCCGGCGCGGCTCAACCCCGCCGGCGGTGCCATCTCCCTCGGCCACGCGATCGGCGCCTCTGGTGTGCGGCTGCTCGCGACCATGGTCGGCCAGCTCGAACGCACCGGTGGCCGGTACGGCCTGCAGACGATGTGCGAGCACGGCGGCATGGCGAACGCTCTTCTCGTCGAACGTATCTGACGACCCGGCAACGTATCTCCCGACAGCAGTCAAGGAAGGCGCACTCGTGAACATCAATGGCAAGGTCACCGTAGTGACCGGAGGTGCCTCCGGTCTCGGGCTCGCGACGGCCCGTCAGCTGATCGAGCAGGGATCGAAGGTCGTCCTGCTCGACCTGCCCACGTCGAACGGCGCGGCCGTCGCCGCCGAACT
Organism: Rhodococcus sp. NPDC003322; assembly: GCF_053589555.1. Taxonomy (NCBI): domain Bacteria; kingdom Bacillati; phylum Actinomycetota; class Actinomycetes; order Mycobacteriales; family Nocardiaceae; genus Rhodococcus; species Rhodococcus sp. NPDC003322. The sequence continues at coordinate 131,292 of NZ_JBSFSC010000009.1, read as the reverse complement.
GGGGGAGAACGCGATCTTCGCCCCGGCCGACATCACCGACGAGGTCGCCGTCGCGGCCGCGCTCGACGCCGCCGAGGCGTTCGGCGAGCTGCGCGCCGTCGTGAGCTGCGCGGGCACCGGCCGGTCGCTGCGCGTGGTCGGCCGCAAGGGAGTGTTCCCGCTCGACGTGTTCACGAAGGTCGTCACCATCAACCTGATCGGCACCTTCAACGTGATCCGGCTGGCCGCCGAGCGGATGTCGAAGCTCGAACTCGAGGGCGAGGAGCGCGGCGTCATCGTCACGACCGCCTCGGTCGCGGCCTACGAGGGGCAGATCGGGCAGGCCGCCTACGCGGCCTCGAAGGCCGGCGTCGCGGGCATGACCCTGCCGCTCGCCCGCGACCTGGCCTCGCTCGCGATCCGCGTCGTATCCATCGCGCCGGGACTGTTCGACACCCCGCTGCTCGGCGGCCTCGGCGACGAGGCGAAGGCCTCGCTCGGCGCACAGATCCCGCACCCGAGCCGGCTCGGCGACCCGGCCGAATTCGGTTCTCTCGCAGCACACATCGTGTCCAACCCGATGCTCAACGGTGAGGTCATCCGGCTCGACGGCGCGATCCGGATGGCGCCGCGCTGATGACCGGCCTGCCGGTGGACAGCCACGAGTGGGTCCTGCGGGCGCGTCCCACCGGGCGACCGGTCGACTCGGATGTCGAACTGGTCGTCCGGACGCTGCCCAACCCCTCGGCGGGCGAGGTGCGGGTGCGCAACCTCGTGATGTCCGTCGAGCCGTACATGCGCGGCCGGATGGGCGGGGAGTCGACCTACGCCGAGCCCTACCCGATCGGCGAACCGCTGCGCGCGCCGACAGTTGGCCGGGTCACCGAGTCCGCCGACCCGGCGGTGCCGGTCGGCGCGCTGGTCCTGCACGACTTCGGCTGGCGGGAGTACTCGTCGGTCCCCGCCGCCGAGTGCCGGCTGCTCGGGGCCGGGCGGGTCGATCCGGCCGCGTACCTCGGCGTGCTGGGCATCCCCGGGATGACCGCATGGATCGGCATCGACCGGATCGCGCGGGTGCGTGCCGGGGACGTGGTGTTCGTGTCTTCGGCGGCTGGGGCGGTCGGCTCCACCGCGGTCCAGCTCGCGAAGCTGCGCGGTGCCACCGTGATCGCCAGCGCCGGATCACCCGAGAAGGTGGCGCTGGCGCGGGAACTCGGCGCCGACGCCGCCTTCGACCATCACGACGGCCCGATCAGCGGGCAACTGCGCGGAGCGCTCGCGGAGGTGGGTGCGAGCGGTCTCGACGTCTACTTCGACAATGTCGGTGGCGAGCATCTCGAGGCGGCGATCCGGGTGATCAACGACCACGCGCGGATCGCGCTGTGCGGGATGATCAGCATCTACAACTCGGCGACGCCTCAACCCGGCCCGAGCAACCTCATCAAGCTGATCTGGCGGCGGGCCCGGATGGAGGGCTTCCTGCACCGCGACCACCTTCACGCGCGGGACGAGTTCGAGGACCAGATGACCGGGTGGATCGAGTCCGGACGCGTCCGGTCGGTGCACACCGCGTTCGGTGGCGGGGTGGCCGGCGCGTGGGACGCGTTCCTCGGCATGCTGGACGGCAGCGCGACCGGCAAGGCGATCGTCCCGATCGCCGACAGTGCCGACGATTCACAGGTTCTCGGCGGGACGTACTCGCCCGACAAGGAGGTACAACGATGACGGCACCTGCACTTCCCCTGGAGGGCAAGGTCGCTCTCGTCACCGGCGGTAGCCGGGGGCTGGGCCGGGAGATGGTGCTGGCGTTCGCGAAGGCCGGTGCGGACACGATCATCGTCAGCCGCAAGATCGACAGCTGTGAGGCGCTCGCGGCCGAGGTGGCCGAGACCACCGGCCGGCGCGCGCTGCCCGTCGCCTGCCACGTCGGCGACTGGGACGCCCAGGATCAGCTGGTGGCACGCGCCTACGAGGAGTTCGGCAAGGTCGACATCCTGGTCAACAACGCCGGAATGTCGCCGTTGTACTCGAGCCTCGAGGAGATCTCCGAGGCGCTGTTCGACAAGGTCTTCGACGTCAACCTCAAGGGCGCCTTCCGGCTCACCACGCTGATCGCGCCGCGGATGGCCGCGGGTGCGGGCGGGTCGATCATCAACATCAGCTCGATCGCGTCGGAGCGGCCCACTCCGGGCGACCTGCCCTACGCCGCGGCGAAGGCCGGCCTGAACATCCTCACCAAGGGGTTCGCGCAGGCGTACGGACCGAACGTGCGGGTGAACGCCATCATGGCGGGGCCGTTCCTCACCGACATCAGCAAGGCGTGGGACATGGACGTCGTCGCGGAGAAGATGGCCGCGCTGCCGCTGGGCCGGGCCGGAAATCCGGACGAGATCATCGGCGCGGCACTGTATCTCGCCGGCCCCTCGTCCACCTACACCTCCGGCGCGATCCTCCCCGTCGACGGTGGCCGCACCGCAATGCGCTGACCCCGTGAGTCCTTTCGGCCCGCCACGGGACGCCGAGGACTCACGGCTCACTCTCACGAAAGGAACCAGGACATGAGCTGGGGATTCGAGACCGACCCCGAGTACCAGAAGGTGCTCGACTGGGCCGACGAGTTCGTCACCACCGAGGTCGAGCCGATCGACCAGGTCATCACCCACGCGTGGGACCTGAAGGATCCGCTGCGGCAGAAGCTGATCCCGCCGCTGCAGGACAAGGTTCGGGAGAAGGGCCTGTGGGCCACGCACCTCGGTCCCGAACTGGGCGGGCAGGGCTACGGCCAGCTGAAGCTCGCCCTGCTCAACGAGATCGTCGGCCGAACCCACTCCGGTCCGATCGTCTTCGGCGCCCAGGCGCCGGACTCGGGCAACACCGAGATCCTCGCCCATTACGGCACCCCGGAACTCAAGGAGCGGTACCTCAAGCCGCTGATCGAGAACGAGATCGTCTCCTGCTACGCGATGACGGAGCCGCAGGGCGGGTCCAACCCGATCGAGTTCGAGACCACCGCGGTCCTCGACGGTGACGAGTGGGTGATCAACGGCGAGAAGTGGTTCGGGTCGAACGCCCGCTTCGCATCGTTCTACATCATCATGGCCGTGACCGACCCGGAGGCGGAGCCGCACCGGCGACTCTCGCAGTTCATCGTCCCGGCCGAGACCCCGGGTGTCGAGATCGTGCGCAACACCGGGGTGTGGGGCCACGACTACGAGGTCGGCACCCACGCCTACACCCGCTGGACCGACGTACGGATCCCCAAGGACCACATCCTGGGCGGGGTCGGGCAGGGCTTCGAGGTGGCGCAGACCCGTCTCGGCGGCGGCCGCATCCACCACGCGATGCGCACGGTCGGCCTGGTCAAGCGTTCGCTCGACATGATGCTCGAGCGCGCCGTCTCCCGCACGACGCGCGGCAAGCGTCTCGGTGATCAGCAGATGGTGCAGGAGATGATCGCCGACTCGTGGCTCCAGCTCGAGCAGTTCCGGCTGCTGGTGCTGCGCACCGCGTGGCGGATCGACCAGGAGAACGACTACCGCAAGGTCATCAAGGACATCGCGGCGGTCAAGGCTGCGATGCCGAAGGTGCTCCTCGACGTGTCCTCGCGGGCGGTGCAGCTGCACGGTTCGCTCGGTGTGTCCAAGGAACTGCCCCTGGGCAAGTGGCTGTTCGAGTCCTACCACATGGGCCTCGCCGACGGCGCGACCGAGATCCACAAGGTCAGCCTCGCCCGTCAGCTGCTGCGCGACGCGACCCCGCACGAGGGGCTGTTCCCGAGCTACCACCTGCCCGCTCTCGAGGATCAGGCCCGCGCCAAGTTCGCGGCCGAGCTGAGCGCCCTCGACGGCTAGGCACGCACGAGAAGGGCCCCGGAGCGATGTGAACTGCTCCGGGGCCCTTCTCGTATGCCACTCGCCCCCGCCACCCCTTTGACCGAATGTGGGATTCGTTCACTTCAACTGACCGGATCCCACATTCGGTCAATGGGGGGGAGGAGTGGGGGTACAAGGGGTGGGGCGGTCAGCGGTCGCGGCTGACGACGAACGCGGTGGAGCCTGCGAGCCCGTTGGACACCGTGACCACGGAGCGGGACGCACCGGGCACCTGGCGGTCGCCCGCGCGGTCGGTCACCTGGTAGGCGGCCTCGGTCAGCTGGGTCATGCCGTGCAGGCGGCCTTCGGCGAGGCAACCACCGCCGGTGTTGATCGGCAGTGATCCGCCGAGCCGGGCGTGCCCGTCGTCGATGAAACCGGCGGCCTCACCACGGTTGACGAAACCGAGGCCCTCGAGCCACGTGTACGTGAAGATCGAGAAGCCGTCGTAGAGCTGTGCCACGTCGATCTCCGTGCGATCGATTCCGGCTGCGGCCCAGAGACGTTCACCGGTGCGCGCGGACCCGTCGAGGATGTCCTCCAACGCCATCGGCACGCCGGTGGCGCCGACGTGGTTGCTCGCTGCGTACCCGGTGATCAGCGCCGGAGGGTTCCGCAGCTCCCGCGCCCGTTCGGTGCGGGTGAGGACGATCGCGACCGCCCCGTCGACCGGAAGGTCGCAGTCCAGCATCGTGATCGGGTCCGCGATCATCCGCGATGCCAGGTACTCGTCCTTGGTCAGCGTCTTGCCCCGGAAGAAGGCGTTCGGGTTGCGGTGTGCGTTCTCCCGGTTGTCGACGATGAAGTTGGCCAGCGATTCCCGGGTCGCGCCGGACAGGTCCAGATACCGTCGCGCCACCGTCGCCGCCCATCCGGCAGGCATGGAGAACCCGTACGGCGCGAAGAACTGGTCCTTGCCCGCGGCATGCGTGGCCGTGTAGTTCGAGTAGCGGCCCACGGGCATGTGGAGAGCGCGGTAGAGAACGACATGGGTGCACGCACCGGCGACGAGCGCGTTGATCGCGTCGATCGCGGCGTGCGTGACCATCGGGGTGGTGTTGCCCAGCCAGGTGATCGCGTCGCGAATGCCCAGCGCCTGCGCCAGGAATCCCGGAGTCACGACGTCGACGCCGTCCTGGTTGCCCTTCTCGCCGCCGTACACCGGCATGGTCGGCGTGGTGGCGAGGCCGTCGATGTCGCTGCGGCCGAGGCCGGCGTCGGCCAGGGCCAGGTCGGTCGCCTCGACGGTCAGGTCGGCCAGCGACCGCGGATTGCGCCGGACCAGTTCGGTGTAGCCGATCCCGGCGATCGCCACCTTGTCACGAAAGTTCCACATGGTCATCCCTCCTCGGGCGGAACTGGGGTACGACCGCGTCCGGCGTGAGCTCCTCGAACGCCACTTCCAGTGGCATGCCGATGCGCAGCTCGGTGGGGGAGACGTCGAGCAGGTTGGTCGTGACCAGGAGACCGGGCTGCTCGTCGATCTCCACGACGCCAACGACATAGGGGAGCGAGTCGGCGAAGCCGGGACCGGGCGAGTCGTGCATCACCGTGTACGAGTACAGCGTCGCGCGGCCGGAGACGTCGCGCCAGGTCAGGTCGTCCCCGGTGCACCGCGGGCAGAACGTGGCCGGCAGGTGCACGAAGCGGTCGCACGCACCGCAGAACTGCAGTGACAGCCGGTGTTCACCGGCTGCGGCCCAGTACGGTGCCGAGGTTTCGTCGGCGCGGGGCAGGGGCTTGAGCGGCGGAATCGGTCGACTCATCCGACCTCCTCGGGGGTGCGTGCGGGTTGTCCGCAAATGTAGATAATGGTATTCATCTATTAGGCATTCTGTGACGCCGGTCTCTGTTTCGTCAAGTTGCCCACGGCGAAGGCCGGGACGTGCGGCCCGTGCGAGTTCAATGCAAATCATTCGCATGAAAGCTTGACTTTGGATCTAATTCAGGCGAATGATATCCGCATCGACGGTGACGTGGATCACGACGGAAGGTGGTGCGAGATCGCCGTGCCGCACAGCGAAACCCGCCCCTGGCAGTCGGCCCGCGAGCCCGATTCCCCGCCGAGTGTCACCGCGTCCCATCCCCTCAATCCTGCGGAGTTCACATGAGCGCATCATCGAGCGCTTCGAGTACGCGGCCCAACCGGCTGCTGCTCTTCATCGAGGTCCCGGCCGTCATCGTGCTGTTCGTCATGATGCTTCACGTGACCGCCAACGCCTTGCTGCGGGCGTTCGCCTCGAGTCCGATCCAGAACACACTGGAGATCACCCAGTACATCTACCTGCCGATCATCGCGCTGCTCGGATTCATGGCCGCGCAGGCTCGGGGCGAGCACATCGTCGCGGACCTGGTGACCCACTACTTCCCGCTCCGTGTCCGGCGGTGGGTGCTGTTCGTCGGCTACGTCCTGACCGCCGTCGTGATGCTCGGATTCGCTTGGTACGGACTCGAAGATGCGTTGCACGCCCGCGAGATCGGCAAGACGGCCGGCGTGTCGACGGTCGTCTCGTGGCCGGTTCAGTTCCTCGTGCCGCTGTCCTTCGGTGTGCTCACCGTCCAGATCGGCTACGCCGCCGTGCGCGCCCTGCGCGGCTACGAGGACGAGGACGCGACCGACGCCGAGGTCGAACGCATCAACGCCGAGATCGAGGCCGAGCGCGCGCTCGAGGCCCCGGCCCTCACCACATCGGATTCGGAGAAGAAATGACCACCGCTGCCGCTCCCGCAGAGAATGCGGACCCCCGTCCGATCGAGCCACCACCGGTCGGTCCGAGCAACAAGCACACCGTTCGCTCGTGGGCGGTCTTCGGCACCCTCGTCGTGCTGCTCGTCGCATCGACGGCGGCGATCTTCATGCCGCTCAAGCCCGGAGCCATCGGGTGCGCGGCACTGGTGATGATGCTGGTGCTGCTGTTCCTGCGGGTGCCGGTTGCCCTGACGATGATCATCCCGTCCTTCGCGGGCCTCTATGCGATCCGCGGCGAGAAGACCGTCGTGACGGCGTTGTCGTCGCTGCCCTACGACCAGGTCGCCAGCTGGACCCTCAGTGTCGTGCCGATGTTCGTCCTGATGGGCCTGCTGATGTGGAAGTCGGGCCTGACCGCCAACCTCTACACGGCGGCGCGGCACTGGCTCGGCTGGATGCCGGGCGGCCTCGCGGTGGGCACCAACGTCGCCGGCGCCGGCCTCGCCGCGGTCAGCGGTTCGACCACCGGCACCGCCTATGCTCTCGGGCGCATCGGCATCCCCGAGATGCTCAAGGCCGGTTACGACCGCCGCCTCGCGATCGGTGCGGTCATCGTCGCCGGGCTTCCCGGGCAGCTGATTCCGCCGAGCATCCTGCTCGTGCTGTACGCGGGCATCGCCGAGGTCCCGGTCGGCAAGCAGCTCCTCGCCGGCATCGGCCCCGGTGTCCTGGTGGCCATCCTGTTCAGCGTCGCGATCATCCTGTTCGCGATCTTCGGCAAGGATCTGGCCGGCCCGAAGGAGAACCGCGTCGCCGCCGCGCAGGTGTCCTGGAAGGAACGCTTCGCGAGCCTTGTTGCGGCGTGGCCGGTTCCGGTGCTGATCTTCGTCATCATCGGCGGCATGTTCTCCGGGGTCTTCACCGCGACGGAGGCCGGTGCGGTCGCGGCGCTGTGCTCGGTGGGCGTGGTGTTCATCTGGAAGCGCAAGACCGGTGGTGCGCTGCGCGCGATCACGGACGGCGCCATCGGCACGGTCTCCACGGTGGGCGCGGTGTTCCTGCTGCTCATCGGTGTGGAGGCGCTGTCCCGGATGATGACCCTGACGGGCATCAGCAACGGGTTCGCCGACGTGATCACCAAGATGGATCTCGGCCGTGTCGAGTTCCTGCTGCTGATGACGCTGATCTACCTGCTCCTCGGCGCGTTCATGGAACCGCTGCCGATGATGGTGCTGACCGTCCCGATCCTGATCCCCACGCTCGAGTCGCTCGACATCTCGCTGCTGTGGTTCGGCGCGTTCACCGTCTTCATGGGCGAGCTCGCGATCCTGTCGCCGCCGGTCGGAATCCTGGCGATGGTCATCCATTCGATCGCGAAGGACCCCCAGGTCAACCTGGGTAAGAACATTCCGCTCAAGGACGTGTTCGTCGCGTCGCTGTGGTTCCTGCCGATGGCGCTCGTGGTGGTCCTGGTGCTGATCTTCTTCCCGGAGATCTCGACCTTCCTGCCCGACCGGTCGGGCGGCTAGCCGACGGGTCCGCGGAAACGTTCGGCCGGAAGGGTGTTCCCTTCCGGCCGAACGTCGTTGGTTGGGCGGGGCGGCTACACCGCGAGCACGCCCGCGTTCGTGAGAGCAGCGACCTCGCCCTCGTCGAGGGACAGGACCTCGCGCAGGATGTCCGGGCCGTCCTCGCCCAGTCGGGCGGCCGGGCCGGTGTGCAGGTGGGTGCCGTCGAAGGACGCGGGCATCGCGGCGGCGAGGTAGTCGCCGATGCGTGGCTGTGCCAGCGGGGCGAAGAGTGGGTTGCTCTCGAGTGATCCGGACCGGACCACCTGCTCGAAGGTGCGGTACCGCTCGTGCAGGACCGAGGACGCGCCCAGTGCCCGCCCGACCTCGTCGGCGTGATGCGACCGGAACCACTTGGCGAACAGTGCGGTGAGGACCTCGCGATGCTCGTATCGATCGCTCTCGCGGCCGAAGTCTGCCTCGAGGGCGGATTCCAGTGCCGTGACCGGCTTCTCGGTCCCGGTGACCGCGACCAGGTCCCGGAAGTGGCGGGGCGTCAGCGCGACGATCATGAACCGCTCGTTGTCGGCGGTGACGAAATCCGTGCCGTACGTGCCGTACACGTCGTTGCCGGTGCCGGTCCGGCCGGTGCCGTTGACCTGCACCTCGGTGAGGTAGCCCAGGGCGCCCGCGGTCGCGAGGGCAACGTCCTCGAGGGGGAGGACGATCCGGGAGCCCTCCCCGGTGGCCTCGCGCCGGTGGACCGCAGCCGCGACTGCGAGCGCCGCGTGCAGCCCGGCCGCGACGTCCCACGCGGGCAGTGCGTGGTTCACTGCGCCTGCGTGATTCACGGGTCCGGTGATCTGGGGGAATCCCAGCGCGGCGTTGACGGTGTAGTCCACGCCGGGGCGGCCGTCGTGGCGGCCCAGCAGCTCGAGGGTGATGACGTCCGGGCGCAGCGCGGACAGGGTCTCGTGACTCATCCAGCGCCGACCGCCGGCATTGGTCACCAGGATCCCGCCGCCGGTGCCGGGTGCGGTCACGAGGCGCCGGACGATGTCCTGGCCCTCGGGGCTGCGCAGGTCCAGCGCCAGGGATCTCTTGCCCCGGTTGAGTCCGGTCCAGTAGATGGACTCGCCCTCGGCGGTGAGCGGCCAGCGGTCGATGTCCGCGGCGCCCCCGATCGGATCGATTCGGATGACCTCGGCGCCCAGTTGGCACAGCGTGAGGCCGCACAGTGGCGAGGCGACGAAGCTCGAGATCTCGATGATCCGGAGGCCGTCGAGGGGCCGGGTGGTCGGTGTGGTCATTGTGGTGGATCCTCCGGTCTGAATGGCTTCTGATCAGGCATTTCAGAAACAATGATAATAATTCACACCATAGTATTGACACGCAGGATTCTTGGACGCAATACTTCCACCATGGCATCCGTTTCGGCAGTAGGTCCGGAAGATTTCGCTGACATCCTGGCGCAGACCCGCGAGTTCATTCGCAAGGAAGTCGTGCCGCGTGAGCAGGAGATCGCAGACACCGACAGCATCCCCGACGACGTCCGCAAGAACGCGGCGGCGATGGGGCTGTTCGGCTATGCGATCCCGCAGGAATGGGGTGGTCTCGGGCTGGACCTGACCCAGGATGTCCAGCTGGCAATGGAATTCGGCTACACGGCCCTGTCCCTGCGGTCGATGTTCGGCACCAACAACGGCATCGCGGGGCAGGTGCTGGTCGGCTTCGGCACCGACGAGCAGAAGGCGCAGTGGCTCGAGGGCATCGCCTCGGGTGACATCGTCGCCTCGTTCGCTCTGACCGAGCCCGGCGCAGGATCCAACCCGGCCGGGCTGCGGACCAAGGCGGTCCGGGAAGGCGACGACTGGATCATCAACGGCGAGAAGCGGTTCATCACCAACGCGCCGCTGGCCGATCTGTTCGTGGTGTTCGCCCGCACCCGGCCCGCCGACGAGAACGGCACCGGAATCGCCGTCTTCCTCGTGCCCGCCGACACGCCGGGCGTCGTTGTCTCGCCCAAGGACCGGAAGATGGGGCAGGAGGGTGCATGGACGGCCGACGTGCACTTCTCCGACGTCCGGGTTCCGCACGGAGCGCTGGTCGGCGGCAACGAGGACGTCGGATACCGCGCCGCGATGACCTCGCTGGCCCGCGGACGCGTCCACATCGCGGCGCTCGCGGTCGGTACCGCGCAGCGGGTGCTGGACGAGTCGGTGGCATACGCCGCCACCGCAACCCAGGGCGGCACGCCGATCGGTGATTTCCAGCTCGTGCAGGCGATGATCGCCGACATCGCGGCCGGCGTGATGGCCGGGCGCGCAATGGTGCGTGAGGTCGCCGAACGCTACGTCTCGGGTGAGGACCGACGGATCGGGCCGTCCGCCGTCAAGCTCTACTGCACCGAGATGGCGGGTCGGGCAGCCGATCTCGGCGTCCAGATCCACGGCGGTACCGGCTACATGCGGGAGGTGCCCGTCGAGCGGATCTACCGCGACGTGCGGCTGCTGCGCCTGTACGAGGGCACCAGCGAGATCCAGCGCCTGATCATCGGTGGCGGCCTGGTGAACGCCGCCAAGAAGGCCGCCGCGGGCGGGGGGCGCTGAGATGGATTCCGACGCAGTCACCGTCGACACCGACCTCCCGCTCGCGGGCATCACGGTCGTCAGCCTCGAACAGGCCGTCGCGGCCCCGATCGCCAGCCGGCACCTCGCCGATCTCGGCGCCAGGGTGATCAAGGTCGAACGGATCGGCGAGGGCGATTTCGCCCGGAACTACGACACGGCCGTGCACGGCCTCGCGTCGCACTTCGTGTGGCTCAACCGCGGCAAGGAGTCGATCTGCGTCGACCTCAAGGCCCCGGAGGGTCTCGCCGCCGTCAAGGCACTGGTGGCCGAGGCCGACGTGTTCATCCAGAACTCCGCGCCCGGCGCCGCCGACCGGCTCGGGCTCGGTGCCGAGGACCTGCGTGCGGACCACCCGGAACTGATCGTGGTCAACATGTCCGGGTACGGCACGTCCGGCCCGTTCGTCGACCGCAAGGCCTACGACATGCTGGTCCAGGCCGAGACCGGACTGATCTCCATCACGGGCACGCCGGAGACCGCGACCAAGACCGGGATTCCCACGTCCGACATCGCGGCCGGGATGTACGCGCTCACCGCGATCCAGGCGGCACTGTTCCGCCGGGAACGGACCGGCAAGGGCGCCACCGTCGACGTGGCGATGTTCGACGCGACCGTCGAATGGCTCGGCCACCCGATGTACATGCAGATGTACCAGGACGTGCAGATCCGGCGGATGGGACTCTCGCACGCGTCCATCGCTCCCTACGACGCCTACCCGACCCGGGACGGACAGATTCTCATCGGCGTCCAGAACGACCGGGGCTGGCGCACTCTCGTCACGGACGTGTTCGAGCGCCCGGACCTCGCGGACCATCCGCGATTCGCAACGAACATCCTGCGCGTGCAGAACCGCGCCGAGGTGGACGCGCTCGTCGGCGAGCTGACCTCCGCATTCGGTACCGGGGAACTCGACGACCGACTCGCCAAGGCCGGCATCCCGGCGGCGCAGCTCGGCGACATGAAGGACCTGATCGCGCACCCGCAGCTCGAGGCGCGCGATCGCTGGCGTGACGTGCAGACCGAGGCCGGTCCGATCCGGGCCGTGCTGCCACCGATGACCTTCCGGGATGTCGAGATGCGCATGGGCGCGGTCCCGGCGCTGGGGGAGCAGACCGACCTCGTGCTCGCCGAACTCGGGCTGAGCACCGAGCAGGTGGCCGCACTGCGGACCGCCGGAATCGTCCAGTAGTTCGGACCCGGTCGCCGGGTCGGACAGACACGAATGTGGAGCGGGTAATGGGCTTGTTGGAAGGAAAGGTCGCCGTCGTCACGGGGGCCGCGCAGGGTATCGGTCTGGAGATCGCGCGGACCTTCATCGCCGAGGGCGCGAAGGTCGTCATCGCCGACATCAACGACGAGGCGGGCGCGAAGGCGGAGGCCGAGCTCGGCGGCGCCGAGGTGGCGCGCTTCGTCCGATGCGATGTCCGTGACGGCGCTGCGGTGGAGGCCGTGATCGACACAGCCGAGAGCGCCTTCGGGCCGCTCGGGGTGTTCGTCAACAACGCGGGCATGACGCGGGACGCGACCATGCGCAAGATGACCGAGCAGGACTTCGACGACATCATCGCGGTCCATCTCAAGGGTGCCTGGAACGGCACCCGGGCGGCCTCGAACCGGATGCGCGAGTACGGCGCGGGCGTGATCGTCAACATCTCCTCGCTGTCCGGCAAGGTCGGGCTGGTCGGGCAGACGAACTACTCGGCCGCCAAGGCCGGCATCGTGGGTCTGACGAAGGCCGCCGCGAAAGAGGTCGCGTTCAAGAACGTCCGTGTCAACGCGGTGCAGCCCGGCCTGGTCCGGACTCCGATGACCGAGGCCATGCCCGAACGCATCTGGGAACAGAAGATGGCGGAGATCCCGCTCGGCCGCGCGGGTGAGCCCAGCGAGATCGCCTCGGTGGTGTTGTTCCTGGCCAGCGACATGTCGAGCTACATGACGGGCACCGTGCTCGAGGTGACCGGCGGCCGTCTCATGTGACGGTCGCAGTGTCCCGAGGCGGCGTCCTCCACACCGGTCGGACCCCTTGCCTCAATCCATGACTATCATTATAGTGAACTAGGTAACGTTCGCGCCGGACGTGAGAGGTGGACCACACCTGGTCGGCCCGGTGCGCCCAACGGCAAAGGAGCGGACATGTCCGACACCACCCCCGGCACGGAGGCCACCAACGGAAGCCGGCTGCGCTGCAACGAGTGCGGTTCTGAAGCGATCGTCACGACGGCAGGCGGCTCCGCGCTGACCTGCTGCGGCGCGGCCCTCGAGGTCACCTTCGCCGGCAGCTGACCGCCCACGGTCGGCCCTGGTCTGTCACCACATCGAGGAGAATCCACATGAACGAGATCGGCAAGCGCTACACGTGCGCAACGTGTGAGACCCAGGTCATCTGCGTCAAGAAGGGTGAGGGCACCTTCACCTGCCACGGAGCGCCGATGGAACTGCTCACCGCCAAGCCCCTGCCGTCGTCCGACTGAGTAGGGCATCAACCAAAATCTATGTGCTGCAATGCCGTCCGACACGTGACGGTCGCTGTGGCCGTCGCGTAACAGAAGGAGTGCTCAGATGGCTGGTCCACTCGACGGACTCGTCGTGATCGATGCGAGCTGGGGTATGCCGGCAGCCATCTCGACGATGATGCTGGCCGACTACGGCGCCCGCGTCGTCAAGCTCGAACGTCCCGGTGGCGCGATCGACGCGGACACGGCGGTGCGTAAGTCCACCGACCGCGGAAAGTGGAGTGTCGAGGCCGATCTGGGCACCGCCGAGGGTCGTGCGATCGCCGAGCAACTCCTCGCCGGTGCGGACGTCTTCGTCGAATCCTTCGGCGCCGGCAAGGCGGACGCCCTCGGGCTCGGCTACGACCGGCTGCACGAGATGTTCCCCGAGCTGGTGTACTGCTCGGTCACCGGATACGGCAACACGGGCCCGCTCGCGTCCCGCCCCGGCTACGAGGCACTGCTCAACGCCCGGCTCGGCCAGATGGCCGAGCAGCGTGGCCACCGCGACGGCCCGATCTTCATGGGGCACCCGACCGTCTCGTACGGCACCGCGTTCATCACCACGATCGGAATCCTCGCCGCCCTGCGGGCGCGGAAGATCAACGGCGCCGGGCAGAAGGTCGACACCTCCCTGCTCGACGGCATGCTGGCGATCTCGTCGATGAACTGGTGGTGGAACGAGAAGGACATCTCCTACCTGGCGCGCAGCGGCACCCAGACCGGATTCGGCAACAAGCGACTGATCACCGATCCCTTCCAGTGCGCGGACGGCAAGTGGCTGATTCCGCACACCGGCGGCCCCGGCTCGTACAAGCGGATGATGGACATCCTCGGCTTCGGTGAGCAGACCCAGACGATCGACGGCCCCGAGATGGCGGTGCCGCTCGACGAGGTCGAACTCGACATCGCCCGGAACAAGGTCCCCGAGGCCTTCCGGTCCCGGCCCCGCGACGAATGGCTGGAGCTGTTCCACGCCGCGGACATCGCCGCACTGCCGGTGCTGCATCCCGAGGAGACGTTCGAGGACGATCAGGTGAAGTTCGCCGAGGTCGCCATCGAACTCCCGGACGCCGATCACGGCACCCTCCGCCAGGTCGGTCCGGTGATCCGTTTCGAGAAGTCGTCACCCGCGACCCCCGCGCCGGCTCCCCGCATCGGTGAACACAACGAGCGGATCGGCGAGGTGGCCCGCTCCGCGGTGTGGGCGCCGGCCGCCCCCGGTGGATCGGTGACGGCTCCGTTGCAGGGAGTGAAGATCGTCGACTTCAGTTCCTACTTCGCAACGGGTTTCGGTGCCCGGCTGCTGTCCGACCTCGGTGCGGACGTGGTGAAGGTGGAGCCGCTCGTCGGCGACCAGATGCGGCCCCTCGGCGACCTGTTCGAGGGCGCCAACCGAGGCAAGCGGAACATCGCGCTCGACATGCGGACCCCCGAAGGCCAGGAGATCGCGCACCGGCTGGTCGCGGAGGCCGACGTCGTGATGCAGAACTACCGCCCCGGCAAGGCCGAGAAGATCGGCCTCGGTTACGAGCAGCTCAAGGCCATCAACCCGGACCTGATCTACGCCTACCTGCCGGGGTTCGGCTCCGCCGGGCCGAAGTCGACGCTCAAGTCGTTCGCTCCGCTGGTGTCGGGACTGGTCGGCCTGAACTTCGAGGGGGCAGGCAAGGGCAACGCCCCCATCCGTCGTGTCATCGGCAACGAGGACCTCTACAACGGATTCCTCGGCGCCGTCACCGTCCTGCTGGCGCTGCACCACCGACTGAACACCGGTACGGCACAGTACGTCGAGAGCCCGCAGCTGCATTCGAGCCTGTTCGTGATCAGCGAGCACTCGGCCACGCTCGACGGCACCGCGGTGCCCGCACACCAGCTCGACTCGGAGCAGATGGGGCTCTCGCCCCTCTACCGCCTGTACCGCACGTCCGACGGCTGGATCGCCATCGCGGTGTTCGGCGACGCGGCCTTCGGGCGCCTGGTCTCGGCCCTCGGCCTGACCGATCTCGCGGCCGACAGCCGCTTCGTGACCACCGCGGGACGGACGGCGAACGCCGATGCGCTCGCCGGTCTCCTCGCGGCCCGATTCGCCGAACTCGACAGCTCCGACGCATTCAAACTGCTCGACGACAACCGTGTCCCGGCGGAGATCCCGCTCGACTACCCGATCATGCCGGAACTGCTGTGGGAGGAGTGGGCGCTCGAGTCGCAGCGCGTCGTCGAACACCACCATCCCGAGTACGGCTGGTCGCGCGAGGTCGGCATGGTGATCCATCTGTCCGACACCCCGGGGAGCTTCAAGGGTGGCAGTCCTCGGCTCGGTCAGCACTCGGCCGAGATCCTCGAGGGACTGGGCTACAGCACCGACGAGGTCGCCGCACTGATGGCGACCGTGTGCAAGCTGCCCACGGTCGCAGCAAAGGAATCGTAGAACCATGGACATCACGTATCCCGCAGAAGCGGAGGCGTATCGCGCCGAGATTCGCGCGCTGCTCGAATCGAAGCTGCCCGAGGGCTGGCGCGGCATCGGTGCCCTCCCCGAGGCCGAACAGGATGCGTTCCTGACGAGCTGGCGAAAGGTGCTCTCCGACAACGACCTGCTCGCCGTGTCATGGCCGAAGGAGTTCGGCGGCGGCGGACTGTCGAGCATCGAGCAGGTGGTGCTCAACGAGGAGCTCATGCGGCTCGGGGTGCCGGACGGCACCGAGAACGACACCCTCGGCATCAAGTTGCTCGGCAACACCGTCGCGGTCCTCGGCACCGACGAGCAGAAGGAGTACTTCCTGCCCCGGGTGCTCTCCGGTGAGCACGTGTGGTGCCAGGGCTACTCGGAGCCCGAGGCCGGCTCCGACCTCGCCGGCATGCGAACCCGTGCCGTCCTCGACGGCGACGAGTGGGTCATCAACGGCCAGAAGACGTGGACGTCGCAGGGGCACAAGGCCAACTGGATCTTCGTGATCGCGCGAACGGATCCGACGGTGGCGAAGCACAAGGGACTGTCCTTCCTGCTGGTCCCGATGGACCAGCCCGGTGTCGAGGTGCGGCCGATCCTCAACGCGGCCGGCTACGTCGCGTTCAGCGAAGTGTTCTTCACCGACGCGCGCACTCCGAAGTCCCACGTCCTCGGCGGCGTGAACGGCGGCTGGAACACCGCCAACACGCTGCTCGGTTTCGAGCGCGGCGTCCGGGCCACCACCGACGCCGTCCGCTTCGGCCGCGAGGTGGAGCGGTTGATCGAACTGGCCCGTGAGCGTGGGCTGACGGCGGATCCGCGCATCCGCGGCGAACTGGCCTGGTGCTGGTCGCGCGTGCAGACGATGCGATTCCGCGGGTACCGTGCACTGACCAAGCTGCTCAACGGCGGGTCGTACGGCGTCGACGGCTCGTTCTCGAAGGTGATCTGGAGCGAGTTCTTCCAGCGCCTCACCGAGGTCGGCATGGACATCCTCGGCCTGGAGGCGCTCACTCCGACCGGCGGTGGCAACGACGGCATGCTGGTGACCCCGAATCCCGGCGCCGACAACTCTTCCCGCTGCTGGACGGAGATCGCGCTGTACGCCCGCGCCGCCACGATCTACGGCGG
Organism: Rhodococcus sp. NPDC003322; assembly: GCF_053589555.1. NCBI lineage: Bacteria > Bacillati > Actinomycetota > Actinomycetes > Mycobacteriales > Nocardiaceae > Rhodococcus > Rhodococcus sp. NPDC003322. Next base: position 114,539 of record NZ_JBSFSC010000009.1, on the reverse strand, counting down.
CAGCTCGCAGATCCAGCGCAACATCATCGGCGAGCAACTGCTGGGACTGCCGAAGGAGCCGCGCCTGGATGGCGGCCCATTCCAGGAGATCGGGCGCCGCAAGAGCGCCTGACCCAACGCTTTTCGTCGCCGTGGCGGCGGAACGAAAGAACGGAAGAACATCGTGTACTTCGCATTCGACGAGGATCAGGAGGAGTTCCGCGCCTCGCTGCGCCGGCTCCTGACCGAACGTGCCCCGATCGCCCGCGTCCGCGAGATCGCCGAGCGCGGCACTCACGATGCCGACACCTGGCAGCTGCTCGCCTCGAACATGGGAGTGCCTGGGCTGCACGTTTCCGAGGAGTTCGGAGGCGGTGGATTCAGCTTCCTGGAAACCGCCATCGTGGCACAGGAACTCGGGCGCGCCCTGACTCCCGTCCCGATGATCGCCACGACCGGTGTCATCGAGGCCGTCCTGCGACTCGGGAGCGAGGAGCAGAAGCGCGAGCTCCTGCCGAGCCTTCTCGACGGCAGTGCGATCGGCGCTCTGGCCCTGAGTGGATCCCGGGACACCGTGGTGGGCTCGGCGACCGTGCGGGCAACCGGTGACCCGGCCGCACCCGAGCTCACCGGTCGCCTCGAGTACGTCGCGTTCGGGCACGTGGCAAACCTGCTGGTGGTCCCGGCGCTCGTGCCCAGCGAGGACAACGTGGCCCTGTACGTCGTCGACGCGCACGCCGCCGGCGTCAGCGTGCACGGCCAGGCATCCCTGGACCCGACGCGTCCGCTGGCTACAGTCGAACTCTCCGCCGCCCCGTCCCGCTTCCTGGGGGCCGACCGGGCCGCCATCGGGCGGGTGACCAACATCGTTCGGACCTTGCTCGCGAACGAGGCGCTCGGCGCGGCCGAGGCCGTACTCGACATGGCTGTCGAGTACGCCAAAGCGCGCGTCCAGTTCAACCGGCCGATCGGATCGTTCCAGGCGATCAAGCACAAGTGCGCCGACATGGCCATCTCGATCGACGCGGCGCAGGCCACGGTCATGTACGCGTCGATGTGCGCGGACGAGAACAATGACGAGTTCCCCCGGGTCGCGGTGATGGCCAAGGCCCAGGGATCGGAGTGCCTGACGTTCTGTGCTTCGCAGAACATCCAGGTGCACGGCGGCATCGGATTCACCTGGGAAGCGGACCCGCACCTGTACTTCCGTCGGGCCAAGGCGATCGAACCGATTCTCGGCAACAACGCTCACCACACCGGACTGCTCGCGGACCTGGTCGGAATCTGACCGACCGGCCTAGCGCCACTCGTCCGCCGTCGATGACGGTGCGCCGCACCGTGTGTCGACGGTGCGGCGACCTGATCAACGAACGGAGAAACGGATGATTCCCATGCGAAGAATGGACGGCGAGGTCGCGCTGGTGACCGGTGGGGGTTCCGGCATCGGGGCCGCTTCCGCACTTCGTCTCGCGGCCGAAGGTGCCGCGGTGGCGGTGGTCGACGTCCACGCCGACGCGGCGGCGGCGACCGCCCGTGCGATCGAAGAGGCGGGTGGGACCGCGCGCTCGTTCGCCGCGGACGTCCGGGACGCGGACGCACTGAAGAGGATCGCGGACGAAGTCGTGGCGGACCTCGGCGAGATCGGGGTGGTGTTCACGGCCGCCGGAGTCAGCGGAGCCAGGCTCGACAGTCACGAGTTGACGGAGACCGACTGGCGCGGTGTGCTCGACATCAACCTGAGTGGCACCTTCTTCACCATCCAGGCGGTGCTGCCGTCGATGCTGCGGCGCGGCAGCGGTTCGGTCGTCACATGCGGATCGACGTCGTCGTTCGTGGCCACCCAGGGCGGCCTCGCACCGTACCGCGCATCGAAGGGCGGCGTGAAGATGCTGACCCAGACCCTCGCGGTCGAATACGCGCCCAAGGGCATCCGGGTCAACAGCGTGTGCCCGGGAGCGGTCCGGACGAACCTGACGGCGAACACCGCCGCGATCGTGCCGACCGATGGCACCGTGCGCAACCCCTCGAAGCCGCTGTCCGTTCCGATGGGCCGTTACGGGGAGGCCGACGAAATCGCCTCCGTTGTTGCTTTTCTCGCCTCTCCGGACGCCTCATACGTAACCGGTCAGGCGATTCTCGTCGACGGCGGTGTCACCGCGGAGTAGCGGTGTGGGCGAGGCCGACCGCTGCGGCACGAATTCAGGATCATGGATCTTGACAAGCCCACAATCTAGCCGCATGATTAGCATCATCAAGTGAGCCGAATCACCCGAGTGCGCCAGTTGAGGCCCAAGTCACGCCGATGGCGTGCGCACGCCACGGTTCGGCTCGAGGTTCAGTTTAGGGAGATCCAGTGACCAAGTTCTTCGCCCGCACAGGCGCTTTCGCCCGTGTCGGTGCATTCGCTGCGGCCGGAGCGCTCCTGCTCGCGGGCTGTGCCGAGTCCGGTTCCGGCGGCGCCAACGGAGGCGGCGAGGGTGTCGAGTACGGGGCGAGCAAGGCCGACTACCAGGCCGCTTTCGCCGACGTCGACCCGATCGTCCTGCACACGCAGTCCCCGAGTACCAAGGGCTCTGTCAGCGGCGCGTTCATCGAGTCGTACATCGCGGCGGTCGAGGACTGGTCGGGCGGGAAGATCACCTTCGACGTCGCGTACTCCGACGCGATCGCGAAGGCGACCGAGATCGACAACGCGGTCCAGGACGGCCGACTCGACATCGGCCAGGTGCTCACCGTGTACGAGCCCAAGGAGTTCCCCGCGTCCTCCGCCCTACTCGATGCCAGCGTGCTGTCCGACCAGAGTGTGGTCACCGGCGTTCTGCAGTCCAATGCGTGGCCTGCAGAGGTCGCATTCTCGACCCCGGAGATCGTGTCCGAGTTCGAGGACAAGGGCCTCAAGCTGCTGATGCCGGCATACAACGCGGGCATGAACGCCCTGTTCTGCGCGCAGCCGCGGACCAGCCTGCCCGAACTCGCGGGCAAGAGCGTCTCGGTGGGCAGCACCGCGGGCAACGAGCAGGTCACCGCGCTCGGCGGTACCCCGACGTCGGTGGCATACACCGAGGCATACGAGGCGCTGCAGCGTGGGGTCATCGACTGCTCGATGGTCAGCCCCGCCGCCGCGGCGATCGGCGGCCTGGTCGAGGTCGCACCGAACACCGTCATCGATCCCGAGGCGGGACTCGCCGTCCCGACCGGCAACATGGTCATCAACGAGGACGTCTGGGCGGGCCTGCCGCTCGTCGCCCAGCAGCTGCTGTGGGACCGCCTCGACGTGTTCATCGCCGGGAGCATCGAGGGCAAGATCTGGCCCGTGACAGTCGAATCCGTGCAGAAGATCAAGCAGTACGGTGGATCGGTGGTGCCGTTCGCGGCGGACGCGCGCACGGCACTGCAGAACGCGAACAACAAGATCGTCGACGCGATCGCCGACAAGCCGGCGCTGACCGACGGCGAGGGATTCGTGAGCTCGGTGCGTGAGACCTCGGACAAGTGGAGCAGCATCATCTCGGAGCTCGGCTACAAGAACGAGACCGACTACAACGGCTTCGCCGACTGGTACACGCCCGGCAAGATCGACATCGACCCGTACGTCAAGCGGGTCTACGAGGAGATCCTCCTCGACAAGCGCCCGGCCTGACGGTACGGGCGGGCAGGCAAGTCGCCCCGGGGCGAGGGCTCCCCTCGCCCCGGGGCGTTTCACATGGGTGGAGCGCCCGGCGTTCCGTCCCGATCGGGAGAACAGTTCGATGACACAGCGCAACTCGGGGTTGGTGGAGATAGCACTCGACGGTGCGATCGACATGCACACCCACTTCGGCCCGGAGCACCTCGTCGAGCACGTGGTCAAGACGCCGCACAGTGTCGACCCGATCCAGGCCGCCCGGGAGGCCGCCGAGCACGGCATGCGGGCCATCGTGCTCAAGGCGCACGAGTTTCCGTCCACCATCGCCGCGTACTTCGCGAACCAGGCTGTGCCCGAAGTGACGTCGATCGCCGGCATCTGCCTCGACCACCCCGTTGGCGGGCTGAACCCGCACGCCGTCGAGTGCGCCCTCCGGGGCGGCGCGCAGGTGGTGTGGCTGCCGACACTGTCCGCGGTGTCCGACGCCCCGGCGAAGGTCCGCACGTTCTTCGGTGTCGACGAGGGAATCCGCGTCATCGACGCAAACGATGAGTTGCTGCCCGAGGTGCGCCAGATCCTCGACCTCATCAGTGAATACGACGCCGTCCTGGCCACCGGCCACGTCTCCACGGCCGAACACTTCGCGGTGGCCCGCGAATACGCTCGGCGCGGACGGGTGATCGTGACGCATGCGTTGCATGCGACCACCGGACCGCGTCTGACCCTGCAGGAGGTCGCTGAACTCGCCGAACTCGGGGCCTACATCGAGTTTGCCGCGCACACCTGCATGGGGGAGCCGTCGACGTTCGAGTCCGTGGTGGCGGCGATCCGGCGTATCGGACCGGAGAGGTCGGTCCTCGCAACGGACTACGGCTGGACCACGAAGGTTCCCCACCCCGCAGCGGGATTGGGCACGTACGTCAACGCCCTCTGGGACGAGGGCATGACCGAGGCCGATCTCCGGGTGATGGCATGCGACAACCCGGCACTTCTGCTCGGGATGAAGTAGTTCGAATTGATATCAGCGGGAAAGGAATTGTCATGAATCAGGGTCAGGGGCGGGTCGCAGGCAAGGTTGCCTTCATCACGGGCGCCGCACGCGGACAGGGGCGTTCGCATGCGCTGCGGCTCGCTCGCGAGGGCGCCGACATCTACGCGACGGACGCGTGTGAGGACATCAAGTCGCTCAGCTACGGGATGGCGTCCGAGGAGGATCTCGCGGAGACGGCCCGCCTGGTCGCCGAGACCGGCCGCCGGATCATCACCCGCAAGGTCGACGTCCGTGACCAGGCCGGACTCGACGCGGCCGCGGCCGACGCCGTCGAGCAGTTCGGCAGCCTCGACATCGTCAGCGCGAACGCGGGCATCTGCGGCTGCCGTCCCACCGTCGAGCTCACCGAGGACGAGTGGCAGGACATGATCGACGTCAACCTCACCGGGGTGTGGAAGACGGCGAAGGCCACGATTCCGCAGATGCTCGCGACCGGCGGGGGATCGATGGTCCTCACCAGCTCGGTGGTCACGTACAGCGGGTCCCGCAACGTCGCGCACTACAACGCCTCGAAGCACGGTGTGATCGGTCTCATGCAGACCCTCGCCGCCGAGTACGGCGGGCAGGGAATCCGCGTCAACGCCGTGCATCCCGGCAACGTCGGCACCGACATGCTCTTCAGCGAGTCGACTCTCCGCGTCTTCTGCCCGGACCTCGAGAACCCGACGATCGAGGACCTGCGCGAGCGTGCCCGCGGACGCAACGTCATGGACCTCGCCTGGGTCGAGCCCGAGGACATCACCAACGCGGTGCTGTGGTTGGCATCCGAGGAGTCCCGCTACGTCACCGGCGTCTCGATTCCCGTCGACTGCGGTCTGCGGATCAGCTGACACCCGCGAAACCTGAAGGAGCACAGCATGAGTTCAGCACGCAACGACGGACGCAAGGTCCTGCTGACCGGCGGCGCCGGCGGCATCGGTGCCGCGGCGGCCCGGCGGCTCGCGGCCGAGGGCGCCGCGGTCGCGATCCTCGACCGAGATGGTGACGCGGCACAGGCACTGGCGGACGAGCTGGTCGCAGCCGGCGGCACGGCCGTGGCCGTGGCCGCCGACGTCTCCGACGCGGAGTCCGTCGGGCCTGCCGTCGAACACGCGGCCGCTCAGCTCGGTGGCCTCGACGGCATCGTCACCTGCGCGGGTATCGCCCGGTCCTCGCTCGTGCACGAGATGAGCCTCGAGGACTGGAACGACGTCGTCGGGATCAACCTGACCGGCTCCTTCCTCGCCGTGCGGGCCGCGCTGCCGCACATGCTCGAGGCGCCTCGGTCGTCGGTGGTGACCATCGGGTCGGTGGCCTCGCTGATCTCCGCGAACACCAACACCTGCAGCTACGACGCCTCCAAGGCCGGTGTCCTCGGCCTGACCCGGTCCATCGCGATCGGGTACGCGGACCGCGGCGTGCGCGCCAACGCCCTGTGCCCCGGTGTCGTGGACACCCCGCTGGCCCGCAAGGCCCGCGAGAGCGGTGGCGTCACCAGCTCCGCGCTGGATCGCACCCCGCTGGGCCGGCGCGCCGAGGTCGACGAGATGGCCGCGGTGATCGCCTTCCTGATCTCCGACGAGTCCTCGTACATGACCGGCTCGACGGTCACGGCGGACGGAGGGCTGACGACGCAGTAGCGCACACTCGAACATCAGACACAAAGGCTCGGGGAGGGAACGGAATTCCGTTCCCTCCCCGAGCCTTTGTGCTGATCGTCAGAACGCGCTACGTCCACCGTCGACCGTGTAGATGCCGCCGGTCACCCAGTCGGCCTCGTCGCTGGCCAGGAAAAGAGCGATCGAGGCCAGGTCGTCGGGGGTGCCCAGCCGGCGCAGCGGGAAGCGTGACGCGGCGTCGGCGTCGAGCGCGATCTGATCCGCGTCCGGCGCCGCCGCACCGCGGTCCACCCGAGACTGGTAGACCAGCGGCGTCGGGATGGTGCCGGGGCAGATGGCGTTCACGCGGACATTGTCGGGTCCGTACGTGACGGCCATCTGCTTCGTCATCGCCACGACGCCACCCTTGGCCGCGGTGTACGGGAAGATCCCGGGCAGGCCGATCAGTCCACCCATGCTGGCCTGGTTGATGATCGACCCCGTGCGGCGCTCGATCATGTGGGGTAGCGCGTATTTCGAGGTGAGCCACACACCCTTGAGGTTGACCGCGATCACCTTGTCCCACTCGTCCTCGGTGGTGTCGGCCGCATTGCCCGCGCCGTTGACGCCGGCGTTCGCGAACACCACGTCGAGCTGACCGAACTCGGCGAGGGTCTCGGCCACCATGCGCTGCGAATCGGCGTCCGAGGTCACGTTCGCGGTGACCGGCAGTGCGCGTCCGCCCGCGGCGGCGATCTCGTCGGAAACCGAGGCGGCCGCAGCCGGATCCAGGTCGACGACGGCGACGGCGGCGCCCTCGGCGCCGAATCGGAGGGCCGAGGCGCGGCCGAGGCCCGAACCCGCGCCGGTGACGAGCGCGATCTTGCCGGCCAGACGTCCGGTGCTGCTCATGAAGATGCCTTTCGGGAGTGGTTGTGGATCACGCGAACAGGGCGGTGAATCGCCAGTCGAGCACCGGCACCGGAGCCTCGTCGCCGCGTGCATTGGGTGGCTCGCCACCGCGGTGGGCGTGAACAAGGGAACGCAGGTGCAGCACACCGCCGGTGGCCAGCGCCTCGGCGGATTCGACGTGCAGTTCGCTGGTGAGGGTGTCGCCCTCGTGGACGGGGCCGGTGTGGTCGCACGACTGCCAGCCGAGGACGGTCACGAGGTTGGGCAGGGCCCGGCAGGCCTGGGCGAGGGCGAGCCCGATGGTGTGGCCGCCGTACACGAGCCGACCTGCGGCGCCGACCCGTTCGTCGTGGTGGGTCGCGGCGATGTTGAGGGTCAGCCGCGCGAGTTCCGGTGCGCCGGTGACGACATCGCCGCTCGAGGTGAACACCGTGCCGACGAGAGTCGGGTCGAAGTGCGTGCCGGGCACCCGCTCGCGGTACGCCGCCAGGTCCAGCCCGGGCGGGGCGGCCCACACCTGCTCCTCCTGCGGTCCGATCTCGGACAGGTCGTCGGCCGGTCCGGGGAGCCCGGGATCGATGCCGGGCCGCAGCGGCAGCATGGCGCAGCGGTAGAAGTCGAGGACAACCTCTCCGTGCTGATCGGTGGTGCCGATGCGCAGCGCGGCCAGACCGGTGGCCGGGCGCCCGGGCCTGACGGAGTTCTGCTTCAGGCCGACGACTTCGGTTGTGGTGTAGAGGGTGTCACCGATGTGGGGAAGCCGGTGGAAGCGCAGGCCGCGGTAGAACAGGTTGGCCTTGACGTGGTGGGTGGCCAGCGTGGACTGGCCGATCGCGACGTCCGCAACGAGGCCCGCGTGCGCCACCGGTCCGCCCGCGACGACGGCGGACAGATGTGCGTCGAGCGGCAGGCGCAGGCGGTCCCCGAGGATCGCCTGGTGGGTGGCCGCGATCCCGTCGGTGAGCGTCACACCGGGGGCGGTGTCGAACACCTGCCCCACCGCCAGTTCGTCGAAGTACGGTCCGCCGACCGCGCGGGTGGTGGTGGTCAAATCAGGCTCCGATCAGCGAGAGGGTGCGGCGGGCGGCGACGGCGACGGCCTCGTCGAGCATCTGGCCGTCGAGCTGTGCGGCGCCGGCGCCGCGGGCCTCCGCCTCCTCGAGTGCGGTCAGGACGCGCCGGGCCTGGTCGGCCTGGTCTGCGGTCGGGGTGAAAGTCTCCTGGGCGGTGGCGATCTGGGCGGGGTGGATGACCCATTTGCCGTCGAATCCGAGGTCGGCGACCCACCGGGCGGACTCACGGAAGGTCGCGTCGTCGGCGATGCCGAGGAACGGGCCGTCGACGGCCTGGATGCCGGCGGCGCGCGCGGCGTGCAGCACCCGGTCCTGGACGAACAGCCACTGCTGCGGTGTCGCGGTGCGGGAACGGCCGAGGACGGCGCCCAGGTCGGCGTATCCGATGATGACGGCGGTCAGGCGCGGGCCGGTGACGATCTCGTCGATCGCGCCGATTCCCGTCGGTGTCTCGATGAGTGCCTGCACCGGAAGGTCCGCGGCGCCGGCGCTGGTGAGGATCGCGTCGGCCTCGACCAATGCGGCGCGGCTCTCCACCTTCGGGATCACGACCGAGGTGAGTGCGTCGCCGAGTGCGGCGCACGCCCGCAGGTCGTCGGCGAACCATCGGGTGTCGGGGCCGTTGATGCGGATCGAGACGGTGCGCTGCCCGCCGTGTTCGCGGATCAGGTCCGACACGAGCGTGCGCGCGGAGTCCTTCAGCGCGGTGGTGACGGCGTCCTCGAGGTCGAGAACCACCTCGTCCGCGGCCGCCCCGAGCGCCTTGCGTGCCTTGCGCTCGTCGGATCCGGGGGCGACGAGGGCCGCTCGTCGACGTACTTCTCTCACGTGGCGGTTCCTTCTCGATCGTGTGCGTGACATGCACAAATGTACGGCCATGGTGATGTGGCGGAGACTCCCCGCCGGCGCGGGTCGGGGCGGTCCGGCGGGCCCTTTCGGGAGTCTTCCAGCCACGACAAGACCATGTCAATGCTTATCATGATTGACATTTTCTTCCGGCTGCTCGACCATGGCCGTACAAATTCTTTCCGGGCTCGGCGAGCCCGCTACACGGTGAGGACGTCCCGCGTGAGCTACTACCTGAACGACGAAGAAGCCTTCCTGGTGAAGACGGTGCGAGAGTTCGTCGACCGTGAGGTGAAGCCGACGGTGCAGGAGGTCGAGCACGCCAACGAGTACCCCGAGCAGTGGATCGAGCAGATGAAGCAGATCGGCATCTACGGTCTGGCGATCTCGGAGGAGTACGGCGGTGCGCCGGTGTCGATGCCGTGCTACGTGCAGGTCACCGAGGAGTTGGCGCGCGGCTGGATGTCGTTGTCCGGGGCGATGGGTGGGCACACCGTGGTCGCGAAGCTGATCGGTCTGTTCGGTACCGAGGAGCAGAAGCGCACGTACCTGCCGAAGATGGCGACCGGTGAGATCCGCGCGACGATGGCGCTGACCGAGCCGGGTGGCGGCTCGGATCTGCAGGCGCTGACCACGAACGCCAAGCGTGACGGGGACGACCTGGTGATCACCGGCGCGAAGACGTGGATCACCAACGCACGACGCTCGGGTGTCATCGCGCTGCTGTGCAAGACGGATCCGGCGGCGCAGCCGCGGCACCGGGGGATCTCGATCGTGCTGGTCGAACACGGTCCCGGCCTGACGGTCTCGCGGGATCTGCCCAAGCTCGGCTACAAGGGTGTCGAGAGCTGCGAGCTGTCGTTCGACAACTACCGGATCCCGGCGTCGGCGATTCTCGGCGGCACCGAGGGCAAGGGCTTCGGGCAGATGATGAAGGGTCTCGAGACGGGCCGCATCCAAGTGGCCTCGCGCGCGCTGGGTGTTGCCGCCGCGGCGCTTGAGGATTCGCTCGCCTACGCGCAGCAGCGGGAGAGCTTCGGGCAGCCGATCTGGAAGCACCAGTCGATCGGCAACTACCTGGCGGACATGGCGACGAAGCTGACCGCCGCCCGCCAGCTCACCCGGCATGCGGCCGAGAAGTACGACGCCGGGGACCGCTGCGACATGGAGGCGGGCATGGCCAAGTTGTATGCGTCGGAGGTGGCGATGGAGATCGCCCTGAACGCGGTGCGCATCCACGGCGGCTACGGCTACTCCACCGAGTACGACGTGGAGCGGTATTTCCGGGACGCGCCGCTGATGATCGTCGGTGAGGGCACCAACGAGATCCAGCGCAACGTGATCGCCGGGCAGCTCGTGGCCCGCGGCGGTCTGTGACCGGCTGTGACATGAACAGCGCTGTGACATGAACGGTACGGGGCCGGCCTACGCGCAGCTCGTCCGCCGGATTCGCGACGAGGTGGCGTCGGGCGCCTACGCCGACGGCGTCCGGCTGCCGACCGAGGCGGAACTCGTTCGGCAGCACGGGGTCAGCCGGCAGACCGTCCGGCGTGCGTTCGCCGACCTCGTCGCGGACGGTGTCGTCTATCGAGTACCGGGTCGGGGGACCTTCGTCGACGAGTCGGGTCGCCGCTACCGTCGGCAGCTCGGGTCGATCGAGGACCTGCTCGAACTCGCGTCGGACACCACGATGGAGATCCTCGTGCCGCCGCGGCGCGGGGTCGACATCGACGCCGCCAGCCGGCTCCGGCTGGACACCGATCTGCTGTATTCGGTGGTGTTGCGCCGGTTGCACGACACGGTCCCGTTCGCGTACACCACCGTGTACCTGCCCGACGCGGTGGCCGCCCACCTCCTCGAGGCCCCGGAGCTGGCCGTCGGCGCGAGGAGTCGCAACACCGTGATGGGTCTGCTCGAACCCCATCTGACGAGTCCGATCGCCGAAGCCGCCCAGTCGATCACGGTCGCGCCGGCCACCGAGGTCGTGGCCGGCGAATTGGACTGTGCGGTAGGTAATCCGCTGCTCCGGGTGGACCGGCTGTACACGAACGGACTCGGCGAGGCGACCGAGTTGTCCGTGAGCTTCTTTCTGCCGGAGCACTACACGTATCGCGTGACCCTGCGGAGGTCCGATCGGCACAGACCCCCGCATCGACGACAGGAGTTGTGAATCATGAAGGTATTCCGGGGAATCGACGAGGTCGAGGCTGCCGTGGGAGATCACGTCGGCTACAGCGACTGGATCGAGGTCACCCAGGAACGCGTGGACGCCTTCGCCGACGCGACCGACGACCACCAGTGGATTCACGTCGATCCCGAGCGGGCGGCGGCGGGACCGTACGGCGGAACGATCGCGCACGGCTATCTGACGCTGTCGCTCCTCCCGGCACTCGGGAACCGGATCTTCGACGTCGACGGCGTCCGCATGAAGATCAACTACGGCGCCAACAAGGTCCGCTTCCCGGCACCCGTGCCGGTGGGTTCGAGGATCCGGTGCGGTGCCCGCATCGAATCTCTCGAGCGCACACCCAAGGGCGCCAACCTGATCACCGTGTACACCATCGAGATCGAGGGCGCGGAGCGTCCGGCGCTGGTCGCCGAGACCATCCGCGTCCTCGTCGACTGAGAGGGAACTTCACATGACACGCGCAGCTTTGGTTGCCCCCGTCCGGACTGCGGTCGGACGATTCGGCGGCGCACTCAGGGACGTGCAGGCCGTCACCCTGGCCACCACGGTGATCAAGGAGACCGTGGCGCGGTCGGGGATCGACCCGGAGCTCATCGACGATGTCGCGATGGGGCAGTCGTACGCGAGTTCCGAGGCCCCGTGCATCGGCCGCTGGGCCGCACTCGATGCGGGCCTGCCGATCTCGGTCGCCGGCCTGCAGACGGACCGTCGTTGCGGCACCGGACTCCAGGCGCTCGTGACCGCGGCGATGATGGTGCAGACCGGCGCCGCGGACGTCGTCCTGGCCGGTGGCGTCGAGTCGATGAGCAACATCGAGCACTACACCACCGGCGCGCGCTGGGGTGCCCGCTCCGGCGGTCTGCAGTTGTTCGACCGACTCGACCGCGGCCGGGAACGGTCGCAGCCGGAATGGCGCTTCGGGCGGATCAGCGGAATGATCGAAACCGCCGAGAACGTGGCCGCCAAGTACGGGATCACCCGGGAGGATTCCGACGCGCTCGCCGCCGAGAGTCATCGCCGTGCCCACGAGGCATGGGAGGCAGGGCGATTCGATGCCGAGGTGGTTCCGGTTGAGATCACCGACCGCAAGGGGAACGTGACGACGTTCGCGCGCGATGAGGGGATCCGTCCCGACTCGACCGTGGAGTCACTCGGGAAGCTGCGGGCGGTCACGCCCGGCGGGGTGGTCACCGCGGGCAACGCGAGCCAGCAGAACGACGCCGCGGCATCGGTTCTCGTCGTCTCCGAGGATCGCCTCGACGAGCTGGGGCTCGAGCCGATCGGGTTCCTGGAAGGCTGGACGGCCGCGGGCTGCGATCCTGCGCTGATGGGCCTCGGCCCGGTCGCGGCGGTGGAGAAGCTGTTCGTGCGCACCGGACGTCGCTTCGAGGACTTCGACCTCGTCGAACTCAACGAGGCGTTCGCCTGCCAGGTCCTCGGTGTCCTCGAGGGCTGGGGGTGGGACGACCGGGAACGGCTGAACGTCAACGGTTCCGGCATCTCGCTCGGGCACCCGATCGGCGCCACCGGGGTTCGCATGCTGACCACCGCGCTGCACGAACTGCAGCGCCGCGGTGGCGGGCGGGCGCTGCTGACCATGTGCATCGGTGGTGGTCAGGGCATGGCCGCGTCCGTCACGTCGGCCTGAGATCGCGCCCGCACGTGGGCCCGGACCGGTCACCGGTCCGGGCCCGCGAGCGTCTCGGTGGGGTGGTCAGCGTCCCCGCCAGACCGGGGCCCGCTTCTCCGCGAAAGCGCTGGCGCCTTCCTTCGCGTCCTCCGACGCGAACACCGGCAGCAGGACCTCGCGCTGACGGTCGAATGCCTCGTCGGGGGACCACGCGGCCGCCTCGACGATGATCTGCTTGGTCGCGGCGACTCCGAGCGGCCCGTTCGCGGTGATCCGGTCCGCGAGTTCGAGTGCGGCCCCGAGGGCCTCGCCCGGCTCGGTCAGCCGATTGATCAGCCCGTACTCGTAGCCGTCCTCGGCGGTGAAGGTGTCACCCGTGAGTGCGAGTTCCATCGCCTTCGCGTACGGCATCCGGGTCGGCAGGCGGAGCAGTCCGCCCGCGCCGGCGGCGAGGCCGCGCTTGACCTCGGGCAGGCCGAACCGGGCGTTCGTCGCCGCCACCACGAGATCCGTCGCGAGGGTCAGTTCGGTGCCGCCCGCGAGTGCGTAACCCTCGACCGCGGAGATGATGGGCTTGGCCGGGGGACGATGGGTGAAGCCCAGGCCACGCCCCTCCACCAGGATCGTCTCGCCCGCGAGAAACGCCTTGAGATCCATTCCGGCGCAGAAGTTTCCGCCGGATCCCGTCAGCACCGCGACGGACAGCCCGGGATCCTCGTCGAGTTCGTCGACCGCCGCCGCGAGCCCGCGGCTCACCTCGGCGTTGATGGCGTTGCGGGAGTCGGGTCTGTTGATCGTGATCAGCAGGGTCCGGTCACGTCGTTCGAGCAGCACTGCATCCGTCATCGTGGGCACCTCTCGCCGGAAGAATAGTAATGATGATAATAATAAGCATGGCGAGGTGGTGATGCCCGTCGCGGCGGGTGCGTGACCAATCGGCCGTTTCCGTGGCGCCGGTGGCGCCGAGATCCGGGTGCGGCGAATACGGAGACGGCTGCTACGGAGGGGCCGTGTTCCCGCGCAACGCTATTGGGCGGTCTCCCAGGTGACCGGCCGAGCGAGCACCTCGGGTCCGAGCTTGCGAAGATTCCTCGCCATCTCGTTCATGTGCGCGAGCATCGCTTCCTCGGCCAGATCTGCATCGCGCGCACGGAGCGCCGCGACAACCTTTTCGTGCGCGGCCAGGTCCCTCTTTCGGTACTGCAGCGGATAGCCGGCGAACATCGGGCCCTCGAAGATGCCGTCGAGGGCGTCGATCAGGTAGCCGAACAGGGCATTGCCCGACGCCCACGCCAGGATGTCGTGGAAGTCCTTGCTGGTCTCGTGGAACAGGGACAGGTCCTTGAGGCTCTCGCCCATCCGGGTCACCGACTCGTCGAGCGCGGTGAGCTGCTCGTCGGTGATGCGCTCGGCGGCCAGCCGGGCATTCATCGGCTCGAGACTCATGCGCACCTCGAGGAGGGTGTCGAGCGACGCCTTCTCGAACTGCAACAGCAGTGCGATGCTGTCGAGCAGATTCGACGCATCCGGCTTCTCGACGGTGGGCCCCCCGCCGGGGCCCGGCTTGAGCGACAACGCCCCCGACAACTCCAGGTATCGGAGGGACTCCCGCAGCGTGCCGCGGCCGACCTCGTACTCCTCGAGCATCACCCGCTCGGGGGGCAGGCGATCGCCGGGTCGCAGGTTCTTCCGGGCGATCTCGGCCACGATCCGCCGGGCCACGATCATCGCGGTCTTCTCCGGTCGATCGGATCTACCCGCCACCCTCACCACCTCCGCGCCCCGTACGCTCGACTCGAGTGGTGAACTTACAGCGTCTGCCCCCCGGGGCCGGGGATGCCCCGCCGGGAGGCGGGCAGGCGTCGGCGAGAACGGAGCGCGGCCCGCCCGGGGTGGGGATCTCAGGATGCTTTCAGAATGCGTTCCTATCCTGGAGGGTCGGCCAGAACCGGCGGAAAGAGCAGGCCCGAATCATGAGCAACCCGGACGATCAGCGCACACCAGACGGCACCGAGGCTTTGCCCGTAGATCCCGACCCGACGTCGGAGTGGGCGCAGCGCCCCGTGCCGGCGACCCCCGACCAGCCGACCGAACAGATCGGGTTCACCGCGGACCCCCATCAGGCGTACGGCGGCGCGGCGGGTGAGAGTCCCACCCAGGCGTACCCGACTCAGGCGTACCCGACTCAGGCGTACCCGACCCAGGCGCACCCGACCCAGGCCTACCCCGCGCCGGGGTATCCGGCGCAGCCTGCGTCCAACCCCACGCAGGCGTACCCGACGTACGACGCGTATCAGGGGCAGCCGCCGAACGCGACGCAGGCGTACCCGACGTACGACGCATATCAGGGGCAGCCGCCGAACGCGACGCAGGCGTACCCGACCTACGACGGGTACCAGGGTCAGCCACCGATCCCGCCGCAGTCCTTCCCTGCGCCGGACGGGGCCGGTGGACCCGACGGCGAGAAGAAGGGACCGGGCAAGGGTGTCGTGATCGCCGCGGTCGCGGTCGCCGCACTGCTGCTGGCCGCGGTCGTCGGCCTCGGTGCGATGCTGCTCAGCTCCGGCGGCGACACCGCCGACACTGCGTCCGCGCCCACGACCACGCGCACCCAGCCGCCGGTCACCCCGCGCCCGACGACACCGCCGCGCACCACGGAACCGGAAATCGAGCCCCCGGACCTCTCGCGGATCCCCGGTGGTGTCGGTGAGGCGATCGGCGCGGCGGGCGCGGCGGTCGGCAGCGTCAAGTCGAACGCCGGAGGCACCCTGATTCTCGACGGCATCGGCGGCTCGCAGGTCACCGTCACCACGGACGCGTCAACCAGGGTGATCGCGCTCGGTGCGAGTTCCGTGGCCGACCTCAAGGTCGGTGAGACCGTTCTGGTGCAGGGCGATCGCGGTGCCGACGGCACGGTGGCGGCCCGGGTCATCATCAGCACCTCGATCCCGGACCTGGGGGACTTCGGTGGCAACTGACGACACCGACTTCGAGCCGAGTGACGCGCACGGCGCTTCGGCTGGATATGGTGACGAGCGATGACGCTCATCTGGTTCGGACTCTCGGCGATCGCGCTCGCAGGCGCGATCGTGTTGTTGTACGTCGATCGCAGCCGCCGCGAGCAGTACGGACGCGTCCGGCAGATCTGGGCGAAGGCCCAGGGGTACATCTACAACGAGTCCGACGACCAACTGCCGTCCAACTGGCACCGGGCCGCGCTGGCCCGTCAGGAGTACCTCGGCGCGGTCGACGTCGTCCAGGGCACCCGACGCGGCGAGGACTTCGTGCTGTTCGACCTGCCGGAGGCGGTGACCATCGTCGCGGTGCGGCGGACGGTCGGCTCCGACGTCGACATCGACCTCCGGTTGAAGTCCACGCCGCCGCCGAAGGACGCCGACCTGAACCTGCTCGGCGCGATCGGGCCGCGGGTGGTGTTCGCCACCGACCTCGAGATCGCGCGACGGGTCTGTGACCAGCGGATGGTCACCTTTGCGGAGACGGTGCCGCCGCAGGTGCAGATGCTGTGGAGCGAGGGGGAGTGGACCCTCGGATCGCTGCCGGTCACGAGCAGCGGCCGGGACTGGGACGCCGCCATCGAGGCCGTCTCCCGTCTGTCCGGGATCCTGCACGTGCTGCCCCCGGTGTCACAGCCGGCGAGCCTTCCGTCGGACACCATCCACGACCCGGGGCGGCCGTTGCCGCATCCGCTGGACCTGCGCGCCGACGACTGATCTCCCCGGACTGCCGGGCTCGGAACCGGGGCGTGTTACTGGTGTGGCGTGAGATGTCCAAAGTGAGTAGATTTCCCGCTCGTGACTGTTGTGGCGATAGTGGCTGTAGTTGCCGTTGTGCTGTGCTGCTTGGCGCTGACGGTTGTCCGTAGGACGCGTCGCTGCGAGGCGAACCTGACCGCGAGCAGGAACCTGCTCGACGCCGAACTCAGCCGCCGGTACGAGCAGACCGACCTCCTCGTCGCCGCCGCCCGCACGGCAGGAATGGACTCCGCCACCGTCGCACCGCTGGCCGGCGCACGGTCGCTCGCGATGGGCGTCCGCACCCAGGGGCTCACACTCGGCGAGCAGGCCGGTTCGGAGAACGCACTGTCGGCCGCGCTGCACCAGGTGATGACCGAGGCCGCCCGCGACCCGCGGATCAAGAACGACTGGACCGTCCAGCGGCCCGTCCTGGACCTGCAGGTCACCGAGCAACGCCTCGCCGGGGCCGCCCGCGTCTACAACGATCACGCCGCCGCGACGAACGCGCTGGTGCGCGGGATCGCGACCGGACCGATCGCCCGGCTCGTCGGTGCTCGCGCGGTTCCGCTGTTCGAGGCCATGCAACTCCACGTCCCCACCGGCGAGCCGGTGCCGCTGGGGGAGGGCGCCGGCGTTTAGAACCCGGCGGTCCCGCCCCTCGTCCGTGCCGCGCAGCCGACTAGGCTGGCATGCCGACAACGCACGTGAGAAGGAGCGGTCGATGACGGAGAAAGCTGAGCTCGCCGGGCTCGTACGGGAGCTGGCTGTGGTCCACGGAAAGGTCACCCTGTCATCCGGCAAGGAGGCCGACTACTACGTGGACCTTCGCCGCGCGACGCTGCACCACCGCGCCGGACCGCTGATCGGCAAGCTGCTGCGCGAGATGGTCGCGGACTGGGAGTTCGACGCCGTCGGCGGCCTGACCATGGGCGCCGACCCGGTCGCGCTCGCCGTGATGCACGCCCCCGGCCGGCCGATCGACGCGTTCGTGGTGCGCAAGGCCGCCAAGGCGCACGGCATGCAGCGGCAGATCGAGGGACCCGATGTCACCGGCAAGCGGGTGCTCGTCGTCGAGGACACCACCACCACCGGCAACTCGCCGCTGACCGCCGTCAAGGCGCTGCGTGAGGCCGGCGCGATCGTCGTCGGTGTCGCGACCGTCGTCGACCGGGCCACCGGCGCCGACGACGTGATCGCCGCCGAGGGCGTCGAGTACCGCTCCCTGCTCGGACTTTCGGACCTGGGGCTCTAGGCAGCTCCGCTGCTCGTGCGCGGTTTGCGGGTCCCGGGACCCGCAAACCACGCACGAGCGCCGGAGGCGCCTATCGTGGGCCGGTGCCGATCCGGAAGACCACGACCACCCTCGCCGACGGGCGCGAGCTGATCTACTTCGACGACACCGAGCCGTATGCCGGTGGTGTCGCCACCCGCGAACTGCGTGACGGACGCGACCTCGCCCCGGTCGCGGCGACGTCCACGATGCGCTACGACGTGCTCACCGGCGAGTGGGTGACGCTCGCCTCGCACCGCAACAGCCGCACCTTCCTGCCCTCCGTGGCCGAGTGCCCGCTGTGCCCGACCCGGCCCGGCGGGCCGGCGACCGAGATCCCCGCCGACGACTACGACGTCGCGGTGTTCGAGAACCGCTTCCCGTCGTTCGCGCGTACCGCCGAGCCGGTGACCGACCACGTCGACGGGATGGATCTGTGGCCGCAACGCCGCGCGGCGGGCCGGTGCGAGGTGGTGTGCTTCACCAGCCGCCACGAGCTCGGATTCGCGGACCTGCCCCTGTCCCGGGTGCGCACCGTGCTCGCCGCACAGGTGGACCGGACCCGCGCACTCTCCGCCCTGCCGGGTATCGCGCAGGTGTACTGCTTCGAGAACCGCGGAGAGGAGATCGGGGTGACCCTCGGCCATCCGCACGGCCAGATCTACGCCTACCCCGAGCTACCCGCCCGGACCGAGGCACTGCTGCGACAGTCGCGCGCCCATCACGCGCGCACCGGCCGGGTGCTGCTGCGCGACGTCCTCGACGCCGAACGCAAGGCCGGCACCCGGATGGTGATCGAGGCGCGCCACTGGAGCGCGTACGTCCCGGCAGCCGCCCGATGGCCGGTGGAACTGCACCTGGCCCCGCACCGCGACGTTGCCGACCTCACCGAACTGACCGAGGACGAACTCGACGAACTCGCCGTGGTGTACCGCGACATCCTGGCCCGGCTGGACCGGTTCTTCGAGGGGGTCGACAAGCTGCCCTACATCGCGGGCTGGCACCAGGCCCCGGTGGGGGAGGGCAGGGAGCTGGGACGGCTGCACCTGCAGGTGTTCTCTCTGATGCGCGGGCCGCACCGGATGAAGTTCCTCGCCGGCTCCGAATCCGGGATGGGGGCGTGGATCTCCGACGCCACGCCCGAGGCGGTCGCCGCCCGGTTCCGCGCGATCGCGCCCGGGTCGGCCGCGTCCGGAGTCGGCGCACGGGAAGCGGGGGAATCGTGATCGACTGGCTGACACCGGCTTCCGACGCCGAGCTGGCGGCGGCGGTCACCGCACGGTTCGGTGCCGAATTCGGCGGCCTGCCGGACGGGGTGTGGACGGCGCCCGGACGGGTGAACCTGATCGGCGAGCACGTCGACTACGCGGACGGGCTGTCGCTTCCGATCGCGTTGCCGCACCGCACCGCCGTCGCCGTCCGCGGTCGCGGTGACCGCAGGCTGCGGTTGCGGTCGGGGCTGGATCCGTGGGACGGCGCGGTCGCGGACGTGGCGCCCGGCGTGCCGTCCGGCTGGGCGGCCTACCTCGCCGGGGTGGTGTGGGCCATGCGCCGCGTCGGGCTGGTCGGCGTCGAGTTCGGGGTCGACGTGGCCGTCGAGTCGTCGGTCCCGATCGGGGCCGGGCTGTCGAGTTCCGCGGCGCTCGAGTGCGCTCTGGCGATCGCGGTCGCGGACCTCGCAGGCCTGCCCACCGACGATCGCGGCCGAGCCCGGCTGGCGTCCTGCTGCGTGGCCGCGGAAAACGAGATCGCGCTCGCCCCGACCGGTGGGATGGACCAGGCGATCTCCCTGCGCGCCACGGCCGGTCACGCACTGCTCGTCGACTCGGCCGACGGCACGGCGGCGCCGATTCCGTTCGACCTCGCCGGTGCCGGGCTCGCGCTGCTGGTGATCGACACCCGCGCCCCGCACCAACTGGTGGACGGGCAGTACGCGCAGCGCCGGAAGTCGGTCGAGGCGGCGGCGGCGTCGCTGCGCGTTCCGTCCCTGCGGGTGGCCGCCGACGAGGGTCTCGAGATCGGCGGCCGCGGCGACCAGGAGCTGGTGCGCCGGGCCCGGCACGTCGTCACCGAGATCGGCCGGGTGCGAGAAGTGCTGCCGCTCCTGGAATCCGGACGGCTCCGCGAGATCGGTCCGCTGTTGACGGCCTCGCACCGGTCGCTGCGCGACGACTTCGAGGTGAGCTGCCCGGAACTGGACAGTGCCGTCGACGCCGCGCTGGCCGCGGGAGCACACGGCGCCCGGATGACCGGTGGTGGCTTCGGCGGCTCCGCGATCGCCCTGGTCGAGGCGCCCGAGGTGGACCGGGTTGCCGCAGAGGTGCTTTCGGAAGCCCGCTCGCGCGGGCTCGGCGACCCCGCCTTCCTGCGTGTCGACGCCGGCGGAGGTCCCGCCCGTCGCATCGGCTGATTCCGGGAAGTGGGAGTTCGGGCCACCGCCGTGGCACGCGCCACCTATTGTCGCGTGATGCACGAACGCCCGGCGGACCGCCGCCTCTGGACCTGGGTGGTCCTCCTCGGCCTGACCGGCCAGCTGGCCTGGACGGTCGAGAACATGTACCTCAACGTGTTCGTCTACGACACGATCACCGACTCGCCGACGGCGCTGGCGACCCTCGTCGCGACCAGTGCCGTCGCCGCGACGATCGCGACGTTGCTCGCCGGAGCCGCGTCGGACCGCACCGGCCGGCGTCGCGAGTTCATCGCGGCCGGCTACGTGCTGTGGGGCGCCTGCACCGCGGGATTCGGGCTGGTCAGTGTCGACTCCGCCGCGTCGATGCTGCCGATGCTCGACGCAGTCGTCGTCGCGGTCGTCGCCATCGTGCTGCTCGACTGCGTGATGAGCGTCCTCGGGTCGACCGCGAACGACGCCGCCTTCAACGCGTGGGTCACCGACTCCACCCACCCCGGCAACCGGGGCAAGGTCGACGGCGTCCTCGCCACGATGCCGCTGCTCGCGATGCTGGTGGTCTTCGGGGCGCTCGACCCGATGACCCAGGACGGCCAGTGGAGCCTGTTCTTCGCGAGCATCGGCGGCGTCACCGCCCTCGTCGGCGTCATCGCGTGGTTCGGACTGCGCGAGCCGCGCCACCCGAAACCCGGTGGCAGCTACCTGTCCTCGGTCGTGCACGGACTGCGGCCGAGCACCGTGCGCGACAACCCGCGCCTGTACGTGGCCCTGCTCGCCTGGGCCGTCCTCGGCACCAGCACCCAGGTGTTCCTGCCGTATCTGATCATCTACGTCCAGCGGTACCTCGACATCGACGGGTACGCGATCGTGCTCGCCTCGGTCCTGCTCGGCGCGGCCGTGATCAGCGTTGTCGGCGGGCGGGTGCTGGACAGGGTCGGTCCCTCGCGGGCGATCCTGCCGGTGGCCGTGATGTACGCCGTCGGGCTCCTCCTGATGTTTCCCGCGCGCGGCATGCTCAGCGTCATCGTGGTGGGGATCGTGATGATGTCGGGGTTCATGCTCGGGGTGGCCGCCATCTCGGCGACCGTCCGCAACCTCACGCCGCCCGACCGGGCCGGGCAGGTGCAGGGTCTGCGGATGATCTTCGCCGTCCTCATCCCGATGGTGATCGGCCCGTTCCTCGGCGCCGCCGTGATCGCCGGCGCCGACGAGACCTACGTCGACCTCGGCGTCGTGAAGCAGGTGCCGACCCCGTGGATCTTCCCGGCCGCTGCCGTCGTGGTGGCGCTGATCGTCATCCCCGTCCTGCTGCTGCGGACGATGGGTACGGACCCGACGCCCGAGCCGAAGTCACTGGAGGCCACCTCGTGAAGACCGTGTGGGGCGACGCCCTCGACCCCGACAACGTCCTGCCCGAGTACCCGCGCCCGCAGCTGGTGCGCGACTCGTACCTCAACCTCAACGGCCGGTGGGAGCACGCCTTCACTTCGGTCGGGGTCACCGCGCCACCCGGCCGGTGGGACGGCGAGATCGTGGTGCCGTTCTCACCCGAGGCGCCGCTGTCCGGCGTGAACCGCACCCTGCAGCCGGACGAGGCGCTCTGGTACCGCCGCACCGTCATCCTGCCCGACGGTTTCGTCCGCGACCGGGTGCTGCTGCACTTCGGCGCGGTCGACCAGGACTGCGAGATCTGGGTCGACGGCACGTCGGTCGGCGGGCACCACGGCGGCTACCTGCCCTTCGCGCTCGACATCACCGACGCCCTCGACAGCGGCGACACCCACGAGCTGGTCGTCAGGGTCCGCGACGTCACCGACACGTCCTGGCGGAGCCGGGGAAAGCAGAAGCTCGATCGTGGCGGCATCTGGTACACGCCGCAGTCGGGGATCTGGCAGACCGTCTGGCTCGAGTCGGTCCCGGAGCGGTGGATCGACCGGCTCGAACTGGTCCCGCACCTGGAGACCGGTGAGGTCGAGGTCTGTGTGGTGGCCGGCGGGACAGGCGCATCCGTGGCCGAGGTCGCGGTCGGCGCCGGCGGGCGCGAGGTGGTCCGCGAGACCGTCGCGGTCGGTGCCCGGACCCGGCTGCGGCTCGGGGAGGACGTGCGCCGGTGGTCGCCGGACGACCCCTTCCTGTACGACGTGGAGGTGACGCTCGCCGCCGACCGCGTCTCGAGCTATGTCGGGATGCGTTCGTTCGGGCTCGGGCCCGACGCGTCCGGTCGCACGCGGCTGCTGCTCAACGGTGCGCCCTACCTGCATGCGGGCCTGCTCGATCAGGGCTATTGGCCCGACGGCCTGTACACCGCGCCGTCGGACGAAGCGTTCGTGCACGACATCCGGACGGCCAAGGAACTCGGTTTCACGATGCTGCGCAAGCACATCAAGATCGAGCCGATGCGCTGGTACCACCACTGCGACCGGCTCGGAATGCTCGTCTGGCAGGACATGGTCAACGGCGGCCGCAGCTACCGGACCGCCGTCGTGACCGCGCCCGTGCTCCTGCCGGTGAAACTGGACGACTCGCGGTACGCGCTGTTCGGACGGCAGGACGCCGCGGGCCGGGCCGAGTTCCTCGAGGAACTCGACGCGACGGTCACACTGCTGCGCTCGGTTCCCAGCATCGCGGCATGGGTGCCGTTCAACGAGGGCTGGGGGCAGTTCGACGCCAACGCCACCACCGAGCGGGTCAAGGCGCTCGACGCGACCCGGCCCGTCGACCACGTCAGCGGCTGGCACGACCAGCGCGGCGGCGACATGGCCAGCCGGCACGTCTACTTCCGGCCCTACCGGCTCTCGCGCGCCGACGCCGTGGACGAGCGCGCCGCCGTGCTGTCGGAGTACGGCGGCTACTCCCACCGGGTGCCGGGACACGTGTGGAACGACAAGGAGTTCGGCTACCGCAAGTACGCCGACCGCGGGGCCTTCGAGCGCGCGTTCCTCCGGCTGCAGCACGCGCAGGTCGGGCCTGCCGTCGAGGAGGGCCTGACGGCCTTCGTCTACACCCAGCTCGCCGACGTGGAGGACGAGACCAACGGTCTGATGACCTACGACCGCCGGGTGCTGAAGGTCGACGCGGAGGCGGTCCGCGCCTCGAACCGGCGTCTGCGCCAGCGGCACGACCACGCGGCCGGCGGGCCGGCGCTCCCACTCGCCGTGTCCGAACGCGAGATCACCGAGCCGGTCCCGCTGACCCTGCCCGACGGGCGCCTGAACCCCGACGCGGTCGGGTGGACGCGGACACCCCTGATCACCACGGACGGGATCGGCCGCGGCCGCGTGGGGAAGGGTCGCAACAAACGGTGGGAGTACTGGGCGGTGACCACGCCGACCCACGTCGTCGCGCTCGTGCTCTCCGACATCGACTACGCGGCCGTGCACGGCATCTGGCTGCTCGATCGGACCACCGGACAGGCGATCTCCTACGACGCGATCGGCGTGGGCGGACGCAGCGCCACCCTGCCCGCGACCCTCGGCGCCGGCCCGGCCCGCTCCCGTACCAAGAAGGTGCGGATCGACATCGACGAGGTCGACGGCGGGACCCGGCTGCGGGCCCGAGGCGAGCGGGTGGAGATCGACGTGATCGCCCACCGGCCCGACGGACACGAATGCCTCGGCGTGGTCGTCCCCTGGACCGAGCGGCTCTTCCAGTACACCGTCAAGGACGTCGCCCGGCCCGCGACGGGAAGCATTCGCGTCGACGGTGTCGCCCACGATGTGCCCGAGGGCGAGTCCTGGGCGACCCTCGACCACGGTCGGGGCCGCTGGCCGTATTCGGTGCGCTGGAACTGGGGTGCCGGATCGGGCCGCACCGACGGCCGGGTGATCGGCATCCAGGTGGGCGGCCAGTGGACCGACGGCACCGGATCGGTGGAGAACTCACTGCTCGTCGACGGACACCTGTCGAAGATCAGTGAGGAACTGGTCTGGACCTACGACCGGGGCGACTGGATGGCCCCGTGGCGAATCGCCGGGGAGACAGTCGATCTCACGTTCACCCCGTTTCACCTCAAGGAGTCCGTCACCGACCTCAAGGTCTTCGCGTCCAAGACACACCAGTGCTTCGGCCACTGGTCCGGGAAGGTGCGGGACGACTCGGGCGCCTGGGTACGCGTCGAGGACGTCGTCGGCTGGGCAGAGGACGTCCACAACCGCTGGTGAGTCGCGTTCGGTAGCCGGCTCCGGCGTGTCGGCCGGAGACAGGGGGGATCAGGGGATCATCAGGTTGCCCTTGACCGTGACACCGAATTGGGGTCGCAGCTGGGTCCAGCTCGCGTTGGTGAAGGTCGCCTGAACGGAGATCACGGCGAGTCCGGAACCGGGAACGACCTCGCTGCGCACCGTTTCTCCCGGCCTCTCACCGAAACGCAGGGGGACCGATGCGACCTGGGCGACGCCGAAGGCGGTTCCGTAGACGATTTCGGCATCCAAACGGCAGTACGGATCGGCCGCCCAGTCCGGGGTCAGGCCGTGCATGCCGCGCGAGGTGAACACGACGATTGCGACACCCGGGCGGGCGGGGTCGGTTTCGATCGACGTGTCGATCAGCCCGTGGCAGAACGAGTTCTGGCCGATCGCCGCCAATGTCGGGCCGGCCAGCGTCGAGTACACGACCGGCGCGGGCGTCGGCGCGGCGGTCGCGGTGGCGCCGACGCCCGTGAGAGCGGTGGCGGCGATGGCAGTGGCCCCGAACGCGCGCACGGCACAGCGACGGATGTTCATGGATGTCCCCCTGTATTCGTCTGTCGATTCCCCCGGCCGAGCGAGTGGACGAGTCGGTCCGCCGTCGGCGCCGGCTCATGCTGCCACACGTTCGATCGCAAGCCCAACCGGGCGGTGCACCGGGAAGAATGCGGAAGGGGAGGTCCGTGGCCGGGTTTCACGCGAAACCGGGCCGCGGACCTCCCATCCACGGGCGGTCAGTCGGCGTCGCCGACGGTGGGAATCAGTCGGCGTCGCCGACGGCGACCGCGGTCGCCTCCTCGACGCTGTGCGGTGCCGGGTCGTGGTCGTCGACGTGCGCGAGGATCTTTCGCCCTGTGGACAACACGAGGATCGCGGCCACCGTGCATGCCGCACCGACCCAGAACGGCAGGTTCGCGTGGTGCTCACCGAGCCTGCCCGCCACCCACGGCGCGGCGGCGCCGCCGACGAAGCGGACGAAACTGTAGGCCGCGGAGGCGGTGGAACGCTCGACCGGCGCGGAGATCATCACGGTCTCGGTGATCAGCGTGTTGTTCACGCCGAGGAACAGGCCGGCGAGGACGACGCACACGATCAACACGGCCTTCGTCTCGGTGAACATCGCCATCACCGCGAGGTCGGCGGCGAACAGTCCCAGCGCCACCATCATCATCGGGAGCGTGCCGAACCGGCGCTGCAGTCGCGGCGCCAGGAAGACGGACGAGATCGCCAGTGCCAGGCCCCATCCGAAGAAGATGAAACCGATCGGGTACGCACCCATGTCGAGCGGGAACGGGGTGTACGCGAGCAGGGTGAAGAAGCCGTAGTTGTACAGCAGTGAGGTGATGGCGACGGTCAGCAGTCCTCGGTGGCGCAGTGCGAGGAACGGCGCCGCGAGCGAGGTGTGCCCGGACTTGGGGACCGGGGCCGCCGGGAGCATCGCCACGATCAGGATGAACGCCACCGCCATCAACGCGGCGACGCCGAAGAACGGTGCACGCCAACTGATGTCGCCGAGCACGCCGCCGACCAGAGGACCCACCGCGATGCCGACGCCGAGTGCCGCCTCGTACAGGATGATCGCCTTCCCGACACCGCCGGACGCGGCGCCGACGATCGTCGCGAGGGAGGTGGCGATGAACAGGGCGTTGCCCAGGCCCCAGCCGGCGCGGAAGCCGATGATGCCGCCGACGGTGTCCGAGGTGCCCGCCAGCGCGGCGAAGACGACGATGATCGCCAGACCGGACAGCAGTGTCCTCTTCGAGCCGATGCGGCTGGAGATGGCACCGGTGACCAGCATGGCGACGCCGGTGACGAGCATGTACGAGGTGAAGAGCAGTGAAACCTGGGAGGGTGTGGCGTGCAGGTCCTCGCCGATCGGCTTGAGGATCGGGTCGACCAGACCGATGCCCATGAAGGCGATGACGCTGGCGAAGGCGACCGCCCACACCGCCTTCGATTGATGCAGGATGCTGGTGTCCTCCGCTTCGGATGCGGGGGCCGTGGCGGTGGTGGTCACGGACACCTCCTTTGCGTGAAATCGTCTGCTATTGCTGTTTTCTCGACTCCTTCACGACCTCGCGGAGATCGCGGAGGCTGAGGGAGAGTCGTTCGATCTGCCCGGCGTCGATGCCCGGCAGATGCTCGGCGAGGGTGGCGCCGATGTTGTCGCGTGCCTCGGCCAGCCATGCGCGTCCGGCATCGGTCATCTCGATCATCACGGCCCGGGAATCCTCGGGATCGCGTTGCCGCCGAACCAGTCCCGCCGCGCCGAGTTGCTTGAGCAGGGCGGTCGCCGTCGGCTGCGAGGAACTGTCCAGTCGGGCGACCTCGCTGACGCGCAGCGCGCCGTACTCCTCGAGGAGGGACAGCGCGCGCATCCACGGCCGGGACCACGTGTCGGCGGACATGGACGAGGCGAGTCGGGTGAAGCGGGACGAGTTGGTCACCAGTTCCGCGAGCACCCGGCGCAGGTGGGCCTCGGTGTCGCTGACTGCCTCCGGGTCGCCTGTCGTCGCCATGAGTCAAGATTATTGCATAGGTAAACTATGTATGTAAACCGTGTGTGAGACCCGGAGCAGGGTCGGAAATGGGTCAGGTGCCGGAGCGGACCGCCGCCGCGAAGGCCGACATCAGCGCGGGATCCTTGACGCCACGGCTCGATTCGATGCCACTGGACACGTCGACCCCCCAGGCCCCGGACGTTGTCACCGCCCGCGCGACGTTCTCCGGGGTGAGTCCACCGGCCAGGATCCACCGGCCGGACGGCAGGGCACTGCGGTCCTGCCAGTCCCACGTCACCCCGGCACCCGCGACGGCGCCGTCCACCAGCAGCAGGTCCGCTCCGAGATCGTCGGCCAGATCCTCCGCGCCGCCGGTGTTGACCGCGCGGATCACCGTCAGCCCGGCGTCGTGCAGCGCCGACACATCCGCGGCCGAGCGCAGGTCGTGCACCTGCACGTGGTCCAGATCCGCGGCCGTGGCGGCGGCGACGATCTCGTCCAGGCCCATCCGGACGAACACCCCGACCGGGAGAACCCCCTCGGGAACCCGGGTCCGCAGCTGCGCCGCCTGCTCCGGCGTCACCTTGCGGGGGCTGTCGGCGAAGACGAACCCGACGGCGTCGACCCCGAGCCCGACCGCCAGATCCACGGTGGCCTCGTCCCGGAGTCCGCACATCTTGATGAACGTCATGATCCGAGGATATGGCCATCGCCCGGCAGCTACCCTCACCGCAGTACCCGGATCCGGAGGTGGGGATGAAGCTCGAACATGCGGTGTTTCTCGGTGCGACCGCGGCGACGGTCGTCGGTGCGGTCGTCGAGAACGAGAAGCTGCAACTGGTCGCGAAGCCGTTGATCGCGCCGGCGCTGGCCGCGCGGGTGCTGCGCCGGCGCGGCAACATCGACCGCGTCGACACCGCCGTCCTGCTCGGCTCCCTGGCCGCGGCCACCGTCGGTGACGTGTTCATGATCGACCCCGACGACGACACCCGGCTGATGAACGGTGCGCGCTCGTTCGCGGTCATGCAGGTCGGGTACTCGACCGTGCTCGCTCGGCGAGGCGCCCGCCCGACCGCCCCGGCGCTGGTGCCGCGGCTGCTCGGGTGGCTCGGCGCCGCCGGGTTGCTGCGAGCGCGGGCGCGTCGGGTCGCGCCGACGCTCACCGCGTACGGCGCGGTGCTCGGCACCACGTCGACGCTGTCCGCGGATCCGTCACTGGCTCCGGGCGCGCGGGTCGTCGCGGGCAACGTGGTCCCGAACGCGGACCCGCGCAGCCGGCTCGGTCTCGGCGGGCTGCTGTTCACCGGATCCGACGCGCTGATCGTGGTGCGGCGCCTCTTCGTGCGCGGGACCGCGGGCCGGCGCGCCGCCGAGGGCGTCATCCTCGCCAGCTATGCCGCAGCACAGGCACTGCTCGTCGAGGGGATGACGTCCTAGGGGAACAGGACGATGCGATCGCGGTCGCGGGGGTCGACGCGGATCGACACGACCTTGCCGGGGGCGAACCGCTTGTCCATGCCCTCGGGTACCTCGTAGACGATGCTTCCCGAGTACGACTGCTCGCCGGGCACCGTCAGCTGCAGGTGCAGTGAGGTCAGGTGCCCGTGGCGCGGCGTGACGGCGAGGAACCGGGAGCGGTCGATGGTCGCCCAGCCCTCCAGGCCGCGACGCTCGATCCGGCGATCGGCGCGCGGTGGCCGATCCGCCCAGATCATGCCGAGACCGAGCGCCGAACCGTATGCGGCGAGCAGTCCGCAGAGCTGGAACGGGATCGTCGCCGGCGGGGTGTGCGGCAGCAGCCAGCCGAGCCAGAACCCGAGGATCACGAGATACCCGGCGGTGACGGCCAGCACCACGCGCGCGATCCGTTCG
Source organism: Rhodococcus sp. NPDC003322 (assembly GCF_053589555.1). Lineage (NCBI taxonomy): Bacteria > Bacillati > Actinomycetota > Actinomycetes > Mycobacteriales > Nocardiaceae > Rhodococcus > Rhodococcus sp. NPDC003322. The sequence goes on along the minus strand of NZ_JBSFSC010000009.1, from coordinate 85,666 downwards.
TGGAACATCGAATCCTCCACCTCCAGGGTAGGCGCGCGAACTACCCTCGCGACATGACGAAGCGAGCGGTGGTCATCACCGGTGCGGCAGCCGGTATCGGACGTGCGACGGCTCGACGGTTCGCCCGCGACGGGTACCTCGTCGGGGCGTTCGACGTCGACCGACCGGGGTTGGCGGTGCTCGCCGACGAGATCCGCGCGCACGGTGGTGCGGTGCACACCGGCACCCTCGACGTCACCGATGCCGCGCAGTGGCGGCAGCGGCTCGCCGAGTTCACCGCGGACTCCGGAGGCCGGCTCGACGTCCTCGTCAACAACGCGGGCGTGCTGTCCTCGGGCCCGTTCGCGGAGACCGACCCGGCCGCGCACCGGGCGATGGTCGACGTCAACGTGGGAGGGGTGGTCGCGGGATGCGCGGCCGCCCACGAGTATCTCGCGGCAACGCCGGGCGCGGTCGTGGTCAACCTGTGCTCGGCTTCGGCGATCTACGGGCAACCCGAACTCGCCACGTACAGCGCGACCAAGTTCGCCATCCGCGGGTTGACCGAGGCCCTCGAATTGGAGTGGCGGGCATCGGGAATTCGGGTGCTCGCGATCTGGCCGCTGTTCGTGCGCACCGCGATGACCGACGACATGGACACGCGGGCGGTGGCCTCGCTCGGCATCCACCTGACCGCTGACGACGTCGCGGACGAGATCGCGTCCGCCGTGCGCCGACGGCCCCGGGTGATGCCGAAGGTTCACTATCCCGTCGGGGCTCAGGCCCTCCTGATGCTGCTCGCGTCCCGGTTCGCGCCGGCATGGGCGAGCCGGGCCCTCAACCGCCGGATCACGCACACCTGACAGTGGGTTTCGCCCGACCGACGGCAGGCCGTAGGGTCGTTCGCGATCCGTACGGAAGGGGAGTGCTGGTGGGTTCGCGTCGAGTGCTGGCGGTACTGGGAACGGCGGCCGCGGCAATGGTGGTGACGGCCTGCGGCGCATCCGATGCCGACGAGGCAGCGCCGACGACCACGACCACCGCGCCGGTGACCACGGCCGCGCCGACAACGACCGCGGTACCGACCACGACGACCACCGTCACCACCGCGCCGCCGACCACCACCACCGCACCGCCGACCACCACCTACCGGCGCAACGAGGCGGTCTACTTCACCGCCCCGGCCGGTGGATTTCAGTGCGGCATAATCGAATTGGCCACCCGCACGGAGGCGGGCTGCCAGGGGACCACCACTCCGGTCCCGCCGCGACCGGAGAACTGCATGGTGAACTGGGGCAGCGGCATCCGGGTGACCGGCACCGGCCCGGCCGAGTTCCTGTGCTCCGGCGGGCTCGTGTACACCTCCGGCGGCACCGACCCGGTGCTGCCGGTCGGGCAGACCGTGGCGTCGTTCGGATTCACCTGCGTGTCCGCGGCGGACGGGATCACCTGCCGCAAGGACGACACCGGGCACGGCTTCCGGATCTCGTCGAACTCCAACGAGACCTTCTGACCGACCGTGTGGGTCAACTCACATTCGAGCGTGTTGAGGTAAGCCTATCCTTGCCCTTACTGTTCAACGCGTCGTCGTCGCCATCCGGTGATGCGAAACCTCCACGGCCCAGCCGTGCTGACGCGAAGGACGCTCATGGACATCGATCAGATCATCGGCCTGCTCTCCGCTCTCGGCGATTTCGGCAACCTGCTCACTGGTTTCGGTGACGCCGCCTCCGGCCTCGTCGAGCTGGGCGGCTCGGTCGCGAGCCTGTCCGCCGACGCCGCCTGAGACCAGGCCGGGTAACGCCCCCCTCTCGACTGTGGGCGGGTGTCGCGACTGCGCGGCACCCGCCCACAGTCGTGTCTCCGGGTGCCCGGACTTCGGAGGGTGCGAGGCGGGCGGGACAATGAACCCATGAGCACGAGCGGTTCCGACGGCGTCGACGGCAATCGGCCCGAACACGGCGACGAGCCCGGACCCACCGAATGGGGCGAGCACCCGCACGGTGTCGGACCGTGGCTGGTCGAACGCGGCGAGCCGCTGCCGGACGACCCTCGGTACGACCCCGAACTGCTGATCTCGGGGGACCGGCGAAACGTGGTCGACGCCTACCGGTACTGGAGCCGGGACGCGATCATGGCGGACATCGACACCCGGCGGCACCCGTTCCACGTCGCGATCGAGAACTTCGGGCACGACGCCAACATCGGCACGGTGGTCCGCACCGCCAACGCCTTCGCCGCGGCCGCCGTGCACATCGTCGGCCGGCGACGATGGAATCGGCGCGGCGCCATGGTCACCGACCGCTACCAACACATCGTCCACCACCCGACCGCCGAGGAACTGTTCGAGTACGCCGCCAGTTCGGACCTCGCCGTCGTGGCCGTCGACAACGTGCCCGGCTCGGTCCCGCTGGAGACGGCGAACCTGCCGCGCGAGTGCATCCTGCTGTTCGGGCAGGAAGGCCCGGGCGTCAGTGACCATGCGAAGCGGTCCGCCGCGATGACTGTCTCGATTGCGCAGTTCGGTTCCACCCGAAGCATCAACGCCGGGGTGGCCGCGGGGATCGCGATGCACGCCTGGATTCGGCAACACGCCGATCTCGGCCGGTCGTGGTAGCGAATCGTCCCTCGAATAGGCAAGATCGGTTGTCATGCAGCACGAGTGGTCGGCGCGGGCGGACGCCGCCGAGGAGGCGGTGGTCACCCGGCATCTCCGGCGACTGTGGGCGCTGCCCGGCACGAGTCTGGCGGTGGTCGCGTGGCCGCCGGTTCGCCGGGAGCGGTTGTTCTTCACCTGGCACTACTGGTGGCAGGCCCATCTGCTGGACTGCGTCATCGACGCCGCCGACCGCAACCCGACCTCGCGCCGTCGTCGCAGGATCACGAAAATCGGTCGTGCCCACCGGATCCGGAACATCACCGGGTGGACGAACCAGTACTACGACGACATGGCGTGGCTCGGTATCGCGCTGGAACGGGCGCAGCGGCTGCACCATCTCGACTTCCGGGTCGCGATCGGCGACCTCGAAACGCAGGTGTTCAGCGCGTGGGCGCCGGAGTCCGGGGGCGGCATCCCGTGGCGCACCCGCTCGGACTTCTACAACGCGCCGGCCAACGGTCCCGCCGCGATCCTGCTCGCCCGCACCGGTCGCCTGCTGCGGGCGCAGGCCATGGCCGACTGGATCGACGACACGCTCAAGGATCCCGCGACGGGCCTGATCCTCGACGGGATCCGGTTCCCCTCCGGCAGACCGGTGCCCGCCGGCGTCCTCGACCGCGCCGTCTACACGTACTGCCAGGGGGTCGCGCTCGGCATGGAAACCGAGCTGGCGTTGCGTCTGGACGAGCCACGGCACCGGCGACGGGTACACGATCTCGTGGACGCGATCGACAAGCACCTGACCGTGGACGGGGTGATCGCCGGCGGTGGGGGCGGCGACGGCGGCCTCTTCGACGGCATCCTCGCCCGGTACCTCGCACACGTCGCCGCGCGGCTGCCCGGCGACAGCGAGCCCGACCAGCGGGCACGGCGCATCGCCGCCCAGATCGTCCTCGACTCCGCGGAAGCCGCGTGGGACAACCGGCTGCAGATCGAGGGCCAGCCCCTGTTCGGCTGCGACTGGACCCGAACGGCGCGGCTGCCCGGCCTCGGCGCCGGGATCGCGACCTTCTCCGGCGGAACCGTGCACGCCTCCGACATCGCCGAGCGGGACCTGTCCGTCCAGTTGGGCGGGTGGATGCTCATGGAGGCCGCGTACGTCGCGGCCGGCACGCTCGAGCCGCGGCCGACCCGCCGGTTCCGGGTCTGAGCAGCTCGGACCCGGTCACGCCTCGGCCCGGATCAGCCGGGTCACGGCCTCGATCAGCGCGAGGTGGGTGAACGCCTGGGGGAAGTTGCCGAGCTGTGCGCCGGTGAGCGGGTCGATTTCCTCGGCGAACAGCCCGAGCGGGCTGGCCAGGGACAGCAGTCGCGCACACAGCCGGTGCGCTCGCTCGGTCTCGCCGATCATCGTCAGCGTCGACACCAGCCAGAACGAACACATCGTGAAGGCTCCCTCCGGGTCCGTGAACCCGTCGTCGGTCCCCGCCCGGTAACGCAGCACGAGCCCGTCCGACGTCAGCTCCCGTTCGATCGCCGTCACCGTCGCCCGGACCCGCTCGTCCTCGGGCGGCAGAAACCCCATCAGCGGCACGAGCAGCGCGGACGCATCCAGCGCGGTGGCCCCGTAGTACTGGACGAACACGCCGCGGTCGTCGACGCCGTGCGCGCACACGTCGGCGTGGATCTCGTCGGCGATCGCGCGCCACCGCGCCGCATCGGTGGCGTCGCCGCGGTCGGCGGCGAGCCGGGCGCCCCGGTCCAGGGCCACCCAGCACATCACCTTCGACGCGGTGAAGTGGTGTGGCTCGCCCCGCATCTCCCAGATCCCGCGGTCGCGTTCCCGCCAGGCCGCGACCGCACCCTCCACCAGACTCGTCACCAGGGTCCAGGCGGGCGGACCGAGTCGGCTGGCGTGCCGGACGTGGGTGGCGATCGAGTCGAGCGTCAGACCCCACATGTCGTGCTGGCGCTGCGCGTAGGCGCCGTTGCCGACGCGGACGGGGCGGGCTCCGTCGTAGCCCCCGAGGTGGTCGAGGGTGCGTTCGGTCAGGTCCCGTTCGGTGTCGATGCCGTACATGATCTGCAGTGCGGCCCCGGCTGAACCGTCGCCGGGCGAGCCGCCGGTGATCGCGTCCATCAGGAACTCGAAGTACTCGACCGCCTCCCAGTCGTGTCCGAGATCGAACAGTGCCCGCAGGAGGAACGACGAGTCGCGGATCCAGCAGAATCGGTAGTCCCAGTTGCGTTCTCCACCCGGAGCTTCCGGCAGGGACGTGGTCGCCGCGGCCATGATCGCGCCGGAGGGCGTGTACGTCAGCCCCTTGAGGGTCATGACGCTGCGCTCGAGGTGCGGTCGCCACGGGTGATCGGGCAGCGCGGCGTGCCGCAACCACGCCCGGTGGAGTCGCCCGGTGGTCTCGATCCGCTCTTCCGCCTCCTCGAACGTCCGCGGCGGCGACAGGTCGCCCCACGCCAGCGCGACGAACGCGTGCTCTCCCGCCGTCAGGTCGGTGCGCGCGCCCGCCCTGGCGCCGCCGATCGCGAACCGCAGGTTGCTCGTCAGCGTGAGCGTCAGGTCGGGCGCGGCGCCTACAGCACGGCACCGCAGGTGGCCGTAGCCCTCGCCGACGTACGCCCACGATCCGGCGTCGCGACCGTAGTCGAACAGGGGCAGGCAGTTCGCCGTGGTCTCGACCGTGCCCTCCACGCACTCCGCGGTGCGCACCATCATGCCGAGGGCGACGAAGTTGCCGGGCGGCCGCCGGTGCCCGGGTATCCGGCGCGCACCGGACCACGTCCCGATGGCGAGGGCGTCGCGGACCACCAGGCACCCCGTCGGCGTGCACCACGTCGTCTCGACCACGAGCGTCCCGGGCAGGTACCGGCGCTGCGACGGCACCGTCATGTTCGCCGGCGACAGCCTGAAGAACCCCGCGGATCGATCCAGCAGCGAGCCGAACACACTGGCCGAGTCGGGGCGGGGCAGGCACAGCCACTCGACGCTTCCGTCCGGGGCGAGTAGTGCGACGGTCCGGCAGTCGGACAGAAAGGCGTACTCCGCGATCGGCGGGAATTCGGACATCGGTGACGTCCCTTCGTGGTCTCGTCGTCGCGAGGAGACGGCGACCGGGAACCGTTGCCGGGGAAACCCTTGCTGCGCAGCCAGTTTATCGAGGGAGCCCGGGACCCGTCCCGGGAAACGCTTGCACCCCACGCAGCGTGAGGTTCTACCGTGGCCGACATGAGCACATCGCAGAACACCTGGACACTCGACGAGGCCGTGGCCCGGGCGGCCGCGATGGACGGGGTCCGGATCCTCGTCGCGGGAGCGGAGAACGGCGCACCGGAGGTCGCGTGGGGGGACGTGTTCGTCTACGCCGATCGCGGACCGGCCGACGGCGCCCCCGACGACCGCTCCCCGTTCGCGACGATCGTCACCGGTGACTACCCCGGGTTCGACACCGCGTCCGACCTGGACCGCCCCGGCGTGTACCGGCTCAACGTCCACGTCGGCCGGGACCGGTTCCGGGACCTGCTCGGCCACGGACCGGAGGAGCACGCCGACCATCACCGCGAGTACGACTACCGGGAGTCGGACCGGCTGCTGCCGCATCCGGTGTACGCCGCGCAGTCGTGGATCTCGATCCTGAACCCGGGTCCGCGGTGCGGGCAGCTCGCGGCGGACCTGCTCGCCGAGGCACTCGAGCGAACCCGTCGCCATGGGTGAGTACCCGGTCGGGCAGGTCGCGAAGCTGTCCGGGACGTCGGTGCGCACCCTGCACCACTACGACGAGATCGGGCTGCTGACTCCGCACGCGCGCACCTCGGCGGGCCACCGCCGCTACACCGACACCGACCTGGACCGGTTGCGGCGCATCCTCTACTACAGGGCGCTCGACTTTCCCCTCGACGCGATCGCCGCGCTGATCGACGACCCGGACCCGGACACCCACCTGCGCCGCCAGCACCGCCTGCTGCGACAGCGGCAGGCCCGGACCGCGCACCTGCTCACCGAACTGGAACGGGAGATCGAGGCCCGGCGCCTGGGCATTGCACTCTCCCCGGCACAACAACTCGAGATCTTCGGCACCGACCGGTTCGCGGATCTGTTCGCCGCCGCCCGCGGCGCCGGCGGCGAGTGGCGGGCCACGTCGGCGTACACCGCCGAGGACTGGCACGAGATCAAGGCCGAGGCGGAGAGTGCCATCGCCGCGTTCGCCGAGGCGATGGCGGCCGGCGTGCCCGCCGACGGCGAGCAGGCGATGGACGCCGCCGAGCAGCATCGCCGGCACCTGGAACGCTGGTTCCACGACTGCGGCGCCGACCGCCACGTCGAAGTGGCGCGGGAGTACGTCGCCGACCCCGCCGTCGTCGATCAGTGGGACGGGATCGCACCCGGATTCGCGTGGTACGTCCACGACGCGATCCTCGCGAACACCCGGCGGGCTCACTCGACCGCGTAGTCCTCCGGCGGCTTCTCGAGTTCCTGGCGGTACTGCCGCACCCCGACGACCGTCCCGACGACGAGCGCGGTGACCAGCACCGCCAGCACCGCGGGCATCAGCCACGGCACCTGTTCGAGGAACTCGCCCGCGTAGAACCCGAGCAGCAACAGCACCGGCGCCCACGCGAGCGCCCCGAGCGTGCTCGCGACGGTGTAGGCGCGGTGATTCATTCGGGCGGCGCCGGCCACGAGCGGGCACAGGGTCCGCACCCACGGGATCCACCGGGCGACGAGTACCGACCAGAACCCGTGCCGGTCGAGCAGCGCGTTGACCTTGTGCAGGTTCGTGGTGTTGAGGTACTTGCCGTCGCGGCGGGCCGCCAGGTGGTGTCCGCTGCGGTGCCCGATCACGTAGCCGACCTGATTGCCGGCGATCGCGGCCGCGGCCGCGCCGGCCGACAGTGACCACACGTGCGCCGTCCCCGCCGAGTGCCCGGCGAGCACGATCCCGGCCGTCAGCAGCATCGAGTCACCGGGCAGGAACAGTCCGACGATGAAGGCGCACTCGAGGAAAACGAAGGTCACGACGAGCAGCCACACCACGACCGGCCCGACACTGTCGAACGGTCCGAGGTCGGCGACGGCCAGCGGCATCGACTACGGCGTGCGTTCGTCGGCGACGGTGGTCGCCGGGGCGTCGGCGGCGGGGGCGCGACGCGACGCGAGGTAGCGCTTGCCGACCTCGACCGCGATCGGGATGACGGAGACGAGCACGATGACGATGAAGATCAGGTCCACGTTGTCGCGGATGAAGCCGATCTGGCCGAGCAGGTAGCCGAGCAGGGTGACGCCCGCGCCCCAGGCGATGCCGCCGACGATGTTGTAGGTGAGGAACACCGAGTACTTCATCTTCGACGCGCCCGCCACCAGCGGAGCGAAGGTGCGCACGATCGGCACGAAGCGGGCGAGGAGAATGGTGATCGGGCCGTGCTTCTCGAAGAACGCGTGCGACTCGTCGATGTAGCTCTTCTTGAAGAACTTCGCGTCGTCCGACTTGAACAGGGCGGCGCCGCCCTTCGCGCCGATCCAGTAGCCGACCTGGTCGCCGAGGATCGCGGCGATCGGGATCGTCACCAGCAGCACCCACAGCGGCGCGAACGGTTCCACCTCGGTGGACTTCGACGCGGCGATCAGGCCCGCGGTGAACAGCAACGAGTCACCCGGCAGCAGCGGGAACAGCAGGCCGGACTCGATGAACACCACCAGCAGCAGGCCGACCAGCACCCAGGTGCCGAACGAGTTCAGAAGGTTCACCGGATCCAGGAAGCCCGGCAGCAGTGCCAGGTTCGTCACGGAGTCCCGGCCATCGGTCACGAGGTCAGCGGCTGCCTGCACAATCACGCGCATCAGCGTACCGGCGGTGTCTGAGAGGGGGCTTAGTGCCCGATCTGCGGACTCGCACGAGACGTCGTGGGTCGCAGTTGCCATACTGCTAGGACCAGGTGCGCACCGACACGACCGACTGCGCCCATCCGACACGCCGACATGGAGGTCAGCTGCCGTGCCCATCGCAACTCCCGAGGTTTACGCCGAGATGCTCGGACGGGCCAAGGAGCACTCCTTCGCCTTCCCCGCCATCAACTGCACCTCGTCCGAGACGATCAACGCGGCCATCAAGGGCTTCGCGGACGCCGGCAGTGACGGCATCATCCAGTTCTCGACCGGCGGCGCGGAGTTCGGCTCGGGCCTCGGCGTCAAGGACATGGTGACCGGCGCGGTCGCACTCGCCGAGTTCGCGCACGTGATCGCCGCCAAGTACGACGTCACCATCGCGCTGCACACCGACCACTGCCCCAAGGACAAGCTGGACACCTTCGTCCGCCCGCTGCTGGCCATCTCTCAGGAGCGCGTCAACGCCGGCCGGAACCCGCTGTTCCAGTCGCACATGTGGGACGGCTCGGCCGTGCCGATCGACGAGAACCTGCAGATCGCGCAGGACCTGCTGAAGCTGTCGAAGGCCGCGAACATCATCCTCGAGGTCGAGATCGGCGTCGTCGGCGGCGAAGAGGACGGCGTCGAGGCCGAGATCAACGACAAGCTCTACACCTCCCGTGAGGACTTCGAGAAGACCGTCGACGCGCTCGGCGTCGGCGAGAACGGCAAGTACCTGCTGGCCGCCACGTTCGGCAACGTGCACGGCGTCTACAAGCCGGGCAACGTCGTCCTCAAGCCGGAGGTGCTCAAGGAGGGCCAGGAGGCCGCGACCGCCAAGCTCGGCCTGGCCGCCGGCTCCCAGCCGTTCGACTTCGTCTTCCACGGCGGCTCGGGCTCGCTGAAGTCGGAGATCGAGGACTCGCTGCGCTACGGCGTCGTGAAGATGAACGTCGACACCGACACCCAGTACGCGTTCTCCCGCCCGATCGCCGGCCACTTCTTCACCAACTACGACGGTGTCCTGAAGGTCGACGGCGAGGTCGGCAACAAGAAGGTCTACGACCCGCGCAGCTACCTGAAGAAGGCCGAGGCCGGCATGACCGCTCGCGTCATCGAGGCCTGCAACGACCTCAAGTCCGCGGGACGCTCGGTCTCCGCCGGATAGTTCTTCCCCCCGAAAGTGCAGTTCCCGTCGCGGCCACCCGGCCGATGCGAACGGGAACTGCACTTTCGTCTTTTCGCGGCCGTAGGGTGGGGACATGAGCGAGCGGATCGCCGTCTCCGGGGCCGGCGGGCACATCGGTGGGGGAGTTGCGGATCTGCTCGCCGAGGCCGGGACGCAGGCCACGCTGATCACCCGCGACCCGTCCCGCCTCCACGGCAGGCAGGGCGCGACCGCGATCCGGGCGAGCTTCGGCGACCCGGCGCTCGTCGACGCGCTGCGCGGCGCGGACACCTTCTTCATGGTCTCGGCGACCGAGAGCCCCGACCGCGCCGACCTGCAGCGGCGGGCCGTCGACGCGGCGGTCGCCGCCGGGGTGCGGCGCATCGTCTACGTCTCGTTCGTCGGCGCCGCACCGGACTGCACGTTCACCTTCGGGCGCGACCACTGGCACACCGAGCAGGCCATCCGTGACAGCGGCCTGGTGTTCACGTTCCTGCGCGACAACCTGTATCTGGACCTGATGCCCGCGCTGGTCGGTCACGACGACCTCATCCGGGGTCCGGCCGGACACGGACGCGCCGCGATGGTCGCGCGCGCCGACGTGATCGAGGTGGCCGCCGCCGTGCTCGCCGGCGACCGCCACGACGGGCACACGCTGAACCTGACGGGCCCGGCGGCGCTGTCACTGGCCGACGTGGCGGAAGCGCTGACGGCGGCGCTGGGCCGGCCGATCCGCTACCACCGCGAGACGCTCGACGAGGCGTACGCCTCGCGTGCCCGTTACGGGGCGCAGCAGTGGGAGGTCGACGGCTGGGTCAGTTCCTACACCGCGATCGCGAACGGTGACCTGTCCCGGGTCAGCGGTGACGTGCGGCGGGTGCTCCATCGCGACCCGGCAGGTGTCGCTGCCGTCTTCCCTCCGCTGTCGGACCTGTGACGGCCCACGTTCTCAGCTGCACACCTTCCACACGCCGTCCTGCCGCTCGAGCGCGAACGAGCGCACCGAACTCGAGGCCGGATCGTTCGCGGTGTGGACGGTCACCTGGGCGAGGGCGGTGTCGTCGGTGACGGACACCGCGTCGATGCTCGTGACGACGGGGACCGCACGATCGGAGTTCGCCGACCGGTACACGTCCGCGAAGTCGGCGTCGGTGACCTGTCCGTAGTAGGCGGCGAGTTCGCCGCAGCTGCCCGCCCGCAGCGCCGCGAGGTCGCCGCGGTCGAGGGCGTCGACGAAATCGGTGATCGCCGCTCGGACCGCGGTCTCGGTGCCGTCGCCGGAGACGCGGTCGTAGAGCAGTGCCGCGCCGGCCGCGAGCGCGCCGAGCAGCACGAGGGCCCCGAGAACCAGCGGCCACCGGCGCCGCCGGGACGGTGCCGATGGCGGTTCGGGGATCCGGGCCGCCGCAGGCGCCCCGCCCGCGGCCGTTCCGGGGCCGACCCGGGTCGGCGTGGCGCGGGTCGCGTGCGGGATGACGGTGGTCGCGGCGTCGGACGGATCCGGGGCAGCCTCGTCGGGGGTGTCCGCCGGGTCCTGCCCGGACTCGGGTTCGTGGTTCGGCACGGCCTTCGCCCCCTGGTTCTGTGACGGTCTCGGGTGGCGCGGACCTCGCGCACGGTCAGCAGCCTACGACGTGAGCGACCCGGTCCGAGGCGTCGTACGCGGGGTGTCGGGGCGCAGCCGAAGTTCGGCTGCGCGCACAATGGTCGGCATGACCTCTTTCGGTGATCTGCTCGGCCCCCAGCCCACTCTGTTGCCCGGCGACGAGGACGCCGAGTCCGAACTCCTGAACAAGGCCGACCCCAAGCAGGTGGCCGCCGACCACCCGACCGCGTCGATCGCCTGGGCGTACCTGGCGGAGGCGGCGCTGGCGGACGGCGAGACGATCACGGCCTACGCCTACGCGCGCACCGGCTACCACCGCGGGCTCGACCAGTTGCGGCGCAACGGCTGGAAGGGCTTCGGTCCGGTTCCGTACAGTCACGAACCGAACCGCGGGTTCCTGCGCTGCGTCGCCGCCCTGGCCCGGGCCGCGCAGGTGATCGGCGAGTCCGACGAGCACGCCCGGTGCCTGGACCTGCTGGAGGACTGCGACCCGCGGGCTGCCGAAGCACTTGGCGTCGAATAGATTTCCCGTCTACAGCCGTGACCGGGCGCGGAAACGGCTGCGGGCGTCCGCTGCTCGTGTCCGCGCCTCCGCGTTCCCGGTGCTGCAGTGCGCGTTGGCGGCGGGCCTGGCCTGGTTCGTCGCCAACGACCTTTTCCACCACCACAATCCGTTCTTCGCGCCGATCGCCGCGGTGGTGTCCCTCGGGCTCTCGCTCGGGGCCCGGGTGCGGCGGTCGGCCGAGCTGATCGCAGGCGTCACCGTCGGTATCGGTGTCGGTGACACCCTGATCTCGATCATCGGCACCGGAGCCTGGCAGATCACCCTCGTCGTCGCCCTGGCGATGTCGACCGCGATCTTCCTCGACGGCGGCCCGATCATCTCCATGCAGGCCGGGACCTCCGCGGTGCTGGTGGCGACGTTGATCCCGCCACAGCAGGGCGGCGGGGCGGACCGGATGATCGACGCCCTGATCGGCGGCCTCGTCGGTTTCCTGGTCGTCACCCTGGTGCCGTCGCATCCGGTGCTGCGAGCCCGCAAGAACGCCGCGGACATCCTCGGCACCGCGTCCGAGGTGCTGCAGCTGGTCGCGGACGGACTCGTCGCCAACGATCCGAAACCGATCAAGGAGGGCTTGAAGAAGGCCCGTGCCACCCAGTCCTCCATCGAAGGGCTGCGGTCGAGTCTGAGCGGTGGGCGGGAGATCAGCCGGCTCTCGCCGCTGTACTGGAACTCGCGGTCCCGGTTCGACCGGCTCGCCGCGGCGGCGGACCCGATCGACAACGCGATGCGCAACATCCGCGTCCTGGCCCGCCGGTCGCTGACCCTGGTGCGGGACGACGAGATCCTCGACCCGCGGCTGGTGGACGAGGTGGAGAAGCTCTCGCACGCGGTCGACGTGCTGCGGCGGGTGGTGCTCGCCGACCCGGGGCAGCAGCCGGACCGGGCGGAGGCGGCGCGGGTGCTGCGCTCGGTCGCGGTCGGCGCGAAGGCGGAACTGGTGGAGAACGCGGGCATCTCGGCGACCGTGGTGTTCGCGCAGATCCGGTCCCTGATCGTGGACCTGCTTCAGGTGGCGGGGTTGAGCCGGATCTCCGCGATCGCGACCCTGCCGCCGACCGTGCCCAACCCCGCCTACCCGCCGGAGTAGCCCTTTCGATATATGCGAATATGTGCATATGATGGCTCCGGGTCCGGAGAACACGGGCCGACCGAACGAGCGAGGAGCCGGGTGATGGGCGTCGGACACGGACACGCGCACGGCCACGGCGCCGTCGAACCCGGCATCGCGGGACCGCCCGCGGCGCGAATCCGCCGGATGGTCCTCGCTCTCGGCATCCTCGTCGGATTCCTGGTGCTCGAGGTCGTCGTCGGTCTCGCCATCGGATCGCTGGCGCTGCTCGCCGACGCGGGCCACATGCTCACCGACGTGGTCGGCATGTCCATGGGTCTGGTCGCACTGCTGCTCGCGCGGCAGGGGTCCAAGGCCGCCGCCCGCACCTTCGGCTGGCACCGCGCCGAGGTCCTCACCGCGATGGCCAACGCCGTCCTCCTGCTCGCCGTCGCGGTGTGGGTGATGTACGAGGCGATCGGGCGGATCGGCGACGCCCCCGAGATCCCCGGGCTGCCGCTGATGCTCACCGCCGCCGCCGGGCTGGCCGCGAACCTCGTGGTGATGTGGCTGCTGCGCGGCGACGCGGAGGACTCCCTCGCCGTCCGCGGCGCCTACCTCGAGGTGCTCGCCGACGCCGTCGGCAGCGTCGGCGTCCTGATCGCAGGCGCCCTGGTGCTCGCCTTCAACTGGACCTACGCCGACATCGTCGTCGGCGTGCTGATCTCGCTGTGGGTGGTGCCGCGGGCCGTCAAACTGGCCGCCGCCGCCCTCCGCATCCTCACCCAGGCGTCACCCGCGAACGTCGACGTCGACGCCGTGCGCGCCGACCTCCTCGCCCTGCCCGGGGTCACCGACCTGCACGACCTGCACGTGTGGACGCTCACCACCGGCATGGACGTGGCGACCGTGCACCTGACCACCGACACCGACACCCAGTCCGTGCTGCGGGCAGCGAAGACGGTCCTCGACGGTCACGGGCTCGGGCACGCCACCGTGCAGGTGGAGTCCGCCGCCGACGGCAGCCGCTGCGCGGAGAACCTCACCTGGTGACACGGCGGCGGACGGTCGATCAGCGGTAGCCGTCGGTGTTCGCGGGCAGGCCGCGGTCCTGCACCTCGACCAGATAGCGCCAGCAGTCGGGCCGAGAGCCGTCGACGTCGGTGAATCCGTACCGCTGCGCCAGTTGCCCGCTCGAGACGACCTCGCCGCTGAACCCACCGGCATCCGGATCCGCGGCCAACGCCGCCACCGCGCGTCCGACGAACGTGGGCGACTCGGAGATCGCGAAGTGCGGTTCCTGCTCGAGGGCGTCGCGCCAGTGGTCCTCGGTCACCCCGAAGATGTCCAGCATCGTCTCCGACCGCAGCCAGCCCGGCGTCACCGCGACCGCCGAGCTGCCGTGCGGCGCCAGCTCGTACGCCTGCGCCGTGGTCATCCGCTGCACCGCGGCCTTGACCAGGTCGTACCAGAAGCCGACCTGGTGCCGGTAGGCGACGTTGTAGTCCGCGGTGCCGTCGGTCATCTCGACCACCAGCCCGCCCGGCCTGCGGATCAGAAGGGGGAGCGCGAAGTGGCTGGTGATCGCGTGGGTGTCGATGCCCATCCGCAGCATCCGCAGGCCGCCGTCGAGGTCGTGCTCCCACAGGGTGGTGCCGAACTGGGCGTAGCGGTCGCCGCCGAAGATGTCGTTGACCAGGACGTCGAGGCGGCCGTGGTCGGCGTCGATCCGGTCGATCAGGGCCCGCACCTGGTCCGGCTCGAGGTGATCGACCCGCAGCGCCACACCGTTGCCGCCGGCCGCGGCGATGAGTTCGCCGGTCTCCTCGATGGTTTCCGGCCGGTCGATCTCCGACCGCCCCGCGCGGCTGCTGCGCCCGGTCGCGTAGACGGTGGCCCCGGCCCGGGCCAGCTCGACCGCGATGGCCCGGCCCGCGCCACGGGTCGCGCCGGCGACCAGCGCGACCCGGCCGCTCAGGTCCGGGGCGCTCACCGGCTGCGCCTGGTGACGCCGGCGCCGGGACGCCACAGATCGACGTGCAGTCGGTCGTCCGACACCGTGGTCAGCACGGCCTCCTCGATGCCGAGTTCGAAGATGTGCGCATCGCCGCCCGGGTTCTCCGGGTAGCTGTCGAGGATCGCTTCCTTCTCGCCGCCGGTCAGCTCGCGGGCGCGGCCGGAGATCTTGGCGTCGCCGCCGTCCATCGTGTGGTGACCCGGGTTCGAGTGCAGTGCGAAGCGCGGATCCCGCCGGAGGTCGAGGACCTTGCGGGCCTGCGGCATCGAGCCGAGGACCAGCAGTCCGCGGAAGATCTCCACCTCGGTGCCGCTGACCCGCGGCGACCCGTCGGCCCGCAGGGTCGCCAGTACGTGGTGTTTGTGTGCGGTCAGGCGGGCCCGGATCGCGTCGGCCAGGTCGGGTGCCTCGTCGGAGAACTGCTGCCAGGTCGTCATGGCGTCCAGTCTGCGGGACAATTCCTGACATCTTCTGTCATGAATTGTTCGTAGACTCCGCCCGTGCGATCCAGCAGACTGCTCGACCTGATGCTGCGCCTCCAGGGCGGGCCCGGCAGCACCGCCGACCGGCTGGCCGAGCAACTGGGTGTCTCGGTGCGCACCGTCTACCGCGACGTCGCCGCGCTGCAGGCCGCCGGGGTGCCGCTCTACACCGAGACCGGGCCCGGCGGGGGCATCAGACTGCTCGACGGCTGGCAGTCCAAGCTCAGCGGGATGACCGCAGCCGAGACGTCCGCGCTGATGCTGCTCGGCATCCCGGCGCTCGCCGCGGACCTCGGGCTGGGGGAGCAGACCGCGTCCGCGGAGGCGAAGTTGCTCGGGGCCATGCCGCTCCCGCTGCGCGCCGGGGCGCAGCTGTGGCGGTCCCGGTTGCACGTCGACGCACCCGGCTGGTTCGGGACCCCCGATCGGACAGCGCATCTCGCGGTGGTGGCCCGGGCCGTGCTGGACGGGACGCGCCTGCGGATCGGCTACCGCAAGGGAACCCGCACCACCACCCGTACCCTCGACCCGCTCGGCCTGGTCGCCAAGGCCGGCGTCTGGTACCTGGTCGCGGCCCACCGAGACAGGGCCCTGTCGTTCCGGGTCGAGCGGATCACCGACGCAACGATTCTCGACAGCCGTGCGCACCGCCCCGACGGCTTCGACCTGGCCGCCTGGTGGGCGTCGTCGGCCGCCGAGTTCGACCGCTCCCTGCTGCGCTACCCGTGCCGGGTGCGGTTGTCCCCGGCCGCGTGGCGATCGTTGCCTGTGGTGGTCGGGGCCGAGGCCGCCCGGGTGACACCCGGTGCCGCGGACGCGGACGGCTGGGTGGAGGTGGACCTGCGGCTGGAGGCGGAAGACGTTGCCGTGCATCAGCTCACCGCGCTCGGAGACGGGGTCGAGGTGCTGGCGCCCGCGGCGCTGCGCGCCGGACTCCGCGCGATCGGCGAGGCGCTGGCCCGGCGCAACCGCTGAGCCGTCACAACATCCGGCGTCGCCGGTCCAGCGCGGAGGCGCGGCGCACCGCCACCCGAGACCACACGGCCTGCTGGATCGCCAGGGTCGCCCACCCCGCCAGGGCCATCCCGGTCAGGTTCAGCAGCAACTGCTGGGTGCTTCCCCAGATCTCGTGGCCGGCGCCGAACGCGATCCCGAGACCGACGTTGCCCGCCGCGGGCACCGTGGTCACCGAGATGAACACCCCGGACAACCCGCCCAGCTTCGATGACGTGAGCGACAGCACACCGGCCGCTGCGGCGATCACCGCGACGATGAACGACCACTTGTCCGGGGTGTAGATGAACGCCGTGTCCGGGCGCGGGCCGGTCACGTCCTCGAGCGTGACCCAGCCCAGCGCCCGACCTGCCAGCGCCGCCAGCGCGGTCGCCACGATCGCGACCACGAACCCGACGGCCAGGGTGCGCACCGCCGTCGCCAGCAGCACGTACCGGCGCCTGACCAGGGCGACCCCGAGCGCCGCGATCGCACCGAATTCCGGACCGAGCACCATCGCGCCGATCACCAGGATCTGCGAGTCGGTGATGATCGCGATCCCGGCCAGCAGCGTGGCGAGGGTCATGAAGCTGAGGTACGTCCAGTTGAGCTCGACGTCCTCGTAGGAACGTTGCGCCACCTCCGCCCACACCACGGTGTCGGCGCTGCTGCCCGGGCTGCGCAGTTCGGCGTCGAGTCCGTCGCGGGACAGCCACGCGTGCACCGGCTCGATCTCGATGCTGCCGCGGTGGTGCAGGCCGGTGCCGCGCAACTGCTCGATCACCTCGTTGGCGACCTCGCGGGCGATGTCCGCGTGCACGATGTCGCCGACCGGGCGCACCGCCACACCGCGCAGCACCGCGAGTCCACTGACCCCGGGTTCGTCCTCGAGTATCCGTACCGCCTCGTCCGTCAGATCGGACGGAGTCAGGATCCGCAGATGCAGCATGCGGTCAGTGTGCCGCTCAGGGCGGCCCGGTTGCGGGATGCGGCGCCGCGCCGGAATTCGCTTCCCGCGCCGGGGTGCTCTCGCTAGCATTCCCCGCCATGGCTACCCCACATCCTCGCGTGTACTTCGGTGACCGGATCGTCGACGCCCCGGAGGCGGCCCTGAGCGTCGCGACGTCGGCGCTGCTCTACGGCCTGAGCGTGTACACCGTCTTCCCGGTGCACGTGGACGGGGACCGGCGCACCGCGTTCCGGCTGACCGACCACTACCGGCGCATGGTCGAGTCCTGCAAGATCATCGGGATGGACGGGTTCGCCGCCGACTGGGACTACGACCGGTTCGTGTCGGCGGCAACCGAACTCGTCGCGGAGAACGCACCCACCGAGGACGTGTTCGTGCGGGCGAGCGTGCACGTCGACGAGCCCATCCCCGGCACGCGGGTCCGGGGCTGCCACACCACCGTCAGCATGTTCGTCTACGACGCCGTCCCGATCGTGCCGCAGAACGGCATGCGCCTGAAGACCAGTCAGTGGCGCCGCATCCCGGATTCGGCGATCCCGTCCCGTGCGAAGGTCAACGGCGCGTACGTGAACTCCGTACTCGCCAAGCAGGACGCCATCGACGCCGGCTACGACGACGCGGTCTTCCTCGACGGCAACGGGCACGTGTGCGAGGTCAGCGCCGCCAACATCTTCCTGGTCCGCGGCGGCACCCTGATCACCCCGGACCCGTCCTGCGACATCCTCGACGGCATCAACCGGCGCACCCTGCTCACCCTCGCCGCCGAGGACGGCATCCCGGTCGTCGAGCGCACCGTCGACCTCACCGAGCTGTACATCGCCGACGAGGTGTTCGTCACCGGCACCTCCGCCGGCGTCGCCCCCGTCCTCGAGGTCGACGGTCGCGTCGTCGGCACCGGCCGGCCGGGCGCGATCGGCGAGGCGCTGCGCAAGCGGCACGCCGCCGCCCTGCGCACCGACACCCTGCACGGCTGGGTCACCGAGCTGTAGGCAGCTCCGTCCCCCGCAAGCGGGAGGTGCCCCAGCCCGTGCGCACTTTTGGTGGTGGGAGCCACCAGAAGTGCGCACGGGTGGCGCAGCCGCCTGCGACGGATCGGGGTGGACGAAGTAACTTCGGATGATGAGCATCGTCAACGAGTCGGCCCCGAAATGGTTCGTCGACGCCCTCGCCGCCCCGGTCGAGACCGGCCACGTCACCGTTGCAGGCGCGTCGATCGCCTACCGCGCCTGGGGTGAGGAGAACCGGCCCGGCATCGTGCTGGTGCACGGCGGCATGGCACATTCGCGCTGGTGGGATCACGTCGCGCCGCAACTCACGGTCGGCCGTCGCGTCGTCGCACTGGACCTGTCCGGCCACGGCGACAGCGACCACCGGCAGGACTACACCCTCGACCTCTGGGCGGAAGAGGTGCTCGCGGTGGCAGTCGCGGGCGGGATCACCGGGCGCCCCACACTCATCGGCCACAGCATGGGCGGGATCGTCTCGTACCACGCGTCGACCCGCTACGGCGATCGACTCGACGGGGTCATGATCCTCGACTCCCCGATCCGCGATCTCACACCCGAGGAACAGGAGATGCGCAGCCAGCGGCTGACCGCGAAGACGAAGGTCTACCCCAGCGTCGACGCCGCCGTGGCCCGGTTCCGGTTGGTGCCGCCGCAGGACACCGCCGAGCCGTACGTCTTCGACCACATCGCCCGGACCTCGTTGAAGGAGGTCGACGGCGGCTGGAGCTGGAAGTTCGACGGCAGCCGGATCGGCAAGGGCGGACGCAGCAGCCTCGACGGAACCACCGCCGGATGCCGTGTCGCCTACTTCCGCAGCGAGAACGGCATCATCACCCACGAACTGCTCGACCAGATGCGCCCCATGTTCGGGCCGGACGCGTTGGTGGTGGAGCTGCCCGCAGCCGGACACCACCCGGTGTTCGACCAGCCCGTCGCAGTGGTCACGGCCGCGCGGATCGTCCTCGACGCCTGGAGCCGATCCGCCTGACAGGTGCGGTCACAACCAGAAGCGCATCAGGTAGTTGCCGTACTGGGCCCACACACCCGGCACCCCGGACAGCTCGAACAGGCCGTAGACGGCGTCGAAGAAGACCCGGTTGATCGACGGCACGAACAGCAGCGCGATCAACGCCAGCATGCCAAGGCCCTTGTACTGCTCGAGGGCGTGGCGGGTCTTCGGCGACAGTGACGGCTCCAGTGCGGCATAGCCGTCCAGCCCCGGGATCGGGACCAGGTTCAGCACCGTCGCCATCACCTGCAGGAATGCGAGGAAGCTGAGTCCCCACCAGAACACCGGGTGGCTCTCGGTGTCGGCGAACAACCTGATCACGGTCAGCAGCAGCCCCGCGGCGAGCGCATTCACCGCCGGCCCCGCCAGCGAAATCCGGCGGGCCGCCCCGGGCGGCAGCAGGTCGGTGCGCAGGTACACCGCCCCACCGGGCAGGCCGATGCCGCCGAGCGCAATGAACAGCACCGGCAAACCGATCGAGAGCAGCGGATGGCTGTACTTGAGCGGGTTCAGCGTCAGGTAGCCGCGGGCCGCGACCTCGTGGTCGCCGTACCGCCACGCCGTGTACGCGTGGCCGAACTCGTGCAGGCAGACGGTGACCACCCAGCCTGCGACGACGAGCAGGAACACCCCGACACTCGCGGCCGTCGACTTCGGTGCCGCGCGCCACGCCACCACTCCGCCCGCGACCGCGACGGCCAGCACCGCCAGGAACACCGGGCTGGGCCGGACCCGCGCACGGCGGGTGTCGGGAAACGTCATGACCCCAGTATCGCCGCGGCGCCGACGGCACCGCCGTCAGCTGTGGATCGACGGCACCGCCGTCAGCGGACCAGCAGCCACTCCCGGGTGTCCCGATAGAAGCTGCACCGCTTGAGCGCGCGCGGGGTGGTGACGCCGTCCCGGGTCACGACCGCGCCGACCGCGCCGAGCTGCACCGCCCGGGCGGGCAGCCAGTGCTGCCGCAGCAGGCGTTTGCCCGCGCTCGCCCGCACCCCGGGCAGTTCGACGGTCGGGGTCACGCGCAGCACCGGGATCTCCCCGGAGAACACGCGTTCCGAATCGGCGTACGCCTCGCCGACGAGCGCGCCGCCGTCGGGCCCGGTGATCGTCGCCTCGCCGACGAGCGCGGTGCCCGAGTCGTCGCGGATCAACGGCAACGCGGCCGCCGCGCCGTCCAACGCCAGGCGCGCCGCCCGCTCGCCGGTGGGCAGCCCGTACAACCTGGTGCCGGGGGTTCGCTCGGCGGCGACGTACGCAACCTCGACCTGCAGTCGCTCGCTGCGCATCAGCCGGGTCAGCGTCGCGGCGAGGGCGCCGTCGTTCCCGACGACGACGAGCCGGGCATCCGGGTCGTCGTCGAGAACCGGTAGCAGAGCGTCGAAGTCGGGCTTGGCGGGTACGGCCGGTGCGGCCGTGACGGGCAGCGACGTCAGGGGTGCGGGCACCGCCGGATCACCACAGGCGAGTACGTGAAGGGTCAAGGTCAGCTCCGGTCGGTCCGCGGCGTCGGTCGCCCCCGACGATACGAACGCCGCCGCGACGGTCTCCATCCGGTGGTCCGATGGTTGCCGAATTGCCGGTGTGTTCGAGACCTGGCGGTTCTATCCTGATAGGTGCGGCCGGACCCCTTGCCACAGCGGCAGACCGGCTGCAACAGCCGACAATCGGAGCATCCGATGCTGACCACCGACGCGACCCGCCGCTCTCCCACCCGTGTCACCCGGTTCTGCCGATCCGGGCTCACCTCGGTGGTGAGCGAGATGCGAAGAGGCGGCACCGCCGAATCCTCGGCGGACCTGCGTGCCGCCGAGGATCTCCTCGAACTGGGCATCGGGCAGATGTCCACGCCCACCACCGCTCTCAGTCACCCGTTCCAGGTTCAGCCGGCGATCGGCTCCCACGTCGTGCACGCCGACGTCGAGCGGTCCACCGTCGAACCGGACGTGGTGCACGTCACCGCGGACCTGCCCGCCGACTCGCCGCCGGGGCCGGTGCGGGTGGTGTGGTTCAACATGCTCTCCCTGGTCGGCGGGACCGCAACCGTGGAACCGCGGCCGGGTCCGGAGGGGACGTACCGGGTGGACGGTGCCGTCCGCTCGGGTCCCGGGGTGGTGATCGCAGGCATCGTGCCCGGCGACAACGACGGACGACCCGGGTTCGCGTTGGTCGCCGAGTGACCGTGTCCGCGCCGGGCGGTCGAACGTTCGGTGCCCCCAGATCGTGAGAATCAGTGTGTGACCCAACCGGACGACCCATCCGAGGTGAGATCCGATGACAGCCGTCAGCGTCACCATGGTCAACACGACGAACGAGGAACTGGTCCTCGACCCGGAGGAATCGGCTCAGGCCGACGACGTGCCAGGCGCCCCATCGCGGATCGCCGCGCACGGGACGGGCAGGTTCCGGATGAACGCCTGTATCAGCTATCTGCTCGGCGGTGACCCGGACCGCCCGATCTATGTGCAGCCCGACGGGGCGGTGTGGGCGCCGCCGACCTGCGTCGTGCGGTCCGCCACCGACGAGGCGGGGTTGGCCGTCCAGGTCAGTCCGGCGCCGTGGCTGCACGAACACTCCGCGGCCTGAACCCGGATGTGATGCGCGCGTCCCGAACCCGCTGGGCTAAACTGTCGTCCCGGCCACTGTCCACGGACGGCTGGCCTCTGCGCTGAGATGCGCAGATGTCTGTCGACTCTAGGAGACGTCATGCCGGCAATCGTCCTCATCGGAGCCCAGTGGGGCGACGAGGGTAAGGGCAAAGCTACCGATCTACTGGGCGGCAGCCTGCAGTGGGTCGTGCGGTACCAGGGTGGCAACAACGCTGGCCACACCGTGGTCCTGCCGAACGGCGACAAGTTCGCGCTGCACCTGATTCCGTCCGGCATCCTCACCCCGGGCGTGACGAACGTGATCGGCAACGGCGTCGTCGTGGACCCGGGAGTGCTGCTCGAGGAACTCGCAGGTCTGGAGGAGCGGGGCGTCGACACCTCGAAGCTGCTGCTCTCGGCCGACGCGCACCTGATCATGCCGTACCACGTGGCCATCGACAAGGTCACCGAGCGCTACCTCGGCGCCAGGAAGATCGGCACCACCGGCCGCGGAATCGGCCCCTGCTACCAGGACAAGATCGCCCGCGTCGGTGTCCGTGCCGCCGACGTGCTCGACGAGAAGATCCTCACCCAGAAGGTCGAGGCCGCACTGGAATTCAAGAACCAGGTGCTGGCGAAGATCTACAACCGGAAGGCCCTCGACCCACAGCAGGTCGTCGAGGAGGTGCTGACCCAGGCGGAGGGCTTCAAGCACCGGATCACCGACACCCGGCTCGAGCTGAACCGTGCCCTCGAGCGTGGCGAGACGGTGTTGCTGGAGGGATCGCAGGGCACCCTGCTCGACGTCGACCACGGCACCTACCCGTACGTGACCTCCTCGAACCCGACCTCGGGTGGCGCCGCCGTCGGCTCCGGCATCGGCCCGACGCGGATCACCACGGTGCTCGGCATCCTCAAGGCGTACACCACCCGCGTCGGCTCCGGTCCGTTCCCGACCGAGCTGTTCGACAACCACGGCGAGTACCTGGCCAAGCAGGGCGGCGAGGTCGGCGTGACCACCGGCCGCGCCCGCCGGACCGGCTGGTTCGACGCGGTGATCGCCCGCTACGCGACCCGCGTCAACGGCATCACCGACTACTTCCTCACCAAGCTCGACGTGCTCTCGACGCTGGACACGGTGCCGATCTGCGTCGCCTACGACGTGGACGGGGTCCGCTACGACGAGATGCCGATGTCGCAGACCGAGATCCACCACGCCAAGCCGATCTACGAGGAGATGCCGGGCTGGTGGGAGGACATCTCGCACTGCCGCACCTTCGAGGAGCTGCCGGTCAACGCGCAGAACTACGTGCTGCGGCTCGAGGAGCTCTCCGGTGCGCGCATCTCCTGCATCGGTGTCGGCCCCGGTCGTGACGAGACGATCGTCCGGCACGACGTGCTCGGCTGATCGACCGACCCGGTCGTCGCGTCGGTGTGGCCGTCAGGGGTACGGCAACACCGACGCGGCGCGCGCGTTCAACGACACGGTCATCAGGGTGAGCTCCTGACGCTGGTCCTCGATCATCGCCACCGCCCGGGTCCGTACGGCGGGGAGGTCCGTGGTCCGCGCAGTCTCCGCCGCCATCTCGATTCCGCCCTGATGGTGGCGGATCATCAGTTGTAGGAACAGCACGTCGCGCTCGATTCCGGCGGAGCCGGCGAGGCGGGTCAGCTCCTCGCCGGTGGCCATGCCGCCCGTTCCCTCGTGCCGGTGGCCGTCGGACTCCGGAGACTGCGGTGTTCCGGCCAGCTCCAGCCAGCCTGTCAGGGTTCCGATCTCGCGCCACTGCGCAGACCGGATCTGTTCGGCGAGTGCTCGTACGTCGGGCGCGGCCTCCGGGCCGAGCATCTGCACCATCGTGATCGCCTGCTGGTGGTGCGCCGACATCTGTTGGGCGAACGCGGCGTCCTCCTCGCCGAGCACGGGCAGCGGTGTCGGCTCCGGTTCGTCGCCACCGACGGCGACGCCGACGGCGAATCCCACTGCGGAGCACAGTACTGCTGCGACGATCGCCCGGGCACTCATCGCGGGTAGACCGCGCGATCCAGTTCCAACGCCATGAACCCGTTGTCCATGCAGGCGACGTAGAGCAGGTTGCCGTGGAACTCGGGCGGGGACAGACACCAGTCGGCCGACAGGTCGGCACCCACCAACCGGCTCTGGTCGTTGACGATCCCGTCGGTACCCGTCTGGCCCTGGATGACGGCCCGGGCCGTCGCCAGGGTGCCGATCATCGGCGGACCGAGGATGGCGCCGAGCGTCGCGTGCAGCGAGTTCGGCAGCTCACGATGCCGCCCCGTCTGGGCGGGTGGGTTGAAGTACGCGATCTCCCGGAAACGGTCCGGGTCGCGCACGTCGAACACTCGGATGCCCGACTGGATCCAGCTGCACGCCAACGTGGTCGGATCGTCGACCCGGTCCACCGAACAGTAGTGGGCGTCGTATCCGAACAGGCCGTTGCCCGCGGCGCTCGCCGCCCAACGATCCTGATGCTCAGGAAGATTGATCGCGAGTTTGGCACTGGTGCGCCACCTCGGGGTGGCCGGGTCCGCGATGTCGAACAGCTTGACCCCGCCGGATCCTCCCTCGTCGACGGCGAACAGGTGCGGCCGGCCGTCGTAGGTGACGTGGATGCTGTGCTGACTGATCTGCCCGTCGGTCCAGAACTTCTGCCCGAGATGGGGGAGCGGATGGCCGATCACGGTCCGGGGTGCGCGGTTCTGCACCGCGGAGACGTCGATCACGGACAGGCCCGCCAGGTTCGACAGGAACATCGTGTTGCCGTCCGGTGTGAACCCCATCCCGTGCGCGGCGACCCCGGTGAGCCCGCCCCATACGACCATGGGCTGTGCGGGGTCGGTCAGATCGACGGCGCTGACCCACCCCGGTGCGATGCCGGACGCCCAGTAGGTGTTGCCGTCCGGCGAGAACGCCCCCTCATGGGTGGTGATCGCGATCGGCATGTTCGGCAGCGACCCGGTCGTGGTGTTCAGCAGCCTCGGGTGGGCGCAGTCCTGGGAGATGTCGTACACGGAGATGAATCCCCCGCCTTCGATCAACCCGACACCGGTGCCCACCAGCAGCCCGCGTCCTTCGTGCACCTTGAGCGATTCCCACGTGCCGCCGAGCATCGCGGGTTCCGTGAGCACGGCCGTGCGGCGTGGAGCGGTCGGATCGCTCACGTCGACGACGTGCACGCCCGCGTCGGGGCCGAGCAGATTGGTCGGGAACGTCGACGCGATGTACGAGCAGTGCCGGTAGCTGGGGCTGACCGGCCCGGCGCCAACGCCCTGGTACTGCCCGACGACGTCGATGTTGCAGCCGTAGCCTTCGCGGCTGCGGCCGGATACCCGGTCGGCGAGCGGAACCTCGCCCTGGATGCCGGTCTCGACAGGGTCCCCGGGGCGGCAGGTCGCGGGGGCGACCGCTGTCGGCCACACACCGGTGAAGTCGTCGAATCCTTCCGGCGGTGCCGCGTGTACCGGCGTCACCCCGAGGACGGCGATCGCCAACGCCATCGCGGACACGATACGGGTCGCCCGGAACATGGTGTGCCTCCTGGTTCGGATCATCGGGCTGCCTCGGCGACCGATGCGGGTGTGGCGAGGTCGCGGAGGGCGGCTGTCACCTCGTCCGGCCGTTCGAGCGGTGCGCAGTGCCCACTGTCGACCTCGTGCAGTTCGAGTAGGGCGGGCAGCCGTTCGGCGATGTACCGGGACCGGGGGAGTGGGGCGATCCGGTCGTGCCGCCCGGCGATCACGACCGTCGGCACCGTGACTGCCGCTGGGTCGAGGCTGTCGACCAGGTCGACCAGCATCGTCCCGTAGCCGCGCCGGCCACGGGCGGGAGTAGCTCCGATGACGCGGTCGAGCCGGCGCCCGACGGTGGCGTCCGCACCCGCGGCGACGGAGACGCGGGCCACCAGCTGTCGGCGGAGCGGAATCCGTTCGGGCAGGGGAAGGCCGGCAAGGGGTGCGGCCACGTGTGCGACCCGGCGGCGGGTGCCGCTCAACACATGCGGGCCACGAAGGAACCGCACGTGGTCGAGGATCTCGCCGGGCGTGGTGTTGACCAGGGCGACTGCGTGGGTCTTCGCGGAGACGTCCTCCGGATAGCGCGCCGCCCAGTGCATGACGGCGATGCCGCCCATGGAATGCCCTGCGACGATGGCGGTCTCGCCGTCGGGAACGGTGGCTGCGAGCACCGCGTGCAGGTCGGCGGCCAGATGGTCCAGGCTGTAGTGTCCGTGCTTCGGCGCCTCGCTGCGTCCGTGGCCGCGGTGGTCGTAGGCGACCACCCGGAAGTCGTCGGCCAGGTCGCGAATCTGGTTGTGCCAGAACTCGGTCGAGCACAGGACGCCGTGGGCCAGGACGACGGTCGGTCCGGTGTCGTTGCCGTGGATCTCGGTGTGCAGGCGGGTTCCGTCGGCGCTACGGATCGACAGCACCTCGTACGGAGTCGCGCCGGTGTGGGGAAGGTCGGCCGAGCGTGCCGCTTTCACGGCTTTGCGCGCCTGCGGCACCAGGCGCAGTGTTCGTGGCAGCCGCGGGATCACGGTGCGGGAGACGGCGGCGACGGCCGTGAATGCCAGGTGGTGTCCGCGGGTCCACCGAAGCCCGAACAGCTCCCGGAGTTCGGGTGTCAGCAGCCCGGCGGTGACCAGGGTGAGGACCGCCCCCGCGATCGGACGGACGGTGTGGTTCCACAGGACCGGCAGCCGCAGCACCGGAATCGGGGGTGGTGACGGCGAGCCGGCCACGGCGAGCACCTGATCGGTGACGTCGGAGCGTTCGAGGCGGGATGCGGTCATTTCGTCGAACCAGGCCAGGAAGCTCGGCCAGTCGGCGGGCATGTCCCGTTCGCGGATCCCGTACATCCGGCCGACCCGACGCATCTCGAGGTAGAACTGCTCGGCCTCGCCCGGTCGCCAGCCACGGCCCAGCACCCGCTGCTGGACGTGAACGCCGTGGACCAGGCTGGCATGCACCCAGTGGAACGCCTCGGCGTCGAGCGAACTCCATCGTCTGCCGTCGGGACCGCGGCCTTTGATGTCGCGGTGCCGTTCCCTGAGCGCCCGCGCCGCGGCCAACGCATCCTCACGGCCGTAGACGACCCCCATGATCATGTCGAGGGTGCGCTGCGCACGTCCGTAGGTGTCGGTCGCGAACACCGAGAACTCGCGGACACCGGTCGCGACGGTCGGGTGGGCGACGTCGACGAGCAGTCGGTGGGTCGCACCGAGGACGAATGTCAGGTCGCCGAACACCGACCAGGCGACCGAATCGGGGCCGAGTGGTGCTGTGTCGTTCGGGATCTCACGGTCAGTGGCGGCCGATCCTGCTGTCATGCGACTATTGATAGCATAATAGTCGCATGGTCGATACTGGTCGCGTGACTCGTCCCGGTGCCTCGCTTCCCCGTCTGTTCGAGCGTGCGATCGGGCATGCGGGATCGCCGGAACCGTCGGAGTTGGAGGACGTCGCCGTGTACGACGCCGCGCTCGGCGTACTCGCCGAGCAGGGCACTCGCGCTGCCACGATGGACGATGTCGCCGCGCGGTCCGGAATCAGCCGCGCCACCCTGTTCCGCCGATTCGGTGGCAAGGATTCGCTGTTCGAGGCGGCCGTGGCCCACGCGTTGCGGGCCTTCCTCGACCGGATCACCGACACGTTCACGTCCGTCACCGACCCGACCGAGCGGATCGCGGAGGCATTCCTGGCCTGTCTGCGGTTGCGGCGGCGCTTCGTCGTGCGTGGGGTCGACCGTGGCGGGGAGTTGCTGGCGATGCTGTCGACCGGAACCCCGTCCGCGCTCGAGATCGGACATCGATTCATCGCGGCCCGCATCGTCGCGGCCCAGCAGGAAGGCCGACTGCCCGGCGGCGACGCCAACCTGCGTGCCGAGGCGGTCATCCGGGTGACGTTGGGCTATCTGCTGGTACCGAGCGCCCACCTGGACCTCGACGACGACGCGGCCGCCCGGGATCTGGCGCGGCGGGTCATTGCGCCACTCGTCACGGGCGCGATGCCCTGACCGCTACCGGTTCGACCGCGGATCAGAACAGGGTGGGGTCGTCGAAGCCAGGGGTGTGCTCGGCGGCGAGCAGGGCGCGTTTGGTGATCGTGCCGCCGGCCGCGGAGAACCCGCCCACCGCCCCGTGTGCGGCGAGCACCCGGTGGCACGGCACCAGAATCGGAATCGGGTTGCGTCCCAACGCCTGCCCGACGGCCTGCGCGGCGCCGGGGCTGCCGATCGCGGCCGCGACCTCCCCGTAGGTCATGGTGCGGCCGGGGCCGATGGTGCGGGTGACGGCGTAGACCCGGCGGTCGAAATCGGGGACGGCGGCCAGGTCGACGTCGACGTCTGCGAGCGGGTCCGGCTCGCCGGCGAGGAGCGCGGTGATGCCGGTGACGGCCCGGCGGGCGGGAGCGTCGGGTTCGTCCGGAGTCGCGTCGGGGAAGCAGTCGCAGAGGCGGGCGACGGTGGCCGTGTCGGAACCCTCCGGCAGTTGCACCCCGACCACACCGGTCTCGCGCCACACCACGGCGCAGCGGCCCAGGGCGGTGTCGAAGAGCGCATAGCGGGTCACCGGTCCAGTATGCGACTCGGGTCCGACAGGTCCAGTTGTCGACAACTGGACTGGTTCAGTGTCGGACGGTGACGCGGGAGGGGGGTGCCTCCCGGCGCGAGCGGGCGGCATCGAGGTCGCGGAGGGCGCGGTCCGTGTCTCGGTCCTCCGGAAGCCGTCCCACCAGCGGAGCGGCCGGTGCGAACTGGTCGATCCGGAAAACGTTGCGGCCGCGGCGGCGAGCGATCTGGCACCCGCAGACGAGGAGGGTCAGGACTGCGACGAAGGTGAGTGCGGGCAACATGCGTCCACTCTGCGCCGCAACTGGTCTTGAAAGACAGGTCCAGTTTGCGAATACTGGCTCTCATGACGCGACACGGAGGTTTCCCATGCGGGTGATCGGGGCGAGCTCCCTGGCCCGCGACCTCGGCCGGTGGCAGTCCGACGAGACGGTGGGCCGGACCGGGCGCCGCCCCGCCTACCGCGCCCTCGCCGACGCGATCCGGCTGCTCGTCGCCGACGGCCGGATCCCGCTGGGAGTCGCGCTGCCCAGCGAGCGGGACCTGTCCGCCGCC
Organism: Rhodococcus sp. NPDC003322; assembly: GCF_053589555.1. Classification (NCBI taxonomy): domain Bacteria; kingdom Bacillati; phylum Actinomycetota; class Actinomycetes; order Mycobacteriales; family Nocardiaceae; genus Rhodococcus; species Rhodococcus sp. NPDC003322. The sequence goes on along the minus strand of NZ_JBSFSC010000009.1, from coordinate 56,613 downwards.
CTCGCCCTCAGCCGCACCACGATCACCTCCGCATACGCGGTGCTGCGCGAGGACGGCTACCTGGCCAGCAGGCAGGGCTCGCGCAGCACCGTTGCGATGCCGGACGGCGCGGCCTCGCCGCGCACCGGCCGGGTCGTACCGCCGCGGGGCGGCCCGGCGCCGGGCCGAGTCCTCGACCTGACCTGCGCCGCGATGTCCGCACCCGCAGACGCGATCCGCGACGCCTACGCCGCGGCCCTCGACCGGCTCCCCGGACAGCTCGGCACCCACGGTCTCGAACCACACGGGCTGCCCTCGTTGCGGGAGGCGGTCGCGCAGCGCTACCGGGACCGCGGCGTCCCCACCGATCCCGAGCAGATCATGATCACCACGGGTGCCCAGCAGGCGTTGGTGCTGCTCCTGGGGCTGCTCACCGGGCCGGGGGAGCGGGTACTGATCGACCATCCGACCTACACCAACGCCATCGAAGCGATCGTCCGGCGCGGGGCGCGACCGGTTCCGGTGCCTCTGCTGCTCGAGGCTCGGGGCTGGGACCTCGACGGTCTGCGCACTGCGGCCCGTCAGACCGCGGCGAAACTCGCGTATCTCGTCCCGGACTTCCACAATCCCACCGGGTTCTGCCTGGACGACGCGGGCCGCGCCGAGCTGGTGCGGATCGCGGGTGACACCCGGATGACGCTCGTGATCGACGAGACGATGACCGATCTCGGCCTGGACGCCCCGACGCCGACGCCGGTGGCGCGGTTCGCGATCGGGGCTCGTGCCGACGTCGTCACCATCGGATCGATGTCCAAGGCGTTCTGGCCCGGGCTGCGGATCGGCTGGATCCGGGCGGACGCGTCGACGATCAACGGGCTGCTCGCCGTCCGTGCCGCCCTCGACCTGGGGACCGCGGTGCTCGAGCAGCTCGCCGCCGCGGAACTGCTCGCCGAGCCGGACCGGGTGCTGCCGGCGCGCCGAGACCGGCTGTACGGGCAGCGGGCGGCGCTGCTCGACGCGCTGGCCGCCGAGCTGCCCGACTGGCGCTGCGATCCCGGCCCGGGCGGGATGGCGTTGTGGGTGCAGATGCCGCAACCGCTCTCCACGGCGGTCGCCGCGACCGCGCCCGCGCACGGCGTGCAGCTGGCCGCGGGGCCGCGGTTCGGTGTGGAGGGCGCCTTCGAGCGGTACCTCCGGTTGCCGTACGCCCTGGACGAAGGCGAACTGCGGGTCGCGGTTCGGGGCATCGCCGCGGCCTACCACGCGCTCAGCGGTGGGGCCCGAGTCGCCACCGCGGTCCCCGTCGTCGTGTGACGGGGCGCGCGCGGGAGCTCACGGGTCGCCGTCGAATGCGTGACGACCCGTGAGCTCCCGGCCGGTGTTGTAGGTCAGACGCGACCGAAGTACGCGTCCTTGAGGACCGCGATGTCGTCGATGTCCGATGCCGGTGCGTCCATGACGACCTTGCCGATGTCGAGGACGGTGACGTGGTCGGCGACGCTCATCGCCGCCTCGACCGCCTGCTCGACAAGGAGGACGGCCAGGCCGGTCTCCTTGAGCAGCTGGACGCGTTCCATGACCTCGTTGACGATGACCGGGGCCAGACCTCCGGACGGTTCGTCGAGAAGCAGCAGCGTCGGGTTGGCCATCAGGGCCGCGCCGATCGCCAGCATCTGCTGCTGGCCTCCGGACATGGAGCCCGCCAACAGGTTCCGCTTCTCTCCGAGGATCGGGAACATCTCGTAGATACGGTCCACGTCGGCCCGGAGGGCGCTGCGACGCTTCTTGCGGGTGTAGCCGCCGAGCAGCAGGTTCTGCTCGATGGTCTGCTTGTGGAAGACCCGCTTGCCCTCCTGTACGTAGGCCATGCCGCGACGCACCCGCTGGTGGGCGGACACCCCGGAGATGTCCTGGCCGTTCATCTCGATGCTGCCGGAGTGGATCTTGTTCAGGCCGGAGATGGCGCGCAGGGTGCTCGTCTTGCCTGCGCCGTTGCGTCCGAGCAGTGCGGTGACCTGGCCCGGGAAGACGTCGAACGAGACGTCCCACACCACCCGCAGGTCCCCGTAGCCGGACTGCAGATTCCGTACGCTCAGAACCGGTTCCATCACTTCACCTTCTCCAGCTCCACCGCGGCTCCGCCGTCGGGGTCGATGCCGAGGTACTCGCTGAGCACTCGCGGGTGATGCTCGATCTCCTCGGGCGGACCGGACGCGATGACCTGACCCTGTGCCAGCACGACGATGGTGTCGGCGAGCGAGAGCACCAGGCGGAAGTTGTGTTCCACCAACAGGACGGTGGCGCCGGCGTCACGCAGCGCCCGGATGAGGACAGCGAGCCGGACGAGCTCGTCCTCGTCCATGCCGGAGGCGATCTCGTCCAGCAGCAGCACCCGGGGCTCCGCGATCACGGCACGCGCGACCTCGAGCATGCGCCGCATACCGAGGGGCAGTGAGGTCGCGACCTCGCCCTTCAGGTGCGACATCCCGACGAGTTCGAGGACCCGCTCGGCCTCGTCGATGTCCGCCTTCGAAACCTTCCGGAAGCTCGGCAGTCTCAGCACGGCCGAGAGCATCGAGGCGCGGTTGGTCATGTACCGGCCCGACGCGACCGCCTCGAGGACGGTGACGTTCTCGGGGATGTTCGGGGTCTGGAACGTGCGCGCCACGCCCTCACGGGCGACCTTGTGCGGAGCGAACGCCTGGACCTCGGTGTCTCCGATGACGATGCGACCCGCATCCGCGGTGTAGAAGCCGCAGATCATGTTCAGCATCGTCGTCTTGCCGGAACCGTTGGGGCCGATCAGTGCGGTGACCCGGCCTGCTTCGGCGCGAAGCGTCGCCGACTCGAGGGCCTGGTTGCCGCCGAACGCCTTCGAGATGCCGTCGACCTCGAGCGTGGATCCGGCGATCGGCGCCACGACGGGCACCTCGTTCGGATCCCGCGGTGCCCCCCGATCCGCCACCCCGATGCCGGCCTTGCGGTCGAGCCTGGCCGCCAGATTCCGGAACACCTTGGTGAGGCCGCCCGAGAGCAGCACGCCACCGAGGATGAGGAAGCCGCCGTAGAAGATCAGCGAGTATTCCTGGAACGCGGTCGACTGGTTGGGGCCGAACTGCATGACGGCCGCGCCGATCACCGCGCCGTAGACACTCGCCGACCCACCGAGGATCGACGCCGCCAGCACCGCGGTCGCGAACGTGAACCCGAACGCCTCGGGGGAGATGAACAGGTCGGTGTTCGCGAACAACGCGCCCGCGAGTCCGGCGGGCAGGGCGCCGATCGCGTATCCGAGCAGCTTCATCCGGTACACCGACACGCCCTGCGACTGGGCGAGGACCGGCGACTGCTTGAGCGTGCGGAACGCGATGCCGTGGCGGGAGACCACGAGATTCCGCATCACCACGAACCACAGGATCGTCACCGCGACGACGACGTAGTAGAAGTCCTTGTCGACGTCCTGCCCGAACAGCGTCGGAGGCTCCATGCCGGACAGGCCGTTTCGGCCGCCGGTCTTGCCGCCGAAGATCGCGAGGATGTCGGGCACCAGCAGGATCAGGAAGAACGACGTCATCGCGAGCGACCAACTGCCCAGTCGCAGACCGGGAACGCCGGTCACGATGCCCACCACCAGTGCAACCGCACCCGCGGCCACCAGTTGCAGCAGGATCTCGGTGTGCCCGGCCTGCGACATCAGACCGGCCGTGTACGCACCGGCCGCGTACATCGCGGCCTGACCGAGCGCGAGTTCACCCGCGTACCCGAGGCTCAGGTTGAGGCCACTGACCACCAGGGCCAGGATGCACGCGAGCTGGAGCTGACGCGTGTTGGTCGCGTCCAATCCGAGGATCGGCGCGAGGAACACCACGGCGCCGAAGACGAGCGCGAAGATCCAACTGGGGATCGCGCGGAGAGTCCGCCAGATCTGCATGGCTACACCACCCGTTCCTTCACCGTGCCGAACAAGCCGGCCGGTTTCACCATCAGGATGATGATCAGCACCAGGAACACCGCGATGTTGCTGTACTGGCTACCCGCCCACAGCGCCGTGAACGACTCGACCAGGCCCACGGTCAGGCCGCCGATCAGCGCACCCGGCAGTGACCCGAACCCGCCGATCGCGAGTGCCACGAACCCCTTCAGCGCCAGCGCGGCACCCAGCGTCGCAACCGCAAAGGTCTTGGGGCCCACGAACAGTCCCAGGACACCGGCGAGCGCGCCGGAGAAGGCGAACGCGCCCATCGCGATGCGGCGCACGTTCACACCGCGAAGCATCGCGGCCTCGCGGTCCTCCGAGACGCCCATCAGCGCCAGTCCCGTCATGGTCCGCTTGCTCAGCTGACCCAGCACGATCACCAGCACGATCGACAGCACCAACAGGGCGATCTCGACCGGGTAGGTGCGCCCACCGAGGAGAGTGATGGGGTCGTTGGAGCCGAAGAACGGAACCGTCAACGGTTCACTGCCCCAGATCAACTGCGTCGCACCGTTGAGCAGCGTCGCCACACCCAGTGTCGTGACGAGTTGGTTCTGATGGTCCGCGACCGGCCTGATCGCCACCACCTCCTCGATCGCCGCGAGGATCATGACGGTCACGGTGGCCATGACGGCGACCACCAGGACGGGCAGTTTCAGCGTCACCAGACCCGTGTACGCGACGAACGTGCCGACCATCATCAACTGCGCCTGCGCGAAGTTGAACGTGTTCGACGAGACGAACACGATGTTGTACCCGATCGCGACGAGCACGTAGACAGCGCCGAGGGCGAGCCCCGACCACAGAATCGTCACCGCGAGTACCTCTTCCGCGTCGAACGGGGAACGACGATCCTCGAACTCATGCCTGCGGGTTTCCGAACTGACCGTTGACCACCTTGGTGGGCGCGATGAACTTCATCTCGTCCTGCGCCGGGTTCGGGCCGTGGTTGTCGGCGGTGAAGTTGTAGCGCGACAGGAAGGCGGTCTTGGCGCTCTTCTGGACCTCTTCGGTCTCGAGTGCCTCGGCCAGCTTCTCGGCATCGGTCGTGGTGCCTGCCTTCTCGGCTGCGGCGGCGACGAGCGGGAACGCGTCGTAGTTGTCGGCGATGATCAGGGTCGACGAGATCGTGCCGAGCGAGGCCATCGTGTCGACCATCTGGTTCACGGCCGCGTTGTTCGGGTCGTAGACGGTGCTCGTGAAGACCTGCGAGACAAGGTTCTTCACCTCCGGCGTGCCGAGGACGCCGTTGGGCGGCTCGTTGGCGACGAGGCTGGTGCTTGAGACCGAGGTGTTGCCGATCAGCGGGACGTCCCAGCCCAGTCGCTGCATGCTCTGCAGGACGTAGCCCAGCGGTGCGCCGTACGCGTCGAGTGCGATGGCCTTGGCGCCGGCGTTCTTGAGCGACTGCAGCTGCGCGGTCATGTCGAGCGCGGTGGCTTCGTATTCCTCGTTACCGGCCTGCTTCAGGCCCGCCTTCTCCAGCGCCGAAGTCATCTCCTCGCCGAACAGCTCGCCGTACGCGGTGCTGCCGTGGATGACGCCGATGTTGTCGTAGCCCTTCTCCTTCGCGTGGCCGACGATGCCGCGAGCGTTGTCGGTGGCACCGGGAGCGAGGTCGAAGTTGAGCGGGAACTTCGACGGGTCCGTCGAACCCGGCGTGGGTGCGACGTTGAACGAGAGGATGTCGTTCTGCTTGAGGATCGGCAGCACGGCGGCGCCGACGGAGGACGGACCGGAGTTGAGGACCAGGTCGGGCTTCTGCTTGTTGATGGCCTCGCGCACCTTGGTGACCGCGATGGTGGCGTCACCGGCATCGTCGACGACGGTCAGCTCGATCTGGCGACCGCCGATGCCGCCGGCCTGGTTCTGCACCTCGACACCGGCCTTGGTCGCCAGGATCGACGTCTGCGCGTTGGCCGCGAGCACGCCCTGCGCGCTGATGCCGCCGGTGACGAGGACGCGGTACGGCTGATCGGCACCGCCGGACTCGGCGGAGTCGGCACTGCCGCACCCCGCGAGAGTCAGAACGGACGCTGCAGCAACCGCTGCGACTGCGACGACAACTGGACGCCGATTTCCCATGACTGCCCTCCTAGGACACCCGAAAAACGCCAAACCAAGCATTTGCTTGGTTTGGTTGGATATGTTGTGGCCAGGACGGAAGCGATCTTCTGATCGGTTCCGCCTCCCGGCTGTGAAGCAAGCTGATTTATCGAACGCTCGCTCAGGCGGCAGCGTATTTGCGAGACGCGAGGGGCGTCAACAGGACTCGCCGGTTCACTCGAGGCGACCGGGGACCGGGTAGCTGCGCAGGGACATGCCGATCTGCCCGGACAGGATCAGTTCGTCGATCGTCTCCTGCAGCTTGCGGCACGTGGGGACACAGGCGCGCCCGTTCGTCGTTCGCGACTCGGCGAATTCGGGACACGCGCTGTCAGCGTCCTCGAGCCACTGGATGCTGGTGTGTGCCTCGCTGTACTTCTCGACGAGGACGCGGTTGCTGCAGCTGTTGCAGCGGACGCTTTCCATGATCGGACCTCCCTGGTTCGATTCGTGACGGTAGTCACAGTTCGGCGATTCACGCGCCTTCGATTCCGTGGAGTGGGACAAGTTCTCCCGATGAGCGGGTCGAACTCGCCGAGCCGCCGGCGGCACCGACCTGGGCTGTTAGTCTTCGGTCATGTCCGAGACCGATTCCGCCGCACCGGCTGCCGACGACGGCTACCCGTCGCTGCCCGCCACCAGCTGGGCGGTTCTCGGCATGCTGACGTACGGCGAGGGGCTCACCGGATACGACCTCAAGAAGTGGGCGGACTGGAGCATCGGCTACTTCTACTGGAGTCCGTCGATCAGTCAGATCTACGCCGAGCTGAAGAAGCTCGAGAAGCTCGGTCTGGTCGAGTCGGAGATGGTCTCGGAGCCGGGCGAGCGCGGCCGGCGGATCTACCGCATCACGGCACGGGGGACGCGTGCGGTGCGGAACTGGTCACGCGATTCGCCGGTGGAGCAGCCCGTGCTCAAACACGGTCTGATGCTGCGGTTGTGGATGGGGCACCTGAACGAGCCCGAGCAGCTCAAGGCCCTGGTCCGGTCGCACATCGAGAACATGGAGTCGATGCGCGAGCAGGCGAAACTGCACGGCGACCACGCGACGCGTGAACCGTCCTGGGCGTTCTCGAAGATGAGCCTGATCTGGGCGGAGCGCTACTTCCAGGCGGAGATGGACCTGGCCCGGCAGATCCTCGACGACATCGACGATGCCGCCGAGACGTACTCCCGGGTGCGGGAGCGTGACGAACTGGGCAACCCGATCCCGGAGGTGGCCGGGTCCTGGCGTGATGTCGAGGATTTCGTCCAGGGCCTCGAGCGGCGCGAGCGGAACTGACCGCCCAGCACCACTCGAGGCGGGCGATCACCGACCGTCGGCGCCCAGCACGTCGGTCAGGTCCTCCCACAACTGTTTTCGCGCCACCTGTGTGACCGACAGTGCTGCGACCGTCATGAACCCGTGGAACAGGTCGTCGTACCGGCGATGGGTGGTGGGTACACCCTCCGAGGTGAGCCGCGCGGCGTAGGCGTCGCCCTCCGAACAGAGCGGATCGCGACCGGCGGTGACGATGACGGCGGGGGGCAGTCCGGCGAGGGTCTCGGCGCGGGCGGGGGAGACCAGCGGGCTGTCGGCGCCGCCCGGCGCGTACTGCTTCCAGTACCACTGCATCGCCGCGCGGGTGTTGAAGTGGCCCTCCGCGTAGGTGCGGTACGAGTCGGTGTCGAAATCGTCGTCGATGACCGGGTACAGCAGGGCCTGCGCGGCGAGCGCCGGACCGCCACGATCACGCGCGGCCAGCGCGACGGTGGCGGCGAGGTTGCCGCCGGCGCTGTCGCCCGCGACGACCAGCCGGGACGGATCCCCGTTCAGTGCCGCACAGTTCGCCTTCGTCCACATCAGCGCGGCATATACGTCCTCGAGTGCCGCCGGCGCCGGGTGCTCCGGTGCGAGGCGATAGTCGACGGACACCACGACGGCGCCCACGCCGTTCGACAGGGCGCGACACAGACCGTCGTGGGTGTCCAAGTCGCAGAAGACGAATCCGCCGCCGTGTGCGAACACGACCACCGGACGCGGTTCGGTGGCTTCGGCTTCGGGCTGGTAGACGCGGGCCGGGATCGGCCCAGCGGGTCCGTCGATGTCGATGCTCCGGACCGATGCCACCGGTTCGGGGTTCGGGACCGGCTGGAGACGGGCCCGGATCGCGGCCCGCGCCTGGGGGCCGGTCATCTGCTCGACGCAGGGGAAGCCGGTGTCGAGGATCTCGAGCATCGACTGGACCTCGGGGTCGATCGGCATGGTGTTCCTCGATCGGTTGGGGTGGTCAGGCGGACCGCACGCGCTGGCGGAGCGCGGCGGTGGGCAGGCTCTGGAGCCGGTTGCGGTGCGTGATCGGTGCCGCGCCGCTGCTGTGCCCGTTGAGTGTCTGCAGGATCGCGTTGGCGGCCATCCGAACCGGGGCGGTGTGACGGTGATCGAACTTGAGGTGGCTGGAGGGGCCGCAGATCGACAGGGCCGCGACCACATCCCCCGCCAGCCCAATGGGGACGGCGATGACGCTGATGCCGCCGGCGATCTGGCTGACCTCGTACGCGACACCGACCTCCCGAACCTTGCGGAGTTCGGGGGTGAACCCGGCGAGGTCGTCGGTGCGGCTCGGGGTGAAGGCGAGCAGGGCCTTGCCGATCGCGGAGCTGCGCGCCGGGTAGCGGCTGCCGACCCGGGTGGGCAACTCGGTCGCGAGTCGGCCGCCGATCTTGTCGAGGTAGAGCACGTCGTTGCCGGCCAGGACGCCGAGATGTACGACGTACCCGGTGACGCGGTGGAGTTCCTGCACGATGGGTCTGGCCGCGGCATGCAGGCGGTTCTGGTGCACCGCGAGCGAGCCGAGCTCCATCAGTCGGGTGCCGAGCTCGTAGTCGCTGCCCTCGCGGCGTAGCCACCGCATCTCGACGAAGCGTTCGAGCATTCGATGCGCCGACGACCGCGGCAGGCCGGTCCTCTCGACGACTTGGGCAAGGGTGAGCCGGCCGGGGCCGTCGAAGGTGTCCAGGACGAGTGAAACCCGTTCGAGGATCGAGGTCGGGGTGGCGTCCGCGGTGGTTGCTGCGGTCATCGATGTCTCCCTCACTTCTGTCGAACATCGCTGCTATACCCACCTGACATGGGTATTTCGATTAGAAATAATGACACAGGTTCGACGATTTGTGAAGTGGATCACCTGCGCTCGGGAAATGCCGAAAGGGGGAACCCTCCGTCCTCGGCAGGACGGGGGGTTCCCCCTGGTGGGAGAGAGTGCGGTTGTGGACGCGGTTCGCTACATTGCGGCGAGCGGTTCGCTGCCGGACCAGTCGTGGCCCCAGTAGCTGTCGGCGGTGATCTCCTCGGCCGTGTAGAAGGTCTCGTCGACCAGCTTGCCGTCGGTGCCGAACTCGATGTCCCAGCCGCCGGGTGCGCGGACGTAGAAGGACACCATCTTGTCGTTCGTGTGGCGGCCCAGCGTCGACGACACCGAGAAGCCGTCCTTCACGACACGATCGAGTGCCTGGCCGACGGCGTCGAGCGTGTCGACCTCCACCATGAGGTGGATCAGGCCGGGGGCGCCACCGTGCGGTGCCGGGATCAGCGCGAGGCTGTGATGACGCTGGTTCACGCCGAGGAAGCGCAGGCGCACCGGGCCGAACTCCGGGGGAGCCGGCAGACGGAACGCGCCGCGCGGCAGGAAGCCCAGGACCTCGGTGTAGAACTCGAACGTGCCGTTCACATCGGTCACCGGCAGCACGACGTGGCCGAGACCCTGCGCCCCCGTCACGAACTTCGCGCCGAACGGGGTGACGACCGGACTGTGATCGAGGACGGGGCCGTGGAAGACCTCGAGCGTTGCGCCACTGGGGTCTTCGAAGGTCACGACCTCCTCGACGCGGCGGGCGTCCGCCTCCTCGACCGAGAGCGGCTTGACCGCCACGCCGGCGGCCTCGACGGCAGCCTGGACGCGGACCAGTGCGGCGTGGTCACGAACCTCCCAGCCGACGGTGACGACGCGGTCGTCGTCCCCCGGCACGACCACGATGCGTGCGCTGCGCTCGTCCAGGCGCAGGTACAGGGCGTTCTCGTCCGGTCCGGTGCCCTCGGCGAAGCCGAGGACGTCGAATGCGAACGTGCGCCAGCGCTCGATGTCGTTGGTCTGGATCTTCACGTAGCCCAGGCCGCGGACGTCTGTTCCGAAGCCGCCGACATTGGGGTTGGTCATCCGTTGTCTCCGTACTTGATTCGAGTTGTGTTGGATCCGGTGGATCAGATCATCGCCCGGAGCGGACCCTGCGGGTCCACGCCCAGGCCGCTCAGGGTCGCGGCGTGGTAGACGGTGCCCGGGACGTGGATCGCGTGGTGCAGACCGGCGTGTGCGTCACGCCAGAAGCGCTGCATCGGCTTGTCCATACGCAGTGCGTTGCCACCGCAGCGCGCGTAGACCTGGTCCATCGCGGTGACGGCCTGCCAGGCCGCGTTGACCTGGGTCTCGCGACCGGCCGCGCGCTGCTCGAAGGTCGGGGTCTTCCCTGCGTCGACGAGGTCCCACATGCGATCGACGTTGGCCAGCAGTGAATCCCGGGCCGACCGCAGCTTCGCGGCGGCCTCGCCGATCGCGAACATCGTGTACGGGTCGTCCTTGACGGCGGTGCCCTGCGGGTTGATCCGCTCACGCTGGTACTCGTTGGCGTGATGCAGCAGACCCTCACAGATGCCGATCGTGGCCGAGGTGATGCCGAGCGGGAACATGGTGGACCACGGCATCAGGTACACGGTCTCGGTGCGGCCGTACTTGCGGACGGCGGTGCCGTCGATGACCTCGTCACAGTCCATGACCCGGTAATCGGGCACGAACGCGTCCTTGACGACGACGTCCTTCGAACCGGTGCCACGCAGGCCCATCACGTCCCACGAGTCCTCGATGATCTCGTAGTCGGTGCGGGGAATGATCACGTGCAGCATGCGGGGCGGCATCTCCATGCTGCCGTCCGGGTTGCACGCCATCGCGCCGAGGAACGCCCAGTCGCAATGATCGGTACCGGAGGAGAACGACCACTTGCCGGAGAACTTGTAGCCGCCGTCGACGGGAACACACATGCCGCCGGGCATGTACGGGGAGGCGAGCCACGTGTCCTGGTCCTCGCCCCAGACCTCCTGCTGCACCTTGGGATCGGCGAACGCGAGCTGCCACGGGTGCACACCGACGATGCCGTGCACCCAGCCGGCCGACGGGTTCAGCGACGCCATCCGCATGACGGTTTCCGCGAACTCTCGCGGATGGACCTCGAGGCCGCCGTGCTCCTTGGGCTGGAGCATCCGGATCGAGCCCGCCTCCTTCATGCGCTTGGCGGTCGCGTCGGCGACCTTGCCGATGCGCTCGGCCTCGACGCCCTCGACGAAGATGTCGTCGGCGGCGGCCTCGATGCGGGCCAGAACTTCGTAGCTCATGTTGTGTTTCCTTCTGGTGGTGGGGTTCTACGGCCGACTACGAGGTCGCCGCGGAACCTTCGGACTGCTTCGCGAGGTTCTCCGTGACTTCCTTCTGCCAACTCGCGATCGCCCGGGTGGTGTCGATTTCGAACTCGAAACGCTTGGTCATGTCCTCGGTGACGTTCTCGACGTCCGTGTAGAACTGCTGGTACCAGCGGCGCAGCTGGTACACCGGGCCGTCCTCCTCGGACAGCAGCGGGTTGTCGATGGGGGCCTTGTTCTTCCAGATCTCGACATCCTGCTCGAAGCCCATCTCCACGCCCTCGGCGAACTGCGCGGCCATACCGGCCGCCTCCTCGTCCGACAGGCCCGGCAGCTTCTTGACGATCGCGCCGTACTGCAGCACGAACTCGTTGTTCGACACCGGGTAGTGGCAGTTGATGAGGACCGTCTCGATGGTCACGCCGTTCGCGTCCGATTCGAGCCAGTCGATCATGTACGAGGGGCCGAAGTACGTTGCCTCCGAGCGCAGCTCGGCGTTCGGGTCATCGTAGTTGGTGCCGGAGATGACGTCCTCGCGACCGGTCGAGTGCATGTACTGGGTCGCGGTGTGGCCCTCGAAGACGTTCTTGAAGTAGCGCGGGAACGAGTAGTGGATGTAGAAGAAGTGCGCCATGTCGACGACGTTGTCCACGATCTCGCGGCAGTGCGAACCCTTGATGCGCAGGGTCTTCCAGCTCCAGTCCGTCCACTCGTCGCTTCCGTAGCCTGCGATCTCGGGAATCGTCACGTCGGCAGGCGGGGGGTTGCCCTGCGGGTCGTTCCACACGTACAGCTGGCCGTTGCGCTCCAGCGTCGTCCACGCACGGGTCCTCGCCAGCGGGGGCACGCGGCGGGCATACGGGATGTCCGTGCACTTGCCGTTGCCGCCCCAGCGCCAGTCGTGGAACGGGCACGCGATCGAGTCGCCCTTGACCTCGCCCCGGCTCAGATCGCCACCCATGTGCCGGCAGTACGCGTCGAGGACGTTGAGCTTGCCGTTGCTGTCGGCGAACACGACGAGCTTGGTGCCGAAGGCCTCGATCGGATGAGGCTTCCCGTCCTGGAAGTCCCGGAGGAGTCCGATGCAGTGCCAACCGCGGGCGAACCGCGCGGGGGCGGCCGCGGCCTCGATCTCGCGGATCTCGTTCTGGTCGGCCGAGCCGTTCGTGGAAGTGGTGTCGAGTGACATGGGGGTCCTCCGTGCCATCAGGGGGCTGTCCTGTGATCCGCCTCATAGAACTCGGCGGCGTTGTCGGGCGGAAGGGGGTTCTCCCGCTGGATGGAACGGCCCCGGCATCGTCGGCGAAGTGCAGGTCGGTGTGGCGAGCAGGGAGTCGCGGGCCGGTCCGCGACACCGGGGTCGGGCCTCCCATCACGCGGGAGGACCCCCTGCCGCCGCCCCCGATGCGGTGGCAGCGTCGCGACTCGGCGAAGGGAGTGACCATGACACGAATGTCCGGCAAGGTTGTGCTCGTCACGGGCGCGGGGAAGGGGATGGGCCGCACACACGCGGTCCGTCTCGCTGAGGAAGGCGCGGACATTCTCGCGCTGGACCTGCCCGGGCGGCAGTCCGAGGCCGATCTGGCCGAGACGGCCCGCCTGGTGGAGGAACTGGGGCGGCGCGCGGTCGTCGGCACCGCCGACATCCGCGACCTCGACGCGCTCACCTCGGCGGTGCAGGCGGGGGTGCGTGAACTCGGTCCGCTCGACGTCGTCGTCGCCAACGCCGGCATCTGTGACAACCCCGGGCCGTCGTGGACGATCGACGACGGCGTCTGGAACCGGTCGATCGACGTGAACGTCACCGGGACGTGGCACACCGTCAAGGCGGGTGTCGCGGAACTGAATCCGGCGGGAGGATCGGTGGTCATCGTCAGTTCCACGGCCGCGATCAAGGCGGTTCCCGGCGCGTCGCACTACTCCGCGGCCAAGCACGCGATCACCGGACTCGCCAAGACACTCGCGAACGAACTGGGCAAGCGGTCGATCCGCGTCAACACGATCCATCCCGGTGCGGTCGCGACACCGATGACGATCAACCCGACGACGTTCGCCCGTCTGCGGCCCGACCTCGAGAACCCCACCGAGGCCGACGTCGCCGAGGTGCTCTCGCAGCGGATGCTGCTGCCCGTGCCGTGGGTGGAGTCGATCGACGTGAGCAATGCGGTGCTGTTCCTGGCATCGGACGAATCCCGGTACGTCACAGGCCTGCAGATGGTCATCGACGCCGGTCAGACCCAGAAGGTGGCGTGATGAGCGGACGTCTCGAAGGCAAGGTCGCGCTGATCACCGGTGCGGCAAGGGGGATGGGCCGCGCACAGGCGGTGCGGTTCGCCCAGGAGGGCGCCGACGTCATCGCCGTCGACGTGTGCGCGCCCGTCGAACACTCGACGACCCCGGGTGCGTCGCCGGAGGACCTCGCGGAGACGGTGCGTCAGGTCGAGGCGCTCGGCCGCAAGATCTGCGCGTTCGAGGCCGACGTCCGGGACCAGCAGGCGCTCGACGCCGCGGTGTCGGAGGGCGTCGAGGCGCTCGGGCGTCTGGACGTCATCTGCGCGACCGCAGGCATCAGCTCGTCGGGGCCCGCCGTGGAGATGGGGTCCGAGCGCTGGCAGACCATGCTCGACGTAAACCTCACCGGCGTGTGGCGCACCTGCAAGGCCGGCATTCCGCACATCGTCGACGGCGGCCGCGGCGGCTCGATCGTGCTGATCAGCTCCATCGCGGGTCTGCGCGGGCTGGTCAGCGTCGGGCACTACACCGCCGCCAAGCACGGTGTGGTCGGGTTGATGAAGTCGCTCGCGAACGAGCTCGCGCCGCACAGCGTGAGGGTCAACACGATCCACCCGGCGAACACGCGGACCCCGATGATCCAGAACCCGTCCACGATGCGGACATTCTGCCCGGGCGTCGAGGAACCGACGCAGGAACAGTTCGAGGCGGGAACGCAGTCGATGCACCTGCTGCCGGTCGCAATGATCGAACCCGAGGACATCGCCAACGCGAGCCTGTTCCTCGCATCCGACGAGTCCCGCTACATCACCGGCGTCACGCTGCCGGTCGATGCCGGCCACTGCGTGAAGTAGGAGGAGCCCTGTGAGGCTCGAGGATCTGCGGGGCCGTACGGCGGTCGTGACCGGCGCAGGCAGCGGAATCGGGGAGAGCGCCGCGCGGCATGCGGCCTCGCTCGGAATGAACGTGGTGCTCGCCGACGTCGCGGCCGAACGGTTGGACGCGGTCGCCGCGGATCTGCGGGCCGGTGGCGCCGCCGTGCTCGCGGTGCCGACCGACGTGCGCCACGCGGCCGCCGTCGATGCGCTCGCCGATTCCGCCTATGCCGAATTCGGCGAGGTGACGGTGCTGCTCAACAACGCGGGTCTCGAATCGCTCGGTTTCACGTGGGAGGTGCCCGCCGACGAGTGGCGCCGGGTGATCGACGTGAACCTGCTCGGTGTCTTCCACGGCATCCGGTCGTTCGTGCCGCGGATGGGTGCCGACCCGCGCCCGTCGCACATCGTCAACACGTGCTCGGTCGGCGGCATCGCGATCACTCCGCGGATGACGGCGTACGCGGCGTCGAAGCACGGCGTGCAGGCGCTCACCGAAAGCGTGTATCTCGAGTGCGCCGAGGCGTTTCCGCAGATCGCGGTGTCGGTGTTCAGCCCCGGACAGGTGGCGACCCGGATCTTCGAGGACGCGCCGGTGCACGAGCAGACCGCCGCCGACGCCGGATTCTGGCGCGACCAGATCCGGGAGGGCATGGGTCCGGACGAGGCCGCGAAACTGCTGTTCGACGGCATCGCCCGCGACGACTTCTGGATCCTGACGCACCCCGAGGCGTTCGAGCGTCTCGCGTCCAAACGCGCCCGGGTGCTGAGCGAGAAGCTGCGCCCGGACGCGCTGTTCGACGGGCGGAACTGACCACCTGGCCCCGGGAAACAGCGAAGGCCGTGTTCGGGTGAAGTGCCCGAACACGGCCTCGATCTGCGTCAGTACGAGTGGAACCAGCTGCGGTCGCGTCGAACCGCCGCCTCCGGCCGGTGCGCGTTCCGCCATCCGGGCGGTGTGCGTCGATACCGCACCGTGTAGTGGCCCGCCACGTGTGCGCGCCGCGTCTCGGTGTCGGTGGAGGACGGCGAGGGTGCCAGCGGGAGGACGGCGACGGTGCCAGCGCCCCGTCGGTGTTCCCGATGGGGCGCCGGCACGTTCACCGGCCGAGCGTCAGCACTCGTGGATCACGAAGCCCTTGTAGCCGGATTCGGCAACCTCGCCGATGATCTCGCGGTAGGCGGAGAAGCCTCCGAGGAAAGGCATGAAAACCCTTGGGCGGCCGGGGATGTTGGCACCGAGGTACCACGAGTTCGCGGTGTTCAGCAGCGACGCCTCGGCGCGGGTGCGGCATTCCTCGACCCAGCCGCTGACCGCTTCGGGGGTGCCCTCGATGGCGGTGGCCCCGCGGTCGTCGAGGTAGGCGATCGCGTCGGCGACCCAGTCGACGTGGAGTTCGGAGTGCAGGACCATGTTTGCAAGCACCGACGGGCTGCCGGGTCCGGTGAGGTTGAAGAAGTTGGGGAAGCCGTCGATGCCGAGGCCGAGGTAGGTCTCGGGGCCGGCGGCCCACTTCTCCTTGAGGCTCTGTCCGCCGCGGCCGACGATGTCGAGCTTCTCGAGCGAGCCGGTCATGGCGTCGAATCCGGTGGCGAGGACGATCGCGTCGAGGTCGTAGTGGTCGTCGGTGGTGTTGATGCCGGTCTCGTCCATGCCGACGATCGGCGCGGCCTTGAGGTTGACCAGTTCGACGTTGTCGCGGTTGTAGGTCTCGTAGTAGCCGCTGTCGGTGACGATTCGCTTGGCGCCGATCGCGTGATCGTTCGGGATGAGCAGTTCGGCGATCGCGGGGTCGTCGATGACGGTGCGGACCTTCTCCTCCCAGAACTCGCGGGCGGTGTCGTTCGCGGCCCGGTCGGTGAGCTGGTCGGCGAAGGTCTTCGAGTAGAGGACGCCGCCGAGCTTCCAGCGCTCCTCGTAGGCGGCGCGGCGCTCTTCCTCGGATGCCTCGAGTGTCAGTTTGGGGTGCGCACGGTGCGGGGAGCCGCCGCCGCTCTCCCGTGACAGCCGGCGGCGCTCGGCGTAGGTGGCCTTCTGCTCGGCGCGGGTGGCGTCGTCGAGGGCGGCGTTGCCGGCGGGGACGCTGTAGTTCGCGGACCGCTGGAAGACGAACAGCTTCTCGGCCTGTTCGGCGATGTGGGGGATCGACTGGATGCCGGACGATCCGGTGCCGATCACGCCGACGCGCTTGCCGGTGAAGTCGACGCCGGTGTGCGGCCACTGCGCGGTGTGGAAGACGTCGCCGGCGAAGGTGTCGAGGCCGGCGAAGTCGGGGGTGTTGGCGTTCGACAGCGGTCCGGCGGCGACGACGAAAAAGCGCGCGGAGACGACGTCGCCGCGGTCGGTGCGCACGGTCCAGCGCAGGGTGTCCTCGTCGAGGGTGGCGGAGGTGACGCGGGTGTCGAACCGGATGTCGCGGCGCAGGTCGAAGCGGTCGGCGACGTGGTTGATGTAGGCGAGGATCTCGGGCTGGGTGGCGTACTTCTCGCTCCAGTCCCACTCCTGCTCGAGTTCGGGGGAGAACGAGTACGAGTAGTCGACGGACTCGACGTCGCAGCGCGCGCCGGGGTAGCGGTTCCAGTACCAGACGCCGCCCACGCCGGAGGCGGCCTCGAACGCGCGGACCGTCAGGCCCTGCTGACGGAATCGGTGCACGGCATACACGCCGGCGATGCCTGCGCCGACCACGACGACGTCGAACCGGGCGGTGACGTCGGTTGCCGAATCCTGTCCGTTCACTTCAATGTCCTTCCACGAGCGTGAATCGTCCGGGCCCGGAATCGGACCGGATGTCACGGTTCTCGTGACGAATTCACGCTATGGCGGGGTGAACTGCCAGGTCACCGGGCCATCCCACCCAGCGGGTCGCCACCTGGGGCGGGAACCGCCGCTGTGTGGCGAAATCGGCGTCTTGCTGGGGAGATGCGTCAGAGGCGCCGAAGGGCGGGCTCCCACCACGGGGGACTACGCCGCGGCGTGGGCGTCGGTGCGGGTCGAACCCGGAGACGGGTCCGCGGCGGTGTCACTGCGGAGGACGCCCGAGAAGTGTCCGGTGCGCCGAAGGGTGCCGAGACCACAATTCGCGCAATAGGATTGGCCCGAGATCGGTTGGAAATCCGTGGTGCACTCACGGACGCCCGGGCATCCGTGAGTGCACCCAGTGGGTCAGCGCCAGAGGGTGTCGACGTCGGTGGCCTCGCTGGCCGGCGGGGTCGGCAGACCCGGCTGGGTGCGGGAGAACCGCGGCGCCGGGCGGTGCTGGACCACGTTGTCGAGCTCGACGAGGGAGCCGCGCGCGGCGATGTGCGCGTTCGCGGGGGCCTCGGCGAAGGTGAGCACCGGGGACGTGCAGGCGTCGGTGCCGTCGAAGATCGCCGCCCACTCGTCGCGGGTCTTCGACAGGAACGTCTCGGTGAGGACCTTCCGCAGTTCCGGCCACCCGTCCCGGTCGTTCTGGCCGGGCAGCGACGCGGGATCCAGTTCGAGCAGCCGCACCAGTTCCGCGTAGAACTGCGGCTCGATCGCGCCGACCGCCATGTACTTGCCGTCGGCGGTCTCGTAGGTGTCGTAGTAGGGGGCGCCGGTGTCGAGCATGTTCACGCCGCGCTCGTCCGACCACAGTCCGGTGCCCCGGAAGCTCCAGATCATGTGCGAGAGGGCGAGGGTGCCGTCGACCATCGCGGCGTCGATGACCTGGCCCTGGCCGGAGGTCTGGCGCTCGACGAGTGCGGCGAGGATGCCGAACACCAGGAACATCGAGCCGCCACCGAAGTCGCCGACCATGTTCAGCGGCGGCACCGGGCGCTCCCCGTTGCGGCCGATCGCGTGCAGCACCCCGGTCAGCGAGATGTAGTTGATGTCGTGGCCGGCGGCCTGGGACAGCGGGCCCTCCTGGCCCCAGCCGGTCATCCGGCCGTAGACCAGCCGCGGGTTGCGCTCGAGGACGACGTCCGGGCCCAGGCCCATCCGCTCGGTCACACCGGGACGGAAGCCCTCGATCAGCACGTCGGCCCGCTCGAGCAGCCCGAGGACCTTCTCGATGTCGGCGGGGTCCTTGAGGTTCGCCTCGACGACCCGGCGACCACGCTGGATCTGGCTGCGGCGGCCGCCCGCGGGCGGAATCTGTCCCGGCCGCTGGACGCACACGACGTCGGCGCCGAGGTCGGCGAGCAGGGTCGCCGCGTGCGGTCCCGGCCCGAGGCCCGCGAACTCGACAACCCGGATTCCGGCGAGCGGGCCGCTCTTGCTGGTGTGGTTCTCTGCGGTCACGATTCTCCTAGATTCGTCGGGGCGTCCTACCGTGCTTAACTCCCGCTAAGTTAACGCGTGGCGGGCGCGAGGTGTGCCCGGGGTCACCCCTGATGCGATGCTTGCCCTCACCGGGCGGGGGGCGCACAGTGAATCCATGACGTTTCCCGGTTCCCTCGTGGCCTTCGTGCCCAGCACCGACCTCGACGTCTCGGCGATGTTCTACGTCGAAACCCTGGGCCTGACCCTGCGGGAGCGGACACCGTTCGCGCTCGTCCTCGACGGTGGGGGTGGTGTGCCGCTGCGCGTGACGCTGGTGCAGTCGACGCCCGACATCGGGTACACGGTGCTCGGCTGGCAGTGCGAGGACCTCGACGCCACCGTCGACGACCTGCGCAGCCGGGGCATCGAGTTCGTCGACTACCTGGGCATGGACCAGGACGCGCACGCCGCGTGGCGGGCCCCCGACGGCACCCGCATCGCCTGGTTCCGCGACCCGCACGGCAACGTGCTGTCGCTGCACCAGGAGTCCTGACGGGCCGTGCACCGTTCCGGTGGCCCCGGCCACCGACAAGGCGGCAGTCGCCTACACCTGCCCGGCGACGAAACCCGCAAGCAGGACGGCGAATCCGCCGACCTCGCCGACGATCAGCGCCCCCATCGCCAGGTGTAGTGGTGCGCCGGCGTGCGCGAACTGGTTGTCGGTGTCGCGCCGGACGCCGTGCAGGACGTAGCTGCCGATCGCGGTCACGAAGAAGAAGACCACCACTGCGGCGGCCGTCAGGTTCACCCACGTCGCCCACGCGCTGAGTTCGACGAACACCGCGATCAGCAGGGTCGCGAACGAGTACAGCAGCGCCGCCCGGTGCGCGATGTCGACGTACGGGTGCGCGAGATGCGATGGCGACGTCGCCATCTGCCGGTACTTCCACACCCCGAGCCCGAGTGCCAACAGGAAGATCAGCCCGGCGGCCAGCAGCGTCAGGGTGGTGTCGATCCCGATTTCCATGGGCGTCATTGTGGCGTGGCCCCAACGGCCGTCGTCCGATGCGGCCGGATCGCGGTGTGGCACAGTGACGCCCGTGAGCGTGGGTGGAGAGATCCTGGTCGGACTGGCGATCGTGGTCGGGCTGGTGGGCATCGTGCTGCCGATCCTTCCCGGGGCGCTGCTGGTGCTCGGCGCGATCGCGGTGTGGGCGATCGCCGTTGGCACCGCCACCGGGTGGATCGTGTTCGGTGTCGCCGCGCTGCTTCTCGTTGTCTCCGGCGTGGTCAAGTACACGTGGCCCGGGCGCCGGATGCGCGACGCCGGGGTGCCGAACCGGTCGCTGGTGATCGGTGCGCTCGTCGGCATCGTCGGGTTCTTCGTCGTCCCGGTGATCGGTCTGCTGCTCGGGTTCCTGCTCGGCACCTACCTGTCCGAGGCGCAGCGGCACCGCACGCACGCCGACGCCTGGCGTTCGACCGTGCACGCGACCAAGGCCGTGGGACTGTCGATCCTCGTCGAACTGCTCGGCGCGCTGCTGGCGGCCGGGGTGTGGCTCGGCGCGGTGATCCTGGTGTGAGGTGTCGCCGAATGCGGTGGGATGCATCGGCGTTCCGAAGTTCGGCCATCGTGGGCGGGGCGAGGTGTCGCCGACATCCGTCGGCACGAGACCGCGGCGTCCGCGATACTTGTACCGCAGGTGCCAACCGTCAACCGAGCCCTCAGGAGGCACTCGATGGCCCGCAGGGTCGCGACGACGACGCGTGTGGAGCGTGACGAGATGCTCGGCTTTCTGCGGGGCCGCAGCAACGCGGTGCTGCTGACGACGCGTGCCGACGGCTCACCGCAGCTGAGCCCCGTCACCTACGGCGTCGATGCCGCGGGCCGGGTGCTCGTCTCGACCTATCCCGATCGTGCGAAGGCGGTGAACCTGCGGCGCCGGCCGGCGGCGTCCCTGATCTCGCTCGGAGCCGATTTCGACGACGCGTGGATTCAGGTCGACGGCACCGCCGAGGTCGTCGATCTGCCCGACTCGGTCGAACCGCTGGTGGAGTACTACCGGTCGATCGCCGGTGAGCACCCGGACTGGGACGAGTACCGTGAGGCGATGACGCGTCAGGGCAAGTCGCTCGTGCGTCTGACGATCACCCGATGGGGGCCGATCGCGACCGGCGGGTTCCCGCCGCATCTCGCTGCGGGCTGATCGCCTCAGATGCGGTAGAACGTGCGGGCGTTGCCGCCGAGGACCGCGTCGAGACCGTCGCCCACGGCCTCGGTGATGATCTCGAGGTCATTGCGTTCGAACGCGCGACGGGCGCGGGTACCGGGCAGGTCGGTGCCGAACATCAGCGCGGTCGGGTTGACGGCGTGGATGCGGCGCAGCGCGTCGCCGACGTCGTCGATGGTGGCGCGGCCGAAACCGGTGGCCTTCACCTTTGCCCCGCGGTCGACGAGGTTGAGCAGGTACGGCAGCCC
Organism: Rhodococcus sp. NPDC003322; assembly: GCF_053589555.1. Taxonomy (NCBI): domain Bacteria; kingdom Bacillati; phylum Actinomycetota; class Actinomycetes; order Mycobacteriales; family Nocardiaceae; genus Rhodococcus; species Rhodococcus sp. NPDC003322. The sequence goes on along the minus strand of NZ_JBSFSC010000009.1, from coordinate 35,289 downwards.
TCGGGTCGACATGCCGAGGTGGTCGATGCTGACGGCGGGCAGCTTCTTGAACACCGGCTCCAGCGACAGCAGCAGTGAGGCGTCCACGTAGAACTCGGCGTGCCAGCCGACCAGCTCCCAGGCCCGAAGCGCCTGGGTGGTCAGCAGTTTCACGTCGGTGGCGCTGCGCCGCAGGTTGAACCGCACCGCCCGGACCCCCGCCCGGTCGAGCGCGAGGATGTCCTCGTCGGTGGCGTCCGGTTCGAGATGCGTGACGCCGACCCAGCCGGGACCGAGTTCCTGCAACGCCGCGATCAGGTAGTCCTGGTCGGTGCCCTGGTACGACGCCGTCACGACCGCGCCGCCGTCCACCCCGAAGCCGGCGACCCGGGCGCGGTAGTCGGCGATGGTGAACGGCTCCGGCAGGTAGCCGTGATTCTCGACGAGCGGGAACCGCGGGTCGATGATGTGCACGTGGGCGTCAAACACAGGTGAAGAATGCCTTGCCGATCACACGAGCGTGGCGCCCGGGTACCCGGACGCCACGCTCGTGAAGGTGTGGACTACTGCTGGGACGCGCGGAGCATGTCCTCGCGTTCGACGACCTTGATGCGCTCGCGGCCGTGCGGCTCGCCGAGGCTGCGCTCGTGGGCGTCGAGCCGGTACCAGCCGTCCCAGGTGGTGTACGGCAGCTTCTTGGCGTCGAGGAACTCGATGACGGCGCTCTCGTCGGGGCTGGCGGCGCCGGCGAAGGACGGGGCGTCGGCGAGGAGGTTCGCGACCGTCTCGTTGGCGTCGCCCTTGGTGTGGCCGATGAGGCCGACCGGCCCGCGCTTGATCCAGCCGGTGACGTAGGTGCCGGCGATGTGCGTGCCGTCCTCGTCGATGACGCGGCCCGCCTCGTTGGGGATGGTCCCGGCCTGGTCGTCGAACGGCAGCTTGGCGATGTTCTGCGACAGGTAGCCGACCGCGCGGTAGACGGCGGTCACGTCCCAGTCGTTGAACTTGCCGGTGCCGCGGACGTTGCCGGTGCCGTCCAGTTCGGTGCGCTCGGTGCGCAGGCCGACGACCTTGCCGTCCTCGCCGAGAACCTCGTGCGGGGACTCGAAGAAGTGCAGGAACAGCTTGTGCGGGCGGTCGCCGACGTCGCGGATCGCCCAGTCCTGCAGGGTGTTGGCGACCATGTCGACCTGCTTGGACGCGCGGCGGGCGGCCTCGGAGCCCTCGTCGTAGTCGATGTCCTCGGGATCGACGATGACCTCGATGTTGGGGGAGTGGTCCAGTTCGCGCAGTTCGAGGGGCGTGAACTTGGCCTGGGCGGGACCGCGGCGACCGAAGACGTGGACCTCGACGGCCTTGTTGGCCTTGAGGCCCTCGTAGACGTTGGCCGGGATCTCGGTGGGGAGCAGTTCGTCGCCGGTCTTGGCGAGCACGCGCGCGATGTCGAGGGCGACGTTGCCGACGCCGAGAACGGCGACCTTCTCGGCGTCGAGCGGCCAGGTGCGCGGGACGTCCGGGTGGCCGTCGTACCAGGACACGAAGTCGGCGGCGCCGTAGCTGCCGTCGAGGTCGATGCCGGGGATGTTCAGGGCGCGGTCGGCGTTGGCGCCGGTGGAGAAGATGACCGCGTCGTAGAAGGTGCGCAGGTCGTCGAGCGTGATGTCGGTGCCGTAGTCGATGTTGCCAAGCAGACGGACCTGCGGCTTGTCGAGGACCTTGTGCAGGGCCGTGATGATGCCCTTGATGCGCGGGTGGTCCGGGGCGACGCCGTAGCGGATGAGTCCGAAGGGAGCGGGCATGCGCTCGTAAAGGTCGATGCTGACGCCGCGACCGGCGGCGGTGTCGGACTTCATGAGGGCATCGGCGGCGTAGATGCCGGCCGGACCGGCGCCGACGATGGCCACCCGGAGCGGACGATTCTGGTCAGTCATCTCGAAAGAACTACCTTTTCGACTAGCGGACGGACGGTTCGGTGTGCGGGCCGTATCGCGGAGCGTGCGCCGTGGGACGAACCGGTGCCCACCCAGTTTACTGAGCCGTACCTAACCCATGTGTGCAGGACCTCTACCGGACCCTCGATTGTCGATACTCCGCCCTCGCGCCGTTCTTCGCTAGGGCACCCTTCCTTGAGGGGCCACAAGGCGCGTTTGTGGCCCTCATTTTCGTCGCGTCCGGCCACCCCCGGCAACCATTGCGCTCACCTCAGATTCGAACCCTGGCGTCACCGATTCGGCCGGGGTCGAATGCCCACCATGTCCGCGACGCTCGATCGGGGCGCGCCGGACACCGCAGCGCCTCGACTCCGTGAACCCGGCCCCTCCCGCCGGCCCGGCCTGCGCCTGGCCCGCACCTTCGGGCTGCCGCTGGTGTCGGTTCTCGTCTTCCTCGCTGTGTGGCAGGTCGCCGCGGCGAGCGGGTGGTGGAGCGAGGTGTTCGTCCCCTACCCGGCCACGGTGTGGCGGGCCGCCGTCGACGCCTCCACCACGCACGACGGCGTCCGCGGCTACCAGGGCCACCTGCTGTGGGAGCACGTCTACATGACACTGCGCCGGGTGGCCGCCGGTGTGGTGATCGGCGTCGTCGGCGGGGTCGCGCTGGGGCTGGCGATGGGCACCGTCGGCTGGTTGCGGCGCGTCCTCGAACCCTGGCTGACGTTCCTGCGGGCCCTGCCGCCACTGGCCTACCTGTTCCTGCTCGTCATCTGGCTCGGCATCGACGAGGCGCCGAAGATCGCGCTGCTCGCGCTCGCCGCACTGCCCCCGACCGCCGTCGCCACCACCACCGCCGTGCTCGCCACGCCCGTCGGGTTGGTCGAGGCGGCCCGAGCGCTCGGCGCGTCCCGGCCGCAGACGGTGCGGGACGTGGTGCTGCCCGCCGCCCTGCCCGAAACCCTCACCGGCATCCGGCTCGCCGTCGGCATCGCCTACTCGTCGGTGGTGGCCGCCGAACTGTTCAACGGCCTGCCCGGCGTCGGCGGCATGGTCAAGGACGCCTCGAACTACAACAACACCCCGGTCGTGCTGGTGGGGATCTTCGCCATCGGCCTGTCCGGGCTCGCCATCGACGCCCTGCTCCGTGTCGTCGAACGGCGCGCGGTCCCCTGGCGGGGCAAGCAATGAGAGAGGAACACATGAAGACGATCGGTCGTGTCCGCCGGGCCCTGACCGCGGCGGCGACGGTGACGCTTGCCGCGCTGTCGGTCGTGTCGTGCTCGGTGGACGGCAACTCCGACGGCGGCGACAGGCCCGTGATTCGTGTTGGCTACCAGACCTTTCCGAGCGGCGACCTGATCGTCAAGAACAGTGGCTGGCTCGAGGCGGAACTGCCCGACTACACGATCAAGTGGACGAAGTTCGACTCCGGCGCGGACGTGAACACCGCATTCGTGGCCGGCGAACTCGACTTCGGGGCGCTCGGCTCGAGCCCCGTCGCTCGCGGGCTGTCCGATCCGTTGCGGATTCCCTACCAGGTGGCGTGGATTCTCGACGTCGCCGGTGACAACGAGGCCCTCGTCGCCCGCAACGGCACCGGTGTCGCGAAGGTCGAGGACCTGCGCGGCCGCAAGATCGCCACCGCGTTCGCCTCGACCGCGCACTACAGCCTGCTCGCCGCCCTGGACCGGGCCGGATTGTCGGCGGCGGACGTCCAGTTGATCGACCTGCAGCCGCAGGCGTCGCTGGCGGCGTGGCAGCGCGGCGACGTCGACGCCGTCTACACGTGGTTGCCGACGCTCGACGAGATCCGCAAGGGCGGCACGACCCTGGTCACCAGCCGCGAACTCGCCGAGGTCGGGAAGCCGACGCTCGATCTCGCGGTCGTCGCCACCGGGTTCGCCGCCGAGCACCCCGACGTCGTGGACACCTGGCGTCGCGCACAGGCCCGCGCGCTGACGACGATCGCGGCGGATCCGGCCGCCGCCGCGAAGGCCGTCGCCGCGGAGGCGGGGATCACCGCGGACGAGGCCGCGTCGCAACTGACGCAGGCGGTGTTCCTCACGCCCGAGCAGGTCGCGTCTCCGCAGTGGCTGGGCACCGACGGTGCGCCCGGCAACCTGGCGAACAACCTGCACTCGGCGGCGCAGTTCCTCGCCGAGCAGAAGCAGATCCCGTCCGCCCCCGAACTCGCGGACTTCCAGGACGGGTTGTACGTGACGGGGCTGCCCGGTGTTCTCGCACGCTGATCCCGTGAGTCCTTCCGGCCCCCAGACGGGCCAGAAGGAATCACGGGCGGCGGAGCCGCGGATCCGGCTGACCGACGTCCGGCACGACTACGGGTCGGTCGCCGCGGTCGGGCCGCTGTCGCTGGACGTGCCCGACGGCGAGTTCCTGGTGCTCGTCGGGGCGTCCGGCTGCGGAAAGAGCACCCTGCTTCGGCTGATCGCCGGGTTCGAGGAGCCCACCGAGGGCCGGGTTCTGGTGGCCGGTGCCGCCCCCGCCCCGGGTACCGGCGCCGGTGTGGTGTTCCAGCAGCCGCGGCTGTTCCCCTGGCGGACCGTCGGCGGCAACGTCGACCTCGCCCTCGACTACGCGGGTGTGCCGCGGGCGCAGCGTGCCGGGCGCCGGGCCGAACTGCTGGCCCGGGTGGGACTCGACGGGCTGGCCGACCGGCGCATCTGGCAGATCTCCGGCGGCCAGCAGCAGCGCGTCGCGATCGCCCGTGCCCTCGCCGCCCCGACGTCGCTGCTGCTGCTCGACGAGCCGTTCGCCGCCCTCGACGCGCTGACCCGCGAGCAGCTCCAGGAGGACCTGCGGGCCGATGCCGCCCGCTCCGCCCGCACCAGCGTGTTCGTCACCCACAGCGCGGACGAGGCGGTGTTCCTCGGGTCGCGGATCGTCGTCCTCGGTGCCCGCCCGGGTCGGATCGCGCTGGACCTGCCCGTCGATCTGCCGCGCACCGGTGTCGACCCGGACGAGCTGCGCGGCTCGGCGCGGTTCGCCGAATTGCGTTCTCGGGTGGGGCAGGCGATCAAGCAGGCAGCCGCGCCGTCGGCCCGCTCCGGCACTTGTGAAAAACTGGGTTCATGAGCTACGCAGGCGACCTCACCCCCCAGCAGGCATGGGACCTGCTGCGCGAGCATCCCCGGGCTGTCCTGGTCGATGTCCGCACCGATGCCGAATGGCGCTTCGTCGGTGTCCCCGACACCGCCGAACTCGGTCGCGAACTGCTGACGATCGAGTGGGTGTCCTACGACGGCACCCGCAACGCCGACTTCGTCACCCAGCTCCAGGAAGCCGGCGTCACCGGTGGCGAGGACGCCGAGGTCATCTTCCTGTGCCGGTCGGGGCAGCGTTCCATCGGCGCCGCGGAGGCGGCGACCGCGGCAGGCATCGGCCCGGCCTACAACGTGCTCGACGGGTTCGAAGGTGGCCTCGACGAGGGCGGTCACCGCGGGGGTGCCGGCTGGCGTGCCGTCGGACTCGCGTGGAGGCAGTCGTGAGCAACATTCCCAGCGGCGGCGCGTTCTCGCGGTCCCTGCCAGACTCGGTGCGACCGGCGACGCTCGGTGTCCGCGGCGGCACCCTGCGCTCCGGTTTCGAGGAGACGTCCGAGGCGATCTACCTCAACTCCGGGTTCGTCTACGAGTCCGCGGAGGCCGCGGAGCAGGCGTTCACCGGCGAGGTCGACCACTTCGTCTACTCCCGGTACGGCAACCCGACGGTGAAGATGTTCGAGGAGCGGCTGCGGCTGCTCGACGGCGCGGAGGGCTGCTACGCCACCGCGTCCGGCATGTCTGCGGTGTTCACCGCGCTGGCCGCCCTGCTCGGCAACGGCGACCGCCTCGTCGCGGCCCGCAGCCTGTTCGGTTCGTGCTTCGTGGTGTGCAACGAGATCCTGCCGCGCTGGGGCGTCGAGACGGTGTTCGTCGACGGCGAGGACCTCGACCAGTGGGAGCAGGCGCTGTCGGTGCCGACCACCGCGGTGTTCTTCGAGACGCCGTCCAACCCCATGCAGACTCTCGTCGACGTCCGCAAGGTCTCCGAGATGGCGCACGCCGCGGGCGCGAAGGTGGTGCTGGACAACGTCTTCGCCACCCCGCTGCTGCAGCGCAGCCTCGACCTCGGCGCCGACGTCATCGTGTACTCGGGCACCAAGCACATCGACGGCCAGGGCCGCGTCCTCGGCGGCGCGATCCTCGGCCCGCAGGACTACATCGACGGACCGGTGCAGCAGCTGATCCGCCACACCGGTCCGGCACTGAGCCCGTTCAACGCACACACCCTGCTCAAGGGGCTCGAGACGATGCCGCTGCGCGTCCGGCACTCCGTCGACAGCGCGCTGCGGATCGCCCGGTTCCTCGAGGCCGACGACGCGGTCAGCTGGGTCAAGTACCCGTTCCTCGAGTCGCACCCGCAGTACGACCTCGCGACGTCGCAGATGAGCGGCGGCGGCACCGTGGTGACCTTCGAGCTGGCCGCCGCCGACGGCGAGGGCAAGAAGAAGGCGTTCGAGCTGCTGAACAAGCTGCGGGTCGTCGACATCTCCAACAACCTCGGCGACGCCAAGTCGCTGATCACCCACCCGGCGACCACCACGCACCGCGCGATGGGACCGGAGGGACGTGCCGCGATCGGGCTGTCCGACGGTGTCGTGCGGCTCTCGGTCGGGCTCGAGGACCCGGAGGATCTGCTCGAGGACCTCGCGCAGGCGCTGCGCTGACGCGCTCGCACCGTGGGCTAGGCTGCGGATGCCCTGACCGTTCGTCGGGGTATCCGCAGCGTCACGCTGAAGCCGGTGCGAGTCCGGCGCTGTCCCGCAACTGTGAGCCCGGCCCGGCCCGGGTGAGCCAGGTCAGCCGGCGCCGCGGGCACGAACTGGTCCTCGGACGAAGGACGGTGTCGGGCGGCAACCTTCGCGGTTCGCGGCCGTGCTGCCCTCGTCCTCCGAGCCACGGAGGATGGCTGTGATCCACACTTCCCGCCGGTTCCTCACCGCAGGAATCGCCGCGTTCGCCCTGCTGGTCGCCGGCTGCGGCAGCAGCGACGAGGGCACTTCCGGTGACGCCGCGGCGGACACCCCGCAGGCCATCGTGTCGCTGAGCCCGACCTCCACGGAGATGCTCTACGCGGTCGGCGCGGGCGATCAGGTGGTCGCGGTCGACGACCGGTCCGACTACCCGGCGGGGGTGCCCGTCACCAACCTGTCCGGCTACACCCCGAACGTCGAGGCGATCCTCGGGTACGAACCGGACCTCGTCGTCGCGACCGACGACAACGGCGGCCTCGTCGCCGGGCTCGAGAAGGCCGGCGTCCCGACGCTGCTGCTGCCCGCTGCCCGCACCCTCGACGACACGTATGCGCAGATCGAGCAGGTCGGTGCCGCGACCGGCCACGTCGCCGAGGGCGCCGAGCTCGTCTCCCGGATGCGGACCGAGATCGACGACATCGTCGCGGCCGTGCCCCCGCGGGAGGTGCCGCTGCGCTACTACCACGAACTCGACGACACCTTCTACACCGTCACCGATGACACCTACATCGGCCAGATCTACGCGATGCTCGGCCTCCGGTCCATTGCCGCCGGTGGTGGTGACGGCTATCCGCAGCTGTCGGCCGAGTACATCGTCGAACAGAACCCCGACGCGATCTTCCTCGCCGACGGGGAGTGCTGCGGCGTCACGCCCGAGGCGGTCGCGAAGCGGGCGGGCTGGGGCGAGCTCACCGCGATCCGCGACGGGCACGTCCACGTGCTCGACGAGGACCTCGCCAGCCGGTGGGGACCGCGCGTGGTGGACCTGGTGCGTGAGCTCGCCGGGATCGTGAACGGCATCCCCGCAGACCGGCCCGCCGCCCCGCCCGCCCGGTGATCACCGCGCCGCGCAGCCGCGCGCTCCTGCTGGGTGGCGCGGCGCTCGTCCTCGTCGCGGCGATGCTCGTGGGCATCCTGGTCGGTCCCGCCGGGCTCACGCCGCGCGGCGTGCTGCTCGACATCCTCGACAGGGTGCCGTTCGTCGACGTCGACTCCGGGCTGACCACCCGGCAGCAGGCCATCCTGTGGAACATCCGAATGCCGCGTGTCGTGCTCGGTGCGCTGGTTGGGGCGATGCTCGCGATCGCAGGCGCCGCCTACCAGGGCGTCTTCCGTAACCCGCTCGCCGATCCGTACCTGCTCGGCGTGTCCAGCGGCGCCGGGCTCGGCGCGACCCTCGCGATCGTCGTCGGCGGCGCCGCGGGGTTCGCCGGAGTGCCCCTCGCCGCGTTCGCGGGTGGCCTGATCGCCGTCGCAGCGACCTACGCGCTGGGGCGCACGGTGGGCAGCGGACGCACCGAGGTCGTCGTCATCCTCGCCGGTGTCGCGGTCGCGGCGTTCGCCAACGCCATCCAGACGTTCTTCATGCAACTGCACGACGACACGTTGCGTCAGGTGTACTCGTGGATGCTCGGGCGGCTCTCGACCGACGGGTGGTCGGAGGTGGTGACGGTGCTGCCGTACGTCGTCGTCTCCGTCGCGATCATCGCGCTGCACCGCCGCACCCTCGACGTCATGGCCGTCGGTGACGTCGAAGCGGGGAGCCTGGGAATCAACGCCGCCCGGGTGCGGATGGTCCTGGTGTGCGTCGCGACGCTCGGCACTGCCGCGGTGGTCTCGGCGAGTGGACTGATCGGATTCGTCGGCATCGTGATCCCGCATGCCGTACGGCTGCTGGTCGGTCCCGGGCACCGTCTGCTGTTGCCGTTGTCGCTGATGGTGGGCGCGGCGTTCCTGGTGCTCGCCGACGTCCTCGCGCGGACCGTGATGGCGCCGGCGGAGCTGCCGATCGGCGTGGTCACCGCCGCGATCGGCGCCCCGTTCTTCCTGCTGGTGCTGAGACGGGGGCGGACGACGTGATCACTTGCCGCGGCCTGCGAGTCGACCTCGGCCGGACGACCGTCCTCGACGGCGTGGATCTGACGGTGGCGCAGGGGGAATGGGTCGCGATCGTCGGCCCGAACGGTGCCGGCAAGACGACCCTGCTGCACGCGCTGGCCGGGCTGGTGCCCGCGACCGGCGAGGCGAGGGTCGACGGTCACGACCCGGCCCGGACGCCGCGGCGGGTGATGTCGCGGACGGTGGCGCTGATGCCACAGCGGCCCGTCGTCCCGGAGGGGGTGAGCGTGCACGAGCTGATCACGCTCGGTCGCACCCCTCACCTGTCCCGGTTCGGCACCGAAACCCCCCACGACCGCGAGATCGTCGACGACCTCCTGGACCGACTCGAACTGCGCGCGCTGGCCTCCCGGGCCGTGACCGCGCTCTCCGGCGGTGAACTGCAGCGAGTGGTGCTTGCCCGGGCGCTGGCGCAGCAGCCGCGGGTGCTGCTGCTCGACGAACCGACCAGCGCCCTCGACATCGGGCACCAGCAGCAGGTGCTCGACCTCGTGCAGGCGCTGCGCCTGGCGGACGGGCTGACGGTGGTCGCGGCGATGCACGACCTCACCCTCGCGGGCCAGTACGGGCGGCGGGTGGTGATGCTCGCCGACGGCGGCGTCGTCGCGGACGGCACCCCGGCCGAGGTGCTGACCGCGGAGCGGATCGGCGCGGTGTACGACGCGCGGGTCGAGGTCCTCGACCGGCCCGGCGGCCCGGTGGTGCTGCCGGTGGGACCGCCCGGGGGAGCGTCCTGATGGAGGTCGTGCTGCTCGGCACCGGTGCCGCCGACGGGTGGCCCAACCCGTTCTGCCGCTGCGCGTCCTGCCTGACCGCGTTGCGGCGCGGCGAGGTTCGGGCCCAGACCGCCGCGCTCGTCGACGACGTGCTGCTGCTCGACTGCGGGCCGGAGGTACCGCGCGCCGCCGCGCACGCGGGGAGGTCGCTGTCCGGGGTGCGGCATCTGCTGCTCACCCACTCGCACCCCGACCACACCGGACCGCTGGCGCTGCTGATGCGGTCCTGGGTGGTGCGCGAGGAACCCCTCGACGTGATCGGGCCGCCGGAGGCGCTGGACCTGTGCCGGGACTGGGTCGGCCCCGACGACCCGGTGCGGTGGATTCCGATCGCGCCGGGGGAGGCGCTGCGGGTCGGCGAGTACACGGTGCGGGCGCTGCCTGCCGCGCACCGGGTGTTTCGCGACGGCGACGCGGTGCTGTACGAGATCGCGGGTCCGGACCGTCGGAAACTGTTGTGGGCAACGGACACCGGACCGCTGCCCGCCGCGACCCTGGACGCGGTGCGGGGCGCCCGGTACGACGTGGTGTTCCTCGAGGAGACCTTCGGCGACCTCGTCGACCACGAACCCGACCACCTCGACCTGCACACCTTCCCGCGGGCGCTGGCCGCGCTGCGCGAGGCCGAGGCGGTCGTCGAGGGCACCGACGTGATCGCCGTCCACCTGAGTCACCACAACCCGGTCGACTTACCGGACCGTTTGCGGCCCTGGGGCGTTCGGGTGCTCGACGACGGCGCAACCGTCGCGGTGGGTGCGGTGACGGCGCGTCCGGACCGACCTCGGCGGACCCTCGTGCTCGGCGGCGCCCGCGCGGGCAAGTCCACCCACGCGGAGCGTCTGCTCGCCGACCGTGACGATGTCACCTTCCTGGCCACCGGCGGACCTCCCGGCGACGACGCGGAGTGGGCGGCCCGGATCGCCGCGCACCGGGCGTCGCGTCCCGCCTCCTGGCGCACCGTCGAGACCGACGACCTCTGCGGGGCGCTGGGGTCCGCGACCGGTCCGGTCCTCGTGGACTGCCTCGGCACCTGGCTCACCCGCCGGATCGACCGCCACGGCGCGTGGGACGACGAATCCGGTTGGGTGGCAGTGCAGGCCGACGTCGAAGCCCTTCTCGTCGCGTGGCGCACGGCGACGGTGCCCGTCGTCGCGGTGAGCAACGAGGTCGGCAGCGGCGTCGTCCCGGCGACGCCCTCCGGCCGCCGCTTCCGCGACGCCCTCGGCCGGCTCAACGCCGCCGTCGCCGCCGAGTCCGAGTCGGTGATCCTCGTCGTCGCAGGACGCCCGCTCCCGCTCCGCTGACGCGCCGCTCGCCCCTCCCGCCGGTGGGGCGCAATGTCACAGTGTGCTCGTTGGGTGCGCACGATGTGACATTGTGCCCACCCCGGGGTGGGGGTCAGGCGGCGGTGAACGGGTCCTGGGTGCGGCCGACGAGTTCGGCGACCGAGTTCAGCACCAGTGTCGGGCGGTAGGGGAACGCCTCGACGGTCTCGCGGCTGGAGATGCCGGTGAGCACCAGGATCGTCTGCAGGCCCGCCTCGAGGCCGGAGACGATGTCGGTGTCCATCCGGTCGCCGATCATCAGGGTGTGCTCGGAGTGGGAGCCGATCGCCCGCAGCGCCGAGCGCATCATCAGCGGGTTCGGCTTGCCGACGTAGTACGGCTCGCGGCCCGTCGCGCGGGTGATCAGCGCGGCCACCGAACCGGTCGCGGGTAGCGAGCCGTCACGCGAAGGGCCGGTGGCGTCCGGGTTGGTCGCAATGAACCGGGCACCGCGCTCGACGAGGCGGATCGCGGTGGTGATCGCCTCGAACGAGTAGGTGCGCGTCTCGCCGAGCACCACGTAGTCGGGATCGTTGTCGGTGAGCACGTACCCGATGTCGTGCAGCGCGGTGGTCAACCCGGACTCGCCCACGACGTAGGCGGTGCCGTTCGGCCGCTGATTGTGCAGGAAGGTCGCCGTCGCGAGGGCGGACGTCCAGATCGACTTCTCCGGGATGTCCAGGCCGGACTGCAGGAGTCGTGCCCGCAGGTCACGCGGGGTGCGAATCGAGTTGTTGGTGAGCACGACGAACGGAGTTCCGGACTCCTGCAGTTCCGAGAGGAACGCGTCGGCGCCCGGTACCAGGTGCTCCTCGTGCACCAGGACCCCGTCCATGTCCATCAGATACGTCCAACCGGGGGTCTTCTCGTCGGTGTTCGCCATGGCCCCATTGTGCGCGCCCGGAGACCCGCACGTCGGCTCGGACGCGCCGGATGTCGCACGGCACACATTCGTCCCCGCCATTCGGATCAGCCCGAACGCAATAGGTGACCGCGGGATCTGGTTGCGGGACAGTACAGCTCGAGTGTTGACCATCAAGAGCGACCGAGAGACCCGGATCGACGACGTCGCAGCAACCCCCCCGAGTGTGGGTGCGGGTGCTACCGCCGGGACCGATGGACTCCGCGACAGGGCTGCGACGAGCGCCCGGTCCCGACCCGTGAAAGGCTTCTCGATGTCCGACTTCGGAGTGCGCTCGTGAGCGCCCCGGCCACCAGTCCGCCGCAGGCGGCAGTGGCCGAATCGTCCGACGACGCCGACCTGCGCGTCGCTCCCACCCGCCATCCCTGGCGTTGGGTCGTCGCAGCGGCGGCGCTGGTCCTGGTCGCGCAGTTCGTGCACGGACTGGTGGTCAACCCGGGCTGGGACTGGGCGACGTTCGCGCGGTACTTCACCGCCCCGTCGGTGCTGTCCGCGCTGTGGACGACGATCGAACTCACCATCTGGGGCACCGTCCTCGGGTTCGGGATCGGCGTGCTGCTCGCCGTGGCGAGGCTGTCGAACAATCCGGTGCTGCAGGTGATCTCGTGGATCTACGTCTGGGCGTTCCGCTCGATTCCACTGATCGTGCAGCTGCTGTTCTGGTTCAACATCGCCTACCTCTACCAGACGATGTCCCTCGGCATTCCGTTCGGCCCGGGATTCCTCGAGTTCAACGTCACCGGCGTGATCTCCGGGTTCACCGCCGCGGTCATCGGGCTCGCGCTGCACCAGGCGGCCTACTCCGCCGAGATCATCCGCGCGGGCATCATCTCCGTGGACCACGGCCAGATCGAGGCCGCCAACGCACTCGGTATCCCGCGGACCCGTCAGCTGTTCAAGATCGTTCTGCCGCAGGCGATGCGGTCGATTCTTCCGAACGCGGCGAACGAGGTCATCAGCCTCTTCAAGGGCACCTCGATCGTGTCGACGATGGCGATCGCCGAGCTGTTCTACCAGGTCCAGGTGATCTTCGGTCGCAACGGCCGGGTGGTGCCGCTGCTGATGGTCGCGACCGTCTGGTACATCGTCCTGACCACCGTGCTGTCCGTCGGCCAGTACTACATCGAACGGCACTACGCCCGCGGATCCGCCCGCGCGCTGCCACTCACGCCGTGGCAGAAGGTCGTCGCCAAGTACCGGGAGATCCGTGACGGCAGTACCGGCGCGCCGAGAGGGGCCACCCGATGACCGCCATCGGTGACCCATACGCCGTCGACGTGCGGGGCGTGCACAAGGCCTTCGGCGCGCTCGAAGTGCTCAGAGGCGTGGATCTGTCGGTTCGCACGGGGGAGGTGACGGTGATCCTCGGGCCGTCGGGCTCCGGGAAGTCGACCCTCCTGCGCACCCTGAACCACCTCGAGAAGGTCGACCGCGGCACGATCCGGATCGACGGAGAACTGATCGGCTACCGCCGCCGCGGCAACACCCTGCACGAACTGTCCGACCGAGAGGTGCTGCGACAGCGGTCCCGGATCGGGTTCGTGTTCCAGAGTTTCAACCTCTTCCCGCACCTGACCGTCCTCGAGAACGTGATCGAGGCTCCGGTGTCCGCGCAGCGCCGCGACCGCGCCGAGGTGACGGCCCTGGCGCGGCAGCTGCTCGAACGGGTCGGGGTCGCCGACAAGGCCGACCGGTATCCGAAGCAGCTGTCCGGGGGACAACAGCAACGTGTCGCGATCGCGCGTGCACTCGCGTTGCGCCCCAAGGTGATCCTGTTCGACGAGCCCACCTCGGCGCTGGATCCCGAACTCGTCGGTGAGGTCCTCGAGGTGATCCGTGACCTCGCCGACGGCGGTGCGACGCTGGTGATCGTGACCCACGAGATCGGGTTCGCCCGCGAGGTCGCCGACACCGTCGTGTTCATGGACGGCGGTGTGATCGTCGAGCAGGGCCCGCCGGACGCGGTGCTGGACCGACCCACCCACGAACGTACCCGCGCCTTCCTGGCCCGAGTGCTCTGACCCCCTCATTCATCGCGAAAGACCCTGGAAGGAAATGATGTCCGCCCTCACCCGCCACACGAGGCTGTTCGCCTCGGCACTGACCGCCGTCGCCCTGCTGGCGGGCTCCGCGTGCAGTTCGAGCGATGCCGCCGAGACCGACGCGGCCACCGCCGCCGGCTACAACCTGACCGCCGAGCAGAACCGCATCACCACCGACGAGGTCCCCGAGATCGCGGCGCAGGTGCCGCAGGCGATCCGGGACCGAGGGAAGCTGATCGTCACCGGGTCGGCAGGCACGGCACCGCCGCTGCGCTTCTACGCCGACGACGACAAGACGATCATCGGATCGGAGACAGACTTCGCCCACCTGATCGGCGACGTCCTCGGCCTCGACGTCGAACTGACAGCCGCGGACTGGGCGCAGAACTTCGTCCGGGTCGACTCCGGTGAGGCCGACACGTTCATCTCCAACGTCACCGTCACCGAGGAACGCAAGGAGAAGTACGACTTCGCCACGTACCGGCTCGACAGTCTCGCCGTCGAGGTGAAGAAGGGCAGCGGCATCACGTTCTCCGGTCCGAAGGACATCGCGGGCCTGAAGATCGGCGTCGGCTCGGGGACCAACCAGGAGGCGCTGCTCGTCGCGTGGAACGAACAGAACGTCAAGGCCGGGCTCGAGCCGGCCGAGATCCTCTACTACCAGCAGGCAACCGACTACTACCTCGCACTCGGCTCGGGCCGGATCGACGCGTACGTCGGCCCCAACCCGTCGTCGGCCTTCCACGCCCTGCAGACCGGCGAGACCGAGGTCGCAGGCACCTTCTCCGGAGCGGGCTACGACCTGCAAGGGGAGATCGCCGTCCTGACGAAGAAGGACAACGGGCTGATCGGGGCGATCCATGCCGCGCTCAACCATCTCATCGACAACGGCACCTACGCCCAGGTTCTGGACCGCTGGGGCATCAGCAGCGAGGCGGTCGAATCCTCGCAGATCAACCCACCGGGCCTGCCGAAGAAGCAGTAGTCCCGATACCAGCGGCGAGAAGACGAGCAGGGAGAGAACATGACGCAGGTGCAGGGCCCGGTGGACGTCGTGGTCGTCGGTGGTGGCGTCATCGGTTCGGCGTCGGCGTGGCGGTCGGCCGCGCGGGGCCGGTCGGTGGTGTTGCTCGAGCAGTTCGAACCGGACCACCGGCGCGGGGCCTCCCACGGCACCTCCCGGATCTACCGGCAGGCGTACGACGACGAGTTCCACACCGTGCTCGCCGGGCGCGCATTGCCGCTGTGGCGGGAACTGGAGGAGATCAGCGGCACCGATGTACTCACTCTCACCGGGGCAGTCGACCACGGCAATCCCGTGGCGGTGGCGGCCCGTACCCGAACGCTCTCGGGGCTGGACGTCCCACACGAACTGCTCGAACCGGCGGCAGCGGAGAAACGCTGGACCGGAATGCGATTCGACACCACCGTGCTCCACCATCGCGGGGCGGGACGGCTGCACGCGGATCGGGCGGTGCGTGCGCTGCAGCTGGCAGCGCAGCGGGCCGGCGCCGACGTCCGGTATCGCCACGCGGTCCGCGAGATCCACGGCACCGGATCGGGCGTCGACGTGGTCACCGACGTCGGTGTTGTCCGGGCCAGGCACGTCGTCCTCGCGGCGGGTGCCTGGACCCGAACCCTGCTCGCCGGTAACGAAATTCGGCCCGCCCCGACCTTGCCGGCGCTGCGCACCACGCAGGAACAGCCCGCCCACTTCGCACCCGTGACCGGTGCGGAGTGGCCGAGCTTCGTCCACCACCCCGGTGCCGAGCTGGCCGGCGAAGGCATCTACGGCCTCGGCTCCGCGTCCGGCATCAAGATCGGTGAGCACGGCACCGGGCCCGAAGTGCACCCCGACACCCGCGACTTCCGGCCGGATCCGGCCGGGGTGCAGCGCCTCGTCGACTATGCCGCGGCATGGCTGCCGGGTGTCGATGCGGCATCCGCGGTCGCGGACACCTGCCTCTACACCACCACTCCGGACAGTCGATTCGTCGTCGATCGGCTCGGGGACGTGACGGTCGCGGCGGGATTCTCCGGGCACGGATTCAAATTCGCGCCTGCCATCGGCGATCTGGTCGCGGGACTGGTCGCGGGCGACGTTCGTGCGCCCGAGCCGTTCCGGTTCGGGACGCGGCGGGCGGAGGTCGCGTGACGGGCCGGACGCGGCGCCTGCAGGTGCACACGGTGACGCAGGACGACCCGCTCGCCGCTCCGCTCCTCGCGGAGCTGGCCGTCGAGTACAGCACGCGCTACGAGCGCCCGTTCGAGGAGCAGTTCGAGGCGCTGACCACTCATCCCGGCAACGAGTTCGCGCCACCGGACGGGGTGCTGCTGGTCGTCGTCGAGAACGGGGAACCGGTGGCGGGCGGGGCCTTCCGCCGTTACGACCAGGCGACGGCGGAACTCAAGCGGATCTGGACCTCGAGCAGGCACCGGCGCCGGGGGCTGGGGCGCATCGTCCTCGAGGAACTCGAGGTGGAGGCGGCGCTGCGGGGCTACACCCGCATCTACCTGACGACCGGCTGGCGTCAGCCGGAGGCGGTCGCGCTGTATCTGGCGGCCGGCTACACCGCACTGTTCGACCCGACGCGCCCATCCGAGGAGATCGGGCCGCACCCGTTCGAGAAGTACCTGATCCGAAAGGCCGACTCCGCGTGAAGTTCCTGCTCCTCAGTCTGATCACCCACCAGCCCGACCCGGTCACGGGGGAGTGGCTCGATCCGGCCGCCCGCCTGAAGGAGGTCGTCGACACCGCCGTTCTCGCGGAGGAACTCGGTTTCGAGGGCTTTGCCGTCGGTGAACGCCACGAGCGGCCGTTCCTGGCGTCGTCACCGCCGGTCGTGCTCAGCAACATCGCCGCCCGCACGAGCACGCTGGAACTGTGGACCGGGGTGACGACGCTGAGCCTGCTCGACCCGGTGCGCGCCTTCGAGGACTACTCCACGCTCGACAACCTGTCGGGCGGCCGACTGCAGCTGATGATCGGGAAGGGCAACGGCACCGCCCAGGCGGACCTGTTCCACGTGAGTCCCGAGGACCAGTGGGAACGCAATCGTGAAGGCTACGAACTGTTCCGGGCGCTGTGGGAGAACGAGACCGTCACCTGGGATGCACGATTCCGGCCCGCCCTGACCGATGCGGTCACCGTGCCGCGCCCGCTGCAACCGCGCCTGACCATCTGGCACGGCAGCGCGACCAGCCGGGAATCCGTCGACCTCGCAGCGAGGTACGGCGATCCGGTGTTCTCCGCGAACGTCACCAACCCGATCGAGCCCTACGCCGAGCTCGTCGAGCACTACCGCGAGCGATGGCAGGCGTACGGGCACGACCCCGCCGACGCCCGCGTCGGTGCCGGGACCGCGGGACTCCATGTCGCGCGCACGTCGCAGGAGGCGGTGCAGCGCTACCGCCCGCTGTTCGAGGCGCGACTGCGGTTCGCCCGGGACAGCGGTCTGCCGGTGGTCTTCGAGACGGTCGAGGACTTCGTGGAGCGCAGTTCCGCCCTGATCGGCAGTCCACAGCAGGTGGTCGAGAAGGTCCTGCGCTACCACGACCGTCTCGGACACGAGGTCACGCACGTCACCGCAGACCGGGGCGGGCTGTCCACCGCCGAACAGCGCGCGAGCCTCGAACTGTTCCAGGGGGAAGTGGCTCCGGTGCTGCGGCAGGTGATCCCGCACCGCGACTCCGTCGCGGTGGCCTGAGATCGCCGCCGAATGTGCCCCCACCACGCTTCGCCGGTTTCGTCGGAGCCCCACACACCACCGACCACAGGAGTTCACCCGATGTCCCCGACCCACCCCGTCCACCTCGGCGTCGCCCTCGACGGCGCCGGCTGGCATCCCGCAGCCTGGCGGGAGCCGAATTCACGGCCCCGGGAACTTTTCTCGGGTTCCTACTGGACAGACCTCGCCGCGACTGCGGAGCGTGGACTGCTCGACTTCGTGACCATCGAGGACAGTTTCGCCGTGCCCGCCAACCCATACGTCGCCCAGGACCCGGATGCGGTGGACGTCGTGCGCGCGCGGCTCTATGCCCACCTCGTCGCCGCGCGGATTGCCCCGCGGACGCGGCGCCTCGGACTGATCCCGACGATCACCGCCACCCACACCGAGCCGTTCCACGTGTCGAAGGCGGTCGCGACGCTGGACTACACGTCACGCGGCCGCGCGGGCTGGCAGGTCAAGGTGTCGTCGTCGGAACAAGAGGCGGCGCACTTCGGGCGCCGGGACGTTCCCGGACTGGACAAGCGGGACAGGGAGGCGCTGGCGACCGGGGCGCTGCCCGCGTTCGCCCTGGAACTGTTCGACGAGGCCGCCGACGTCGTCGAGGTCGTCCGTCGCCTGTGGGACAGCTGGGAGGACGACGCGGAGATCCGCGAGGTCGCCACGCGCCGGTTCATCGACCGGGGCAAGCTGCATCACGTCGACTTCGAGGGGCGCTTCTTCAGCGTGCGTGGGCCGTCCATCACCCCCCGCCCGCCCCAGGGGCAGCCGGTGGTCACAGCTCTTGCACACCGGGACGTCGCGTACGAACTGGCCGCGCGCACGGCGGATCTGGTGTTCGTGACACCCACGGACACCAACGGCCCCGCGGTGCTCGCCGACGTCTCGGCGGCCGCCGAGCGCGTTGGGCGCCCAGGTGTTCCGCTGCAGGTGTACGCCGACGTCCTCGTCTTCCTCGACACGGACCGGGAGTTCGGTGCCGACCGGCTGCGGCGGCTCGACCGCCTCGCGGGCCGCGAGCTCGTCACGGACGCGACGGTGTTCACGGGCAGCGCGGGCGAGCTCGCCGATCGACTCGAATCGTGGCAGCAGCAGGGCTTCGACGGATTCCGGCTTCGCCCGGGCGTCGCGGTGGACGATCTCGAGGCCGTCACCACGGTGCTGGTGCCGGAACTGCAGCGGCGCGGACTCTTCCGCACCGACTATCCCGACACCTCGCTGCGCGGGCTTCTTGGTCTGCCCACCGACGTCCCCAACCGCTACGCGGCCGGAACTCCGGCAGCCTGATCCCAGGAGAGACGGACCCATGAGCACACCCAAGAAGCAGGTCATCCTCGGCGCCTACCTCGGTGGCGTCAACCACCACACAGCGTGGTGGCATCCGGAGGCCGGCAGCCAGATCGAGTTCGACTCGTTCGAGCACACCGCCCGCACCGCCGAACGCGGCAAGTTCGACTTCTTCTTCCTCGCGGAGGGTCTCGTGCTGCGCGAACGCGCCGGCGAGATCTTCGACCAGGACATCATCGGCCGCCCGGACACCTTCACGGTGCTCGCGTCCCTCGCCGCGGTCACCGAACACCTCGGCCTCGCCGGAACGATCAACGCCACGTTCAACGAACCGTACGAGCTGGCCCGCCAATTCGCGACGCTCGATCAACTGTCCGGCGGTCGTGCCGCGTGCAACGTCGTCACGTCGTTCGACGCGTTCACCGGCCGGAACTTCCGTCGTGGGGGATTCCTGCCGCACTCGCAGCGGTACGTCCGCGCCGAGGAAGCCGTCGAAGCCGTGCGGCAGCTGTGGGATTCGTGGCGGGAAGACGACATCGTCGCCGACCGGGGCAGCGGCCGATTCCTGAACCGGCCGGACGCCGGTGCGTTCGAGTTCCACGGCAACCAGTTCGACATCCGTGGCCGTTTCACGGTTCCGCGCAGCCCGCAGGGCCGGCCGGTACTCCTGCAGGCCGGGGTGTCGCCGCAGGGACGCGACTTCGCTGCCGCCAACGCCGACGCGATCTTCTCGCCGTACGGGAGCCTGCCGGAGGCGGCCGAGTACTACCGGGACGTCAAGGCTCGCGCCGTCGCCGCCGGCCGCAGCGCGGACGATCTGAAGATCCTGCCGTCGGCGAGCTTCGTGATCGGCGACAGCGAAGCCGACGCCCGCGAGAAGTACCTGGAGATCCGAGACCAGCAGGTCACCGGCCAGACCGCATTGATCCTGCTCGAGCAGTTGTGGAACCGAGACCTGTCGGCGTACGACCCGGACGGGCCGATCCCCGACATCGACCCCGACCCGGAGGCACCGCCGATCATCCAGGGCCGCGCGTTCATCCACCAGGACCGCTTCGACACCGTGGCGAAACTCCGTGCGGTGTCGGAGGAGAAGAAGCTGACACTGCGCGAGACCGTGGCCGATCAGTTCGAGCGCGGCCCGATCGTCGGGACCGCCGCACAGATCGCCGAGCAGATCGACACCTTCGTGCGCAGCGACGGATCCGACGGCTTCATCATCGGCTCGTACCTGGTGCCCACGGGCCTCGACGAGTTCGTCGATCAGGTCGTGCCGCACCTGCAGGACCGCGGCGTCCTGCGCAGTGAGTACACGGGCACGACACTGCGCGACAACCTCGCTCTGCCTGTTCCGGCGCACCCCGTCACCGTCGGATAGCCGGTTCCGCTGGGTGACCGTTGCTTTCCACCCGGAGTGGGCGACCTCGGGTCACGGCGCGTCGTCGTCACCGCCACCATGGTCGACACCGCTCATCCCGTAGCGATGCCAGCGGCGGTGATGTTCGCGCACTTCGGCTTCGCGGCGGGCGCGGGCGTGTTTGACGGACTCGGCGATGATCTCGTCGAGGTGATGTCTGTGATTGACCCTCGGTCCTTGTTCCGGGTCGATGTGTCTCGGTGCGATCCACTCGGTCCGCCCGGCGTGCTCGGTGCCGTCGGGTGCGGTGCGGGTCTTCCAGCCGCCCGGTCCGTCGTGGACGAGGGCGTGGCAGGCATCGCAGGCGAGGTCCTCGTTGGTGATGTCGGTGCGCCCGTCGTCCTTCCACTCACGGATGTGATGGACGGCGGTCATCGAGGCGGGTGCGTCGCAGCCGGGGCGTGTGCAGCCACCGGACGCTGCGATCAATGCCAACCGCTGGTCGCCGGATGCGAGTCGCTTCGACCGCCCCAGGTGCAGCGGCCGGCCACGATGGTCGAACAACACGAGCACCGGGTGTGCGTTCTCTGCCATACGGAGGGCATCGGCGATCGGGACGATGCCACCGGATGCGGTGGTCACGATCCCCGTCGCTTGTTCGAGTTGCTTCAGGGTCATGGTGATGATCGCGGTCACCGGCAATCCCCGATGAGAACCGAGCACGCCCGACGACAGTAGTTGTCGTAGAGCGGCTTTCATGGCGTCGTGGTTGCGTTGCACCGCAGTGCGGGTGTCGCGGGCGGCGGCCTTCGCGAGTGCGGTGCGATCCAGGTCCGGCGAGTCCACGTCGCCCCTGGGCGACTCGGGATCGTCGGGGTTGTTCATGCCGGGTCGTGCGAGTTTCGCCAGCACCGGCTCCAACATCGCCCGCAACTCCGGATCGAGCAGTCCGGAGACCGGCGTCATGAGATCGGGGCCCTGCTTCCCGATCCGCAGCCCGCGGCGTCGTTTGCGATCCTTCTCGTCGGGAACGTCGCCGTCGGCCGCCAGGTGCGCGAGCAGATGGACGCCGATCATCGTCACGTCTTCGGGAGTGGTGGAGCGGGCGGTGTCGGCGAGGATCCGTTCGGCGACCTCGATCTTGTCGACGTCGGTTCCGTGCGGAACCTTGCGCATCACCTGCGCGATCACCCGGACATGATCGACACCGATCGCGCCGTCGGTCAGTGCGGCGGACGTTTCCGGCAAGGTGGGTTCCATCGGTTCCCCCACGACGGTGTGCCACACCCCGGTCTTGCGTGCCCGCTTGACCCTCGCGGCCGCGTCGCCTCCCGAGATTCGCAGTGTCTGGACGAGGAATTCGTTGATCGATCGGCAGCCCAGGGTTCCCGGAAGTGAGCGTTCGCCGGCCTCGACGACGAGCCGGTTCCCGACCGAGGAGGCCTTCCTCAGCGACGTCTCGAACCGCTGCATCACTTCTACAACGTCACCGTCCGACAGTCCGACCAGTCCCACCCCGAGCAGGCCGTCGACGGCGGCATCGAGGGCGGCCAGGTGGTGTTCCACCTGGCCAACTCCCCCGCTCCCGATTGCCGAACTCATGTTCGAATTCTACTTCGGGTGTCCGACAGATTGACCAGATTCGTGGATCTGCTCGGCCTGCTCGTTTGGTTTTGCGGGTCGAGCGTGGGGTTCAGGCCCAGTCGCCGGGAACACCGGCGACGGCCGTGTACCGAGACATCGGTGACAGCCGGATGCGACTTCCGAAGGTGACATCGCGCAGATGCGCGAGGCGCACACCCTCGGGCGATCAACCGACCCCAACGTATCGACATGGCATCTCGGAGAAGGGTTTCGATCGCGCTGACGTTAAGGCTTTGTCAGGGACAGGTGGATCATTAACATCGGCATCGACCATCCAGAGCGACCGAGAGACCCGGCTCGACGACGTCGCAGCAACCCCCTGATCGTCAGGAGAGGGTGCTACCGCCGGGAACGATGGAGGCGTTGGCATGATCGGCATGGGCTTCGTGACCGCATGGGCGCGGCTGCACATCGACCTGTGCCGTGTCGCTTCCGGAACCTGTTCGTCCACAGCCTCGTTCGCCCCGAAGTCCTGATCGGATCAGCCCCCGTTTCGGTGCCGGGGCACCGCACACGCGGTGCCCCGGCGCCGTGCAGCGATCTGTGCGTGTAGAGAAAATGGAGCCCTCGGTGTTCTTGTCGTCAACTTCTGCCCATCGCCGGCGTCGAGCCGCGCTCGCGTTGGCCGCATCCGCGGCACTGACCGCGGGCCTGACCGCGTGCGGGTCCGCCGACGCGGCCGGCGGGACCGATGCCGGTACCCCACATGCGGGCGGCACCCTGCGGTACGGGCTTTCGGGCGCCCCGACCTGCGCGGACCCGGCCCAATCCGGTTCCAACCAAACGATCTACGTGGCCCGGCAGGTCGTCGATTCGCTCACCGACCAGGACCCCGAGACCGGGGAACCGAAGCCGTGGCTCGCGGAGAGCTGGGACGTCAATGCCGACGCGACCTCGTTCACCTTCCACCTGCGCGACGGGGTGACCTTCAGTGACGGCTCCGCGTTCACCGCGGAGTCGGTCAAGAGGAACTTCGACTCGATCCTGAACACACTGACCGGGGCGAAGGCGCCTCTGGCTGCCAGCTACCTGTCGGGCTACACCGGCGCCACCGTGGTGGACCCACGCACTGTGCAAGTCGCCTTCTCGTCGCCGAATTCGCAGTTCCTGCAGGCCACTTCCACGGTGCAGCTCGGCTTCCTGTCCGACACCGACGTCGCGAAGACCGCGGAGCAGCGGTGCGCGGGCAATCTGTCCGGTACCGGCCCGTTCGTCTACGAGAGCTACGTCCAGGACAAGTCGGCAACCCTGGCCAAGCGCGCCGGCTACGCCTGGGGTTCGGACGTGTTCGCGCACGACGGTGAGGCCTATCTCGACAAGATCGAGTTCACCATCGTGCCCGAATCCGGCGTGCGCAGTGGATCGCTGGCGTCCGGCCAGCTCGACGCCGTCTCCGATGCCCTTCCCCAGGACGCTCCGCAGATCGAGGGCGCCGGCGGCCGGATCCTCACCACGTCGAACCCGGGTATTCCCTTCGGATTCCAGCCGAACGTGACCCGCGGCGTCCTCGCCGACCCGGCGGTGCGCGCCGCAATCGTCCCCGCGATCAACCGGCAGGAACTCGTGGACACGGTGCTCGGCCCGGACTTCCGGCCCGCAACCAGCACGCTCGCCTCCCGCACACCCGACTACGTCCAGCTCTCGGAGGTCACCTACGCCCCGGATGCCGCGAAGAAGATCCTGGACGAGGCCGGCTGGGCGCCCGGGCCGGACGGCATCCGCGTCAAGAACGGCACCCCGCTGAGCTTCTCGGTCACCTTCAGCAGCGTGTTCGCCGGCAACCAGGCCATCCTCGAGCTCGTCCAGCAGCAGCTGCGGGCCGTGGGTGTCGACCTGCGACTCGAACTTGTCTCGACCGCGGAGCAGACGGCACGGCAGTCGACCAAGGACTACGACTCCACCTACTACAACAGCACCCGCGCAGACGGTGACATCCTGCGCACCGCCTTCGGCATCGACGGCCGAAACCTCAACGCCCGCGGCCCGATCCCCGAGCTCGACGAGGTGCTGGCCGCCCAGCTGCGGACCACCGAGCCGGCGCAGCGGGGAGAGCTGATCGAGAGGGCGCAGCAGTTGGTCCTCGACAACGGATTGTGGCTTCCCACCGTCGAGCTGTCCCAGGCCATCGGTGCCGGTGCCACCGTGCAGGACCTCAAGTTCGAGGCATCCGCACGCCTGCAATTCTTCGACACCTGGCTCAGCGAGTAACCAATGACTCGATATCTCGGATCCCGTGTGCTGCAGGCGATCGGCGTGCTGTGGGCGGCCTTCACCGTGTCGTTCGTCGTGCTGTACCTGCTGCCGTCCGACCCGGTGAGCATGGCCGTGGACTCCGCCGCCGCCAGCGGTGCCGCGATCGACGCCGACGCGGTCGCGCAGCTGCAGGCCCGATACGGGTTGGACCAGCCGGTGTGGGTGCAGTACTGGAACGCGCTCACGGCCGCGGTCAGGGGTGACTTCGGCACGTCCATCTCCACCGGCCAGTCGGTGACGGACGCGATCGCCTCGGCGGTTCCGGGCACCCTGGCGCTGGCATTCACCGCCCTGGTGCTCGCCGTGGTGTTCGGCACGACCGTCGCGTTCCTCGCCACCTACACGCGATCGACCCGGTTGCGCAGCCTCCTGTTCTCGCTGCCGCCGCTCGGTGTCGCGGTCCCCACATTCTGGGTCGGATTGATTCTGCTGCAGGTGTTCTCGTTCGCCCTCACGCTGTTCCCCGCGTTCGGCGACGGCGGCCTCTCCCACCTGGTGCTGCCCGCGATCACCCTGGCCCTGCCCACGGGTGCGGTCATCGCGCAGGTGCTCGCGGCCAGCCTGCAGACCACCTGGCGGCAGCCGTTCATCGAGGCGGCGCGGGCGAAGGGAGCGTCCCGCTGGCAGATCCAGACCCGGCATGCGTTGCGGCTGTCCAGCATCCCGGCCTTCACCATCGCCGGTGTCCTGGTCGGGACGCTGCTCGCCGGGTCAGTCGTCGTGGAGACGGTCTTCTCCCGCGCCGGGCTCGGCCGGCTGACCCAGATGTCGGTGATGGCCCAGGACATACCGGTGGTGCAGGGCGCCGTGGTGTTCAGCTCGCTGGTGTTCGTGCTCGTCAACCTCGCCGTCGATCTGCTGTATCCGCTGATCGATCCGCGGATCGTCGACGGCGGCCGCCGAGCGGCAGGCAGGCGAGGATCGGCCGCCGGCGGCGCCCCGAACTCCCCGTCGCCGAACACCACGAACCCGAATGCCACATCGCAGGACGAGACCGTGGAGGTGAAGGCCCATGTCTGACACATTGATCCGGGAACCTGTCGAGGTCGCGGCCGCCACCGCGGTGCGCCGCCGTGGCTCCGCCGAGTCGGCTGCGCCCGGCCGCACCGCGGCGCTCCGCACCGCTGTCCGCGGGCTCCGCCGCAACTGGGTGGTGGCGCTCTCCGCGGTCGTGCTGCTCCTCGCGATCGGGTTCGCGCTGTTCCCGTCGGTGTTCGCGTCCGGCGACCCGCTGCAGGGCGTGCCCGCGGACAAGCTGCAGGGCCCGAGCGCCGCGCACTGGTTCGGCACCGACAACATCGGCCGCGACGTGTACACGCGGGTCGTGCACGGCGCCGGGCTCTCGCTCACCGCGACGTTCCTCGCGGTCGGGATCGCCCTGGTGGTCGGCTCGATCGTCGGCCTGCTGTCGGGTGCGGCTGGGGGAGCGGTCGACGCGGTGCTGATGCGCATCGTCGACGTGCTGCTGTCGATTCCGGCGCTGCTGCTCTCGCTCGCCCTGGTGACCGCACTCGGCTTCGGCACCGTCAACGTGGCGATCGCCGTCGGTGTCGGACTCGTCGCGAACTTCGCCCGCGTCATGCGCTCGGAGGTGCTGCGGGTGCGGCGGGCGCTGTACGTCGAGGCCGCCCTCGCCTCCGGCGTCCGCTGGCCCACCGTGCTGTACCGCCACGTGCTGCGCAACGCCTATGCCCCGGTGATAGCGCTGGCGGCAGTCGAATTCGGGATGGCCGTGCTGGCGGTGTCCTCCCTGAGCTTCCTCGGTTTCGGAGCGGTGCCGCCCACACCCGAATGGGGGTCGCTGATCTCCGAGGGCCGCAACTACCTGGCCACCGCGTGGTGGATGACGACACTGCCCGGTCTCGTCATCATCGCCGTCGTCCTGGCGGCGCACCGCATCGGTCACGC
Source organism: Rhodococcus sp. NPDC003322 (assembly GCF_053589555.1). Lineage (NCBI taxonomy): Bacteria > Bacillati > Actinomycetota > Actinomycetes > Mycobacteriales > Nocardiaceae > Rhodococcus > Rhodococcus sp. NPDC003322. Next base: position 9,206 of record NZ_JBSFSC010000009.1, on the reverse strand, counting down.
GATCGAGGATCGGAGCGGACGATGAGCGCCGACACCGCCGGAACCGGGTCAGCGCTCCTGCGGGTCGACGACCTCCGGGTCGCGTACGGCGACGCGAACGACCCCGTCGTCGCGGTCGACTGGGTCGGCCTCACCGTCTCCCGCGGCGAAGTCGTCGCCGTGGTCGGCGAGTCGGGCTCCGGCAAGTCGACGACCGCGCACGCAATCCTCGGTCTGCTCTCCGGCAGCGGCCGTGTCACCGGCGGCGCCGTCACGTTCGACGGGGAGCGCCTGGACACCCTGCCCGACCGGGCGTTCGAGAAGGTGCGCGGGGCCCGCATCGGTCTGGTCCCGCAGGACCCGACGACGTCGCTGAATCCGGTGATCCGCGTCGGGGACCAGATTGCCGAGACGCTGCGCATCCACGGCCTCGCGGACCGCCGTTCCGCGAAGATCGAGGCGCTGCGGATCCTCGAGGAGGCCGGCCTCGACAATCCCGAACTGCGCGCCGGTCAGTACCCACAGGATCTGTCCGGCGGCCAACGGCAGCGTGTGCTCATCGGCATCGCGCTGGCCTGCCACCCCGACCTGGTCATCGCCGACGAACCCACCAGCGCGCTGGACGTCACCGTGCAGCGTCGCATCCTCGACCACCTCGAGGCACGTATCGCCGAGCGTGGCACCGCGGTCCTGCTCATCACCCACGACCTCGGTGTCGCCGCCGACCGCGCCGACCGCATCGTCGTCATGCAGCGGGGCCGGGTCGTGGAGACGGGACCGGCCTCGCAGGTCCTGGACAACCCGCAGCACGAGTACACACGGTCGCTGCTCGCCGCCGCACCGAGTCTCGCCGACGGGCCGGTGCGCCCGGAGAGAGGTGCGGCCGAACCTCTGCTCAGCGTGTCCGGGGTGTCGAAGACGTTCCGGATCGACCGCCGCCATTCGCTCGACGCGGTGCGCGGCGTCTCCTTCGAGGTTCCGCGCGGGCGGACGCTGTCCCTGGTCGGCGAATCGGGGTCGGGGAAGTCGACCGTCGCGCGGATCGCGATCCGGCTCGAGACCGCCACGTCCGGGACGGTCCGGTTCGACGGCCGGGACATCACCGGGCTGCGGGGACGGGATCTGCGGGCCCTGCGGCGGCGGGTGCAGATCGTGCACCAGAACCCGTACGCGGCACTGAATCCGAAGCTGAGGATCCGGGACCTCGTCGCCGAACCGCTCGGTGCCTTCGGCATCGGCACCACGCGTGACCGTGCCCGCCGAGTGGAGGAACTGCTCGACCACGTGGCGCTGTCCGCGGCGCATCTCGACCGTCGCCCGGCCGAACTCTCCGGCGGCCAGCGCCAGCGGGTGGCGATCGCCCGTGCACTCGCCCTGCAGCCGGAACTTCTGGTCCTCGACGAGCCCGTCTCCGCACTCGACGTGTCGGTACAGGCACAGATCCTCGACCTGCTCACCGACCTGCAGGACGAGTTGGGGCTGAGCTACCTGTTCATTTCACACGACCTGGCGGTGGTCCGGCAGATCAGCGACAACGTCGCCGTGATGCGGTCCGGTGAGATCGTCGAATCCGGCTCCACCGCAGATATTTTCGACAACCCGCAACGCGAGTACACCAGGGTGCTGCTCGATGCGATCCCCGGGAAGGTTCGACATGTCCGATAATTCAGAACTGCCCACCTCGGAACTGCTGGTGGGAATCGAGTTCGCCGGTACCGGCGCGCATCCCGCCTCGTGGCGTCGTGACGACTCGCGCGCCGAGGATCTCTTCACCGGCGGCTACTGGTCCGACCTGATCGGCGCCGCCGACCGCGCGGGAGCGGATCTGGCGTTCCTGCCGGACCGGTTCGGGGTGGCCACCGCCCGGGACACCGTCCGCGGCAGGCTCGAGGCCGTCGGGGTGGCCGCCCGCCTGTCCGCCGTCACGTCCCGGATCGGCCTGATCCCCACCGCGACGGTGACCCACACCGAGCCGTTCCACGTGGCCAAGGCGATCCAGAGCCTCGATCACACCACTCGTGGTCGCGCCGGGTGGCAGGTCGCGGTGTCCAGCGGGGAGGACCAGGCAGCACTGTTCGGGCGCAAGCAGTCCCAGGACCCGGTATCGCTGTGGGAGGAAGCGCACGAGGTCGCCGAGGTCGCCGTGCGGCTGTGGGACAGCTGGGAGGACGACGCCGAGATCCGGGACGTCGCAACCGGGCGCTTCGTCGACCGCGACAAGCTGCACTACATCGATTTCGAAGGCGAGTACTTCTCTGTCAAGGGTCCGTCCATCACCCCGCGGTCCCCGCAGGGGCGGCCGGTCGTGGCGGTTTCGGTGGAGGACGAGGAGTCGCTCGGATTCGCCGCCGCCCGAGCCGATCTCGTACGCGTTTCCGCTCCGGACGCGCAATCCGCGTCCGCTCTTGCCGATCGGGTGCGGGCGCGGGCCGCGGGCCGGTCCGTGACCGTCCTTCTCGACATCGACATCCTGCTCGCCGACGACGACGCGGCGGCTGCGACAGCTCTCGCGCGGCTGGACGACTGGGCGGGAGCCGCGTACCGCCCGCGCTCACTGTTCCACCGCGGGGGAGCGGATGGGCTCGTCGCCGTGCTCGACGGTCTGCACGGCATCGACGGCGTCGTCCTGCGGCCGCTCGCGCTGGCGTCAACGCTCGACCTGCTCACATCCCGGGTACTGCCCGCGCTGCGGACCACCCCACGCGACAGCGGCACGACCGTGGGGGAGCGTCTCGGCCTGCCCCGTCCCGCCAGCCGCTACGCCACCACTCACTGAAGGGATCGATCACGATGTCACGCACCACTGCCCGCAAGCAGGTGCACCTCGCCGCGCACTTTCCCGGCGTCAACAACACGACTGTGTGGGCGGACCCGGAGTCCAAGAGTCAGATCGACTTCGACTCGTTCCTGCATCTCGCCCGCACCGCCGAACGCGGACTGTTCGACTTCTTCTTCCTCGCCGAGGGACTGCGCCTGCGGGAACACCGCGGCCGGATCCACGACCTCGACGTGGTGGGCAGGCCCGACACGCTGACCGTCCTCGAAGCACTCGCCGGCGCCACCACGCACCTCGGGCTGGCCGGGACGATCAACACCACCTTCAACGAACCATACGAACTGGCAAAGCAGTTCGCGACGCTGGACCACCTGTCGGGTGGCCGTGCCGCATGGAACATGGTGACCTCGTCGGACGCGTTCACCGGCGAGAACTTCCGCCGCGGTGGCTTCCTGGACCACTCCCAGCGGTACGTGCGCGCCAACGAGATCATCGACGCCACCCGAACCCTGTGGGACAGCTGGCGCCCCGGCGCCCCGCTCGTGGACCGGGAACGCGGGATCTTCGCCTCCGACAAAGACATCGCCCCGTTCGACATCCACACCACCCAGTTCGACATCGCCGGACGCTTCGAGGTGCCGCGCAGCCCACAGGGACACCCGGTGCTCCTGCAGGCCGGGGACTCGGACGAGGGCCGCGAGTTCGGCGCCGCCAAGGCCGACGCCATCTTCACCGGGCACGGGACGATCGAGGACGCGCGGGCGTTCTACGCCGACGTGAAGGGCCGTCTCGCCCGGTACGGGCGGCGCCGCGACGACCTGAAGATCCTGCCCGCGGCCACGTTCGTCCTCGGGGACAGTGCCGAGGACGCCGCAGAACGTGCCCACCACATCCGGCTGCAGCAGGTCGGTCCGCAGACCGCGATCGCCTTCCTCGAACAGGTCTGGGGCCGCGACCTGTCCGGCTGCGACCCCGACGGTCCGCTGCCCGACGTCGAGCCCGAGGACAACGTCGACATCACCCGCGGACGTGTCCGGCACGCCAAGGACCCTCGAGCCGTCGCGGTGGCGTGGCGGCAGAAGGCGGAGGCCGAGAACCTCAGCATTCGCGAACTGATCATCGAGGTCACCGCCCGCCAGCAGTTCGTCGGCACCGCGCAGCAGGTCGCCGACGAGATCGACACCTACGTGCAGACCGACGCCAGCGACGGCTTCATTCTCGTCCCGCACCTCACGCCGGGTGGTCTGGACGAATTCGTCGACACAGTGGTGCCGCTGCTGCAGGAGCGCGGCAGCTTCCGCACCGCATACGAGAGCACCACCCTGCGAGGCCATCTCGGTCTCGACGTACCGCGTCCCGCGACCCAAAGCGACACGCACACCCACACCGAAGGAGTTCGAGCCTCATGACCACCGCATCGGAGCAGGACCGGTTCCACGAGGACTGGCAGCGTTGGCGCGCGGCCCGCGAGGCGGCACTGTCGGACCCCGACGGCTGGCTCGGCCTGACGGCACTGCACTGGCTGGACGAGCACCCGGCCGTGCTCGACGAGGTTCCGGGCCTGTGGCACGTCGACGGCGACACCGTGGTGCACAGCGGCACATCCGGTGCCGGGATCCTCACACCCGCCGAGGGCGCACCCGGTGTGCGGATCCGCCTCGGCGACCGGGACGCCGAGATCATCCGCCGCACCGGCCGATTCGCGGTCCGCATCCACGATCCGAAGGCGCCCGCCCTCGCGGAATTCACCGGGATTCCCACGTACGAGCCGGATCCCGGCTGGGTGGTCCCCGCCCGGCTCGCCCCGTTCCCCGAGCGTCGCACGGTCACCACCGGCGCCGTCGTGGACGGGCTCGAGCACCACCACCCGGCGGTCGGGACCGTCAGCTTCGATCGTGGGGGCGCCGAGCACACCCTCACCGTGTTCGGCGACGGCAGCGGTCCGACCCGGGTGCTGTTCACCGATGCCACCAGCGGCGTCACCACCTACCCGGCGGCCCGCATCCTGCAGATCGCGGCGCCGGCCGGGGACGGCACGGTGATCCTCGACTTCAACCGGGCCGAGAACCTGCCCTGCGCGTTCACCGACGCCGCGACCTGCCCGATCGCGCCGGCAGACAACCGACTGCCCTTCGCCGTCGAAGCGGGGGAGCGCAACCCGCGTATCCCGAGTCGTCCCGAGAGCCAGGAGCTGACCGCATGAGCCGCGTTCCCCTGTCGGTACTGGACCTGTCGCCCATCAGCGCCGGCAGCACCGCCTCACAGGCCCTGCGCAACACCATCGACCTCGCGCGCCACGCCGAGCAGTGGGGCTACCGCCGCTACTGGGTCGCCGAGCACCACTTCGTCGCCGTCGCCGTCGCGTCGTCGTCCCCGGCGGTGCTCATCGGTGCGATCGCCGCCGCCACCGACACCATCCGGGTCGGCGCCGCCGCCGTGCAGCTGGGACACCACACCGCCGCCGCGGTGGTCGAGGCGTTCGGCACCCTCGACGCCCTGCACCCGGGTCGGATCGACCTCGGGATCGGGCGGTCCGGGCAGCGGCGCGCCGATGCACTGAAGGCGGCGCAGGGCGGACCGGCGGCGCCGGTGCGACGCACCACCACGGAAGTTCGTGACGGACTGGTCATTCCGCCGCCGTTCTTCCCGGACGCACTGCTCGTGTCGCCACGACTGGTGGCAGGATTCGCGGCTCTGCAGCAGCCGGGCGCGCAGTCACCGGACTTCGGCGAGCAGGTCGACGAGATCCTCGCCCTGCTCGACGGCACCTACACCACGCCCGACGGGATCGACCTGCACGCCGTCCCCGGTGCGGGCGCCCGCGTGCAGACCTGGGTGTTCGGTTCGAGCGCAGGGCCGTCCGCCGAACTCGCCGGCCGCCTCGGACTGCCGTTCGGAGCGAACTACCACGTCAGCCCGGGCACCACGGTCGAAGCGGTCGAGGCGTACCGGGCCGCGTTCCGGCCGTCCGCGGTGCTCGACGAGCCGTACGTGGTGGTCTCCGCCGACGCGGTGGTGGCCGACACCGACCGGGACGCGCGGAATCTCGCCTCCACGTACGGGCACTGGACCCACAGCATTCGCTCGGGGCAGGGCGCGATCCCGTACCCGGACCCGGTCACCACCCCCGCACTCACCGACAGCCAACGCGAACTCGTCGAGGACCGGTTGGTGACGCAGTTCGTCGGCGCCCCTGACACGGTCGCCGACCGGCTCGCGGCGCTCCAGCGGGTCACCGGCGCCGACGAACTCGTCGTGACGTCGGCGACCCACCGGCACGAGGACCGGCTGCGGTCGTACGAGCTGCTGGCGCGGGAATGGGGACTCGGGCTGCGCGCGGCCTGACGCGCCCGGTCGCAGCGCGCCGGGATGGGCGTGCACACACCCTCACCCGCTCGCACAGGGGCGTTCGACCTCGATCGCCTCTGCGGACGCGCGAAAAGGTGTGTGGCTTCGCCTACTCGCCGTCGTATGCCTTCTGCAGCACCCCGATGTCGATCTTGCGCATCTGCATCATCGCGGCGACCGCGCGCTGCGCCCCGGCCGGGTCGGGGCCACCGAGGATGACGGGCAGTGCCGACGGCACGATCTGCCACGACACCCCGAACTTGTCCTTGAGCCAACCACATTGGGATTCCTGCCCGCCGTCGGCGGTGAGGGCGTCCCAGTACTCGTCGACCTCGGCCTGATCGGCGCAGTCGACCTGGAACGAGATCGCCTCGGTGAACGAGAACTCGGGTCCGCCGTTGAGCGCGGTGAAGTCCTGACCGTTCAGGGTGAACGCCACCGTCATCGCGGTACCGGCGGGCTTGGGCATGCCCTCGCCGTACCGGCTGATCTCACCGATGGACGAGTTCTTGAAGATGCCGGTGTAGAAGGCCGCGGCGTCCTCGGCCTGCGAGTCGAACCACAAACAGGGCGTGATCTTCTGCATGACGGATCGGTCCTCCATGACGTGTCGGTCTCTCGGGTGGATGTCCTCACACGTACAGACCAGGGTCGTCGCCCGAACTCATCGCGTCCAGTCAGAATCGCGTCCAGTCAGAAGCGACGGATCTGGTTGATCGGCGGCATCTCCGACAGCGGTGTCAACCCGATGGGCACCCCGGCGCCGTACGCGTTGAACACCTGACCGAAACCGGCGTAGATGCCGACGTGATCGTTCTCGGGACGGAAGGTGATGATGTCGCCGGGCGCCATCGCCGCGAACGGGATCGGCGTTCCCACCCAGGCCTGCTGCTGACTGACCCGCGGCAACTGCACGCCGGCCTGCCGGAACGCCCACTGGGTGAGCCCGGAGCAGTCCCAGGAGTTCGGGCCGGTCCCACCCCACAGGTAGGGCTTGCCGGTCTGGGTGGTCGCCGCCGCGAGTGCGGTCAGCCCGGCGGGCGACGAGATCGGCAGCGGAATCGCCGAACTGCCGGCGCTGACCGAACCGGTCGAACTGCCTGCACTGCCGACGGCGAGCGCGGGCGCCGCGGGGAGAGTGACGGCGCAGACGGTCAATGTGCCGGCCACGAGGGCGCGGCGCAGACGGGGTGTTCGCTGGTCGCGTGCGGTCGATGAGTTCACGAGCGTGGTCCTCCTGGTCGGCCTCGGGCAGCGGTCGGAGGTTAGATCACGATTCGAGGGAAAAGTGTTACAGATCACTTTCCGTTACGGCTCGAACCGGGCCCCTCGCCAGGTAAAGGGGTTTCAGAACCGTTGCACGTTGTGGATCGGCGGCAGGTCCGCGAGCGCCGTCAACCCGATCGGGACGGTGTCGTCGTAGGCGTTGAACACCTGCCCGTCACCGGCGTAGATGCCGACGTGGTCGGCGGCGTCCCGGAACGTGATCACGTCGCCCGGTGCCATGTCGGCGACCGAGACGGGGTCGCCGACCAGTGCCTGATCCTCGCTGACCCGCGGCAGTTCCACCCCCGCCTGCCGGAACGCCCACTGCACCAGCCCGGAACAGTCCCAGGTGTCGGGTCCGGTGCCGCCCCACTCGTACGCCTTGCCGGCCTGGGTGTACGCCGCGGCCAGCGCGATCAGGCCCGCGGGGCTCGGCTCGGGTGGCGGCACCTCCGCGGCTGCCGGGACGACCGGCTCGGTCGCGGCGAACCGGTGGAGCCGATCCGCCGTCGACTTCGACAGCATCGGGGGCAGCGCGACCGCGCACGCGACCAGGGCCGTCAGTCCCGCCCCGCCGAGAACGGTTCCGACGCGGACCCGACTGCGGGCCGCCGGAATCGTGGAGGGCATCGGCGGTGTCCTTCCCGGCGGGCAGCGGTGGTGGAGGCAGGTCGACAGGAGGTTACCTTTCGGACACCGAACGGTCTCCGTGGCGGTGGACACGACGTCCGGCCCGATTGCGCCTGCCGGACATCGCCGCATCGCGGTGTGAGGATGAGTCCGTGGCCGACCCCGAAGACCGCCCCGACGAACGATTCACCCTGGCCAGTGAGCGGACCTTTCTCGCGTGGATTCGCACGTCCCTGGGTCTGCTGGCGGGGGGAATCGCGATGGTGCATCTGGTCCCCGAGTTCAGCACCGGATGGGTGCGGACCCTGTTGGGGCTCACGCTGATCCTGCTCGCCGTTGCCGCCCCGATCGCCGGCCTGCGCCGCTGGCTGCAGGTGCGCCGCGCGCTCGAATCCGGTGCACCGATGCCCGAGGAGCGGGACCTGTGGGTGTTCGCCGTCGCGATCACCCTGGTCGCCGCATTCGCCGCCGTCGTCACCGTCCTCGGGGCGTGAGGGACCTGCGGCGCCCGGGCAACCCCGCCGCACCACGAGGCGCCCATCTCGTTTAGCGTCGCGAGGGACGGTCTGCAATCTGCATCACACCCAGGAGGAACGGTGGCACTCAAGCTCGGGTACAAGGCGTCGGCGGAGCAGTTCGGTCCGCGGGAGTTGGTGGAGTTGGCGGTGCTGGCGGAGGAGCGGGGGATGGATTCGGCGACGGTGTCGGATCATTTTCAGCCGTGGCGGCACAACGGTGGGCATGCGCCGTTTTCGTTGGCGTGGATGACGGCGGTGGGGGAGCGCACCAGTCGGTTGCAGTTGGGGACGTCGGTGTTGACGCCGACGTTCCGGTACAACCCGGCGGTGATCGCGCAGGCGTTCGCGACGATGGGGTGTCTGTATCCGGGGCGGGTCATGCTCGGGGTGGGGACGGGTGAGGCGCTCAACGAGATCGCCACCGGCTACTCGGGTGAGTGGCCGGAGTTCAAGGAGCGGTTCGCGCGGTTGCGGGAGTCGGTGCGGTTGATGCGGGAGTTGTGGACCGGTGAGCGTGTCGATTTCGACGGTGAGTTCTACAGGACGGTGGGGGCGTCGATCTATGACGTGCCCGAGGGCGGCATCCCGGTGTACATCGCCGCGGGTGGCCCTGTGGTGGCGCGGTATGCGGGTCGGGCGGGGGACGGGTTCATCTGCACCTCCGGCAAGGGCATGGAGTTGTACACCGA
>NZ_JBSFSC010000008.1:0-183755 GCF_053589555.1 Rhodococcus sp. NPDC003322 | reverse complement strand
GGTGAGGAGGCGCTGCCGCGGCAGAACGTGGTCGTCGAGGTCGGTGGCCGCCGGGTGGAGGTGTCGCTGCCGGGCCAGTTCCAGGTCGGGACCGGCGCCCCGGCCACCGGTGCGATCAAGCGCAAGCCCAAGGCCCGCAAGCGTGGCGGTGCCGGTGGCGGCGCCGCCTCCGGTGACGCGGTCACCGCGCCGATGCAGGGCACCGTGGTCAAGGTCGCCGTCACCGAGGGTCAGGAGGTCGCCGAGGGTGACCTGATCGTGGTCCTGGAGGCGATGAAGATGGAGAACCCGGTGACCGCGCACAAGGCCGGTACCGTCACCGGTCTGGCCGTCGAGCCGGGTGCCGCGATCACGCAGGGCACCGTCCTCGCCGAACTGAAGTAAGACGCTCACGCCGAATGCCCCCGACCCCGAGGTCGGGGGCATTCGGCGTTTCAACGCAGTCGTTAGTCTGTCGACATGGCCGAACCACCGGAGATTCGCATCGGGACCGCCGAACGCGAGCAGGCGCTCGAACAACTCAGCCGGCACTTCAGCGACGGCCGGTTGTCGGTGACCGAGTTCGACGAGCGCAGCGGGCTGATCACCGCCGCGACCACCCGCGGACAGCTCGAGCAGGTGTTCGCGGATCTCCCCACGCCGACGGCAGCGACCGCCGCGTCCGCGGACGCCTCCACCCCGGACCGCCGCTTCTCCCCCGACTGGCAGGGCCGGATCATGGCGCTGATCCCGCTCGTCGCCCTTCTGCTCTTCTTCGTCACCGGCAGCTGGCTGTGGTTCCTCGCGATCCCCGCCGCCGGCATCCTGCTGTTCGGCACCGACCGCGAACGCAAGCAGCGCAGGCACCGGGACCACCGCCGCCGCGAGCTCGGGGACGGAGAGGAGGGCTGATGGAACCGATCGAGATCAACGCCGGTTCCTGGTATCTGCGTGCACTGCGGGAGGACGAGCGCGTCGACGACCGTCCCGCCCTCGCCGACGGCGGTGTCACCGACCCGGATTACATCGCCAACCGCACCGCGCAGTGGGCGGCGGAGGAGCACTACTCGTGGGCTGTGTGCGAACCCACCACCGGCGAACTGCTCGCCGAGGTCGGCCTGACGCCGCGCGGTGACGTCGGCGAGCTCGGCGGCTGGGCACGACACGGCCACGACGACGCACTGGCGAGCGCGAGCGATGCCGTCCGGCGTTTCGCCGAGGGAGCGCTCGGGCTCACCGTCGCCGACCGCTGAGGGCGACCGCCGGGCGACGGCGCGGGCACTCGGTGCACGGGTAGCCTTTTTCCGTGTCCCAGATCGTGGTCCTGACCGGTGCCGGCATCTCCGCAGAGAGCGGAGTGCCGACCTTTCGCGACGCCGACGGCCTGTGGGAGAGCCACCGGATCGAGGACGTGGCCACGCCGGAGGGGTTCGAGCGTGACCGGCTCACGGTGCAGCGGTTCTACGACGCCCGCCGCGACGCGCTGCGCACCGTCGAACCGAACCACGCCCACCGAGCGCTGGCCGAGTTGGAAGAGACGCTCGGCACGAGGCTGCTGGTCGTCACCCAGAACATCGACGACCTGCACGAGCGGGCCGGCTCGCGCAACGTGATCCACATGCACGGCGAGCTCCGCAAGGCCCTGTGCCGCGCGTGCGGCGTCGCCTCGCCGTGGGACGACGGTTTGATCGACGGGCCGCCCTGCCCCCGCTGCGGAGTCGCCGACCTGCGGCCCGACGTGGTGTGGTTCGGCGAGATCCCGTACGAGATGGAGCGCATCGCCGACGCCCTCACCGAGGCCACCCACTTCGTGTCCATCGGCACCTCCGGTGCCGTCTACCCCGCGGCCGGGTTCGTCCGGCACGCCCGGCAGCACGGTGCCCGGACCCTCGAGCTCAACCTCGAGCCCAGTGAGGGCAGCCACCTGTTTCACGAGACACGGCAGGGCCGGGCCGGCGACCTGGTACCGGCCTGGGTCCGCGAGATGCTGGAGTCGCGGCGCTGACCACCCGTGCGCCCCGGCACGCAACCCGGGCGTGCGTTTCAGCCCTCGAGCAGATGCGAACGAATGGCCTGCTGCCCGGCCCCGTCGATCCCGAGACCGTCGGCGAAGTATCCCTCCACCGTCCCGAACTTCTCCCGCATCTGCCCCAGAGCCGTCTGCAGGTATTCGGGACGGACGCCGAGCACCAGCTCGAGAAGTTTCGGGTCGCCACCCCCTGCGGTGAACTTGTCGAAGACGGCCTGGAACGACGGCAGCAGCTGGTCGTTGGTCAGCAGGTAGTCGTGGAACACGTCGTCCTCGTCGACACCGAGCAGGAGCAGCAGCGACGCGGTGGCCCAGCCGGTACGGTCCTTGCCCGTCGTGCAGTGCACGAGGGCGGGCAGGGCGTCGGGCGCCGCGAGGTCGACGAACATCGCCCGGTACGACGCGAGCGCGCTCGGCAGGGTGACCAGGTCGCGATAGACCTCGAGGAACAGGTCCATCGCGTGGGTGTCGCCGAGATACTTCTCGAGGATCGCCGGTTCCTCCAGCACGGACTGCATCTGGGCGGCCATCGACGCCTGCACCTGGTCGGCCAGCACGTCCAGCGGCACCTCCCGAACCGATGCCGGCGCCCGATCGGGCGCCGCGTCGCGCTCGGCCGCGGTGCGCAGGTCGAACACCGTCACGAGACCGAGGTCGGCGAGCCTGATCGCATCGTCGACGGTGACCTTGCTCAGATCCGTCGAACGGTAGAAGCGACCGAAGCGGACCGTCGCGCCGTCACGGGTGCGATACCCGCCGATCTCGCGCAGGTTCGGGACGGACAGGATCGGGATGCTCGTGCCGGGCGTGATCGTCATCTGCCCAAAGTAGGCGAATCCGACACCGGTGGCTCCCCAACCGTCTCGGGGACCGGTTCGTGTCGCGTGGGACGCTGCGGCCGTCAGTCCCGGGTGAGGAGCCGGGCCCGCAACGCGTCGACATCCTCGGTGCCGAGCCCGAGACCCCGCACGAAGTAGCCCTCGATGTCGCCGAAGTCGGTGTGCATCTGGTCGAGCGCGGCCTCCAGGTACTCGCGGCGCACGCCGAGCAGCGGCAGGAGGATGTCGGGGTTGCCGCCGGCGCTGCGGAACCGGTCGAACACCGGCGCGAGCGCGGGCAGCAGCTGCTCGTTGGTCAGCAGGTACTCCCCGAACACCTGGTTCTCGTCGACGCCGAGGACCAGCAGCAGCGCGGCCACGGCCCACCCGGTGCGGTCCTTGCCGGTGGTGCAGTGGATCAGAACCGGCGTGTCCTCGCGGCGGGCCAGGTCGGTGTACAGCGCCCGGTACGCGGCGACCGCGGACGGCATCGACACGAACTCGCGGTAGCTGCCGAGCAGGTGCGAGTTGGTGCCGCCGGTGTCGCCGCCGAGCAGCTGCTCCGCGAGGACGGGATCGCCGATGAGCTTCTGCATCATCGCCGGGGCGGCGGACGGGTCACGGTCGGCGAGCACGTCGAGCGCGACCTCCTTCGCGCCGGTCGGCACGCGGTCCGGGCGGTGCTCGCGTTCGGCGAGCGTCCGCAGGTCGAACACCGTCGCGACGCCGAGGGCGTCGAGCGCGGACCGGTCCGAGTCCGCGACCGCGCCCAGATCGGTGGAGCGGTAGACCCGGCCGCTGCGCACCACCGCGCCGTCCGTGGTGCGGTACCCGCCCGCATCCCGCAGGTTGGGGACGGAGGCGACGGGGATCGGCGACCCGACCGGGCGCGAGATGCTCATGCCTGCACGGTAAACCACGACTCCGGCACCGCCGGCCCCTCCCCCGTCGCTCCGCTCGCCCGACTGCCCATCCCCGTCGCTCCGCTCGCCCGACTGCCCATCCCCGTCGCTCCGCTCGCCCGACTGCCCATCCCCGTCGCTCCGCTCGCCCGACTGCCCATCCCCCGTCGCTCCGCTCGCCTCACTGCCCGGTCGACACTTCGACGGTGCGCGCAGGCTGCGGCCAGGGCGCACAGGGCGCCCCCGCGCTCGGTGCGGCGGCCTCGGTCATGACGACGCCGATCGCCATGCCGAGCACCAGCGCGGCGGCGACACCGATCACCCAGGTCGCCTTCGAGACGGCCGGATCGGGATGTGTGGTCGGATCGAACTCGTTCAAGTGCTGGTTCCTCGGGCGCAGGTTCGGGGCGGGACCGGCACGCGGACGAGGCTGTCGCACAGCCTCGTTCACGCGGGTCCTCGCCGCTCCACCGCGGAGCCGACCAGAATGACAGGGGGCACCGACACGTTCTCCCGAAGCCCCGCCCGGTCAGGCCCCCGGCACCCCGTCCGCCGCGAGCACCCGGTCCAGGGCGGCGACGGCGTCCGACAGTTCGGTGGCGGTGACGGTCAGCGGCGGCCGGAACCGGATCCCCCGTTCCCCGGTGCCGAGAACCAGTACCCGCTCGCGCTCGCGCAGGGCGGCGACGGCGGCGTCGCGGCGCCCCGCGGTGTCGAGGGTGATCGCGCACATCAGGCCGCGGCCACGCGGGTCGCTCACCCCGTCCTGCCTGCGTGCGAGCGCCGTCAATTCGGTGAGCAGGTGCGAGCCGAGGAGCCGGGCCCGGTCGATGAGCCGGTCGCGCTCGATCACCTCGAGGATGCGCCGGGCGCGCACCATGTCCGTGAGGTTGCCGCCCCAGGTGGAGTTGATCCGCGAACTCACCGCGAAGACGTTGTCGGGGATCTCGTCGACGCGGCCGCCGGCCATGATCCCGCACACCTGGGTCTTCTTCCCGAACGCGACGACGTCCGGTCGCAACCCCAGTTGCTGGTAGGCCCAGGCGGTGCCGGTGAGCCCGGCGCCGGTCTGCACCTCGTCGAGGACGAACAGCGCATCGTGCTCGCGGCACAGGTCGGCCATCGCCAGCAGGAACTCCGCCCGCAGGTGCCGGTCGCCCCCCTCCCCCTGGATGGGTTCGGCGACGAAACAGGCTATGTCGTAAGGGTTCTCGACGAAAGCGCACCGAGCCTGGTCGAGTGCGCGGGCCTCGGCCGCGGCGATGTCCGTCCCGGCTTCGATCGCGGGGGCGTCGATCCGCGGCCACGCGAACAGCGGGAACCGCGCGACCTTGACCGGATCGGTGTTGGTCAGCGACAGGGTGTAGCCGCTGCGACCGTGGAAGGCGTGCCGCAGGTGCAGCACCTGGGAACCGAGCGCGCGGTCCCGGCCGGCCGCCTCGTTGCGGCGGCTCTTCCAGTCGAACGCGACCTTGAGCGCGTTCTCGACCGCGAGCGCGCCGCCGTCGACGAGGAACAGGTGCGGGAGCGCGGGGTCGCCGAGGACGCGCTCGAATGCCTGCACGAAGCGCGCCATCTCGACGGTGTAGACGTCGGAGTTGCTCGGCTTGTTCACCGCGGCCTCGGCGAGTTCGGCGAGGAACTCCCCGTCGTCGGCGAGCGCGGGGTGGTTCATGCCGAGCGTGTTCGAGGCGAAGAACCCGAACATGTCGAGGTATTCGGTGCCGTCGCGCTGGTCGACCAGCGTGCGACCGCGCGACCGGGTGAGGTCGAGGACGAGGTCGAATCCGTCGACCAGCATGTGCGCACCCAGCACGCCGAGAACCTCGCCGGGTCCGATGTCCCCGACTCCGTGTCGCTGGTCGATCGCGCCACTCATAACACGAGGTTATGCCAAAACTTCCTGTTCATATACCGGTTTCAGTAACATTTCCTGTTCGATCTACGCCCTGTCGTAAAATGTCTGCAGAATGATCGTGCTGCGGGTCCGGACGTTGGCGGTCGTCCGGATCAGCTGCAGTAACCGCTCGAGCGCCCGCGGAGACTCCACCCGCACCAGCAGGACGTAGCTCTCCTCCCCCGCGACCGAGTGGCAGGCCCGGATCTCCGGGATGTGCGCCAGGCGAGCAGGCGCATCGTCGGGACCCGACGGATCGAAGGGAGTGATCGCCACGAAAGCGGACAGTTCCTCACCGAGCGCTTCGGGGTCGACGCGCGCACCGTATCCGCGGATCACGCCGCGCGCCTCGAGCCGGCGCACCCGGGTCTGGACCGCCGACACCGACAAACCGGCCTTTTCCGCGAGCGTGGCGAGCGTCGCCCGTCCGTCGTCGACGAGTTCGCGCACGAGCAGCGTGTCGATCTCGTCCAGTGGCTCCGACATGGAGACAGTCAACTACAGGCGAGAAACAAATAACTATCTTTCCTTAGCTACTAGTGGCTCGTCACGGATCGTTGACCGGGTAATCCTGCGACCAATAGCGCACCGCCGGAGAGAGTGGAAGCGTTGTCCTGCCGGGCATCAGGTTAGACCGGGCAGGAGCCCTCGCTCGTCAAAAAGGAAAAGATGTTGCGCGGGATCGCCACCGGCACCCGGGTGTACAAGGATCGCGGTTCAGGTCTGCGGGAGACGCGGGCCGGGTTGGCCGAATGCTCGATGACACCGTCAAAGCCCATTTCACGGCGGCCCGGGTGGTGTGGCGGGATCGGTTGGCCCGGTTCGGTGTCGCGTGGTTCGAGCGCTAATTGTCGGTGGTCGGCGTTAAGGTCTAGGCACTGCGGGAGCAGATCCACAAATCGCTGGTAGAGGAGCTGATGGATGACTACATGGCGTTACTGGCGTCGTCCTCCGGCCGGTTCAATCAATTGCGGTCAAACCAGAATCAACGCCGACTTCTCGACGATGCGGCAGCATGGTTGGAGAAGGAGTAGCCGATGACCGATACCGGATTTACTGCGCCGCGGCAGTTTTCGTTCACCACCCGCCCCTACCTCGCGGTCGACGACGCTACCGGTGAGCCGCTAGGCCTCGACGACATCGACATCCGTGTCGGGTGGATGCTCGACCTGATCTACGGCGCGGAAGCAGAGTTGGTGTCGCGGTTGTGGCAACCGGCTACGTTCGACGTCCTCAATGCCGGGCTCGACAGTCAGTACCGGAAACTCCCGGCGCAAGGCCATGTCGCAGCTGCGCGTCTCGGCTGGAACCCGGCCTACCCCGGTGGCATCTACGCGCCGTCCCGGGTGACCCGGGTGGTGACCTCCCAAGCGATGAGTACGCTGCGGACGTTGGCGTACCGGGACACCGCGATCACGGCGTTGACTGCCCGGTTCGATCCGGCCACCGCCAGAATGGCCGCACCCACCACTGCTGCGGAGGATGTGCCGTCGGGTTTCGCCCGAGGCGTAGTACGGCAGCTCGCCGCTCGCGCCCGACGCGCCGATGGCGCGCCAACTAAACGCCTGCGGATCACTGATGTGCAGGGACCACCACAGACCTCCGTGATGGCCAGACTCTCCGCAGCCGATAAGCAACTCTCAACAATCACCGTCACAGACGGCGTCATGGTGTTGACTGTCAAATTACCCACCACCCCCACCCCAACAGGGCGTGCGCAATGGCGGCGTGCCCGGTTGACCGCCGCCATCCCGCCGCACCTGAACACCAGGGCGGTCACCGAGTGGCATCTGCCGACTCTTGTCCTCGACCACCGCGGCCTGCTACTGCGCTGCGCTGCCACCGAACACGTCCCAGCAGCCGACCTGATGTTGGGGACTGCTGCGGTGGGTGTGGATTGGTCACCGTCCACCCTCGGTGCAGCTGCCATCGCCTACGAGAGCCCGGACGGGTTGGTCTCGGACTACCGGGGCTGGACGTACGACGACCGAGGGCTCGGCATCAAGCTGGCGCGGCTGCAAGACGAAGGTCAACTGCTGCACCGCAAAGCAACGCGCTTGGCTCAGCTCGCCGCGACCGCCCCGCCGCAGGTGCGTACCGAATTGGAAGCGAAGATCGCAGTCCTCGACGGGCACCGCACCGCCGTCGACGTCAAACGAGGGAAGATCAACCGGGAACTTGCCTTTCATTTCGGCCGTGAGGTCACCGACTACGCCGCCGCAGCGGGAGCGAAGGTGATCGCGGTGGAAGACCTCACGACGCTGGAAACTCGCGGACGCGGCCGGGTGAACAACAATCGGGCAGCGCAGTCCGCGCGCCGCAAAGCTGTCGAAGCGCTCACGCACACTGCTGCCGGGGTGGGTGTCGTGGTGGTGTCGGTTCCGGCACGCGGTTCGTCAGCGTTGTGTCCAGGCTGCAACGAACCAATCTCCCGCCGCGGTGGTTACCACCGGGCGTGGTGTGCGCGCTGCAAAGTTGGTGGTAATCGTGATCATGTGGCGGGTGTGAATCTGGCCAAACGCGCGTTGTTGGGACGCAGCAGAGCCGTTCGGAAGCGTGGCCGGAATCCGGAGGTCCGGGTTGCCGAGCATACGCCAGTGCGCCAATGCCGCGACAAGACCAGTCCAACACCGAGCAGACCCCGCCATCGCCGGGTCCGTCGTAGTGTTCCCGCAGCGGTACCGCCGTTGGGGGTGAATCAGATAGCAATTGTTCCTGCGCCACAAGCGTCGGCGTGGGGCACGGTCAAACCAGCAGCCTCGCAAGGTGTTACGGGTAGCCGTGAGGGACTTACTTCTCCAACTCCTGCCACCTCAGTGACAGGAGTTATCAGAGTTGAGTAGACGCTAGCCCAGTAGGTTCCCACCGCCGCGACCGCAAGAGGTGCATCCGATGTCCCCCACTTCCCCACGCGAACTCGCCGCCCGGGCCCTGCAGGCGTGCGGTGTCCCCACGCCACCCGACGACGGGGACCTGCCCGCCCGCACGCCGATCGATGGATCGACACTGTTCCGGCTGCAGTCCTCCACCCCCGAGCAGGTGGACGCCGCGATCACCGACTCCCGGCACGCCTTCGAGCGGTGGCGGGTCGTGCCCGCACCGCAGCGGGGCGCGCTCGTGCGCCGGCTCGGGGAACTGCTCACCGAACACAAGCAGGACCTCGCAACACTGGTGACGATCGAGGCGGGCAAGATCGCATCCGAGGCCCTCGGTGAAGTGCAGGAGATGATCGACGTCTGCGAGTTCGCGGTCGGACTGTCCCGCCAGTTGTACGGCCGGACAATGCCTTCCGAGCGGCCCGGGCACAGATTGATGGAGACGTGGCACCCACTCGGCGTCGTCGCGGTGATCTCGGCCTTCAACTTCCCGGTCGCGGTGTGGTCGTGGAACGCCGCCGTGGCGCTCGTGTGCGGGGACCCGGTGGTGTGGAAGCCGTCCGAACTGACCCCGCTGACCGCGCTCGCCTGCGACGCGCTGGTCCGGCGCGCGGCGGCGGACACCGGCGCCCCCGACGGCGTGCACCGGGTGCTGCTCGGGACCGGCCCGGTGGGCGAGCGGCTCGTCGACGATCCACGGGTGGCTCTCGTCAGCGCCACCGGGTCCGTCCGCATGGGCCGGGAGGTGGGCCCGCGGGTCGCGGCCCGGTTCGGCCGCTGCCTGCTCGAACTGGGCGGCAACAACGCCGCGGTCGTCGCCCCCTCCGCCGACCTGGATCTCGCGGTCCGGGCGATCGTGTTCGCAGGCGCGGGTACCGCCGGGCAACGCTGCACCACGCTGCGCCGGCTGATCGTGCACTCGTCGATCGTGGACACCGTCGTCGACCGGGTGGCGGCCGCCTACCGGAAGTTGCCGGTGGGCAGCCCCCTCGACGACGGCGTCCTGGTCGGTCCGCTGGTCCGCGAACAGGCCTGGGAAGGCATGGTTTCCGCGTTGGACCGGGCCCGCGCCGACGGCGGCACGGTGGTCTGCGGCGGCGACCGGGTCGAGCGGCCCGGGGTGTACGTCTCGCCCGCCCTCGTCCGGATGCCCGCACAGACCGCGGTGGTCCGCGAGGAGACCTTCGCGCCAGTCCTCTACGTCCTGACCTACGAGGACCTCGACGAGGCGATCGCGCTCCACAACGCGGTCCCGCAGGGGTTGTCGTCGGCGATCTTCACCCTCGACCAGCGCGAGGCCGAGCGGTTCCTCGCCGCCGACGGGTCGGACTGCGGCATCGCGAACGTCAACATCGGCACCTCGGGCGCCGAGATCGGCGGCGCGTTCGGGGGCGAGAAGCACACCGGCGGCGGTCGAGAGTCGGGCTCCGACTCGTGGAAGGCGTACATGCGGCGGGCCACCAACACCGTCAACCACTCCGACCAGCTGCCCCTGGCACAGGGCGTCGAGTTCGGGCGCTGACGCATCGTGAGTCCTTCCGGTCCGGTGGCGGGCCGCAAGGACTCACCGGCGGCGGAGCCGCCTCGCGCCGATGCCGCCTCCGGGCCCTTACCCTGAGGGCGTGACGCACTGGTCCGAGCTCGCTCACGAAGTCGCCGAGGACGTGCTGTTCCCGGCCGCCGACAGCGTGGACGCCGACGGCGAGATCCCGTCGAGCCACTTCGCCGCACTGGCCGAGGCCGGGTTCTACGGGCTCGCCGCGCCCCCGGACCGGGGCGGCCCGGCACTCGACACCGGCGAGCTGGTCGCGGTGGTCGAGATCCTCTGCGGCGGCTGCCTGGCCACCGCGTTCACCTGGATGCAGCACCACGGTGTCGTCAGCTCGCTCGCCTCGAGCCCGAATCACGATCTCCGTGAACGCCTCTGGGACGGCCTGGTCAACGGGTCGGTCCGCGGCGGGGTGGCGTTCGCCGGCGCGATCCCGCAGCCGCCACTGCTCTACGCGCGACGGGTGGACGGCGGATACGTGCTCGACGGGGTCGCGCCGTTCGTCACCGGCTGGGACATCGGCGACGTCCTGCAACTGTCCGCCCGTGACGAGTTCGACGACTCGATCGTCCACCTGGTGGTGGACGCCACCGCCACCGAGGCGGTCGTCGTCGAGGAACTTCCGCTGATCGCGGCCCGCGGCAGCAACACGGTGCGGCTGCGGCTCGACGGGTTCGAGGTTCCGGACGCCCGGGTCGCGAATGTCACCTCGCCCGAGGTGTTCGCGGCCGGTCAGGTGTTCGGGTCGTGGTTGAACGGCTGCATGGCAACCGGCGTGGCACGGCGCTGCCGGACCGAGCTCGCGGAGCGGGGAGTCGACGTCGATCCGTTCGAGTCGGCCGCCGACACGGTCCGCGAGCGTCTGGACAAGGCGCTGACCGGGGCCGGCGACTTGTACGACGCCCGCGCCGCCGCATCGGAACTGGCCATCGTGACCGCGGCCGCGCTGGTGACCGCCACGGGAAGTGCGGCGTCGATCGGCGGCAGCACCGCCGAACGGCTGATGCGGGAGGCGACGTTGACCCTGGTCGCCGCGTCGCGGCCGCAGATCCGCTCGGCGCTGTTGGACCGACTCGGCAGCGGCTAACGCGCGATCGGACGTTCGACGGCGGCCGTCACGTGCCCGCGGATCGTCTCGGCGACCAGCGTCGGATTCTCCAGCATCGGGATGTGCCCGACCCCGGGCAGAACCACCCGGCCTGCGGTGGCGGGCAGCTCGTCGAGGAATCGCCGGCCGTACGTCTCGATCGGCAGCAGCGTGTCATGCTCGCACAGCACCAGCAGTGTCGAGACCCGAACCCGGCCGATGCCGCGGATTCCGCCGTCCCGCAAGCCCATCCATTCGGTCGGCAGGAACGCGCCGCAGTGCGTCGCGGCCTTGATGACCAGCCGGAGGTCGTCGGCGGGCACCGCGGCGTCGTCGTGGGAGAGCAGCCACAGCACCAGTCGCCGCACCAGTGGCATCCTCCACGCCTGGTCACCGATCAGGCGCCCGATCCCGATGAACGGCGCCAGCGCCAGGAAGATCGCCCCGAGTCGCAGTTCGGACGGCGAGAGGTCCGACCAGCCGCCGGCCGGGGCGATCGCCGTCAGGGAACGTGCGCGGCCGCGCCGCTCGAGTTCGAAGCCGACCCAGCCGCCGAGGGAGTTGCCGACGATGTGGCAGGTGTCCCAGCCGAGCTCGTCGACGATCCGCTCCACACCGTCGGCGTAGTTGTCGATGCTGACGTCGAAGGGCCGGACGCGTTCCCCGGCCCAGTGTCCAGGCATCGAGACCGCCAGCACGTCGTGGTCGGCGGCCAGCAGGTCGGCGGTTCGTCGCCACACGTGATGAGACAGCGCGAACGGGTGAATCAGCAAGACCGGTTCGCCGGCGCCCACCCGCCGGAACCGAGCTTCCGCAGTGGTCATCCGGGCAGGCTACGACACCTGTCGAGGAACCGCGCCGTTTCGACACCCACTCGTGATGTCGGGGGCGCGAGGCAGGATGGACCCATGGATGCCGTGCAGGATGGGCGCAGCGACGCCGTGCGGGATGGGCGCAGGGACGCCGTGCTCGACAGGTTCTCGGCTCCCACCCGCGAGTGGTTCGCGGGTGCCTTCCCTGCGCCGACGTCCGCACAGCTCGGTGCGTGGGAGGCGATCGCGGACGGTTCTCACGCCCTCGTCGTCGCGCCGACCGGCTCCGGAAAGACCCTCTCGGCGTTCCTGTGGGCCCTCGACCAGCTGGCCACCCGCCCGCACCGGCCCGCCGACACGACGGAGGAGCAGCCCACCGGGACGACGGTCGTCTACGTCTCGCCGCTCAAGGCACTGGCGGTGGACGTCGAACGCAACCTGCGCGCCCCACTCGTCGGGATCACCCAGACCGCGAAGCGACTCGGCCTGACGCCGCCGGAGATCACCGTCGGCGTCCGGTCGGGCGACACCGCCCCGGCCACGCGGCGCGCGATGCTGCGCACGCCGCCGGACATCCTGATCACCACCCCCGAGTCGCTGTTCCTGATGCTCACCTCCGCGGCCCGCGAGACCCTGGCGACGGTGCGGACGGTGATCGTCGACGAGGTGCACGCCGTCGCCGCCACCAAACGCGGCGCGCACCTGGCCCTCTCGCTCGAGCGGCTGGACATGCTGCTTGACCGGCCGGCGCAGCGGATCGGGCTCTCCGCCACCGTCCGCCCGCACGAGGAGGTGGCCCGGTTCCTGGCCGGCTCGGCGCCGGTGCACGTCGTCGCACCGCCCGCACCGAAGACGTTCGACCTGACGGTCCGGGTCCCGGTCGAGGACATGACCGAGCTCGGTGTCACCGACCCGGACCCGACCTCGGAATCACCGGCGCCGCAGCAGGGTTCGATCTGGCCGCACGTCGAGGAACAGATCGTCGACCTGGTGCTCGAGCACTCCTCGTCGATCGTGTTCGCCAATTCGCGCCGCCTCGCCGAACGCCTGACCGCACGACTGAACGAGGTGTACGCGGCGCGACTCGGCGACCCGGTCGCCACCCTGCACGCACCGCCTGCGCAGATCGGCGCGCCGACCGAGGTGAACCACGGCGCCGAGCCGCTGCTGGCGCGCGCCCACCACGGATCGGTCAGCAAGGACCAACGCGCACTGATCGAGGACGACCTCAAGTCCGGCCGGCTGCGGTGCGTGGTCGCCACGTCCAGTCTCGAACTCGGCATCGACATGGGTGCGGTGGACCTGGTGATCCAGGTCGAGGCACCGCCGTCGGTGGCCAGCGGGCTGCAGCGCGTCGGCCGGGCGGGGCACCAGGTCGGGGAGATCTCCCGCGGCGTGCTCTTCCCGAAGCACCGCACCGACCTGATCCACTGTGCCGTCACGGTGGAGCGGATGACCACCGGGAAGATCGAAGCCCTTGCGGTACCGGCGAACCCGCTCGACATCCTGGCGCAGCACACCGTCGCGGTGTGCGCGCTCGACCCGATCGACGCCGGGGCCTGGTTCGACGCGGTCCGGCGCACCGGGAACTTCGCGACCCTGCCCCGGTCCGCCTACGACGCCACCCTGGACCTGCTCGCCGGCCGCTACCCGTCCGACGAGTTCGCCGAACTGCAACCGCGGCTGGTGTGGGACCGCGACGCCGACGTGCTGACCGGCAGGCCCGGATCGCAGCGCCTCGCCGTCACCTCGGGCGGCGCGATCCCCGACCGTGGGCTGTTCACCGTCTACATGGTGGGTGAGCGCAACGCGCGGGTCGGTGAGCTCGACGAGGAGATGGTCTACGAGTCCCGGGTCGGGGACGTGTTCGCGCTCGGCGCGACCAGCTGGCGGATCGAGGAGATCACCCACGACCGGGTGCTGGTCTCCCCCGCCTACGGGATGCCGGGCCGGTTGCCGTTCTGGCACGGCGACGGCCTCGGCCGGCCCGCCGAGCTCGGCGCCGCGCTCGGCGGGTTCCTGCGCGAGACCGCGCTCGGCGACCCGGCGGAGCTGCGGCCGCGGCTGACCGCCCAGGGCCTCGACGAGAACGCGACGAACAACCTGCTGGCGCTGGTCGACGAGCAGCGTGCCGCGACCGGGCAGGTGCCCAGCGACCGCACCCTGGTGCTGGAACGGTTCCGCGACGAACTCGGCGACTGGCGGCTGGTGCTGCACTCCCCGTACGGGCTGCCGGTGCACGCACCGTGGGCTCTGGCGATCGGCGCCCGACTGCAGGAGCGGTACGGGATCGATTCCGCGCCAACCGCATCCGACGACGGCATCATCGTCCGGCTGCCGGACACCGAGGACGCGGCGCCCGGTGCGGAGCTGTTCGTCTTCGACCACGACGAGATCGAGGACGTCGTCACCGAGCAGGTCGGGGCGTCGGCGCTGTTCGCGTCGCGGTTCCGCGAGTGTGCGGCCCGCGCCCTGCTGCTGCCGCGCCGCAACCCGGGTCGCCGCGCCCCGCTGTGGCAGCAGCGGCAGCGGTCCGCGCAACTGCTGGACGTGGCCCGCAAGTACCCGACGTTCCCGATCCTGCTCGAGACGGTCCGCGAGTGCCTGCAGGACGTGTACGACC
Organism: Rhodococcus sp. NPDC003322; assembly: GCF_053589555.1. NCBI lineage: Bacteria > Bacillati > Actinomycetota > Actinomycetes > Mycobacteriales > Nocardiaceae > Rhodococcus > Rhodococcus sp. NPDC003322. The sequence continues at coordinate 169,183 of NZ_JBSFSC010000008.1, read as the reverse complement.
TGCCGTCCCTGATCCGGCTGCTGACCGACGTGGGCCGCCGCCGGATCCGGATCGTGGAGGTGGAGACGCCATCGCCGTCCCCGTTCGCCACGGCGCTGCTGTTCGACTACGTCGGCGCGTTCATGTACGAGGGCGACAGTCCACTCGCCGAACGCCGCGCCGCCGCACTGTCGTTGGACTCGACGCTGCTCGCCGAGCTGCTCGGCCGGGTGGAGTTGCGGGAACTGCTCGACGAGGCGGTGATCGAGCAGACCGAACGCGAACTGCAGCGGCTCGCCGAGGACCGCCGCGCGAAGGACGCCGAGGGTGTCGCCGACCTGTTGCGGCTGCTCGGACCGCTCACCGAAACGGAGGTGGCCGCCCGCGCCACGGCGGATCCGCGGGAGTGGCTGGCCGGGCTCGAAGCCCACAAGCGTGCGATGCGGGTCGCGTTCGCCGGGCAGCAGTGGTGGGTCGCGATCGAGGACGCCTCGCGAATGCGCGACGCACTCGGGGTACCGCTGCCGATCGGCACCCCGGCCGCGTTCATCGAGCCGGTCGACGACCCGCTCGGTGACCTGATCGGCCGCTACGCCCGCACCCACGGTCCGTTCACGCTCGCCGAGTGTGCCGCCCGGTTCGGGCTCGGCACCTCGGTGGTCCGGGACGTGCTGTTGCGGCTGGCGCAGGACAAGCGGGTCGTCGAGGGCGAGTTCCGTCCCGCGGCAACGGGTTCGGAGTGGTGCGACGCCGAAGTGCTGCACCGGATCCGGCGCAGGTCCCTGGCCGCGGCCCGGCGCGACGTCGAACCGGTCGAACCGGAGGCGCTCGGCCGCTTCCTCCCCGACTGGCAGCACGTCGGCGGCGGACTGCGCGGCGTGGACGGGGTCGCGGCGGTGATCGACCAACTCGCCGGGGTGCCGATCCCGGCGTCCGCCTGGGAGTCGATGGTGCTGCCGTCGCGGGTTCGCGACTACCGGCCGTCGATGCTGGACGAACTGACCACCACCGGAGAGGTGCTGTGGTCCGGAGCCGGGCAGATCTCCGGCAGCGACGGCTGGGTCCGCCTGCACCTGGCGGACACCGCGCCGCTGACGCTGCCGCCACCGCAGGACATCGAACTGTCCGATCTGCACCGCACGATCCTCGACACCCTGGCGCCGGGCGGGGCGTACTTCTTCCGCACCCTGTCGGACCAGGTCGGGTCCACCGACGACCCGGCGCTGGTCGAGGCGCTGTGGCAACTGGTGTGGGCCGGGCACCTGTCGGGCGACACGTTCGCGCCGCTGCGCGCGCTGCTGTCGGGCACCACCCGAGCGACCCCGAGCCACCGGACTCCGCGCCGCCCGCCCCGGACCCGCGCGTACCGGGCGTTGCCGCGGCCGGCACTGCCGTCCCGCACCGGTCCCCCGACGGTGGGCGGCCGGTGGTCGCTGCTGCCCGATCCGGAGCCGGACCCGACGATCCGTGCGCACGCCCGCGCCGACCTGCTGCTCGACCGGTACGGGGTGCTCACCCGAGGCTCGGTGGTCGCGGAGGACGTGCCCGGCGGGTTCGCGCTGATTTACAAGGTGCTGCGCGGGTTCGAGGACGGCGGCCGGTGCCGGCGCGGCTACTTCGTGAACGGTCTCGGTGCGGCCCAGTTCTCGACGTCCGAGGTGGTGGACCGGCTCCGCGGCTTCGCGGAGCCGGGAGCCGAGCCCGCCCGCGCCGCGGTCGCGCTCGCCGCGACCGACCCGGCGAACCCGTACGGCGGCGCGCTGCCGTGGCCCGCCACCGACGGCGGTCATCGCCCGGGGCGCAAGGCCGGAGCGATGGTCGTCCTCGTCGACGGCGAGCTCGCGCTCTACGTCGAGCGGGGCGGCAAGACACTGCTCACGTTCACCGACGACCCGGGGACCCGGCACAGCGCCGCCATCGCCCTGGCCGAACTCGTCGACCGCGGCGGCGTCGACAAGATCGTCATCGAGAAGGTCGACGGCGAGTCGGTGCACACCAGCCCGCTGTCCCCCGCGCTGGTCGAGGCGGGGTTCTCGGCGACGCCCCGCGGGCTGCGCAAACGGACCTCGTATGGGCACTGACCGGATGCGCCCGGCGCGAGGCGGTGCCGATGCCCGAGGGTGACACCGTCTGGCAGGCCGCGAGCAGGCTGCGCCGCGCGCTGATCGGCACGCCGCTGACGGTCTGCGACATCCGGGTGCCTCGGTTCGCGACGGTGGATCTGACGCCCGGACCGGTCGACGAGGTGCTCAGCCGCGGCAAGCACCTGCTGATCCGGGTCGGCGAGGCGACAGTGCACTCCCACCTGAAGATGGAGGGCGAGTGGCACGTGTACCCGGCGGGCGCGCGGTGGCGCCGGCCCGCCTGGCAGGCCCGAATCCTGCTCGGCACCGAGGATTTCCTCGCCGTCGGGTTCCAGCTCGGCATCGTCGAGGTGCTCGCGCGCGCCGAGGAGGAGCGCGCGGTCGGGCACTTGGGGCCGGATCTACTCGGCCCCGACTGGGACACCGGCCGCGCCGCGGCGAACCTCGGCGCCGAGCCGGGCCGCCCGATCGGCGTGGCCCTGCTCGATCAGCGCGTGATGGCCGGGGTGGGCAACGTCTACCGCAGCGAACTGTGCTTCCTGCGCGGCGTGCACCCGGCGACACCCGTCGCGGACGCCGGGGAACCGCGAGCGTGGGCGGATCTCGCGCACCGCCTGCTGACCGCGAACCGCGACCGCACCGTCCGCATCACCACCGGCGACCGCCGTCGCGGTCGCACCACCTGGGTGTACGGCCGCGCGGGCAAGCCGTGCCTGCGCTGCGGCACCCTCGTCGCGGCCGGCATGCTCGGCGACGGCACACCCGATCGTGAGCGGCAGATCTTCTGGTGCCCGAACTGCCAGCCGCAGACCGCTACCGTCACCACATGACGACCCTTCAGGTGCCGATCGCCCTGGTCACGGCGATCGGCCCGCGCGCCGACGCGTACACGGACTTCCGGTAGCGCAACGCACCCGGGACCGGGAGTCTCACGACTCGACCGTCACAGCCACCACGTTGTCGTCGGGATCGAGTCGGACCGCGGGCCAGTAGCCGTCCATGAAGTGATCGCCACACGTGTCCGCCAGGTGCAGCACCACGTCGCCGCCGGGGTGGGTCTCGACGGTGTCGAGCACGAGATCGTCGTGGGCGTCGGCGAGTTCCTCGACGGACGGTGGGTCGTCGCCGAATTGCCGGACCACGGCCTCGACGGCGCTGCGGACCAACCGATCGTGATCGTGCACGACCCGGCGGAGCCTGGGCAGCAGCGAACGGGCCTCGTCGGGGCCGACGGCGGCGGCGAGGAATGCGACGTCCCGCCCGCCGAGTTCGAGTGTCAGGCTGAAATGCCGGTCGTCGAGACGGGTTCCGTCGGTGAGGTCGAGGTGACCACGGACGAAGGTGCCGAGAGCCTCCTCGACGATCTCCCGATCCGATGTTGTGGACATGCTCGCCAATCTAAACATCCCCGGGACGGGTCCCCGCGTCAGAGCCTGCTCGCCCGCTCGAGCAGGCCGAGGCAGTGCCGGATCAGGGCCTCGCGCGGCACGGTGACGGTGCCGTCGAGGTAGCCGATGAACAGGCTCGTCAGGGCACCGACGAGGCCGAGGGCGCGCAGGGCCCGCTCGTCGGGATCGGCGATGTCCTTCAGTTGATCTGCCACCAGGACAACGAAACTCGGGGCGAGCGCGAGGCCGCGACCGCCGAGCGCTGGTTCGCGCAGCGGCGCCAGCAGCAGCACCCGGCCCGCCTCCGGGTGGTCGAGAACGAGTTCGACGAACGCCCGCACCGCGTGTTCGGCGACCTCCGCGGGGCCGTCGGCCTTCGCGACCGCCGCCACCAGCGCGGCACGGGCCCGCTCGCCCACCTCCGCGTACACCTCCCGGATGTAGGTGTCGCGGTCGGCGAAGCTCTCGTAGAAGTACCGCTCGGTGAGGCCGGCCGCGCGGCAGGCGGCGCGCACGTTGACGCCCGGAGCGTCGGCCGTCCCCAGCAGGTCCACGCCGACCTCGAGCAGACGCGTGCGTCGCTGCAGGCGGCGCTGGTCGAGGTCGGGGCGGTCGGTGGCACTCATCGCGCCCGAGTCTAGGAGACAGGCAGCTCCGCTGCTCGTGCGCGGTTTGCGGGTGTGGGGACCCGCAAACCACGCACGAGCGCCGGAGACGCCTGCGTCACATGTGGGTGCCGCCGTCGATGCGAATCTCGGTGCCGGTGACGAACTTTCCGTCATCGGACGCGAGCATCGCGATCACGCCGGCGACGTCCTCCGGCGGCGCGAACCCGTCGCCGATCCACGGGTACAGCTTGCCGATCAGGCTCGGGTCGACGCCCTCCTCCGGGAAGCCGGGGTTGCTGGTCATCCCGGACGCGATGGAGCCGGGCTCGACGGCGACCGCACGCAGGCCCTGCTTGGCGTACTCGAGCGCGATCGCGTGCGTGAAGGACCGGATGCCGCCCTTCGTCGCGGCGTAGGCGGCCATGTACGGGTGCGCGAACGACGCCGAGGTGGAGCTGAAGTTCACCACCACGCCCTTCCCCGATTCGAGCAGGGCGGGCAGTGCCTGACGCGTCACGAGGAACGTGCCGGTGAGGTTGACCCCGATCATCGTGTTCCAGAACTCGAGAGTGGTCTCCGCGGTGTGCGAGGACCGCAGGATGCCGGCCGCGTTGACGAGGACCTGCAGGCCGCCGAGGCCCTCGATGGCCCCTCCGATGGCCTCACGCACCGAGTCCTCGCTGGAGATGTCGACGACGGCGGTGGTGAGGCGGTCCGCGACGCCGGCCTCCTCCGCACGCCTGCGGGTCTCGGCGAGGCCCTGCTCGGACACGTCGGCGGCCGCGACGACGCCGCCCTCGGACAGCAGCCGAGCCACGGTGGCCTGACCGATGCCCGATCCCGCGCCGGTGACGAGCACCTTGCGTCCCTCGAAGCGATTCATGAGCAGCACTCCTTCTGGTCTCCCGCAGCACTCCTGGTCTGCAGACTGCGTACTTGCACGCTACGCCGGAGTGGCACAACGTGCCATGATGGTGACCATGGCCGACCCGATCGCGCAAGCCCCCCGCTCACTGACCGAGCGCCGCAAGGCCCAGACTCAGCTCGAGATCGCCCGCTGCGCGGCCGAGCTGTTCGCCGCCCGCGGCGCGGCCGCCGTCACCGCGGAGGACATCGCCACCGCGGCGGGCATCGGACTGCGCACCTTCTACCGGTACTTCCCCACCAAGGAGGCGGCGGTCACCCCCCTGCTCGCGGGAGGTGTCGCGGACTGGATCGCCGACCTCGCGGCCACCGCGCCGGGGACGCCGCCGGTCGAGGCCCTCACGAGCTCCGCGCACCGGGCCCTGTCCCGGTCCGACCGGTTCGGCAGCGACTCCCTGCGCCTGAGCCGGGGCCTGCTCCGCGCCGTCCCGGGCGATCCGGGCCTGGAATCGGTCTGGTTCCGCGTCGTCCACGACACCGAGGAAGCCCTCGTCACCGTCCTGGCACCCCTGATGGGCCCGGACGCGGACCCCGTCGACGTTCGGCTGATGGCGGTGGCGGGCAACACCGCGATGCGCCTGGCGATCCAGACGTGGGCCGGCACCGGCGATGCGGACGACGGCGACAGCAACGGCAACGGCAACGGCGCCGGGCCGAGCCCCGCCGACATCGCCGTCCGCTGCATCCGCACCCTGACCGCCGGCCTCGCGGCGCCGGGTTCGGATCCGTCCCGGGGCTGACCCGACATCCGACTTCCCGCCAGCACACTCTCAGCAAATCCATACCTCGCTCCGAGGTGCACCACGGCTACGTACCGCAGTCTGGAACCTGTCCGGAAAACATCCGCACGGGAAGGTTCGACCATGGCCACCGCATCCATCGCCGTCCTCGTCCTGATCGTCATGGCGATCTCCGGGCTGGCCGCCCGGTCGGCCCCAAGCACCGTCGTGCGGACACGCTGAGTGCACGTGAGCGGCGCCGAGCCGACTGCGCACACCGCGCATGCCAAGCTGTACCCCATGACGCGCGAGCCCCTGTCCACCGAGGACTACGCCAGCCGGATCAGTGCCTACGTCTACGGCAACATCCTGGTGCTGGCCGCTCTCGTGCCACTGAACAACGCGAGCGTCACGCATGCGGCACTGGTGATCATCGGGACCGGGATCTCCACCTTCATCGCGCACGCCTTCGCCGAATCCCTCGGGCGCAGCACCCGAACCGGCCATGCCCTGACCTGGTCGGAACGACTCGACGAGCTCCGCGACTCGGTGCCGGTCCTGACGTCGGCACTGATCCCGGCGGTGCTGGTGTGGTTGGGCAGCGGACTCGGCTGGATCGAACTGACCACGGCGCTACTGCTCGCCGAGGTCTGGGTGGTCACCCGTATCGCGGGCATCGCCTACGTCATCACCCGGTTGCGCGGTGAACGCCCGACTCGGAACACCCTCGTCTCATCGTTCGTACTCGGGTTCGTCGCGGTGCTGATCGTCGCGATCAAGCTGGTCCTCACCCACTGAGCCCGACGCTGCCCCTGCCGCGGCAGCGCCGGGGCAGCGTCCGCCGTCACCGCGAGATCGGCACCGGCTCCAGGATTTCCGCACGGGCCTCGGGTGCGGCCGCCCGCAGCGCGTCGGCGGACTCGTCGTCGGGCCTGCGCTGCGACTCGACCTCCGCCTCGACCCGCGCCCGATAGGTCTCGACCTCGCGATCGACCGCCGCCGCGTCCCAGCCCAGCACGGGCGCCACCAGGTGCGCGACCTGCTCGGCGCAGTTCACGCCGCGGTGCGGGTACTCGATCGCGATCCGGGTCCGGCGGGCGAGGATGTCCTCGAGGTGCAGTGCCCCCTCCGCCGCCGCCGCGTACACCGCCTCGACCTGCAGGTAGTCCGGGGCGTCGGTGATCGGTTGCAGCAGTTCGGGTGTCGCCGCGCCGAGTTGGAGCACGTCGTCGATCAGCGAACCGTAGCGGTCGAGCAGGTGCTTGACCCGGTACGGGTGCAGCCCGTACAGCTCACCGAGGTGCACCGCTTGGTTCACCAGCGCGAAGTACCCGTCCGCGCCGACCAGCGGCACCTTCTCGGTGATCGACGACGCGATCCGCGCCGGAATGTCCTCGGACGCAATGTCGACGGCATCCTCGGCCATCACCCGGTAGGTGGTGTACTTGCCTCCCGCGATCGCGACCAGGCCGGGCGCCACCCGCGCGACCGCGTGCTCCCGGGAGAGTTTCGAGGTCTCGTCGGACTCCCCCGCGAGCAGCGGGCGCAGTCCGGCGTAGACGCCGTCGATGTCGTCGTGGGTGAGCGGGGTGACGAGCACATTGTTCACGTGCCCGAGGATGTAGTCGATGTCGGCCTTCGTCGCCGCCGGATGCGCGAGGTCGAGATTCCAGTCGGTGTCGGTGGTCCCGATGATCCAGTGCCCGCCCCACGGGATCACGAACAGCACCGACTTCTCCGTGCGCAGGATGATCGCGGCGTCGCTGACGATCCGGTCCCGGGGCACCACGATGTGCACGCCCTTGCTGGCCCGGACCCGGAACCGGCCCCGCTGGTGCGACAGCGCCTGGATCTCGTCGGTCCACACTCCGGTCGCGTTGATCACGACGTGACCGCGCACCTCCGTGGTGCTGCCGTCCTCCGAATCCCGCACGCGCACACCGGAAACCCGATCCGCCTCGCGCATGAACCCGACCACCTGCGTCGAGGTGCGCACCACCGCACCGTAGTGCGCGGCCGTGCGCGCCACCGTCATCGTGTGCCGCGCGTCGTCGACCACCGTGTCGTAGTAGCGGATTCCGCCGACGAGCGCGTTCCGCTTGAGCCCCGGCGCCATCCGCAGCGCACCCGCCCGCGTCAGATGCTTCTGCGCGGGAACGGACTTCGCGCCGCCCATCCGGTCGTAGAGCATGAACCCGGCCGCCATGTACGGGCGTTCCCACACCCGGTGCGTCAGCGGGAAGAGGAACTTCAGCGGTTTCACCAGGTGCGGCGCCAGCGTCGACATCGACAGTTCCCGCTCGTGCAGCGCCTCCGCGACCAGACCGAACTCGAGCTGTTCGAGGTAGCGCAGACCGCCGTGGAACATCTTCGACGACCGGGACGAGGTACCCGAGGCGAAGTCCCGCGCCTCCACCAGCGCCACCTTCAGTCCCCGCGTCGCGGCGTCGAGCGCGGCGCCGGCGCCGACGACCCCGCCGCCCACCACCACCACGTCGAACTGTTCGGTCCCCAACTGCTCCCAGGCCAGCTTCCGCTGATCCGGGCCGAGGAACTGCACACCACGCTGCTTGTCCAACGCTCCTCCCGAGGTTGACGGCAAATCCGACTCCAGGATTCTCGCTGTGAACGAGATACCTCGCACTATATGCGACGGGCCATTTCCACTTCACGTTGTGCTGTGCCCTCCACCGACGGGTCGGGCGGCGTGACGAGGCCGATCCGATGGTTCACCGGCCTCGTGGCTACGCGTTCCTTGTCGGTGGTCGGCGTTACGGTCCAGACCATGCGGAGCCGGGGATGGGTGAGCACTTCGGAGGGGACGTTGGATGCACGAACGCCGATCACGCTTGTCGATCGAGGTTCGAGTGCGACGCGACAGTTTTCATTCACCACCCGCGCCCATCACGCGGTGGAATTCTCGTCCGGCGAGGCGATCGGCCTCGACGACATCGACACCCGTGTTCGCTGGCTGCTGGACCTGATCACAGCGGCGGGTTCGGAACTGCTGACCCGCTTGTGGCATCCGGCCGCCTTCGACGCACTCGAGGCGGGGCGGGACTGCCAGGGACGAAAACTCCCCATGCAGGGACATGTCGCCGCAGCCCGTCTGGGCTGGGTACCGGTGTATCCGGACGGGGTGTACGTACCATCCCGCGTTGCACGGGTGACCACGGCGCAAGTTGTCTCCATGTTGCGGACACTCGCCTTCCGTGACAGCGCGGTGGCAGCGTTGTCCCCGCGCTTCGACCCGCACGCCGGCCGCCTCACCGGCCCCGATCAGCCCGACGACCGTGTACCGCTGTCCGCGGCGTTCATCCGGAATGTTGTACGTCAACTCGCCGCTCACCACCGCCGCACCGGTGGCGGCGACAGGTCGGGGCCGACTGCCGGACAGCGTTTGCGCGTCACCGACATCCAGACGCCGCCACGGCTTCCTGCGTTGGCGCGCCTGTCCGCGTCCGACAAACAATTCGCCCACCTTGCCGTGAGCGGTTGCGAGATGGTGCTGGCGGTCAAACTGCCGACCTGCCCGGCCCCGCAATCGAGGACGCAGTGGCAGTGGGTGCTGCTGACCGCTGCGATCCCCCTGCACCTGCGTGGGCGTGCGATCACCGCCTGGCACCTGCCCACACTCACCATGGACCACCGGGGGCTGTTGTGGCGAGGCGCGGCCACCGAAGCCGTGCCCGTCGACAACCTGAGGGGCGCCACGATCGCGGTCGGAGTCGACTGGTCACCATCCACTCTCGGCGCCATCGCCACAGTCAGCGAAACCCCGGACGGGCTCTCGTCGACATATCGCGGTCACACATACGACGACCGCGGGTTGGGCATCAAACTGGCGCGACTGCAGGTGGAAGGGCAGATACTGCACCGCAAAGCCGTGCGGTTGAGCCGCCTCGCCACCTCCGCTCATCCGGAGGTTCGTTCCAAACTGGAAGCGAAGATCGCCATCCTCGACCGCCATCGAACCGCGATCGGGACAAAGCGAGCGAAGATCAACCGAGAGTTGACGTTTCATTTCGCCCGACAGGTCACCGACCACGCCACCGCGGTAGGGGCGACGGTGATCGGCGTCGAGGACCTCACCACCCTCGAAGCCCGTGGCCACGGACGCGTCAACAACAACCGGACGGCGCAGTCGCCCCGCCGCAAAGCTGTCGCCGCGCTTGCACACACCGCCACCGGAGTCGGGGTAACCGTGACCACCGTTCCTGCCCGTGGTTCCTCGGCCCTGTGCCCAAGCTGCAACGAACCGCTCACCCGCCCCGGCGGATACCACACGGCCTGGTGCGAGCGGTGCACTCTCGGCGGCAACCGTGATCACGTCGCCGCGGTCAACATTGCCAAACGCGCCCTGCTCGGTAGGGCGAAGACCACCCGCCGACGTGGTCAGCCACCCGCAGTGAAGGACGCAGCACACGCACCGGTCCGCAAGTGCCGGGACAAGACCCAAGCGACACCACCACAGCCGCGGCACCGCCGCGTCCGGCACAGTACCCAGGCCCCACCCACACGGGCGGAGGTGAAACCAGGCAACGAAATTCCTGCACCCCGAGCGTCGGTGTGGGACACGGTCAAACCCGTACCACCGCAAAATGATACGAGTAGCCGTGGGACACGTGAACCTCACGCCCCCAGCCCAATCTGTCGAGGGAGGTGCGAGACCGACGTAGACGCTAGTAGCTTCATGCCGAGACCGCCCGAGAGACGAGGACGCCCGTGACCAAGTACATCGCCGCGATCGATCAGGGCACCACGTCGAGCCGCTGCATGATCTTCGATCACGGTGGCCGGGTCGTGACCTCCGCCCAGCAGGAACACCGCCAGATCTTCCCGCAGGCCGGGTGGGTCGAACACGACGCGGCCGAGATCTGGCGCACCACCCGCGAGGTGGCCGCCGCCGCGCTCGCCAAGAAGGACCTCACCCGCGACGACATCGCCGCGGTCGGCATCACCAACCAGCGCGAGACGACCGTCGTCTGGGACCGCGCCACCGGCGAACCGGTGTACAACGCGATCGTCTGGCAGGACACGCGCACCGACCGGCTGTGCGAGGAGATCGCCGACGGGCACGGCCCCGACCGCTACCGGCAGACCACCGGACTGCCGCTGTCGACGTACTTCTCCGGGCCGAAACTGCGGTGGATCCTCGACAACGTCGACGGCGTCCGGGCCCGCGCCGAGGCCGGCGACCTGTGCTTCGGCACCATGGACAGCTGGATCCTGTGGAACCTCACCGGCGGACCGGACGGCGGCGTGCACGCCACCGACGTCACCAACGCGTCCCGGACACTCCTGATGGACCTGACGACCCTGGACTGGGACGAACAGATCTGCGCGGACATGCGGATCCCGACGTCGATGCTGCCGCAGATCCGCAGCTCCTCCGGCCCGTTCGGCACCTGCCGGGAACGAGGCCCGCTGGCCGGCGTCCCGATCGCCGGCATCCTCGGCGACCAGCAGGCCGCCATGTTCGGGCAGGCCTGCCTGTCCCCCGGCGAGGCGAAGAACACCTACGGCACCGGGAACTTCCTGCTGGTCAACACCGGCACCACCCCGGTGCACAGCAAGCACGGACTGCTGACGACGCTGTGCTACCGGATCGGTGAGAGCGCACCGGTGTATGCGCTGGAGGGCTCGGTGGCGGTCACCGGGTCGCTCGTGCAGTGGCTGCGCGACAACCTGGGGATCATCAACTCCGCCAAGGAGGTCGAACTGCTCGCGTCCGCGGTCCCGGACAACGGCGGCACCTACTTCGTGCCCGCGTTCTCCGGACTGTTCGCGCCGCGGTGGCGACCGGACGCCCGCGGAGCGATCGTCGGGCTGACCCGCTTCGTGAACAAGGGCCACCTCGCCCGGGCCGCGCTCGAGGCCACCGCCTTCCAGTCCCGCGAGGTGATCGAGGCCGCCGAGGCCGACTCCGGTGTCGCCCTCACCTCGCTGAAGGTCGACGGCGGGATGGTGCTCAACGAGACCCTCATGCAGTTCCAGGCCGACATCCTCGACGTCCCGGTGATCCGGCCGGTCGTGAACGAGACCACCGCACTCGGTGCGGCCTACGCCGCCGGACTCGCCGTCGGATTCTGGAGCTCCGAGGACGACATCCGCGCGAACTGGGAGATCGGCCACACCTGGACGCCGAACATGCCTGCCGAGCAACGGGATCGGCTGTACCGGGAGTGGAACAAGGCCGTCGAGCGCACCTACGACTGGGTCGACTGACCACCCGTTGGTTCCCTGATGTCACATTGGCTCACTTGCCGACAGCAAATGTCACATTGGGGAACCTCACCGCAGGGACCGGTGGGCCGCGGCGAGGCGGGCGACCCCCTCGGCCAGCCGGTCGGGAGTGTTCGTCGTGAAGCACACCCGGGCGCTGTGCCGGTCACCGTCCGCGACCGCGAAGGCGGAGCCCGGGACGAACGCGACGCCGTGGTCCAACGCGGCCGACAGCAGCGCCTCGGTGTCGGTGCCGTCGCCGAATTCGAGCCAGCCGAACATGCCGCCGGCGATCGGCCCGAGCGTCGCGACCCCGGCGAGCTCCCGGTCGACCGCGGCGCGGAGTGCGCCGGCCCGGCGCCCGTACTCGGCGCGCAGGCCCGCCAGGTGCGCCGTGTACCAGGCGTCGTCGGCGAGCAGGTCGGCAGCGACCTGGTGCGTGAGCCGCGACCCGCACAGGTCCGCGCCCTGCTTGAGCAGTTCGACGGCCGCGCAGATCTCCGGCTCCGCGACCATCCAGCCGACGCGCAGCGCGGGCGCGAGGGTTTTCGAGGCACTGGACAGCCGGATCACCCGGTCCGAGTGCGCGGCAACCGGTTCCGGTGGCGCATCGCGGAAGTACAGCTCGCCGTACGGGTCGTCCTCGACGATCCGGAAGTCGTAACGCTCGGCGAGGGCGGCCAGCGACCGGCGCCGGTCGGCGGACATGGTCACGCCGCGCGGATTGTGGAAGGTACTGACGGTGTGTACGAGGGCCGGCCGCTCCCCCGCCGCGAGGAGTTCGGCGAGCCGGTCCACCCGCATGCCGTCCGCGTCGAGGGGCACGGTGACGATGCGGGCCTCGGCGGTCCGCAGCACCTGCAGCGCCCCGGTGTAGGCGGGCTCCTCGACCACCACGGTGGCGCCGGGATCGAGCAGCGCCTGCGCGAGCAGGCTCAGCGCCTGCTGGGAGCCGTGGGTGATCACCACCCGCGATGCGTCGACCGGCCCGTGCCGTCGCGCCGACTCGCGCGCGGCCACCACCTCACGCAGTCGGGCCAGCCCGGTGGTCTCGGTGTACTGCAGCGCGGCCGGCGACCCCAGCACCCGCTCGGTGGTGTCCCGGATCCGGTCCAGCGGGACCAGGTTCGGATCGGGAAGCCCGCCCGCGAGACCGATGACGTCGGGGCGAGCGGTGACCGCGAGCAGATCGCGGATTGCGGAGGAACGGAGCGCGGACATGCGTCGCGCGAGAACTGGGGACATGACGACTCCCGGTTGAAGTGGACGAGGTTCGAGGCGACCTGGCGCTCGGATCCACGGGCGGGAGGCACAGAAGGGGCGACCGGGGTTCCCGGCCGCCCCTCATTGTTCCAGAGACGTTCGGCATGTGGAACGTCGGGCCCACATGCCGGGATGACCTAGGGCGTGTCTCCTAATCCCTCTCGGATGCCCCTGGCGAAACAATCGTCGTCCGGCAAGGCGGAGGAGAAGCCGATACCGCTGTTGTATCGGCGCCGACGACAACGCAGCAGGGCGGCGATTGGGCGCCAGGGGCGCCGAATCGGGGATTGGGAGACATGCCCTAGTCCAGGTCGTCGTGCCGCATCAGCTGGCGGGCGGCCTCGGTGATCGAACCGGACAGCGACGGGTACACCGAGAACGTCTGCGCGAGATCGTTCACCGACAGGTTGTTCTGCACCGCGATCGCGATCGGCAGGATCAGTTCGGACGCGGTCGGCGCGACTACCACGCCACCGATCACCACGCCGGTCGCCGGGCGGCAGAAGATCTTCACGAAGCCGCGGCGCAGGCTCGACATCTTGGCGCGCGGATTCGTGTTCAGCGGCAGCATGACGGTGCGGGCGGGCACCTCGCCGTTGTCGATCGAGGCCTGGCTCACGCCGACGTTCGCGATCTCCGGGCGGGTGAACACGGCCGACGCGACGGTCTTGAGCTTGATCGGGCTCACACCCTCGCCGAGGGCGTGGTACATCGCGATCCGGCCCTGCATCGCCGCGACCGAGGCGAGAGGGAACAGTCCCGTACAGTCGCCGGCGGCGTAGATCCCGGACACGGCGGTGCGCGAAACCCGGTCGACCCGCAGGTAACCGCCCTGGTCGAGTTCGATGCCGACCTTCTCCAGGCCCAGACCCGACGTGTTCGGGGTGGAGCCGACCGTCATCAGGGCATGACTGCCGGTGACCGTGCGACCGTCGGACAGCCGGACGATGATCCCGTCCTCGGTGCGCTCGACGGCGTCGGCGCGGGCGTGCTTGACGAGGGTGACACCGCGCTCGGACAGCGCTTCCTCGAGCACCATCGCCGCATCGGCGTCCTCGTGCGGCAGCACCCGGTCCCGGCTGGAGACCATCGTGACCTGCACTCCCATCTCTGTGTAGGCGGAGACGAACTCGGCGCCGGTGACACCCGAGCCGACGACGACGAGATGCTCCGGCAGCGAGTCGAGGTCGTAGAGCTGGCGCCAGTTGAGGATGCGGTCGCCGTCCGGCTCCGCGCCCCGCAGGACCCGAGGAGACGCACCGGTCGCGATCAGCACCACGTCGGCCTCGAGCACCCGCTCTCCGCCCTCGGCCAGGATGGCCTTGATCTTGTGGGAGGCCATCCCGATCACCGGGTCGATCAGCTCGCCGGTGCCGGAGAGCAGCTCGACGCCTGCGGTCTGCAGCTTGTCGCGGATGTCGGCGGACTGGGCCTGCGCGAGGCTCTTGACCCGGGAGTGAATCTGCGGCAGCGAGATCGTCGCCTGGGACGGGTCGAGCGCGATGCCGAGGTCGGTGGCCCGGCGCATGTCGGTGCGGACACCGGTCGAGGCGATGAACGTCTTCGAGGGAACGCAGTCCCACAGCACGCACGCGCCGCCCACGCCATCGGAATCGATCAAGGAGACTGCCGCCCCATGCTGCGCCGCGACCAACGCCGCCTCGTAGCCGGCGGGTCCGCCGCCAATGATCACGATCCGGGTCATCCGTCCTCCATGTTTCGGCAGGTGCTGTTTCAGCAGCGTGTGCACACTTCTCGGTGCGTCCACGCTATTCCACCCGCCTGTCCGCGCGCACATCGACAGGGCCGCCGTGCGCCGAGCGGAGCGAATTGTGCTGTGTACGGTTCGATGGCCGTCGGCTCACGGTCTACGCTTTCCGCGTGCCGATTTACGCCGCGTACGGATCCAACATGCACCCGGAGCAGATGCTCCAACGCTGCCCGCACTCGCCGATGGCGGGTACCGGCTGGTTGAACGGTTGGCGGCTGACCTTCAGCGGCGGGGACATCGGCTGGGAGGGCGCGCTCGCGACCGTCGTCGAGGACCCCGACTCCCGGGTGTTCGTGGTGCTCTACGACGTGCCCGACGAGGACGAGGCCAGCCTGGACCGGTGGGAGGGTTCCGAGCTCGGCATCCACCGCAAGATCCGGTTGCGCGTCGACACCGACACCGGCGACTCGGTGCTGGCGTGGCTGTACGTGCTCGACGCCTACGAGGGTGGCCTGCCCTCGGCCCGCTACCTCGGCGTGATGGCCGACGCCGCGGAGATCGCCGGAGCTCCCGCGGAGTACGTCCGCGAGCTGCGCACCCGCAACAGCCGCAACGTCGGCCCCGGCACGCCGGGCTACGGCAGCTAGCCCCGGCACGCCGGGCTACGGCAGCCAGCCCCGGCACGCCGGGCTACGGCAGCCAGCCCCGGCACGCCGGGCTACGGCCGCTGGGACCCGCCCCGGGGCCCCGCCGCCGTCACGGCACCGTGGGCTCGCCGGACACGGCGAGATTCGCCATCACCCGCACACCCACCGAGAGCGCCCGCTCGTCGAGGTCGAAGGTCGGCTGGTGGATGTCGAGCTGCTCCCCGATGCCGGACCACACCCCGAGCCGGGCCATCGCGCCCGGCACCTCCTCGAGGTACCAGGAGAAGTCCTCGCCGCCGCCGGACTGCGGCGTGTCCGACAGGGCGTCGGGGCCAAGTTGTGAGATCGCGTGCTCGAACATCCGGGTGGAGACCTCGTCGTTGACGACGGGCGGGACGCCCCGACGGTAGTTCAGCTCGTACCGAACCCCGGTCGGCGCGAGCAGGCCGTGCACGATCTCCCGGACCAGCGGCTCGAGCAGCGCCCAGGTGTCGTGGTCGCCGGTGCGGACGGTGCCGACCAGCCGCCCCGTCTGCGGGATGGCGTTCGGTGCCTGCCCGGCGCTGACCGCACCCCACACCATCACCGTGCTGGTCCGCGGGTCGATCCTCCGGCTGAGCATGCCGGGCAGCCCGGTGATGACCGTGCCGAGCGCGTACACCAGGTCGGTGGTCAGGTGCGGGCGCGAGGTGTGACCGCCGGGCGAGTCGAGCAGGAGCTCGACGGTGTCGGCGGCCGAGGTGATGGCCCCGAGCCGCACCCCCACGCGACCCGCCGCCAGTCGCGGATCACAGTGCAGCGCAAAGATTCTCGACACATCCTTCATCCCACCGCTCGCGACGACGTCGAGCGCGCCGCCCGGCATCACCTCCTCCGCGGGCTGGAACACCAGCCGCACCCCGTACGGCAGCGGCTCCGGCGACTGCGCGAGCGCGAGACCCGCCCCGAGCAGGATCGTCGTGTGCGCGTCGTGCCCGCACGCGTGGGAGATGCCGGGAACGGTGGACGCGTACGGCGCGCCGGTGTCCTCCTGCAGCGGCAACGCATCCATGTCCGCCCGCAGCGCCACCCGCGGGCCGTCCGGACCGATGTCACAGGTCAGCCCGGTTCCGCCGGGCAGGATCTTCGGCTCGAGGCCGGCCGCGGCCAGCTTGCGCGCCACGAACTCGGTGGTGGCGAACTCCTGGCGGGCGAGTTCGGGGTGGGCGTGGATGTGCCTGCGCCAGGCCGACAACTCGGCGGTGTGCGTCTCGACCCAGTGATCGATCCAGCTGCTCACGACCGGGCCCCCTTCTCCGACGCGGAGCGCCGGCCGGCCAGGCCCGTCCGCTTCTCGACCCCGGCCAGCAACCGGTCCCTCTGCACCGGATCGGCCGCAGCCGCGACGGCGGTACCCGCCAGCGCGCGGGCACCGTCGAGCACCGCGCGGTCGGCGGAGGCCGTCACGCAGGCCGCCGCGAACTCCGGCTGGTGCGTCACCGCGCCGCCGGACTCGATCCCGATCACCGGGTGGATCCCCGGAATCACATGTGTCACGTTTCCCATGTCGGTGCTGCCCAGCGGGCGCGATCCTTCCCGGTCGGGGGGCAGCGGACTGCGTCCCATCGTCTCGATCAGTTCCCGGTACGCCCCGACCAACCAGGGGTCCGGCCGAAGCTCCGCGTAATTCGGTGACACCGTGCGGATGTCGTGAGTGCAGCCGGCGGCGAGCGCCCCGGCCTCGAAGCATGCGAAGGCCCGCTCGGTGAGCTCGGCGAGCGACTGCGACGTGCGGGCGCGCAGGTAGTACAGCATCTCGGTTCGGGCGGGCACGATGTTCGGCGCCGCGCCGCCGTCGCTGACTATCCCGTGCATCTGCTGACCGGGTTCGAGATGCTGACGCAGCAGACCCAGACCGACCTGCGCAACCGTCGCGGCATCGGCGGCGTTGCGACCGTGCTGCGGCGCGGCCGACGCGTGCGCCTCCCGCCCGCTGAAGGTGACCGCGACGTCCGCCATCGCCAGCGAACTCGCACCGGCGATGTCCTCGGGACCCGGATGCACCATCAGCGCCGCCGCGAGGTCGTCGAACGCGCCGCGTTCGAGCATGAGGACCTTGCCGCCACCACTCTCCTCGGCCGGTGTGCCGATCACCCGGACCGTGATGCCGAGGCGGTCCGCGACCGGCGCGAGCGCGATCCCCGCGCCGACGGCGGCAGCGGCGATGATGTTGTGCCCGCACGCATGACCGATCTCGGGCAGCGCGTCGTACTCGGCGAGGATCCCCACCACCAGATCGCCGCTGCCGTACTCGGCGCACAGCGCCGTCGGAAGGTCGGCGTACGGTGTGGTGACCTCGAACCCGTACCGGGACAGCAGTTCCGAGGTCTTCGCGGCACTACGGTGCTCGGCGAAGGCGAGTTCCGGCTCCGCATGGATGGAATGGGACAGCGCGATCAGATCCGCCTGCGCGCCGGCGAGCGCGTCGTCCACTTCCGAGGTCACACCATCCAGTGTCTCACCCCGCCGCGGCGGCGCTCATCCACGCCGCGGCAAGACTCGTCCGACGCGGCACCCGCCCATGGACTTGCGGGTGCCGCGGTGTCGGTCGACGAGTCAGTTCTGACCGAACGGCAGGTTGCCCGCGTCGGTCTTCGTCGCCAGCGCGGCGAGGATCGACGCGTGGATGTCCGCCTTGATCCGACCGAGGTTGGCACCGCGCACGTTCGCGGTCGCGCCGGCGCGGACGACGGCGGCCGCGAGTACCCCGTCGCCCTCGACGATCTCGTTGACGATCCCGGCGGCGAGCGCGTCCGGGCCGGCGTACCGACGGCTGGTGGTCATCGCCTCGACCGCGGTCGGGCGCGGCAGCTGCGTCGTCATGAGCGCGTTCATCCCGATCGTGAACGGCATGTTGAGGTTGGCCTCGGGCAGGCACCAGAACCCGCGGTCGGCGCGCATCACCCGCTGGTCGCAGGAGGCGGCGAGCATCGCACCGGCACCGAACGCGTGGCCGCCGATCGCGGCGACGGTGGTCATCGGGAGGGTCAGCAGTCGGGTGAAGATCGTGTGGACCCGGTCCAGGTAGCCGTGGATCTTGTCGAGGTTGCCGAACAGCCAGTCGGTGTCTAGGCCGTTGGTGAAGAACTTCCCGTCCGCGGTCACGACCAGCGCGGCCGGACCCTCGACCGATTCGACCTGGTCGAGCGCGGCGTGGAACCGGTCGATCCAGTCCGGGTGGAAACGGTTCTCGCTGTCCGTCACACCCTCGTCGCCGAGGTGGAGGATGTGGACGTCGCCGTTGCGCTCGAGATAAGGCATGCCCGGATACTACCTGCGGGTAACTTCCGCTGTCGCCAGTACTGTGTGCCTTCATGGGAACCCTCGAGCAGCAGGCCGCGCAGGTTCTGGCCGAGCGCACCGGCGTCGCGAAGCACGACGTCGCGATCGTCCTCGGCTCCGGCTGGCGGGCCGCCGCCGACGCGTTCGGCACACCCGCGGCGACGGTGCCGATAACCGACCTCCCCGGTTTCGCGGCCCCGTCGGCGTCCGGGCACGCGGGTACCGCACTGTCGGTGTCCGTCGACGACGCCCGGGTCCTGATACTGCTCGGCCGCACCCACGC
This sequence comes from Rhodococcus sp. NPDC003322, assembly GCF_053589555.1. Classification (NCBI taxonomy): domain Bacteria; kingdom Bacillati; phylum Actinomycetota; class Actinomycetes; order Mycobacteriales; family Nocardiaceae; genus Rhodococcus; species Rhodococcus sp. NPDC003322. Next base: position 150,031 of record NZ_JBSFSC010000008.1, on the reverse strand, counting down.
CTACGAGGGCCACGACCTCGCGCAGGTGGTGCACCCGGTGCGGACCGCCGTCGCCGCCGGCGCCCGCACGGTGGTCCTGACCAACGCCGCAGGCGGCATCCGGGAGGGCATGCGCGTCGGGCAACCCGTCCTGATCAGCGACCACCTCAACCTCACCGCCCGCTCCCCGCTCGTCGGCGCCCAGTTCGTCGACCTGACCGACGCCTACTCCCCACGGCTGCGGGACCTGGCCCGGTCGATCGACCCGGGTCTCGAGGAGGGCGTGTACGCGGGGCTGCCCGGCCCGCACTACGAGACGCCCGCCGAGATCCGGATGCTGCGGACCCTCGGCGCCGATCTGGTGGGCATGTCCACCGTGCACGAGACCATCGCGGCCCGCGCGGCAGGCGCGGAGGTCCTCGGCATCTCCCTGGTCACCAACCTCGCGGCGGGCATCACCGGCGAACCCCTCGACCACGCGGAGGTGCTCGCGGCGGGTGCGGCCGCGGCCGGACACATCGGCGGCCTGCTGCGGAAGCTGGTGTCGTCGCTGTGACCGACGACCTGCGCGGCCGGGTCGAGCGGTGGCTCGCCGGGGACCCCGACCCCGACGCGCGGGCCGAGCTCGCCGCGCTGCCGGAGGGCGAACTGGCGGAACGCTTCTCCGCCCCGCTGACCTTCGGCACCGCCGGGTTGCGCGGGCCGGTGCGGGCCGGACCCAACGGAATGAACGTCGCCGTCGTCACCCGCACCACCGCCGGGATCGCGGCGTGGCTGCAGGCGAAGTGTCTGGGCGGCTCGACGGTCGTGGTCGGGCGCGACGGGCGCCACGGCAGTGCGGTGTTCGCCACCACGGCGGCGGAAGTGCTTGCCGGCGCAGGTTTCTCGGTGGTGTTGCTGCCGGGGCCGACACCGACCCCGGTGGTCGCATACGCGGTGCGGAAGCTGGGCGCGCAGCTCGGCGCGCAGATCACCGCCTCGCACAACCCCGCCGCCGACAACGGCTACAAGGTGTATCTCGACGGCGGCGCGCAGCTGATCTCGCCGTCCGACCGGGAGATCGAGGACGCGATCGCCGCGGTCGGCCCGGCCGTCGCGGTGCCCCGCTCCCCCGTCCGTCCCGCCGAGGACACACGACTGATGCGGGACTACCTCGCCCGCATCACAACACTGACCCGATCCACCGAGCGAGACCTGCGCATCGCTCTGACGCCTCTGCACGGTGTCGGCGGCAAACTCGCCGTCGAGGCGCTGCAGGCGGCGGGATTCGCCGAGATCCACACGGTCGCGAGCCAGTACGCCCCGGACCCGGACTTCCCCACCGTCGCGTTCCCGAACCCGGAGGAGCCGGGGGCGACCGACGCGCTGCTGGAACTGGCCGCGCGGGTCGACGCCGATCTGGCGATCGCGCTCGATCCGGACGCCGACCGCTGCGCGGTGGGCGTCCCATCGGCGGACGGCTGGCGGATGCTCACCGGCGACGAGACCGGCGCGCTGCTCGGCGACCACCTGCTCTCGCGGCAACCAGAGGGCACGGATCCGCTCGTCGCGACCACCATCGTCTCCTCGCAGTTGCTCGGCCGGATCGCCGCGGCACGCGGCGCGCGGTTCACCCGGACGCTGACCGGGTTCAAGTGGCTGGTCCGTGCGGGCAGCGGGCTGGTGTACGCGTACGAGGAGGCGATCGGGCACTGCGTGGACCCGGATGCGGTCCGGGACAAGGACGGGATCTCGGCCGCCGTCGTCGTCGCCGACCTCGCGGCGGGCCTGAAGGCGCGGGGGCGGACCCTCCTCGACGTTCTCGACGACCTGGCGGTCGAGTTCGGGGTGCACGCGACGGCGCAGGTGTCGCTGCGTTTCGAGCACCTCGACCGGATCGCCGACGCGATGGCGGGGCTGCGCGCGGCCGTGCCCACCGAACTGGCCGGCCTGCCCGTCACGGCCGAGGACCTGCTGGACCGGCGCGGGCAGGCTCGCACCGACGCGGTGATCCTCACCGGCGAGCGGGTCCGGGTGGTGGTGCGTCCGTCGGGAACCGAGCCGAAGCTCAAGTGCTACCTGGAGGCGTTCGAGCCGGTCACGAGCCGCGCCGACCTGCCCCGCGCCCGCGCCGCCGCCGACGAGGCGCTTCGCGCGTGTGAGCGGTTTTCGACCGGGCTGGGGTGAAGCTCACTCCCGACGGCGCGGCCGCGCCCAGATGTTGCGGGGCCCAGATGTTGCCGCGCCCAGACGTTGCCGGGCCTAGATGTTGCGGGGCCCGAACTGCCGGTCGCCGGCGTCGCCGAGGCCGGGGACGATGTACGCGTCCTCGTTCAGTCCCTCGTCGATGCTCGCGGTGACCAGTCGCACGGGCAGGCCCGAGTCGGCGAGCGCGGCGACGCCCTGCGGTGCGGCGACCACGCAGACGGCGGTGATGTCGGTGGCGCCGCGCTCGACGAGAAGTTCGAGGGTCCGCACCATCGACCCGCCGGTGGCGAGCATCGGGTCGAGGACGTAGACGGGGATCCCGGCCAGGTCGGCGGGGAGCGATTCCAGGTACGGCACCGGCTGGTGCGTCTGTTCGTCCCGCGCCATCCCGACGAATCCGACCTGGGACTGCGGGATGGTCAGACTGGCCTGCTCGACCATGCCGAGCCCGGCGCGCAGCACCGGCACCAGCAGCGGCGGCGCGGCCAACCGGACGCCGCGCGCGGGCGAGACGGGCGTGGCGATCTCGAATTCCTCGATCTCGGCGTCGCGGATCGCCTCGTAGATCAGCATCTGGGTCAGTTCGCGCAGTGCCGCGCGGAACGCCGGATTGCTGCTGTGTTCGTCGCGCATCGTGGTCAATCGTGCGGCTGCCAACGGGTGATCGACCACGTGCGTATCCATGGGCCTCAGGATATGCAGCGGAGGTCGGGCACGCGAAACCGGCGGGAACCGGATGGTGCACCTCTGCGTCCAATCTCGTGACGGTTCGGCTGAGACCGACCGGGCGCAGGGATCGAACGAAACGGGGGGAATCGGGCTATGACCGAGTTTTCAGCGGTGACCGACGGGATCCGCGCATACGGCGCGACGGCCACGGTGATGGCGGCCGGTGTGCGCCAGGCCGCAGCGGGGGCGGCCACGGTCGGGCCGGGCCTGTTGACGCCGGTGTTCGGGCTGATCGGCGGCGACTTCCTGGCCGCGTTCGCGACGGCACACGGCTCGCACACCGCCGCGCTCGGCGCGCTCGCGGACACCCTCGACAGCATGGGCGCGGCCGCGCACGCGACGGCCACCGCCTACGACGACGCGGACCGGTCGGTGGCGGGCGGGCTCGCCGACACGGGCTCCGGACTGGAGGTGTGAGAATGATCGCCGTCGACCTGCTGACCCGTCCCCTGACCGACCTGCTCGACACGTTCGGCACCGGCGTGCTGCCTCCCGACGGACCGCCGGAGGCGCTGGCGATCGCATCCGCGGCGCTCGACTCCGCCTATGCCGTCGGCAAGCTCGGGCTCGCCGAGCTCGGCGGCGCCTGGTCGGGAGCGGCCGCCGACGCCGCGGCCGCCAAGGGGCAGCAGGCCCAGGTCCAGCAGGTGCAACTCTCGGAGCGGGGAACGGAGATCGGCGCCGTGCTGACGTCGGCGTCCGGCGACGTCGGCGCGGGCATGGCCGAACTCCAGGCGATCGTCGGCTCGTTCGTCTCGACCGCCGTCGCGGCCGGTCCCGCCCTGACCACGCCCGCCGGGCAGATCATGATCGTCGCGTCCGCCATCGATCACCTGTCGCGCGGCCTGGCCGTGGTCGCCCGGGTCCGTGGCCAACTCGACGTGCACACCGCCGCGATAACGGAGCTGACCGCTCCCGCCCCGGCGGTGGCGCAGGCAGACACCGGTGCCGTGCAGGCGGTCGTCCGCCCGTCGGCGGCCGGCCGGGAGGGCCCGCTGTCGGGCCTGCAGCAGCGGGGCGACGCGTTCAGTGGCTTCGCACGCGGCTTCACCGATTCGGCGTCCTTCCCGCCCGCGTCGAACTACTCGGGGTTCTCGGGAGCGATGTCTCCGATCTCACGTTCGGGCGGCGTACCGGCCCCGTCCCCCGGCGGTCCCGCCCCCGCGATCCGCGGTGGGAGCAGTTCGGACCTGTTCGGCTCGAGTGGCGGCGTCGAGGTGTTCCTGCCGGACGGCAGCAGCGCGATGGCACCGAACAAGGAGGCCGCCGACGCGGTGCGCAACGCCCTCAGCCAGCAGGGTGTGCCGTACTCGTGGGGCGGGACGACGCCCGGGCAGGGCCTGGACTGCTCCGGACTGACCCAGTGGGCGTACGGCGAGGCGGGCGTGGACATTCCCCGTCTCGCGCAGGAGCAGAACGTGGGCTGCCAGGTGGATCCGTCCGACCTTCGACCGGGTGATCTCGCCGTCTGGGACGGCCATGTGGCGATGGTGATCGGCAACGGCCAGATGGTCGAAGCAGGCGACCCCGTCCAGGTCAGCGCGGTCCGCACCGACAACATCGGTATGAGCTTCCACGGCTTCTACCGGCCCACCGCGTGAACACACCGTTCGACGCCCCCGACGCCCGGTTCGGCCCCGGCATCCCGGTTGCCGCAGTGCTCGGCGCGACCGCTACCCCGGCCCCGATGGCCACACCGGGCCCCGAACCGGAGCCAGTGCAACTCCCGGAGGACGCCGCAGTCGCCACGACGAGCAACCGTGCGGGCACCGTCACCGTCACCGCGACCGATCGCGGTCAACCACTCGACGTGCGGATCGACCCGCGGGAACTGCGCTACAGCGGAGCCGGGCTGGCGGCGGCGATCCTGGAGATGTGCCGGGCGTCGGCGGCGGAGGCCGGGGCCCGCCGCCGCGAGGACCTGGCTGCCGCGGGCGTCCCGGAGGACGTCCTCGACCAGCTCGGATTGCCCACCCGCGACGATCTCGCCGACGCGCAGGCGCGACGGGAGGCGGACGAGGCCACCCCGGCGACGTGGATGAGGCCGGTGTGAGCGAAGCGAACGGGGTCGTTGCTGTGAGCGGAGCGAACGGGGTCGTTGCCGAGAGCCGAGCGAACGGGTGGTTGCTGTGAGCGAAGCGATGGATGCGGTCGTCGCTCGCGCGGGCGCGGGGCTCCAATCACTCGAGGACGCGTTGGATCAGCTGTCGTCGGCGCGTGCTCGCGTCACCCACGGTTCCGGGTTGGTGAGTGTGGAGGTGGACCAGCACGGCGGCATGTGTGGGCTGTGGCTGCCCGAGTCGCTGGACGGGGTCGACGCCCGTGACCTGGGGCGCGCGATTGTCGAGACGGCCGGTCGGGCCGCCGGACTGGTCGCGCAGCGGCGGGAGGCGATCCTGGCATCGCTTGCACGTGCGCTGACCGATTAGGCTTCGCGCCATGGCTGGAGACATCGTCCCGATCCAACTCGGTCTGACCGACGGCGACCTCGTCACTCTGTGGGCTCCGCGGTGGCGTGAGGGGGACGACGAGTGGGAGGCGTTCCTCGGCCACGGTGACGATCTGTACGGGTTCGCCTCCGCCGCCGAGCTGGCGGCGTTCGTGCGCGCGAACTCCGAGCACGACCTGATCGAGCACCCGTCCTGGCGGATCGTGGCCGCACTGTCGGCGGCGGAGTTCGAACCCGACGAGTCGCATGTCTTCGATCTCGTCGGCGTCCTGGAACTCGTCGCGGGCGACCCCGACGCGGACACGCTCGGCGAACTCGAGGACACCTTCGAGATCACGCGCTCGATCGGCGAGGTCTGCGAACTGGACGCCGTCACCCGCTATTTCAGCGCGCACCCGGTCCTCGGGTCCGTCGGGGCCGGACCGAGCGCCTTCTTCGGGCGGGAGGGGGCGGAACGGTGGGATCAGGTCGGTGCCGCCGTCGCGGCCGGCTGGGATCGGGTGATCGACGCGATCGACGCGATCGTCCAGTCACCGGCGGTCGATGCGGCCGCGGTCGAGGAGGCCGAGGCCGAAATCGTTGCGGCCGAGGAGAACGTCGTCGACGCCGACGATCTCGCCGAGGAGGGTGACGACGAGGGCGACGACATCGAGTACGTGACGCTCAGCGACACCGACGAGACCGATGGCGAGGAGGAGGAGACGTTCTGGACGTCGGTCGGGATCGACCCCGTCAAGATCATCACGTCCTCGGCGACGTATTTCACGTTGCGCTGCTATCTCGACGACGAACCGGTCTTCCTCGGCCGGGGCGGCAAGATCCTGGTCTTCACGTCCGAGCGCGCACTGGCCCGCTACCTGGCCGACCACAACGACCACGCCCTCGCCCACGTCAGCACGTATTCCGACGTGGCGGCGGCCGCGGTGGACGGTTCGCTCGAGATCGAGGTCACCGACGAGAACGTGTACGTCCTGCCGGGTCTGGCCGACGACCTGGCGGAAGGGCCGCGGGCGGTGGACGCCGACCAGCTCGATCTGGCGGTGGAACTGTTCACCGACGCGGCGGCGTTCGCCGACGACGACTCCACCGAGCAGGCGCTGGCGCCGTCCACGCCGCTCGGCTGGTACGTCTCCTACACGCTCAACCCCGACCCGACGCGCCTGGCGCCGAGTGCCCCGTTCACCGCGGAGTCGCAGTCCTGGCGCGAGCTCGAGCAGGAGTTCGAGTCCCGACTGCGGGTGGAATGACGTCCGGCGCCACGGGGCACGAGGTCACTGCCCGCGCAGCCGCGCGTATCCCGGTTTGACCACGTCCTCGATCAGCGCCAGCCGCTCCGGGAACGGGATGAACGCGGACTTGAGCGCGTTGATGGTGAACCGCTCGAGGTCGTTCCAGTCGTAGTCGAAGGTCTCGGCGAGCTTGATCATCTCTCGGCTCATCGTGGTCGCGCTCATCAGCCGGTTGTCGGTGTTGACGGTGACCCGAAAGCGGAGCCGGGCGAGCAGGTCGAAGGGGTGCCGTTCCAGGCTGGGGACGGCGCCTGTCTGCACGTTCGAGCTCGGGCACAGTTCCAGCGGAATCCGCTTGTCCCGCACGTAGTTGGCGAGTCGGCCGAGGCGGGCGTCCCCGTCGTCGTCGACGGCGATGTCGTCGGTGATCCGCACGCCGTGCCCGAGCCGGTCGGCGCCGCAGAAGGCGATCGCCTCGTGGATCGACGGCAGGCCGAACGCCTCGCCTGCGTGAATCGTGAAGTGTGCGTTGTTCGCCCGCATGTGTTCGAAGGCGTCGAGGTGCCGGCTCGGTGGGTGCCCGGCCTCGGCGCCTGCGATGTCGAACCCGACGACTCCGCGCTCCCGGAAGCGGACGGCCAGGTCCGCGATCTCCCGGGAGCGTGCGGCATGCCGCATCGCGGTGAGCAGGCAGCCGACCCGGATCTCGTGTCCGGCGTCCCGCGCCTGCGCCGTCCCGTCCTCGAACCCGAGCAGGGTGTGGTGCACCACCTCGTCGAGGGTCAGGCCCCGCTCGAGGTGCTGTTCGGGCGCGAACCGGACCTCCGCGTACACGACGCCGTCCGCGGCGAGGTCGGCGACGCATTCGCGCGCGACCCGCTGCAGACCCTCGGGGGTCTGCATCACCGCGACGGTATGGGCGAACGTCTCCAGATACTGCTCCAGTGAGCCGCTGCTCGCCGCCGAGGAGAACCAGTCCGCGAGGGTGTCGGCGTCGTCGGCGGGCAACCCGTCGTAGCCGCAGTGGTGGGCGAGTTCGAGCACGGTGGCCGGCCGGAGTCCGCCGTCGAGATGGTCGTGCAGCAGTGCCTTCGGCGCGGTGCGCACCGTGTCGAGGTCGAGAGGCGCCGGGCCGGGGCCGGTCGGGGTGATGTTCCAGCTCGGTGGCGTGCTCATATCCCGAAACTAGACCCGGACCAGGCCGATGCGGTCGATCACGAGCGGCTCGTCGGGTGGCGTGTCGCCGATGTCCCAGGCTCCGTCGAGGGCGGCGCGGGCGTGTTCGAACCGGTGCGGGGTGTCGGTGTGCAAGGTCAGCAGCGGTGCGCCGGCGACGACGGTGTCGCCCGGACGGGCGTGCCACTGCACGCCGGCGCCGGGCTGGACTGACTGTCCCTGTCGTTCACGGCCCGCGCCGAGCCGCCACGCGGCGACGCCGACGGCCATCGCGTCGAGCCGGGTGAGCGCTCCGGAGCTGTTTGCGTACAACACTTCTCGCTCCCTCGCGACGGGCAGCGGTGCCGCCGGGTCCCCGCCCTGCGCACGCACCATCGCCCGCCACCGGTCCATCGCCCGCCCGTCCCGCAGGACATCGGCCGGATCGACGGTGTCCAGCCCGGCCGCCGCGAGCATCTCCCGCGCCAGGGTGACGGTCAGCTCCACCACGTCCGCCGGTCCCCCGCCGGCGAGCACCTCGACCGCCTCCGCGACCTCGAGGGCGTTGCCCGCGGTGTATCCGAGCGGGGTGTCCATCGCCGTCAGCAGCGCGACCGTGTGCACCCCGGCGTCGTGACCGAGTTCGACCATCGCCGTGGCCAATTCGCGCGCCTGCGGAACCGATTTCATGAAGGCACCGGACCCGACCTTCACATCGAGGACGAGCGACTGTGAGCCCTCCGCGATCTTCTTGCTCATGATCGAACTGGCGATCAGCGGGATCGACTCGACGGTGCCGGTGACGTCGCGCAGTGCGTACAGCTTGCGGTCCGCCGGGGCGAGATCCGCACTCGCCGCGCACACCACCGCACCGACCCGTGGGTCCGCGAGCGTCCGCAGGATCTCGTCCGCGTCCAGATCCGCGCGCCATCCGCGGATCGCCTCGAGCTTGTCGAGAGTGCCTCCGGTGTGGCCGAGCCCGCGCCCGGACAGCTGCGGGACCGCGGCTCCACAGGCGGCGACCAGCGGCGCGAGCGGCAGGGTGATCTTGTCCCCCACCCCGCCCGTCGAGTGCTTGTCCACGGTGGGCAGCGGCAGCGACGTCAGGTCCATCCGACGGCCGGACGCGATCATCGCGCGGGTCCAGGCCGCGGTCTCGCGGCGGCCCAGGCCGCGGAAGACGATCGCCATCGCGAGCGCGGACATCTGCTCGTCGGCGACGTCGCCGCGCGTGTAGGCGTCGACGACCCACTCGATCTGTGAGTCGGTGAGCTCGCGCCCGTCCCGCTTGGCGGTGATGACGGAGACTGCGTCGAACCCCCCCGAGGCTGCGCCGAGACTGCGTCAAAACCCCCCGAGGCTGCGCCCGAGACTGCGTCGAATTTCCCCGACGCGTCGTGCGCGCTCATCGGGTCCCGTCCTCGCCGGCGTGCACCCGCGCCAGGTCATCGGGCCCGAAGGGCGCAGGCAGAAGCGTCGACAGTGGCACCGGCCCCACCCCGGTGTCGACCAGCAGTCCCCCGCCGCCGTGCTCGTGTAGCAGCTGCCTGCAGCGCCCGCACGGCGTCAGTACCTGGGAATTCGCATCACGGCAGCTGAACGCGACCAGGCGCCCGCCTCCGGTGGCGTGCAAGTTACCGACGAGTCCACATTCGGCGCACAGACTCAGCCCGTATGAGACATTTTCCACATTGCATCCGACGACAATTCGGCCATCGTCGACCAGCGCGGCCGCACCCACCGGATAGTGCGAATACGGCGCATATGCTCCCTCGCGGACACGATCTGCGTTGTCGCGCAACAGTTTCCAATCGATTTCGACCACAATTCCCCATCCTCGCACGAGCGGGGCGCCACCGCAGCTCGCCGCGCCGACCCACGCTGACCATTGGAAAGGCAAACCTAAGTAGCGTTCCCTGGTCTCGTACGAACCGCCCGTCGAATTAGTTCCCACTTCCGGGGAGGATTACAGTGCAGTGAGTCGGTTCAGGTTCTCGTCGCGCCATAGGCTGAAAACTGCAGGGTGGTCCCCGAAAACAGCCGAAATCCCCGGTGCGACGCGTCCACCAAAGACGTTGGAGGCACAGCACTCGATGAGTAGCACGACTGAAGCCGCTCCGGCACAGGAGCGCACGCGGTCGCTATACCGGGGCGACCCCGGAATGTGGTCTTGGGTTCTACACCGGATCACCGGCGTCGCGACCTTTTTCTTTCTCTTCGTTCACGTTCTCGACACCGCGCTCGTGCGGGTCAACGCGGACACCTACGACCGGGTCATCGAGACCTACAAGAACCCCATCGTGGGGCTCCTGGAGCTCGGACTGGTCGCGATGGTCCTCTACCACGCACTCAACGGTATCCGCGTGATGCTCGTGGACTTCTGGTCGAAGGGCCCCCAGTACCAGCGCGTCATGCTCTGGGTCATCCTCGCGATCTGGTTCGTCGTGATGATTCCGGGCGCCGGACGCATCTTCTACAACATGTTTGCGGGGCACTGACATGAGCGAAGCCAAGACTCTGGGCAAGTCGTACGACCGCCCGGCCAGCCTGGACGCCCCGCGCTCGCCGCGCCGTCAGGCCAAGAACAACTTCGAGCTCTACGCCTGGTTGTTCATGCGCCTGTCCGGCCTCGCACTGGTCATCCTGGTGCTCGGCCACATGTTCATCATGCTGATGATGGATGACGGCGTGCACCGCATCAACTTCGCGTTCGTCGCCGGCCGCTGGTCCAGCCCGTTCTGGCAGATCTGGGACCTCGCGATGCTCTGGCTTGCGATGCTGCACGGCGGCAACGGTCTGCGCACCGTGATCGCGGACTACTCGCGCAAGGATTCCACGCGCTTCTGGCTGAACACGATCCTCGCTGTCGCGGTGATCCTGATCATCCTGACCGGCACGTACGTCATCTTCACCTTCGACCCGACCTTCGTCCCGGGGAGCTAATCTTCATGCTGGAACATCGTTACGACGTGGTCATCGTCGGCGCCGGCGGCGCCGGCATGCGCGCAGCCATCGAATCTGGCCCGCGCACCCGCACCGCGGTCCTGACCAAGCTCTACCCCACCCGCTCCCACACCGGTGCGGCGCAGGGCGGCATGTGCGCCGCGCTGGCGAACGTGGAGGAAGACAACTGGGAGTGGCACACCTTCGACACCGTCAAGGGTGGCGACTACCTCGCCGACCAGGACGCGGTCGAGATCATGGCCAAGGAGGCCATCGACGCGGTGCTCGACCTGGAGAAGATGGGTCTGCCGTTCAACCGCACACCCGAGGGCAAGATCGACCAGCGTCGTTTCGGTGGCCACACCCGCGACCACGGCAAGGCCCCGGTCCGCCGGGCCTGTTACGCCGCGGACCGCACCGGCCACATGATCCTGCAGACGCTGTACCAGAACTGCGTCAAGCACGACGTCGAGTTCTTCAACGAGTTCTACGCCCTCGACATCGCGCTCACCGAGACCGAGGAAGGCCCGGTCGCGACCGGCGTCATCGCCTACGAGCTGGCCACCGGCGAGATCCACGTCTTCCACGCGAAGTCGATCGTCTTCGCGACCGGCGGCTCGGGCCGCATGTACAAGACGACGTCCAACGCGCACACCCTCACCGGTGACGGCATGGGCATCATCTTCCGCAAGGGCCTTCCGCTCGAGGACATGGAATTCCACCAGTTCCATCCGACAGGCCTCGCCGGCCTGGGCATCCTCATCTCGGAGGCCGTCCGAGGCGAGGGCGGCATCCTCCGCAACGCCGACGGCGAGCGCTTCATGGAGCGCTACGCCCCCACCATCAAGGACCTCGCGCCGCGCGACATCGTCGCCCGCTCGATGGTGCTCGAGGTGCTCGAGGGTCGCGGTGCCGGTCCGAACAAGGACTACGTCTACATCGACGTCACGCACCTCGGCGAGGACGTGCTCGAGGAGAAGCTCCCCGACATCACCGAGTTCGCCCGCACCTACCTGGGTGTCGACCCGGTCACCGAGCTGGTGCCGGTCTACCCGACCTGCCACTACGTGATGGGCGGCATCCCCACCAAGATCAACGGTGAGGTGCTGCGCAACAACGAGGACCACGTTCCCGGCCTGTACGCCGCCGGTGAGTGCGCGTGCGTCTCGGTGCACGGTGCGAACCGCCTCGGCACCAACTCGCTGCTCGACATCAACGTGTTCGGCCGTCGCGCCGGCATCGCCGCCGCCGAGCACGCGCTGGCCACCGAGTTCGTGCCGCTGCCGGACGAGCCCGCGAAGATGGTCGAGGAATGGCTCGCGGTCATCCTCTCCGAGCACGGTCACGAGCGTGTCGCGGACATCCGCACCGAGCTGCAGCAGTCCATGGACAACAACGCGTCCGTGTTCCGCACCGAGGACACCCTCACGCAGGCGCTCAAGGACATCAAGGCGCTCAAGGAGCGGTACAACCACATCACCGTGCAGGACAAGGGCAAGCGCTACAACAGCGACCTGCTCGAGGCCGTCGAACTCGGCTTCCTGCTCGAGATGGCGGAGGTCACCGTCGTCGGCGCACTGAACCGCAAGGAGTCGCGTGGCGGCCACGCCCGCGAGGACTACCCGGACCGCAACGACGCCGAGTACATGCAGCACACCATGGCGTACAAGGTCGGCAAGGACCTCATCTCCGACATCCGTCTGGACTACAAGCCGGTTGTCCAGACCCGCTACGAGCCGATGGAGCGTAAGTACTGATGTCTGCACCAGTTCTCGACAAGGACGCGACCGCGCTGCCGTCCGTGCCCGAGGGAGCCGTCATGGTCACCCTCAAGATCGCCCGGTTCAACCCGGAGGACGGCAAGGGTCAGCACTGGGACTCCTTCCAGGTTCCGTGCCTGCCGACCGACCGCCTGCTGAACCTGCTGCTGTACGTGAAGGGTTACCTCGACGGAACGCTGACGTTCCGCCGCTCCTGCGCACACGGCGTCTGCGGCTCGGATGCGATGCGGATCAACGGTGTCAACCGGCTGGCCTGCAAGGTGCTGATGCGCGACATGCTGCCCAAGGACGGCAAGTCGCTCACCATCACGATCGAGCCGATCAAGGGCCTGCCGGTCGAGAAGGACCTGCTCGTCGACATGGAGCCGTTCTTCGACGCGTTCCGTGCCGTCAAGCCGTTCCTGATGACCTCGGGCAACGAGCCGACCCGCGAGCGGATCCAGTCGCAGGCCGACCGCGCCCGGTTCGACGACACCACCAAGTGCATCCTGTGCGCCTGCTGCACCACCTCGTGCCCGGTGTACTGGAGCGACGGCAGCTACTTCGGCCCGGCCGCGATCGTGAACGCGCACCGCTTCATCTTCGACAGCCGTGACGAGGGAGCCGCCGAGCGGCTCGACATCCTCAACGACAAGGAAGGCGTGTGGCGGTGCCGCACGACCTTCAACTGCACCGACGCGTGCCCCCGCGGCATTCAGGTGACAAAGGCGATCCAGGAAGTCAAGCGCGCCCTGCTCTTCTCGCGCTAGATCGCCGAGCACGACATCAGCTAAAGGCGCGGACCCAACAGGGTCCGCGCCTTTAGCTGCCTGTCGCCAGGTCAAACGTTAATTCCATATTTCCAGCCACGAACCCATGTAACGTCCGCTACCAATCCGTTACCATGTGCTCGCAGACTGCGCGAGACCCCAATTCAGGGGTCGACACACGAAGGGATCGGGACCTACGGCAATGGAGTCAGACTTCGCATCTCGGTTGAACAAACTGTTCGACACGGTACATCCACCCGGCCGCAAGCCACACACGAACACCGAGGTTGCCGAGGCCCTCAATTCGGCCGGCCATCGCATCTCCAAGCCGTACATCTCCCAACTGAGGAACGGCCAGCGCACCAACCCGTCGCCGGAAACCGTTGCCGCTCTTGCCCAGTTCTTCAAGGTCAAGTCCGACTACTTCTTCGACGACATCTACGCCGCTCGCATCGACCACGACCTGGAGCTGCTCTCCCAGCTGCGCGGCTACGGCCTTCGTCGACTGTCGGCGCGCGCGTTCGACCTGTCCAGCGAGTCGCAGGAACTGCTCACCGCAATGGCCGAGAAGCTGCGGCGCAGCGAGGGATTGCCGGCTACCCCACCGGACTCCACCGAGTAGCGGGGTGCGCACCACCACCCCACGAGTAAGGCGCTGGCGGGTCCTGACCGCCAGCGCCTTGCTGGGTTCGCTCCTGATCCTGCCGGGTCTCGCCTCTGCGGCGAACGGCGACGGCAGGTCCGACCCCACGCCCGCCGCACAGGAACGTGGCCAGGGCAACGGCAACGGCGGTCAGGGCAACGGCAACGGCAACGGCGGCCAGGGCAACGGCGGCGGCTGGTGCGACCACGACGGAGGCAACGGACCCGGCGGCAACTGCGGCAACGGCAACGGCAACGGCGGCTGGTGCGACCACGACCGGCACGGAAACCATTGCGGTGGGCCCACACCCACCACGACGGCCGCCCATCCGACCACCACCAGGGTCCAGCCCACAACCACTGCTGAACCGACGACGACCGTGGAACCCACGACCACCACCGTCGAACCCACCACCACCACCGTCGAACCCACCACCACCACGGCCGAGCCCACCACCACCGTCGACCCCACGACCACCACGGTCGAGCCCACCACCACGACCGTGGAACCCACCACCACGACGGTCGAACCCACCACGACCACCGTCGAACCCACCACGACCACCGTCGAACCCACCACCACCACGGTCGAACCCACCACGACAACGGTCGACCCCACCACGACCGTGGAACCCACGACCACCACCGTCGAACCCACCACCACCACCGTCGAACCCACCACCACCACGGCCGAGCCCACCACGACAACGGTCGACCCCACCACGACCGTGGAACCCACGACCACAACGGTCGAACCCACCACCACCACGGTCGAACCCACCACGACCACCGTCGAACCCACCACCACCACGGTCGAACCCACCACGACCACCGTCGAACCCACCACCACCACGGTCGAACCCATCACGACCACCGTCGAACCCACCACCACGACGGTCGAGCCCACCACCACCACCGTCGAGCCCACCACGACCACCGTCGAGCCCACCACCACCACCGTGGAACCGACGACCACGATGAGCGCCGCGACCACGACCTCCACCGCTGTTGCGGTCCCCGGTGTCGGTCCTTCGGGTGACGGGGACGGCACGGGTGGCGGTGATGCCGATCAGCGGGTGCCGCCACCGGCCGCGGAGTCGAACGAGCAGCCCGCCTCACTCGCGGATGCACCCGAGGCGGCACCTGCCGCGGACGCACCGTCGAACCCGGGTGCACAGGCTGATCCTGCGGACGGGCCCGCGGCGGACGCTCCTTCGCAGGCAGCGGACGAGCGGGCGCAGGCAGCGGACGAGCGGGCGCAGGCGGCAGCCGTGGCTCCCGGGCACGAAACGTTGATCGCGAACGCGGCGCCGCAGGCACCGCACCGCGATGCGAGCCCGGTGGCCGCGCATCCCGCGGCGGGCTCACCCAACCCGAATGTCGCGCTGGCGTCGGAGTCCCGGCCGGGCGGCGACATCGGTGCCGCCACGGCCGGCGTCACGGCGGTGCTGTTCGCGGCTGGCGCGACCGGGTTCATGAGCTTCCGCAGCGCCCGCGCCGCGCGAACCCGATTGAACCTCGCGCGCGCCGAGTTCCTGGAGCCACTGAGGTGACGGCTCCGAGGGATCCCGGCTCGCGGCCGGTCCGCAATCACCGTCGTGTCCTGGCCGCTGTGGACGCGGTGCTCGACATGGCCGCGCAGACCCACGCGGTCACCATCGAGGACATCGTCCAGTCGCTGGCCGACACCCGCCGGCGTCCGATCGAGATCGCGTTCGAGGACCTCGGGCCGGGGGTGTGGGGGCAACGCCGTGAGTTCCCGGATCATGACCGGATCGTGCTCGCGCGTAGCCTTCCCAGTGTGACCAGGACCCTCGCCCACGAGATCGGGCACATCGTCTTCCGACATCCGGGCGCCGCGATCGCCGAGACGACGCTCGCGGCCGACGACGATCTGATCGCGTACATGCTCAGTCAGCGGTCCGCCGGGTCCGCGGACCTCACGCACGAGGCGTTGCACGAGTGGGAGGCGGAGGCGTTCGCCGTCCGTCTCCTCCAGCGCCTCGGCCAGTTCGAACGTGACGAGAACTGGCGGCCTCTGCTGTGCTTCGACGAGGCCCTCGGGTGATCACCTGGGCTGTCGCCCTACTGTGCTCCACCGCGGTGGGAGCACGGATCGGGCGTCTGACGGTGCGCCCTCCGTCGTTGGCCCGGGTGGCCATCGCGCTGGCAGCGATCTCGCTGACCGTGGCGGCGACCGTGCGTACCAGCACGGTGTCGGAGGTGCTCGACGGATACGGCGACCATGTCGCCGCCACGGTGTTCGAGCTGTGCCTGATCGCGTTCGGGACGACGACAGCGCTGATCGCCGCGGCGTCGACGACGGTTCTCAGCGCCCGTCCGCAGTGGCAGCTGGTCACCGTTTCCGCGGTCGCCACGGCGGTGGTCACCGGCCTCGAACTCTCGGCCGCGGAGCACAGCCCGGTCACGTCGGTGTACCTGGTGGTGACCGCCCTGTTCGCGACCGCCGTCGCGATCCGGTACGCGCGGTGGAACCCGCTGGGACGGGCCATCGGGCTGTACTGCGCGGGTCTGGTCGTGATCGCGGCAGGTTGCGCGGTCGACCTGTTCACCGACGCGCGAAGCCATTTCTCACCCTCGTCCGGCCTGTGGTCGCTGGCGGTGATCCTCGTCAGCGCAGGATGTTCGTCGGTGATGATCGAGGCATGGGGTCGGGCGCAGCTGGACCTGCGTCGCACCCGCGGCCTCTGGACGGCGCTGACCTCGGCGCACCCCGAACTGCTCGACAGCGACTACCGGTCGGTGACCTCGACGCTCACGGCCGGCGACCGGATCTCGCAGATCCTCGACGGACTGTATCTGCACGACGGCGGTGGTCTGCTCGGCCCCGGTTGGACGCCGCCGCCCGCCGATCCGGCGGAGCAGGCCGAGGCGGTCGCGCAGTGGTTGCATCGCACGGCCGTCGAGATCGAGCCGATCGACCCGGGATGGCTCGGCACCCCGGACGGGCTCACCGATCGGCAGTGGATTCTGGCGGTGAGCGCGGCATACGATCGACCCCGGCGGCGGGCAGACGCGACCGTCGCCTGACCGCACCCATCGGTGCGCTACCCTGCCTCCTCGATGAACACGCTCGGTAAGGCCCGGAACTGTGCGATCGCCGTCGCCGCGATCGGCATGATCGGTGTGCCCGCGGCAGCACAACCCCTCCCCGCCGAGCCGGGCTCCACCCCCGGCGCGGTGACCAGCACGCCGTTCACCGCTCCGAACACCGACGGATGCCCGAACCGCGCCGTGCCGCCGCCCGCGATCGACCTGTCCGAGGTACCCGCGCCGGGTGACCCGACGCCCACCCCGCTGCCGGTGCCTGCGCGCCCCGTCGGCGGCGAGAACCTGGGCGCCTGCGGAGTCGTGACGGCCGACGGCTCTCCCCCGCTGCCGGCCGACATCTCGGCCACCGCGTGGGTGCTGTCGGACCTCGACACCGGTGCGGTTCTCGCCGCGAAGGACCCGCACGGCCGATACCGTCCGGCGAGCACGATCAAGATGCTGCTGGCCCTCGTGGCGTTGCACGAGCTGGACCTCGACGAGACGGTGACCGCGACCGCGGAGGACGCGAACGTCGAGGGCAGCGCGGTCGGGTTGGGCAAGGACGGCCGGTACACCAACCGGCAGCTGCTGCAGGGCCTGGTGATGGCGTCGGGCAACGACGCCGCGCACGCGTTGTCCACGCAGCTCGGCGGCGACGCGGAAACCGTGCGGAAGATGAACGAGCTGGCCCGCCACCTCGGCGCGCTCGACACCCGGACGGCGACGCCGTCGGGGCTCGACGGACCCGGAATGTCCAGTTCCGCATACGATCTCGCCCTGATCTACCGGGAGGCGATGCGCAACCCGACCTTCGCCGAACTGATCCACACCGAGCGGGTCGAGTTCCCCGGATTCCCCAAGAACCCCGACGATCCCCTGGACGTCGACCATCCCGGGTTCACCCTCGCCAACGACAACAAGCTGCTCTACAACTACGACGGTGCACTCGGCGGCAAGACCGGCTACACCGACGACGCACGGCAGACGTTCGTCGGGGGCGCTGAACGCGGCGGCAGGCGGCTGGCGGTGACCCTGATGGCCGGGGACGTCCTGCCGATCCGCCCGTGGGAGCAGGCCGCCCGACTGCTCGACCACGGTTTCGCGCTGCCGCGCTCGACCTCGGTGGGTGAGCTCGTCGACCCCGGCGAGACCGATCACGCCGACGCCGCTCCGGTCACCGTGGCCGCGCCGCCGGAGTCGTCCACCGCGGGCGACGTCTCTGCCGTGAGCACCGCCGGTGGCGGCGACGTCCCCCGTAATGCGGTCCTGGCGGTGGGCGGCGCGATCATCGCCGTCCTCATCGCCGGCGCGGCGCGTCTGCAACGCCGGCGACACTGACGCGGCAGCTTCGAAAGCACCGCCGCGCTGCGCCTTCTGGAGCGCTCCCGCGCTGCGACTTCGGGAGCGCTCCCGCGCCACCGGCGTCTGGAACGCTCCCGCACTGCGGCTTCGAGAAACCCTGACGCCGCGCGGCTGCGGTCAGCGGCGGTGGCGCCTGAGCCAGCCACCGAGGCCCAGCGCGGCGGCCGCGCCGGTCGCGACCAGCACGGCGGCCTCGACGAGCGTGGCGCTGCGCGCCGGCGGGGGCGCGGCCACCTCGATGACGGCGGGCTGGGGCGGCGGCACGTGTGCGAGTTCCTCGTTCTCACGAGTGGTGGCCGCCCAGGCGGTGGAGACGAGCAGCAGCCGTGCGGTGAAGTAGATGAACACCAGCAGACCGATGATTGGACCAAAGGTCGACCCGGCCGGCCCCCCGGTCACGGACTGCAGGTAGATCACGCCGACCCGTTTGAACACCTCGAACCCGAGGGCGGCGATCAGCGCGGCGCGGGCCGCGCTCCGCAGCGTCACCGGCTCCCGCGGCAACCGGGCGATCACCCAGGTGAACAGCGCCCACGTGATCACGGCCGCGAGCAGTGACGTGCCGATCTGCACCAATGTCTGCACCCAGCCCAGGTCGTCGATGCCGAGGAACTCGAGGACGGTACCCGTCACTCCCCCCTCGGCCAGGACCGAGAGTCCCACCGACAACACCAGCGCCAGGAACAGGCCGAGCAGCTTCGACAGGTCCCGCAGCTTGGTCGCCACGAATCCCGTCGGCGGATGCCGCTGCGCCCACATCGCGGACAGCGCCTCGCGCACGTTCGCCATCCAGCCCAGTCCGGCGTAGGCGGCGAAGATCAGACCGAACACGCCGACCGTCGCGCGGGCGGCGATCGCCGCGTCGATCAGCTGGTTGATCTGGTCGCCCAGGTCGCCGGGCATCGCCTTGGTGACGGTGTTGTGGATGGAGTCCAGCAGGTTGGGGTTCTGGACCAGGACGAAGCCGAGGATCGCGAACGCGACCATCAGCATGGGGAACAGCGCGAACACGCTGAAGTAGGTGATCCCGGCCGCGAAGTAGTCGCCCTTGTTCTCCTGGTACCGGCCGGCGGCGCGGATGACGTGGTCGAGCCACGGCCAGGCGGCGCGCCGGCGCTCGAGCAGTCCCTTGAAGTCCGGCACCGGCGCTCACCCCTGTCGCTGAATCAGCCCTGCCGGCTCATCCCTTTTGCGGCAGGAATCCCACCTTGTCATAGACGGTGGCCAGAACCTTGGCGGACACTTCGCGTGCCCGCTCCGCGCCCGCGTCGAGAATTCGGTCCAGCTCGGCCTCGTCCGAGAGGAACTCGTCGACCTTCGCACGCAGCGGCGTCACGAACTCCACCAGTGCGTCGGCAGTGCCTACTTTGAGGTCGCCGTATCCCTTTCCGGCGTAACCCTTCTCGAGGTCCTCGACGCTGGTCCCGGACAGTGCGGACTGGATGGTCAGCAGATTGGAGACACCCGGCTTGTTCTCCCGGTCGAACCGGATCTCGCGCTCGTTGTCGGTGACCGCGGACTTGATCTTCTTGGCCGAGATCTTCGGGTCGTCGAGCAGGTTGATCAGACCGGCGTCGGTGGCGGCGGACTTGCTCATCTTCGACGTCGGGTCCTGCAGGTCGTAGATCTTCGAGGTGCCCTTGATCATCTGCGCCTCGGGCACCACGAACGTCTTGCCGAAGCGGGTGTTGAACCGCTGCGCGAGGTCGCGGGCCATCTCCAGGTGCTGACGCTGGTCCTCCCCGACCGGCACCCGCTGCGGGCGATACAGCAGGATGTCGGCGGCCATCAGCACCGGGTAGGTGAACAGGCCGACGGTCGCGGCCTCGGCGCCCTGCTTGGCGGACTTGTCCTTGAACTGCGTCATCCGGCTGGCCTCACCGAAACCGGTGATGCAGTTCAGGACCCACGCGAGCTGCGCGTGCTCGGGCACCTGGCTCTGCACGAACAGCGTCGACCGTTCCGGGTCGATGCCGAGCGCCAGCAGCTGCGCCGCCGCGACCTTGGTCCGCTTGCGCAGCTCCTTCGGGTTCTGCGGGACGGTGATCGCGTGCAGGTCGGGAATGAAGTAGAAGGCGTCGAAGTCGTCCTGCAGCTGCACCCACTGGGCCAGGGCGCCGAGGTAGTTGCCGAGGTGGAAGGAGTCGGCGGTCGGCTGGATACCGGAGAGCACCCGCTGGCGGGGAGCTGAATCGGGGGTGGACGATGCGGAACTCGACATGGTCCCGATCCTTTCATGCCCGCCCCGGTACGCCGGTGTCCACCCTGCGCCGACGGGTCTTCTCAGCGCCGGGGTCTTGTCGGCGCCGGCGGCTTCTCAGCGCCGGCTCAGTCGTCGAGCCGAACGATCGCAACCCCGGCCGTCGTCCACCGCCGCGCCAGGGCGGCGGAATCCAGTGCGGCGACCTGCGCCACCACCCGGATGCCGGCGTCCTGCAGCGCCGACAGCAGCCAGGGCACCTCCCCCGGCTGGTCGCCAAGCAGCGCGCCGGCGTCGCGGACGATCACGATCAGGTCGGGTGCGGCGCCGAGCCAGTCCTGCCAGTCCCGCAGGCACTCGTCGAAGGCGTCCTTGTTCGCGCCGAAGTAGTACGGGAACTGCAGCGCGGCCGCGAACTCGTCGTAGACGGCCGGCACCGTCGGCATCCGGGTGCCGCGGACACGGCGTACGGCATAGCCGCTCTCGGACAGCGCGTAGGCCGCGTTGTCGGCGTCCCGGGGCACCCCGGCGAGCAGCCCGACACGCACGGGGCCGGTTGCGAACTGGTGCAGCGTCGTCATCAGCGCATCCTCGTGAAAGATTCGTAGTGGTCACCGGTGTACCAGGCGCTGGTGTCGCTGCCGGTGACGATGCGCTCCGCGTCGCGCGATTCGCCGCGCCGTTTCGGGTTCACGTCCCATTCGCGGTACGCGATCGACGACCCGGCCGTGTCGGTGCGGGGCAGCGTCCCCTCCCGGTTGCGCCAGGTGTCCCCGCCCTTGGTGCCCGGCGCGTTCGCCGACCCCGGCCAGCGGCCCGCGTCGATCTCGGCGAGGGTCGCCCACGCGACGTCGGGCACGGGCACCGGCACGACACCGCGCGGTCCGGCGGTCTGTGCGGCGGCGGCGGCGGTGGCCGGCGCAGTGGAAGGCAGTGCGACCAGGGTCCCGTCCTCGTCAACGGTCAGCCGTTGCACCTCGTCACGGGTCAGCCCTTGCTGCGTGGCGGTGACGGTGGCGATCGAGGGGTCGCCCGCGTGGCTGCGTACGAGTTCCGCGTCCGGGCCGGTCTGGCCACCGGGACCGGCGAGCAGGAACCCGGCGACCACCGCGAGCACCGCAACAAGGACCCCGAGGACGAGGCGGGCCCGCGGCCCCAGCCGGGTCACCGGTAGCGCACCGTGACCGGCGCGTGGTCGGACCAGCGCTGGTCGTAGGACGCCGCACGTTCGACCACGGCTTCCTTGGCACGCTCGGCGAGACCCGGGGTGGCGACCTGGTAGTCGATCCGCCAGCCGGAGTCGTTGTCGAACGCCTTGCCGCGGTAGGACCACCAGCTGTAGGGCCCGGCGAGGTCGGGGTGCAGTCCGCGCACCACGTCCGCCCAGCCGAACTCGCCGAAGACCGAACCCATCCAGGCCCGCTCGTGCGGCAGGAAGCCGGAGTTCTTGACGTTGCCCTTGTGGTTCTTCAGGTCCAGTTCGGTGTGCGCGATGTTCCAGTCGCCGCACACCACCGCGTCGCGTCCGGCCCCGGTCGCGGCCGCGGCAGTGGCGGTCAGGTACGCGCCGAACGAATCGAGGAACCGTTCCTTCTCGACCTGCCGCTCGGTGCCCACCTCACCGGACGGCAGGTACAGGCTGGCGACGGTCAGGTCGTCGAAGTCGGCTTCCAGGTAGCGGCCCGCCTCGGCGAACTCGTCGTCGCCATGGCCGATCCGCACCGCGTCCGCCGGCCGGCGGGAGAGCACCGCGACCCCGTTGCGGCCCTTGACCGCGGACTGAGCGGTCGCCATGTGCCACCCCGCGTCGAGCGCCGGGGCGAGGGTGGCGTGCAACTGCTTGTCGTCGGCGCGGGTCTCCTGCAGGCAGACCACATCCGCGTCGGTGGCGGCGAGCCACTCGAGCAGACCCTTCTTCGCGGCGGCGCGAACGCCGTTGACATTGACCGTGGAGATGATGTGCGGCACGGGGTGAAACCGTATCGAACCACTCGGACACAGCCAGCCGGCCGGGGTGAACGCCGCGGGCCAGGCGCGTGTCTCACGGCCCCGACCCCGCCTCCCGACAGTGGCTGAAGGTGGCCTTCGTCCGGTTGAAACCGCCTGAACCGAACGAAGGTCACCTTCGTTCGGAGCCGCTGCACCCGGTCAGGCGCGGCTGCCGCGGCGTTCGAGCAGGACCGCGAGGCCGAGCACCACGAGCCCGGCGACGGCGAGGCCCGACGCGACCACGGCGGGGGCCGTGTATCCGAATCCGGCCGCGATCACGACTCCGCCGATCCAGGCACCGAACGCGTTGGCGACATTGAGCGCGGCGTGGTTGAGGGCGGCGGCCAGGGTCTGCGCGTCGGCCGCCACGTCCATCAGCCGTGTCTGCAGTGCGGGAACCATGGCCGCTCCCGCCAGTCCGATCAGGAACACGAACACCAGCGCGGTCACCGGGTTGTGCACGGCGGCGACGAATCCGGCGAGGATCACCGCCAGGGCGGCCATCATCGCGGCGAGGCCAGGGATCAGGGCACGATCTGCGAGATGGCCGCCGACCAGGTTGCCCACCACCATGCCGAGGCCGTACAGCATCAGCGCCAGCGGCACGAGTGATCGCGACAGGCCGGACACGTCGGTCAGGGTGGTGCTGATGTAGGTGTAGACCGCGAACATGCCGCCGAATCCGACCATGCCCATGATCAGGGTCATCCACACCTGCACGCGCGTCAGCGCGCCGAGCTCGGTGATCGGGTTGGTCGTCGGCATCGCGTCCAGTCGTGGGATCCACAGCATCAGGGAGACGACGGTGACCACCCCGATGACCGCGACGAGCGCGAACGCGGCCCGCCATCCCAGGTGCTGCCCGAGCCAGGCGGCGACCGGCACCCCGATCACGTTGGCCACGGACAGACCGAGCATGACGGTCGCGACCGCCTTGGCGCGGCGACCGGGTTCGGCGAGGTGGGCGGCGACGAGCGCGGCCACCCCGAAGTAGGCGCCGTGCGGCAGGCCGGCGACGAACCGGGCCACCATCAGGGTGGCGTAGTCGGGAGCGAACACGGACGCGGCGTTGCCGACGGTGAATGCCACCATCAGCGCGATCAGCAGGGCGCGGCGCGGCACCCGTGCGGTCAGTGCCGCGATGGTCGGGGCACCGACGACGACGCCGAGGGCGTAGGCGGAGATGACGTGCCCGGCGGTCGGTTCGCTGACGCCCAGGCCTCCCGACATCTCCGGCAGCAACCCCATGGCGACGAACTCGGTGGTGCCGATCCCGAAGCCGCCGAGTGCGAGGGCGAGCATCGCGAGCGAGCGGGCGGCGCCGGGCCCCCGGAAACCACGGGACGGACGCTCGATGCGGGACAGTGTCGACGAAACCACTGATCAATTGTGGTCACGGGGGCCGACGGTCCGCCAAGTGAGGGGGCGTGAGTTCGCTCACCCGGCGCCGGGTACGCCGAAGGGGCGCCCGGGTTGTCCGGACGCCCCTTCGGGTGTGCTCGTGCGCGGGATTACTTCGCCGCGAACGCCTTCTGCAGGTTCTCGTCGAGCGCGCCGAGGAACTCCTCGGTGGTCAGGTAGCCCTGATCGCCACCGACCAGAAGCGCGAGATCCTTCGTCATCTGACCGCCCTCGACGGTCTTGATGACGACGTCCTCGAGCTGCTGTGCGAAGTCGATCACCTCGGGGGTGTTGTCGAGCTTGCCGCGGTGCTCGAGGCCCCGGGTCCAGGCGAAGATCGACGCAATCGGGTTGGTCGACGTCGGCTTGCCCTGCTGGTGCTGGCGGTAGTGCCGGGTGACGGTGCCGTGCGCGGCCTCCGCCTCGACGGTCTTGCCGTCCGGGGTCATCAGCACGGAGGTCATCAGACCCAGCGAGCCGTAGCCCTGCGCGACGGTGTCGGACTGGACGTCACCGTCGTAGTTCTTGCAGGCCCAGACGTAGCCACCCTCCCACTTGAGCGAGGAGGCGACCATGTCGTCGATGAGGCGGTGCTCGTAGGTCAGGCCCGCGGCGTCGAACTCGGCCTTGAACTCTTCTTCGAAGATCCGCTGGAACTCGTCCTTGAACATACCGTCGTATGCCTTGAGGATCGTGTTCTTGGTCGACAGGTAGACCGGGTAGTTCTGCTGCAGGCCGTAGGCCAGCGAGGCACGCGCGAAGTCCTGGATGGACTTCTTGTAGTTGTACATCCCCATGACGACGCCGCCGTCCTCGGGAATCTTGCACACTTCGTGCTGGATCGGCTCGGAGCCGTCCTCGGGGGTGTACGTGATGGTGACGGTGCCTGCGCCGGGGACCTTGAAGTCGGTGGCGCGGTACTGGTCACCGAACGCGTGACGTCCGACGATGACCGGCTTGGTCCAGCCCGGAACCAGGCGGGGCACGTTGGAGATCAGGATCGGCGCGCGGAAGATGGTGCCGCCGAGGATGTTGCGGATGGTGCCGTTCGGCGACCGCCACATCTTCTTGAGGCCGAACTCCTCGACCCGGGCCTCGTCCGGCGTGATGGTCGCGCACTTGACGCCGACGCCGTGCTTCTTGATCGCGTTCGCGGCGTCGACGGTGACCTGGTCATCGGTCTTGTCGCGGTATTCGATACCGAGGTCGTAGTACTCGAGATTCACATCGAGGTACGGATGGATCAGCTTGTCCTTGATGAACTGCCAGATGATGCGTGTCATCTCGTCGCCGTCCAGTTCGACGACGGTGCCCTCAACCTTGATTTTGGACATGTGTACTTCGCGTCCTCCTAGGAAGTTTCCCCTGGTCACACGGTTAGCCATCCGCTTCGTGAGCGGTTGGCGAACGACTCAATTCAGTAAACCCAAACGTCGCGGGCACACACCGGGATGCCGCGCCAAACAAGACAAGCGTACTGCTAGCGGCGTGGCGCGCAACGATCACCCCCCGACGGCGACACCCCTACCGCCCGGTAACTTCGCCCAGCTCAGACGCCCACCAGCGAGTCGTTCATCCGCTCCACCGCATATTTCACGTCCGGTAACGACTGTGACACCATCCAGACTCTACGTCCGGATGTGAGGGGAGTCACTACCCCGGTCGTCCACACCCGGTGCTCCGGCGGGGCCGGCGATACCGTGGGTACGTGCGCCGGATCAGCAGGGACTCCATCAGCCGGGACACGACGCTGTGCATGTCGCTGTCCGCCCGCCCGTCGAACATCGGAACCCGGTTCCACAACCACCTCTACGAGGAACTCGGGCTGGACTTCCTCTACAAGGCGTTCACCACCACCGACCTGGCATCCGCGATCGCCGGCATCCGTGCACTCGGGATCCGCGGCTGCGGTGTCTCGATGCCGTTCAAGGAGGCGTGCATCGAGCATGTCGACGTGATGCATCCGTCCGCGGAGGCGATCGCATCGGTGAACACCATCGTCAACGAGGACGGTGTCCTGCACGCGTACAACACCGACTACGAGGCCGTCGTCACCCTTCTCGCCGACCGGGCCGTCGACCCGTCGACACCGGCCGCGGTCGCCGGCAGCGGCGGCATGGCCAAGGCGGTCGTGGCGGCACTGCGCGACGAGGGTTTTCGCTCGGTGACGGTGGTCGCCCGCAACGCCGGGACCGGTCGCGCGCTCGCCGACCGGTACGGCTTCGCGTGGAGCCCTGATCTCGGGGACCTGCGACCGCGACTGCTGGTCAACGCGACCCCGCTCGGCATGTCGGGCGGGCCCGGTGCAGACGCATCGCCGTTCGACGCCGACGCGGTGCAGGCCGCCGAGACCGTCTTCGACGTCGTCGCCATGCCACCCGACACACCGCTGATCCGGGCGGCGCGGGCGGCGGGCAAGACCGTCATCACCGGAGACGAGGTGATCGCGCTGCAGGCGGCGGCCCAGTTCGTGCTGTACACCGGCGTGACACCGACCCGCGACCAGATCCGCCGGGCGTCGGAGTTCTCCCGACGGTGAGCGACCCGGCCGCCGCACGTCCATGAATTTCACCCGGACAGGGGCGAGGATTCACTCACAGAGTGCACGGCGGCACAGCCGGGCAACCTACGAGGAGGACACATGCTGGGACTGGGCTTCATCGGATGGATCGTCATCGGCGGACTCGCCGGCTGGATCGGCAGCAAGATCCTGCACAACACGGGTCAGGGCGTGATCCTCAACATCGTCGTCGGCGTCATCGGCGGCCTGATCGGCGGCTTCCTGCTCAACCTGATCGGGGTCGACGTCGAGGGTGCCGGCCTGATCTTCAGCTTCCTGACATGCCTGCTCGGCGCGGTGATTCTCCTGTGGCTGGTGCAGAAGGTCAAAGCCTGAGCACTCCCCCGGAGAGAACGCTTTCCGACGCTTCGCCCGGACGCGAAGGCCCCGATGCCCACTGCATCGGGGCCTTCCCGCGTCATGGGTCGACACCGCCGACGGTGCCGACCTCAGCGAGTGGGCGAAGCGGTCGGCATCGGTGTCGGCGGTGACGTTCCGCCCGCCGCCGGAGCCGTGTCGGTGAGCCGGTACACGTGGTCCGGGGAGATGATCTCGGTGATCGCCGTGCCCAGCAACGTGCTCGGTTCCTGGCCCTCGTAGCCGGTGTCGGTGTTGATCATGATGACGAGGGTGGTCGCCCGCTCCGGCAGGTACACCGTGACCGTCTGGTACCCGGGCAGGCTGCCGTTGTGGCCGATCCAGCCGGCCGCGTTGAACAGGCCCAGCCCGTACCCGACGTCGGGGGGATACCCGGGCGCGTTGACGGTCTCGAGTCGCTGCTGCTGTGTTTCCGGCGTGAGCAGCGTCCCGGTCGCCAGCGCAGGCCCCCAGATACGCAGGTCGTCGAGCGTGGAGATCATGGCGCCCGCCGCCCAGCCCCACGAGGGGTCCCAGTCGGTGGCCGTCGCCTCCTTGCCGTCGGCGGTCTGGATCGTGTAGCCCTGCGCGTGCGGCTCGGGGAAGGCGTTGTCGGTGGGAAAGCTGGTCTGGTCCATCTTCAGCGGCGCGAGGATCTCGTCGTCGATGTAGTCCGGCAACGACATTCCGCTGACCTTCTCGACAACCAGCCCCAGCAGTGTGGTGTTGGTGTTCGAGTACTGGAAGCCTTCGCCGGGCGGGAACGTCGCGGGCATCGCGAACGCGTAGCCGAGCAGCTGTTCCGGGGTGAACTGCGCTCGGGGATCGGCGAAGAACGTCTTCTGGAACTCCTCGCTCGCCGTGTAGTTGGCGAGCCCGCTCTGCATGCGTGCCAGCTCCCGGATGGTGATCCGATCGCCGTCGGGCACGCCGTCCACGTACTTCGCGATCGGGTCGTCCAGTCCGACCTTTCCGTCGTCGACCAGCTGCAGCACGCCGGTGACGGTGAACGTCTTGGTCAGGCTGCCGATCCGGCTGTAGAAGTCGGTCTCCATCGGTGCGCCGGTGGCCTTGTCGGCGACGCCGAATGCCTTGACGTAGGTGCCGCCCGGCCCCCAGATCCCGACCATCGCGCCGGGCACCGATGCCCGTTTCATCGTGTTCTCGATGGCCGAGTCGAGCCGCTGCGAGAGCGACGGGTCCAGCGCTGCCGTCGATTCGGCGGCGGTCGTGCCGGAAGCGGCTGTCGTGTCGGACGCGGCGGGCTCGGTGGTCGAGTCGTCGGAGCATCCGGCGGCCAGCAGGAGCGTGACCGCCGCGGCCGCGAGCCGCCCGCGGCGTCGGCGCGTCACGGAAACTGTCGATGGAGTCACGGCCTGTGAGGTCATCCGCCCGGTCCCGTCGTAGAAATACGAAGTCGTAGAAATACAAATAGGAGCGACGTGTGCTTGGAGACGGAACCTACTCCTCACGGCTACGACCCGCTCGCCGAAGCGCGCGCACGTCGGAATGCGCGCGGTCGATGCGGGCACCCCGGCAGGATGACCGGCGTGCCAGGAATCACCGAACCCGACCCGACCGCCACCGAGGTGGGACAGAGCCACCCGATCAGCGCCGGAGTGGTCACCGCCCTCGTCGGGTTCACGAGCTCGTTCGCCGTGGTCCTCACCGGCCTGCGCGCGGTCGGAGCGAGCCCGTCGCAGGCGGCGTCCGGCCTGATGGCGCTGTGCGTCACCCAGGCGGTGGGGATGCTGTGGCTGGCCCGGCGGTACCGGATGCCGATCACGCTGGCGTGGTCGACGCCGGGCGCCGCGCTGCTCGCCGGGACGGGCGCGGTCGCGGGCGGCTGGCCCGCCGCCGTCGGGGCGTTCGTCGGCGTCGGCGCCGCGGTGATCCTCACCGGACTGTGGCCGCGGCTGGGCCGGCTGATCGAATCCATCCCCGTTCCGCTCGCCCAGGCGATGCTCGCCGGGGTGCTGCTTCCCCTGTGCCTCGAGCCGGTCACCGCGCTGCGCGCCTCCCCCGCAGCCGTCGCCCCCGTCATTCTGGTGTGGCTTGTGCTGCAACGGTTCTCGACCCGATGGGCGGTCCCCGCGGCGTTCGCGACGGCCGCGGCCGTGATCGTCGTGGACCTGGCCGTCGGTGACGCCACCCTCGACACCTCGGAACTGGTACCTCGATTCGAGGCGACGGTCCCACACTTCTCCTGGCAGGCACTGGTCGGGATCGCGTTGCCCCTGTACATCGTGACGATGGCGTCGCAGAACATCCCGGGCACGGCGGTGATGGGGTCGTTCGGTTACCGGGTGCCGTGGCGGCCGGCGATGACGGTCACGGGCATCGGCACCATCGTCGGCGCGCCGGCCGGTGGGCACGCGATCAACCTCGCCGCGATCAGTGCCGCCCTCGCCGCCGGGCCGACCGCGCACCCCGACCCGCGGCGCCGGTGGATCGCGGCGTTCACGGCCGGGTGGGCGTACCTGGTATTGGCCGTCTGCTCGGCGGCGCTGGCCGCGCTGGTGGCCGCGGCCCCGTCCGGGGTCGTCGAGACGGTCGCGGGTCTGGCGCTGCTCGCCACCCTCGCCGGATCTCTCGTGTCGGCACTGTCCGACGAGTCGGATCGGCCGGCCGCTGTGCTGACGTTTCTGATCGCCGCCTCCGGGATCGCGTTCGCGGGAATCGGGTCGGCGTTCTGGGCGCTGGCGGCGGGCCTGGCCGTCCGGCTGCTCCTACGACCGCGATCGCAGGCGTCGAGGCCGTGACCACCGAACTCCCGCCTGGCTCACCCCCGAAACGCACGTCCGCCCCGCTCTGGGCACGAGCGGGGCGGACGGAATGACGATGCGGTCGGGGCTTGCCCCGAGCGCAAGACCTACTCGGTGGTCTGGGCGGGGGTCTCTATGGGCATCGGCTCGTAAGAACCGAAGCCACCGAGGAGGCCGGTGAGCAGGCCGAGAATCTGATCCATGCTGATTCCTCCCAGTTCGTCTGATGCACCGGTGTTCCGGCGGCGCCGGGGTGCAGTGGTGACGAACTCCCCCGATCGGAAGTGGTCGTCGGAAACGGCCGTCCGCGAACTGTTGCTACGCGGTGGTTTCGGTCGGCGTCTCGGTGGGCGTCTCCCCCGCGTCGGCGGAGAAGCTGCTGAGGAGGCCGGTGAGCAGGGCGACGATCTGATCCATGACGATCTCCATTCTGTCCTGATGTTCCCGATAGCCGGATTCGGCTGCGAACGAGTGTGCACCGCACTTCCGTACCGTACGTCCGGTTTCGAGAATCAATTTTGCAAGACCGAAAAGAACACGATTCCGCAACTATCCGGGCGTCGCGTCTGCTAGCGGCTCATTCAGTGCAGCCCGGCCGAACGCGCCGTGTCCACCGCGCGGGCGACGATGTCGTCGATGATCTTGATCGACGGCGCCCCGACCTCGGCGGTGTTGCGCGGATCCTCGATCGTGCGACGCAGCACGCCCTCGGCGATGATCGCCAGCTTCCACAGGGCCAGCGTGTGCCAGAACCCGAGCGCAGAGCGATCTCGCCCGGTCTCCCGGAAGTACACGTCCGCGAGCTCGGCACGCGTCGGGAAACCCTCCATCGTCGACGCGACGAACGGTCCCGGCAGCTCGTCATCGGCCTGCGACCAGTAGGCGAGCAGGGCGCCGACGTCGGCCATCGGGTCGCCGAGCGTGCACAGCTCCCAGTCGAGGACCGCGACCACCCGACCGTCGTCACGTGCGGTGATGACGTTGCTCAGGTGAAAGTCCCCGTGCACCAGTGTCACTTCACTCTGCTCCGGAATCGAACGTGACAGCAGTGCCGTCAACTCCTCCACTGCCGGCACCTCACGAGTCTTCGACTTCGCCCACTGCCCGGACCACCGCCGAATCTGCCGCTCCGCGAACGGCGAACGACTCGACAGGTCGTCGAGCCCGGCGAGTTCGAGGTCGACGCGGTGAATGCTGGCCAGTGCCTTCGGCATCGACAGGCCGGTGGCACGTCGCCGTTCCGGTGTCAATTCCTTGGCCACACCGATGCTGTCGACGACGACACCGTCGACGTAGCTCATCAGCATCAGCGGCGCGTCGGTCACCGCCGGATCCTCGGTCAAGGCAAGCGCTTTCGGAACCGGAACGCCCGTGCCCTGCAGGGCGGAGATGATCCGGTACTCACGGGCGACGTCGTGCGCGGACGCGAGCAGATGACCGAGCGGGGGCCGACGCAGCACCCAGGCGGAACCGCCCGAGTCGGTCACGACGTACGTCAGGTTGGACTGGCCGTTGCCGATCCGCTTGAAATTCAGCGGCGCGAGGGCACCGACCCCCAGATCCGCGATCCACGCGGAGACCGCACGCTCGTCCAGACCCACGGCGTTGCTCATCGGCTGCTCCCTTCGCTGCTGCTCCAGCGGACCCGTCCGCGCGGACGAGGCCCGACGGTGACGTACCACTGGCTCCGACCCGTCGATGCTAGTGGTTACCCCGCCTGCCTGGGCCGATACGACGTCACCGCAACAGGATCGGTAGGGTTCGCACCCTCCGATCCGGGCGGACCGCGTTACGAGGAACTCCCACCCGCCAGCGGGGAGGGGACCGCATCGAACCGAAGCGTCGCCTCGGCGTGATCACCGCCTGGCGGGTCGAAGGTGAATGTGGCCACGTATCGGCCGGGCTCGTGGACCGGCGTCGCCGCGGTCGCCACCCCCAATGTCAGCGGCATCGTGACGGTCCGCTCGTCGCCGTCGGGTTCGGTCACCGTCAGCACGACCGGGGTGGTGGCGTCCGCTCCGGTCGGGACCGGACCGACCGAGACACCGAGAGTCACCAGGTTGTTCGCGTAGACCGTGCCGATCGGCGGCACGGTGGCGATCTGGTAGACGGTCGCGGCGGACGCCGTCGGCGCCACGGCGAGGGTCACGGCCCCCGCAAGCACTCCCGCGGTCACAAGTCCCTTGCTGCGCAACATGGACAATCCCTCCGGGTCGACTGATCACATTCCGAGTCGGGCTCCCGCCAGACTAGGACGGACCGACTCGAAACCTGCGGTACCGAATCGCCCTCGGTGCATCACGAATCGGGAGCAGACTTCCACCGACGACCGCGGGACAATTGCAGCGGGACAACCGCAGACGCACGCGCCACCACGATCCCGAATCGAAGTGAATCGCGATGACCACAACACTCCCGCACCCGCCGCACCGACTCCCGCTTCTCGGCGATCTGCTCACCGCCGACCCGAGCAGACCCTCCCAGCATCTGGCCGAACAGGCGCGGGCCCTGGGCCCGATCTTCGACACCCAGGTGTTCCGGCAGCACCTCACCGTGGTGTCCGGCACCGACCTGTACGCGGACCTCTGCGACGACAAGCGGTTCGGCAAACGCATCGGGTTCAGCACGGCGTACACCCGCGAGATGCTCGGCGACGCCCTGTTCTCGGCGTACACGACGGAGCCGAACTGGTCGCGGGCGCACAACATCCTTCAGCCGGCCTTCTCGCTGTCCGCGATGAGGAACTATCACGACACGATGGTCGAGACGACACGTGAACTGATCGCGTACTGGGACGAGAACTCCCGGTCGGGGCCGGTGGACGTGCACACCGACACCAGCAAGATGACGCTGCAGACGATCGGGCGGATCGGCTTCGGCCACGACTTCCACTCGTTCGAGTCCACCGAACCGGATCCGTATGCGGCCGCAGTGATGCGGGTGTTCGCGTACATGGGACGGTCCGGGTACCGGATCCCGGTGCACTGGCTCGACCACCTGGTACATCGTCAGGCGATCGCCCGCGTGGACGCCGACCTCGCGTATGCGCGCGGCGTCGTCGACGACGTCATCCGGACCCGGCGCGCACACCCGGACGACGCTCCCGACGACGACCTGCTGGCGCTGATGCTGACCACCTCCGACCCGGCGACCGGGCGATATCTCAGTGACGAGAACATCCGCAACCAGGTCCTCACCTTCTTCGCAGCCGGACACGAAACGACCTCGGGCACACTGTCGTTCGCACTGCACGTCCTCTCCACCCACCCCGAGGTCGCGACCCGCGCCCGGGCGGAGATCGAGTCGATGTGGCCGGCCGGGACCGATCCGGATCCGGCGTTCTCCGACGTCCACAAGCTCAAGTACCTGCGGCGGGTCGTCGACGAGACGCTGCGCCTGTGGCCGATCGGGCCGGGTTTCCTCCGGGAACCGCTGCAGGACACCCTGCTCGGCGGTCGCTACCTGGTTCGAGCCGGGCAACCGGTGCTCGCGCTCACCTTCGCCGTGCACCGCGACCCGGTGTGGGGGCCGAACCCACTGGCCTTCGACCCCGACCGCTTCCTGCCGGAGCGTTCCCGCACCCGCCCGCCGGGGATCTACAAGCCGTTCGGCACCGGACTGCGGCAGTGCATCGGACGACAACTGGCCCTGCACGAGTCGGTGCTCGCACTGGCGCTGATCCTGCACCGTTACGACCTCGAACCCGACCCCGGCTACACCCTCGAGGTCGCAGAGGAGTTCACCCTCAAACCCGCGAACCTCCGCCTCGGACTGCGCCGCCGCTGACCCTTGCGCCGCCGCGCCAAAAGGGGATGCTGGTGGGTGAGGGCACAGCGCGTCGGGGCCTGTCTCACGAGGACCTCCCCGGCGACAGCACTAGGAGGTCCCGGTGGCCGACAAGAAGGTCTACCCGGTCCAGCTCGTCCAACCGGACGGCAGACGGGTGCACGGTGCACGGTATGCGGAGGTCGTCGCCGACGTCGGCGCACAGCAACTCCGCGCAATGTACGAGGACATGGTGGTGGTCCGGCGCGTCGACGCCGAAGCCACCGCGCTGCAACGGCAGGGCCAGCTCGGGATCTGGGTACCGAGCCTCGGCCAGGAAGCCGCCCAGGTCGGTTCGGCGCACGCGCTCGATCCCGACGACTACGTCTTCACCAGCTACCGCGAGCACGGTCTGGCGTACTGCCGCGGCGTCGATCCGGCGCAGTGGCCACGCCTGTGGCGCGGTGTCGCGCTGTCGTGCTGGGATCCGAACGCGCTCGCGCTGACGAATCCGGCAATCGTCGTCGGCGCGCAGGGCCTGCACGCCACCGGCTACGCGATCGGCGCGCACTTCGACGGCGCCGAGATCGCCACCGCCGCGTACTTCGGCGACGGCGCGACCAGTCAGGGCGACCTGTCGGAGGCACTGGGATTCGCCACGAGCTTCAACGCCGGGGTGGTGTTCTTCTGCCAGAACAACCACTGGGCGATCAGCGAACCCGTTCGGCTGCAGAGCCCGAACCCGCTGGCACAGAGGGCAGCCGGCTACGGCATGCCGTCCGTGCAGGTGGACGGGAACGACGTGCTCGCGGTCCTCGCCGTCACCCGGACCGCGGCCCGGCGGGCCAGGGAGGGCAGCGGTCCGAGCTTCGTCGAGGCGCTCACCTACCGGATGGGCCCGCACACCACGTCCGACGACCCGACCCGCTACCGGACCGGCGCCGACCTCGAGCCGTGGCGGGCGCGCGACCCGATCGATCGGATCCGTCGACTCCTCGAACGCGAGGACGCGTGGGACGGCGAGTTCGACGGCCGGGTCCGGGAGAAGGCCGAAGGCGCGGCCGCCGCTTTCCGGGCCGGCACCCTCGCCCTGCCCGACCCGGAACCGCTGCGCCTGTTCGACCACGTCTATGCACACGGGCACACCGTCCTCGACGAGGAACGCGACAGCTACGCCACCTACCTGCACGACCTGGAGGGGGCGCGCTGATGACCACCATGACCCTGGCCGGTGCGATCAACGCCGGACTGCGGCGCGCACTCGACCACGATCCGAAGGCCGTGCTGATGGGCGAGGACATCGGCGCCCTCGGCGGCGTCTTCCGGGTCACCGACACCCTGCAGAAGGACTTCGGTGACGCCCGCGTCATCGACACCCCCCTCGCCGAATCCGGAATCGTCGGCACCGCATTCGGACTCGCACTGCGCGGCTACCGCCCTGTGTGCGAGATCCAGTTCGACGGCTTCGTCTACCCGGCGTTCGACCAGATCGTCTCGCAGGTCGCCCGGATCCACTACCGCACCGAGGGGCGGGTCCGGGCACCGTTGACCATCCGCATCCCGTTCGGAGGCGGAATCGGTGCGGTGGAACACCATTCGGAATCCCCCGAGGTGTACTTCGCGCACACCGCCGGACTGCGCGTGGTCAGCCCGTCCACCCCGTCCGACGCCTTCACGATGATCCAGCAGGCGATCGCCGACGACGACCCGGTGGTGTTCTTCGAGCCGAAACGCCGGTACTGGGACCGCGGCGAGGTGGAGCCCGACGCTCCGCCCGCGCTCGACCTGTATTGCGCCCGCGTCGCCCGCCCCGGCACCGACGCCACGATCGTCGCGTACGGACCGATGGTGGCGACCGCACTCGCCGCGGCCGCCGAGGCCGAGACGGAGGGGCATTCGTTGGAGGTGATCGACCTGCGGGCACTGTCCCCGATCGACTTCGACACCGTCGAGGCATCGGTCCGCCGCACCGGGCGGCTCGTGATCGTGCACGAGGCACCGGTGTTCGCCGGACTCGGCGCCGAGATCGCCGCCCGCATCACCGAACGCTGCTTCTACCAACTGGAGGCGCCCGTGCTGCGGGTCGGCGGGTTCGCCACCCCGTACCCGCCGGCGAAACTCGAGAAGTACTACCTGCCCGACCCCGATCGCATCCTCGATGCGGTCGACCGGACGCTCGCCGCCTGACGGGGACCACCGTGACCGGCGAGGTGCACGAGTTCCGGCTGCCCGACCTCGGTGAGGGCCTGACCGAGGCGGAACTCATGTCATGGTCGGTGGCCGTCGGCGACACGGTTGCACTCAACCAGGTGATCGCCGAGGTCGAGACCGCGAAGGCCGCCGTCGAACTGCCGTCGCCGTTCGCGGGCACCGTCCTCGCCCTGCTCGCCGCCCCCGGTGACACGGTTCCGGTCGGTGCGCCACTGATCCGGATCGGGGACGCAGGCGCCACCTCCGAACCCCTTCCTCCCGCACAGGGTTCGGTGCTGGTCGGGTACGGCCCCGCCGCCCAGCCGGCGAGCCGACGACGCACACGACGGCGCGACGGCGGCGCCGTCACCGCGGACACCGACGGCGGCGCCGTCACACCCGGTGGCACCCGGGACGAGGCGGCCCGGCCGGACGCGAAACCGTCCGCTCGTCGACTCGCGCGCGAACTCGGCGTCGACCCGGCGACGGTGCCGGGCACCGGTTCGGGCGGGGCGATCACCGTCACCGATGTCGAAGCTGCCGCGACCGGGGGCGGCCGGGATTCCGCGCCTCAGGCGGGCCGGGAGTCCCGGACCCCGATCCGGGGCGTCCGCAAGCAGACCGCCGCGGCGATGGTGCGCAGCGCGTTCACCGCACCGCAGGTCACCGTGTTCGTCACCGTCGACGTGACGGCGTCGATGGAACTGCTCGACCGGCTACGGAAAACGGCGCCGTTCGCCGGCCTCACCCTGACGCCGCTGTCGCTGGTGGCGAAGGCGATGCTGGTGGCACTGCGGAGTCGCCCGGAGCTGAACGCGAGCTGGGACGAGGTCAGGCAGGAGATCGTCACCAAGCACTACGTGAACCTCGGTGTCGCGACCGCGACGGAGCGGGGGCTGCTCGTGCCGACGGTCAAGGACGCGCACGACATGACCCTCGTCGACCTGACCCGCGCGATCGGTGAGTCGACGACCACCGCCCGAGCCGGGCACGCGACGCCGGCGGACCTGACCGGCGGCACGATCACGATCACCAACGTGGGGGTGTTCGGAGTCGACGCGGGCACGGCGATCCTGACGCCCGGGGAGGCGGCGATCGTGTGCCTCGGCGCGATCGCCCGCCGTCCGTGGGTGGTCGACGACGAGGTGGTCCCCCGCTGGGTGACGACGCTGGGGTTGTCGTTCGACCACCGTCTCGTCGACGGCGAGCAGGGTTCGCAATTCCTCGCCGATGTCGCCGCGATCCTCACCGACCCCCTCACCCTGCTGGCCCGGAGCTGAGCGACTCTGCCGGCCCGGAGCTGAGCGACTCTCCTGGCCCGGAGCTGAGCGACTCTCCTGGCCCGGAGCTGAGCGGCTTCGCCGCCCGTGAGTACTTTTGGCCCGGCTGGGGACCAAGAGTGCTCACGGGCGGCGGTGCCGCCACAATGGGACCCGATGCTGCTGACCACGCTCGACGCCGCCCGTCTCCGCCGTGCCCGTGCCGCCGTCTTCGGCGTGTTCGCCGTCAACGGTTTCCTGCTCGCCGCGTGGGTGGTGCACATCCCCGCCATCTCGGAGCGGACCGGCATCAGCCACGCCACGTTGGGCTGGTTGCTGCTGGTCCTCGCCGGCGGCGCCCTGATCGGCATGCAGATCGCCGGACCGCTCGCGGACCGGTGGGGCAGCCGACGCATGATCGCGGCGGCGGGCCTGCTGCTGTCCGCGGGTGCCATCGGGCCGGCGCTGGCGTCCGACGCGGTGGGCCTGGGCGTGGCACTGGCCATATTCGGGTTCGGCAACGGCGCGCTGGATGTGTCGATGAACTCGCAGGCCGTGCACGTCGAGCGGGCCTACGGCCGACCGATCATGTCGGCGTTCCACGCCCTGTTCTCCCTCGGTGGGGTCGCCGGGTCGCTGCTCGGTGCGGCGACGCTGGCCGCGGGCGTGGCGCCGTCGACGGCGCTGCCGGGGGCGGCCGCGGTCGGCGCCGTCACCATCCTCGCCTGCCTGCCTGCGCTGCTGCCGCACGAAGTACCCGATGAACAGACGGCGGCCCCCGGTTCGGCGAGTTCACCCGAGCGACCGGCGACCGCGAAGGTCCTGGCCCTCGGCGCGATCGCGTTCGCAGTGTTCCTCGCCGAAGGGGCCGCGAACGACTGGAGCACGCTGCAGGTCAAGGAACACCTCGGCACGTCCGACGCGACCGCGGCACTGGCATTCGGCGCGTTCGCGGTGATGATGACCGTCGGCCGGTTCACCGCGGACCGGGTCGCGGCGGCGCTCGGACCGGTCGCGGTGGTGCGCTACGGCACCCTGATCGCGGCTGTCGGGATGGGCGCGGTGATGGCGTCGAGTTGGGTCCCGCTCACCCTGCTCGGGTGGGCGCTGTTCGGACTCGGGCTGTCGGGCTGCATCCCGCAGATCTTCACCGCCGCGGGCAACCTGAACGTCGGCTCCCCGGGCGTGAACATGTCCCGGGTGGTGGGCATGGGGTATCTCGGGTTGCTGGCCGGTCCGGCACTGCTGGGATGGTTGACGCAGCTGATGCCGTTGACCGCGACGCTCGCTGTCCCACTCCTGTGCGTCCTGCTGGCGTGCCGGTTCGCCGGACTGCTCCGGCCCGCACCGTGATCCGGCCCCCCGACGAGGCACGGGCACCCTCGCGCGGTCAGCCGCGCCAGAGTGCCCGTGTCATTGCAGAGCCCGTGTCATTGCAGAGCCCGTGCCATTGCAGAGCCGGTGGTGTCACAGCGCCGTTGATGTGACACCACCGGTGGTGTTGCAGCGCCCGTGTTACAGCGCCTTGAGTTCCTCGGTGACCTCGGAGACCATCTTCTTCGCGTCACCGAACAGCATCGAGGTCTGATCCGCCGTGAACAGCGGGTTGTCGATGCCGGCGTAGCCGGACGACATGGACCGCTTGAGCACGATCACCGACTTCGACTGGTCGACGTTGAGGATCGGCATGCCGTAGATCGGGCTCGACGAATCCTGACGCGCGGCCGGGTTGGTGACGTCGTTGGCGCCGATAACGATGGTGACGTCGGTGCGAGAGAACTCACCGTTGATGTCGTCCATCTCCTTCATCGCGTCGTACTCGACGTCGGCCTCGGCGAGGAGGACGTTCATGTGACCGGGCATGCGGCCGGCGACCGGGTGGATCGCGTACTTGACCTCGACACCACGCTCCTCGAGCATGCTGGCCATCTCCTTGACCGCGTGCTGCGCCTGCGCGACCGCCAGACCGTAACCCGGCACGACGATGACCTGGTTGGCGTACGCCATCTGGATCGCCGCATCGGAGGCGGAGGTGGCCTTGACGGTGCCGCCCGCGGCGGAGCCCGCGGCGCCACCCTCGTCACCGCCACCGAACGAGCCGAAGATGATCGCCGGGATGGACCGGTTCATCGCCTTCGCCATCAGGTTGGTCAGAATCGAGCCGGACGCGCCGACGATCATGCCCGCGACGATCATCGCCTGGTTGTTCAGGGCCAGACCCGCCGCGGCGGCGGACAGGCCGGTCAGGGCGTTGAGCAGCGAGATGACGACGGGCATGTCGGCGCCGCCGATCGGCAGCACCACGAACAGGCCCATCACACCGGCCGCGACGAGCAGCCCGACGATCAGCCACGGCGACTGCGGGTCACCGTCGGCGCCCACACCGATGTAGATCGCGAGACCGATCGACACCACCGCGAGGACGATGTTCGCGAGCTGGAACAGCTTCGCCGAGGCGACGACCTTCTTTTCCAGGTTCTTGTTGAGCAGTTCCTGCAGCTTGGAGAACGCGACCAGCGAACCCCAGAACGACACCGAACCGATGATCGCGGCGAACAGCGACCCGACGATGAACGGCGCCGACGGCACCGCCTCGACAGCGGTGAAGCCGTCGGAGTTGAGGAACTCCGCCCACGCGATCAGCGCGACCGTGCCACCGCCGACGCCGTTGAACAGGGCGACGAGCTGCGGCATCGCGGTCATCTTGGTGCGCAGCGCGGGCGGGACACCGAGTATGACGCCAACGGCCAGGCCGCCGATGATCAGGCCCCAGTTGTCGGTGTCGCGGATGTCGATCAGCACCGCGATCACGGCGACGAGCATGCCGACCGCGGCGATGTAGTTGCCGCGCACCGCGGTCTTCGGGCCGGTCAGACCCGAGAGACCGTAGATGAACATCGAGAACGCGACGATGTACAGGATCGTGACGAGGTAGCCCATCAGGCGTCAGCCCCCTTCTTCTCGACGACCTTCTGGGCGTCCTTCTTGGGCTTGAACATCGCGAGCATGCGGTCGGTGACCACGAAACCGCCGACGACGTTCAGGGTGCCGAACACCAGCGCGACGAACAGGATGATCTTGATCGACCACGGCGCGTCGCCGGGCAGATGCCCGAGCACGACCAGCGCGCCGAGCACGACGATGCCGTGGATGGCGTTGGTGCCCGACATCAGCGGCGTGTGCAGCGTGTTCGGGACCTTGGAGATGACAGCGAATCCGACGAACCCGGCCAGGACCAGGATCGCGATGTTCGCCAGCAGTTCGTTGTACATCAGGCGTTCGCCCCCTCACGGGTGACGCAGGCGGCGGCGAGGATCTCGTCGTCGAAGTCGGGCGCGAGCGCACCGTTCTCGTCGAGCATCAACTCGATGACGGCCTGCAGGTTCTTCGAGTACAGCTCCGAGGCGTGCTCGGGCATCGTCGCGGGCAGGTTCAGCGGCGAGCAGATCGTCACACCGTGCTTGACGACCGTCTGACCGGGCTCGGTCAGCTCGCAGTTGCCACCGGTCTCACCGGCCAGGTCGACCACGACGGAGCCGGGCTTCATGCCCTGCACCGCGGCGGCGGTGACCAGACGCGGCGCCGGACGACCCGGAACCAGCGCGGTCGTGACGACCACGTCGAAGCCCTTGATGGCGTCCTCGAGCGCCTGCTGCTGCTGCGCGCGCTCGTCCTCGGTCAGCTCGCGGGCGTAGCCGCCCTCACCGGCGGCGTCGATGCCCAGGTCGAGCCACTGCGCACCGACCGAACGCACCTGGTCCGCGACCTCCGGACGCACGTCGTAACCGGTGGTCCGGCCGCCGAGCCGCTTCGCGGTCGCGAGGGCCTGCAGGCCGGCGACACCGACACCGAGGACCAGCACGGTCGCCGGCTTCACGGTGCCCGCGGCGGTGGTCAGCATCGGGAAGTACCGGGTGGACTCCGATGCCGCGACGACGACGGCCTTGTAGCCGGCGACGTTCGCCTGCGACGACAGCGCGTCCATCACCTGGGCGCGGGAGATGCGCGGAATGGCCTCGACCGCGAACGCGGACACGCCCGCGGCCTTCAGTGCGGCGATCCCGTCGGGGTTGGTGCGCGGCGCCAGGAAACCGATCAGGACGGATCCCGACTTCAGCTTCGCGGTTTCGGCGTCGGTGGGCGGCGCGACCTTGACGACCAGGTCAGCCGACCACGGGTCGCCGATGGTGGCACCGGCCTCCTTGTACAGCTCGTCCGGGATCAACGCCCCGAGACCGGCACCGGCTTCGACGACGACGTCGAGGCCCTTGCCGATCAGGGTCGTGACGACCTTCGGGACCAGCGCCACCCGCCGTTCACCGTCGTTCGTCTCTCGAACGACGCCGACCGTCGGGCGCGCCTGGGGCGTGCTCTTCGATGTGTCCAATGTGACTACTTCCTGCGATTGGTGGTTGTCGGGCCGGGACGGGCGGCGGCCCGCGTGCGACGAGTGGACGATGGTCCGGGTAGCACGAAGTAGCCAATGCTGACACGCTTTCGCTCACGGATACATCTCAAAATCCCCAAAACAGGCACTGAATCGAATCCGATCAAGGGCAAGTGGCGTAGATTCCGACGGAATTGTGTCACCGGTCACAGCGATTTCGGGTGCCTCCGCGGGGCGTCAGCGGCGTTCCACGGCGCCCGTGAGGCCCGAATTCCCGCACGCGCCGACTGCCCACCGCTCGTTCATCCCGCCTCGCCGACCGTCCGTCGAACCTAGACTGGGCCACAGGGCCGGGTCACTGCTTCTGCCGCGGAGGTGACGATGACCAGTCGGACGACACCGGACGTCACGGTCGAGCGCGTGTACGACCACCCCGAACCGGAACCGGGCGCGGTCCGCGTCTTCATCGACCGCCTGTGGCCGCGGGGCGTCCGCAAGGACGATTTCCACTACGACGACTGGGCCAAGGACCTGGCACCGTCGACGGAACTGCGGCGCTGGTACAGCCACGACGCCGCGCATTTCCGCGAGTTCCGGGCCCGCTACCGTGCCGAACTCGAATCCGACGAGGGCCGCGAGGCCATCGCCCGCGTCACTGCGCTGGCGAACGGCAGGCCGCTGGTGCTCCTGACCGCCACCCACGATCTGGAACACAGTCACGCGGACGTGCTGGCCGAGGTCCTGAACGAGGCGTGAGCACCCGCCGCGGGAAAGACGAGCGCAGCAGCGAACAAGAAAAGTGGCGAACAAGAACAGTAAGGAGAGACGTGGGCGACGACGTCGGGGGCGACCCGGTCTGCTGGCTGGACCGGGTGTGCCCGGAGTGCGGCGCGTTCCTGCCCGACGGCCCCGACCACGGCTGCCCCCGCTGCGAGTTCGGGACCGCCGAGATCGGCGATCGCGAGATCGGCACCTGAGCTCCCCCACGCCTCTACAGTGGCCGAATGAGCGACAGTGGCCGAATGAGCGACAGCGACCGGAAGAGCGAGACCAGGACCCCGACGCTGCTCGACCGGGAGCCGCTGACCGCAGCCCTGATCGAACAGTGGGACGTGATCGGCGCCCTGCTCGCACGGTTGACGCCGGAGCAGTGGGCGCAGCCGTCGGCGCTGCCGGGCTGGTCGGTGCATGACGTCGTCGCGCACCTCATCGGTACCGAGTCCATGCTCGAGGGCATCGACCCGCCGGTCGAGGCGGACGCGGTCCCCGACTCCCCGCACGTGCACAACCCGATCGGCGCCTTCAACGAACGCTGGATCCACGGCCTGCGGGACCGATCGCCCGCCGAGATGCTGGCCGCGTACCGGGACATCACGGCACGCCGGGCCCGGGCCCTGGGTGCGATGTCGCAGGACGATTTCGACGCGCCCGCGATGACCCCGGTCGGGCCGGACAGTTACGGGCGGTTCATGCGTACCCGCCTGTTCGACTGCTGGTTCCACGAACACGACATCAGGGACGCGCTCGACCTGCCCGGCGACGAGGGCGGTCCCCGCGGCGAGTACGCGTTCGCCGAACTACTGAACGGTGTCGGGTTCGCCGTCGGGAAGAAGGGCCGGGCGCCGCAGGGTTCGTCGGTGACGTTCGCACTGTCGGGTCCCCTGGCGTTTGCCGACGACCGTCCGCGGGAGGTCCACGTCGTGGTCGGCGACCCCGCGCACCCGGAGCGCGGCGGCCGCGCGGCGGTGGTGCCGACTCTGCCCGGGCCACCGACCGTCACCCTCGGCCTGGACTCGCGGCTGTTCACCCGGTTGTGCGGCGGCCGGGTCTCGGGCGCCGACCGGATCGACGAGATCACCTTCGTCGGGGACGAGGCCCTGGGCAGGCAGATCGCGACGAACCTCGCGTTCACCATCTGATGCGGCTGTTCCTCGCGTCGTACCGTTTCGGCGCCGACCCCGACCGACTGCTCCGGTTGGTGGGACGCCCGGGCCGCGTCGCCGTGATCGCGAACGCCGCCGACTCGTGGGGATCCGCGCGGAAGTCCGCGGTGGTCTCGGACCTGGTCCCGTTGCGACGGCTGGGTTTCGACGCGCGGGAGGTGGATCTGCGGAAGTTCGTCGGGGCACCGGACCGGCTGCGGGCGGAATTGTCCCGCCACGACCTGGTGTGGGTGCGAGGAGGCAACACCTTCGTGCTGCGCGCC
The DNA here is from genome assembly GCF_053589555.1 of Rhodococcus sp. NPDC003322. Taxonomy (NCBI): domain Bacteria; kingdom Bacillati; phylum Actinomycetota; class Actinomycetes; order Mycobacteriales; family Nocardiaceae; genus Rhodococcus; species Rhodococcus sp. NPDC003322. The sequence goes on along the minus strand of NZ_JBSFSC010000008.1, from coordinate 106,696 downwards.
CAGTTCGCGCGCAGCGGCGCGGACGAGGTTCTGACGGATCTGCTGCGCGAGGACGCTCTGGTGTACGCCGGCTACAGCGCGGGGGCGTGTGTGTTGACGCCCAGCCTGCGGGGCCTCGAACGTGTCGACGACCCGGCCGAGGTCGCATCCGCGTGCGGGGTGCCGGTCATCTGGGACGGCCTCGGACTGGTGGACCACGCGATCGTCCCGCACTACCGGTCACCGGGATACACCGCGACCGAGTCCGCCCTGATCGAGGAGATCGCCGACGGCTACCGGCGCGACGGTGTGAAACACCGAACCCTCACCGACGACGAGGTGATCGTTGTCGATGAGGGTTCAGCGGAAGGGTGACTGTGTCCCGAGGGTCCTTCAGCGTGGACTCCGCGTTCCGGCGGAGAACCGGCTCAGCCGAAGACGACCCGGCGGTCGGACCGCAGCGCCGGCAGGAGCGAGAGCCGGCGCGGCGTCTTGAGGCGACGCCGCGAGACCTCGTCGGCTCCGGCGAGGAGGGCGTCCACGAGCAGCTCAGGGTCACGACGCCAGGCTCCGACGATCGCGACCAACGCCTCGTCGGTGAACAGGCCGCTCTCCGAAAGGGCTTCTTTCCACTCGGCCATCTCGCCGTCGCGCACCTGGTCGATGGCGTGGACGTCGATCTCGCCACCATCCCATTCACAACACAGCACCGCGTTGACCAGGTCTTTCGTCGGGGATGCCAGATCGTTCATGGTGCCGGTCCCTCCGTCGGGTGCGACTTCTCGCGCCGGTGTAACACTTTGGTGCGCTCGAGCGATTGGAGCCCAACCTAGCCGGAATCGAGGGCGGTGGCGAGGACCAATCACCACAATCAGGTAACAGAGTGACAGTTGTGACTGCTGTGACAAACGAGACGACGAGTGGCGCCCGGATCGGACACCGGGCCGACGTGCTCCGTCACCCCACGGTCAGACCGCGGACACCCGTTCCGCCGCGACAGGCAGGGACGCCACGCGCGAGGCGGTCAGGCGACGGCGGGTGATCTCATCGACACCGTCGAGGAGGGCGTCGACCAGCAGTTCCGGGTCCGCTCGCCAGGCCGACTCGAGGTCGCGGACGGCACCGGCCGACAGCATCCCGGAGTCCGCGACCGCGGACACCCAGTCACCGAGTAGTCCCGCGCGGATCGCGGCGACGGCGGCGGCGCCGTCGGTGTCGAGGTCATCGAATTCGTACGCGAGGATCGCGCGAACCATGCCGTCTGCGGCTGTGGGGTCGCTCATCTCGTAACTCCGTTCACGCATGCCGTGCGCGCACGCCCGGCGGTAACACCCTGTCCGTCACTCGACGGACATGCCCGCTCGACCTGTAACGCCTCCGCGATGTCGAGCGATAGACGCGAATCTAGCCCCTGGCGAGGGATGTTTGTATAGCTAGGAGCGAAACATCGCGTTAACTCGCCTGTGGGTTGCCCCACATTGACGTGCCTGGAAATGTAATCTGCGTCACTACCAGCACCCTTGCGATTCCGCTTCACTCTCGGGCGTGTCGCCACCCGTCCCGCCCCCGGTCCCGCCCAGTGGGACCGGGGGCGGGACGCCACGACACGACCGCGACCCCGATGCCGGAAACGACCCCGACAGTCAGGGGCCGGGTACAGACTGGGAGCCGACGACCGCGGGCAGTGGACAACCGTAGGGAGTGCGACATGGGCAGCGTTGGCGACACCGGCAGCCAACCCCTGGTTCCACCGAGTGCGGTCGACGTCGACCTGTCCGGGCTCGCGCAGGGCTGGAACCGCACGATGTCGGACCTCGAAGCCGGCATGTGGCGGATGGAAGAGGCACAGCCGAAGCTCCGCTCCCCGATCGTCGCCGTGGACGTCCTCGACGGCCCACCGGACTGGGATCGCCTGGTCCGCGCGCACGAATGGGCTTCGCACATCGTGCCCCGGATCCGCATGCGTGCGGTGGAACCCGTGTTCGGACTGGGCAATCCGGTGTGGTCGGTGGACCCCGAGTTCGATCTCGACTACCACCTGCGGCGGGTGCGGTTGCCCGAGCCCGCGACGTTCGACCACGCGCTGCGGATCTGCAGGCACCTGGCGACCGAGCCGTTCGACAAGGCCCGTCCACCGTGGACGGCGATGCTGATCGAGGGCCTCGAGGACGGCCGAGCCGTGTACGTGGTCAAGACGCACCACAGCATGACCGACGGCATGGGCGGCATCGGCCTGATGACGCTGCTGCACAGCCGGCGCCGCGAGCCGACCCCCGACAAGCCGGACCGCCTGCCCGCGCCCCCGGAGAACCTCAACACCGTCACCGCGTTCGGTGAGGAGGTCGCGACGCAGCTGCGCCGGGCCCCGGGCCGGATCGCCGGACTCCTCGGCGGGGCGGTGCGGACCGCCACCGCGACCGTGACGAACCCGCTCGGTGCAGCCGCCGAGGCTTTCGAGTACGCGAACTCGCTTCGGCGGGTGGTCACTCCCCCACCCGCGACTGGGTCGCCGTTGCTGCGCGACCGTGGGCTCGGCCGCTGGTTCGGTGCGCTCGAGGTGGGCCTGGACGAGCTGAAGGCCGGCGCGAAGGCGGCGGGCGGGTCTCTCAACGACGCGTACGTCGCGGCGTTGCTCGGCGGCTTCGCGCGCTACCACGACCGGCACGGTCAGCAGATCGGCGCGGTCCCGATGGGGATGCCGGTGAACATGCGGACCGCGTCGGATCCGTCCGGGGGCAACAGGTTCACCGCGGTGCGGTTCGCCGGCCCCGCCGCCGAACGTGATCCGGTCGCGCGGATCGCGAAGGTCCGCACGATCGTCCTCGGGCTGCGGGAGGAGCCGGCGCTGGACGCGCTCGACCTCGCGGCGCCGCTGCTGTCGCGGCTCCCGACGTGGCTGCTGGCGAACTGGTACCTCTCGCAGTCCACCGGACTGGACCTGCAGGCGAGCAATGTCGCCGGGGTGCCGGTCCCGGTGTATCTGGCCGGGGCCCGGATCGAGCGGATGTTCCCGTTCGGTCCGGCACCGGGATGTGCGGTGATGGCGACGCTCGTCTCGCACAACGGGGTCTGCTGTATCGGCGTCAATCTCGACACCGCCGCGGTCACCGCGCCGGCGATGTTCATGGAGTGTCTGCAGGAGGGGCTCGACGAGGTGGTGGCCCTGGGCACGGCGAAGGGCTCCGAGTGACGGTGACGGGCGTGGTCACGGCGAGGATGGGAGTGTCACGATGACGGCGAACACGGCACGGCCCCGGGTGTACCTGACCGAGGCGATGACCGAGACCGAGTCGGGGGTGCTGCACACCTGGCTCGGTGAGCGGATGAGCACCTCCTCCGTGCCGGCGAGCGCGGTGACGATCACCGATCAGGCCCTCGCCGAACTGACGACGCGGGAGGACGACCCGCTGCTGACGCCGGTGCGGGTGGTGTGGCTCCCCCGCGACCCGAACGAGCCGGGATCAACGCGGCTGCGCGAGGCGCTGTCGCCGCGGGATCCTCTGCACCCCGGCCGGGGTGCGCAACGTCGGGTGCTGCGCACGGACCCGTCCCGCTGCCGGGTGATCGAGGGCGAACCGGCGCCGCTCAGCGACCTCGAACGCCGTCTCTCCGAGGGCGGCGGCGGGTCGTTGCCGGAGTTCATCCGCCGCCAGGCCGCCCTCGCCCTCGAACGCGCGGAGCGCACCCTGCTCGGCGACCAGTACAAGGTGTCCCGATTCGTCGTCGACGAGATCACCGACAGCCGGCGCTATCGCGACGGCATCCGAAATCTGGCTTCGGACCTGCGTACCGATGTCACCCAGGTGGACGAGCAGGCCCGTGAGGCACTGGACGAACTTGTCGCCACGCAGAGCCGACGGGCGATCGCGGTGTGGGATCGCTTGGGGCGCTACTTCTCCCGCGCGTATCGGCTCGACGTCGACGCCGCCCGGTTCGACGAGTTGCGCGAACTGAACCGCAGGCACTCGCTGGTGTTCCTGCCCAGCCACCGCTCGTATCTCGACCCGCTGGTGTTGCGGCCTGCGTTGCTGGCCAACGATCTTCCGCTCAACCACGTGATGGGCGGCCTGAACATCAACTTCTGGCCGATCGGCCCGATCAGCAAGCGCAGCGGCACCGTGTTCATCCGCCGCAAGTTCGGCGACGACGAAATCTACAAGTGGACGTTGCGCGAGTACATGCGCTATCTGGTGACCAAGCGGTTCAACCTCGAGTGGTACATCGAGGGTGGCCGCACCCGCACCGGGAAGCTGCGGCCGCCGCGGTTCGGTCTGCTGACCTACCTGGCGCAGGCGTTCCACAGTTCCGTCGCCTCCGACGTGTACCTGGTGCCGGTGTCGATCACGTACGACCAGTTGTACGAGGTGAAGGCGATGGCCGCCGAGGCGCACGGCGAGGTCAAGCAGAAGGAGGGACTGCGCTGGTTGGTCGGATACGTGCGCGCGCAGGGCAACCGGCGCGGCGTCGCGCACGTGACGATCGGCCGTCCACTGTCGCTGGCACAGTCCCTCGCCCAGGATCCCGACCAGCGTCTGGCGATCCAGAAGACCGCGTTCGAGGTGTGCCACCGGATCAACGAGGTCACCCCGGTCACCGCGTCGTCGCTGGTGATGCTCGCGTTCCTCGGCATCGAGGACCGCGCGCTCACGGTCAATGAGCTCGAGTTCATCCTCACCCCGCTGATCGAGTACATCCTGGTGCGCAAGCTGCCGACCGCAGGCGATGTCGACCTGACCAACCCGCAGGTGATCCGCACGGCACTGCAGACGCATCTGGACTCGGGAGTGCTCCGCCGCTTCGACAAGGGCGACGAACGCGTCTACTACCTCGGTTCCGACCAGCATCTCGTCGCGGCGTTCTACCGCAACAACAGCATTCATTTCCTGATCGTGAGGGCGATCGCCGAACTGGTGCTCGAAGCGGCGGTCGAGGAGCGGTTCACCGACCCTGTAGCGGACGGGTGGGCGGAGGCGCAGCGGATCCGAGACCTGCTCAAGTTCGAGTTCTTCTTCTCGGACAAGGACACCTTCCGGCAGCAGCTGCGGGACGAGCTGCAACTGATCTGCCCCGGATGGGAGGACCTGCTGAAGGACCCTCACCAGGTGGAAACCATTCTCGGCGCGGTGCGGCCATACCTCGCGCACCGGGTGCTGCAGCCGTTCCTGGAGTCCTACGAGGTGGTCGCCGACCGGTTGATTCTCGCCCCGGTCTCACCCACCTTCAACGAGAAGTCGTTCGTGACGGACTGTCTCGCGATCGCCAAGCAGCGCCGGTTGCGACAGCAGATCTCGAGCAGCGAATCCATCTCGGGTGAACTGTTCGGCACCGCGCTGGCCCTGGCGCGCAACCGCGGCCTGGTGGAGGCCGACGACGGCGACGTCGCGCAGCGCCGGGCGCGGTTCGCCGCGGAGATCGGGGTCCTGGTCCGCCGGGTGCGCCGCATCCGCGATCTTGCCCACGACCGCCTCGACAGCCTCGCCGAACCGGTCATCGAACAGAAGGGCCCGGAGCGGTGAACGCCCTCGACGCGCTGTACCGGTCCATCGCGGAGGCGCCGCCGGGACCCGGCACCCTCGCCGCGTTCGACCTCGACGGCACCCTGATCGCCGGGTACTCGGCAACGGTCGTGTACCGGAACCGGTTGCGCACCCTCGACATCAGCGTCGGCGAACTGCTCAGGACGACCGGCGCGGTGATAGACACCCAGTTCCGCGGCGCCGATGTCGGCGGGCTGATGGACATCGCGGTGCGGGCGCTCGCCGGACGCCAGGACGACGAGCTGCGAGAGTGGGGGCTGCGCCTGTTCCGCCAGGAGATCGCGGGCATGATCTACCGTGACGCACGCGCCATCCTCGCCGCGCACCGCCGGGCGGGGCACACGGTGGTGATGGCGACATCCGCGACGCCCTATCAGGCCCAGTTCGTCGCCGACGACCTCGACATCACCGACGTGCTGTGCACCCAGCCCGAGGTCCGCGACGGCATGCTCACCGGGAAGCTGGCGACCCCGCCGCTGTGGGGCGCGGAGAAGGCGAAGGCCCTCGCCGCGTACGCGACCGAGCGTGGCGCGGATCTGGCCGACGCGTTCGCGTACTCCAATGGCGCCGAGGACGTTCCGATGCTCGAGTCGGTGGGGTACCCGGTGGCACTGAACCCGGACGGCGAACTGACCAAGCAGGCGCGCAGACGCGGATGGCCCGTGGTGACCCTGCCGAAACCGCAGCGCGGCGCCACCCCGCTGTCGACCGCGCGGACTGCGACCGCGATCGGCGCGCTGATGACCACGGCGGCAGCCGGGGTGGGTGCGGGACTGCTCACCCGGAACCGGCAGACGGCCGCGAACCTGGTGGGCTCGGTGGGTCCGGACGTCGCGTTGGCGATCTGCGGGATCACCGTCGATGTGCAGGGCCGGGAGAACGCGTGGCGCCAGCGACCGGCGGTGTTCATGTTCAATCACCAGAGTTCTCTCGACGTCCTCGTGCTCGGCAACGTGATTCGCCGCGACGTGACCGGGGTCGCGAAGCAGGAGGCCTCGCACGATCCCCGGTTCGTCCCGGTCGGTGCGTTGCTGGACGTGGCGTACATCGACCGGTCGAACACCGTGAAGGCGAAGGCCGCGCTGGCGCCGGCGGTCGAGAAGCTGCAGTCGGGGACGTCGCTGGCGATCGCACCGGAGGGCACCCGGTCCCCGACCCCGAAGCTCGGCCGGTTCAAGAAGGGCGGGTTCCACCTGGCGTTGCAGGGGCAGGTGCCGATCGTCCCGATCGTCATCCACGACACCGGCGAGCTGATGTGGCGCAATTCCCTTGTTGCGCACCCGGGCACGGTACACGTCGATGTGCTGGAACCGGTGCCGACGGACGGCTGGACCGTCGAGACGCTCGACAAACACGTACAGGAGGTGCGCGAACTGTTCGAGGCGTGCCTGCACCGGGGGCCGCAGTGACGCGAACGCTCCGGACGTGGCCCGTACTGGTGACGGTGGGCGCTGCGGCGATGCTCGCGGCGTGCGGTTCCCCCGGTGCCCCCGACTCGCCGACCACGGTGTCGCCGCCGGCCGCGACGACGGCAGGGCCGACTACCGGGGGCGCCGCGTCCGGAGGCGCCACATCCGGAGACACCGCGGCTGCGGTGGCCGACCAGGACCGGTGCACCACCCAGGAACTGTCCGTGAACGAGGGCCGGGTGGAAGGTTCGGCGGGATCGGTGACGATTCCGCTGGTGTTCACCAACACCGGGAGCCGCACCTGCACCCTGTACGGGTTCCCGGGGGTCTCGTACGTCGACGGTGCGGACGGCATCGAGGTCGGAGCTGCCGCGACCCGGGCCGGCGGCAGTGGCGAACCGGTCGTCCTGGCGCCGGGCGGACGCGCGACTGCCACGGTCCGGGCGGTCCAGGTGCTGAACTATCCGGCGGAGCAGTGCAACCCGACACCGGTCGCGGGTCTGCGGGTGTACCCGCCGAACGACACCGCCACCCTCTTCGTGTCCCGCGCGGGCACCGGCTGCGCGCAGCACGGGGTGGACCAACTCGAGGTGACCGCGGTCGACGGTCGATGAAAGGATCATCATGGCAGCCGATTTCGAGTCCGTGGACGCCTATCTGGAAACGTTCTCCGGGGAGACGCGCGCCGTCCTGGACAAGGTCCGAACCACCCTTCACGACGCGATTCCCGGCGCAGGCGAGAAGATCAGCTACCAGATTCCCACCCTCACGCTCGACGGTAAGAATGTCGTGCATTTCGCCGGGTGGGCGAAGCACGTCAGCGTGTATCCCCTGCCCGCGGGCGACGAGCAGTTCGCCGCGGACCTTGCGCCCTACCGGTCCGGGCCGGGCACCGCGAAGTTCCCGCTGAGCAAGCCGATCCCGTACGAGCTGATCGGACGCATCGCGTCCTTCCTCGTCGCCGAGCGGGCGTGACGGTGGCACGTGGGCCCTGGCCCGCACGACGGATCCATCGGCCGGGCACGCTCGATCCGTGCGCCGTCCAGTCGACGACAACTCCCGGTCGGAGGGCTTCCCCGCCTCTCCCCATCTCCTCCGCGCATGTGGGACAGCGCTCCCGATAGTGCGTGCCCGGTCAACGCTGCGGACCTCGGGTTCCGCTGCGTCGATGGGCTGAATTCTCCAGCAGGTTGACGGCTGTTGTGCGCGGTCAGCCCAGAGGGTCCGCCCTCACGCATTCGGCTCGATCTGGAACGGCTTGGTGTGTCGTGGCCGTCTCAGCGAATGAGTTGATCGCTTCGACGAGCCGGCCGGTGAAGCTGCCGCCGCCGTGGCCGGCGTCGTCGATGACAACGAGGCGGCTGCCTTCCCACCGGCGTGAGAGTTCCCACGCGGTGTCGAGCGGACCGGAGACGTCGTATCGACCGTGAACGAGAATCGCAGGGATTCCCGCGAGGCTATTCATGCCGTCGAGCAGTTGGTTTTCGGCAAGGAAGTGGTCGTTGCCCCAGTAGTGGGTGACCAGGCGCGCGAACACCATCCGGAACGTGGGGTCCTGGTATCTGCGGGAGGGCGCCCATCCGGGAACGAGCGAGACGTGGGTGTCTTCCCACTCGCACCAACGTAGTGCCGCGTTCTCACGGACAGCGGTATCGGGGTGTGCGAGTAGGCGTGCGTACGCCGACGCCAGGTTTCCGTCGCGCTCCGCTTCCGGCACCGGTTCGACGAACCGCTCCCACTCGCGTGGAAATATGCGCCGCATGTCGCGGGTGATCCACTCGACTTCCATGCGGCGACCGGATGTGATTGCACCCAACGCCATTCCGACAACCCGGTCGGGGTGTGCTTGCGCGTAGGCCAAGCCGAGACACACGCCCCAGGACACACCAGCCACGACCCATCTTTCGATTCCGAGGTGTTCGCGAAGGCGCTCGATGTCGGCGATGAGGTGGTCGGTCGTGTTCGTGGAAAGGTCGGTGGCCGGATCATCAGCGCGGGGCGTGCTGCGCCCGCAACCACGCTGATCGAACAACACAGCGCGAAACACGCGCGGGTCGAAGAACCGGCGCATGCCCAAGGTGCAACCCGACCCCGGACCGCCGTGGAGATACACGACTGGAAGGCCCGTCGGGGTACCGATGGTCTCCCAGTACACAGTGTTTCCGTCGGATACCGCGAGATGGCCCGACTCGTACGGTTCGATCACTGGAAACAGATCCATTCGGGTGAGTTTGTCACGGCCACACACCCCATCGAGAGACCGGCAAGCAACGGTCCTCATATGCGAGAGATCCGGCGGTCTCGGATGAATCGGGCGAGTGCGGCTCGGGTAGCTGTCGCGACGACCCCGTGTCCGACGACAGCAATGTTCAGCCAGGTGCATGCGGCCATGACGCTGGTGACACCGGTCGGGTCGTTGACGGCCGGTTCCCGGCGGCAGTGGGCTGCCGTCTCGCGATCGAACGCCATGCGACCCTGGCCGGAGGTGCTGGATTCGAGGGTTCCGGGCGTCTTCGATGATGTCGGTGGATGCACGCGAGCGTGTGGGGTTCTTCTCGGCGTACTCGCTCGGCACACCGCCGAGCGAGTACGCGACATTTCAAAGCGACCAGTCGAGGGCTGTTCGGCGGTTGCGGTGGGCGTCATCCATCAGCTCGAGAAGACGTTCCGGCGTGACCTCGGTGCGGATGCCGCTGGCGATGTCGGTGATCTGAACACTGTTCCGTGCGATTTCGGTCGGACCGATGGCCGCGATGAGGTGGTCTCGCGTCTTGCGAGCGTTTCGAACGCGCGCTCCCAATGACCCGTCGTGGTCGACTCGGCTGCGAAGTCCTAGGTGGCGAGCCCTTTCGGCGAGTGTGCGCGCTGCTCCGTCCTGGTCGGGACTTACGGGCAGGACTGTGATGTGGATCGGAGAGAGCCAGAACGGGAGGCGACCTGCGTAGCGTTCGAGTAGTGCTGCAGTGACGCGCTCCATCGACCCCACTGTCCCTCGATGGATCATGACGGGGCGGTGTTCGCCGCCATCTGCGCCGACATAGGTGAGCCCGAATCGTTGGGGCTGATTGAAGTCGAGTTGCACGGTGGCAATGGTTTCCTCGCGGCCGCGTCCGTCCTGAACTTGCAGATCGAACTTGGGGCCGTAGAACGCGGCTTCACCCGGGGCTTCGACCAATTTCAGTCCGCGCTCGGCGAGGACGGACTGCCCGGCGGTGCGAAGGTTCTCCTGGGCGTGCTCCCACTGTGCGACGGTGCCGAGCCATGTCGAGGAGTTGTCTCTCGTCGACAGTCGGACGTAATCGACGGGAAGCCCCAAGATTTCCTGAGCACGCAGTGCTGCACGCAACCCAAGTTCAGCTTCGTGGAGGACCTGGTCCGGTCTGCAGAAGACGTGAGTGTCGTCGAGGTTGATCTGCCGGACGCGACTCAAACCAGAGACAACACCGGAACGTTCGGCCCGGAACATGGAGGCGAGTTCGTTGAATCTGAGAGGCAGTTCACGATATGAGCGTTGAGTCGATGCGTAGATCAATGCGTGATGAGGACAGTTCGCTGGCCGCAGCATCAGCTCGTCGTCGCCCATACGCATGGCGGGGAACATGTCCTGGCTGAACTTGCTCAGATGACCGGAACGCTCGTACAGTGCCCGCTTCCCGAGCACCGGCGAGAACACACCGAGGCAGCCATCGGCTGATGCGAGTTCCTTGGCCAGCTTCTGCAACTCCTCCCGAATTACGGCCCCGGCGGGGAGCCACATCGGAAGACCGGAACCGGCAAGCGGATCGGTGGCGAATATGTCCATGTCGAGATTTAGATCTCGGTGGTCGGCGACCATAGGTGTCTGCTCCTGTTGGTTTGTACCGGAACAGATGGGGGAAAGAACGAAGCCCCGGAAACTGTTCCGGGGCTTGAGATGTCTGAGGGAGGTCAGTCCATCGCGAAGGCGCCGGAAGTGTCCGGCGTCGTCGTGGAGATGCGGCGGCCCTGCATGGGGCAGGAGTCTACCTGATGGGCGCACGGTTGCGCGTTCAGTTACAACGTCATGACCCGCAACAGCCAGGCACGGTTATTGATATGTGCACGTTTCAGCGAGCGGGCACGCAGGGACCCGGCAGGGTGGTGACCAGCATTTGCTGTGAATGACACACTGCGGCGTCACGGGACGTCGTCGCCCGGCTCTCGCTTTCCGCGCACTTTGCCGTGGTTCGCTTTCGCTCCCTTGCGGTTACGGCTGCCGTCGAAGGTGGGATCCCACTTCGTCCGCCACTCATGCAGTTCTCGTTCGTCGCGGGCGCGGATCATGCCGTGCAGGATCCCGAACAACTCGTCCAGGTGATGGCGGTGATTGATCCGCGGCGTGCGGGTGGGGTCGATGTGCGCGGGTGGCATCCACTCCGTTCGACCGGCATGCGCCGAACCATCAGGGACGACCGTGGTTTTCCAGCCGCCAGGCCCGTCGTGGATCAGGGCGTGACAACTGTCGCACGCCAGATCCAGGCCGGCGATGTCGGTGCGGCCACCCTTGTCCCACTCACGAATGTGATGGACCGCGGTCATCGACGCCGGCGCTTCACACCCGGGTCTGGTGCAACCCTTCGATGCCGCGATCAACGCGAGGCGTTGATCCGCCGACGCGAGGCGCTTGGTTCTGCCGAGATGCAGCGGTCTGCCACGGTGATCGAATACGACGAGCACCGGATGCGCCCGCTGCGCCAGGCGAAGCGCGTCGCCGATCGGAACGATCCCACCGGACGCCGTCGTCACTACACCGGAAGCCTCTTCGAGCTGGGACAAAGTCATGGTGATGATGGCAGTCACCGGCAAACCCCGATGCGAACCGAGGACCCCGGAGCCCAGCAGGTGCCGCAGCCCGACCTTGAGCGCATCATGGTTACGCTGCGCCGTCGTGCGAGTGTCCCGGGCCGCGGCCTTCGCCAACGCGTCTCGATCGACGGCCGCGGATTCGCAGTCCCCCGACGGCGATTCCGGATCATCCGGATTGTTCATCCCCGGCCGCGCCATCTTCGCCAACAACGGCTCCAACAACGCCCGCGTCTCCGGATCCAGCAACCCCGACACCGGCGACATGAGATCCGCCCGCTGGCGGCCGATCCGTAAACCCCGCTGCCTCCGCCGATCCGACTCCGAGAAATCGCCGTCCGGATTCAGGTACGCCAACAGGTCGAGGCCGGCGTTGATCACGCACTTCGGATCCGCGTGCCGAGCCAACAACGCCAGGATCGACTCCGCCGTCTCCCGCTGAGCGTTGTCGACGTGGGCGGGAATCTGCCGCATGATCTCTCGCACCGCCTCCACATGCTTGAGCCCGATCGCGCCCTCCCGCAAGGCTTTCGCGGTGTGGGGATGGTCCGCGGGCAGATCCTCACCACGAAAGTCGTGCCACGTGCCGGTCCGCTTCGCCGACCGCAACCGTGACTGTGCCTGCGCCTCCGAGATCCGCACCGTCTTCACCAGGAACTCGACTGGCGACTTCAGATCGAACACCCCGTGCAACGACCGCTCCACGGATTCGACGACCACTTGCTGGTCGACCGCCACCAGCTTCCGCATCGAGCACTCGAGGCGCTGCAACACCTCCACCACGTCATCGTTCGACAGCCCGCCGAGCCGATCCGAAAGCAGGGCATCGACGGCAGCATCCAGGGCGGTCAGGTGCTCGTCCACCAGCGTCATTCCCGCCGCTGCCGCATGACCCATCCCCGTCACCCCCGTCGCATCCTCAGTCACCCCAACTTCGAATGGTTGTTCGAATTCTACTACCGGCCGCCGACAAGTTTCGGAGAATTGGGATCAGGCAACGAGTTGCGGTCCACCCACCGCTCGCACCATCTACACCGGGTGGCCACCCACCCTCACCGCAGTCGCCGATCCGTCAGCGGCGCGCGCCGCCAGCGCCTGAAGGTGGGACAGAAATCGGACGTCGTGAGATCTTGAGATCGTCAAACAGGACAAGCCCGAGTGAACATCCGGTCTCGCTGGTAGCCGAACGTCGACCTTCTCCTTCAGTCGGAGTGGACAAACTCATCGGTATGCTCGCGGACATGGGTGGGGACCTGGTACTTCTGCTCGTTACGGTCGGACCGCTGATGGTGTTCGGGTGGGCGGCTCTCCGGGCGAAGCACCGTGGGCTCGGGGGGTCGTTCGTCGGGCCGTTCCAGGAAATGTTTGATCCCGGTGGGGCGCGCGCACAGATCGTCATCGAGGAGATGGCGGAACTGCCGGATCCTTCGGATTCCGGCGATCCGGATAACGACGACAATGTGCCCTATGTCGTGGTGTATGACACCGTTCGGCTGTACATCGGCCCTGGCAAGAATCGACGGCGCGAAGGTGGCGGGACCATCGGCCGTGCCTGAGTGAGCGCCCACCTGGAAGCCCCGGCAATACCGACCCTGACGCTCTCACAGTTCTTGAAGACCCCTGCCAGCCTGAACCTCTGTCCTCGACCGCGAACCGTCCAACTCAATGATCCCTCAAACAGGACACGCCCTGTATGTCGCGGCAAGCGTCTATCCATGAAGATGAACCGGCCAAGGACTCCGGGAGATCCGCGAACGAGTTCACACATGCAAGCATCGAGCCATGCCCCTGCCTGCAGACAGCCACGTCCACAGCGAATGGTCCTGGGACACCGGCGGCCCGACTTCGTTCGCCGCCGGCCGGATGGAGCTGATGTGTGAACGTGCCGTCGCGATCGGCCTCCCAGCAGTGGCCTTCACCGAACACCTCGACTTCGACGATGCGTGGCGCACCACACCCGACGACCTCATGTCCCACCAACAAGCGATGCTCGATCCCGACGGGTACCTGCGGCCACCACCGCTGGAAGTGGCCGGCTACCTCGCGAGCATCGATCGATGCCGTCATCGGTTCCCTGACCTGACAATCCTCGCCGGAGCCGAGTTCGGCCAACCCCACCTGTTCGGGCATCAGGCATCGATGCTGGTCGACCTGTCAACCCTCGATCGGATCAACGGGTCCCTTCACACCCTGAAGGTCGGTGACGACCGCTACGAGCCCAACACCCTCTTCCGCATGTGGCCTGCCGACGAGGTGATGTGGGCGTACCTCGAGGAGATCCCCCGGATGGTCGCTGGATCCGATCAGTTCGAGGTGTTCTGTCACATCGACTACGCGGTCCGTGCGTGGCCGAGTGTCACGGAAGGCCCGTTCGATCCCCGACGCTTCGAGGAGGGATTTCGAGCGGCGATGCGATCACTCGCCAACAGTGGGCGCGCTCTGGAAATGAATACTCGCAGGTTGTGGCCGTGGATACCTCAGTGGTGGACCGAGGAAGGCGGACGTGCGGTCACTTTCGGTAGCGATGCGCACGTGCCGGAGGCTCTTGCCGAGAACTTCCCCGAAGCTGCAACGATGGTGGAGCACTTCGGGTTCCGGCCCGGAGGGCGCCCAGAAGACATCTGGACCCTATAGCGAGATCCGTCCGTCTCAACCATCCTCCTGCAGGAAGGATTTCCGGCACTCGGCTCGATACTCGACGGCACGACTCGAGGAGATCCCCGGATGAATCCAGCCTCTCGGGCGATCCGCACCGTCTCCGCCCGTCAGAGGGAGCACCACGTCGGTGGTGGTGTCGGGGCCGAAGGCGCCGTCAGAAAGTTCGGCGGCCGCACCGAGTTCGAGCCGGGGTCGAAGAGGCCACTCTGACTGACGTGCTTGTCCACGCCCCGGCCGTACGCCCCGAGGCCGAGCATCAGCGCGACCATCACCCCGATCACGGTGAACGCAGTCGGTAGGTTGTCAGTCCAGGCACTCGTCTCAGATGTCCACGCCAGAGGCAGCGCGCGGTTCGAATCGCATCAGCCCGACACGAGGTCGCCGAGATCCCCTGTCGGGAAGTGGATCCACCCCTCACGCTCGGCGAGGTCCCGCTCCGCCGGGTCTGGGGGTGCGGTCAGATCGAGTGCCGCGGCCCGCGCGATCACGGCTGCGATGACGGCATCGAACGCGTCGTCCGACACGACGCAAAGCCCGCGGTGCACGCCGAGGTCCACTCCCGGCGCATCCTCCTCGAATCTCCGCACCAGCGTGGCCAGACCTGGCGCATTCACCATTCCCTTGTATCCGCGGAACGGCAGGCCCCAGCACTTCAAGGCCGCCGCGGGGTACACCTCGACCACCGTTCCGTCGACGCGACCGACGTCGTGACCCGCGTCGCCGAGGTCGGCGAGCAGTCCGGCGCAGCGCATCGCCACGTGCGCGATCAGATCCGCCGAGACGCTCAGCGGGACCAGACCCGTCGCGGCGTGCACCACCCGATCCGTGTGGCGGCGCACCAGCGGCAGCCGCCCCGCCCTGGTGTCGAGGCCCAGGTTTCGGACGTGATCGCGCCGATGGTGTGCGGCGATGAAGTCGACGAAGGCGTCCGGCCATCCGAACGGGGCGTCGATGCCGACGCGGTCCGCGCCCGCCGCGGCCGCGACGATGTCGGCGTCGGCGGCGCCGAGCCGCAGGTCGACCAGACGGGCCGAGCCAGCGCGCCAGTCCACCGTCGCGACCGCCGTCTTGCCCGGCTCGGCCGCGAGATCGACCCCCACTGTTCGCATTGGTGCACCGTACGTCGCGCGCCTCGTGGTCGCGTGGCGCCGACGGGCGAATGATGGGGGCATGACCGCCGATCTCACTGCGCTCGCCGCCGAACTGCCCGACGGCGCCCTGCTCACCGACCCCGACATCGTCGCCGGGTACCGCCACGACTGGGCCGCCGACCCCAACGCGGGCACCCCGCTCGCCGTGGTCCGCGCGACCCGCACCGAAGACGTGCAGGCGGTGTTGCGCTGGGCGAGCGCACACCGGGTTCCGGTGGTGCCGCGCGGCGCGGGGTCCGGGCTGTCGGGCGGCTCGTCGGCGGTGGACGGCGGGATCGTGCTGTCCACCGAGAAGATGCGCGCGATCGACGTCGATCCGGTGACGCGGACCGCGGTCGTGCAGCCAGGACTGTTGAACGCTGAGGTGAAGATGGCCGTCGCCGAGCACGGGCTCTGGTATCCGCCGGATCCGTCGTCGTTCGAGATCTGTTCGATCGGCGGCAATGCCGCCACCAACGCGGGCGGCCTGTGCTGCGTCAAGTACGGCGTCACCACCGACTACGTCCTCGGGCTGCAGGTGGTGCTGGCGGACGGCACCGCGGTCCGGCTCGGCGGTCCGCGCCTGAAGGATGTCGCGGGTCTGTCGCTGACGAAGCTGTTCGTGGGTAGCGAGGGCACGCTCGGCGTGATCACGGAGATCACCCTGAAACTGATTCCCGCGCAGCCGCCCGCCTCGACGATGGTCGCGTCGTTCACCACGGTCGACGCGGCCGCGGAGGCGGTGCTGGCGATCACCCGGACGATGCGGCCGGCGATGCTGGAGTTCATGGACCAGGCGTCGATCAACGCGGTCGAGGACTCGCTGCGCATGGGTTTGGACCGGGACGCCCGCGCGCTGCTGCTGGCGCAATCCGACGCACCCGGCGCGGCGGCGGAGCAGGAGATCGCGGCGATGGTCGCGGCGTGCGAATCCTGCGGCGCCACCGAGGTGTTCGCCACCGACGACCCCGCCGAGGGCGAGGCGTTCACCGCGGCGCGGCGGGCGGTGTTCCCCGCGGTGCAGGCATTGGGGACGCTGTTGCTCGAGGACGTCGGGGTGCCGATGCAGGCGCTGCCGACGCTGATCTCCGGGGTCGAGAAGATCGCCGCCGACTGCGGGGTGCGCATCTGCGTGGTCGCGCACGCCGGCGACGGCAACACCCATCCGCTGATCGTCTTCGACCAGAGCGACGCCGACGAGACGCAGCGGGCGCACCGCGCGTTCGGTGCGGTCATGGACCTGGCGATCGGGTTGGGCGGCACCATCACCGGCGAACACGGCGTCGGTCGGCTCAAGCGGGACTGGCTGCCGAATCAGCTCGGCCCGGACGTGATGGAGTTGACCCGCCGGATCAAGTCCGCGCTCGATCCGGACGGGATCCTCAACCCCGGCGCCATCCTCGCGGACGTGCCGTCGCCCCCGGTGAAGCAGTGACCGTCAGGCCCCGAGGACGGGCGGCGCGACCAGCGGCAGATTTCCGACCAGGTCGTTGCCGTTGTCGACGTTGACCAGGTAGCCGGGAGTGGCGTGTTCGGTGTCGTCGTCACCGCGACCTCGCGCGCCGGCGGGCATCATGCCCGCGCCCGGCATTCCGGGCCGGCCCGCCGCGCCCGCGGCTGCGGCCGGGGCCGCGGCGCTACCCGCCGCGGCTGGGCCGCCCGGGACGCCGACCGTGCCGGTGCCGCCACCGAACGATCCGCCACCCGTCCCCGAACCGACCCCACCGGAGCCGACGCCTCCCCCACCGACGCCACCCGACCCGACACCCCCGTGAGCACCGCCCGATCCCACCCCAGCGGCCCCCGGTGTTCCCGTTCCGGCGCCGTACCCACCGGATCCGGGCACCGCACCGTCCACACCGGCCCCGGCGGGGCGCGTCCACACCGACGACGGATCCGTTTGCGCGAAAGCAGAATCCGCGCCTTGCCCGGCAGCAAAGGAGTCGGCGTTGCCGGGATTCGAGGAGGATTCGTCGTACGGATCGGATGCGGCGGCATCCGCGGTCTCAGCGCCAGTGCCAGCGCCAGTGCCAGTGCCAGTGCCAGTGCCAGTGCCAGGCGTCGTACCTCCGGCGGGTGCGAACGTTTCCCCGGCGTCGGCTGCACCGGGAGTGCCATAGCCGGTATCGCCGTAACCGGCGGAACCTTTCGTGTCGGTGACGTCCCCGCCCGAGTTGCCGGTGGCAGCCCCGTCGGTGACGCTCGTCGGTGACGGCAGCGTCGGCACTTGGGTGTCCGCCTGCCGCATGACGGGGCTGTAGACGGTCTTCATGATCTGCACGGCCTGTTCGCGGGCCTCATTGCGCTCGTGCAGGAGACCCTTGATCATCGCGGCTTCGGGGCTGACGAAGTTGAACACCTTCTCCGCCAGCGACGTGTGCTCGGGTGGCGGCACCGTCGCCTTCACCTGCGTGATCCCCGTCGCGGCCTCGGCGACCTTGGAACCGACGAGGCTCCCCGCGGCCGCCAACTGGTCGGACGCCTTCACGTAGGCATCGGTCGCCTTGGCCGCGCTGGCCGCGGCGACGCCTTCCCAGCCGGCCCCGATCTCACCCAGGATCGCGGATTTGAATCCGGCGAGGCCTTCGGCGAGCGCGGACCCGATCGCGGTCCATCCCTGCGCGCTCGCGCTGACGGCTGCGGGATCCATCCGGTCCACCGACGCCATGATCTGCTCGTGGGACATCGAGTCGAAACTCTCCTCGACGAACTGCTGAGCGTCCCAACCGCCGGCGAACCTGGTCCGCAGATCGGCCTGCTCGCCGTAGATGCCCTCACGCTGCTCGTTGCCGAACGCCTGCGCATCACCCACCCGGCTGCGCTCGGCGAGGTCGAACCCGGTGGACAGTTCGATCACCGAGTTGCCGACATTCAGTGCCGCGTCCCCGAGCCCGTCGGCGATGCTCCCCAACTTCTCCGCGACCTCCTCCAGGCTGATGCCCATCCCGATCCCCCCATGTCATCTCGAAAGTCCAGCCATCCCGGCAGTTCAACCATCCCGGCGGTTCAGCCATCTCGGCAGTTCAGCCATCCCGGCAGTTCAACCATCCCGGCAGTTCAACCATCCCGGCAGTTCAACCATCCCGGCAGTTCAACCATCCCGGCAGTTCAACCATCCCGGCAGTTCAGTCATCTCGGCCAGTCCAAGCCGGAGCCCACACTCGTGATCCCCTGCACCGCAGAGTCTTCCGCGGCGCCGTACATCGCCTCGATCTTCTCGAACAACTGCTGCATCCGCTGCACTTCCACAATGTGATCGGCCAGCGCCTGATCCATCGAATACGACCCACCCGACGCCTTCTGACCGAACTTCTCCGCCAGCGCGATGCCGGATGGAAAGGTCCCGAACCCATCCATCCTCGACAACCTCCTGACCACTATCCGCAAAGCGTCGAGCTGTCCCACGAACTCCGCACAGCGCTGCGCACATCGCGACGCGACGCCGGGCTCTAGGTACAAGCCACCCGATTCAACCTGGGCGCCGAGTTCCGCCCAGCGCATGGCGTGTTCGTTCACCGTCGACCCTCCTACTCGGGAATCATCGCGTTGAGCCCACGGGCCGTGCCCATCGCTATTTCGCACGGCTCCTGGGCATCACGCGGACTCGTCAACGTGTGGAAACTGATCGAGAGCATCACGGCCCCACCTCGGGACGCGACTGCAACATCGCAGCTTTCCCTCTTGCGGTCAGCCACCTCGCGATACTCAATTCCGGCGCGACCGTCCACATCGACGTCGGAGAACTCCTCGAACTTCTCATTGGCACGGATGTCGTCGAGGGTATGAGTCGTGGCGAAGACGCTGACCGTATATCGATCTCCCCGCCATCCACAGACACTCCACCCTGGCTGCTTTACCCCGAGGATGTCCCGATCCTCGGTCGCCGGATCGACCCCGATCTTCCGCAGCGCCTCGTCAGGAATGTCGTCACACGGACTGAACGCCGGCTCTTCCGCCACCCCCTCGGCCCCGGCCTGCCCCGATACCGACTCCGAACCGCATCCCACGACGGACAACGCAGCAACCACGCCCGCCAGCGCCGCCGCGAACCGCACCCCAGTCCTGCTCATCAGAACCCGGCACCCGCGCTCACGATCCCCTGCACCGCAGACTCTTCCGCGGCGCCATACATCGCTTCGATCTTCTCGAACACCTGCTGCATCCGCTGCACCTCCGCAATGTGATCGGCCAGCGCCTGATCCATCGAGTACGCCCCACCTGACGCCTTGAGCCCGAATTTCTCCGCCAGCGCGATGCCGGATGGGAATGTCCCCATCCCGTTGATCTTGCTCATGTACCGGACCGACTTCTGTATGTCTTTCAAAACCGCCTCGAACTCACGGCAGTGCTGCGCGCATCGTGCCGCTGCACCCGGCTCGAGGTAGAGGACTCCCGATTCGACGGCAGTCGCCAGCTCGCCCCACGACTCTTCACCAAGCTCGATCATGTTTTGCCTACTCCGGTATGTACGAATCGAGTTGATTGGCGGTTCGGACTGCGATCGCACACGGGTCCTCGACAATCGGGTCCACGCCGGCGAACATGATCGTCACCAACGTGACCCCGCCGCTAGCGTCGACCGCGACGTCGCATTGCCTGCGGTCCCTGTCTGTGACCTCTCGGTATGACAGCGCAGAGCGCTCACCGACGGTCACCTGCACGAACTCTTCGTTGCGTGTGTTCGCTCGAATGTCATCCATCGTCTTCGTGGTACCGAAGACTCCTACGAAATAGCCGGGCCCGTCCCAGCTGCAGATCTGGAAGCCGGGTTGCTTCACCCCGAGAATCTCCGGCGACTCGGTGGACGGGTCAACGCCGACACCGCGCAGCGCCTCGTCCGGAATGTCATCGCACGGGCTGAAGGCCGGCTCCCCTGCCGCCGCCCCTTCGGCCCCGGCCTGCCCGGACACCGATCCGGACCCACAACCTGCGGCGACCAGCGCCGCGCATGCCATCCCCACCGCTACGCCGATGCGCATGCCACCCCCTACTGTCGCCCGGCTCACCCTGGTTTGGACGCACCGGCTCCGCCGTCGGTTCCACCTCCGGCGAATCTTCCCTCGAACACCCCGTCCGGCTCCCAGCTTGTGGGCCTTCTGCGCGCTAGCGTGGAGTCGACAGGCGACACGACGGATTGGGGGGAGTATGTCCGACTTCGAGGACTTCGACGCCGGCGTGGATCGTGCCTGGTCCGAGCACCAGCAGCGGCTGGCGGACGTGATCGCGGCGATGCGGGAGGACGACCTGCTGGCGCTGGAGTTGGGCGAGGAGTCCAGCGTCGACGGGTTCGTGCCGTGTGTGCAGTTCCTGGCCTGGGGTGACGGGCAGATCCGCTGCGAGGTGCCGTCGAACGACTACCTCGATCCGCGGTACCAGCTGTCGGCGTCGGATGAGGCCCGGCTGGTCGGGCTCGGCTGGCAGCGTCCCACCCGAACCCCGGACGACGAACCCGACGCCGGGTCTCCCGCGTTTTTTGTCGACAAGCCCTCGAACTGGGCGGATCAGCTGGCGGCGATGGCGGTCGCGGCGTTCCGCGAGGTGTGGTCGGTGCCCCACCCCACGTTCCTGCGGATCGACGCGTCGGAGGCGAGCACGCACGACACCCTGGCGCCGACGGAAGACGAGGGCGACGACGGGTACACCCTGGACCTGCAGCGGGCGGTGACGCCCCGCGACGACGCGCACCTGCACGACCTGGTGGCGTCGACCCTGTCGGAGCTGTTCGACGAGCCGAGCGGCGTGGACGACACCGGCGACGAGGACGACGACTTCATGCTGGCGATCGGGCCGCTGGTCGGGTTCGTCGGTCCGCATCTCGACGGCGGCGAGGTGCAGGTGCGGATGCCGCTGCTGCGCGACATCAGCGACCGGACGCGGGCCAGTGAACTGCTCAGCGACCTGAACCGGCGCTGGCCGCACCTGAAGTTCACCCTGGTCGCGGACCGGGTGGACGTGTGGGCGGCGGTGCTCGCCAACCCGTACGTGCCGCAGCACCTGGTCGACACGCTGCAGCAGTTGTTCGCGTTCGTGCGGACCATCGATCCGCGTTTCGCGTCCCGGTTCGGTGGGCATCTCGACGGGTTGGCCGACGACGATCCCGATGTCGTCGAGGTGGAACGCGGCGAGTTGCTGCCTCCCCCGTCGTCGGCGCCGCGGCGACAGCTGGAGTTGTTCACCGATCCGGGCGAGCAGACGCTGTTCGACGACCCGAGCTGAGCCGCGGGCGCGATCGGGTCGTATTCGAGTGGTCATGCGGAGATCGAAGAGGGCGGACGCCGTCGAGACGCTGGTCGACAGGCTGTACGACCAGCGCGAACGGGCGTGGGCGGCGGCACTGGTGACGACGCAGACATTCCTCGACACCCTGGCCGATTCGGTTCTCGAGGGTCAGGATCGGGACCGGTTGAATGCCGAGTCGGCGCGCATCAAGGACCGGGCGCGCACGGTCGACAAGATTCTCCGCAAGGTGGCCTCGGGGCAGATCACCCGGCCCACCACGCCAGAGGGGGTCGCCGAGGCGATCCACGATCTGCTTGGCGTCAAGGTGCTGTGCAAGACCCCGCGGGACCTGACGGCGTTCACGGAGAAACTGCAGCGGGCGTGCGTGTCTCCGGCGTGTTCGGTGCGGTTCGCGCATCCGCCCACCGACTACGTGGCCGACCCCAAGGACAGCGGGTATCGCGCCTTCCACGCGGTGCTGCTGGTGAACGTCGCCACGCATGAGGGCGATCTGCCCGTCAAGGTCGAGGTGCAGGTCAAGACGCGATTGCAGGACGCGTGGGGTGAGCTGACCCACGAGGACATGTACAAGCCGGGCAAGGCCCTCAAGCCGAACGAGTTCCACCGCGACGTGGCGCGGCGGATGGCCGAACTGCTCGACAACGTCGACACGATGGCGGACCTGCTGGCGGCGGAACTCGACCGGCAGACCGCGCCCGAGAACGACATCGGTCCCGGGCCCGACGCGTCGACGGTGTACGCGCGGGTCACCCGGACCGGCCGGCGGTACGCGCTCGCGATCGCGCCGGACGGGCGGCAGGGTCTGATTCCGGCGCGCTCGGTGCGGGCGGCGCTCGGGTCCAGCACCCGGATCAACGTCGACGATCATCTGCATGTCGGGGACACAGTGGACGTGCGGATCGAGGAGACCGACTCCGCGCTGTACTTCCACCCGGCGGCGCTGGGGTGAGTGCAACGGCCCGGCCGCGCAGCGGAGCCCCTACCAGCGGCGGGGCGCAGCACCCCGGCCGCCGGGAACGCTCCGTGCCCTCGCCCGTCCGTCGGCGCCGACCCGTGTCCCGAGGCCGCCCCGGTACCGTCGACTCATGAGCTCCGATGCCCATTCCGCGTACACCCTCGCCTCGTTGGCCCGGGTGGTGGGGCAGGCGGCGTTCGAGCGCGGCTCCCGGTACGCGCGGTCGGGGGCGGTCGCGGGCATCGACTGGCATGCGGACGACCTGATGGCCGTCGGGACGGTCGAGGGCACCGAGTCGTACCAGGCGATCGCCCACTTCCAGCAGTTCGGGGAGGAGCTGGAGTTCACGTTCGGGCGGTGCTCGTGTCCGGTGCGGATGAACTGCAAGCACGTGGTGGCGTTGACGGTGGTGCTGATCGAGTCGGCGGCCTCGGACGCGGTGACGGCGCCGCCGAATTGGGAGTCGGTCCTCGACGCGGCGCTGCCTGCCGACACCGAGCCGACCGCCTCGATGCCGTTGGGTGTGCAGTTGTCGCTGCTGCGCGGGCCGCGGTCGGATCGGTGGGGGCTCAGCGCTCGGCTGGTCCGTCCCGGCAAGACCGGCTGGGTGAACGGCAAC
The DNA here is from genome assembly GCF_053589555.1 of Rhodococcus sp. NPDC003322. NCBI lineage: Bacteria > Bacillati > Actinomycetota > Actinomycetes > Mycobacteriales > Nocardiaceae > Rhodococcus > Rhodococcus sp. NPDC003322. The sequence continues at coordinate 83,348 of NZ_JBSFSC010000008.1, read as the reverse complement.
ATGACGTGGTCGAGCCTCGGGCACCAGCCGGGAGCCGACCCGCGGCACCTGCTGCTGCTCTCGGAGCTGTGGTCGACATACCAGGTGGGCCGTCGCGGCTACTACGGATACGGCAACGACAAGGACATCGACCTCACGTCGGTCACTCCGGCGCGCCTGTGGTCCCTGCTCGACGAGATACGCGGCGCGGGAATCGAATTCCTCTACGCCCGCAAGGGCATGGGCGCGGTGCCGCGGCCGTCGGAGGCGGAGCTGGTCGTCGATCTGGACCGCACCGACGGCGGTCTCGAGCTCACCCCGACGGTGCACGCGACGGACTCGGAGCGGCCGGTGGTCGTGCTGGGGTTCTTCGGGTCGGACCCGCACGGCGTGCTCTACCTGCGGCCCGAGGACGCCGGCGACGCGGACCCGGACCGGTGGCCGTTCAGGATGGCCAGGCTCTCCGGTGATGCGCCGCGCGCGATGCAGGACCTGCTGATCGGGAACGGGTCGGTGACGGTGCCGCCGCAGGACGCCGATCGCTTCGCCGCCGAGTACTACCCGCGGCTGCAGCGCGCGGCGACGATCCGCTCCGCCGGGGACGGGTTCACCCCGCCGACGGTGGAGGGCCCGGACCTGGTGCTCGAGGTCACCTACTCCCCCGATCACCGCGCCGACCTGGCCTGGTCGCTGCGCTACCACATCGACAGGGCCGAGCGGTTGTTCCCGCTCGACGGCACGGTCCGGGCGGCATACCGGGACGCCGACCGCGAGCACGCCCTGTTCGCCGGCCTCGACGCGCCGCTGGAGGACTACGGCCTGCGCGGCGGTCCGGACGGTCGCCCACACCCGAGGGTGACGCTGCACGGTCTCGACACCGCCCGGCTGACCGGTGAACTGCTGCCTCTGCTGCGCGGCCGCGACGACGTGGAGGTGCGGGTGGTCGGCACGCCCGCCGAGTACCGCGACGCCGGCGAGTCGCTGCAGATCGGTGTCGGCACGGACTCGACCGACGACGGCGACTGGTTCGACCTGTCGATCACCGTCCGCGTTGAGGACCGGCCGGTGCCGTTCAAGGACGTCTTCACCGCGCTCAGTGCCGGTGACTCGCACCTGCTGCTGCCCGACGGCGCGTACCTGTCGCTGGACAAGCCGGAGCTGCAGCGTCTCAAGTCGCTCATCTCCGAGGCCCGCGACCTGCACGACCAGGACCCGAACCGGCTGCGGCTGAGCCGGTTCCAGGCCGGCCTGTGGGAGGAGCTGGCGGCGCTCGGGGTGGTGGAGCGGCAGGCCGCGCGGTGGCGCGAACAGGTGCAGGGGCTGCTGGACCTGACCGAGACCGCCGAACTGGACCCGCCCGCCTCCCTCGGGGCGACGCTGCGGCCGTATCAGCTCGACGGGTTCCGCTGGCTGACGTTCCTGTGGTCGAACCGGCTCGGCGGCATCCTCGCCGACGACATGGGTCTCGGCAAGACGGTGCAGTCACTGGCGCTGATCTGCCATGCGCGGCAGGAGAATCCGGCGGACCACCCGGTGCTGATCGTGGCACCGACGTCGGTGGTGCCGAACTGGGCGTCGGAGGCGGCCCGATTCGCGCCGCACCTGCGGGTGGTCGCGATGTCGGAGACGGCGATGAAACGCGGTGCGGCGCTGGCGGAGTCGATCGACGGCGCGGACGTCGTCGTGACCTCGTACACCCTGGCCCGCCTCGACGCCGACGAGTACCAGGCGCTGCCGTGGTCGATGCTGCTGCTCGACGAGGCGCAGTTCGTCAAGAACCATCGCTCCAAGGCGTATCAGGCGATGCGGCAGATCGAGGCGCCGACCAAGGTCGCGATCTCCGGCACCCCGATGGAGAACACCCTGATGGAGCTGTGGTCGCTGCTGTCGATCACCGCGCCGGGGCTGTTCCCGAACCCGACGAGGTTCCAGGAGTTCTACCGCACCCCGATCGAGAAGAACGGTGACGCCGACCTTCTCGCGCAGCTGCGCCGCCGGATCCGGCCGTTGATGTTGCGCCGCACCAAGGAGCAGGTCGCCGCGGACCTGCCCGCCAAGCAGGAGCAGGTGCTCGAGGTGGAGCTCTCGCCGCGGCACCGCCAGCTCTACGACACCCGCCTGCAGCGGGAGCGGCAGAAGATCCTCGGCCTGGTCGAGGACCTCGACTCCAACCGGTTCACGATCCTGCGGTCGCTGACGGTGCTGCGCCAGCTGAGTCTGGACCCGGCGCTGGTGGACGACGGGCACGGTGCGGTCGGGTCGGCGAAGGTGGACGCGCTGCTCGAGCAGCTCGAGGACGTCGTCGCCGGCGGACACCGGGCGCTGGTGTTCAGCCAGTTCACCAGCTTCCTGGACCGGGTGCGCCAGCGGCTGGACGCCGAGGGAATCGGCCACGCCTACCTGGACGGCAGCACCCGCGGCCGCGCGAAGGTGCTCGACGACTTCAAGAACGGGGACGACCCGGTGTTCCTGATCAGCCTCAAGGCGGGCGGGTTCGGGCTCAACCTCACGGAGGCGGACTACTGCTTCCTGATGGACCCGTGGTGGAACCCGGCGACCGAGGCGCAGGCCGTGGACCGCACGCACCGGATCGGGCAGACCCGCAACGTGATGGTGTACCGGCTGATCGCGAAGGACACCATCGAGGAGAAGGTGATGGCGCTCAAGGCCCGCAAGTCGGAACTGTTCTCCTCCGTCGTCGACGACGGCGGCGCGTTCACCACCGGCCTGACCGCGGACGACATCCGCGAACTGCTGGACTGACCGACCCCGAAACCTGGCGTCCCCACCCGGACGATCAACCTGTTAGCATGCCCTTAGTTCCCGGGCACCCCGCGCGAGAACACCCCGAAAGCCTTGCCGCTCACCGTATTCACGGTGAGCGGTAGCTCTTCATGCGAAGGAGAACAACATGGGATCGGTCACGGACCTCCTGGAGCAGAGCGAGACCCTGTCGGCGCTCGAGTACCTGCTCGGCGTGCTGTCCGGCGTCTTCGGCAGCTGATCACCCCGCCGCTCCCTCGATTGAGCGGCTCGCCGCGGCGCTGACGTCGCGGCACCCGGCCCGAACGACCCCACGTCGGGCCACATACTCGCAGGGCTCGCCGTCGCGCCCTGCCACTTCACGGAGGTTCTTCCATGGGTTCCCTCGAGACTCTCGTCATGATCCCCGTCGGCAGCGCCGACCTGGTCGGCGCCGGCGTCGTCAAGTCGATCACCAACACCGTCAACAGCCTGGTGCTGATCGTCGGCGAGCTCGGCCTGAGCTGATCCGATCGAGCGAGAGCCCGTGCGTCCCCCTTGTGCCGCACGGGCTCTCGCCGTATTCGCTTCACCCGGCCGCGCGAGCCCACCCGACCGTGCCGACCCCGCGACGACACCGCCGGGCGGGACAGCTCCCGGTGCGGAGTGTCGCCGACATGCACTCGCCACAAGCCTGAGCCGCATCTCCCTGTTCGCGGGCGCCCTGCAGGTCAACGGCTTCGCCGATGTCGACGACGGCGACCGGGTCCCCGTCGCGGTCGCGGTGCACCGACCGCGGGTCGTGCTGATGGACCTGGAGATGCGCCGAGCGCATCTCGTCGCTGTTCACCACGATTGGGGCACGGAAACGTGGAGGCCGCGCGGGGCTGGTCACCTGACCGGAATAGCGGCGCCTGCCGGGCGGTTGGACCGGGCAGTGCTTCGCATCGGTAGCGTGCGGGGCAATCACGCAGACGAAGGGACACAGGCCGTGGCGCACACCATCGAGCACAAGCCGGAGCAGAACCGTTTCGAGATCCTCGTCGACGGCACCGTCGCCGGGCACGCCGACTACACGGTGATCGGCAATGTCCGCGACTTCGACCACACCGTCACCGATCCCGCATTCCGCGGTCAGGGCCTGGCCGGCAAGCTCGTCGCCGCCGCATTGGACGCCACCCGCGCCGACGGCGTGCAGATCGCCACCTCGTGCTCGTACGTGGAGAAGTTCGTCGCACAGAACCCCGAGTACCAGGACCTGGTCGCCTAGTTTCGACCGCTCGATCCCTTCCGCCGAGCCCCACCGCTGTGGAGAATGGCCGTTAACTACGGCCAGGAGGACAACAGCATGTCGGTAGCGGAACGGATCATCGCCGAGCAGCGCGCAACAGTCGACGAGGCACGCGCCGTGTTCGACGACGCCGCCCCCGCCACCCCGGATTTCATGATCGGCACGTGGCGGGGCGCGGAGCTGCGGACCGGCAACAAGATGGACGGCATGCTCGACGCCAGCGGCTGGTGGGGCAAGCAGTTCGTCGACGCCGAGACCGTGCACCCGCTGCTCTTCCCCGCCGCGGGCGGTGCGTCGCTGTGGGCGCTGGATCCGCGGCGGGTCCCGTTCAACCTGCTGATGAGCCGCGCCGTGCCGTCGTTCGAGGGCCGCGACCTGTCCCGTCTCGTCACCACTGCGCGTCCGCTGGTGGCGACGCGGAAGCCGAAGGCGCGGCTGCGCAACACCAGCTTCCGCGGCGTCGACACCGCCACGATGATCTACGACGCCCACCCGATCAACGACGTGTTCCGCCGGATCGACGACGACACCGTCATCGGGTGGATGGACCTGCGCGGCTCGGATCGCCCCTACTTCTTCTCCCTGCGCCGCGACGAGTCGCTGCCCGTCACCGCCAGGACGCGCTGACCGCTCGCCTACTTCTGACCGAATGTGGGATCCGGCCATTCCGACTGACCGAATCCCACATTCGGTGAGCCCGTGTGGGATCCGGTCGGTCACATCGGGTCCGCGAACGTAGAGTTCAGACGAAGGGCCTGGTCGACCACCCGCACCGCCAGCGCCACCCGCTCCTCCAGCGTGCCGGTGAGCAGCACCCACGACCGCTCGGATCCGGTGAGGGCGTCCTCGAACCAGCCGGTCATGTCGGCGCGCAGGTGTTCCCCGTCGCGAATCCCGTCCTGCACGAACGGGACTCCCACGTGGTCGGTCAGCAGGTACAAAGCCCGGCGGTCCGGTGCGACGGCATGTCCGTGCGCGGCGCCGAGGTAGCGACGCTCCCACACTGTCGTCGCGAACGCGTCGGTGTCGCAGATCAGCACCGGCGAGCCAGCCCGTGCGGCCCGCTCCTCCAGTTGCGTCTGTCTGGCCGCAATGGCGGCGAAGTCGGCTCCCGTCCAGACGATGTCGTCCACCTCGGCGTCGGGTCGACGACAGCGGAGGGCGTCGAGCCTGTCGACAGTGGCCTGCCTGCCGTACTCGGGCACCCACCGCGTCCGCTCCCACACGCCGCCGCGGTCGCGATAGTGGTGGGCGACGGCGCGGCTGACGGTGGTGGTGCCGGTGGATTCCGCGCCGAGGAAGACGACCCGCGTGGTCAACCCGGTGCGGGTGGCGACTGCGAGGTCGTCCCAGTGGCCGGCGAGTTCGGCGCGGCACGCGGTCCCGGAGACGGGGTGCGCGACGCGCCCGGGGTCGACGCACACATGGGTCGCACCCATACGTGCGGCGAGTTCGTCACCGTACTTCTCACTGGAGACCACCGCGTCGACGGGGACGTCGGTGACGCGGCGGACGGCGGCCTTCATGCAGGCGACCTGCGCCGCCCACACGGTCTCCGACTCGAGGTCCATCGGCGCGTCGCACGCGACACCGGTCACTGCGACACCGGTGTCGGCGCGGTGGGTCTCCCGCATCCAGGACACCCTGTCCGCCAACGGGATCGACTCCGCCGCCGACGCCATCACGAGGACGGTGACCCGGTCCGCGACCGCGGCCGCGGAGCGCACCAGGTGGCGATGTCCGACGTGCGGTGGGTAGAACTTGCCGATCACCAGGGCATGCCGGTACATCAGATCACCTCCACGAGAGCCGGTTCGGCGATGAGGCGCGCGCGGCGCCAGGCCAGCAGGCCGCGCACGCACAGCAGCAGGAACGCGGCGTACAGCAGCGCGGTCAGCGTCAGGCCCTTGTGCAGGTAGAGCGGGACGTAGATCAGGTCGGCGGAGATCCACAGCAGCCACGACTCCCAGCGCTTCGTCGCCTGCCCCCAGGTGGCGAGCAGTGACAGCACGGTGGTGACGGCGTCCCAGAACGGGACGGTCGAGGAGGTCGCGGTGTCCAGCAGGACGGTCAGCGCGGCGGTTCCGGTGACGCCCGCGGCCGCGAGGCACGCCCATTCGTGCGCGCTGGTTCCGGTGACCGGCAGCGTCGCACCGCCCGTACCGCGCACCCAGTTCGACCATCCCCACACGGCGAGAGCGATGTACACGATCTGCAGGCCGGAGTCCGCGTAGAGGCCGGCGGTGGCGAACAGCAGGATCCACACCAGGTTGTTGGCGATGCCGATGGGCCAGTTCCACGCCGACTGCCGCGCCACCAGCCAGACGCACACGGCGCCGGTGACGAAACCGAGGACCTCCGCCCACGTGGTCGGTGCACCGAACGCGGTGAACGCCGTCGAGTTCAAGAAGGTGATCATTGCGGCCCCTTTCCGTTGCGACCCTAATTAGATCATTTATGCGCTAATCAACACAATCGGCGGGACTCATGCCGGGCGGGAAGGCCTCCCCGGCTGCGGACCCGCTCCCCCGCGCCACCGGACCCGCGCGACGCGCCCGAGCGACACCGGAACGCCCGGCCTGCCTGGCACACTTCCCCCATGACCTCTCACTCCGTGACCATCACCGTCACCGGCCACGCCGAACGCGAGTACGTCCCGAACCGCTGCACGGTGATGCTGCGGGTGCACGCCGACGGCGCCACCCGCGAGGCGGCGGCCGAGCCGGCCCAGACGGCGATCACCGCGGTCACCGACCTGATCACCGCGCTGCGCGAGCACGAGAACAGCCCCGTCAAGCGGTGGACGCTGGACCAGGTGCAGCACAACCGGCACCGGCCCTACAACCCGGAAGGCAAGAAGCGGCCCTGGCTGTACCAGTCCTCGGCGGCGATCACGGTGACGTTCACCGACTTCCGCGCCGTCGGCGCGTTCGTCAATCGGGTCACGGAGGTGGAGGCCGTGAGCGTCGAGCACCTGCGCTGGTGGATGAGCCGCAAGGCGGAGGCGAAGCGCGTCGCGAAGGTCCGGCACCTCGCCGTGCTCGACGCGCTCGCGAAGGCGCAGGGGTACACGGAGAGCCTGGGTTTCAGCATGTTTCAGGCCGTCGCGATCGCCGACCCCGGCATGCTGGGTGTGCCGACTCCTCCGACCCCGGTCGGCAGCGGAATGCTGCGGTCCGCGATGCCGATGAAGGCGATGGCCGCCTCCCTCGACGGTGCCGACGGTGCCGGCCCCGAACTCGTCCTCGAGCCCGATCGGGTGACGATCAGCACCGACGTGGAGGCGCGGTTCGAGGCGTCGTAACAGTCGGGATTCTCGCCGCGCCTCCCCGATCCTGTCGACACGCGCTGCCATCATGAGCGGCATGCATTCGTTCGACGAGGGGTTCGAGCCGCCCGAGGACTGCGTGCTGTGGTGCAAGTCCCGGACCTACGACATCCACATCCTCGACGACGGCGCGCTCGTCGACCTGGACTGGTGGAACCGGCACCTCGAGGAAGACGAGCAGGAGATCCGGCTCAAGGGGCGCGACCTCGACGGCCGGATCGTCGAAGGCGGCAAGGCGACGGTCCTGCGCAACGACCTGTGCCTCGGCAGCGATCTCGTGGACGCCGACCACAAGGGCCTCGGCCTGCTCTATCTGTGCGCGGCGTGGCGGAGTGGCCACGCGAAGCGTCGTGCGGCGAAACGGTTCCCGGACGTGTCCAACCGGTTCACCGCACCGAACGTGCATCGGCACGCCGCGGTCAAGGCCACCATCGACCAACTCGTGCACGACAAGCGTCTCCCCAACTACGACTACACGTCGGGCACCGGCTGGCCCGAGCTACCGAACGTCGGGGTCCCGCTGACGACGGTGTTCCTCTGGGCCGCCGGCGTCAAGGTCTCCGGCATGCGCGCCCAGATTCTCGACCAGTACGGCGTCTCCACCCTCATCCACCAGGGTTGGCTCGAGGATCCGGCGGTCAGCAGCTTCACCCGCCGCCGTTACGACCGCTACCTCGAGCTGATCCAGCACTGGGCCCACACCGCCGAGACCTCCCCCGAGCTCGTCGAACGCTGGTTGGTGGAGCGCTGGAACGCCCGGGTGGAAGAAGCGCGCAGCGGGGCGCTGGCGGAGCCGACGCTATTCTGACGCTGCTCCGCTGAACAGTCTGGTCTCTGAACGAAACCTCCTGCACACACTTGCCTGCCAAGTTCCGATGCGCCGCGTCGACTCAGCACTTGGAGCCCCGCCGGCCCTACGATCATCTGCATCGCCCCGCGATCAGGCGGATGCGCGACACATTGCACGCCCCGACCCGCACCGCTAGCCTTCCCGGCCGGGGGGTCGAAATTGACTGCGGGAATCTCTGACGGCACCGTCATGTCCGTCAACACCGATGCGGTGAACGAGGCCGGGCGGATGGCGCACGCGTTGGCGTGCGAGCTGATCGACGCATTGAAGGCTGCCGACGCCGATGTGGACGCGCTCCTCGCGAGCGGATGGAGCGGGCATGCCGCAACTTCGTACGAAACGGCGTGGCGGCGCGTCCTTGACAGTGGCATCGACCTGATCGGGGCGCTCGTGGACTCGGCCCAGCTCCTGGGCGTCGCGGCCACGGACTACGCGACGCAGGACGACGCGAGCGCGAACCGCCTGTCCGTCCTGAACCTCGGCTGACGCGATGTCCTCACGCCTGCTGGACCCTACGGCCGTCACCGCGGACGGCACATTCACCAGGGACGACGTCGCGACGCCGTCGACAGCGGAAGATACTGTCGCGCAGGAACTCTCGCAGAACTGGCCACACCCGCAGTCGGGACGCTCCCCACACTCGGGTGAGACGGAGGCCCTGTTCCCGTGGACCTCGCGAAGGCGTTCCTGTCCTCCCACCCCCGCCGAGCCTGTCAAGCAGCGACGCAGCAAGCTGGACGCGTCGACACCAAAGCAAGCCGCCGAGCTGACCGCGTTGAACACCCTCGACGAGTTGAACGCGGTGATCTGCATGCGGCGAGAAGTGAACTGTTTCTCGTTCGTCGTGTCATTCGTGACGCTGGCGACGGCGATGATCATTTCGTAGTCATGCCGAGGGGGCCTTACCAAGCCCGTGTAGTACTTCCTCATCGACGTACCTCTGCAGATATCACCGTGGCGCGGTCCTCTGCTCCAGGGGTGCCGTTGGTCAACGTCGCCACGGAGCAGGCGGGAGGTTCCTGCTAGTGACTTGTTCTTCGTCTGAAGCTAAATAGTTCAATCGCGCGAGAAGGGGCGGGCAGGCTTCCGGCTGGATCCACCAGTCCGCTGGTGGCACCGGAATGCCCCAGTGTGCGGACTTGCGTTCAGCCAGCGTTGTCGGGCCCTGAAGGTACATTCTGGAGGTGAACTTCCCGAAGCCAAACCAGCACTCAGGCCCCCTGGCGGGCCATGTGAGAAGGGGACGCGTTTACAAGTCCCCGCTTGCTGCTACGGGTGGGCTGAGCGTCGCGAACTGGCTCAAGGACGATCTTCCCGATCTCATTTGGCCTGCACTCGTCCTGGCCGAGTTGGGTAACGACGGTGCCCGGCAGTTCGTGAAGTGGCAGGAGGCTGTGCAGGAGCGGCTCGCTCACCATGACGAGGGCGGATGGGTAGCGGAGTTGCTCGATGGACGACTCACTCATCTAGCCGTGCTGGTTGATAAATTCCCCGACGCATCTGCGATTGCCGTGGACGAAGCGAGACGCCACGGCCTTCTTCCTGAAGGGGTTCGAGGTGCGCTGGTGTCCTATCCGTACCTGCCTGCCCGGTGGCTTGTCGGCGACGTCGAGGTCACACCACCCCATCAACAGGACCTCGAGCTCATCCGGGATGCGGTGCTCGGTGTCATGCAGGATGACCATCGCGAGGCGCTGCTGAAGTGCTTCCGCACGTGGAGCACCGTCCAGGCCGGAACGTTCAGCTCGAGCGCCGACACGATCGAGCTGCTCAAGGACTATCCAGTCGTGCCAACCAAACGTGCAGCGGCTGACTCGGTCGTGCGGGCAATGTGGGGCGCACACAAGGCGATGGTTCAGGTCGATGATCCAAATCACTTCGATGCAGCGACCGAGTGGGCGCGCGTGTTCTGGGGAGTTAACTCGATGACGTCGAGATGTATCCGAAAGCGGGAGATCGACGACGCGCAGGACGCCGGTGCCGAAGTGTTGGACGCTGGGCAACTTTCTGGCCGTCCGGCCCAGCCAACGCCGGTGCCCGAGGGCGGCGAAAACCTGCGTCAGTTCACCATGGATTTGCTGAGCAGCTTCGTCGAGGCGCTGGAGACCGCCCCGGCTGACCTCTACGCGAATGAGCGGCAGGAGGTTGTTTCGGGGCTTGTGACCCGCGCCGGGCGTGATGTCATCGCGGTGCTGGGCGCTCCAGATCTGTGGTGCGTTGAGCACGGTGCGCACATCGGGCGCATGTTGGTGGAGACGAAGATTTACCTCCACTGGATGGCGCAGCAGGACCCGGCCATCTATCGACAGTTTCAGGAATACGGAGCCGGCAAGGCGAAGCTCTACTCGCGAATCGCGGATGAGCTACCCGACGAAGCGAGAACGGCTGGCTTTCACGAGAGTATCGACGAACTCAAGCGGCTGAGTCATAACGATGACCTGCTCGATCACCGGATCGTCGACACCCGCGACACCTTTGCGGAAGGCAAGTCGATTCGCGTGATGGCCGAAGAAGCCGGCCTGCTGGATTTCTACCGGCAGGCATATTCGCTCGCCAGTGGCGTCGCTCATTCGGAATGGTGGTCGGTTGAGACACATGCGATGGAACCGTGTCTGAACGTGCTTCATGGGATGCATCAAATCCCCAGCCTCTCGCTGAACTACGGAGGCAACGTCGAGCTCGCAAACGCATGGGTCGATCAGCTCTATTCGCTCGTGCGAGCGGGGCTGCAGATCCTTGGGACTGACGAGGGCGCAGTGGACGCTGCCTTCGCTTGGATCAGCGAAGGCGAGGGCAGTGAGGAGCCTCCGACCTGACGGAACGTATGTGGCGACGTGGCGTGACCACGACTGGAAGCGCAGCGGTGCGGCTGCAAACCTCAGTCAGCGGAACCACTGCCAGAAGGGTCGTACGTTCCCGATAGTCTTAGTGCCGCCCAGCACACAGAAAGGGAGGCCCAGCGCCAAGTGACCGACGAAACGCAATCGCGCTATGCATTGTCGTTCACCAGTGGCGGCCTCCTGGCCCGCGAGGGTGAGATCGTCGCAGCGAAATACCTCGACTCTCGGAACTGGCAAGCGACCCGTGCCCACGTTGTCGACGACAACCTCCTGCAGGCCCGCACCACCTCATCGCTGATCAGACTCGCACGCGAGACCGTTCAACGACTCGCGGCGCTGGGCGATGACGAGATCGAGCTGCTTGTCGAGGGCAGTCCGACGGAGCAGCGCCATCTGATGTGGACCGCGGCTTGCCGCCGCTACACGCTGATTGGCGACTTCGCTGAAGAGGTGCTACGCGAGCGTTACCTTCTGTTGACGCCGACGCTCGACACCGACCATTTCGACCGGTTCATCACCGGTAAGAGCCTGTGGCATCCCGAACTCGACGGTCTGAAGCCGTCGACGCGGGAGAGGCTTCGGCAGACGTTGTTCCAGATGCTCCGCGAGGCAGGGCTGCATACCGACGCCGGCGATATCGTCCCCGCTGTGATTTCCGAGCGTGTCGCCGAGGTGTTGGACCGCCGCACGCCCAGCGACCTCCGATTCTTCCCGACCACCACACCATTCATCTCCTCAGGCAACCAGGTGCAGCGATGAGAACAGCAACCCGAAACCTCGCTCACGACGAGAAGCACGTCTACGACGTGTTGCGCAGTGACCGGTTCTTGAGGATGGAGGGCCTCTCCAAGGAAGTTCCCTTCTTCATCTACCACTTCCCGCCTGCCTGGGCCCTTGACGTCGACGGTATGCGGGATCGGGTCACCACGAAGCTTCAGAGTGATGACGGGATCAGCGTGGTCACGATCAATCTCTACGATCTCGCTGTCGACCTTCTCACCGAGCGGGGTGTCTGGGACCGCGTTCTCCACGCGGAGCCGACGATGGACAAGACCGATTTCCGCGAGATGCTCCAGGGCATGCTCGATCCTCACGACCACCTCGCTCCGGCAATCCGCGCCCGGCTCGCCGCCGAGCCGAGAACTGAGCCCAACCGAACCGTGGTCTTCCTCACCGGAATCGGTGAGGTGTTCCCGTTTATCCGCACGCACACGGTTTTGGAGAACTTGCAGAGCGTGGTGGTGGGACGCCCGATGTTGGCGTGGTTTCCGGGGACCTATGAATTCACTCAGTCGGCCGGACACCAGCTCCGCGCGCTGAACCTTGGCGCGAGTGACAGCTACTACCGAGCCAAGGACATTCTCGAGCAGGAGGCATGAGCATGACCGCGATCAACGAGATCTTCGTCAAACCGATCGACCGCTCGATCGAGGGTGTCATCAAGGCCGATGACACCGACCACCTCGCGACCGAGATCGAGGAGTATGTCCTCACCAATGAGGCCGCCAAGGGCGTCGAGCAGGTGCTGGAGGCGTACACGAACTACACGAACGCCAACGGCGTCTGGATCTCTGGCTTCTTCGGCTCCGGTAAGTCGCACCTGTTGAAGATGCTGGCACACCTCCTCGGCGACATCGACGGCCACGACTACCCGCGCGCGCAGGTTTGTGCGCAGTTTCGCGCGAAGGTCACCGATGACGAGCTCCTGACCGGGTCGATGGACAAGGCCGAACGAATCGCGGCGAAGAGCCTGCTGTTCAACATCGACCAGAAGGCGACGCTGATCTCTAAGGATCAGAAGGACGCCCTGCTGAAGGTGTTCGTCAAGATCTTCGACGAGTCTCGCGGTTATTACGGCAATCAGGGACACATCGCCCGCTTTGAACGCGACCTCGACTCCCGAGGCCAGTACGCCGCCTTCCAGGTGTCCTTCGAGCGGATCGCGGGAGTTCCGTGGCCCCAGGGCCGTGAACAGGCGGCGCTCGAAGCAGGCAACATCGACGCGGCTTTCGCCGAGGTCAATGGCTCGGAGAGTCCCGGCATCATTCGCCAGTACAGCGCGAGCTACTCGGTCTCGATCGAAGACTTCGCCGACGAGGTCGCGGCCTGGCTCGACCGACAGCCTGACGGTTACCGGTTGAACTTCTTCGTCGACGAGGTCGGCCAGTTCATCGGCACCAATACCCAGCTCATGCTGAACCTCCAGACCATCGCCGAATCGCTTGCCACCAAGTGCCGTGGGCGGGCGTGGATCTTCGTGACCTCCCAGGAGGACATGGAGAAGGTCGGCGGCGACCGCACCAAGCAGCAGGCCAACGACTTCTCCAAGATCCAGGCGCGATTCAAGAACCGGGTCAAGCTCACCAGCCAGGACGTCGAGGAGGTCATTCGCAAGCGTCTCCTGGCCAAGACCGATGGTGCGAGCACCGAGGTCGAGGCGATCTACGACGCGGAGCATGCGAACTTCAAGACCCTGTTCGATTTCGTCGAGGGCCGCCACTACCCGAACTACCGCGACGAGCGGCACTTCGTCGGCACCTACCCGTTCGTGAGCTACCAGTTCCCCCTGTTCCAGGCAGCAATCGAGTCGATCAGTGACCACAATATCTTCGAAGGCCGCAACAGTTCGGTCGGTGAACGCTCGATGCTCGGCGTCGTCCAGGAAGTCGCTACCGGCCTCGCCGACCAGCCACTCGGTACCCTCGCGTCCTTCGACCGGATGTTCGAGGGCATCCGGGCATCGCTGAAATCCGCGAACCAGCGCGCGATCATCAACGCCGAGAACGCCCACGGCAGCGGCAAGCTCAGCCCTCTTGCGGTCCGGCTGCTCAAAGCACTGTTCCTCGTGAAGTATGTCGACAGTTTCAAGGCCACGCCCCGCAACCTCACTGTGCTGGTCTACGACCGCTTCGGCACCGACCTGACACAGCTCGGCAAGGATGTCGTCGAGGCGCTGAACGCGCTGGAGGCGCAGACCTATATTCAGCGCAACGGCGACTTGTACGACTACCTGACCAATGAAGAGCAGAAGATCGAGCAGGAGATCAAGGATGTCGACATCGACAGCTCCGACGTCTCCGCGAAACTCAACAAGCTGCTGTCCGAGTCGGTCGTGAAGTCCACGAAGGCCACCGCCAAGAACGGCCAGATCTTCCCCATCGGTTACAAGCTCGACGGTGTTCCCTACGGCAAGCAGTACGAGCTGTCGCTGCACTTCATCAGCCCCGAGACGGATTTCAGTCTGGAGCAGATCAAGATGCAGAGCGCCGGCCTGGACGAACTCCGAGTGGCGCTCCCAGCGGAAGCGAACCGAATCCTCGCCGACCTGCGTCTCCTCTTGAAGACGGAGAAGTACATCAAGCGCGCACAGGGGTCCAGCCGCACGGCGATCGAGACGCGGATCCTCAGTGAGAAGGGCTCCCAGAACGCCGAACGGGAGAAGGAAATCGTCGAACGTCTCCGGGCAGCCGTCGGGGCGGCGCCCTTGATCCACAATGCCGGGGATCTCGACGTGACCGCCACGGATGCGCAGACTCGGATCAATGACGGCTTCAGCAAGGTCATTGCCGCCACGTACACCAACCTCAGCATGCTCGGCGGAAATACCTTCAGCGAGCAGAGCCTGAACGGACTGGTGAACCCAGCCGAGGGGATCGTCGACGAGACCGGCAGCATCCTCGAGGTGCCCGCGGGCGACCTTCTCGGGCATCTGGAGTTGCGTGGCAAGCGGCACGAGATGGTCACGATGAAGCAGCTCGTCGCGCGTTACACCGCCAAGCCGTATGGCTGGGACCAGTGGTCCGTCGCCGCCGTGGTTGCCTATCTCGCGGGTCAATCGAAGATCGAGATCCAGTTGAACGGCAAGACTCTCACCCGGACGGAGATCTCCGCGGCGCTGCGTAACACCCAGCAGTACCCGAATCTGATCGTCGCACCGCAGCGTGTCTACGACCAGAAGATCGTGAACCAGTTCCGCAAGTTCGTCATCGAGTTCACCGATGACGGCGGCATCACCAAGGATTCCGCCGAACTCGGCCGCGTCGGCAAGGAACATCTCGAAGTCAAACTCGCCGAACTGAAGGCGCTGCGCTCGGGTGCCGCCATCTACCCGTTCATTGATCAGCTCGACGAACCGATCGGGTTGCTCACCGAGCTGAGCAGCCATCCTGCGGCCTGGTTCGTCGAGTATTTCGGCGGCGCCGACGATCTGCTCGACGCCAAGGACAACACGATCGACCCGATCAAGGCTTTCCTCAACGGCAATCAGCGCACGATCTACGACGGCGCCCGCTCGTTCATGCAGACGAACAGCACCAACATCGCATACCTTCCTGCCGGAGTCGCCGACGGGATCGAGGCGGCGCTCGACGACGTCCAGATCTTCCGTGGCAACAAGACCACGCAGCTCGGCAGTGCGGTCGCGGCCGTGAAAG
The DNA here is from genome assembly GCF_053589555.1 of Rhodococcus sp. NPDC003322. Classification (NCBI taxonomy): domain Bacteria; kingdom Bacillati; phylum Actinomycetota; class Actinomycetes; order Mycobacteriales; family Nocardiaceae; genus Rhodococcus; species Rhodococcus sp. NPDC003322. Next base: position 67,885 of record NZ_JBSFSC010000008.1, on the reverse strand, counting down.
AGCAACTAGATGGCGTCATTGCTACTGAGCGGGACGACGCTATAACCAAGATCGACGACTACTGGGAGCAGGTGCCTGCCAGCGCATCGTACGACGCCGCGACCGAGGCGGCCCGTCAGTCGGTGACCCACCAGGCCGAGCAGGTGCGGGCGCGCGTCCAGCAGGAAACGCAGATTCCAACGATCCGCAATCTCGCTGCGCATTTCGTCGACACCGTGTATCCCGCGATTCTCGACGAACTCGAAGCCGCGCGCTCTGTTCCGGCTCCCAAGCCGGAGACCTCCAGCGGTGACGAACCGAAAGTTCCGAACCCGCCTGCCACTCCGGCGAAGCAGAGCATCTCGATCAAGAAGCTCTCGTTGCCGGGAGCCGGTGGGGTGCTCGAAACCGAGGAGCATATCGATGCCTATCTGGATCAGCTTCGCGCCACGTTGGTCGCCACAATCAACGACAACAAGCGCATCACCCTCTAATAGACCCGAACCTCTTCACACAACATAGGTGTAAGGACGCTGCATGGATACCAAGCCACTGGAAAGTTTCGCGAAGGCTGCCCGACGCGAACTGATGGTCGCTGTGGAGGCGAGGGTTTCGGCGGTGCTTGCCGCCGGATCCGTTGCGCGTAGTGAGCGCGCCGATACTGTGCGCCACCTCGAGTCCGACATCGCAGAGCACGGGCGTGGGCATGTGGTCGACAGGGTCGCCTACACCTGGTTCAACCGTCTAATTGCGTTGCGTTTCATGGATGCCCGGGGCTACACCGACGCCGGGGTCGTGTCGCCGGCATCGGGCCAAGCCCACGGTCAGCCGGAGATCCTCGCCGACGCGAAACGGGGCGTCCTCGACTCGGAGGTTGTCACCAAGGCTGGTGCTCACGACGCGATTTTGGGTCTGCTGGACGGTACCCGTCGCAGCACCGACGCCGAGGGCGAGGCCTATGCGCTGCTGCTCACCGAGTACTGCCGACATTGGCACAAGACGATGCCGTTCATGTTCGAGGCCGAGGGTGCTTACACCGAGTTGCTTGTGCCCGCTGGTCTGCTCGCCGATGGAGCCCCCCTGTCCCGTGCTCGCGAGGTGCTCACCGAGGACGTCTGTGACGACGTCGAGGTGATCGGGTGGCTGTACCAGTTCTACATCTCCGAGCGGAAAGACGAGGTCTTCGCCGGGTTCAAGAAGAACAAGAAGGCCGGGGCCGACGAGATCCCCGCTGCTACTCAGCTGTTCACCCCGCACTGGATTGTTCGTTACCTCCTGGAGAACTCGCTCGGCCGTCTCTGGATGCTCAACCGGCCCGCATCGCGCCTGGCCGAGCAGATGGACTACTACATCGCACCGGTCGACAAGGAGACAGACTTCCTGAAGGTGTCGGGACCAGAAGAGTTGACGGTGATCGACCCGGCCTGCGGCTCGGGGCACATGCTCACCTATGCCTTCGACCTGCTGTATGCGATCTACGAGGAGGAGGGCTATGCACCGTCCGAGATCGCGAGGCTGATCCTCACCCACAATCTCCACGGCACCGAGATCGACCCCCGCGCCGGGGCACTTGCGGCCTTCGCGCTCACGATGAAGGCGCGGGCGAAGGATCGCCGCTTCTTCGCCCGTTCGGAGGTTCAGCCGAAGATCTGTGTGATCGAGCCGATCTCATTCACGCCGGATGAGCTGGGCCTACTCGTCACGAAGAGCGGGGACAGCGCTGCCGAAGAAGCGTTTTGGAATCAGTTCCGCGATGCAGACGTCCTGGGTTCGCTGATTCAACCGGACGCGGATGCGACCGCACAGGCCGCAGTGGTCTTGGAAGGACTCAAGGACGAGGAAGAGACTCTCTACTACGACACGCTTCTTCGCGCGCGTAGGGCTGTCGCGCAGGCCGAGGTGCTTAGTCGCCAGTACTCGGCGGTCACCGCGAACCCGCCCTACATGGGCAGCAAGAATATGAATGCGCGACTCGTTGACTTTGCCAAGTCCGAGTTCAAGGGTTCGAAATCTGATCTTTTTGCGATGTTCATCCAGCGGTGCTTGACCTTTGCCGCAAGACACGGCGCCACCGCCATGGTCACTATGCAATCTTGGATGTTCATCTCGTCCTACGAAGAACTCCGCGAAAAAATCGTACACTATAACCCACCGGTTTCGATGGTTCATCTTGGTGAGCGAGCGTTCGACTCAATTGACGGTGCCGTGGTCTCGACGACGGCCTTCGTGCTCGAACCAGGCCGAAGCGCTGGGCGCTCAGCGAGTTTCATCCGTGTGGTTGATGGAGAGAACGAGGCTGCGAAACGAAGCGCATTGCTTAAGGCTGCACAGCACACCGACTGCGAGTGGCGGTACACGGCATCCCCTGAGGACTTCGCCAAGGTGCCCGGCACACCGATCGCGTACCGCCTCTCCGACGCCCTTCGTGCCACCTTTGCGACGGGAACTCCGCTGGCTGGAATCTCTTCACCAAAGGCCGGTATGCACGGCGGCGATGTGAACCGATTTGCGAGGATGTGGCATGAGGTTTCTAGGGCCGCGAGCGAATATTCAGCCCCAACGACGTCCTACGTTCATGAAAACGGGAAGAAATGGGTCGCTCTTAATAAGGGCGGAAAGTTCAGGAAGTGGTATGGGAACCAGGACTATGTCATTGCATTTGATCGCGACACGTATGCAATTCTTGCAAAGTCTGGGAACAAACTCCCTTCCCGGGACTATTACTTTCGTCCATCGGTCTCGTGGTCCAAGGTTTCAAGCGGAGCTCCATCCATTCGGTACTATCCTGAAGGGTTCGTTTTTGACGTAGCGGGCACTCCAGTTTTTTCTTCAGAAGAAGATCGACTGTCAATCATGGCCATCCTCAATTCCGAATTGGCTAGCACCTTGCTGGCCGCGATTGCCCCCACCTTGAATTTTGAGATCGAGCAGGTTGCATCACTGCCAATTGCAGATCTCCAGGTGAACAGTGCGGAACGAGTGCGAGAACTCGTAGCGACCTCGAAAGAGGACTGGGATTCGTTTGAAACCTCATGGAATTTTTCCGCCAACCCTATCGTTTCAACCTATTGCCACGCTGAAACCACCCTATCTCGCGCCGTAGATAGCTTTTTGCTCGACTGGGAGGTTAGGTCGCAGGAGCAACTACAGGCGGAAAGAGAAAACAACAGGTCTGTGGCGTCCGCATTCGGTGTCGAAAGCGAAATTTCGCCTCAGGTCGCGCTCGAACAGGTCTCCCTGACGCGTAATGCGGCATTTCGTTGGCCAACTCGCACGCCACAAGAACGGAAGGACGTTGGAACTCAAGAGGTCGTGAAAGAACTAGTTTCCTTTGCTGTGGGGTGCATGTTCGGCCGTTTCAGCCTCGACGCCCCGGGCTTAATCCTTGCGAATAAAGAAGCCACGCTTAAAGAGTATCTTGCTAAAGTTCCGGATCCAACATTTAGGCCAGACGTCGACAATGTAATTCCTTTCGTTGACGATGACTGGTTCGAGGACGACATTGTCGAACAGTTCCGACACTTCCTGCGGACCGCGTTTGGCACCAAGCATTTCGAGGAGAACCTAAGCTTCGTTGAGAGTTCTCTGGGCGTGAAAAACCTACGCGATTACTTCATGACGAAGATTGGGAAGTCGCCATTCTATGACGACCACTTGCAGCGCTACAAGAAGCGGCCAATCTACTGGATGTTCTCCAGCCCCAAGGGATCGTTCAACGCGCTGATATACCTACACCGTTACACGCCGTCGACGGTCTCGACTGTGCTCAACGAGTACCTGCGGGAGTACGAGAACAAGCTGCGGAAGGCCCTCGAACGGGCAGAGGTGGCGGCCGCCGGAGGGAAATCGGCGAAGGACCAGGCGGAAGCCGACCGGCTGCGTAGGGTGCTCACGGAGTTGCGCGACTACGAGCACGACGTACTCTACCCGCTCGCCACCCAGCAGATCGAGATCAACCTCGACGACGGTGTGCTGGTGAACTACCTCCGGATGGGATCGGCACTTCGGGTGGTCAAGGACATCGAGAAGGACCGCCAAAAGGTTGGGGGCTGGACCTGGCCGACAAATCCCCTGGAGACGAGCGATGAATGACGAGATGCGCCGAGAGGCGAAACTGCAGTCTCATGGCTGAGTTGCAGCGCCCAGACGACACAGGCGACCTGCTTGAACGGGTGTCGGCGCTGATCGAGGAGACCCGCGCTGTCGTCGCCGCGCGCGTGAATGCGGCACTGACACCGATGAACTGGCAAATCGGGCATCTCATTGATTCCGAAGTGCTCGGGAAGCAGCGTGCTGGATACGCAGAGGAGATTGTGGCCATGCTGTCGCCACAATTGACGAAGCGATACGGAGGATGAGGAATGAGTAAGATTCCCGCGATCGCCGACCACCTCGCGGATCGCTGCGACTCCAGACGCATCGTCGTATGGCACGACTCTGACGGCGGCTATGCAACTGAGCTCGACACGCTGGCTCCGGGTGACGTGACGGTGCTGCGCGTCGTCGATAACGAGTTCGCGATCAAGCATCGGGTGTTGCGCGAAGAGCCGGCAGCGAAGTTCTTGATCTACCGTTCCGGCAATGTGCCCGAGGGCGTCGGGAACTGGCTGCTCGACATCGAGCTGGCCTACGGCCCGGTGTTCACCGCCGATCGTGGCACGCTCATGCGGTCCGACCTCGGGCTCACCGCGCAGGGCTCCGAGGATTTGATCGCCCAGTACTCATCCTTCTTCGATGACGCGAAGCTCGTGACGAGACTCAAGGCGATGCCGTTGATCGGCGACGACTTGACGGTGGTGCAGGCGCAGATGTGTGCGGTGCTTCTGAACCAGAAGGAACACAGTTTCTCTGAACTCACCCGCACGCTGTTGATTCAGCATGCCGAAGGCGACACCACCGGATTCGATGCGTTCGCCTCGCACGGCGTCGCGGACTTCTACTGGGCCGGCGCCTCGGGCATCTATGGGTTCACGTCGCAGACGCCGACAATGGCGGGGTTGGTGCTGTGGATGTTCCAGCGTGCCATGGAGGGATTCGACGTCAGCGAGTCGAACAAGGTACGGAACCTGGCGCTCGACTTCCGTGGCTTCCGCGACTCAAAGCGCAGCAACGCGGCGATGAAGTCGCTGGCCAGCACCGTCGAGCGCAACCTCGACTACGCCGATCGCGTCGGTGAGATCGCGTGGGAAGCGCTGAAGGAAACCGACCTCTTCGACGTCAGTGAGCGTGAAGTGATCCGGCGTCTGGTCGAAGGAATCATGGCGAAGACGATGTCGTACCGCGCCATCGCCGACGCGATCAGCGCCAGGCGCCGCGACAGCTTCTGGTTCGACGACTACGCGACTCTCTACGAGGGGCTGAGCGCGGCAGCCGAGCTGATTCCGGCGATCCGGAACGCCGCGCTTCACGTCGCCAGCTTCGACGAGGGCCTGACGCGGTATCGCGACGAGTGGTTCCGTATCGACCAGCGGTATCGACAGTTCACCCAGGCCTATTTGACGGCCGAGTTCAAGCAGCCGATCGAGGCGCTGGCCGAGCTTGTCGAGAAGGCCTACGTCACCGATTTTCTCGCCCCGCTCGGGGTGGCGTGGCAGCAGCAGATCGAAACGGTCGCCCAGTGGCGCACCGTCGGTCTGACCTCCCAAACGTCGTTCTACGACCACTTCGTCGCCCCAACTCTCACCGGCCGCAAGAAGGCCGTCGTAATCGTCTCCGACGCACTCCGCTACGAGGTGGCCGACGAACTGAGCACCAGAATCCGCGGAGAGAACAAGTTCTCCGCCTCGATCGACGCCATGCTCGGAGTGCTGCCGTCGTACACGCAACTCGGTATGGCGGCACTGCTTCCGCACACCACACTGGCGCATTCAGCGGAAGGTGATCCGGTACTGGTCGACGGGCAGAAGTCCGACGGCACCGCGAACCGGAGCAAGATTCTCAGTGCGGTCGGCGGCACAGCGGTCCAGGCCAAGGATTTTCTCGAGATGAAGCCGGCCGACCGTCGTGACCTGTATTCGTCGAATCAGGTGCTGTACGTCTACCACGACACGATCGACGCGACCGGCGACAAAGCCGTCTCCGAGCATCGAACATTCACGGCGGCAGCGGACGCGGTCCGCGAACTGATCGACATCGTCAAGAAGCTCGCGAGTGCGAATGCGACGAACATCATCGTCACCGCCGATCACGGGTTCCTCTATCAGCGTTCCAAGCTGGCCGAGCAGTTCAACCTCACGGTGAAACCGCAGGGCGAACAGATTGTGAAGTCGAAGCGTCGCTACGTGCTGGGTCGAGGCTTGAAGAAGGATTCAGCATTCACGACCTTCCAGCCCGATCAAGTGGGTCTGTCGAGTGATCTGGAAGTGCAGATCCCGAACTCGATCCAGCGGATCGTGCAACCCGGGGCCGGATATCAGTTCGTGCACGGCGGTGCCTCGCTGCAGGAGATCGTGGTACCGGTGATCCAGATCAACAAGAGCCGCAGCGACACCGTGGAGCCGGTGAACGTCGATATCCACCCCGAGTCGGATCGGATCACGACCGGGCAGATCGTCGTCAAGCTGTACCAATCGGCCAAGGTGGAGCCGCACAAACCCGCGCGACGCCTGCGTGCCGGCCTCTATTACGGAGACACGCTGATCTCGGACGAGCAGGAGATGACCTTCGACTCGAACAGTGATGCGGGACGCGACCGATTCCAAAGTGTGACACTGCTTCTCAGTAAGGCTGCGGACGAGGCCAACAACCACAGCGTCGAGTTCCGGCTGTCCGAGCCGATCGAGGGCACCGACCAGTGGAAGAAGTACAAGAGCGCGCCGTACACGATCAAACGGGCCTTCGCGAGCGACGACGGATGGGATTTCTGATGAGCGACCACATCGACCTGACGACGGATGTCCTCACCGAGCAGGCGCCCGACGAGGGGCCTGCGGACGCCGTGTCGGAGCCGACTGCGTTGGACCGCAAGATCAACGCTCATTTCGCCGGAACGGTCGTGCGCAAGGACCTTGTCAAGGCCGTCAAGGGCAATGCGATCGTGCCGTCGTACGTGTTGGAGTACCTGCTCGGGCAGTTCGCCGCGACCGACGACGAGGCGACGATCCAGGAGGGCATCGAGAAGGTGCGCCGGATCCTCGCCGAGCATTACGTGCACCGCAACGAGTCGGAACTGGTGAAGTCGAAGATCCGCGAGAAGGGCCGCTTCCGGATCATCGACCGGGTCAGCGTGACGCTCAACGAGAAGGACGACGTCTATCAGGCGTCGTTCGCGAACCTCGGCATCAACGGCGTGCTCGTGGATTCGACCACAGTGACCGCGAACCAGAAGCTGCTGGTGGGTGGAGTGTGGTGTCTGTGCGACATCGAGTACTTCCACAGTGACGACTCCCGCGTCGTGCCCTGGATTCTGGGCCGTTTGCAGCCGATCCAGATGTCGAGCTTCGACTACGCCGGCTATCTTGCCGCTAGGGCCGAACTCAGCACCGATGAGTGGATCGACCTGCTGATCCAGTCGATCGGATTCAACCCCGAGATGTTCGGTCGACGGGCGAAGCTGCTCCAGCTGACCCGGCTGATCCCATTTGTGGAACGCAACTACAACCTCGTCGAACTCGGCCCGAAGGGCACGGGCAAATCGCACATCTACTCCGAGTTCTCGCCGCATGGCATGCTGATCTCCGGCGGCGAGATCACCGTGCCGAAACTGTTCGTCAACAACGCCAACGGGAAGCTCGGCCTAGTCGGCTACTGGGACGTCGTCGCTTTCGATGAGTTCGCGGGCAAGAAGAAGCGTACTGACAAGGCGCTGGTCGACATCATGAAGAACTACATGGCGAACAAGTCGTTCTCCCGCGGCGTCGAAACGCTCGGCGCGGAGGCATCGATGGTGTTCGTCGGCAACACATCGCACACCGTGCCGTACATGCTCAAACACTCGGATCTCTTCGATGAACTTCCCGAGAGCTACCACGACTCGGCCTACCTCGACCGGCTGCACTTCTACATTCCCGGCTGGGAAGTCGACACGATCCGCGGCGAGATGTTCTCCAGCGGTTACGGTTTCGTCGTCGACTACATCGCCGAAGTCCTCAAATCGATGCGAAATCTCGACTACTCCGACCGCTACAAGCGGTACTTCAGCCTCGGCTCGGACATTTCCACTCGCGACCGCGACGCCGTCCACAAGACATTCTCCGGCCTGATGAAGCTGCTCTACCCGCACGAGCAGGCCTCCGCGGAGGAGATCGAGGAGATCCTGCGCTTCGCGATCGAAGGCCGCAAGCGCGTCAAGGACCAGATCCTGCGCATCGACAGCACCATGGCCGCGGTGAACTTCGGCTACCAGTCCCTCGCAGGTCAGTGGACAGCCGTCACCACACTGGAGGAAGACGAATACCCCAGGCACTATCACCGCGGCCGTCCTGGCGCTGTGGATGAAGATGAAGAGCGCATCGATCCGACTGGTCCCAGGTCGAGTGCGGCCGGCTCCGCAGCGGCGGCTGTCCCGGCTCCGGTCAAGGAAGAGCTATTCCAGGGGCACCGGGATTTCGTCGAGAATCAACGCGGCATCTCCTTCGAGACCCTGGTCATGCCGTACCTGCGCGGCGCGTCCGAGATCGAGTTGCACGACCCGTACATTCGGGCGAATCACCAAGGGCGGAACCTTGTCGAGTTGTTGGCCCTGATCGCCGCAGCCAAGGATCCCGCCGACGAGGTGACAGTCAAATTGTTCACCGTGCTCGAATCCGATCCGGATTACCAGAAGAGGCAGTTGCAGATGCTCAGTCAGATCATTCAGGGAGCTGACCAACAGGGCATCAAGGTTGAGGTGGCCAAAGACCCGGGCGGTCACGACCGGTGGATCCGCGCGGACAACGGCTGGCGCATCAACCTCGGCCGTGGCCTCGACATCTTTCAGAAGCAAGAAGGCGGCTGGTTCGACTTCGGCAGTACGCGCCAGGAATTCCGCCAGGTGCGGGCGTTCGGCGTGACGTACATCCAGGAAGCGAAGTGACCGTGGACGACTGTGGGCGCGAGACCGCCGTCGTCGCCCGTGAGTGGATGGTGGCGAAGGATTTCGCCACCATTTGACGGAATCGACAGTCTCCGCGCTGTACATGGCCGCGACCGGTGCCCTCGCGACCATCACCGCGTCACGCCCCTGAGGTTGCTCGACGCCGACAGCAGCATGCCTGTCGCTCCGCCGGTCTCGGAGACCGTCGAGTTGTCCGCCGCGTGGCAAGACGTGTTCGACAGCGCGGTCTCCGACGCGGAGAGGGCACTCGTGCTGGCGCTGGCCGAGTCCGGCATCGAACTGCCGGCACCGGCGCTCGGCTACGAAACCGAAGATGGGCGACGTGATCGATCTCGCCTGGGCCGACATCCGCGTCGGCAAGGTGCCGGAAGGACAGTCGGAGCTGACCAATACGATGTCCCAGCTGGGGTGGACGAAAATGCCCACCGGGTGCGGGGCGGATCGTGGAAGCACTCAAGAGGATCGGGGTGGTATAGGTGGCGAATCTGGTCATTGCATCGAACGGCAAGGCGATGCCTCGGTCCGCTCCGAGCGGGCCTGTATTCGGCGGTGGACTCGTCGTCTTGTTCGAGGTCCTTGTACTCGGCTCCGCTGAGGATTCTGACTCCAAAGGGACGGAGTCCTCCCGCGTCATCCTCGCCGCCGGCGACGACGCCCACGTTCCCTCCGCTGCCTCGCTCAAGTCCGTTCCCGGAGGAACAGGCAGAGGCGCTGCTGCGGGAGCGGTCGCTGCTGTACGTTGCTGCAAGCCGGGCGGGACGAGCTCGTCGTGACGTGGAGTGGGAAGAAGTCGGAATTGTTGGGTGGCTCGGCTACCTGAATCGGAACAGGAATAACTGAGTCTTGCAGCGTCAAACTTCCGGAGCATGCAGCACCAGCTCCAGACAGGGGTAGGTCACCGTGACGAAATATCGCGTTACCCAATCAGCGGTCACCCAGCTGCTGGAAGACGTCCGCCGCGAAAGCATCGCGATTCCGGAGCTGCAGCGCCCCTTCGTGTGGGACAGCGTGAAGGTTCGCGACCTTCTCGATTCTCTGTACAAGGGCTACCCCGTTGGCTACCTCATCACTTGGCAGTCTGTCGGCGCGCATCTCAAGGGTGGCCAGACCGCAGCGCATCAACAGATCCTTATCGACGGCCAGCAGCGGATCACTGCGCTTCGCGCAGCGATCGCAGGTCTCCCTGTCATCAACAAGCGATACAAGTCTGTTCGCATCACTATCGCGTTCAATCCGGCAACAGAAGAATTCGCGACACTCACACCGGTCATTCGCAAGAACCCCGAGTGGATCTCGGACGTCAGCGAACTCTTCAATGCAGCTTCGACCTACGGATTCGTGAAGGCCTACTTCGAATCGAATCCCTCCGCCGACGCCTCGACCGTCGAGGCAAACATCGCACGTCTTGAAGCGATCAAGAACGCCCAAATCGGCATCATCGCACTGAACGACGACCTCGACGTCGAGACGGTCTCGGAGATCTTCATTCGCATCAACTCCAAGGGCGTGCCGCTCAGCAGTGCCGACTTCGTTATGAGCAAGGTCGCGTCGTACGGACCACGGGGACGAAATATCAGGAAGCTGATCGACTACTTCTGCCACCTCGCGGTTGCGCCGCATTCGTACCCTGATATCAAGGACAACGACAGCGAGTTTGCGGAAAGCCCGTACTTGAAAGCGATTTCATGGCTCAAGGACGACTCCGAGGACTTGTACGATCCGTCCTACGGTGACGTCATTCGGGTCGCTGGGCTTGTCGGCTTCAGCCGAGGCAAAGCGTCGTCGATCGTGAGCGAACTTTCCGGCCGCGATCCCGATACCAGGAAGATCGATACCGACCGTGTGCCGGTGGCCTATGACCGGCTCGAATCAGCGCTGCTGGAGATCGTGAAGAAGTATCACTTCGAAAACTTCATCATGACCATCAAGTCTGCTGGCTACATCAGCTCGGACATGATCGGCTCGAGGAACGCCCTGAACTTCGCGTACGCACTGTACCTGAGACTTCGCGCGGACAGCTCGATGCAGGAAGGAGAGAGGAAGCGAATAGTTCGCCGCTGGTTCGTCATGTCGATGCTCACCGGGCGCCATTCGGGAAGCTTCGAGTCGACGTGGGAGCAAGATATCCGCCGGATCGATTCCCTCGGCGCAGCTACCTACCTCAAGCAGATCGAGGAATCTGAGCTCACTGACGGGTTTTGGACTGTCGCTCTTCCCGCCGCGCTCGAGACGACCAGTACGGCGAGCCCGTTCTTTCAGACATTTCTCGCAGCGCAGGTTGCCCGTGGCGCCCGAGGCTTTCTGTCGAAGAGCATTACAGCGGCAGCCATGCATCAGCAATCGGGCGACATCCACCACATCCTGCCGAAGGACTATCTCCGCAAGAATGGCTACACCGATCGTGTGCACTACAACCAGGTTGCGAACCTCGCTCTGACCGAGACGTCAATTAACATCAGCATCGGGAACCGACCTCCCACCAGCTACATGGCGGAGGTTGCAGACCAGATTGGTTCCGGTGAACTCACACTAGGGGAGATCATCGACCAGTCCGATCTCGCGAAGAACCTTGCCGAGAACGCGATTCCAGCGAACCTGGAGACGACAACATCAGGTTCGTACCTCGAGTTCCTGGGGCATCGAAGGAAGTTGATAGCGGGCACCATCAGAGCACATTTCGAACAACTCTGACGGCGACGCAACCCGGAAATCGGCTTCGCGGCATGAGCATCGCCGCCTCACGCAGATCGGCCGGGGCGCGCGACGGTGCAGGTAGCGGATCGAGATCGAGATCGTCAGTGAACACGTCATCGAGCGCGCACGATGTATCAGCCGCGATCGAGCGTTTGGGCACCGAAGAATGCGGCACCGGTACCGGCGAACGGAGTGATCGAAGGGACCTCAGAGTACTTTCTGCAAGCGATATTCGGCAGCCAGACGGAACGTCAGCGGAACGAGCCGTGGCAGACACCGTGGCAGGTCCCCGATAGTCGGTCCACCTGGTTCCGGAGCCAGGTTGTGATCAAAACCGATCTCGGTCGATCTCGCAGGCCACAGGTAGGTGCCGGCGGCTGCGTGATGCAGCGTAGTGGACCGGGGTAATCGATGTGTTCTCCCGCGTTGACCAGCAGCGCACAATGGCTTTGCCTGAAGATCCTTGGCTGTTGCGTGTCTACCCGCCGACTGACGCAGCGCTCATTGAGCGCAAGTTCCACAACATGCTTGATGCTGCCGATCATCACCGCACCGCTTCCAAGAAGGGTGTCCGCGAGCGGTTCCTGACCTCCCTCCGCATCCTTGACTGGTATGCGGCGGATCAAGGGCTAGAGATTCAGCGACCCAACGATGGGACTGTGGGGAGGAGTAGCCGACGGCTACTCGTAGATGTGTCCGAGCTCTTCGGACCTAACCCATGACGAGCTTTCGCTGTTGAGGTAGTCCACCAGCTCCTCGCGGATGGTCTTCTGCACTTCGAAGAAGAGGTCATCGACCGCCTCTTCTGTCTGCCACTCGTCAACGATCCACACGTACTCGCCCCCATCCACTGGCAGGCAAATGGGATTCTCGAAGGTCTGTAGGAACTGCTGGATCAGATCCTCCACGTAATCCTCTAGTGGCTGAGTCGTGGCTGCAACGATGAGCTCGTGCTTGGGGTGGAAGTACAGGCCTTCTAGTGCAGGGAGTTCATCAATGCCGTTGGGTGTGACCACGAAGGCAACATCAGCGAGCGTGAACTCAAGATCCCCGCGCACGCGCCACTCGCGTTCCCAGTCGAAGACGAAACGCTTGCTTGGCATCACGAGATCCACAAAGGGCGTCAGGTCCCACATCGGATGGGTGAAGTCAGCGTCAGCTACCAATGCGTCGAGTTGGGTGCGCATCGTTGCCGCTTGCACGGTGCCCTCATCGAGGTACCAAACGCGAGCACCCTGCTTCGACCGAATGAAGTCCTTGGTGAACCCGATGCCGTAGTGGCCGTGTCGGTGGGTCAGCCGCTGGATCTGGTCGAGGGGGATTTCGCTGAGGCAGACCGAGTGGTGTCCAGCGGCCACCTGCTTGATGGTCCGGTAGTAGCTGAAGCCGAAGGGCCCAGACGCCTTCAGACAGCCAGTCCCAAGGATCTTCCCGAGGATTGCTTGGGCATCAGTGAAGTGCACGACGTAGTCGCTCATGTCACCCGAGACCGGGTTCAGCAGGTGGCTTGGGACTTGTACCGGACTCGTCACGAGCAGAGCCTACAGGCTGACTGAACCGCCTCGGTGAGTCCGGAGACTTCATCTCTTGGGAAGGATGGAGTCATGTCAGGTTCGCAGAGGTACCCGGCCGAGTTGCGTGAACGGGCTGTGCGGATGGTCGCCGAGGTCCGTCCCGAGCACTCCTCACAGTGGGCGGCCATCAGGTCGGTTGCCGAGAAGCTCCACCGGACGACATCCGATTGTTGCAGCCAGCCGGGAGCAGATAAGCGGGGCACGTGCAGCCAGGTCACACTTTGTCTCACGGATCGTGAAGTCCACTCATCAGCACCCCGGGTCGATCTCCAGCCCTGCCACGACCTTCCTGGGTATGTGCAGCGTCGCGGCACCCGCCCTTGGATCTGGCGCAGTACGGAAAGTGCAGCCCGTCGCGTTCGGCGATCTTCCGCTGTTTGAGACCGAGTTCAGTCCATCGTTGCTGTCACTCGTCGACCGAACCCCACTGGCCGGCGCGGTGGGCGCTGGGCGCCGGCGCTTTTGAAGCGTCGATGGTCCACGAGCAGCGACGCGCACAGCGACAGCACCACTCTCTCCTTCTCTGTCGTCCCCGGTGCTCTGCATCACCATGCCACACCGCCAGAATCCGCTCCCCGTAAGCGGCTAACGACTCCACCCTGTCTAACGTCGCCACCTGGATAGAAACCATCTCGCTGTGATCGACTACCTCAGTGACCGACGCACTCCCCGAGGGAATCTACGAACTCCTGCGCACCGACCGCCTCGATGCCCAGCTGCAGCACACCGACCTGTCGCCGCAGTTCGCGGAGATCCCGAAGGGAGATTCGCCGCACGTCCTCGGCCGGCACATCGCCGACGCGGTGACCCGCATGCTGGAGGACATCGCCGAGCCGGAGGCGCGGCGGGAGCTGGCCAACCGGGTGCTGTCGGGTCTCGGTGCCGTCGACGAGCGCCTCCCCGCGCTGGAACAACTGCTGGAGTTGTCCTCGTCGCACCAGCCCCTCCCGCGTCCGGTGACGCCGCTGTCCGAGGTCGCGCTGCTCACCAACGCCCGGGGCGAGCCGAACATGGCCAGCGAGGTCGCGCACGAGTTGGCGAGTGCCGACACTGTGGACCTGCTGTGCGCGTTCATCCGCTTCGCCGGCATCAGCGTCCTCGCACCGCAACTCGCGCAGATCCGCGACCGAGGTGTGCCGCTGCGGGTGCTGACCACCACCTACCGCGGTGCCACCGAACGCCGCGCCGTCGACGAACTCGTCACCAAGTACGGCGCCCAGGTGCGCGTCCGCTACGAGACCGCATCTACGCGCCTGCACGCCAAGGCCTGGCTTTTCCGCCGCGCCAGCGGATTCGACACCGGCTACGTCGGCAGCTCGAACCTGTCGCGGTCCGCTCTCCTCGACGGGCTGGAATGGAACGTGCGCATCTCCGGCGTGAGCACCCCATCGCTGATCCGCAAGTTCGAGGCCACCTTCGACACCTACTGGAACGACCCGGCGTTCAAGGACTACGACCCCGCCACCGACGGCGAACTCCTCGACCGTGCCCTGGCCGAGGCCGGCGGCGCCGGATCCGGCCGGGTCACGCTGACCCTCTCCGGTCTGGAGGTCCGCCCGAAGCCGCACCAGGAAGCGATCCTCGAGGCCCTCGACGTCGAACGCGACGTGCACGACCGGCACCGCAACCTCGTGGTCGCCGCGACCGGCACCGGAAAGACCGTCGCTGCCGCCCTCGACTACCGCCGGCTCTCCGACGCCGCCGGCCGCCGACTGCCGCTGCTGTTCGTCGCTCACCGGAAGGAGATTCTCGAGCAGTCGCTGCGCATGTACCGGGAGGTGCTGTCCGACGCAAACTTCGGCGAACTGTTCGTGGACGGGCTCCGGCCGACCGCGTGGCAGCACGTCTTCGCCAGCGTCCAATCCCTGAACGCCGCGACACTCGCCACCCTGGATACGAAGCAGTTCGCGGTCGTCGTGGTCGACGAGTTCCACCACGCCGAGGCCGCGACCTACCGGCGACTATTGGACTTCCTGCGTCCCGTCGAGCTCCTCGGACTCACCGCGACCCCGGAGCGCTCCGACGGCCGCAACGTGCTCGACTGGTTCGGTGGACGCGCCGCGTACGAGCTCCGTCTGTGGGATGCGCTCGACCAGGACCTGCTGTGCCCGTTCCACTACTTCGGCATCGCCGACAACACCGACCTGCGCGCCGTGACGTGGAGCCGCGGCAGCTACGACCAGGCGGCGCTGTCGAACGTCTACACCGGCAACGACGCCCGCACCCGGCTGGTGCTGCAGGGCATTCGCGACCGGGTCGTCGACACGACGCGCATGCGGGCCCTCGGGTTCTGCGTGTCGGTCGAGCACGCCCGGTACATGGCGCGGGTGTTCACCGACCAGGGTGTCCGCTCTCTGGCGGTAACCGGCGGGTCCACCCGGACCGAGCGGGCCGAGGCGTTCGCCGCGCTCCGGGCCGGGGAGGTGCAGTGCCTGTTCGCCGTCGACCTGTTCAACGAGGGCCTGGACATCCCCGACGTCGACACCCTGCTGCTCCTGCGGCCCACCCAGAGCGCCACCGTGTTCCTCCAGCAGCTGGGCCGCGGCCTGCGCCGCAGTGCGGGCAAGGCGGTGCTGACGGTGCTCGACTTCATCGGCCAGCAGCGGCGCGAGTTCCGTTTCGACGCCCGCTACCGCGCGCTGACCGGTTCCTCTCGCAAGCGACTGATCACCGAGATCGAGGAGGGTTTCCCCTATCTCCCCGGCGGAAGTCGGCTCATCCTGGACAAGGTCTCCCAGCAGATCGTCACCGAGAACGTGCGGGCGTCGCTGCGCCTGAACCAGCGCAAGGAGATGGTCAACGACGTCCGCTCGCATGCCCTCGCGTCCCTGACCAAGTACCTCATCGAGTCCGGCCACGAGCTGACCGACGTCTACAGTGGCCGCGGCAGCTGGACGGCCCTGCGACGCGATGCCGGCCTGCCGACGCCGCCGCCCGGCCCCGACGAGGACGAACTGCTGCGCCGCATCGCCGCCCTCACCCACGTGGACGACCCCGAGCGGGCGGACGCCTACCGCCGGATGGCCTCGGTCGCTGGTCCCCGCTACGGCGACCTGTCCGAGCGGGAGCAGACCTTGGCGCGGATGCTGTTCTTCACGCTCTGGCCGAATCGCGGTGGCTTCGACGACTACGACGACGCCTTCAAGCACCTGCGCGCGCATCCCGCGGTGTGCGAGGAGATTTCACAGTTGCTCGATGTGACGGTGGAGCAGATCGCTTACGTGCCGCGTGCGATCAGCCCGGCGCTCGCCTCGATTCCGCTGTTGACGCACGCCCACTACCGCCGCGAGGAGGTGCTGGCCGCCACCGGGTGGGCATCGATGACGCGTGCCGCGCGCGGCCAGGCGGGCGGTGTGATCTGGGCACCGGAGACCGGGATCGACGCCCTGTTCGTCAACCTCCACAAGGACGAGGGCGAGTTCAGCCCCACCACCATGTACCGAGATTTCCCGATCTCCCGCGACCTGTTCCACTGGGAGTCCCCGAACTCCACTGCACTGGCTTCCGCCCCAGGGCAACGCTTCCTGCACCACCAGGAGATGGGCACACACGTCCTCCTGTTCGTCCGAGACAGGCCGAACAATGAGCTCGGTGCGGCGCCTTTCCTGCTACTCAGCGAAGTCGACTACGTCGAGCATCGCGGCGAGCGGCCGATCGCGATCACCTGGCGTCTGCGGCGACCGATGCCCGCCGAGGTGCTGCAGAGCGGATCGGTGGTCGCCGAGTGACAACCACCGCGAACCCCCGCCAGGAAGGCACGCGAGGTCGACGTGCAGCGTGTCGGCCGCCCAGTGCGAGTGGTACAACTCGACGCCCTGGTCGACGACAATGATGTTCGCCCGATTGCCCATGCCTCGCTCCTGCCGTTGTGATGTTGGCCGGCAACGTTCCCGATCGGCCTCGCGCAAGAATCGCAGCCGACACCGACGCGCCCGCATGGGAGCGGCAGAGGACGCCGGTGAGGTTCAAGCGAGTGGGATCCGTGTCGGGGGCTGACGTTACCGTCGCCGCACCCGAGCCGAGGAGTGGCCATGGACCAGAACGGTTTCGACGCGATCACGGCGGACGATGAGTGGGAGTCCGATGATCGCCCCAATGAACTGGCGCGAACCGTCATCCAGGGCGGGTGGGAGATCGCGAAACACATTGACCGCATCGCCGAGGCAATGACCGACTTCGACCCGGTGCTCACGACCGACTGCCTGAGGAAACTCGACGAGGTGGTCGGGGACGCCGGGTACAACGCCGTCCTCGCATATCTCGATCTCGCCGCGCTCTACGCTGACGACCCCGACCTGGAAGTCGAGGACGACTACTGGGGCGAGGTCCTGGAGCCACCGGGTGAGCTGGACCGCTCACGATGGCCGGTGGTGCCACGCGAAGGGGTCCGCAAGGGCACCCGGGCACTGGTGGCACAGACCTCCTCCTGCACGGACCTACTGCACACCTGCGCGACGTGGATCGACGAGTATCTCGCAGCCGCCAGCCGGTGGTACGACGACGACCAGCCCGGTGCGCGCGCTGTCCTGATCGCGTCGAACATTGTCGAGGTCCGAGACCTCGTCCGCAGAGTCGTCGATACCTGGCACAGCGACGTCATCCGTCCACACCGCAAACTGGCATCCGGTCTGCAGGGCCTGCATCCACCCGCATTCGTGGCGCGGGAGGCCGCACTGCAGGAAACGTTCGACGACATCGCCGCCCGGTTCGGCCGCCGAGGGCCGTCCGTTGCGTGACCATCGACGCCCGCCCGGGCCTGGTGCGTTCGGCATCGGCACCCCGCAGCCCCGGCCGCCGACATCGTCGGCCCTGTCCCGCGTCGCGCCGGCTCGATCAGCCAAGGATGTCGGTGCCTCGCGATAGCGTCATCAAAAAGGACGCGAGGTGCTCGGCGGAGCGCATCGACCGTCCGGGGAGACCGCAGCAAGACAGGGGGTTCGGGTGTCCGAGGTGGAAGTGTTCGACGAGGCCGTCGACGCGTCGTGGCGGGTGTTTCGCTCGGCCCTGGCCGACCACCTCGCGACGATGAGCGCCGACGACATCTTCATCGTCGGGGCGGCGTCGGCGGACTTCTCGAAGCTGGCCGTGACGCTCGATTACTGGCTCGCCCAGGATCACCTGGTGTGCTTCGCGCGGGTCGACGGCATGGCCGACAACCGTGACCTCCTCGACCTGGCACGCACCGGTGATTGGCGGCCCGTCGGCACTGACGAGCCCGACACCGTCCACCTCGGCATCCCGCAGCGGCTCGCGGACCTCGCCGCAGTGAAGGCGGTGGCGATGCTGCGTGACGTAGCCGGCATTCCGCACCCCAGCTTCGTGCACGCCCGCACCTCGGCCGGCCCGTTGGCGTTGACGCCGGCGATGGCCGACGCTCCTGAGGAGCTGGCGCCTCTGGTGCTGCCCGAACTCGACCATCCGACCAACCCCACCGAACTGCACGAGGCGGTCGCGCGGGCGCTGGCGTGGAAGTTCGGCACCCCGCCAGTCACCGACGAGGACAACGACTTCCCCGTCATCCTCGACGGATTCGCGGGGTACGTGCTCCCCCACGCCAAGGAGCCGCAGGTCCGGATCCTGGTGCCGCTGCTG
Organism: Rhodococcus sp. NPDC003322; assembly: GCF_053589555.1. Classification (NCBI taxonomy): domain Bacteria; kingdom Bacillati; phylum Actinomycetota; class Actinomycetes; order Mycobacteriales; family Nocardiaceae; genus Rhodococcus; species Rhodococcus sp. NPDC003322. Next base: position 49,012 of record NZ_JBSFSC010000008.1, on the reverse strand, counting down.
CGCGACGTCACCGGACGCACCCGCGCCGCAGAGGTCCTCGCCGACCTCAACTCCCAGCTCGCGTTCATCCGCCTCACACTGACCGCCGATCAGGTGAACGCCGTCATCGACGTGCCGGGGCTGCCGTTCTCCCACGAGCAGTTCGGCGACCACCTCGACCGGATGACCACCTTCCTCCGCGGCCTCGACGACCAGTTCGCGCAGCGACTCGGCGGCCGATTCTGCGACGAGTCGCGCGCCACGGAACCCGAGGCCGCGTTCCCGGACCACGAATGCGAACCCGACCTGCCCGCCGGTCTGCTGACGCTGATCCAGCTGGATCCCGACGGGATCGGCGCGCTGGACGCCGAGCAGGTCGCCGACGTGTGCGGCCGCGACCGCGACACCATCCTCGAATACCTGCGGATCAGTGAGGAACAGGTCATCGAGTGGCGGGGCAACACCGTCCTCGCCCACGAATCAGACGACGCCGATGACGACGAACGCGAGATGTGTGAAGACGAGGCCGCCGGCTGGCAGCAGACCGTCGACTCGCTCCGCGCCGCCCTGCGTTTCGTCACCCTCGGCGCACCCCGCCGACCACGACAGATTGAACTCTTCGACCACGAACCCGACCAGCCCGACCTGTTCGACTGAACCGCTCCCCACCACAGACCTCACGGTCCGGAAAGCCGCACACCAACCCGGCCACCCCGCCCGCCCGTGCCGCGCTACGGTGTACGCGCACACCCGCACCAGACAGCGCCTCGCCCCACACCCGGCCGGCGCCGGAAAGAGGACGCTATGACCGAGCACGACCACACCGACGACCAGCCGCTGCAGCTCGACGGCGCCTTCGCCGTCGCCACCGAGGACCGCGACCAGCTGCACGCACTGTGCGTGCGGGCGCTGACCGAACTGCTCGGTGAAGCCCCCGAAACCGACGAAGACGGCGACATCGTCATCCCCGTGCACGGCTTCGGCGTGTTCGTGACGGTCGCCGACGACGGCCCGCAGCTGCACGTGTGGTCCTCGCTCCTCGACGGGCTCACCGACACCGCGAAGGCCGCCGAGCAGCTCGTCGAACTGGCACACGAGTGGCCGCGGCTGCGGTTCGTCCTCGACGACGGACACCTGCTGGCATCCACCATCGTCGACGCGGACCCGTTCGCGCCGCAGCACCTGCTGAACCTCGTCGACGAACTCCACGACCTCACCCACGAACTGGACGACGACTTCGCCGACCGCTTCGGCGGCACCCTCGACTGCGACGCCGACGACGACAGCTACGCCGGCGAATGCGGCGCCGGGGGCTGCGGCTGCGGCGACTGCGGATGCGGCGACGCCGGTGCTTCCGGAGACCTCGGCGACACCATCCCCGTCGGAGCCCCGCAGGCCTAGCCTCCTCCGAGGCCTGCCTCCGGCTTCTGCCGGACGAGCAGATCGCCTCTCATCGCAACGCCGAACCGGCGCCGACACCCGTGGGTGACGGCGCCGGTGGCGTCTCAACTCAGAAACCTGACGTGGGAGCGGGCGGTGCCTAGCCCTGCCGCACGAGCTGGCGCGCCTCCGCCAGCCACGCCACCCCCGCGCGCGGGTCGTCGACGGTCCCGCTGACCAGACCCCACTCCAGGCCCTGCCGCACGTCGCCGATGCTGCGGACCGGCCACGCACCCACCGCGTAGCCGGCGTCCTGCAGCCGCCGCACGACGGCGACGGTCAACCCGTCCCAGCCGCTGTAGAACGTCGACGCCCCGATAGCCTCGAGCACCGCCTCGATCCCGTCCGGGTGCCGCTCGGCGTCCGGGTAGCCCATCGTGATGAGCCCGCGCGGCACGTCCGGGGCGAGCTCGCGCAGCCGCAGCAGCGCCTCCGGAAGGAAGCTGGTGAACTGGATGCGGCGGGCGTCGTCGGGACGTGCCGCGACGATCCGCGCGACCTCGTCGACCGCCGAGGTGGCCTTGATCTCCACCTGCAGGGTCACGGTGGTCGCGTCGAGGACCTCCTCGAACGTCGGAACCCGCTCCCCCGCACCGACATCCACTGCCCGGATCTGCTCGAAGGTCAGGTCCGCGACCGGGCCGAGGTCGCGACCGGACTCGTCGGCGGCCCGGCGGTCCAGGGTGGCGTCGTGCACGATGATCGCCACGCCGTCGGCGGAGAGCCGGACGTCGAATTCGAGTTCGTGGACGCCGATCTCCTCGGCGAGCCGGAACGAGGCGATCGTGTTCTCGGGGGATTCGGCCATCGCGCCGCGGTGGCCCACCACTGCATACGAGGTCATCACGCCACCAACTCCTGGTACTGGGCACGGATATCTTCGGTGTCCTTGCGGATCACCTTGGCGGCGGCGGACAGCACCGTCGCCGGGTCGGCGTTCTCGGTGTACATCTTCTGCATGGCGTTGCGGGCCTCGATGATCGTCGAGGACACGTACCGGCGGACCGGGTCGGGCTGCCGGGCGATGTCGAGTTGCTTCACCGCGAGCCCGTAGTTGGGGCTCTCCGCGATCTTCTTGGTCACCACTGCCGACGCGGTCGCGCCCGGCGTCGCGGGCAGGTAGCCGGTGCCGACGGCCCAGTCCGCCGCCTGCTGGTCCTGCGCCAGGAACTCGATCAGCTTGGCGGCGGCGGCCTTTCGCTCGGGGTCCGCGTTCTTCAGGATCGACAGACCCGCACCGCCGGTCGGGACGCCGGGCGCCTGCGCGGTGGGCATGAAACCGGCACCGACCTCGAAGTCGGCCTTCATCAGGCCGGTCAGGGCGCCGGTGGAGTTGGTGATGGTGGCGGCGAGGCCGTTGGTGAAGTCGGTGGCGTAGTCCTGGGCCAGGTAGCCCATCTTGTCGTCGTTGATCAGCGCGCGGTCGAGCTCCGCCGCGGCGACCGCGGCGGGCGAATCGATGGTCACGTCCAGGCCGTTCGACATGGCGGCGCCGTAGTTCCACAGCAGGCCCTGCAGGTACCAGTCGTCGGCGCCGGTGTAGGCGCGCATGGCGACCTTGTTGCCGCGGTAGCTGCGGCCGTTCACCTTGTGCCCCCACTCGCGGAACTCGTCCCACGTCTGCGGCGCCCGGTCCGGCAGGCCGGCATCGGCGAAGATCTGCCGATTGAAGTAGAACAGCGGCGTCGACCGCCCGAACGGCACCCAGTACGACGCGCCGCGCACCACGCCCTCGTCGAACAGGCGCTGGTGGTAGGTGCCGCCGTTCCAGTTGCTCGTGAAGTAGCCGTCGAGCGGTTCGATCATGCTGGAGAGGAAGAACTTGTTCCACGACACGTCGGAGAACACGGCGATCTCGGGAATCTGCTTCGCCTGCAGGCCCGCCGACAGCTTCTCCGTCACCCCGTCGTAGCCCTTGAACTGCTGGACCTCGGCGTAGATGTCGGACTGCGACTCGTTGAAGCGGGTGACCAGGCCGGTGAACGCGTCGTGGTTCGTGCCGGACCACGGGCTCCACACCACGACGTTGGTGCGGCCCGCGAACTGGGCCGGGGGTGCGACGTCGGGCTGCGCGAAGCCGCCGCCGGAGCCGGACCCGCCGGGTGAGCCGCACGCGGCGAGGACGGGGACCGCGGCGGCGGTCATCCCGGCCAGGGTCAGGAAGCGGCGGCGGCTCAGCGACACGGCGCCGGGACGCGAGAACACGGACATGAGGGAACTCCTCGGGATCGTGAGGGGGGTGAGGGGTGAGGTGTCAGTTCTTGACGGCGGCACCGGCCAGGCCGGCAATGATGTACCGCTGCGCGAACAGGAACAGCAGGAGCATCGGCAGCACCACGAGGACGGTTCCTGCCATGATCGGGCCCCACTGGTCGACGCCCTCGGATTCCTTGAGAAACATCAAACCGATGGGGAGCGTGCGCATCTGGAGCGAGTTGGTGACGAGCAGCGGCCAGATGAAGTCGTTCCACTCGTCGATCACCGCGATGAGGGCGACGGTGACGACGGCGGGCTTGGACATCGGCAGCACGAACCGGGTCAGCCGGCGCAGGTGCCCGCAGCCGTCGAGTTCGGCGGCCTCGAGCACCTCCTTCGGTAGGGCGAGGAAGTGCTGCCGCAGCAGGAAGGTGCCGAACGCGCTCGCCAGCCCGGGCAGGAAGATGCCGGCATAGGTGTTGATCAACCCGAGGTTGCCGATGGTGATGTAGTTCATCAGCAGGGTGACGTGCCCGGGCACCATCAGCGCGCCGAGCACCGCCAGGAAGATCACCCGCTTGAACGGGAAGCTCAGGAACGCAAAGGCATACGCGCTGAACACCGCGAGGAGCACCTTAAGGGTGGCGCCGCATGCAGTCACGATCACCGAGTTCACGAAGATCTGCCCGAACGGCACCGCGTCCCACGCGCGCCGGAAGTGGTCGAGGACCAGTTCGGACGGGATCCACTGCAGCGGCCACCGGTAGATCTCGTCCTCCGGTTTGAACGCCGAGCTGAACATCCAATAGAACGGGATCAGGAACAGCAGGCCGACGACGATCAACACCAGCAGCCCGGGAAGGCCGCGGAGTCGACGTTTGGTCGCGGCATCACGCCGCTCGGTGGTGGTCGTGATGGCCATCAGTAGTGCACCTTCTTCTCCACGTACCGCATCTGGACCGCGGTGACAACCAGCAGCAGCACGAACATGATCATCGCGCCCGCCGCGGCGGTGCCGGCCTTGAACTGCATGAAGCCCTGCGAGTAGATGAACCAGCTCAGCGTGGTGGTGGCCTCGCCGGGCCCACCGCTGGTCATCATCGCGATCAGGTCGAACGACTGGAAGGCGCCGATGACCTGGGTGACCGCGAGGAAGAACGTGGTCGGCGACAGAAGCGGGAAGATGATGTGACGGAACGTCTTCCACTTCCCCGCCCCGTCGAGGCGGGCGGCCTCGAGTACGTCGCCGGGCAGCGATTGCAGCGCCGCGAGGTAGACGATGGCGACGAAGCCGACGCCCTTCCACACGGCGACGATGATCAGTGCGGGCAACGCCCACTGGCTCGACGTCGTCCAGTGCGGGGAGTCCATCCCCAGCGCGGAGAACACGACACGGGACAGGCCGTAGTTCGGGTCGAACAGGAACAGCCAGATCGCCGCGACCGCCGCCCCGGACAGGATGTGCGGCGAGAACGCCAGCGCCGAGACGACCCGGCGCCCCGGGATCCGGGCGGCGAAGAGCAGCGCGAGGGCGAGGCCTCCCGCGAGGCTGATCCCGACCACCGCGACCACCCACACCGCGGTGATCCGCAGCACGCGCAGGAACGACGGGTCGGTGAGCAGCGTTGCGTAGTTGTCGAATCCGACGAATGTCGGGCTCGGCGCGATCATGTCCCAGCGGGTGAGGCTGAGGTAGGCGTTGCCGATCACGGGCCAGTAGGCGAACACCGCGATGAGGGCGAGGTTGGGGAGGGCGAACAGCGCGAACAGCAGGTACTCGCGCCGGCGCCGCTGGGAGCTGCCGCCGCGGCGCCGCACGGACGCCCTCGCACGCTCCGGCTCACGCGCGGGCGTCGGCATCGATGTCGGTGCCGCCGCGGGGCGCTGCATTGTCAGGGACACGGCCACAGACCTTTCCTGGGTATCACTCGGGTGTTATCTACGAGCTCGGCCACCGCAGATGTTGGCACTCGCCCCGGGCGCGGTCAAAAGCACCAACGGCGCCCGTTTCGCACCGCGAGAGCAACACTCAACGGGCCGAATACCGGTGCTGTGCAGGTATTTTGACGCCTGCACCGGTGCCGGGACACGACGGTGGTCGCCCACGGTTCCACGGTCGTCGGGGAAAGCTTCGCGGCGCGTTCACCGACCATTCATCACAGTCGCGTTGTTATGAACGGGTGCCCACCACAGACGACAAGTGAGGACGGTTGATGGCGCAGCGGTCGATCAGCGACACCCGGCAGGAACGCCTGGACGCGATCCTCGAATGCCTACTCGCACAGCAGGATGCGTCGGCGCAGGCGCTGGCCGCCCGATTCGGGGTGTCGCTGATGACGGTGCACCGCGACCTGGACGAGCTGCAGCGGCGCGGCGTCGTCCGCAAGTTCCGGGGCGGCGTCAGCGTCCAGCGCACCAGCACGTACGAGATCGCGGCGACGCTGCGCCGGCTGATCGCGGTGCCGCAGAAGCGGGCCATCGCCGCGGCCGCATCGCGGCTCGTGGAGCCCGGCCAGTCGGTGCTGCTGGATGATTCGACGACCGCGGCCTCCATGCTGGACCACCTGCTCGACGTCGAGGACCTGCACATCGTCACCAACTACCTGCCGGCGATGTCGCGCATCGCGGCGGACGGGCGGGCGGCGCTGACCGCGATCGGCGGCACCTACGACGTCGGCCACGAGTCGTTCCTCGGGGTGGCCGCCGCGTCGGCCATCCGCGGCGTGCGAGTCGACACGGTGTTCTTCTCCACGACGACCGCAGACCCGGACGGCACCTACCACCAGGAGGAGTCGATCGTCGCGGTCAAGACCGAGATGATCCGGTCCGCGCGCCGTCGCGTGCTCCTGATGGATGCGAGCAAGCTCGCCGGGACGTCGCTGCGCCTGGTGTCGGACTGGTCGTCGATCGACGACCTCGTCACCGACACGGCCGCCCCCGCGGACCTGCTCGACTCTCTGCGCTCCCGGGGCGTGACCGTGACGGTCGCCGACCCGGAGGACACCGTGCACCAACCATTTTCACCAGATGAGGAGAAGTAGTGATCGAGCTCGACACCGCCGTGCAGGCGGTGCTGTGGGACATGGACGGAACGCTCGTCGACACCGAGCCGTACTGGTTCCGGGCGGAGACGGAGTTGCTGGCCGCGCACGGGATTCCGTGGAGCCACGAGCAGGCGACCGCCCTCGTCGGGAACGCGCTGCCCGACTCGGCGGCCGTGATCCGGGCGGCGGGGGTCGACCTCGGGATCCGCGAGATCATCGACACGCTGCTCGCGTCGGTGATCGCCCAGGTGCGGGCCGAGGTGCCGTGGCGTCCCGGGGCGCGTGAACTGCTCGCCGACGTCCGCGCCGCCGGCATCCCGTGCGCGCTGGTGACGATGAGCGAGCGTCCCCTGGCCGCGGAGATCGACCGTCTGCTGCCCGCGGGCACGTTCGAGTTCCTGGTCACCGGCGACATGGTCACCCGCGGCAAGCCGCACCCGGAGCCGTACCTCCTGGCCGTCGAGAAGCTCCGCGGCACGCGGGCCTCCGTCACCCACGACCGGGTGGTCGCGATCGAGGACTCCCTGCCGGGGCTGGCGTCGGCGAAGGCGTCCGGGGTGGTGACGATCGGCGTCCCCAACATGGTTCCGCTGCCCGCGGATTCGGGGCACACCCTCTGGCCCACCCTGGCCGGCCGCATGGCCGCGCATCTGCACGAGCTCGTCGCCGGCTGAGCCCGGCACTTCGGCCGCCCGGCGCCCGACCGCCCCTCTCCCCTCCCCGCCTGACCGAATGTGGGACTCGGACAGTTCAACTGACCGAATCCCACATTCGGTCAGCAAAAAGGGGCGGTCGGTGAAGGGGTGGTCGGCGAGGGAGGGGCGGACGCAGGAGGGGCCGCCCCGCTCGGGACGGCCCCTCCCCTCGTTCACGCGCTCAGGCGCATCCCGCTCTCGTGGTCGAACACGTGTACCGCGTCGGGTTCGGGGCGCACCCGGATCGTCGAGCCGATCGGCATCGACCGGTGGCCCTCCATCCGCACGGTCAGGTCGTGGCGCCTGTCGCCGACGCGGACGTGGCCGTAGACGAAGGCGTCGGCGCCGAGTTCCTCGACGACGTCCACCCGCATCTCCACGCCGGTGCCCTCGGTGCACAGGCGCAGCGACTCGGGCCGCACGCCGACCGTCACCGACCGTGCCGAGGCGGCGTCGAGGACGCCGCGCGCGATCGGCACGGTGAGCCCGGCGAGGTCGGCGCCGCCGTCGGTCAGCGGCAGGTCGAGCAGGCTCATCGCCGGGGAGCCGATGAAGCCGGCGACGAACCGGTTCGCCGGACGCAGGTACAGGTTGCGGGGTGTGTCCACCTGCTGCAGGACTCCCCCGTCGAGCACCGCGACCCGGTCCCCCATCGTCATCGCCTCGACCTGGTCGTGGGTGACGTACAGGGTGGTGACGCCGAGCCGCCGGGTGAGCTGCGCGATCTGATTGCGGGTCTGCACACGCAGTTTCGCGTCGAGGTTCGACAGCGGCTCGTCCATCAGGAACACCTGCGGCTGCCGCACGATCGCACGCCCCATGGCGACGCGCTGCCGCTGACCGCCCGACAGGGCCTTCGGCTTGCGGTCCAGGTACGGCTCGAGGTCGAGCATCTGCGCCGCCTCCCGCACCCGCCGCGCGATCTCGTCCTTCGGCGTCCGGGCGATCTTCAGCGCGAAGCCCATGTTCTCCGCGACCGTCATGTGCGGGTACAGGGCGTAGTTCTGGAACACCATCGCGATGTCCCTGTCCTTCGCGTCCACGTCGGTGACATCGCGGTCCCCGATCAGCAGACGGCCGTCGTCGACGTCCTCCAGCCCGGCGAGCATGCGCAGTGAGGTGGTCTTGCCGCAGCCGGAAGGTCCGACCAGGACGAGGAATTCGCCGTCGGCGATGTCCAGGTCGAGGGCGTCGACGGCGGGGCGGTCGGCTCCGGGGTAGCGACGGGTGAGGCCGTCGAAGGTGACGGTGGCCATGGGGTGTCCTTTCACGGGCAGGAACGTGCCCGACGATCCGTGGTGAGGGGGCGAGATGCCCGGCCGCCATTGCATCGCGCCGACGTGAACGCCATGTGGTCGCGAGGGGTCACGGGGGCGAACAGCACCCACCGACCGCTCACACCGCTCCCCGGACGTGGCGCCCGTCGGGTTCAGTGGAGTGGCCCCGGAGCAGGGCGAGCGCGCCGTCCCGGTACGCCTCGGTCGGTCGCACCGCGACGCGCTGGGCGGGGTCGAACGCGATCCACCCGAGGGTCACGGTCAACGCGGCCACCAGACGCTGCACCAGGCCGACGGTGTACTCGGCGTCCGCCGGCGCCGGGTCGGCGAGCAACCCGATCCGCACGGCGTCGCCCATCACCGTGACGCGCAACCCGATTCGCTCATCGACGAGCGAATCGGCGCCGTCGAACGAGCCGGGTGTCAGGTCCGCGTGCACCAACCGCACACAGTTGTGGACCACCCTGGTGAAAGTGGTGTCGGCACCGTCGAGGCGGGCGAACTGACAGGCCTCGAGGTCGAAGGCCGCGTCGAATTCTCGGTCGAGTTGGTGATCGCGGTGCCGCGGCACGACGAAGACCACGTACTCGGTGTATCCCATGTGCGTCTCCCCAGTTTGTCTGTACCTGGTTCGATGCAGCGACCACGCCAACGGTTCCCGCGGAATCCCACGCTGTGGACAGCTACCCCAACCGCAGCCCGCTCGCGCGGCGCACGTTCCGGGTCACGGCCGCGCGGACGGCGTCCTCCGTGCCGATGATGCGGACCTTCGTCCTGGCGCGGGTGATGGCGGTGTAGAGCAGTTCCCGGGTCAGCAGCGGAGAGTTCGCGTCGGGCAGGATCACGGACACGGTGCCGTACTGGCTGCCCTGGCTGCGGTGGATCGTCATCGCGTAGACGGACTGCACCGACGAGAGCCGGCTCGGGTGGATCAGCAGCGGCCGGCTGCCCCGGGCGAACGCGGCGATCAGTTCCCCGTCGTCGCGGCGGACAACGACGCCGGTGTCGCCGTTGTAGATCTGCGCGTCGTAGTCGTTGGCGGTCACCAGCAGCGGCCGGCCTGCCGACCAGCCGTCGGGGTCGAGACGGTGCCCGGTCGCGGCGCCGATCCATTCGAGAGACGCCCGCTCCCACCAGGACACGCCGTACAGCGGCCGGTCGCGGTGGGCGCAGAGCAGCCGATGCTGCTCCGACAGCTCCAGCGCCGCCACCACGTCGCCCGCCTCCGCGGCTGCCGTCACCTCCGCCGCGTTCGCCACCACCTGACGCCGCAGCGCGTCCAGGTCGTCGGGGGCCAGGAACTCGATCCCCGTGCCGCCGGTCCGGAGCAGGTCGATCACCCGGTCCGGCTCCTCGTCCCGGACCGCGTCCGCGAGCGCACCGATCTCCTCGTCGAACCGTCGGTTGCGATCGAGCCGGACAATGCCGCCGCGCAGCCGGTCCCGCTCGCCGTCCGCCCAGCGCGCCGCGCCGAGATCGGGGCCGACCACCTGCTCGAGCAGCGGGTTCTCGGGCACGGTGACCGGACGGTCCACGAGGTCGGCGAGTACCGCGCCGGCGTCGACCGACGCCAGCTGGTTCGGGTCGCCGACCAGGATCAGGCGCGTCTGCGGTCGCAGCGCCTCGAGGAGCCGGCACATCATCGTCAGCGACACCATCGACGTCTCGTCCACGACGATCACGTCGTACGGCAGGTGGTTCCCGGCGTGGAACTTCGGACCGTTCCGGCCCCAGCCCAGCAATCGGTGCAGGGTGGACGCCGCCAGGGTGTCGGGGATCCCGAGGGCCGCGCCCTCGCCCTGCACCGACTCCTGCAGGCGCGCCGCCGCCTTCCCCGTGGGGGCGGCCAGCCCGATCCGCAGCCCGTCGCCATGCAGCCGCCGCAGCATCGCCAGCACCCGCGCGACGGTGTACGTCTTGCCGGTTCCGGGACCGCCGGCAATCACCGCGGTCCGGTGGGTGGCCGCGACGGCGACGGCGACCCGCTGGCGGTCCGGCGCCTCCTCGTCCCGAAAGATGTCGGCGAGGCCTGCGCGCAGCACGTCCGCGTCGACCTCGGGGTGGTCACCGGCGCGGGCATCGAGCACGCGGCGGACGGTCTCCTCCTGCCTGTGGTACTTCTCCAGGTACAGCAGCGGACCGATCGGGGTGTGAACGAGCCGCAGCGGACGCAGCGGTCCGGCCTCGCCCCCGACGACCAGCGGGCTGGCGTTCAGCGCGTCGAGCAGTGCCGCCGGTTCCGGCCACGGCAACTCGTCGAGGTCGACCTCCGTCTCCTCCTCCGCGACCAGCGCGTCGACGCCCATGTCGCGAATCCTGTCCAGCTCCAGGCACACCGAGCCGGAGCGCACCGCCCGCACCGCGAGGGCCGTCGCCAGCACCGTGTCCTCGGACCGCTCCCCCGCCAGCTGCGCGAGCCGCAGCGCGACGTGCACGTCCGCGGCGCCGAGCACCCCCGCCTCGTTGAACGCCCGCAGCGCCCCCTGCCCACGCTGGGCCACCCACGCCTCGGTCACGGCCCCTCCTCCCCCGCCCGATGAAGGGCCCGTGTGTTCGGAACAACCGCACGAAGGTGCCCTTCAGCCACCTCGGGTGCGGGGGGGCCGGCCAGCAGATCGGACAGGTCGGTCACCAGCGCGGCCGGCGGATGCCAGTCGAACACCCCGCAGCCGGCGGGGGTGTCCGGGCCGGCCATGCCCCGGACGAACAGGTACTGGATGCCGCCGAGATGCACCGCCGGGTCGTAGCCGGGTAGCCGCCAGCGCAGGTAGCGGTGCAGGGCAACGGAATACAACAGTGCCTGCAGCGGGTAGTGCGAGCGCATCATCTCCGCGGCCATCGCGTCGCGGGTGAACTGTCCGGTGGTCAGGTCACCGGGCGCGATCCGGTTGGTCTTGTAGTCGACCACCACGAACCGCGGCTGCTCGGGATCGACTCCCGGCAGCCGCAGCACCGCGTCGATGCTTCCGGTCAGGTAGCCGCGCAGCGGGGCAGGCCCGAGCTCGGCGAGCTGGTCGGCGTACGGGGCGAGGATGTCGTCGGCGGGCAGGTGCCTGCGCAGCAGGGCGACCGCGGCGTCGAGCGTCACCCGGTCCGATGCGGCGTCGCCTCCCGCCAGTGGCAACTCGAAGTCGAGTTCCGGCAACCGATCCGCCGGCGCGATCGACGCGAGAGTGTGCTCGGCCCCTCCTCGGGCGAAGCCTCGGGCCGAAGCGCCGGCCAGCGGTGTCGCGAGCACCGGGAGCAGGGAGGCGGCGAGTGCGTCCGGGTCCACCCCGGCGAACCCGGCGGCCACCTCGTCGCGGCACCGCTGCCGGACCTCGGCGGCGAGGTCGGGGGCGGAGGTGTCGACGTACTCGAGGACGGCGTGCACGAGGGTGCCGAACGCGGCGCCGGCGGGAAGCCCGTTCATCGGGGAGGGCAGGTGGCCGTCGCCGGTGTCGACGCCGACCGCGGTCAGCGGCGGCTCCTCCGGTTCGTCGTCGAGTTCGGGTGTCTCCGCCTCGCTGGCCACAGGCGCGAGCGCGTGCGCGGCCGCGGTGATCGCCGTGTAGGACGTGCGCCGCCAGTCCGCGTCCAGGATCCGGTCGAACCGGGCCGCGACGAGCGTCTTCGCCGGCTCCTGCGGGGCGTTCCAGGTGCCGACGACGATCGGGTCCGGCGCCACCGGTTCGACCTCGATGCCGTCGACGCCGTCGGCCCAGCGGGAGAACAGCTGCGCGACTTCGGGATCCGCGGGAATCGACAGCCCGCGCGGCACATCGGCCGCGCCGGGGGTGCGGGCGAGCAGCATCCGGTGCAGCGGCGAGGACGCCGTCGAGGAGGACGGCGCCCACCACAACACGAGCGCGCACTTGGCCCGCGTCAGCGCGACGTACAGCAGCCGCAGTTCCTCGCCGGCCTCCTCCTCGTCGTGCCGCTTCCGGCGTTCGGCGTAGCCGGGGCCGTCGGGCCCGCCGACGTCGAGGATCCGGGTGTGGGCGTCGTCGTGCAGCAGCAGCCGGTCCGGGGTCGGGATCTTCGCCGCGTCCCACCCGTACGGCACGTAGACGATGGGGTACTCGAGCCCCTTGGTGGCGTGCACGGTGGCGATCTGCACCGCGGCGGCATCCGAGTCGAGGCGGCGGCTGCGGTCGACGGTGCCGGACGTGGGGTCCCGCATCCGGTCGGTGAGCCAGCGGGTCAGCGCGGTCAGACCCAGGCCCTGCCCCACCGCGACCTCGCCGAGCAGTTGCGCGATGTGCCGCAGATCCGTCAGCAGGCGTTCGCCACCGACCCGGCCGAGCAGCCTCGCCTCGAGCCGGCTCCACGCGGACAGTCGCTCCACCATCGCCGCGAACCCGGCCGTCGCGAACACCCGCGCGAGATCCCGTATCCCGCCGCCGATCTGCGCGACGAGCTCGTCACCGCCGGCGTCCAGATCGGTCGCGGTGTGCCCGAGCAACGACGTCAGCGCCGCCAGCCGCACGCGGTCGGCGCGGTGCGGCTGTTCGAGGGCCTGCAGCACCCACAACCAGTCCCGGGCGGCCGGGGTGACGAACACGCTGAGCCCGCCGACCGTGACCGCGGGGATGCCGGCGCGGTCGAGGGCGTCGTGGACGAGGGCGATCTGCCTGTTGGTGCGCACCAGCACGGCGACGTCGCCGGGCGCGACCGGCCGCGGTCCGGCGCCGAGCGGGTCGTCGGGGCCGAGATTGATCGTCGCACCCCCTTCGACGAGCCGCACCACGTCCGCGGCGACGTCGTCGGCGACCCGCGACCGAAGCGCGGCCACGAAGGGAAACCCGTTGCGGCCCAGAGGTCCCGCACCGGCGCGGGTCAGGTGCCGCAACCGGATCGGCGGCGCCCCGGACACCCGCGCGGTGGACCTCGCCGCCGACACGGGGTGCACGACGATGTCGGGGTGCCCGAGCGCGGCACCGCCCTGGACGTGGGCCAGCGCGTCGAGCAGCGGCTTGTCGCTGCGCCAGTTGGTGGTCAGTTCGAGGGTGCGGGCCTCGGTGACGGCGTCGAGGTACGCGAAGACCTCGGCGCCGCGGAACGCGTAGATCGCCTGTTTCGGGTCCCCGACCAGGATCAGGGTGGCGTGCTCGTGGAAGGCGGCCCGCAGGATCCCCCACTGCAGCGGGTCGGTGTCCTGGAACTCGTCGACGAGCACCACCTCGAACCGTTCGCGGACCCGGCGCCGCGCGTCGGCGCCGTGCTCGGGATCGGTGAGCACGCCGTGCAGCAGGGCGGGCAGGTCGTTGAAGTCGCGGATGCCTGCGGCGCGTTTGCGCCGTTGCACCTCGACTCGGACGGCCTGCGCGAACGCGACCGCGTCCCCGGCGGCGGTGCCGCCCATGTCACCGGCGGCGGTCCCGTCGGCGTTCTGCGGCGCGAGCAGGGCCTGCGGGTCGAAGATGGCCCCCCGCGCCGCCTTTCGCGCCTCTTCGGGGGTCAGCGACGGGTCCGGGTCGCGGCCGAACCGGTTCAGGTACAGGTCCGAGATGGTCTCGGCGATCAACTCGGTGGCTTCCTCGACCAGTTCGGTGTCGGGGTCGCGTTCCCCGGCGATGCCGATGCTGTCCAGCATGCGTTGGCAGAAGCTGTGCGTCGTCGCGATGGTGGCTGCGTCGAAGTTCGACAGCGCCTGCAGCAGCCGGCGGCGACGCAAGGCCACCGTGTCCGCGTCGGCATCGGCGAGATACCGCACCAGCCGGTCGTCGGTGGACGCCGGGTCGGCGAGGCCGGCGGCGACGCCGGCGAAGCGCTCGCGGGTGCGCTCGCGCAGCTCCTTGGTCGCGGCGCGGCTGAACGTCACCAGCAGCAACCGCTCGGGGTCCACGCCGCGTTCGGCGACGTACCGCACGGCGAGACCGACGATGGCGTACGTCTTGCCGGTCCCGGCACTGGCCTCGAGGACCGTCGTCTCCGACGGCAGCTCACCGAGCAGATCGAACGCGGCGCGGTTCGTGGTCGTCGCGGGCGCCATCACACCGTCCCCACCGTCTCGGCGGCGAGCAGTGGCGCCCACAGGATGCGGGCCTGCTCACCGAACCGGGTGCCTTCCGACCCGGCGGCGACATCGGCCGTGAGCACCGTCAGCGGCGCATCCGGCCCGTACAGGTAGCTCACGTGCTTGTCCTTCCCGTCACCGAACGGGCTGTCCCATTCCTTCTGGGCCGCGTCGACGGCGATCGCCACCGAGTCGCCCTGCGCGCGACACTGCGCGTACATCGCGGTGGCCCCGGTCGCGATCGGCAGCGGTGCGCGCAGTCCCTCGTACCGCAACGCGATCAGCGCGGCGAGCTGCTCGCGGGCGTCGGCGGGGGCGACGATGTGCGACCGCCACGCCGTCGGCCTGCGGGACCGTCCCTTTCCGGTCGTCTCGGCCCGCCACCGGCGGTCCGGGTTCGCGGCCGCCAGCGCCAGCACCTGCACCCACGCCGTGAGCCGGTGCTTCGGGCCGAGTTTCGAGAAGGTGGTGCGCGCGACGACGTCACCGTGGACCCCGTCGACGCTGCCGGTCAGCCGGAGTCCGCCCCCGAGATCGACGTCGACGTCGAGTGTCTCGGGCGGCCCGGGCATCCGGCCCGCGGACGCGAGCACCCGCACCGTCTCCTCCACCTCACGCAGCGCCCGCTGCCCGAGCTCCGCGGGCGGCAGGGTTCCGCGACGCCATTCCGCGGCGCGGAAATCGGCGACGGCCGTGGTGATGTCGCGGTCGTCGGCGAGGACCGCGGCGAGCATCCGCTCCCCGATCGCCCATTTCGCGAGCGAGTCGAGTTCCAGATCGAGTGCGTCGGCGATCTCCTCGTCCAGGTCGGCCAGCCGAACGCCGAGGCGCTGTTTGAGGAACCCCTGCGTCGGATGCACGACGAAGGCGATCAGGTCGGCGAGGTCCACGTTCCCCCGCTCCCGCTCGGTCAACGGCGACGGCAGCAGCCCCGGGTCCCGTTCGGCGGGATGCTGCGCGGCGAGTGCCCCGGCGAGGGCGGCGTTGTCGAAGCTGAACGGGGCGGAGAATCCGAGGGGCGTGTCCTCCCGGAAGTTGCGGGCATCGAACGGCTGCAGCGGATGTGCGGTGACGGCGGCGCCGGGACGGCCGACCATCTCGTCGAGCACGTCCCGCACCTCGCTGAGCGGGATGGCGGGCGGGCGCACGGCGCCGCTGACCGGATCCCTGCCGGTGTAGAACAGCAGCAGCCGCTCCCCCGCCGCACCGATCGCGTCGAGCAGCAGCTGACGGTCCTCGCTGCGCGGATCCCGTTCCCCCGGAAGCGGGTTGCGACCGAGGACGTCGTCGCCGTCGACGCCCGGACTACGCGGAAACGCCTCGTCGTCGAGGCCGAGCAACGCCACCACCCGGTGCGGGACCGATCGCATCGGCACCATCGTGCACACCGTCAACTCCCCGGTCCGGAAGTTCGAGCGGGTGGGCCTGCCGGCGAGCCGGGACGCGAGCATCGCGCGCACGTCGGCCAGCCGCAACTGCGCGGTGCCGTGTTCGACCGCGGCGGCCAGTTCCCGCTTCGCCTGCCCGAGCTGCCAGGCGTCGCGCTCGCGCACGTCGACGAGCAGGTCCAGCGACAGATCCAGCGCCGCGGCCCACGCGTCGACGGACTGCGGTCCGGCGAGGCCGTACAGCGACTTGTCGAGCCGGTCGACGAACTCGGCGAGCCTGCCTGCGAGGTCGATGTCGCCGCTGTCCACCCCGCCGAGGGGCAGGGCGAGCCCCAGCCAGTCGCCGTCGGCGTCGTCGGTGGCGGCACCGAGCAGGATCCGGTCCAGCGCCGACCGGACGGTGTTCTGCCGGAACTCGGGCAGTCCGTGCGCGGCACGCTCCCTGGTACCGATGCCCCACCGGGCACCGGCGACGGTGATCCACTCCCGCAGCCGCTCGAGGTCGTCGTCGGAGAACCGGAACCGGCGGCGGACCGGCTCCGTGGCGGCGAGATCGAGGACCTGGCTGGCGGCGACCCGGCCGTCGGCGAGCTCGAGCAGCGATGCCACCACTCCGAGCACCGGATTGGTCTGGTGCAGTGCGCGATCCGCCAGCCGCACCCGCAATGCGTGCCCGGGGTGCCCGACGCCGTCCTGCCCGAACGCCGCGCGGATCAGCGGCGCGTAGGTCTCCACGTCGGGGCACATGATCAGCACGTCACGGGGTTCGAGGTCGGGTAGTTCGGTGAACAGGTGCAGCAGCGACTCCCGCAGCACCTCCACCTGCCGGGCCGGACCGTGGCAGGCGTGGATCTGCACCGAGCCGTCGAGCGGGCGCCGGGTCGGTGCCCGGTCCGCGGCGAGGTCGGACTGCAGCGCGCCGAGCAGGGTGTCCGGGCGCGGCCGTGCCGGATGGTGTGCGTGCGCGACGGCGTCGAGCCTCAGCCGGCCCTGCAGTTCCCGCACGTCCCGGCCCAGGCTCGCCAGCAGCGGATGCCGGACCGCGAGGCCGCGCTCGTCGGCTGCGCGGGTGGCCGGCGGGTCGACACGGGCGAGGGCGTCGAACATCGCCGGACTCGGATGCGGAATCCACAGGTGCACATCGCGATTGACGGACAGGGCGTCGAGGACCTCGAGCTGGGCGGTCGTCAGCCGGGTCGGCCCGAACACCGAGATCCGCTCGGGGAGGTCGACGATGCCGGGGCGTTCCCGCAGCGCCGCGCACGCCGGAGCGAGCCGTTCCGCGGGGCTCGGCGCGCCGAGGCGCTCGCGGAGCCGGCGCCACAGTTCGGCCTGCCACGCCAGGTCGGGCGGGAGCATCGCACCGGCGCCGTCGCTGTCGCGTCCCGCCGCCCAGTCGACGAGCATCGCGGGTCGCTGATCACCGTAGGCGCGGAACAGTTCGGCCAGGTGCGCGGCGGTGCCGTAGCGGCGGCCGGCGCGATGCCCGTCCGGGTCGTCCTGGCCGAGGTGTCGCGCCAGCACCGCCGCCCAGGACTCGTCGAGGCTCGCGTCGATCACGTCCAGCAGCGTCCACAGGACCTTCGCGGGCTGCCACGGGTCGGCGTCGGCGGTGGTGCCGGTGGCCGCGGCGAGCGTCTCGTCGACCAGCCGGGTCGGCGACGGGAAGTCGATGTTCGCCGCGACCCCGTCCGCCGCATTCGGTGCCGCGCCGAGCACAGCCGAAAGCCGTTGCGTCAACCAGCGTTCGACCCCCTTGGCCGGGACGGCGATCACCTCCCGCGCGAACGGATCCGCGAGCGGGGCGGCAAGGGTGCGCGCGAGGGTGTCGGCGAGCGTGTCCGACCGCTCGGCGCGGTGCAGTGTGAGCACGATCCCCCCATCGGTCGGTGTGCGGGTCGAGTCAGGCTTACCACAGGCCCCGGACACGACAGCGCCGCCGCGCGCCAGGTCAGGCGGGCATCCGACCCGATCCGGGTACTCGCCGCACCGCGACTCCGCCTCGGGTGCACACACCCCTTCCCTCGTCCACACCCCATCTGCGCGCCCAATCTCCGTGTACACGCGGCAACGCCTGTGTGCACACGGCCGATCGCGGGCGCACACACCTTTTCCGGCGTCCACCCCTCGGCACGCGCAACGCCCCAGCACACAGGCAAAAACCCCTGCGCACACCCCACGACAGGTCCAGTTACTTATGTCACAGATCGTCCTGCAAAGCGGGACCCGGGGTGTGCTCCAGGCCACTGCGTGAGGTAGTGATGAACGAAAGGATTTGAGGCGTATTTCACGGGTACAGAGGTAATGACTATGTCTGACGCAGTGGCCATCGGCGATGGCATCTTTCAGATCACGGTTCCGATGACGCACAACCCGCTGGGCAGCACCTTCGTGTACGCGATGGAGTCGCCGGGTGGAATCGTGCTTGTCGACGCCGGATGGGACGGCGACGAGGGCTGGGAGGGGCTGACGCAGGGACTGGAGTCGGTCGGACACTCGGTCACCGAGGTCGAGGGCGTCGTCCTGACCCACTTCCACCCCGATCACACCGGCCTGTGCGGGCGCGTGCGGGAGGCATCCGGGGCGTGGATCGCGATGCACGAGGACGACCACGAACTGTTCCGGCTGATGTCCTCGAACCACGATGAGGCGTGGCTGGCGGACCAGCTGGTGAACATGGCTCGGGCCGGCGCCTCCGAGGAGGATCGCGACGCGTACGCCGAGGCGGTCCGCGGCATCAGCTCCCCCGCCGGCCCCGAGTCCACCCCGGACCGCACACTGAGTGGTGGTCAGGTCATCGCGCTCAAGGGGCGTGACCTGCGGGTGGTGTTCACCCCCGGCCACACGCCCGGCCACGCGTGCTTCCTCCTCGAGGACGCCGACGTGATGTTCACCGGCGACCACGTCCTGCAGAAGACGACGCCCCACGTCGGGAACTTCGTCTACCCGCTCGAGGAGCGCGACGCCCTCGCCGAGTTCATGGACTCGCTGCAGCGGGTGCAGTCCATGGGCGTCACGCGCGGCCTCGGCGCCCACGGCCTGCCGATCACCGATCTCCCGGGCCGCGCGAAGGAACTGATCGAGCACCACGAGGAGCGCCTCGATCACCTGTACGAGGCGTTCGGCGATGACGAGATCACCCTGTGGCAGGTCGCCGAGCGGATGAAGTGGTACCGCGGGTGGGACGCGTTCTCTCCCCAGGCACGCGGCATGGCGGTGTCCGAGGCCGCCGCGCACCTGCGGCATCTGGTGGCGCGGGAGAAGGTCGCCCAGGTTCCCGGCAGCGAGCCCGCACTCTTCGCCCGGCGGTGACGTAACGGTCTCCGCCGGTGCGGAACCCTCGACCGGCCCGCCCGGTCATGGGTTCCGCAAAACCCTTCCCAATTAGTTGGACGTCCCATAATCTGACGTGCATGAGTCTCGATCCGCGCACCCACACCGTCGACGGCGTCCTTCGTCGCTCGGCGGCGAAGTTCCCCGACCGCACCGCGCTGGCGTTCGACGGTCGCGTCCGCACCTACCGTGAACTCGACGACGCGGTGACCCGCGCCGCCGCCCACCTGCTCTCCCTCGGCCTCGCACCGGGCGACCGGGTCGCCGCCTACGGCACCAACTCCGACGCCTACGTGATCGGGTTCCTCGCGAGCGCCCGTGCCGGGCTGGTGCACGTTCCGGTGAACTACGCCCTCAAGGGCGAGGAGCTGACCTATCTGGTGTCCCAGTCCGGGGCTCGGGCCGTGCTGGTCGACCCGGCGCTCGCCGGCACGCTCGACGGCGTGCGGGCCGACCTGACCGGCGTCGAGCACGTCCTGCCACTGCGCGACGCGGACGGATCGCTGCTCGAAGCGGCCGAGGCCGACGAGGTGCCCGACCTGACGCCCCGCGCCGCCGCGACCGACCTGGTGCAGTTGCTGTACACCTCGGGCACCACCTCGAAGCCCAAGGGCGCCATGATGACCCACGAGGCCCTCGTCTACGAGTACGTCTCGTCGGTGATCGCGCTGGACCTGAAGTCGGACGACAATCCGCTGATCGCGATGCCGCTGTACCACTCGGCGGGCATGCACGTGTTCATGCTGCCGTACCTGTCGGTGGGCGCGACCGTGAATCTGATGGCGGCACCGGACATTCCGGAGATCCTGCGCCGCGTCGAGGCCGAGAGGATCGGGTCGCTGTTCCTCGCGCCGACGGTGTGGGTGCCGCTGGCGAACCACCCGGACCTCGAGACCCGCGACCTGTCGTCGCTGCGCAAGGCGCAGTACGGTGCGTCGATCATGCCGGTGACGGTGCTGAACCGGCTCCGCGAGAAGTTCCCCGACCTGGGGTTCTACAACTGCTTCGGCCAGTCGGAGATCGGTCCGCTGGCGGCGGTGCTGCGTCCGGAGGAGCACGCGGAGCGGCCGTCGTCGTGCGGGCGCGCGGTGTTCTTCGTCGAGACCCGGGTCGTGGACGCGGAGGGCAACGACGTCGCCGACGGCGAGTCCGGCGAGATCCTCTACCGCTCCCCGCAGCTGTGCCAGGGCTACTGGGAGAACCCCGACGCGACCGCGGAGGCGTTCCGCGACGGCTGGTTCCACTCCGGCGACCTGGTCAGCCGCGACGCCGAGGGCTTCGTCACCGTCGTGGACCGGATCAAGGACGTCATCAACACCGGCGGCATCCTGGTCGCATCCCGCGAGGTCGAGGACGCGATCTACACCCATCCGGCGGTCGCGGAGGTCGCGGTGATCGGCACCCCGGACGAGAAGTGGATCGAGGCGATCACCGCGGTCGTGGTGCTGCGCGAGGGCCAGGAGCTGACCGAGGAGGCGCTGGTCGGGCACGTCAAGGAGCGGATCGCGCCGTTCAAGGTGCCCAAGCAGGTCCGCTTCGTCGAGGCGCTGCCCCGCAACCAGAGCGGCAAGCTGCTCAAGCGGGAACTGCGGACGCCACTGGGCTCCTCCCAGGGATGACATCGGGCGCGGGTCACGGGGACACCTCCGTGACCCGCCCCTACATCGACAGGGCCATCCGCGCGAACCCGCGCGCCCAGTCCGGCGGCCGCCCGGCATCGCGCGGGGAGGACGCAGTCACCGCGCCGATCAGCTCGAGGAAGTCCGCGGTCGCGGCGGCCACCCGCCATGCGTCGGACTCGTCGAGAACCCCGCCGTCCTCGAGGCACCACCCGAGCGCCTCCAAGCCCTCGGCCAGCGCGGCACGCTGCTCGGCGCCGGTGGCCCCGGCGGCGACACCGAGCAGCAGCAGGCGGCCGGCCTCGTACTCGATCTGCTCCCTGCCGAGCGGCACCGTGGTGACCACGTGCTCCCACAGGTCGGAGTCCCGGCGCAGCAGCGTCGCACCGCGCTTCGTCAGCAGGAGCGCGCCCTTGTACTTGCGGGTCAGGCCGAACGCGCGGCCCGCGTCCAGGAGCCGCCGAAAGAGCGGATTGTCGGCCTCGCGGGGGCCGGTCCACCGTCCGCCCCAGTCGAGTTCGTCGCGGGCGGCCGCGACATGCTCGGACGGAACGTAACCGGCCGCGGTCAGCGCGATGCCCTCGGTGCCGATCCGGCGCAGCAGCCACCGCAGCTGGGCGAGCGCGGCGGCCTCCATCTCCTCGAACGGCACCACCAGCCGGTCCTGCAGGTCCGCGCGCGCCACCAGCGCGTGCACCCGAGGGGCAGCCTGGTACGGAATCCGCGCCAACAGCGCCGCGAACCGGGAGTCCAGGACGGGCGGGTGAAGTCGCACGGCGTCGCGCGCGGCCAGATTCACGTTCACCGCGTCGACGTCGAACGCTTCCGGGTCGAACTCGCCGCCGAGCCAGCCCAGCAGGTCCTCGCGTTCCGAATGCGCCCGGTCCGCGAGCACTCCCACCAGGTGCCGGTAACCGGACGCGCCCCCGCAGTCCTCCGGTGGACAGGCCCGTTCGCCGGCGATGCAGTGCGATTCGTCCGGGGAGGCGTCCCGATCGACCGCCTCGAGCACCACGGTGTGTTCCCAACCGTCTCCGAAGTCGTACTCGTACTCCAGGACGTCGCCGGGCGCCCTGAGCACGTCGTCGAGCCGAACCTTCTCCTCGCAGCGGGCGCCCTCGTCGAAACCGTCCTCGATGCTCGACCGCATGGCATACCGGTCACTGTCACCGAACCCCCGCGGGTCCGGACGGAGCCATTGGTGCAGGTGGGTGTCCTTCCATCCCATCGCGGACTGCAGTACCGGGTGCAGCTCGTCGAGCCTGAGCGTCGACGGCACCACCAACTGCCGCCACACCGCCGGAAAGACTCCGTCGAGGTCGATTCGCAACCGGTAGGCGACGGCGCCGAGCGGCTCCGTCCAGGCGCGGGTCTCCTCGACGAACGACCGCAGAGCGTCGGGGTCGGTGGGCACGGACCGGAGGCGTCGACCGGATGCGGAAGCTCCCATTGCGCCAGCCTAGGACAGGTCACGGACAACGGCCTCCGGAGACCTTCCCAATTTCTGCAACACGTTCTAGGGTGCTGGGCATGAGCATCCTCATCGACGACCGCGCCCGCGTCCGGACGCTGACCCTCGACCGACCGGACGCGCTCAACGCGTTCAACGAGGCGCTCTACGACGCGACCACCGAGGCGCTGCGTGAGGCCGCCGCGGATCCGTCGGTGGCGGTGGTGCTGCTCACCGGCAACGGCCGCGCCTTCAGCGCGGGCACCGACCTACGCGAGATGCACGCGCGGGCAAGCGATCCGAACTTCCAGCCGGGAAAGCACGGCTTCCTGGGCCTGATCGACGCGCTCGCCGAGTTCCCGAAGCCGCTGATCTGCGCGATCAACGGACTCGGCCTGGGCATCGGCACGACCATCATCGGGTTCGCCGACCTGGCGTTCATGTCGACCGCGGCGAAGCTCAAATGCCCGTTCACCGGCCTCGGCGTGGCCCCCGAGGCGGCGTCGAGTTACCTGCTGCCGACGTTGATCGGGCGGCAGAACGCGGCCTGGGTGCTGATGAGCTCGGAATGGATCCACGCTGAGCAGGCCAAGGAGATGGGCCTGGTCTTCCAGGTGTGCGAGCCCGACGCACTGCTCGACGTCGCCCGGAGGCACGCGGAAACCCTGGCCGCCAAGCCGATCTCGAGCCTGACGGCCGTGAAGCGGACGATGACCGAGCCGCTGCGCGCCGAGATCGCCGCGGCACGGGAGCGGGAGAACGCCTGCTTCGCGGAACTGATGGGCGGCCCCGCGAACATCGAGGCGCTCGTCGCCTTCGCGGAGGGCAGGGAACCGGACTTCACGAAACTGCCGGCGGGGGCCTGACCCTGCAACGACCCACATTCACTGTCGCCCCCGGCTCGCGCCGCTACGACGGATGCGGCGCCTCATGGCCGGGGGCGCCGACGATACCACTCACTACGAACCCCAGCATCTCATCGCTGGAGTCGAACCAAATCGACAAGCTTCTTCCCTCATGTTGAAGAGCGGCTGTCCACACCGTCGTACCCTGACTCTCCTCGAGGCGAGACAGAAGCTCCCGCATTCCCGGGAAGACTTCGCCCCGCTGATCTGCGCGCCGCAGCCTTCTCTGGAAGGTCGTCACAACAGCACGCCTCTCAATAGCATGCAGTTCGATACGTCCCGACCGGGTACAACTCTGCAAAATGACACCGACGCCAGCCGCAATCGACGGCTCCAATCCCAGCCGATCGAGTTGTCGCCGAACATACTCGGCCCCCAACAACCGCGGAAGTGCGCTCATGACTGATCCTTGCGTCCTGGTCTTGTGCGGTCAGCGTATCTCGGCATTGCGAACCGGCCCCGCAATCAGTACTTCGAACTCGCCAAAGGCATCCGGCGATGGGACCCGAGTGTAGGTTGGGCCATCAACGTTGGGCATCTGCAAGACAACTCCCGGACCGTTTCCGCTGC
This sequence comes from Rhodococcus sp. NPDC003322, assembly GCF_053589555.1. Taxonomy (NCBI): domain Bacteria; kingdom Bacillati; phylum Actinomycetota; class Actinomycetes; order Mycobacteriales; family Nocardiaceae; genus Rhodococcus; species Rhodococcus sp. NPDC003322. Next base: position 25,118 of record NZ_JBSFSC010000008.1, on the reverse strand, counting down.
GCGCGAAGTCCTGCGCAATCGACTCGTCGACGGTCCACGAAGTGAAAATGCTGTTGTTGTCACCCTGGTTGTGGAGATGTGGGTCGTGGTGGCCGCCCCATGGCACGGCAACACCGTCGAGCGCATCGGCATGTGCGGGATGTCCGTAGTAGACGCCGCGATAGAGGTACTCATAGGTGCTGGAGTCGAGATACCCCATTCCAGCAACGCCAGCACTCCCACACGCCTCCGGCGTCAGCCCCAGCGGGTCGATCCATCCCGTGGGGTTGTGTGGGTACGCACTGGGATTCGGCGCCGGCCTCAGGCCGAGTGGGTCCTGCGTGACGTACCGCCCGAGTGCGGGGTCGTAGTAGCGGTGCAGGTTGTAGTGCAGGCCCGACTCGTCGTCGAAGTACTGCCCCGGAAACCGCAACGGCGTGGACTCCCCCTGCCAGATGGTCCGTCCCCACAGGTCCGCCGATGCCGAGCCCACGACCTCGCCCGCGCCGGGGTCGACCAGCTCCACCGGCGAGCCGACGAGGTCGGTGACAATCGCGAAGAACTCGGCATCGACCCGCGACTGTGTCAGGGGTGCGAACCCGCCCGGCCGATACGTCCACCGGGTCATCTCCCCGGATGTCTCCTGCTCGACGAGTCGAGTGCCGTCCCAAGTGAAGTGGCCCCAGTAGGCCACCATCCAGTCGCCGCCGCCTTCGTCGCCGCGATCAGCGAGCTACGATGCCGAACCGAGGTCGAGCGAACTGTTCGGCCACGAGTTCGAGTTCATCGCATTACGCTCTGGTAGGCACCAATCTTCCGCAGCGACAACCACTCTGCTGTCACCTTGATCCTCGGGACGTCCCGACACGTTAATTCGATCCTGCCCTCAGCGTTCCGAGCTATTTCAATGTGTGTGCCCATCTCGGTACCCCAGCCCTCGATTGTCACGCTGTGAACGGGCGAAAGCTCAAGTTCGATCTGAACCGTGTTCGCTTCCTGTGCAACCCATTTCTTGGGCGGGACCGCGGGATAGTCGGCAAGGTCAAGGTTCAGGATGAGAGACCCCCCTTGCCTGTCCAGCCGCACTTCGTGGAGGTCGACCGAGTCGAGCGATGGGTCCACATCGCCGAATATTGCCCGGATACTCCTATTGTCAAGAAGGAGATCAACCCAACTCACCCGCTGCCTCCAAACCTGGCGCCAACTCGTCACCGTGACTCCGGATACTTCCCGCCTCCGCCAACCTCATTTCCTGAGGATCGCGGACTTGAACTCACTAAGCTCGACCTCAGTTGACCGAGTCACGTCCAACTCGTCATCGATTGTGACAAGGTCCGCGTTCCCGTCGATGGTCACGTTGAATACGTCGAGTGTGACGTAACGAATCATTTTATGGGCGGCGGCCTCACCCACCGCATCGAGCAGCATATTTCGCGTGTACTCATCACACTCTGCCTCAATGAACTCACACAACATGTCATTCAATTCACTCACCCCCGTGGAAAAGCGGTCTTGATCCAACCATCTCGAACATATACCTGCATCGAGGAGGTCAGATCGCCGTTTCGGGCCGTTCCGATCGGATGATCGAAATCGTGTGACAGTTGAATTGTCCCACGGCTGCTAGTCAGGTCACCGTGCGCAAGCACCTCCTCAACCAACCCTTTGATCTCTGAGGCGCGTGTCCCCGCCAGGAATCTTCCTATGCCCCCAAAACCCGAGTCCGGGCCATGCCGGTACATGATGTGCTCGATAGTCGACATCAGCCCACCATGTCGATAAGTATCGGCGCCCCAACTGGCCCAACCAGAACCGCGGGAGAGCGCTTCGGCAGATCGTTCGTCGGGGTTGCGCGTGTCCCCACACGCCTCCGGCGTCAGCCCCAGCGGGTCGATCCACCCGGTCGGGTTGTGTGGGTACGCACTGGGATTCGGCGCCGGCCTCAGGCCGAGGGGATCCTGCGTGACGTACCGCCCGAGCGCGGGATCGTAGTTGCGGTGCAGGTTGTAGTGCAGGCCCGACTCGTCGTCGAAGTACTGCCCCGGGAACCGCAGTGGCGTGGACTCCCCCTGCCACGTCGTCCGTCCCCACAGGTCCGCAGAAGCCGACCCCACGACCTCGCCCGCGCCGGGGTCGACCAGCTCCACCGGCAAGCCGACGAGGTCGGTGACGATCGCGAAGAACTCGGCATCGACCCGCGACTGCGTCAGGGGCGCGAACCCACCCGGCCGATAGGTCCATCGCGTCACCTCACCCGCGACGTCCTGCTCGACGAGTTGAACTCCGTCCCAAACGAACCGGGTCCGCTCGACCACCGTCCCGTCGTCCGCCACCCGCGACTTGGTGGTGCGGCGGCCGTACGCGTCGTAGGTGTACCGCCAGCGCCGCCCGTCCGGGGCTATCACCTCGACGAGTTGGTCGAACGCGTCGTACCGGTACTGCCAGACATCGGGTTTGCGGGACAGCCGGGTCACCACCTTGCGCACCAGCCGCCCCGCGCGGTCATGGTGGTAGCGGCTGCGCCCGTCCCGGACGATGAGGTTTCGGCGGTACTCGCGTCGATCGTCGCCGGCCCGCGAGATGTTTCCGAGCCCGTCGTATCCGTACCGTTCACCGGTCACGTGACCGCGGTCGATGGCGGTGATCCGGCCAACCGGGTCGAGCGTGTAGTCGGTCTGCAGACGCGCATCGCCCGCCAGTGCCAGGTGCCGGACCAGGTAGCCGTCCGGCCGGTAGTCGTAGGTGTCCTCCCGAAGCACCGCCGGGGCAGCACCCGACCCGCCTCCGAGTCCCAGGTTCAGCGCGGACGCGGGGTGCGCGGTGACGGAGCGTCCGGCGAGCCGACCGGATGCGGTGTGGGTCTGCGCGAGCGCGATCTCACCGATCCGCCAGCCGGTGGCGGCGCCTCGTGCGTCGTGGGTGAAGTCGATCCCCCGCCCGTCGATGGTCAGCGCCGACAGTCGTCCCGCCGGATCCCATCGCCACGTCGTCTCCCCACCGGTCGCGCTCACCCGCCGGGTCCGCCGACCGGCGAGGTCGTGCTCGAAGGCCGCGCGGCGTCCGTCCACCGTCTCGCTCACCGCCAGACCGTGTGATGTGTAGTCGAATTCGACGGTGTGCGCGGTACCGTCGGCGGCGATCGACTCCGCGAGCGTGACCCGTCCGGCGAGATCGTGGACGAAGCGGCGACGCTCCCCGGTGTCGGCGCGCAGGTCGGTGAGCCGGCCGAGCAGGTCGTAGTCGTGGGTGCGGGTCACCCCGGTCGCGGCGGTCACCGTCGCGGGCTGGCCCATCGGGTCCCGGGTGTAGGTGGTCGTGGCTCCGGTGAAGTCGGTCTCGGAGATCAGGCGCCCGGCCGGGTCGTACCGGTAGGTCCAGGTATCGCCGAGCGGGTTGGTTACGGCGGTGAGCCTGCGCTCGGTGTCCCACTCGTACCGGGTGGCCGTGCCGTCCGGCTCTGTGCGCGCGGCGAGTAGATCGAACGGCCCGTACTCGTACCGAGTGATGCCGCCGACCGCGTCCGTGTAGGCGAGCAGGTTGCCTTCCCCGTCGTACGACCAGGTTTCCGCGGCGCCGTCGGGATCGGTTCGGCTGAGCAGGTGCCCGCTCGGGGACCAGGTCTGGACGGTGGTGGCGCCGGTTGGGTCGACGACTTGGACGGGGCGGCCGAATCCGTCCCGGTCGATCCTGGTGACCGCGCCGGTCGGGTCAATGTCCCCGACCGGCAATCCGGCGGCGTCGCACTCGACGAGGGTGGTGGCGCCGGTCGGATCGGTGACGCGGGCGATCGCACCGGTGTTGTGGTGACCGTACGAGGTTCTGGCACCGGACGGGTCGATGAGCGCGACGAGTCTGCCGCACTCGTCCCACTGCTGCCGAATGGTGGCGCCGTCCGGGTGATGCACGGCCGCCGGCTGTTTCGGTGCGGAGTACTGGACGGTGACGACTGCGCCGTCGGGCCGGGTGATGCGGGCGACGTCCCCATCTGGCGTGTACGCGTATCCCGTGGTGGCGCCGTCCGGGGTGCGGACGCGCAGCGGCTCGCGCCGACTGTTGTAATCCGTGTGGGTGTGCCCGCCGACAGGATCGATCAGGTCGCGCAACCGCAGATCGGCGTCGAAACCGTGGGTGGTGGCCGCCCCGGTGGAGTCGGTGACGACGGTGACCCGCCCGCTCGGCAGGTCGGTGTACTCGAAGCGGCAGTTCATGATTCCCGCGGTGCCCCGCTGGAGCACGACGCGGCCGTCCTCGTCGTAGGTGTTGTCCATGCGGGTGCCGTTGTCGTCGACCCACGCGAGCATCCGGCCGTCCGCGTCGTACTCGTATCGGGTGACGCCCCCTTCCCCGGTCGTCACCGAGGTGAGGTTGCCGCCCGTGTAGCCGAATCGGCGCACTCGCACCGTCTCGTCGCGGTCCACGACGGACAGCGACGTCACTCTGCCCGCCACAGCGGAGACGAGCACCCGGTAGCCACCGGAATGCGAGATCTCCCGCGGCGCCCCGTCCGCGTCGTACCGGAACAGGATGCGGTTGCGATGCCGGTCGGTGATCGCACTGATCGCCAGGTTGCCGAGTGCGGCATCCACCCCGCCCAGTTCGGGTTTCGGCGCGAAGTGCCAGGTGATGCGGCGGTCGGGGTCGTGGATGCGATAGCCGCCGGTCTCGGTGCGGGTGAGCGGCCAGCGCTGCCCGGACGTCGGCAGCACCTCGGCGTCGACCTCGGGGTGCGGGTAGGTGAGCATCACGCCGTCCTCGGCGAGGAACGTGACGCCGTATTCCTCGACCACCACGCGCAGGTCGAGGGTCGCGGACCAGCTCGGCCCGAACCATCGGCCGAATCGATGGTTCGACCGGTGCCGACGTCCCAGGACGAGGGGAAGCACACCGGGGAGCGCGAGATCGGTTTCCGGGAGCAGGAATTCTCCCGTCGCCACATCGACCGGGTCGCCGCCCTCGGTGTTCTGATGTCCCGTGCGGTCGGCTTCGACCCCGTTGTCCGCCGCCGCCTGGTACGCACCACTGTCCGCGTCCGCGAGCTCGTGGGGTGTGGGTGCAGCGTCACCGCCCACCTCGGGCGCACCCGCGCCGCCCGAATCCGGTTCGCGGGTGGCCGGTTCCGTGTCGTGGTCCGGTTGGCCTGCCCCGTCGGAGGTGGAGTCGGCGGACCCGTGACCCGTCGAGTCGGAGGCCGGGACCTGTTCTCGGCCGGCGGGCGGGTTCGGGTCGCCGCTGTCTGCACGCGGTGACGCCGCGGGATCGGTGTCCGCTGTCGAGTGCATGTCCGCGGGCTCGGTCTGGGGTGCAGCATGGGCTTCCGGGATCTCCGGTCGCGCCGTGTCCGGAATCGCTCCGGGCCGATGTACCTCCGGGACGCGCTCCGCGAGCCGCGCCGCATCGGCGATCCCGTCGGCGACGTCCGCGATCCGCTCCGCCCCGCGCACGGCGGCGACGCCCGCACCCCCGACACCGCCGGTCGCCACGGTGAGAACCGCGTCGCCGGTGAGGCCGCCGAGCACCTCGAACGGGTTCTCGCGGAAGTCCGTCAGCATTCCCTCGACGACGGCGCCCGGGTCCGAGGCGGCGACGAACAGGCCGGCCACCAACGCCGACATAGACTCCGCGTACTCGGCGGGATGGCTGAGGTTGTAGGGGTCGGTCGGGTTGACCTGGCGGACGAACCCCACGATGCCGGAGACCGAGGTGACCAGTCCGGAGGTGAAGTTCGCCTCCGCCATCTGCGCCACACCGTGAAGGTCCGCCACATCGGCGAAAACACGGTCGGTGAAGGGAGGTTCGGTCGGCGCGGACTCGGTGGCCGCCGCCAACTGGGAGGCGATCCGGATGGCGGCGCCGTCACGTTCGGCGCGGGCACCGCGAAGGATCTCCGTGGCCGTGTCCTTCGCCTCGCTCCACGTGTCGGTGACCTCGCCACCCGCTGTTGCACTCGCGGCCCGAGCCAACTCGGCCTCTCGCCACAGCACCACGGCATCCGCGGCGCGCGCCTGTGCCGCCGCGACGGCGTGCCCCCACGAGGTGAGGCAGTTCCCTGCCGTCGTCATGGCGTCGGATGCCGCGCGCCAGAGTCCCGGCTGTTTGTCGTACACCGAGTCGAACGCATCCGAGGCGCTCCCCGTCCACCCGGCGGTGTCGATCGCGGCGAGGGAGTCGCCCGTCAGCGCGATGCCGGAGGCCATCTCGGCCAGCGTCGAGACGGCCTCGCCGATCGCGGCCGGATCGCCGCGGACGAGTTCTCGGGGGTCGTCGGTCTGGCCGAGTTCGAGTTCGTCGACCGCCCCACCGGTGATGTCGGCGACCCGGTCACCGAGTCCTGTCAGGGTGTCCGCAATCGTGTCCGCACCCAGGTCGCGGGCGAACCGCGCGGCTCTGTCCAGTCCGGAGTCGACCGCCTGGCCGAGGGTTTCGGTACCGGATTCGGCGGTGTCGGTGAGGAAGTCACCGGCGTCATCGATCGTTCCCTTCGCCGCCTCCCAGGTGTCGCTGAGCCAGCTCATTGCGGGCGCCCGGATCCGGGACCCGCATCCGCTCCGGTCACGGCAGATACGGCCGTGACCCCGTTTGCCCGTATCTCCCGGTAGGCATCGGTGAACGACCCGACGCTGTACTCGGGGTGCAGGACATTGTTGACCGGATTGTCCGCGAGGGTTTCGCCCCAGTCGCGGTCGGCGACCTCCTCGCTGCTGAGGTGTGGGTTGCCTGCGATGTCGGTCCACACCGTCTTGAACATGGTCTCGGTGGTCTGCTCCATGTCGTGGTAGCGGCCGGCGTTCAGGTCCAGGGTCTGCGCAATCGAGTTGGCGGCCTGCACCAGATGCCGCACACCCCAGGACCAGCGCTCGACGAACTCCTCGAACCCGGCCTGCACGTCGTGCGCGCCCGCGTCCAGCGGCGACAGCGACAGCAGCGAGAAACCGCGGCCCATCGAGGCGGTCTCGCCGATGCCGAGGTCGGCGAGGGAACCGGTGATCGCGTTGATGCCCTCGGCCGCCTGCACGAGGACCTGCGGGTCGACCGCGAGTTCGCTCACGACGCCACCCGCTCGAGATCCGGTGGGAACGCCATCGGCGCCGCGCCGGCGGCGTCGATCACGACCCCGGTCGGGCGCGGCAGCGCGGGGAGGATCTCGTCGAGGAGACGGCGGCCGAACAGCGCCCGGTACCGCGCGGACGCCGCCCCGCCCCGGGCGTGGAGGTACGCCGCGTGCTCCGACTCGTCGGTGAACGCACAGAGCCAGTCGACGCCGCGAACCGTGCTGATCAGGATGCGGTCGTCGTCGGTGACGGGAAGCAACACCAGCGCGTCACGCAGCGCGGCGGTCAGCAGATCCGGCTGACCGAATCCCTGCCGGAACGCCTCGATCTCCCCGCGCAGCACCACACGGCCGTCGTCGAGCTCCCCCACCTGCAATCCCCCCGGATCGTCCCCCGCGTCCCCCGACGCGCCGGGCAAGGATAGCGTGCCGTCGGCGGAGCTAGCGCGACGCCATCGCCGCGATCCGGATGTCGCGGGTGCGTTCCTGGTGCGCGATCATCAGGGTGCGGGCCCGCTCCCCGTCCCCTGCGACGACGGCGGCATGGATCTCGCGGTGCTCGGCCTCGATCTGGGTGAGGTTCGACGGCGCCTTCGACTCCTCGGCGTCGTAGACGGCGAGTTGGGCGTCGAGCCGGTCCATCAGTTCGGCGATGGTCGTGTTGTGGGCGGCGACGCGCAGCGCCGCGTGCCATTCGTTGTGCAGCCGTAGCGCCGACGCGGGATCCGGTGCCGCCACGGCGCTTTCGAGCAATCTGCTCAATCGCGCCACGTCGATGTCGGACCGCCGGCCGGCGGCCGAGTGCGCCACCGCGGACTCGAGCGCGATGCGCGCGTCGCAGATCTCGAGCACCTCCTCCTCGCTACGTTCGCGCACCACGTAGCCGCGGGTCACCTTCGTGACCAACCCCTCGCTCTCCAGGCGGTGCAGTGCCTCGCGGACCGGGGTGCGCGACAGTCCCAGCTCGACGCCCACCGCGGCGGGTACCAGCATCGAACCCGGTGGGCAGTGCCCGCCCGTGATCCGTTCGCGCAGTTGCGTGTACGGCGACACCGCGTTCCGCACCGACCCTCCCCATTCCGTGACGACTGAAACCGAACGGGGCAACGCTTACCAGGGTCGTGAACACAAGTAAATAGTTTGAATCCATGTGTATACATATGTCGTCATATGCGTGCACTCGTATTTATCGTGCTCTCCGCAACACACTGCGAGGAGAACGATGCACACCCCAGCACCCACCACGGTCCGGTCATGACCGACACGACCCTCGCGCCGGTTCAGGCGCCGGAACCGACCACACCCCCACGGCGCCACCACCTGAACCCCCGGCCGAGCGGCCGCGCGCTGCTCCCCTGGGTGGTGCCGGTGCTGGTCGTGCTCGGCTGGCAGTGGGCCTCGTCCACCGGGGTGATCTCCGCGGCGATCCTGCCGCCGCCGAGCAAGGTCCTCGACACCGCCGCGAACCTGTGGAGCACCGGCGAACTGCAGACCCACCTGCTGGTGAGCGTGCGCCGGATCGTCCTCGGCTTCGTCATCGGCGCCTCGATCGGGCTCGCCCTCGGGTTCGCCGTCGGGCTCTCCCGGATCGCCGAAGGCCTCGTCGACCGGACGCTGCAGATGCTGCGCGCGCTGCCGCATCTCGCGCTGGTGCCACTGCTCATCGCGGCGTTCGGCATCGGGGAGGTGCCGAAGGTCGTGCTCGTCACCCTCGGCGTCATCTTCCCCGTGTACCTGAACACCGTCGCAGGCATCCGCACCGTCGACCCGAAGCTCGTGCAGCTCGGCCGGTCCTACGGCCTCGGCCGCGGCGCCCTAATCCGGCAGATCATCGTGCCCGGCGCGATGCCGATGACCCTGACCGGCATCCGCTATGCCCTCGGTGTCGCCTGGCTGACCCTCGTCGTCGCCGAGACCATCGCCACCAGCGAGGGCATCGGCTATCTCGCACAGAACGGCCGCGATCTGCTCCGCAACGACCGAATCGTCCTCGCGATCGTGCTCTACGCGCTCGCCGGCCTGCTCGCGGATCAGCTCATCCGGTTCGTCGAGGCCCGGGTCCTGCGGTGGAACCCGAACTACCAGAAGGGAGATCGGTGATGGGCGGCAAGGGGAGCCAGCGCACCGCGCCCGAGGACGACCTCGTCGGCCTGGACCTGCTCGGTGTCGGGCACCGCTACCGCGACAAGCAGGTCCTCGACCGCATCGACCTGTCCATTGCCCCCGGTGAGTTCGTCACGTTCCTCGGCCCGAGCGGCGTCGGCAAGTCCACCCTGCTCCGCATCCTCGCCGGACTGGAGGAGCCCACCGAGGGCCGGGTCGAGCCGACCGTCGACCGGCCCGTCGTGTCCCGCATGATGTTCCAGGAGGACCGCCTGCTGCCGTGGCGCAGCGTCCTCGACAACGTGCAACTCGGCACCCGGGGGCGCCGCGACGAGGCCGCCGCGCTGCTCGGCGAGGTCGGCCTGTCCGGACGCGAGAACGACTGGCCCTCCGAGCTTTCCGGCGGCCAACGCCAGCGTGTCGCCCTCGCGCGGGCCCTGCTGCACCAGCCCGATGTGTTGCTCCTGGACGAGCCGTTCGGTGCGCTCGACGCGATCACCCGGGTCACCATGCAGCAGTTGCTCGAACGCGTTCTCGCCGAGCACCCCCGGACGGTCCTGCTCGTCACCCACGACGTGGAGGAGGCGCTCGTCCTGTCCGACCGCGTCCTGCTGCTGACCGAGCGCGGCATCACCCGGGATCTGCGGATCGACCAGGCCCGCCCCCGCCATCGCGGTGACGCCCGGCTCGCCGGATGGAAGGAGGAGTTCCTCGACGGGCTCCTCGAGGCCGACCGCGCCCTGCACTCCTGACACACCGAAGGAAGGTTCGTTTCGCATGTCACCCCTGATCACCCCCGCCCTGAACCGGCGCGGCTTCCTCAAGGCCACCGGCGCCGGACTGCTCGGGCTGACGGCCCTGTCGCTGGCGGGTTGCGGCACCGACGCCGCCGCGTCCGAGGGCGGCCCCCTCACCGAGGTCCGGTACGCGCTGATCGGCGACGGCAACACCGAGCCCGGCGCGGTGCTGCGCAACGGACTCGGCGGATTCGACCTCAGCGCCGACCTCGGCGGGGTGCCCGTGCAGTGGCCGTCCGGCTTCCCGGCGTCACTGCCCGTCATGGAGGCGATCAAGTCCGGCAGCGTCGACTTCTCGTTCGCTACCGCGACCGCCGTGATCTACGCGATCGGCGGCGGGGTGCCGATCGTGCCGCTGGTGGCGTACCCGCTGCCGAGCGACGAGGTGGAGGTCCTCGTCCCTCAGGGCTCGACCATCAAGTCGGCCGCGGACCTCAAGGGCCGCAGGGTCGCCGACCATCGCGGCACCACCGGCACCTACAGCCTCGTCAAGTACCTCGAGTCGGCGGGCCTGACGATGGACGACATCGAGTACGTCAACCTCACCGCAGCCGACGCCGAGGCCGCGTTCGCGCAGGGCAAGGTGGACGCCTGGATCACCTGGCAGCCGACCGCCGAGCTGGCCAAGCGCAAGCACAACGCCGCGACCCTGCCCGACGTGAAGACCTACGACTACGCCTTCTTCGTCGCCAGCGAATCGTTCGCCGACAATCACCCACAGGAGGCGGCGACGCTGGTCCGCAACGTGCGTGACGCGCAACGCTGGATCGAGGCGAACCCCGAGGCCGCGGTCGCCGAGTTCACCCGGCTCGGCGGCTTCGCGGGCAGCGAGCTCGAGGCACAGGTGTACCTCGACCTCGTGAAGTCCGGCCGCCTCTCCTATTCCGGTGCGGGACAGTTCACCTCGGTCGACGCGAACGCGATCACGGGTACCCAGGACCTCGCGGACAACTTCCACCGCCTCGGCATCTACCCCGACCAGGTCGACGTCACCTCGTGGCTGCAGGACCCGCGGTTCGACTCGATCAAGTCCATCATCGACCAGGAACTCTCGAAGTAGGTATCAGCACCCTCATGTCCGACTCCCAGATGCACCTCGCCGCGTTCATCACCGCAGGGCCGGGCCGTCCCGGCGGCTGGCGCTACCCCGCCTCCGTTCCGGGTTGGCTGTCCGCGGACTACTACCAGAACATCGCGCGCACCCTCGAGGACGGCCGATTCGACCTCGCGTTCTTCGCCGACATCCTGTCCGTCCCCGACCGATTCGGATCGAGCACCGACACACAGCTGCGCAACGGCGCACTCGGGTCGATGCGACTCGACCCGCTGCACGTGCTCTCGTCGATGGGGGCCGTCACCGAACACCTCGGCCTGGCCGCCACCGTGTCCACCACATACGCACAGCCGTTCACCGTCGCCCGCTCGTTCGCCAGCCTCGACCACCTCACCGGGGGACGCGCGGCGTGGAACGTGGTCACCTCCTTCCAGGAATCCGAGGCCCGCAACTTCAACCGCGACGAGCAGTTCCCCCGCGACAAGCGGTACGAACGCGCCGACGAGTTCCTCGAGGTCGCCGCGAAGCTGTGGGACAGCTGGGAGGACGACGCCCTGGTGCTCGACACCGAGGCGCCGCTGTTCGCCGACCCCGCCAAGGTGCACGCGATCGACCACAAGGGCGAGTGGTTCACGGTGCAGGGGCCGCTGAACGTGCCCCGTCCGCCGCAGGGCTACCCGGTGGTCATCCAGGCCGGCGCCTCCGCGAAGGGCAAGGACTTCGCAGCCCGCTGGTCCGACGTGATCTTCTGCAGCCACGCCTCGCTCGAATCCGCGCAGGCGTTCTACCGGGAGATCAAGGAACGCGCCGCCGCGCACGGCCGCGACCCGCGCCAGGTGAAGATCCTGCCGTCCATCGCCCCGGTCATCGGCGCCACCAACGCCATCGCACAGCAGACGTTCGCGGAGCTGTACGAGCTGGTGCCACCGCTCGGCGGGCTGTCCACCCTCGCCTACCACCTCGACGTCGACCTCTCGACGTTCCCGCTCGACGAACGCCTGCCCGACGTCGAGGTTCCCGGCGTCGAGGGCCACTACCACGAGGTCCGCGAGATCACCGAGCGTGAGGGACTGACCCTGCGCGAGCTCGGCAAGCAGTACGGCGGCCGCGTCGAGGGCGGATTCATCGGCACCGCAGCCGAAGTCGCCGACGGCCTCGAGCAGTGGTTCACCGAGGGCGCGTGCGACGGCTTCATGGTGCAGGCCCCGTACCAGCCCGGCGGGTTCGAGGACTTCACCCGCCAGGTCGTCCCCGAACTGCAGAAGCGGGGCCTGTTCCGCACCGAGTACGAGGGCGCAACGCTGCGCGAGAACCTCGGCCTCGACCGGGCGGCCGCAGGCGAGTGGGAGAACCGGATCCCCAAGTCCGCGAGCATCACCGGATGAGCAGCACCACCATCACGCCGCCGAACGTCGCCCGGGTCTCCGGGCACACCATCTCGGGTGTGCCCGGGCGGTTCGTGGTCGACGCCCGGACGAACCATCTGGTCACCGACTCGCGCCTCGGTCCGGGCGAGTCGATCCAGGCAGGCGAGCTCCTGCTGTCCGCGCTCGTGTCCTGCGCGATGGCCAACTTCGAGGCCAACGCGCAGGAGCTCGGACTGCCGGTCACCGGGATCACAGTCGACGCCGAACACGCCCGCGGCAGCGTGGATCCGACGCGCTACGACTTCACCCGGATCACGATCACCGTGCAGGGGACGGATCGGGCCGCGGCGGACACCCTCGCGGAGCGGTTCGTCGCAACCTGTCCGATCTACAACACGATTCGGCGCGGCAGCGGGATCGACCTCGCGGTCGCGACGGCCTGAGCCGAGCCCACGTGAGCGGACCGTCCGGAAACTCACGCGTCCCGAACGGTCCGTTCACCCCGCGGTTCGGTCGCCGGCGGGCCGACGTCGCACGTACGCCTCGGTGACCGCGTCGAGCACCCGGTTCCCGTCGCGGTCCCGCAGCTGCCCGGTCGAGGTCACCAGCCCGCGGCCGTGGTCGTCGAAGGTCACCTCGTCGATCCGCATGGTTCCGGTGAGGGCGTCACCGGGCCGCACCGGACGCCAGAACCGCACGTCCTTGAGCCCGCGGCCGCCGATCACGCTCAGGTGCCGTACGCGCCATCCACCGAAAGCCGCTGCAGCACCGCCATGGAGTGGATCCCGCTCGCGATCAGCCCGCCGAAGTAGCCCCTCTCCGCGACCTCCTTGTCGACGTGGAAGTCCTGCGGATCCCACGCGGTCGCGAAGTCGACCAGCTCGGTCTCGGTGACGGTGTGCGACCCGAGTTCGATCACCTCGCCGACGGTCAGATCCTCCGCGTACTTCACATCGCTCATGACCTCGATGCTGCCAGGGGCACGGAGGATCACCATTGGCGGGGACTACAGCGCCTTGGCGATGATGCCCTTCATGATCTCGTTGGCGCCGCCATAGATCCGTTGGACCCGCGCGTCCTGGTACATCCGCGCGACCAGGTACTCACGCATGTAGCCGTATCCGCCGTGCAGCTGGACGCAGCGGTCGATCACCTCGCACTGCTTGTCGGTGAGCCAGTACTTCGCCATCGCGGCCTCGGCGGCGTCGAGTTCGCCGGCCAGGTGCTGCCGGATGCAGTGGTCGAGGAACGTCTCACAGGTACGCGCGATGGTCTGACACTCGGCGAGTTCGAACGCGGTGTTCTGGAGCTCGAACAGGCTGTGCCCGAACGCCTCCCGCTGCTTGGTGTAGGCGACGGTGTCGTCCACGGCGCGGCGGGTGGCACCGACGGCCTGCGCGGCGATGATCAGCCGCTCCTGCACCAGCTGCGTCATCAGCTGACCGAAGCCCTGCCCCTCGCGCTCGCCCAGCAGGTTCGTCACCGGAACACGCACGTCGGTGAACGACAGTTCGGAGGTGTCCGCGCCGAGCTGACCGACCTTGTCGAGGACCCGCCCGACCGCGAACCCGGGCGTCTCGCGCAGGTCGACGATGAGCATCGAGACGCCCTTGGCCCCGGCCTTCGGGTCGGTCTTGACCGCCATCACGATGACGTCGGCGGACGAGCCGTTGGTGATGAACGTCTTCGACCCGTTGACCACGTACTCGTCGCCGTCCCGGATCGCCGTGGTCTTGATCGCCTTGAGGTCCGAGCCGGCTCCGGGTTCGCTCATGCCGATCGCGCCGAGGATCTCGCCGGTCGCCATGCCGGGCAGCCACGCCTGCTTCTGCTCCTCGGTGCCGTACGCGAGGATGTAGTGCGGCACGATGCCGCTGTGCACGGAGATGCCGAACGACAGGTCGCCCGCATAGCCTTGGGCCTCGAACACGGCGAGGTCGTGGGCGAAGGTACCGCCACCGCCGCCGTACTCCTCCGGAATCGAGCAGCACAGCAGGCCGAGTTTGCCCGCCTCGAACCACACCTCGCGGTCGATGCGGTGCTGGGCGTCCCACTTCTCGTTGTGCGCGACGATCTCACGTTCGAAGAACCCGCCCGCGAGCTCGGACAGGGCACGAACCTCGTCGTCGTGCCAGGTGGGGACGTACTTCTTCATCGAACTACCGCCTCTTCGGATCCGGGTACACCGGGCGCGCCCATGCGCGCACCACTATCGGACGCCATGCTAACGATGCATCCGTACTAGCGATCGCTCAGTTGCGGACACAGAGACAGAAGTGGTGCCCGACGGGATCGCGGAAGACCCGGAAGGTCGGATGGTTCTCACCGCCCTCGACGAGGCGGGCCCCCAGGCCGATGACCCACCGGGCCGAGGCATCCATGTCGTCGACCACGAAGTCGAGGTGCATCTTCACCCCCTCCGCAGGCCACGAGATCTGGGTGAAGTCGGGGGCGAGCTGAAACGCCAGCCGCAGTTCACCCGGGCCCTGCAGCACCGCCCAGTCCCCCTCCGACCGGACGATCCCCCAGCCGAGGACGTCGCGGTAGAACTCGGCGAGCGCGGCGGGGTCCGGACAATCCAGGACGGTGTAGTCGACGACGATCTCGGGGCGCGTCATGCCGGTGAGCCTAGGCCGACCCGGGCGCTCGCGCCGACCGTCCGCGGGACACCGATCCTCCGGCTGCGCACCCCTTACCCTGGCCGCATGAGCAACTTCGACGACACAGTCATCGCCGCGGTCACCGGCCACATGAACGGCGACCACTCCGCCGACAATCTCGCGATCGTCCGTGCATTCGCCGAACCCGACGCCACCGCGGCCCACATGACCGGACTCGACACCGAAGCCGGCGAGTGGACGGCGACGGTCGGCGGCACCGAGCGTGCCGTACGGGTGCCGTGGCTCGCACGGTCACCGACCGAGCGTCGATCCGCACCGAGGTCGTCGCGCTGTACCACGCGGCGTGCGAGCGACTCGGCGTCGAACCCGGCGGCCACTGACGAACCACACCGAACCAGGGCTCGGCGAAATTCGCTCGCGCGCACCGAACGGGACGGCTAGCGTCGAGTCATGTCTCCCCCGTCCTGAAAGGGCCCCGACATGACCGCGCCGACGGCGATCTCCACCCGCCGGCTGACGCCCCTGCTGCTGGTCAACCTCGCAACCCTGTTGTCCGCGACGGGCAACGGCATCACGATCGTGGCTCTGCCGTGGCTGGTGCTCCAGCAGACCGGACGGGCCACCGATGCGGCCGTCGTGGCCGGCGCCGCGACACTCCCTCTGCTGCTCTCGTCGCTGTTCTCCGGGACCGTCGTCGACCGGTTCGGTCGCCGTCGCACCTCGCTCGTCTCCGATTCACTGTCCGCGCTGTCGGTGGCGTTGATTCCCGTCTCCGCCGCGACGATCGGACTGTCGGTCCCGCTGATCGCGGCCCTGGCCGCGCTCGGCGCCGCATTCGACCCGGCCGGCATCTCGGCCCGAGAGTCGATGCTGCCGGCAGCGACGACCGCCGCGGGCTGGCGACTGGACCGCGTCAACAGTCTCTACGAGGCGAACTACAACGTCGCGTATCTGATCGGACCCGGCGTCGGTGGCGTGCTGATCGCCACCGTCGGCCCGGTGAACACACTGTGGGTGACGTCGGCCTGCTTCGCCGGGTCGATCGCGACGATCGCGTTCCTTCGCCTCGACGGTGCCGGGGTCCCGGACCACGAGACCCGTCCCGCGTCGATGTGGTCCGGGACCCTCGAGGGGCTGAAGTTCGTGTGGCGCAACCGATTGCTCCGCACCCTCGCCCTCGTCGACATGGCCATCGTGGCGCTGTACATGCCGGTCGAGAGCGTCCTGTTCCCGGTGCACTTCACCGACCTCGGGCAGCCCGCGCAGCTTGGCTGGGTGCTGATGGCAATGAGCATCGGCGGCGTGATCGGGGCCCTCGGTTACGGCGCGCTCGCCGCCCGGGTGCGCCGCCGGACCCTGATGCTGGTCGCCGTCACCGCGCTCGGCCTCTGCATGGTCGGGATGGCGTTCCTGCCGCCGCTGTGGGTGACGCTCGTCCTCGCCGCGGCGATCGGGTTGGTGTACGGCCCGGTCGGCCCGATCGCGAACTACGCTATGCAGACCCGCAGCCCCGAGCACATGCGCGGGCGGGTCGTCGGGGTGATGACGTCCACCGCCTATGCGGCCGGTCCGCTCGGGTACCTGCTCGCGGGACCGATGATCGACGCCGTCGGTCTGCAGGTGACGTTCTTCGCGCTCGCGATCCCGGTGTGCGTGATCGCCGCGATCTGCTTCCTGCTCCCTGCCCTGCGTGAACTCGACGACCCTGCCGATCCACCGGTGTGAACCCCGGCCCTCACACCGGCGCGGGCACCTTCGACACAGCCTGTTCGCCGGCGACGTCCGCGCGCCGCTCGGAGGCGGTGGCGACGAGCAGAACCAGCAGACCGGTCGCGGTGACGGCGGCACCGATCCAGATCGGGGCGGTGAAGCCGAGTCCCGCGGCGATCGCGAGCCCGCCGAGCCACGCACCGATGGCGTTGCCGAGGTTGAACGCGGCGATGTTGGCGCCGGATGCCATCGTCGGCGCCGACGCCGCATGGTTCATGATCCGCATCTGGAAGCCGGGGACGGTGGCGAACCCGAAGGCGCCCATCAGGATCAGCGACACCAGCGTCGCCGGCTTGCTGTGCGCGGTGAGCGCGAACACGACGAGCACCACGGTCAGCACGGCCAGGATCGTGATCAGCGTCGGGGTCAGCGCCCGGTCGGCGGCTCGTCCGCCGAGGGTGTTTCCGAGTACCAATCCGGCGCCGAAGAGCACGAGCAGCCATGGCACCGTCGCGGCGGCGAACCCGCCGACCTCGGTGAGCGTGTAGGCGATGTAGGTGAACGCCCCGAACATGCCGCCGAATCCGAGGACCGTGATCGCGATCGAGTACCAGACCTGCCCCGATCGGAAGGCTCGCAGTTCCGCCCGCAGGCCGCCGCCGATCCGGTCCCCGGTGGTGGACGGGACCAGGGCGGCGATGCCTGCGAGCGCCACGATCCCGATCGCGGTGATCGCCCAGAAGGTCGACCGCCAGCCGAACTGCTGACCGATGAAGGTCCCCGCCGGCACTCCGAGCACGTTCGCAACCGTCAGGCCGGTGAACATCATCGCGATCGCGGCCGCGCGCTTGCCGGGGGCGACCAGGTCGGCGGCGACGACGGCCCCGATCCCGAAGAATGCCCCGTGGCACAGTGCCGCAACGATCCGGCCGGCCAGCATGACGTCGTAGGTCGGAGCGAGGGCGCTGAGCGCGTTGCCGACGACGAAGAGCACCAGCAGAGCCATGAGGACCCGCTTGCGGTCGAAGCGTCCGGCGGCGGCCGTCAGCACGACGCCACCCACCGCGACGGACAGCGCGTAGCCGGAGATCAGGTATCCGGCGGTGGCCTCCGAGACGGCGAAATCGCCTGCGACGTCGGGCAACAGGCCCATGATCACGAATTCGGTGAGACCGATACCGAACCCGCCGACGGCAAGGGCCAGGAGACCGAGAGGCATCCGAGTTCCTCCATATTTCGATTGCTTGAGCAGATATCGCGCGTATGCATTAGTTGCAGGCGCGTCATAAATAGTTGCACGCGCCGACTATCAGCGCAAGCGGCTATGCTCGGGTGACGACAACGGGAGGTGGACGTGGGTATCGCGGACGACGCGGTCGAGGTGCGAGCACAGGGCTGGCGGACCCTCGCGGCCCTGCACGGACTGCTCGACACCGAGCTCGAACGCGCACTGCAACGGGAGCACGACCTGTCGGTGGTCGAGTACACCGTCCTCGACGCCCTCGGACGCCAGGACGGGTGGCACATGCGCATGGCACAGCTGGCCCGCGCCGCGGCACTCAGCAGCAGCGCGACCACGCGACTCGTGAACCGGCTCGAGAGCCGCGGACTGCTCGCGCGGTACCTGTGCGAGGACGACCGCCGCGGGATCTACACCGAGGTCACCGAGGCCGGGCGGGCGCTGCTCGACCGGGCGCGACCCACCCACGACGCCACCCTCGAACAGGCACTGGACAAAGCCTGCGCCACACCGGAACTCGCACCGCTCGTCGCGGCACTGCACGCCCTGCCGCGCTGACGGCGGCCGCGCCGGTCAGCTGCCGCCCGCTCAGCTGAAGCCCATCACCTCATTGCCCCAGGCGGCCCGGAGCGCCTGGTCCGGATCGGAGACGAGGGTGTCGGACTTGTCGATCAACAGGGTCGAGCGGGTGTCATCCGTGTACCGGGCCCAGTGCTTCGACCCGTCCAGCGCGGCGGGCACCCCGTGCCGGGCGAACGCCAACCAGCGCCGCTGCATCCGGCCCGCCACCTCGACCGCGGTCTTTCGCCCACCGAGCCAGAACGTCGGATCGACATTCAGGGTGCCGAAATTGCCGAACACGTAGGGCAATTCGGTGGCATGGCTCGCTCCGACCCGGGCTGCCTTGAGCATGGGGGTGGCGTGGTCGAAGCGGTACACCCACGTCGGCGAGTGCGAACAGTGCGCGTCCGCGATCCACAGGCACGGCATCCGGAACGCGGCATCACGCGAGACGGCCATCGCCCCGGTCGATTTCATGAAGTCGGGGTAGGCGGCGATGACCTCGGCGATCCGCGACGGCGACAGGTCCGCGTGGTCGGCGGCGATCGCGTCGAACATCTGCGACACGGTGTCCGCGGTGACCGGCAGGATCGGCGACCGGGTCAGCCGGAATATGGACGCCTCGTCCCTGTTGGTTCCGATGATCAGCGGAATCCGATGCGCGAGTCCCTTCTGGAACGCCGCCACCGGGTACTTCGGCACCAGATCCCGGTCGACGACCGGCGCCATCGCGAGTGTTCCGGGCACGGAGGTGACGACATCGTCGAGCAGTTTGTCGCCGATCCGGGTGAGCTCCTCGAACGGCAGCTCCCGCAGCCGCCCGGCGTCGGCCGGCGCCAGTCCCGCGAGCTCGAGGTACCGGGCGGCGACGGCGGCCGCCCGTTCCGTCCCGTACACCGACGTGGCCGGCGCGCTCTGCGCGATCGCGCGATGGAACAGGCCCTCCGCCCGCGGCGCCGTCATGAGCGTGGTGATGGACCCGGCGCCGGACGACTCCCCGAACACCGTCACGTTCCCGGGGTCGCCCCCGAACGCGGCGATGTTGTCGCGGATCCATTCGAGGGCGGCGATCTGGTCCCGCAATCCGATGTTGGACTCGAACTCCGCCCCGAACGAGGAGAAGTCGAGGAACCCGAACACACCGAGCCGGTAGTTCACGGTGACCACGATCAGATCCCCGGTCTCGGCCAGATGCCTGCCGTCGTACACCGTCTGCGACGAGGCACCGACGCAGTACGCGCCGCCGTGGATCCACACCATCACCGGTCGCGGCTCTCCGTCCGGACGCGGCGCCCACACGTTCAGCGACAGGCAGTCCTCGTCCTGCACCAGGTCGGGATCGATCGGCACCTGCATGGCCTTGGCCTGCGGAGCGATGGGGCCGAAGTCGCGACAGTCGCGTTCACCGTCCCACGGCGTCACCGGCAGCGCACTGCGGAACCGGCGGCCCTGCCCCGCCGACGCGTACGGCACGCCCTTCCACACGAGCACCGAACCCGCTGCATATCCTCGCAGTGCGCCGTCCGATATCCGCACCGTCAGGGTGTCCGGTGACCTCACTGCACCGTTCTCGTCGGTCTGCACGACTGCCTCCCTCGGGCCGCGGTCACGTCATTCGCCAACGTACCAAGGGGCCGCCCGGCTCGGCGTCTGCTCGTCACGCACGTCTCGCCATGCTCGAGACGAGCACCGCCTCACAGCCACCCGATCAGGTGCAATGGCCCACATGAAGGCGCCCCAGGCCCCGGACCACCGCCACGTGCCGGCGTCACCGGCGGCGCCTCTCCGGTTTCGGAGCCACGATCGCCCACGGTGTCCTTCTCGCCCGACGTGAACGAGGTCGGGCAGGGCGAGTGCGACCTGTCCGCGGGCCATGACGTCGCGGCCGTCGGCAGGTGCGTCAGGCCCGGGCCGCAGACTTGTGCACGCTTGCGCAGCGGCCGGGCGACCACCACTCGGTCGATCCGACGCCATCGGCCAAGCCCTACCATGGCGCGCATGGGTGCGTCACGAATCATTCTGCTGCTCACCGTCGTCTGCTGCACAGCTGTGGTCGGGGGCTGCGCGCATTCGGTGGACGGCTCCGCCGCCCCGACCACGCAGCAGGTGACGGCGACGACAACCACTTCCGCAGCACCACGCACCACCACGCGAACCCAACCGACGACCACAAGCACCGCACCCGCGGCGCAGGTGGCGGAGTACATGGGTGGCGCGAGCGGGTCGTACTACTTCACCAGCCCGAGTTCGAAGTTCGAGTGCGCCGTCGTCACCGCCCCGAATCCGGTGGCCGGATGCCACGGCAAGCTTCCCGCCACAGCGCCACAGGTGCCGGCTCCGGGCGGTCCGGGCACCATGGCCCCGAACGCAATCCGCGTGACCGCCGCCGGTCCCGGCGAGTTCGCCGCCACCGGCGATCCAGCGTTCCACCGCTTCGACGGCACCGCGAAAGCACTGCCCTACGGGTCGGCGCTACGGGTGCAGGGCTTCACCTGCACCGTCGACGAACACACCGGCGTGACGTGTGCCAGCGCCGCGGGTCACGGCTTCACGGTCTCGGACGCGGCCTACCGGCTCTGGTGACCCGCTTCGCGTGAAACGGGTCATCGAGGTTCAGGAGTAGAGCGAATCGATCTCGGCGCCGAACCGTTCGGCAACGACATTGCGCTTGATCTTCAACGTCGCGGTGAGCTCGCCGCTCTCCTCGGTCAGATCGCGGGAGAGGATGACGAACTTCTTCACCGACTCCGCATGCGACACCGACGAGTTCGCGTCGTTGATCACCGCCTGGACCGCGGCCCGCAGGTCCGCGTCCTCGCTCAGGTCCGCCACCGTGGCGTCCTCGGCCTTGCCGTTCTCGGTGCGCCAGCGCGCGAACGTGTCGGGATCCACCGTGACCAACGCCCCGATGAACGGCCGCCCGTCCCCGACCACAACGGCCTGCGACACGAGTTCGTGCGATCGCATCCGGTCCTCGAGCGGGCCCGGCGAGACGTTCTTGCCACCGGCGGTGATCAGGAGATCCTTCTTGCGTCCGGTGATGGTGAGGTAGCCGTCCTCGTCGAGCGACCCGAGGTCACCGGTACGGAACCAGTCACCGTCGAAGACCTCCGCGGTCGCGGCGTCGTTGTTCCAGTACCCACCGAAGACCACACCGCCGCGCAGTTCGATCTCGCCGTCATCTGCAATCCGGACCGCGTTGCCGCCGAGCGGCTGCCCGACGCTCCCGATCCTCTGGGCCCGCGGCATGTTGACGCAATGGGCCGCAGTGGATTCCGTCAGGCCGTAGCCCTCATAGATCGGGACGCCGAGACCGCGGAAGAAATGCCCCAGGCGCGGCATGAGCGCTCCGCCGCCGGAGATCGCCCACCAGCACTCGCCGCCGAGGACGGTACGCAACTTCGAGTAGACGAGCTTGTCGGCGACGAAGTGCTTGACCCGCAACAACGGCGACGGCGCGCCCGAGTCGAGCGCCTCGCTGTACTCGACGGCCGTGGTCTCCGCGAAGTCGAATATGCGCTTCTTCAGCGCTCCCCCGGCCGACGCCTGCTGCGCGGCAGCATCGCGAACCTTCTCGAAAACTCTTGGCACACCGAGGATCACGTTCGGACGGAACCTCGCGAACTGCCCGACAATGGTGCCGAAATTGGACCAGTGAGCCTGGGTGCCGCCGGCCTCGAACATCGCCAGCGACACGGCACGGGCGAGGACGTGCGCGAGCGGCAGGAACGTCAACATCCGGTTGCCGGGCCGAGCGACCGAGCCGACACTGGAGGCGAGGATGCCCCGGATCTCGGACAGGAAGTTCCGGTGCGTGAGCACACAGCCCTTCGGCCGTCCCGTCGTCCCCGAGGTGTACACCAGCGACGCCAGATCGTCGGCCCGCAGAGCCGAAACCCGCTGCTCCACGGCGTCGTCGTCGAGGTCCGCACCGGACGCGAGGAGCGTCTCGACGGCGGCGTCGTCGATCTGCAGGACCCGGGCACCGGAGTCGACGAAGGACTCGGCGTGGAACGCGGTCTCGACGATCGCGACCTTGGCACCCGAGTCCTGAACGATCCACTTCACCTGATCCGCCGACGACGAATCGTAGATCGGCACCGATGCGGCGCCCGCCGCCCAGATCGCGAAGTCGAGGAGCGACCACTCGAAGCGGGTCGCCGACAGCAGGATCACCCGGTCCCCCGGCTGCACCCCACCCTGGATCAGCCCCTTGGCCACGCCGGTGACCAGGTTCGCGAACTCGGAGGCCGTGACGTCCACCCACTGCTCGCCGCGCGGACGGGAGAACAACACCAGGTCCGGTGTCTCCTTGGCGTGCCGGTACACCGTCCGGACGACGGCATCGTCATCGGCAATGGTGAAAGTGGGCGAGGTCGCGTACTCACGCATTCGGGTCGCCTCCGCTGTTGTCGGGAGTGGAATCTGGGATCGCCGTACGGAATCGGTGCAGGAGTTCGCCGAGCTGCTGGACATCCGAGTCCGACCAGCCGCGGACGCGGCCGGCCACCTCGGCGAGGCGGTGTTCCGCCGCCTGGACCAGCACCTCGCGGCCGGCAGGGGTGATCGAAAGAGGATGACCGGTGCGCACGGGTCCGGCCTGGGCACTCACCCAACCGCTGTCGACGCATCCACGCACCTGCCTCGACACGGTCGACCGGTGCACCCCGAAAGCATCGGCGATCTCGGTCGCCCGGCAGCCGGGATGGCGATCGATGAACGAGAGTACCGAGTGCTGGGCGAATGTCGGGGTACCGGCGTCCACTCGATCGCCGGTCATCAGCTGCCGCACCAGGTGTACGAGCTCCTCGTGCACCTGCGTCACGGCACCGCTGTGTTGCATGACGCAACTATATCGCCGATGGAGGCGGGTGAATACCCCCGGTATGCAGCCCCCGGAGTGATTCCGGCTACGTCCGCTCAGAGTGCGAACTCGGTGTACCTGCCGACAGCGGTGAACCCGATCCGTGTGTAGACCGGTGCACCCTCGACGGTCGCTTCCAGGACCGCGATCCGAGTCCCTGCCCTGCGTGCCACGTCCAGGGCGGCCAGTGTCACCGCGGTGCCGTGGCCGCAACGACGGAACTCGTCGAGAGTGACGACGCCGTACAGGCCTGCGACACCATCACTGACGTGCACCTCGGCGCCACTGACCGGACGTCCGTCGAGATACCCGACGACGAAGGTACTCGCGCAAGACGGACGCAGGATCGACTCGGCAACCGTGTCGAAGTACGAGACCACGGTGGCCGAGGGCGGCGTCCAGTTCGCCGCCATCAGGGTCGCGTAGTCGCGGAGCGTCCGCCGATCGCGGACGGTTTCGACCCGCAGATCCGAGCGAGTGCCGGGAACCGGGATATCGGAAAGTGATGCGGTCATGGCCAGTTCGGATTCCTGCTCGACGAATCCGTTCACCGTAAGCAGGGCAGGCAGATCCGCGGGAGTCGACGCCGGGCCCACCCACCACGAGAACGGGCGCCCAGTCCCGCGCACGAGTGCGGCGGTGTCCTCCACGCGCTCCGACGCATCGTCGATCGTGAACCGCGCACGACAGATGAGATTGAAGGTGTCGTCGTGCAGGCCACTGTCCGCGAGAAGCAGATCGTCGCTGGTGTGTACCCGAGCCCCTGGTATCGCCGAGTGCAGGTGCGACGCGTGAGATGCCAGATTCGCGTCCATCGCGCCGAGTATCCGATTCACGTCCTGATCCTAGGTAGTCCGATGCACACGACTTTTCGTCGGTGCACACGGCCTTTATGCGTGCATCCCGTGTGTGCACGCTTCAACAGGTATGTGCACACGGGTTTTCCGCGCCGGGTAGCGGAATTGTCGTGTGCACACGACTCTTCGTCGGTGCACACGACCGTTGCGCGTGCATACGGTCTGTGCATCCAGCATCAGGTGTGTGCACAGGGGTTTTCGGTGCCGCCGCACCGACTGCTACCGCGGCATCGGCACGCGGCCTCCCCAAACGCCGAGCGCACAGGAGTTCGCCGGTCCACACAGCCATTGCGCGTGCATTCGGTCTGTGCATCCAGCATCAGGTGTGTGCACACGGGTTTTCGGTGCCGCGGACGCCGCCGCACCGAGTACCGCCACCGGCATCGCGGCACGGCCTCACGCCGGGCCGAGCGCACAGGAGTTCGCCGGTCCACACGGCCTTTGCGCGGTGCGTGAAGGCGGCATCGGGTGTGTGCACACGGGTTTTCCGCGCCGGGTAGCGGAATTGTCGTGTGCACACGCCTGGTCGGCGGTGCACACGGCCTTTACGCGTGCATTCCGTGTGTGGACGCCGCATCGGGTGTGTGCACAGGGGTTTTCGGTGGCGCGGGACGCTACCGCACCGAGTACCGCCACCGGCATCGCGGCACGGCCTCCCCGCCGGCCGAGCACACAGGAGTTCGCCGGTCCACACAGCTTTTGCGCGTACATTCCGTGTGTGGACGCGACATCGGGTGTGTGCACACCGGAAACGCCGGCACCAGCCCCAACAAGAAACGAAAACACCCCCAGAAATGCCGAATGCCCGGGACCAGAAGAAAACTCCTGATCCCGGGCAACCGGGGATGTTATGTACGGCGGTGTCCTACTCTCCCACACCCTGTCGAGTGCAGTACCATCGGCGCTGGAGGGCTTAG
>NZ_JBSFSC010000007.1:0-221396 GCF_053589555.1 Rhodococcus sp. NPDC003322 | reverse complement strand
GACTGCGCGCGTACCGAGCCGCCACCGCACCGATTCCGAGGACCGCGACGAGCACGAGGAGCAGACCGGCGGGCGACCGAATGGTCGCGCACCACGATCGATCAGCCGAGCACCAGCCCTTCACCGTCCTCCGAGGCGTTGACCGCGACGGTGTCGCCGTCGTGCACCTCCCCCGCGAGCAGCTTCTTCGCGAGCTGGTCGCCGATCGCCTGCTGGATCAGCCGGCGCAGCGGCCGCGCCCCGTAGAGCGGGTCGTAGCCACGCACCGCCAGCCACATCCGCGCCGCAGGCGACACGTCCAGCGTGAGCCGGCGTGCCTGCAGCCGCGTGGACAGCTGGGCCAGCTGGATGTCGACGATCGACTCGAGCTGCTCCTCCGACAGCGGCTCGAAGATCACGACGTCGTCGAGTCGGTTGATGAACTCCGGCTTGAACTTCGACCGCACCGCCGCCATCACCTGGTCCCGGTCACCGCCCGCCCCGAGATTCGAGGTCAGGATCAGGATGGTGTTGCGGAAGTCGACGGTACGGCCCTGCCCGTCGGTCAACCGGCCGTCGTCGAGCACCTGCAGCAGGATGTCGAACACATCCGGGTGCGCCTTCTCGACCTCGTCGAACAGCACGACCGTGTACGGCCGTCGCCGCACCGCCTCGGTCAGCTGGCCACCGGTCTCGTAGCCGACGTACCCGGGAGGCGCGCCGACGAGGCGAGCAACCGAGTGCTTCTCGCTGTACTCGGACATGTCGATCCGGACCATGGCGCGCTCGTCGTCGAACAGGAAGTCCGCCAACGCCTTCGCGAGCTCGGTCTTGCCGACGCCGGTGGGGCCGAGAAACATGAACGAGCCGGTCGGCCGGTTCGGGTCGGCGACCCCGGCCCGCGCCCGGCGCACCGCGTCGGACACGGCCTGCACGGCCTCGGCCTGGCCGACGACCCGCTTGCCGAGTTCGGTCTCCATCCGGAGCAGCTTGGCGGTCTCGCCCTCCATCATCCGGCCGGCCGGGATGCCGGTCCAGGCCGCGACCACGTCCGCGACGTCGTCCGGTCCGACCTCCTCCTTGAGCATCACGTCGCCATCGGATGCGCCGCCGGATGCCTCGACCGCGGCGTCGAGTTCCTTCTCCAGCGCCGGGATCCGGCCGTACCGCAGCTCGGCGGCCTTGCCGAGATCGCCGTCGCGCTCGGCACGCTCGGACTCGCCGCGCAGCACCTCGAGCTGTTCCTTGATCTCGCGGACGGAGTCGATGGCCTGCTTCTCGTTCTGCCAGCGCGCGTTGAGCTGGCTGAGCTTCTCCCGGTCGTCGGCCAGTTCCTCGCGGAGCTTGGCCAGACGGTCCTGGGAGGCGGCGTCGGTCTCCTTGGTCAGCGCCATCTCCTCGATCTCGAGTTGGCGCACCTTCCGCTCGACCTCGTCGATCTCGACCGGACGGGAGTCGATCTCCATCCGCAGCCGC
The DNA here is from genome assembly GCF_053589555.1 of Rhodococcus sp. NPDC003322. Classification (NCBI taxonomy): domain Bacteria; kingdom Bacillati; phylum Actinomycetota; class Actinomycetes; order Mycobacteriales; family Nocardiaceae; genus Rhodococcus; species Rhodococcus sp. NPDC003322. The sequence continues at coordinate 219,941 of NZ_JBSFSC010000007.1, read as the reverse complement.
GACGCGGCCTCGTCGACCAGGTCGATCGCCTTGTCCGGCAGGAACCGGGAGGTGATGTAGCGATCCGAAAGGGTCGCCGCCGCAACGAGAGCCGAGTCGGTGATGCGCACACCGTGGTGCACCTCGTACCGTTCCTTGAGGCCGCGCAGGATGCCGACGGTGTCCTCGACGGACGGCTCGCCGACGAGAACCTGCTGGAAGCGGCGCTCGAGAGCGGCGTCCTTCTCGATGTACTGGCGGTACTCGTCCAGGGTGGTGGCGCCGACCAGCCGCAGCTCACCACGGGCGAGCATCGGCTTGATCATGTTGCCGGCGTCCATCGCCGACTCCCCGGTCGCGCCGGCACCGACGATGGTGTGCAGCTCGTCGATGAACGTGATCACCTGGCCGGCCGAGTTCTTGATGTCGTCGAGGACGGCCTTGAGCCGTTCCTCGAACTCACCGCGGTACTTGGCGCCCGCGACCATCGAACCGAGGTCGAGGGAGATGACGGACTTACCGCGCAAAGACTCCGGGACGTCGCCGGCGACGATGCGCTGCGCGAGGCCCTCGACGATGGCGGTCTTGCCGACACCGGGCTCACCGATGAGCACCGGGTTGTTCTTGGTGCGACGGCTCAGCACCTGCACGACACGGCGAATCTCGGTGTCGCGGCCGATGACCGGGTCGAGCTTGCCTGCCCGCGCGGCGGCGGTCAGGTCGGTCGAGTACTTCTCCAGCGCCTGGTAGCTGCCCTCCGGGTCGGGACTCGTCACCCGCGCGCTGCCGCGGACCGCGGTGAACGCCTCCCGCAGTGCCTGCGGGGTGGCGCCGTGACCGACGAGCAGTTTCGCGACGTCGGAGTCACCGGACGCGAGTCCGAACAGGACGTGCTCGGTGGAGACGTACTCGTCGTCCATCTCGGTGGCGAGGTGCTGGGCGGCGGTGATCGCCGCGATGGCCTCCCGACCGAGCTGGGGCTGCGTGGTTGCGCCGGTGGCGCGCGGCATCCGGTCGACGAGCGTCTGCGCCTCGCGGTGCACGACGGTCGGGTCGACGCCGACGGCCTTGAGCAGCGGCGCGGCGATGCCGTCGGTCTGGTCGAGCAGTGCCACCAGCAGGTGCGCCGGACGGATGTCCGGGTTCCCGGCGGCGGATGCCGACTGGAGCGCTGCTGTCAGGGCAGCCTGAGTCTTGGTGGTCGGAGAGAACGAGTCCACTGGTCACCCCTTCGGGAAAACGTAGGTCGTGCCTCGAGCCTAGGCCGTCGAGGCGCTGTCACAGAGACCAACGCACGAAAGGTTGAGTCTGTTCCGCTCAATTTACCTGACGAGGACTGGTGAGCCCCTGACCGACCGAGGCCGACGCCTCGTCCGAGTCCACACCGAGGCCCCGGGTCCCCTGGTCGCACGCCGCATCGTCGGTTGGGTTATCTCGCCCTCCGTGGTGAAGTCCGGGACCGCGACGGCGTCCCCGGCCGCGAGCAGGTGCCTCCTCGGCAGCACCCAATCCCTCCCGCGGATAATGGCAGGTGTATCCGCTGGGGTATCGGGCCAGGCAGTCCTGGTGCTCACGTGTTCGGTGACGACCTCCCCCTGTCGGCTCCGCCGGCTGCGTCACCACGGGCTGCAACGACGGCACCCCGCGATCCGGCCCCGAGACGTAGCCGCTCGAGCAGGCCCGTCGACCTGGAAACCGGGCAAACCCGGACGGCGCCGACACCACCGAGACCCCGATGCTCGATACTGGCAACGGCCATCACCCCGTGGCCTGACCTGAGCCGTGGACACCGACACGTGTCCGGCCGAGACGGGAGCAGAACAGAACATGAGCGTGGAACAACCAACCATCATCTACACGCTGACAGACGAAGCGCCGATGCTCGCCACCCACGCCTTCCTGCCGGTGATTCGCACCTTCGCCGAGGCAGCCGGGATCAATGTCGAAACCAGCGACATCTCCGTGGCCGCCCGCATCCTCGCGGAGTTCGGCGACCACCTGACCGAAGAGCAGCGGGTGCCGGACAACCTGGCCGAGCTGGGCCGGCTGACGCAGCTGCCCGAGACGAACATCATCAAGCTGCCGAACATCAGCGCCTCCGTCCCGCAGCTTCTCGCTGCGATCAAGGAGCTCCAGGCGCACGGCTACGCGCTGCCCGACTACCCCGAGAACCCGAAGACCGCCGAGGAAAGCGAGATCAGGGACCGGTACACCCGGTGCCTGGGAAGCGCGGTGAACCCCGTTCTCCGCGAAGGCAACTCGGACCGCCGCGCACCGAAGGCCGTCAAGGAGTACGCCCGCAAGCATCCCCACAGCATGGGCGAGTGGTCCCCGGCGTCGCGCACGCACGTTGCGCACATGCGGCACGGCGACTTCTACCACGGCGAGAAGTCGATGACCGTCGACGGCGACCGTGAGGTGAAGATGGAGCTGCTGACCACCAGCGGCGAGGCCATCGTCCTCAAGCCGAAGGTGTCGCTCACCGACGGCGACGTGATCGACAGCATGTTCATGAGCAAGAAGGCGCTCATCGAGTTCTACGAGGAGCAGATGGAGGACGCCTACAAGACGGGCATGATGTTCTCCCTGCACGTCAAGGCGACGATGATGCGCGTGTCCCATCCGATCGTCTTCGGCCACGCCGTGAAGGTCTTCTACAAGGACGCCTTCGCCAAGCACGGTGCGCTGTTCGACACGCTGGGTGTGAACGTCAACAACGGCCTGTCCGATCTGTACAGCAAGATCGAGTCTCTCCCGAGCGCGCAGCGCGAGGAGATCATCGACGACCTCCACAAGTGCCACGAGAAGCGTCCCGAGCTGGCGATGGTCGACTCGGCGCGCGGCATCTCGAACTTCCACTCCCCCAGCGACGTCATCGTCGACGCCTCCATGCCCGCGATGATCCGGGCCGGCGGCAAGATGTACGGCGCCGACGGCCGGCCGAAGGACACCAAGGCGGTGAGCCCCGAGTCCACCTTCTTCCGGATCTACCAGGAGATGATCAACTTCTGCAAGACCAACGGCGCGTTCGACCCGACCACCATGGGTACCGTGCCGAACGTCGGTCTGATGGCGCAGAAGGCCGAGGAGTACGGCTCTCACGACAAGACGTTCGAGGTCCCCGAGGCGGGCGTCGCGAACATCACGGACCTCGCGACGGGTGAGGTCCTGCTTACCCAGAACGTCGAAGAGGGCGACATCTGGCGCCTGTGCATCGTCAAGGACGAGCCGATCCAGGACTGGGTCAAGCTCGCCGTCACCCGCGCCCGCAACTCCGGGATGCCGGTCGTGTTCTGGCTGGACCCGTACCGCCCCCACGAGAACGAGCTGATCGCGAAGGTGCGGAAGTACCTGCCCGACCACGACACCGAGGGCCTCGACATCCAGATCATGTCGCAGGTCCGCGCGATCCGGTACACGATGGAACGGCTCATCCGCGGGCTCGACACCATCTCGGCCACCGGCAACATCCTGCGTGACTACCTCACCGACCTGTTCCCGATCCTGGAACTGGGCACGAGCGCGAAGATGCTGTCCGTCGTGCCGCTGATGGCCGGTGGCGGCCTGTACGAGACGGGTGCGGGTGGCTCGGCCCCCAAGCACGTCAAGCAGTTGACGGAAGAGAACCACCTGCGCTGGGATTCGCTCGGCGAGTTCCTCGCTCTCGCCGTCAGCCTCGAGGATCTCGGCATCAAGACCGGCAGCAAGAAGGCGGTGTTGCTCTCCAAGACCCTCGACGCCGCGACCGGCAAGCTGCTCGAGAACGACAAGAGCCCGTCCCGCAGCACCGGTGAGCTCGACAACCGCGGCAGCCAGTTCTACCTCGCCATGTACTGGGCCCAGGAACTCGCCGCTCAGACCGAGGACGAGGAACTGCGCGCACACTTCGCGCCGCTGGCGGAGGCGCTCGCGAAGAACGAGAACACCATCGTCGGCGAGCTGGGCGACGCGCAGGGCAACCCGGTGGACATCGGGGGCTACTACCAGCCCGACGCCGAGAAGACCGCGGCCGTGATGCGCCCGAGCCACACGTTCAACGACGCCCTGGCGGCCGCGCGAGGCTGAGTCGCACCGCCCCCACACGATAGGCCCGCACCCGCTCCGGGTTGCGGGCCTTTCGCGTGGGGACGCTCACGACCCGGAGCCTTGCCGGTCACACGGTGTGGTGCCGACGACGAGCAGCGCGGCGAACGCCCGCCGGTCGGTCGGTGCTCCGTCCCGGGTCCCGGGTGCGGTCACCGGATCACCTCGGTGCCCGGCACCACCACCCCGACCGGCCCCACCCCGAGGCACAGGTCCAGGCCCGGCGTCAGGGGCCGCACCGACAGCCGGGAGCCGGTCCCGTACAGCCGCACGTACACCCGGTTCAGGCCGTCCCGCACCGGCACCACGACCGGCTCGCCTGCGCCGAGGCCGACGGCGACGGTCCCGTCCCCGGACGCCCAGTAGTTCAGCTGGGCGGTCCACTGCCAGATCATCAGCGGCCCACCCAGCGGCACGTCCCCACCGGACGGGCCGATCCGGGTGCCGCAGCCCGGTTCCGGCCCCTGGACCGTCCACCGCACCGCCTCCACCGTCGCGTGCACGAGCCTGCCGGACTCGTCGAGTGCCCGCAGTTCCGGTGTGGCGTCGGCGAACTCGGGGCGGTCGGACAACGGGGCGAAGACGTGCGCGGCACCGTTCCACGGCGCGGCGACCGGCAGCAGCGTCATCAGTGACACCGGCTGGTCGAGCAGCGGCACGTCCCGGTGCGCGGCCAGCGACGCGCGGGCGGTGTCCAGGTAGTCGGCGCCGGGATTGTCCCGCCAGGTGCGCATGAAGGTGACGGTCGACCACAGGCTCGACGCCACCAGCCCCGCGACGACGGCGGTCACCACTGCGGGTGTCGCCAGGTACCGGGCGGCGGCGCCGGTGCGCCCGGTGTCCGGCCGGCTCGGCGCGCGGGCCAGCAGGGCGAGCCCGAGCGCCAGCACGACGGCACTGTCACTGGTGTATCGCAGGGTCTGCGCGATCTCGTAGGTCGTGTCCGGGCCGGACCGGGCGAGCATCATCGCGACTTCGGAGGCCGCCACGTACGCCACCATCGCCGTCCACACCCAGCCGGTGCGCTGCTTGCACCGCACCGCGACGACCACCGCGACCAGAACGACGATCCAACTCGCCACGACCAGGCCGGTCGGTGGCGTTGCCCACGGCGGTCCCGGCGGCCACCGCTCCCACCGCCACGGACCTCCGAGCAGGGTCGGGAGCACTCCCAGCGACGTCCCGTGATGCACGAAACTCACGGCCTCGTCGCGGGACGGGACGCGCATGCCCGTCTCGGCGACGGAGAGGTACACCCCCGCCCACAACGCGACGACGGCCGCCGCCGGGAGCCACAGCCGACGACCGGTCCGCCACGCGGTCCGCAGCGGCGCGGCGACGCCGTCGACCCGCGACACGAGCGCCACGACCGCGAAGGCGACCAGCGGCACCAGTACCGACTTCTCGAAGAAGGCCAACGCGACCGCGGTGACGACCGTGCCGCTCAGCGCGTACCGGCGCCGGCCGGTCCGGGCGAGGAGCAGCGCGTCGCCGGCCACCCAGGCGAGCGCTGCCTGCATCGGCAGCGAGTTCAGCCCGGCCGCCCACCACGCGAACGACGGCACGGTCAGCGGCGCGAAGAGGTACAGCGCCAGCACGGCGAGCACGGCGGGCCGCGGTCCGAGCAGCAACCACAGCACGCGCAGCACGGCCAACGCCGCCACCACCTGCAGGACGATCAGGGTCGTCGCGGCCGCCCACCACTGCAGCGGTGCGAGCGCCGTCGTCACCCCGGCGGTCAGGAATGCGGCCGGCATGAGGTGGCCGTCGTGGTTGTAGAGGAGGAACTCGGGCGAGAGCAGCGGCAGCGCCGCCGACCGCCCGGTCAGGATCAGGTCGTCCCAGTACAGGTCGCCGCCGAGCGCGAGCACGCCCCGTACCACCGTCTGGACGGCCACCAGGATCACGGCGGTCGCCAGGATCCGGCGCGCGTGACGGGAGGTCGGACGAGGTGACGGGTCGGCGGCAGCGCTCGCGCGGTCCGTCCCCACCGCCACCACCGTGTCCACACCACCTTCCGTACCGGACGGCATCCACCGCCGGATCGTGAGGGAGCCTAACGTTGATCGTCGACGGGTTCCGTGAACACGGGAGCGGCCCGGTACCCCTCGAATCGCTCGACGAGTTCGTCCGGCCGGGCCAGCGCGGGCAGGTGGCCGCAGTCGATCTCGTCGGGTTCGATGCCCAGACGGTCCCGCACCAGCCGACGCAGGAAGTCGGCGGGAAACATCCGGTCCCGGGTGCACAGCAGGAACCGCGTCGGCACGTCGGGCCACGGCGGCATCGGCAGCGTCTGCTCGAACGGCGTGTTCGACTGGCGACGGGCACCGGTCATCGCGAGGGCCCGGGTCTCGGGCGGGAGATCGTGCAGGAACGTCACCATCGGATCGAACTCGGCGTCCGGGTCGCGGCCGTCCCGCTCGTCGAGGGCGCGCTGCGCGGCCGCCTGCTCGGTGTTCGCCCACCAGTCGCCCGCGGATTCGCCGGCGGTCGGCACCATCGCCGCAACGAGCACGACGAGGTCCACCGCGATGCGCGAACACACCAGCGGGACGAGGAAACCCGCCATCGACTGCGCCACCAGGATCACCCCCGGGCGGTCGCCGACCGCGGCCACCACGACGTCGGCGTACTCGACCAGCCCGGCCGAGTCGTCGTCGCTGGGCAGGTCGGGTGCGATCACCTCGTGCCCACGCGCACGCAGGAGCGGCGTCACGAACTGCCAGTACGACGAATCCGATCCGGCGCCGGGAAGCAACAGGTACGTCGCCATGCGCCGACGCTACCGCGGCTGCGCCGCCCGTGAGTCCTTCTGGCCCGTACGGGGGCCACGAGAACTCACGGGCGCGGAGCGCCTACACCGCCCGGGCCGAGCCCTCCCAGTACCGGGCGCGCAGGGCCTTCTTGTCCAGCTTGCCGATCGGCGTGAGCGGCAGGCTGTCGACGAAGTCCACCGACTTCGGGGCGTGCACGGCGCCCTTCGCCTCCTTCACCATCCCGGCGAGTTCCTCCGCGGACGCGGTCTGTCCGTCGCGGAGCACGACGCACGCCTTGACCGCCTCGCCCCACTTCTCGTCCGGCACACCGACAACCGCGACCGACGCGACCGCGGGGTGCGCGGAGATGACGTCCTCGATCTCGCGGGGGAAGACGTTGAAGCCGCCGGTGACGATCATGTCCTTCTTGCGGTCGACGATGAACAGGAAGCCGTCGGCGTCGGCGCGGGCGATGTCGCCGGTGTGCAGCCAGCCGCCGCGCAGCGCCTCCTCCGTCTCGGCGGGCTTGTTCCAGTACTCCTTCATCACCAGCGGGCCGCGAACGCAGATCTCGCCGAGTTCGCCCTGCGGGACCTCGTTCAGGTCGTCGTCGAGCAGCTTGACGTTCAGCCACGGCACCGGCCGACCGCACGACGCGAGCCGATCGAGGTCCCCGCTGTTCGACGATTCCACGACGTGCTCCTCCTTGCGCAGCACGGAGATCGTCATGCCGCACTCGGACTGGCCGAAGTACTGGAAGAAGATCGGCCCGAGCTTCTCGATGCCCTCCCGCAGTCGCGCAGGCGACATCGCCGAGGCGCCGTAGTAGAGGGTCTGCAGGCTGGAGACGTCGCGGGTCTTCAGGTCGGGGTGGTCGAGCAGCATGTAGATCATCGTCGGCACCAGCATGGTGGCGGTGATCTTGTGCTTCTCGATGGCCTCGAGCACCGCGCCGGGCTCGAAGGCGGGCAGCACGACGAGCGAGCCGCCCCGCATCAGCGTCGGCACGAAGAACGCCATGCCCGCGTGCGAGAGCGGGGTGCAGGCGAGGAAGCGCATCTCGTCCGGCCACTGCCATTCGGCCATCTGGATCTGCGGCAGCGTCACACCGGACGCGAAGGTGTTCACCACGCCCTTCGGCTTGCCGGTGGTGCCGCCGGTGTAGACCATGCTCGACGGGTCGTCGCCGTCGACGTCCGCGGCGACGAGACGGGTGGGCTGGAATCCCTCCGCGAGGGCGAGGATGTCGGTGCCGACCTCGGACGGGCCGAGGGAGAAGAAGTTCTTCAGGGTGGGGACGGCGGCCTTGAGCTCGGCTGCCCGCTCCTCGAATGCGGTGGGGTCGAAGATCAGCGTCTCGATCTCCGCGTCGCCGAGGATGTAGGCGTGGTCGTCGATCGACCCCATCGGGGCGAGGGCGGTGTTGCGGCAGCCGAGGATCATCTGCGAGCCGACGCTGATGAGCACCTCGGGCCGGTTCTTCGACAGCATCGCCACCGTCGACCCCTTGCCGACGCCCTGCGAGGCCAGCGCCTGGACGAAGCTGCTGATCTGGTCACGCATCTGTCCGCCCGTCAGGACGACGTCACCGAGGTACAGAGCCGGACGGTCGGCGTTGCGCTCGAGCGCCGTGATCAGCAGATCCGCAAGGAACTGCGGCCGATGCAGGACGTCGGTGGTCATGAATGCTCCGCTCTCGTGGGCGCCGGTGCGCGTGGTGTGCCTCACACAGTAGATCGAAAACTGACACATGTTCTAGTGCCAGTTTCGTTTGTGCTGAGCGGGGCCGCGATCCGACTACCCTGAGACCTCATGCAGACCGCGGACGAGCAGCAGGTGGAACTGACTACGGTGACAGTGGTGCAGCACCACCGGCTGCGTGAGGACCTGGCCGTCATCCGCCTCGAGGGCGAGTTCGTCCCGTTCGCCGCGGGCCAGTCGATCGGCGTGATCGTGCCGCAGAACCCGAACCTGGGCCGGCGCTACTCCCCGGCCCTGCCGCCGTCGCTGGACGGCAAGCTCGAGTTCCACGTCCGGACCGTGCCCGCCGGATGGCTCAGCGGCGCGATCGTCGCGGACACCGCCGTCGGGGACGAGTGGCAGGTCGGCGCACCGAGCGGACGACTGTCGATCGACCCCGATGCCCGCGAGGTGATCATGGTCGCGGGCGGCACCGGCCTCGCCCCGCTGCGGGCCCTGATCCTCGACCTCACGCGGCGCCCGCAGCCGCCGCGGGTCTTCCTGTTCATCGGCGGCCGGTACCCGCGTGACCTGTACGCCTCGGACATGCTGTGGCTGCTCGACGAGCAGCTCGAGTGGCTGACCGTGATCCCGGTGGTCGAGGAGATCGTCGACCCCGCCTGGTCCGACCAGTGGTACGAGCGGGTCCGCGGCGCCGCCGGGTACGGCGAGGACCACTACATCCAGGGCACCCTCGCCGAGGTGGTGAGCTCGTACGGCGCGTACGTCGACCACCAGGTGCTCGTCGTCGGGTCGCCCGCGATGGTCCGCTCCACCGTCCGTGCCCTCGTCGACACCGGCACCCCGGCCGGCGCCATCCAGGTCGGCTGACCCGGCCCCGCCCCGCGGACGATCAGAAGACCGGCCCGCGGCCGATCAGAAGAGCGGATCGTGCCGGATGTTCTCCATCGGCGTTCCCTTGGCCTGCAGCCGGTACTTGACGGTCTTCACCATCGACGGCGATCCGACGATCTGGATGTCGCGGTCCTCCCAGGCCCCGAACTCCGCGACGACCTCGCCGAGCTTGCCGGTCAGACGCTGGTGCATGCCCGGCGGTGGCGTCGGGACCGGGTCGAAGTGCCACCACGGATCGGTGTCCTGCTCGGACACCGGGATCACCGTCAGCCACGGGTTGGTCCGCGCCAGCTGCCAGAGGGTTTCCAGGTCGTACAGGTCGCAGGGGTAGGTGCCGCCGACGAACAGGTGCACGCGGGGGTTGCTGCCCCGCATCGCCATCTCCATCACCTGCGCGCGCAGGGGCGCGATGCCGGTGCCGGAACCGATCATCAGCTGGTCGCGCCCGGACGCCCGGTCGATGCCGAGCGCGCCCAGCGGCGAGGCGATCAGCCACTCGTCACCGAGCGCGGTCTGCCCCACCATGGCGGGGCTGACCCAGCCACCGGAGACGCGGCGGATGTGGAACTCGATCTGGCCCTCGTCGTTGGCCGGGATCGACGGCGACAGGTACCGCCACATCCGCTGCCGTCCCGGGACGCTGACGCTGACGTACTGGCCGGCGCTGTAGTGCATCGGCTGGTCGAGTTGGAGCCGGACCACGGCGACGTCCCGAAGCACCTGGTTGTGCTCGACGACCCGACCCACCCAGGTCCGCGGTCCCGACTCCGAGTGCGCGGCCTCGATCATCACGGACGCGATCAGTGCGATCGCCTCGCGCCAGGCCTGGTCGACCTCCTCGGTCCACAGCTCGTTGCCCGCGAAGTCCTCGAGCGCGGTGATCAGCGCGTTGCCGACGGCGATGTAGTGCTCGTCGGTGACGCCGTACTTGCGGTGGTCGCGGCCGAGCTGGGCGAGGAACGGCACGATCTGGTCGGTCTCGTCGAGCTTGCCGACGACGTAGCCGATCGCCCGCAGCAGCCGGTCGCGCTGGACGTCCATTGCTGCGGGAAAGAACTCGCGTGTGCCCGGGTAGTGCGAGAAGAGGATCGCGTAGAACGAGCGGGCCAGCCGCTCGGGTCCGTCGTCGACCGCGGCGACTGCCTTGAAAGTCGTCCGGACTAGCGAAATCTTCGTTGCGTCCACCGCACTGTCCCCGTTCCGCGCGCGAACGGCGACCGTCGGCGTCCTGACAGAGCGCAGACTCGGCGGCCGCCGATTGGGTTTGAGTGATTCTATGCGGCGGATCTCACAAAATCGAAGGGGCCCCCACGCTGGATCGACGGTTGTGAGCGATCCCACTAGGCTGCGCCCGACGTTGTTTCGGACAGCGTAAGAAAGGAGCTTCGAGGTCGTGGTCATTGCCGTTGGGGACGAGTCACTGAGCAGCGAACGAACAGCGATCGGGACGCAGGCCGTACAGGAGTCGGAACGCCGGCTGCGTGAGTGCGCGGAGTTCTACGCCCTGCCCGAACTGTCCCATCTGCCCGCTACGCGGGCGCGGGAGGCGATCGACGAGTTCACGCTGACCGGACGCTACGAACACACCGCCGAGGAGCTGCTGGTCGGCGCCAAGCTCGCCTGGCGCAACCACGCCCGCTGCGTCGGCCGCAAGCACTGGCGCACGCTGAAGCTGATCGATGCTCGCGACGCGGCAACGGCGGAGCAACTGGCGGAAGCGTGCTGGGAGCACCTGCGCGTCGCGACGAACGGAGGTGCGCTGCAGTCCGTCATCACGATCGGACCGCGCCCCCTCGACGAGGGCCGCGAATACCGCATCCTCAGCCCTCAGCTGATCCGCTACGCCGGCTACCGCCACGCCGACGGTTCCGTGACCGGCGATCCCGCGCACGTGGAGCTGACCGAACTGGTCACCCGGCTCGGCTGGCGGGGCGAGGGCACCCGGTTCGACGTCCTCCCGCTGCTGATCTCCACACCGGACGAACCGATGCGCTGGTTCGACGTGCCCCGCGAGCTGGTGCTGGAGGTGCCGCTCACCCACCCGAACTACAAATGGTTCGCCGACCTCGGGCTCAAGTGGCACGCGGTGCCGGCGGTGTCGAACATGGACCTCGAGGTCGGCGGCCTCACCTACCCGTGTGCACCGTTCAGCGGCTGGTACGTCAACACCGAGGTCGGGGCGCGCAACTTCTCCGACACCTACCGGTACGACATGCTGCCGACGATCGCGGCCAAGCTCCGCCTGGACACGAGTTCGCACCGCACGCTGTGGCGCGACCGCGCCCTGGTCGAGCTGAACCGGGCCGTCATCCACAGCTACCGCGAGGCCGGCGTGATCATGGTCGACCACCACACCGTCGCCGAGCAGTTCCTCGACTTCGTCGGGCGGGAGGAGGCGGCCGGTCGAACCTGCCCGACCGACTGGTCCTGGATCAATCCGCCGATGTCGGCATCGCTGACGCCGACCTACCACCGGCTCTACGACGCGCCGGACCTGGACGTGCGGCCGAACTTCGTGACCCGGACGGGCGCCTCGGGCTGCCCGGTCACCGGCGGCTGACGGCGCGAGAGGGCCTCGCCGGTCCCACGTCGGTTCACCCGCCGCCGTCGGGCACCCGCACCTCGACGCGTGTTCCCGCGCCGGGCGCCGACACCACGTCGAGAGTGCCGCCGACCGCCTCGACGCGCAGTGCCGCCGACGCGAGGCCGATGTGTCCCTCGCCCACCCGCTCCGGGAGGACGGCGGGGTCGAATCCGACGCCGTCGTCGGCGACGACCAGTCCGATCGAGTCGGCATCCCGGGTCAGGCGCATCTCGACGGTGCCGGCACGAGCGTGCCGCTCCACGTTCGCCAACGCCTCCCGCGCGGTGCGGTAGAGCAGCGCCTCGCCTTCCGGGTGGCGCCCCACGTCGTCGAGGTCCAGGCGCACGGCGTGTCCCGACCGACGGGCGGACGCCTCCCCCAGCTCCCGGAGCGCGGCCGCCAGTCCCAACTGCTCGAGCACCTGGGGATGCAGCGTGGTGACCGTGGAGCGCAGCTGCCCGGCCGCCACCCGCAACGCCGACTCCGCCGCGGCCACCGCCGGGTCCGCGGTCCGTTCCAGCGCCTCCTCCAGATCCATCCGGGCCGCGAGCACCGTTTGCAGCGGGCCGTCGTGCAGGTGCTCGGCGAGCCGCCGACGCTCGCGTTCCTCGGCATCCATCGATTCCGCCAGCAGTCGGCGACGGACGTCGAGCAGCCCCACCACGGTCCCGGAGCGGTGCACCAGCACCGTGCAGAGCGCGGTCGTCGCGGCGGTCAGCCACAGCAGGAACCCCACGTAGAGGTAGACGACGCCGGGCAGGTCGACGGTGTCGTCGCGCACCGCGTAGAACAGCCACACCACGTAGAACCCGGCGGCCGTGCACAACCCGAGCGCCGCGGTGAGTCCGGGGCGGTACTGGAACGCCACCGCCACCGGCAGCACGAAGAACACCGGCAGCAGCTGGGCGGTCCCGGCGCCGGACGCCACGCACAGCGCAAGCAGCGCGGTGATGTCGACGGCCGTCGAGACCCAGCCCGCCCACGATCCGACCCGCCCACGCCACACCACCGCCAGCCACACCACCGCCACGACGGCATAGCAGGCCAGCACGGTCCAGAACACCGCCGGCATCCAGTGCTCCACCGGGACAACGGGACCCAGCGTCGCGATCAGGACGATCAGCGGCAGCCGCAGCACCGCGGCGACCCGGACGGTCTGCGCCTCGTACCGTCCGATCACCCGGTCCGCGAACTCGGTCACTCCAGCAACCCTCGACGCATCGCCTCGGCGACCGCAGCGGCCCGATCCGAGACGCCGAGCTTCTCGTACAGCCGCTGCGCATGGGTCTTGACGGTCGAGGGGGCCAGGAACAGGTCGGCGGCGATCGCGGGAAGGCTCTGCCCACGGGCGATGCCGGCGAGCACCTCCCGTTCGCGAGCACTCAGCGCAGGCCCGGACGGCTCGGCCCGACGGTGCACCTCGCCGACCAGGCCCGCGGCGACATCCGCGGGCAGCACGTCGCGGCCCTTCGCGCAGTCGAGGACTGCGGTGACGATGTCCGCACGGGTCGATTCCTTCGGCAGGAACCCGGAAGCCCCCGACTGCAGCGCGTGATAGACGATGGCCGACTCGTCGTGCGCCGACAGCAGCAGCACCCGCGTGCCGAGCTCGTCGCGTCGGACCGCCGCCGCGACCTGCGCGCCGTCCAGGTGCGGCATCCGGTAGTCGAGCAGTGCCACCTGCGGGTGCTCGGCGCGGATCAGGTCCAGCGCCGCGATGCCGTCGTCCGCCTCCCCGACCACCTCGACCAGGCCGCTGCCGGTCAGTGCCCGCACCACGCCCTCACGGAACATCGGGTGATCGTCGCCGACGACCACCCGCACCTTCGCGACGTTCGTTCCCGCGGAGCCGGAACCGGCCATGGCTCACTGTCTCACGGTCCCGTCGGACAGGCACCCGATTGGACGGATGCTCGTCCTCCCCCGATCGGGGGACACCGATGTCGTCCCGAACGTGGACCGGACGGCGGACGCGCCGGGCGCGCGGTCCGGCGCACAGTTGGTCACATCGCCGGGAACGACAGTCCGGCACCAACCAAGAGACCACGGCACCACAGGAGCTGTCATGAAAACCACCACCGGTCGGGTCACCCGATTTCTCACCCAGCCCGCCGCCGCGCTCGCGGCCACCGGCGCCGCGGTCGCGTTCGGTGGGGTCGCGACCGCGAGCACACGTCCGACGATCGCGATGGCGATCACCAACCGCTCGGCGGTCCCGATCCACCTCGTGGACCGGTCACCGGGGTTCGGCTGGTGGCGCTCCGCCCCGCCCGACACGATCCCGCCCCACACCACGGTGGTCGTCACGGCACTCACCCAGGATCCGGGCGGCGCGATCTCGGCGACCTACCAGCTGCCCGGGAATGCGCGGGCCACGTTCGCCGCCAACAACTTCGGGACGGGCGTCGACCTCGACGGCACCGAGGTCACCGGCGGCGACCGCTGGAGCCTGGGCCGCACGGTCCATGCCGGTCACCCCGACATGTCCGCCACCTACACCCTCGTCGGGACGCCGTGACGACGAGACAGACCAGCAGGCCGGAGGGGGCGGCCGTGCGACGCAGGTGCGCGCGGCCGCTTCCTCACCCCTCGATCCCGAAATCCTCACCACTGCAAAGGAAGAAGACATGATCAGCACCCCGTCCCGCCACCTCGCCCGCTATGCGGTCCTGCCGTTGGCCGCACTCGTCGCGGTCGGCACCGCCGTCGCCGTCGGCGGCACCGCAACCGCGGGCACCCTCCCCGCCACCGGCCCGACCGTCGCGATGACCATCACCAACGACACGAACGACACGATGATCCTGCAGGGGTCGGACAACCCGTACGGGCGGTGGATCAACGGGCCGCAGGCGATCATTCCGGCGCACTCGCAGTCGATCGTGACCGCGGCCAACAGCGATCCGGGCGGCATCGGGGTCGACGTCACGTACTCGGTGCCGGGTGGTGACGCGGTCTTCATGGCCAACAACTACTCGTACAACGGCGGGGACCTCAACGGCACCCGACTCGAGGGACAGGCCGCAGGCCGATACCGCCTCGACAGCCGGATGGACACCGGCTTCCCGTACCTCAACGCCGGGTACACCGTCGGCCCGCGTCCCCTCTTCGGTTCCAGCTAGCCGCCACCCCCCTATCCACGAATGACCGAATGTGGGATTCGATCAGTTGGACTGATCGAATCCCACATTCGGTCATTGGTGGGCGGTGGTGTCAGCGCTCGTGGCGCGGCTTCCAGACGACGATGGAGTTGTTGCGGGGCACGGGCACCAGGTCGCGGCGGTAACCGGTGGCGAGCCGGGCGATCTCCGCGGCCATCTCGGTGACGCGGCTCTGCAGGGCCTGCACCTCGTTGGTCAGTTCGATGATCCGCTTGATCCCCGCGAGGTTGACGCCCTCGTCCTGGGACAGCCGCTGCACCTCCCGCAGCAGGGCGACGTCCCGCGGCGAGTACCGGCGTCCGCCGCCGGTGGTGCGGTGCGGGGTGACCAGTCCGAGTCGGTCGTAGTTACGCAGCGTCTGCGCGTGCATCCCCGCCAGTTCGGCCGCCACCGAGATGACGAAGACCTGTGCATCGGGGTCGAGCGCGCCGTCCTGGTTCTGATCCTTGGCCATGACTCACCTCCGCACGGTCCTGAGTGTGGTGTCGGTACGGTACCGGGCCATCAGGCACCGGCCCAGCCTGCGCGCGGATCGAATCCGCTTGCCTTCTCGACCTCGAGGTACGCGGCCAGTGCCTCGGTGGCCTTCTCGTCGAGATGCGTGGGCACCGCGACCTTGACGGTCACCAGCAGGTCGCCGGCGCCACCTGAGCGCTTGGGTACGCCGCGCCCGCGGACCCGCAGGATGCGACCGTCGACGGTGCCGGCGGGGACCTTCACTCCGACGCGTCCCTCCAGGGTCGGGACCGACAGCGTGGTGCCGAGCACCAGTTCGCCGTAGCTGACCGGCACGATGACGGTCAGGTCGTCGCCGCTGCGGCCGAACACCTTGTCCGGGTTGACGTGCACGGTGACGTACAGGTCGCCGGACGGTGCGCCCCGCATGCCGGCCTCGCCCTGGCCGGCGAGGCGGATCTTCTGCCCGTCGCTGACGCCGGCGGGGATGCGGACGGTGATGGAGCGGGTGCGGTTCTGCACGCCGGTGCCGTGGCAGTCGGAGCACGGGTCGTCGATGATCGAGCCGGTGCCGCGGCAGTCGTCGCAGGGCTCGCTGAATCCGAAGGCGCCCTGGTTGCGGCTGACGATGCCGGAACCGTTGCAGCGCGGGCACACTCGCGGGCTGGTGCCCGGCTTGGCGCCGCTGCCGTGGCAGGTGGTGCACGACGCGGGGCTGGTCAGGCGCAGCGGCACGGTGACGCCGGTCGCCGCCTCGCGGAAGGGCAGGGTGGTCTCGGCCTCCACGTCGGAGCCGCGTTGCGGCCGGGCCGCGGTGGTGCGGGTGCCCCCGCGCCCACCGAACAGGCCACCGAACAGGTCGCCGAGGCCGCCGTCACCGCCGGCGCCGCCGCCGAACAGGTCGCCGATGTTGAATTCGCCGCTGAAGCCGGTACCGCCGGTGGTGTATTCGCCGCCGGGCGCGAAACCGCCGCGACCGAAGCCGCCGCCACCGCCTGCGAACAGCCGGCGGGTCTCGTCGTACTCCTTGCGCTTGGCGGGGTCCGACAGCACTGCGTTGGCCTCGCTGACCGCCTTGAAGCGTTCCTCGGCGGCGGTGTCACCGGGATTGGCGTCGGGATGCAGGTCCCGCGCCAGTTTCCGGTAGGCCTTCTTGATCTCGTCGGCCGAGGCGTCGGAGGAGACACCCAGGTCCTTGTAGAAGTCCTTCTCGATCCACTCCCGTTGGCTCACCGGGTGCCTCCTCCTCTCACTGTTACTTGTGTGATTACTGTGCGGACTCGTCCGCGGCGGGCTCGCCGTCGGTGACCGTCACCATCGCGTGCCGGAGCACGCGATCGCCGAGCTTGTATCCCTTGCGCAGCACCGTGCCGAGCACCGGGTTGTGGCCCTCGCCCTCCATCTGCACGGCCTCGTGCAGATCCGGAGCGAAGACGTCGCCCTCCTGCCCGAACGCGATCAGCCCGATGCCGTCGAACACGCCGGACAGCTTGTCGGACAGTGCCTTCAGCGGACCCGAGTCGAGGTCGCCGTGGGCGCGGGCCCGGTCGAGGTCGTCGGCCACGTCGAGGAACTTGGTGACGATCGCGACCTTGGCGTTGTCCACCGCCTCGGCCTGACGGATCTTGAACTTGCGCAGGTCGTTGGCGTGATCGGCCTTCGCGTAGCCCAGGTCCTTGACAGCCTGGTCCCGCTCCACGATGGCCTTGGCCAGCTCGTCGACCTCGATCTCCGCCGCGGGCCCGGCCGCCGCGTCAGCGGCGGCCGGGGTGGTGTCGGCGTCGACGACGGGCGCGTCGGCCGACTCGCGGTCGGGGTTCTCCGCCGTCACTTCTTGTCCTGGTCGCTCGGCTCGTCCACGACCTCGGCGTCGACGACGTCGCCGTCCTGGGCCGGGCCGGCACCGTCACCGGCGGCGGCGGACTCTGCGGCCTGCGCGTCGTAGATCGCCTGCCCCAGTGCCTGGGACTCGGTGGCGAGCTTCTCGACCGCGGACTTGACTGCGGCGATGTCGCTGCCGGCCAGGGCGGTGTTGGCCTCGGTGATCGCGGCCTGCACCTTCTCCTTGACGTCGGCCGGGACCTTGTCCTCGTTGTCCTTGATGAACTTCTCGGTCTGGTGCACCAGCGACTCGGCCTGGTTGCGGACCTCGGCCTCCTCGCGGCGGGCCTTGTCCTCCTCGGCGTGCGCCTCGGCGTCCTTGACCATCCGGTCGATCTCCTCCTTGGACAGGCCGGAGCCGTCCTGGATCTTGATCGTGTTCTCCTTGCCGGTGCCCTTGTCCTTCGCGGTGACGTGCACGATGCCGTTGGCGTCGATGTCGAAGGTGACCTCGATCTGCGGCACGCCGCGCGGGGCCGGCGGGATGCCCGCGAGCTCGAAGGAGCCGAGGAGCTTGTTGTGCGAGGCGATCTCGCGCTCACCCTGGAAGACCTGGATCTGCACGGACGGCTGGTTGTCGTCGGCAGTGGTGAAGGTCTCGGACCGCTTGGTCGGGATGGTGGTGTTGCGCTCGATGAGCTTGGTCATCACGCCACCCTTGGTCTCGATGCCGAGGGACAGCGGGGTGACGTCGAGGAGCAGCACGTCCTTGACCTCGCCCTTGAGGACGCCGGCCTGCAGGGCGGCGCCGACGGCGACGACCTCGTCCGGGTTCACGCCCTTGTTGGGCTCACGGCCACCGGTCAGCTCACGCACCAGGTCGGACACGGCAGGCATGCGGGTGGAGCCACCGACGAGCACGACGTTGTCGATGTCGCCGACGGAGATGCCCGCGTCCTTGATGACGGACTGGAACGGTGCGCGGGTGCGGTCCAGCAGATCGGAGGTGATCTTCTGGAACTCGGCGCGGGTGAGCTGCTCGTCGAGGAAGAGCGGGTTCTTGTCCGCGTCGACGGTGATGTAGGGCAGGTTGATGGAGGTCGACTGCGAGGACGACAGCTCGATCTTCGCCTTCTCCGCGGCCTCGCGCAGACGCTGCAGGGCCATCTTGTCCTTGGTCAGGTCGATGCCGCTGGACGCCTTGAACTTGTCGACGAGCCAGTTGACGACTCGCTCGTCCCAGTCGTCGCCGCCGAGGTGGTTGTCACCGGAGGTCGCGCGGACCTCGACGACACCGTCGCCGATCTCGAGCAGGGACACGTCGAAGGTGCCGCCACCGAGGTCGAAGACCAGGATGGTCTGCTCCTTCTCACCCTTGTCGAGGCCGTACGCCAGCGCGGCCGCGGTGGGCTCGTTGACGATGCGGAGCACGTTCAGGCCGGCGATCTGGCCCGCTTCCTTGGTGGCCTGTCGCTGCGCGTCCTCGAAGTAGGCGGGGACGGTGATGACGGCGTCGGTGATCTCCTCACCGAGGTACGCCTCGGCGTCGCGCTTGAGCTTCATCAGCGTGCGCGCGCTGATCTCCTGCGAGGTGTACTTCTTGTCGTCGATGGCGACGGTCCAGTCGGTGCCGATGTGGCGCTTGACCGAGCGGATCGTGCGGTCGACGTTGGTGACCGCCTGGTTCTTCGCGGGCTGGCCGACGAGCACCTCGCCGTTCTTGGCGAAGGCGACGATCGACGGGGTGGTGCGCGAGCCCTCGGAGTTGGCGACCACTACGGGCTCGCCGCCTTCGAGCACTGCCACGACCGAGTTGGTGGTCCCGAGGTCGATACCGACCGCACGAGCCATAGTGATTCCTCCTACGTGTTGCAGCACTCCGGCCAGGGTTCGGCCGGATTGTCGTGCTGGTGTTTCTCAGCTTCCTCACCCTAAGTGAGTGGCACAGGCTCAAGTTTGCAATGCCCGGTTTCGGGAGTCAAGCCAAACTTGAGTCATCCACACTCAAGGCTGTCGAGAGGGTCAACGGGCACCCCCGCAGGTTTGTTCCCGGACAGGGCGCTTCATCGCGATGTGATCCCCACCACTCCGGGGGAGGTAGGCGGGAGCGCGGCGCGTGGCCGGATCGGCGGGCGCCCCGGCGTGGATCCTCCGGGACCCGCAGGGCGGACGCCTACGATCCCGGAATGGACAACACAGGCGAGCAGGACCCGGGCGCGACCGGCCACCCCGGGGTCTCGCACCGCCCGCCTCCCCCGCGACCGGAGTTCCACGTCGAACCCCGCCGCCCCTCCACCGGCGACGCGACACCGCGACCGTTGCGGGCGGCGGTCGGCTGCTGGATCGCCTCGCTCGCGGTGCTGATCGGGATCGCCGCCGCCACCGCCCTCGACCTCGCCGACGTCCGCGACGCCCTCGAGTCGTCGCTCGCCGGGGAGAGCCCGGACACCTCCAGCGCGGACATCGCGGACGCGGTCTCGCTGACGCTGCTCGGCTGCGCGGCGGCAGGCGCGGTGCTGTTCGTGGCGGCCCTGATCGGGCTGCAGGTGTTGCGCGCACGGCGGGCCGCCGGCCGGATCGTGCTGGCGGTCGTCGGCGCGGCGTCGGTCGCGGCGGCGTTCGTGTTCTGGTCGCTGCTCGCCGACGCGACGGACGCGACGGGCGGTGTGCTGCAATGGGCGCCGACGGTCTACGTGCTGCTGGTGATCGCCGGCGTGGCATTGCTCTTCACCCCCGCCGTCACGGACTGGCTGCGCGGGCGGCGCTGACGGTCACACCGACAGGTGCAGTTCGGTGTGCCTGCGCACCAGCAGGCTCGGCGCCCAGGCCGCGTCTACCAGCTCGATGCGATCGCTGCGGTCGAGCAGCATCCGGAGCGCGATCTGTGCCTCCGCGCGGGCCAGCGCCGCCCCGACGCAGAAGTGGGCGCCCTTACCGAATGCCAGATGCGCCTTGAGGTTCGGCCGGTGCAGCCGCATGTCGTCCGGATCCTCGAACACCGCGGGGTCGCGGTTGGCCGATCCCCACAGCAGCAGCAGGTGGTCGTCAGCGGCGAGCCGGACGCCGCCGAGCGTGGTGTCACGGGTGACGTGCCGGTGGTGCCCGCGGAACGGTGACTCGAACCGGAGCACCTCGTCGAGGAACGGGGCGATCAGGTCCGGGTCCGCACGAAGCCGCGCCTGCAGGTGCGGACGGTCGGCGAGCAGGCGGGCCGACGATCCGATCAGCCCGGCGGTGGACTCGCCTCCGGCGCCGACCAGTTGCACCAGGATCAGGACCGCCACGTCAACGGTCAGGGCGCCGGCCGCACACGCCCCGGCCAGGTCGCCGAGCAGACAATCCCGGTTGCCGTGCGGATCATGCTGCGCCCGTTCGAAAGTCGTGTACAGGTGGCCGGTCAGCCGCGCCGCCGCGGCCGTCAGCCGGGGCAGTTCGGCCTCGCCGATCACACCGCTGAGCATCTCCGTGCTGTCGTAGGACCAGGTCAGCAGCTGCGGCACGTCGTCCTCGGGCAGACCGATCAGCCGCGCGACCATGGTCATGGGCAACCGGTCGGCGACCGCGGCGGCCCAGTCGATGCGGCGGCCGTGGAGTCCCTCGTTCCACAACCGGTTCGCGAGAGCGCGCATCTCCGGTTCCAGCGCGCGGATCCGCTTGGCCACCAGTGTCGGCAGCACGAGTTTGCGATGCGCGGCGTGGGCGGGGTCGTCGGCGGTGGCGAGGACGTGAACCGCGCGGCCGTCCCCGCTCATGTCGAAGGGCGCCGGCCCGATCGGCCCGTGCGCGAGGGCGCCGGTCAGGTTCGACGAGAAGTCGTCAGTGCGAGTGGTGGCGTCGGCGACCAACTCCGCGGTGGACACCAGGTGGAAGCGGGTACCGGGGATCCGGAACACCGGCGCCTCCCGTCGCAGCCGCGCGTACAGCGGGTACGGGTCGTCGAGCGCGTCCGGGGCGAACACGTCGATCGTCGGTGCGTCGGTCACGTCTGCGGCCCTCCCGTTGTCCTGCGGTTCCGGGCCACCGTGGCAGCCACGGATCGGCACCGTCAATACCTCGACGGAAAGTGAGAATCCGCGGGACAGCAGGGGCCGCACTGCGTCTCAGCGCGGCCGGCGTCCGCGCAGGCCGGGCGCGAACCGGGCTGGACGAATCGGTGCCTGGCGTCTCACACTGAGACGGTTTCGGCACCCGGGTTTCAGGAGATTTCGATGGCGGATCGCACCGACTGGCTCACCGGATCGACCCGGCGGACCGCCGCCACCGAGCGCATTCTCGTCGCCGCGGCTGCGGTGCTCGCCGAGCGTGGATTCGACGCGGTCACGGTCGACGCCGTCGCGGACCGGGTCGGCTGCTCCCGCGCGACGCTGTACCGGCACGTCGGTGGCAGGCAGGCGATTCTCGACGGGGTCCTCGCCCGCGCGGCGACCGATGTCGCGCGTCAGGTGTCCGCGGCGGTTGCCGGACTGGACGGGGCGGACCGGGTGGTGGAAGCGATCCTCACGTCGGTGCGGGCGGTCCGCGGCGACGCGGCCCTGCACGGCTGGTTCAGCGGATCGCGCACCCGCGATGTCGACGACCACCTCGCCGGTTCACCACAACTGGGGTCCCTGTCCGCGACCCTCAGCGGACTCTCACCGTCCGACGAGGGTGTGCAGTGGACGGTGCGGGTGGTGCTGATGCTGCTGTCCTGGCCGGTGCCCGATCCGGACGCCGAACGCCGGCTGGTGCGGCGTTTCGTGGCACCGGCATTCGCGTGAGGTCCTGACCGGAAAGGCCGTGTTCCTCGCCGGGCGACGAAACGACGTCGAACGGCGCGACGACGACTGCCGGTGCAGTCGCCGCGGACCGTCTACGTCCGCGCGGGCGTCTCCCACTCGGCGATCTGCGTCTCGAGGTCGCGCTCCTCCTGCGTACTGGCAACCATCAGCGCAACGGTCACCGCCGCGAGGACCACCATGCCGACGCCGAAAGCGGGAAACAGCAACGTCGTCACCGACATTCCGGTCGGTTCGGGCGCGCTCGGATCCACGTGCACCCGCACACCGGCCATCCCGGTGTAGTGCAGCGACACCACCGCCAGACCCATCACCAGCGCCGCAGGCACCTGCAGGAACCATCGATTCGCCACCTGCGAGAACCACAACGCCGCGGTCGCGGCGACCACACCTATCACGATCGACGCGACCACCAGGCCCGAATCGTGGTCGATCGAACCCTGGATACGGATCGCCCACATCCCGGTGTAGTGCATCGCGCTGACCGCCGCGCCCATCACGACACCTGCGAGCACCAGTCGCACGCCCCGACCGCCACAGCCTCCCGCGGCGGACCCGACCACCACCAACCCTAAGGAGGTTGCTCCGACCGAAAGGCCAGAGTTCACGAAGATCAGCCACTCGACAGCGAACCCTGAATTGGCATGCGAAACGCTTGTTTACCTGAGTGGCAACTGAATTCGGCTGCAGAGTAACACCCATCGGGAGGTAAAGGGTGTGCCACGTTCGCCCACGGCGGCGGCTGCTCGACACCCGTCCGGCGCCCTCGGACAGGACGCGGTCACCGCAGGTCGGCGAGGACCCCTTCGGCGCTGCGTGCGGCGACCGCGCAGGCACGTGCGGTGAACCGGTCGACGAGGGGGTGCTCCGCCCGGGTGCGCCAGTAGCGGACGGCGCCGAGCGCGAGGTCGCGTTGTCGGGCGACTGCGGCATCGGGTTCGAGCCCGAGCCGCGCGGAGGCCGCGATGCCGTACCCGCCGATCAACCGTTGCAGGTGCACGGCGTCGTCCTCCGACAGGGTCAACGGCGTGGACCGGAGCCGGCCGAGGAGGCGAATCTCCTGGAACCCGTGCGCATCCGACAGGGTGCGCTTGACCGCGTCCAGGACCCGCCCCGCGTCGACGCCCGGTTCGACGGCGAGCACCCGCTCGACCGCGAGCAGCGCCGAGTGCGCCTTCAACTGGTCGGCGCGCTGCCCGAACTGGACGTCGATGACCTGGCGCAGTTCGTTCAGTCCGCTGCGTTCGACGAGTTCGGCGGCGAGTGACGGCGAGTCCGCGGTGCCGAGCTTGATCAGCGCGACCGCCAGCCGAATACCGAACAGCCCGAATCGATGTGCGAGCTGGGTGCGGAGTTCGGCGGAGACGGGAAGCGGGCTGTCGGGGCGGGCGAACCGGTCCGCGGACAGCATCGCGACCTGGAGGTCGTCGGCCGGAACGGAGGCGAGCGCACGGAATGCCTCGTACTCGCTCTGCCTCAGGGTGCGGGCACCGAGCGCGAGCAGTCCGGCGACGGGGACGACGGCCTGGCACAGTCCGGTGCGTTCGAGTTCACCGGCGAACCGGGCCGCGACGTCCTTCGCGGACGTCATCGCGTCGATCCGGCCCGCGCCGACCTCGTCGGCCCGGGACACCACGCCGACGACGCCGAGCGGGCCGGACTCGCCGCCGACGTGCGCCCCGATCTGCCCGAGGAACTGCACGTCGGACGCACCGAGGTTGCGCAGCAGGTACACCACCGCGTCCGCCCCGGACGCCCCGCCCTCCGGGGTCAGCATCCGCAGGGTGCGGGCGGAAACGTCCTTCGACAGCGACGAGGTGCCGGGGGTGTCGATGATGGTGGTGTGCTGCAGCGCCCGCGCCGGCCATTCCACCTCGAGCCGATCCACCTCGGACGCGGTCAACTCGCCGAGGTCGAAGGTGAGGCTGCCGTCGCGTCGTTGCACCGGCACGTTGACGGTGTGGTCGTGGCCGTACCGGGCGGTGACGGTGGGCGTGGCGCCGCTGCGGTACCACGTCACCACCCGGGTGCACTCGGTGGCGTCGGTGGGAGCGATGTCCTGTCCGACAATCGAATTGAGCAGAGTCGACTTCCCGGCCTTCAGCGAGCCGGCCAGCGCGACCCGCAGCGGCTCCTCCAGTCGGCGGGCGCAGTCGTCGAGTTGGGCGCGCGCACCCGTGCCCGAGACCCCTCGGGCGGCGCCGATCAGGTCGCGGGCAGTGGCCAGCGCAGTGGCGCTCACGCACCGACCTCCGCGACTGCCGCTCGGACGTGGGCGAGGACGCGCATCTGTTCCTCGATCTCGGCGATCCGGCGGGTGCGCTGCGCACTGGCCAGGTTCGCGGCCTCCTGAGCCCCGCGCAGCGACTCGCCGAGCGAGCGCAGCGTCTGTTCCGCGATCGCGGAGAAGTGGTCGCGCAGCGCCCGTTGGATCAGCCGCAGGCGGTCCTTCGACTCCTTGCTCACCTGGAAACTGACGTCGTCGACGAACCGGCGGATGGCCATCTTGGCCTCGCTGCGGCGCTTGAGGACTCGGCCCTGGCGGTCCTCCCGGTACGCCTTGGTGCCGAGCAGCAGACCGGCGCCGACCGAGATCGGGTTCACCAACGCCATGCCCATCATGGTGGTGATCAGGCCGAACATCAGCACACCGCCGTACGAGCCGCGCATCCCGACCAGCACCTTCTGGGTGATGCCGATCCGACCGGACTCCAGATCCGACAGTGCGGCAACGGGTTCGAGCACACCGTCGAGGTCGGCGACGTCGAGGTGCGGCAGCGCGACGGCGCCGGAGTCGGCGAAGTGCCCGGCGACCACCTCCGCCAGCCACACGGAACGGTCGTGCGCCCACACGAAGTTGTCGCCGATCGAGGTGGCGACCTGCTGCTGCAGCCACTCCCCCAACTGCGGCCAGTCCTTGCCGGGGTCGCCGTCGTCGACGGTCTCCTCGGCCTCCCTCGTGACGCGCCGCAACCGGTCGCGCAGGTCGTGGTCGATGTCGGCCGCGAGGTCCGCGATGCCGTCGGCGAGCGTCTGCTGCCACAGCGAGGACTTCTTCTGCAGCTCCTCGGCCACCGCCTTCGCCTTCTGCAGTTCCGCGACGGCCGCGGCGCCCTTGGCCGGATCCCGCAGGGCCGCAAGCTCGCTGCCGAGGGTGAGGGTGAGATGCTCGGCCGCGGACCGGACGTCGAGAGCGACGGACCGGCGGGTGGCGGCCTCCGTGCGAGTGCGCACCTGCTCACGCAGGAAGTCGTACAGTGCGGCAAACCCGGACTCGGCATTCAGGTCCGCGTCCTGCAGCCGCAGCGCGTGCGTGCGCAGCAGGGACGAGACCGGGATCAGCGGCACCTCCAACCCAGCCCGGTCCAGGTGCCCGCGGTCGGCGTCGACGATCTCCCGCCAGTGCGGGTACAGGTCGGTCTTGCTGACCAGACACGCGACCGCCGGGCACAGTGCACGGACCTGCCGGAGGAACGCCAGTTCGGGTTCGGTGAACTCCTGGCTGGCGTCGGAGAGCACCAGCACCGCGTCGGCCGCGGTGAGCAGGCCGAGTGTGCTTGCCGCGTGCGGATTTCCGTGTCCGCCGACGCCCGGCGTGTCGACCAGGACGAGGCCGTCGGCGAGAAGTGGACTGGGCACTTTCACCTCGACCCGCAGCACCTCCCGGCCACCGGCGAGGGGGGTCGTCGGTGTCAGCGCGGCGAGCTCGTCGATCGGGACCGGCACGCGCACCGGGTCGAGTCCGGGTTCGGCGAGTACCAGTTCGGCGGACGGGGACTGCGCGTTCTGCACCACCGTCGCGACGGCGGTCGTCTCGTCGTCGCCGACCGAGCAGATGTTCAGGTTGAGCAGCGCGTTCACGAGCTGACTCTTGCCCTGCTTGAGCTGTCCGACCACGACGACGCGCATCCGGGGGTCGACGAGGCGGCTGCGGGCACCGGCGAGACGGGTGCCCAGGTCTGCGCGGCCTGCGGCGCGGGCTATCGCCCCGACCTCGTCCAGCAGGCCGACGAGCTGCCCCGCAGCAGCGGGGGCCTCGGTGGGCGGCATCGTCGTACCGGATGCGTTGTCCATGAACCCGACTCACACTTCTCTCCGCGAAGACCGGCCCCGCACAACTGTCTACCGTGTGCGGGGCCGATTCCGTTACAGGGACGGGTGCGGGGGCACTCAGTGGTGCAGCGGGTCCACCAGCGAGGTGCCCTCGTCGACGTGCGGGTCGACGACGGTGTGGTCCTCCCCGAACAGGCTGTCGCCGGTGTTCGAGAACAGGCCGCTGTCGGTGGCGGAGGTCTCGGCCCCGAAGGCGTGCGAGGCGTCGAGCGACGTCCACGCGTTGGACGCCCCCGCGGCCGCACCGTGCAGGCCCGAGGTGAGGTCGCCGACGAGCCCGGAATCGGCGCTCGCGCCGGCCGTCGAAACACCGGATGCAGCAGCGGTTCCCGATCCGCCGGCGTCGACACCGCCCGAACCGGACACCGCGCCCGCACCGGACGCACCGCCCGTCACGTCGCCGGCGAACCCGCCACCGAGGCCCGCCGCCACGTCGAGTCCGGAGGTGAGACCCGCGCCCGCGTCGGCGAGCCCGGACACCGCGCCACCGAGCCCCGCACCCGCGCCGGCGAGACCGGAGACCGCACCGTCGAGCCCCGCACCCGCGCCGGCGAGACCGGACACCGCGCCACCGAGCCCCGCACCCGCGTCGGCCGCGGTGTGCAGCGTCCCGGAGAGGTCGGCGCCGAGCCCGGTGCCCGCGTCGATCAGTCCCCCGAGGCCGCCGCCGAGGCCGGCGGTGAGCCCCCCACCGAGCCCGGCGAGGGTGTCGATTCCGCCGTTCGCGGCGCCGGTGAGCGCGGTGTTCAGGTCGGCGCCTGCGGTGCCGCCCGCCTCGACCGCGCCTCCCAGCGCCGTGCCGAGGGATCCGGCGAGACCGGTACCCGCGTCGACGACGCCGCCGACGGTCCCGGTCGCACCGAGCAGCCCGTCCAGTCCGGTCGTGAGGCCGCCACCGAGGCCCAGCACGGATTCGAGCGCGGCACCGAGACCGGCCCCGGCCTCCCCGCCCGCGCCGAGGGCGCCGCCCAGCGCGGCGCCGAGGTTCACCCCGGCACCACCTGCGAGATCAAGGTCGGTGGCGAGGTCACCACCGAGGCCGGCACCGAGCACCCCTCCGAGCGCGGCGCCGAGATCGGATCCGGCCTCGCCACCGACGCCGAACGCGCTCTCGAGCACGCCGACCAGACCGCCACCGGCGGCCGCTTCCAGGTCGACGACGTCGAGGGCACCGTTCAGTGCCGCCCCCAGGTCGCCGGTCAGCGCGCTGTCGACGCCGAGCGCACCACCGAGCGCGGAGCTGACGGCGCCGCCGAGTCCGCCCTCGACCCCGAGCAGGCCACCGAGGCCCGCCTCGCCGCCGAGTGCGCCGTCCAGTGCGGTCCCGAGGGCCGCACCGAGCTGGCCGCCGAGCGCGCCGTCCGCGCCGAGCGCGGCGCCGAGAACACTGCTCAGGTCGACACCCACACCGGCGTCCAGGCCGCCGCCGAGCAGACCCGACAGGTCGAGCTCGGTCAGCCCGCCTGCGCCGAGCGCACCGCCGAGGGCCCCACCGAGGTCGCCGACGAGGGTGCTGTCGAGATCGAGCGCACCGCCGAGAGCGGTGCTCAGCGCGCCACCCAGATCGAGGCCGCCCCCGAGCGCGGCGTCCAGCGCGCCGCCGAGTCCGCCGCCGGCACCGAGCGCCCCACCCAGGACGCCGCCGAGCGCGCCACCGAGGTCCGCGCCGATCCCGCCACCGGCACCGAGCGCGCCGCTCAGCGCCGTGCTCAGGGTCGCGCCCAGCCCACCACCGAGGCCGCCGGCCAGGTCCAGCAGTCCGCCCGCGCCCAGCGCCGCGTCGAGTGCCGTCCCCAGCTCCGCGGTCACGCCGCCACCGATTCCGAGGGCACCGCCGAGCGCACCGGCCAGGTCGCCGCCCAGCCCGAGGGTGCTGTCGAGATCGAGGCCACCGCCCGCGTTCACCAGCGCGCCGAGCACGCCGCCGAGCGCACCGCCGAGGTCCGCGCCGATCTCGCCGCCGGCACCGAGCGCGCCACCGAGGGCGGTGCTCAGTGCGGCGGTCAGGTCGCCGCCGAGCGCGCCACCGAGGCCACCCGCGACGTCGAGGACCTCACCGACACCGCCGCCGAGCAGGCCCGACAGTTCGGCACCGAGTCCGCCGCCCAGGCCGAGGGCGGTGTCGAGCGCACCACCGAGGACCGTGGACAGCTCGCCGCCGACGCCGAGCGCACCCCCGAGAGCCGCCCCCAGTCCGGCTCCGAGGTCGAGTCCACCGGTCAGTGCGGACGCCAACTCGGCGCCGATCCCGCCGCCGACGCCGACGGCCCCGCCGAGGACGCCACCGAGCGTGGCACCGAGGTTCGCGCCCAGGTCGCCGCCCACGCCGAACGCGGCTCCGAGCACCGAACTCAGGTCCAGACCACCACCGAGACCGAGGTCGATGTCGGTGACCGCACCGAGCGCGCCACCGAGGGCCGCGCCGAGGTCGGCCGTCAGGTCGCCACCGACACCGAGGGCGCCGCCGAGGGCGGCAGCGACGGAGGTTCCGAGGTCGAGGGCGCCGCCCACGTCCAGACCGCCACCGAGCCCGCCGGACACGTTCAGGGCCGCACCGAGCGCGGCACCGAGTTCGGCCCCGATCTGGCCGCCGATCTGCAGGGCCGCGCCGAGCGCCGCGCTGAGCGCGGCACCGAGATCGGCACCGAGGTCGAGACCGCCACCGAGGTCGCCGCCGACCGCCGCACCGAGGCCGAGCCCCGCGCCGGCACCCAGCCCGAGGCCGCCGCCGAGGCCGGCGCCCAGGCCGCCGCCCAATCCACCGGCGAGGGCCCCGCCGAGCGCGCCGCCCGCGTCACCGCCGGCAGCGAGGATGCTCGTCAACTCGGTGCCGGCGCCGGCGAACAGGCCGGACTCGGCCACCAGTGGCGCCACCGCGGCGATGTCGGCGTGGCAGACGTCGCCGAGGCCGGCGGCCGCGAGCACCGCGTCGGGGTTCGCGCAGTACGCGGCCCGCGCCTCGTCGTCGCGCAGCAGGCTGAGGATGAAATCGAGCAGCGCATTCGTGGCCATGTCGGACTCCTGACGTGTCGGTGGAGCGACAGCGCGATCCACATGGAAAGTGACCCTTCCGACGCTAGGCAGCGGCCTGCGCCTGCCCAACGGGGTCAACTCCCCCCTTTGCGCGGGCCGCCTGGGGGCGGGGGACATAGGGGATCTCGACGGTATAGGGGAAAGGTCCCTCAACTGCGGATATGGGCGTGCAATCGGTAACGGAACCGGCTTTTCTTACGACAGAGCAAACATCGGCGACCCCGTGTGGCCGCCCCCTGGGACCCCGGAATCGGCCCCCTCGGGGCGCACGGACGACCGCCCCAACGACACGGGAGAAGACCATGGCGACAGGACTCGGACTGACCGTCGGTTCGATGCATGCGGTGGCCGTCACCGACATCACCGCACACTCGGACGGCACCGCCGCGCACCCGGACGGCACCGCCGTCGTGCACTCGGACGGCACCGCCGTCGTCGCGCCGACCGCACTGGTGCTCGCCGACGACGGTGCGACCCTGCTGCCTGCTTCGGGCCACCCGCACGGGGCCGTTGTCACGGGGTACGCGAACCGCGTCGGTGACCCGGTGGCGTTGATCTCCGACGACGGCACCGCGCACACCGGCGAGGACCTGGTCGCCGCCACCATGCGCTGCCTCGCCGATTCGCTCCCGGCCGCGGATACCGTCGTCGCCGCGCACCCGGCCGCGTGGTCCGGCTACCAGGCCGACGTCCTCGCCGCCGCTCTGGACCGCGCCGGCCTGCCGGACGTCACCCTCGTCCCCGAGCCTGTGGCGGCGCTGGCCTGGCTGCAGCGCACCCGCCCGGGATCGGCCGACGCGCCGGTCGTGGTCTACGACCTCGGGGCGGGCTCACTCGACGTGACGGTGCTCGGGCCGGGCGAGCACCCCGAGATCCTGGGCACCCCGCTGCGGTCCGAGGACTATTCGGGAGCCGAGTTCGACCACGCCACAATGCGTTACGTCCTCGATGGGATGGCGGGCGGCACGGACGGTCTGGACCCGTTCGACCCCGCGTCGGTGGCCGCGCTGACCGAGCTGCGGGCCCGGTGCCGGACCGCGAAGGAGGCGCTGTCGTCGGACACCGCCACCGTCATCAACGTCGACCTGCCCGGGATGC
Organism: Rhodococcus sp. NPDC003322; assembly: GCF_053589555.1. NCBI lineage: Bacteria > Bacillati > Actinomycetota > Actinomycetes > Mycobacteriales > Nocardiaceae > Rhodococcus > Rhodococcus sp. NPDC003322. The sequence continues at coordinate 189,490 of NZ_JBSFSC010000007.1, read as the reverse complement.
ACAGCGACGTCCGGTTGGTCCGCGAGGAGCTCGAGGACCTGATCCGCGAACCGCTCGCCGATTCGGTGAACCTGGTGCACGAGGCGGTACGCGGCGCCGGCCTCGAACTGTCCGACATCGGGTTGGTCCTGCTCGTCGGCGGCAGCTCTGCCATCCCCCTGGTCACCGAGTTGCTCTCGGCGGCACTGCGATTGCCCGTGGTTGCGGATACGGACCCGGTGTCGACCTCCGCGGCCGGGGCGGCGATGCTGGCATCGGATCGGGCCGCCGCGACGCCGGCGGCCCGCGACACGGCCGCGTTCGCTGTGCTCGGCGCGGCGCTGGGCGACGAGGTCGCCGCCCCGACCGCACCGACGCCCGTCCCCGTCGCCGCCTCCCGCCGCGCCGGGGGGCTGAGCACCGCGAAGAAGGCGGGACTGGTCTCCGCGGCCGCCGCAGCGATCGTCGCCCTCACCGCAGGCGGCTTGTCGCTGGGCACCGGCACATTCTCCTCGACCGCCGATTCGCAACCCACCAGCGGCGTCACCGCCCCACGGACCTCCGCCGGAACCGGTGTTCCGGAATCGGTTTCGAACAGCACCACCTCCGGGGCCACCCCCGGATCGGTCGCGGCGGACCCGACCGCCGCGACCGCGAACGGCTCCACCGCCGCCCCCCGCGCGGCGCAGGCGGTGACCGTCGCCGGCACACCCGGCGCACCGGCCCCGGCCCCCGCGCCCCTCCCCGGTGAGCAGTCCGCGGCGGGCGCGTCGCCCGCACCGGCCCCCGCGGCTCCCGAGGCGCAGAGCCCCGCGCCCGCACCTGCTCCGGCTCCCGCACCCGCCCCGGGGGGTGGCGGCGGTGAGGTCGCGACCGGTGTCGGCCAGGGCGTGGGCGAAGCCGCCAGCGGCGTCGGCGCGGGCGTCGGAGAAGTGGTGGGCGGAGTCGGCCAGGGGGTCGGGGGCGTCGTGAACGGTGTCGGGGGCGTGGTCGGGGGTGTCGGCAACGCCGTCGGCGGCGTCGTCGGCGGACTGCTGGGCAACTAGGACACGGCGAGTACGAGAGAAGACGTGAGGGAGACGAGAATGCCGGCCCAGTTGACGCGTCCCGCGCCCGCTGTCGCGACACCCGCCGTCCGGGCCCTGCTCGACGGCATCCGAACCGGACACCCGCACCTGCTGGTGCGCGGGGTGTCGGGCACCGGGAAATCGGCCCTGCTTGCCCTGGTGCGCGAAAGGGTTCCGGGGCCGGTCCTCACGACCACGACCGTCGATCCGGATCCGGGCAGCGCGGTGGTCGTCGACGACGCGCACCTGTTGCCCACCGCAGCGCTGGATGCACTGACCGCGCTGGCCGCCCGCCCGGACGTGACCGTCGTGGTCGCCGCCGAGCCCCGTACCGCCAATCCCGCGCTGCGCACCCTTACTGCGGCACTCGACGGCACCGTGCCGTTGGGAGTCCTGACCACCCGGGAGATCGCGGCACTCGCGGACACCGTTCTCGGAGCGTCTCTTCCGAACCAGCTCGTGGGTCTGATCCATCGCCTGACCGGGGGGCTGCCGCGCTACGTGGACGCGACCCTGACGGCCCTGTGCGGCGCGCCGGCCCCGACCGGGGCGGACCGGACGATTGCGTCCGCGGTCGCCACCTGCCACGCCGAGGTGCTCGCCGGGCTCGACCCGGACCTGCTGTGCGCGTTGACCGTTGCAACCGTCGGCGCCGGACTGGACGCCTCCGAGTTGTCCCGAACGCTCACCCTGAGCGCGGACGCAGGGCGGGACCTGGTGGACCGGGCCCGCGGCTGCGGCCTGCTGCAGCAGGCCGACACGCTGCTGGCCTCGGCGTGCGAGCCACTGCGGACGGCACTGGGACCGCAGCGGGTGACCGCGCTGCACGTGGCGGCGTTGCACGCCAAGTGCGACCTCGGCACCCTGGACGTGGCGGCGGCCCGCGCCTTCGCGGCTGCCGGCGTCAGCGACCCCGTGCTGGCCGAATTCCTGTGCGCCCAGGGCGACCTCGCCCGGCCACGGTTGGCCACCGCCCTCTACGAGGAGGCGGTGTGGGCGGGCGCGGACGCGGATGCGCTGGCACTGCGCCGGGCCGAGGCCGCAGCCCTGGCGGGCGACCTCGACACCGCCGCCCGCCTCGCGGACACCCTGCTCGAGCGGGCAGCGGTCACCCCGCCCGCGGACCTCGCCGCCGCCGTCCGCGTCGCGGCCGGCGTCGCCGCGCACCAGGGCATGCTGGTGCGCAGCGCCGACCTGTACGAGTGGTTGGGCCCGGACCGGATGGGCACCGACCGGCCGATCGCCGAGATCGTGCTGCTCGCGGCCGGACGCCCCGAATCGGCGGCCGCCGCCGCACGCGGGGTCACGGACGCCCCTCCGACGTCGTCGACGGCCGCGGAGGCCCTGCTCGCGCAGGGGCTGCGACAGTCGCTCGACGGTTCCGCTCCGATCGCGCTGAACTCCCTCACCCGCGGGGTGTCCCTGTCCGCCAACGTGTCCCGCGCCCGCCTCCTGCCCGACAGCGGCGTGGCGCTGACCGCGCTCGCGGCGCTGCACTGCGGCGAACTGGGCCGCGCCCGGTCCGTGCTGGCACGCGCGGTGGAGACCGACGTCGACGGAGACCTCGTCCGCGACCGCCACCTGCTGCTGACGGCCTGGGTGTCGATGCTGCGGAGCGACCTGGATGCGGCCGCCCGTACCGTCGACGCCCTCGACGCGACCGGGTTGCGCCCCCGCGACGCGCTGTTCGCAGCCGCGCTGCGGGTCGGCATTGCCCGCCGGACCGGCGACATCGGGTCGCTTCGCCAGTCCTGGGACGGCGCCCAGACCGTGGTCGCGGAGCACTCGGTGGACCTGCTGAGCCTGCTTCCGCTGGGCGAACTGTGGCTCGGGGCAGCACGACTCGCGGAGACCGACCGGGTGGCGCACCTGGTGGATCAGGCGCGGGACCTGCTGACCCGACTCGGCGAGCCGACCCTGTGGGGCGCCCCGCTGCACTGGTACGGCGTGCAGGCCGCGATCCTCACCGAGTCTCCTGCCGACCTCGTGCCGCACGCGCACGCACTCGGTGTCGCCGCCGAAACCAGTTCCCATGCCGCGGGACTCGCTCGCGCGGGCCGCGCCTGGCTCCGGGTGCTGCAGGGCGAGACCGACGCCGAGGAGGTGGAGAAGGCTGCCGTGGCACTCGGGACGATCGGGCTGCCGTGGGACGGCGCGCGACTCGCCAGCGAGGCCGCGTTGCGGGTGACGGACACCGCGACCGCGACGGCGCTGCTTCAGGTGGCGCGGTCACTGCGACCCGTTCCCGCACCGGTGGGCGCCCCGGCGGCCACGCGGGAGATGGGTGCCACGCTCACCGAGCGCGAATCCGACGTCGCGCGCCTGCTGGTGACGGGGTTGACCTACCGGGACATCGGGGCACGGCTGTTCATCTCCGCGAAGACCGTCGAGCACCACGTGGCCCGGATCCGGCGCCGTCTCGGTGCGCAGTCGCGGGCGGAGATGCTCTCCATGCTGCGGGCGATGGGGCACGGCGCGTAGGCTCGGACACCGTACTGAAGGTGGTATCCGAAGTTCCCGACGTGATCGGCGAAAGGCGGCCCCGATGTCGTACCAGGTTGGCGTGTTCATCGGCAGTCTGTCCAGGGTGTCGATCAACCGCAGGCTCGCCAAGGCCCTGCACCGGCTCAGCACTGACACCAACCTCGAGCTGCAGGAGATCCAGATCGGGAATCTACCCCTCTACAACCACGATTACGATGCCGACTACCCGGCGGAGGGTGTCGCGTTCAAGAAGTCGATCGCCGCGGTCGACGCGCTGATCTTCGTCACCCCCGAGTACAACCGGTCCATCCCCGGGTCGCTCAAGAACGCGATCGACTGGGGGTCGCGGCCGTGGGGCCAGAACTCGTTCGCGCACAAGCCGTCCGCGGTGATCGGTACCTCTCCCGGCAAGATCGGCACCGCCGTCGCCCAGCAGCACCTGCGCAGCGTTCTGTCGTTCGTGAACTCCCCGGAACTCGCCCAGCCCGAGGCGTACATCCAGTTCACCGAGGGCCTGATCAACGAGGACGGGGAGATCACCGACCAGTCCACCGCGGCGTTCGTCACCGACTGGCTGAAGAAGTTCGAGGACTTCGTCTGCAAGGTCGTGAGCGTCAACCCGAAGTAGGGTCACCGTCGCCCACGAACTCGAGCACCATCACGGGGATCCGGCGGCCTGCGGCCCGTTCGGCGTAGTGGGCCCGGCCCGGATAGACCTCGAGGTCGCGCGCCCAGAGCCGCTCGCGCTCGGCTCCCTCGACCTGGTGGGCGCGCACCGGCCGCGGCGACCCGCCCACGACCGTGACCGTTGCGGCAGGCTGCTTGCGGAGGTTGCGGTACCAGGCCGGGTTCCCGGGCCGGCCGTAGTTCGATGCGATCACCACCAACCGGTCCCCGTCCGGCACTCCGAGGAGCGGCACGGTGCGCGGGGCGCCGGTCCGGGCACCCGTGGCCGTCAGCATCACCACCGGCAATCCGGTGAGCAGGCTGCTCAATGTCGTTCGCCCGTGGGTCATTCGGAACACCGGGCCGTCGATGCGGTGGAGCGTCCGGGCATACAGCCACGACATCGGTGCCGTCGCGCCGGACGCGCGCACGGCCCGCTGGAAGAGGTTCGCGTCCCGATAGGTGCGCGCCATCATCCGACGCTAACACCGTCCCGACCCGATCTGAAGACCGCAGCCCCCTCGCACACGGTGTCGGCCAGTGGCCTCACGGGGCGAGCACCACCGCCGCCTCCGCCGTCAGCGACGAAAAGGTCAGCGACTCCTCGAGATACAACGTCACCTCGGTGGCGGTGTGACTGTCGTAGCCGATGGACAGGTCGACGCCGAGGGTCAGCTGGTTGTCGCCGCCGCGGGTGGACAGGACGTACCCGCCCTGGACGGCCGGCGCCCAGACGATGTCGTCGACGAGGTCCTTGAGGTGGTGGAAGACGGGATGTCCCTCGTCGCGGGTCTCGCTGACGGCGGTGTACGCGTCGGCGTCCAGCACCACCGCGTACGGTCCCTCGACGCCGGCCAGCCGCAGCGCCGTCAGCGCCGAGACCACCGCGTCGGGTACCGCCAGCGGGTCTGTGGGGAGGGCGAGCACCGGGTTGGACGACGACGGTCCGAGTCCGCGGATCCCGGCCTCCTCGTATCCGGCGAAAACCGCGCGGTCCTCGGCGAACGCGATCGCCTTGGCCGCGTCCTTGACCGGCTGCCAGTCCGAGTCCAGTGCGCCGCGCTCGACGTCGTCGATCTCCGCGCGGCTGAGTGTGAACGGGAAACGCAACTCGACCAGCGGGTGCACCTCGCGCAACTGCGCGCGAATCCGCTCGTCGGACACACTGATCGACCTGACCCTGCCGAGGTTGTGCGCCGAGTACGCGTAGCCGTGCGGCCCTGTCACGTCCACCACGCGCCTGCCCGCGACGTGGCGTTTGAACGTGCGGGACGCCTCCTCCCCGATCTGCTGCCACGCGGCCGCGGTCACGGGGGCGAGCTGGCGGTGGAGGTTGGTCGAGTCGGTCATTGGGTCACTCCTTTGAGGTCTCCGATGTCGAGGGAGAGTGCGTACCGGGTCGGGGTGTCGGCCGGCGCCGCCTCCGCGGCCGTGGGCTCGGAGGTGGCCAGGGATTCGAGAAGATCGACGCTCGGCACGAAGAACAGCGCCCCGGTCGTCGCCACCGAGAAGTCGAGGATGCGGTCGTGGTTGCCGGGCGGGTCGCCGAGGAACATGTGCCGCAGCATCTCCTCGGTGACCGCGGGCGAGCGGGCGTACCCGATGAAGTAGGTGCCGAATTCGCCGTCGTCGAGACTGCCGAACGGCATGTTGGCGCGCAGGATCTCTCGTTCGGTGCCGTCGGCGTCGACGAGCGTGTTCAGTGCCACGTGCGAGTTCGACGGCTTGTCGTCCAGTTCGACGTTGTCGAGCTTGGTCCGGCCGATCACCCGCTCCTGCTCGTCGGAGGACAGGGCACCCCATGCGTCGAGGTCGTGCAGGTACTTCTGCACGATGACGTAACTGCCCCCGGAGAATTCGGGATCCTCGTCCCCGATCAGGGCCGCGGCGACCGCGCCCGTGCCGCTGGGGTTCTCGGTGCCGTCGACGAAGCCGAGCAGGTCGCGGGCGTCGAAGTAGCGGAATCCGCTGACGGCGTCGACCACCGTGGCCGAGCTCGCGAGCGCGGAGCGGATGAGCCGCCCCAGTTCGAAGCACAGGTCGGCCCGCGACGCCTGGATGTGGAACAGCACGTCCCCCGCGGTGGCGGGGGCCTGGTGCACGGGACCGCGCAGCGGAACGAACGGGTGCAGTTCCGCGGGCCGGGACGAGCGCCCGAGCCGGTCCCAGAACTCGGAGCCGACGCCGACCACGCAGTGCAGCGAACCCTGCTGGTCCCGAAATCCGACCGCGCGCACCAGCGCTCCCACGTCGGCGGCCACCGCGGCGACCGCGTCCGCGTCGGCCCGGTCCGGTCCCGCGGTGACCACGAGGAACAGCGCGGCCACGTCGAGCGGCCGCAGAAGCTGCTGGGGAACAGGCACACTCATCGATGCTCCAAGGTCGCGGGCCCCGCTTCCTCCCACGCGCGTACGACGGGTGCATCAGAGCCTAGGCCCGCGGACCGGTCCCCGCTTCCCGAAGCGAGCGCGGTGGAGCGGAATTCAGAAGAGATCGATCGGCATTCGGGACGGTCGGCACCGTCACTCCGGCGCCCGACCGCCGACCGACTCGAGCACCACGATGGGTATCCGCCGCCCGGCGACCTGCCGCTCGTAGCGGGCCCACGGCGGAAATGTCCGCACGCCGAGTGCCCACAGGCGATCGCGTTCGGCGCCGACCGCCTCGTGGGCCCGCACGGCCCGCGGCGCGCTGCCCGCGAGGGTCATGGTGGCGTCGGGGCATGCGCGCAGATTGTGGTACCAGGACGGGTTGGCCTGGCAAGGCGTAGTTCGATGCGATCACCACCCACCGATCGCCGTCCGGCAGCCCGAGCGCTGGCACGGTGCGGCGGACCCCGCTCCTGGCGCCGGTGGTGGTGAGCATCAGCAACGGAGATCCGCTGAGCGCCCCGGACACCGTCTTGCGGCCGTTGGTCAACCGGAAGACCGCGCGGTCGATGTGGTGCCATCGCAGCACCCTGGTGTTCGCCCACGCCGCCAGCCGGGTCTCGGAGGTTCTGCGCATCAGGCGCTGGAACGCGGTCACATCCCCCTGGGAACGCGTCATCATTCAACGCCAACGCGGTGACCTGCACCGGGGAACCCTCGGCCGCTACTCTGACCCGTCGGGCACACGGACAGAGGGGACACGAGAAATGGCGGTCGGGCACGGTATCGGCCTCGGCGTCGGCGACACCGAGGCGATCGCGGTCGTGCAGTCCTCGGACGCGCCGCTGACCGATCCGCCGGTGCTGGTGGAGCCGGCGACCCTGCGGGTGTCCGCGACCGCGGCGACGCTCGGCGCCCCGGCCGGTGAGCCGGGCGTGCTGAGCGGGTTCGCCTCCCGCGTGGGCGACCCCGACGGCGTCACCGCCGCCGACGGCACGGTGTACCTGGCCGAGGACCTGGTGGCGACCGCGACCGCGAGCCTGCTCGCGACGGCGGTCCGGCAGTTCCCGGGCCTGCCCGCCGACCCGACCGTGGTCGCCACCCACCCGGCCCGATGGGACGACACGACGGTCGCCGCACAGCGTGCCGCGTTCGACCGGGCCGGGCTTGCTGCGGTGTCGCTGACACCGGACGCGGTCGCGGCGGTGCGCTGGTTCGAGGCAGCGCGCGGCGCGGCCGGAGAGTCGGTGGTCGCGGTGTGCGACTTCGCCGCCGCCGGGCTGACCGTCTCACTCGTCCGGACGGGCGCCGAGCCGCGACTGCTGCCGCCGTCGACGTTCTCCTCTCTGTTCGGCGGCGACAGCTTCGACCGCACGATCGCCGAGCACGTCCTCGGCACCGCCGCGGCGGACCTCGGCCCGCTCGACCCGACCGATCCGGGCGTCCGTGCCGATGTCGAACGGCTGCACGCGGAGTGTCGCACCGCGAAGGAACAGCTGTCGACGATCGACGAGACGACGATCGACGTGACCGTCGGCGGTGCGGCAGCCGCGGTGACGCTCACACGAGCCGACCTGGACGAGATGTTGCGGGGGCCGCTCGAGGGTGCGCTGTCGCTGGTCGAGGAGACGCTGCGTGCCCACGAACTCGCACCGTCGGCACTGCACACCGTGCTGCTGACCGGCGGGGGCGCCGCGATGCCCCTGCTGTCCGAGTTGACCGGCGCGTTGCCGGCGCCGGCGACGGTCGCCCCGCACCCGAATGTGGCAACGGTGCAGGGCGCGGCGATTCTCGCCGCCGGCGGTGCCGGCCGGTCGGGCACCGCCGGCGGTGCCGGCCAGTCGGGTACCGCCGGCGGTGCCGCTCTCGGCGCGGCCGCTGCGGCGGTCGCGTCGGCGGGCCCCGGTGTCGACGTCAGCGGGGATGCGGACACCGACTCGCTGCCGGTGGTACCTGCCCCGGCGACGCCGACGGCGTTCACCGAGGCCGGACCCGGCAGCACGGTGCAGCCGGCGGCGGCGGTGACACCGGCCTCGCCGGCCCCCGCACGCAATCGGCTGGTCATGGTTGCCGCCGGGGTGGGCGCGGCGCTCGTCGTGGCGGCGATCGCCGGTGCGGTGACGATGTCGCGCTCGGGTGACACCCCGGGCACCCCGCTGCCGCATCTCGATCCGCTCACCACGTCGGCGCGGGCCGTCACGACGACGCGGGCGACGACCCCGCCGCCGGTCGCGACCACCACCGAGATCGAGGTCGACACCGTCGCGCCGACCACGGCGCCGCCGACCCGGACCGCCGCGCCGGTGACGACGACCGTGGCTCTCCCGCCGCCGGTGGCGACCACGACGCGTCCGGTGACGACCACGAAGACCACCACCGAGCCGGAGGACACCACACCGCCGGAGGAGACCACCACGACGGACGACACGACGACGACCACCACCACGACCACCGAGCCCGAACCGGAGCCGGAGCCGGAACCGGAGACCGAAGGCACCGAGAATCCCTGACCAGGAACTCTGCCACCTGCGACTGAGGACACGACCCGACGGTTTCCCCTATGGTGGGGCGCGCTCCCCCGACCGAACCGCCTCCAGAAGGGTTTTCATGCGTCTGCCGCTGGCGCTGCGCGCCGCCATCCTGGCCTCTGTCTCACTGCTCCCGGTCAGCGCGCTCGCGCACGCCGCGCCGCGTGAACCCCTGGTGACCGAGAAGCAGGTGCAACAGCTGCCCCCCGAACTCGTCGAGGCCATCGGCCGGGACCTGAAGCTGACGCCGCAGCAGTACCTCGAGCGCGCCGAACTCGCGCAGCGGCTGGGCACCTACGCAGACGAGCTGAGGGCATCCACGCCGCACACCTTCGCCGGGACGTGGATCGCGGCCGACGGGCGTCCGGTGGTCGCCGTCACCTCCACCGAGGCGGCGCGGAAGGTGGCCCTCGACGGGTACGACACGCACATCGCGGCGGTGTCCGAGCAGCAGCTCGAGGGTGCGCGGGCGCAGCTGAACCAGTGGATCACCGCACTGCCGAAGGACGTGTCCTCGCAGATCAACTCCACGTCGATCGACGTGCTGAACAATCAGGTCGTCATCGACGTGGTGAACAGCCCGGTCGGACAGGCGCTGAACCTGCCGACGCTGCTCGCCGGTCTGAAGGTGATCCTCTCCCCCGACCGCGGCGGCCCGGTCGATCCGCGCCCGCAGGGCGGCGACACCTACGTCACGACCGCACGGCCGCTCACGGCGACCACACCGCCGGAGGAGATCGGGGTCTGCTCGTTCGGCTTCAACGCCGTCGGCGGCGACGGCGCCTCCTACAACCTCAGCGCCGGGCACTGCGACCCCAGCCAGGAGCAGGCCGGCGTGGGCGCCGGGTCCCCGGTGTACGTGCCGAACGCGACGGAGGTGGGCCGCAGCCCGCAGGTCGGCACGTTCGAGCACTCCGAGATGGGCATCGACGCCGACGGCCTCGACTACTCGGTGATCAAGCTGAACCGCGCCGGGGTCGAGGCGGGCCTCGACCAGCCGACCGTCCGCGGCGCGAACGGGACCACCGTCAAGGTCACCGGCACCGCCCGCCCGGTGGTGGGCGCCCCGATCTGCAAGTCGGGTCAGTCGTCGACGTTCACCTGCGGGATCGTGCTCGCCGACTCGGTGGACGCGCCGCTGGAGATGATGGACGGGTCCACCCGCCTGGTCCGCGGCTTCGCAGGGTCGACCTGCACGCTCAGCGGCGACAGCGGCGGCGCGATCCTGACCGGCACCCGCGCGCTGGGCATCACGTCCGGCTCGAACGCGAGCGGCGCCCCGAACTGCACGGAGGCGAACCTGGTGCTGGCTCTCGACGGCGGTACCGCGAGCATCGGCATCCCGATCGAGAGCATCGTCGACCGCGCCAACGCCACCCTCGGCCACGACCTGCGGGTGCGGGTGGAGGCGGCCTGACCCGCGACACCCACGCACGGCACGAGCGGCCGCACCGGATCGATTCCGGTGCGGCCGCTCGTGGTTTCGCCCCTGTCCACGGCATTTCGGACATCTGATCCGGACATCCCGGCCGAATTGGGTGAGACGGTGCGGCGACCCCGTCGCAGGCCATATAGTCATGACATTCGACTCGGCCGCCGAGCGTGATCGAGTCGTGTCCTCATGCCCAACGGCATGCCCGCGTGCCCCGACCCGGAAGGTCCCCATGCGCAGCATCCGCGCGCGCCGCGCCGCGATGATCGGCTCGGCCGCCCTGCTCCTGCTCGCTCCCGCTTTCGCTCACGCCGACCCGGCTCCCGAGCCGGTCACCGCCCTCCCCGAGGATCTGGTCACGGCGGTGCAGCGCGATCTGGGGCTCAGCCCGCAGGAGTACCTGGCGAAGGCGGAGGCCGGCCAGAAGCTGGTCACGTTCGCGAACGAACTGCGCGCCAAGTTCCCGGACACCTTCGCCGGTGCCTGGCTGGATCCGAAGGGCACCCCGCTCATCGGTCTGGCGTCCGGCCCCGACGCCGACGCCGCCCGCAAGGCCGTCGAGGAGGCCGGGTACACGGTCAAGGACCTGCCCCGCAGCGAACGCGCCCTGCAGGATCAGCTGACGAAGGCGCAGGACTGGATCTCCACGCTGCCGCAGCCGCTGTCCGGACTGGTCAGTGGTGCCGCCGTCGACGTCGTGAACAACAACCTCGTGCTGCGGGTGTCGGACACCGTCAACGTCGCGGGCTTCGAGATCCCCGACTTCCTGCAGGGCGCGGTCCTCGCGCTGCAGCCGGCGCTCGGCTCGGTGGCCCCGGCGGCCGCGGACAACGGCGGTGCCCCGGCGGACGCGATGTTCGGTGGCGACTCGTACGCCGCGGAGAACTCGGCCGGCGCGTTCCGCTGCTCCCTCGGCTTCAACGGCACCGACGGCTCCGGCAATGCGGTGAACATCTCCGCCGGGCACTGCGACCCGAACCGCGGCGCACCCGGCACCAGCGTGTTCCAGATGCCCAGCGAGGGCGTCTTCGGCGCGCACATCGGCACCTTCGCCCGCACCAACCTCGAGGGCCTGGACTACTCGATCATCCGCATCGACAACGACGCCGCCCCCCGATTCCAGAACAACCTGGTCCGCGTCCCCGGCCGCTCCCCGCTGCGCATCACCGGCACCGCCGACCCGGTCGTCGGCGCCCCGGTCTGCAAGTCCGGCCTGACCACCGGCTTCACCTGCGGCACCATCAACGCCGTGAACCAGACCGTGGACGTCGGCGCCCGCACCCTGCGGGGCGGCTTCTCCGCGAACATCTGCGCCCTGCAGGGCGACAGCGGCGGCACCATCGTCACCGGCGACCGCGCCCTCGGCATCTCCAGCGCGTCCAACGTGGGCGACCTGAAGTTCTGCGAGCTCGCCGCCGTCGTGACCACCGTCCTCGGCGACAGCCCGCAGCTGTTCGCGACGCCGGTCAACGCGATCCTCGGCGCCAACCCCGGTCTGAAGGTCCGTACGAGCTAGACGCACCTCTGCTCCCCCTGTGCGGGGCTGTCGTCCGATTGGACGACAGCCCCGCACAGTCGTTTTCGGCAGGGTTGCGGGGTAGCGCCACCGGCACCGGATCACGCACGGTAGGATGCTCGAAGTTGTTGCTGGGGAATCTTTTTCGCACCGACAACAAACGAGGGACGAACTGACTGGGGGGATCCAGTCGGGCAAGCCGCCGGCCTCCTGGTCGGCCTACACGACGAGGAAGTGCCATGCTCGCAGACATCGCCGACGCCACCACCCCCGACGCCGGAACCGGATCCGATTCCGGAGCCGTCCTGGGGCTCGTGATGAAGTCGGTCGGCTACATCTTCACGATCGCGACGAACGCCGGCGGCGCCGGACTCTCCTGATCCACCCCGTCGGGGCCGGGATGCGAACGTCGCGTCCCGGCCCCGACGGCGTTCCGGGCGCCGTTGTCGTGCCCTGGAACGACGAGCGGCCCGTCACCTCCATGAGGTGACGGGCCGCTCGATTTGCCTGTGTGACTACTTGGCGTAGACCGTGGTGCCGGGCTCGGCCATCAGGGTCTGACCCAGGCCGATACCCGCGGCGATCAGGGTCGGGCCACCAACGATCACGGTGCCGGCGACGCCGCCGATACCCGCACCCGCGACAGTGCCGACAGCCGGCATCACGAAGGTGCCGACGATCGCGCCGACGATCGTGCCGATGAGTCCGCCAGATGCAGTGGCGACGGCGAGCTGCGAGTTGAAGGTCTGCTGCGCGAGGAGGTTCTCCTGGGGCGAGGCGATGTCCTTGATAGCGAGGCCGCCGCCGTTGATCGGCTGCGCGGTCGCGCTGGCAGCAATCGGCTTGGCCTTGCCGAGGTCGAAGACCGGGGTCAGGGTGACGGTCTTGCCGTCCTCGCTGATCTTCTGGTCCATCGGGAACTGGAGGGTGTTGAGCTGGAAGGCGAGCGGGAGGCTGACCACGGCGTTGCCGTTGCCGTCCTGCAGCTCGATGTTCTTGCCGTCACCGGAAACCTTGAAGGCGCCGGCGTCGATGGTGGTGACCACGGACGTGCCCTCGACCTTCGAGTTCCAGTCGATGGTCTCGGGCGCCGGGTTGGCGTGCGAGGTGCCCGCGCCGATCCCGAGTGCGGCAACCGCCAGCATCGAGGTGACGGCAAACTTCCTGAGCTTCATTCGATGAATCCCCTCCAGTGAATCTCGCAGCACGAGTGAATCCCGCAGCGCGAGCCAAGACACATAATCACGCAGACCCTAGTCTGTGAACCCACTGAGAACAATGTCCCTGAGCACAGGTAAGGACACCCTCATAGTCGCAGGCTAAGTTACTGGTCAGTTGCCTAAGTTAGGCTCACCTGCACTGAACGCCCGATAGGCCAGGATTTACGGTGAGCGGAAGAACTACTGCGTGACCGGAGCAACACCGGCGCACGCAGCATCTGATGCCACGTTGAAACGCGACGCTACCGGCGGGTAACTTACGGTGACTTACCCTTGTTGCCGTTGCCGTTGCCGTTGAAGAAGGAAAGGCCGTGACATGAACGCCCTGACGATCACGTTGGGCACGATCGGCGTACTGCTCAGTCTCGTGTGTTGGGCCTCGTTCTTGAGCGGGGCCTGGACCATGGGCAAGACAGTCATGATCGGGCAATCTGCTCCCGACCGCTGGCACCCGTTCTTCCCCCGGTTCAAGCAGATGATCGTCGAGTTCATCGCGCACACCCGGATGGCGAAGTTCCGCACCGTCGGCTGGGCGCACTGGCTCGTCATGATCGGCTTCCTCGGCGGCTTCCTGCTGTGGTTCGAGGCGTACGGCCAGACGTTCAACCCCGAGTTCCACTGGCCGCTGTTCGGCAACACCTGGGTCTGGCACCTGTGGGACGAGATCCTCGGCATCGGCACCGTCGTCGGCATCGTGACGCTGATCGTCCTGCGGCAGCTGAACCACCCGCGCGTCCCCGAGCGGCTCTCCCGCTTCAGCGGCTCGAAGTTCGGCCCGGCCTACTTCGTCGAGATCGTCGTGCTCGTCGAGGGCCTCGGCATGATCTTCGTGAAGGCCGGCCGCATCGCGATGACCGGTCACTCGAACCCGTGGACCGACTTCTTCACGATGAACGTCGCGAAGCTGCTGCCCGCCAGCGCCGTCATGGTCTCCGTCTTCGCGTTCATCAAGCTGATGTCCGGCATGATCTGGCTGTTCGTCGTCGGCCGCAACATCACCTGGGGCGTCGCGTGGCACCGCTTCTCCGCGTTCCCGAACATCTACTTCAAGCGTGAGGACGACGGCGGCGTCGCCCTCGGCGCGGCCAAGCCCATGATGAGCAAGGGCAAGGCGCTCAACATGGAGAACGTCGACCCCGACACCGACACCCTCGGCGCCGGACGCATCGAGGACTTCTCCTGGAAGGGCTGGCTGGACTTCACCACGTGCACCGAGTGCGGTCGCTGCCAGTCGCAGTGCCCGGCCTGGAACACCGGTAAGCCGCTGAGCCCGAAGCTGCTCATCATGTCGCTGCGCGACCACGGCTACACCAAGGCGCCGTACCTGCTGGCCGGTGGCCGCAAGGACATGGGCGGCGACGAGGTCGGTCTGGTCGACGCCGAGGGCAACGTCAACGAGGCCGCCCTCGCGAAGATCCCCGAGGCCGCCCGACTCGAGGCCGAGCGCAAGCTGGTCGGCGAGACCGCCGAACTGGTCGCCGCCGGCGAGCAGGCCCCGGTCATCGACCTCGAGACCCTGTGGTCGTGCACCAACTGCGGCGCCTGCGTCGAGCAGTGCCCCGTCGACATCGAGCACGTCGACCACATCATCGACATGCGCCGCTACCAGGTGTTGATCGAGTCGGAGTTCCCGTCCGAGCTGGCCGGCCTGTTCAAGAACCTCGAGAACAAGGGCAACCCCTGGGGCCAGAACTCCAAGGACCGTCTCAACTGGATCAACGAGATGGACTTCGAGATCCCGGTGTTCGGCAAGGACGCCGAGACCTTCGAGGACTACGAGTACCTGTTCTGGGTCGGCTGCGCCGGCGCCTACGAGGACCGCGCCAAGAAGACCACCAAGGCCGTCGCCGAACTGCTCGCCACCGCGGGCGTGAAGTTCATGGTCCTGGGCGCCGAGGAGACCTGCACCGGTGACTCCGCTCGCCGCGCCGGCAACGAGTTCCTCTTCCAGCAGCTCGCCATGCAGAACATCGAGGTCCTCGACAACCTCTTCGAGGGCATCGAGGAATCCAAGCGCAAGATCGTCGTCACCTGTGCGCACTGCTTCAACGCGCTCGGCAACGAGTACCCGGAGGTCGGTGGCCGGTACGAGGTCGTCCACCACACCCAGCTGCTCAACCGCCTCGTGCGGGCCAAGAAGCTGATCCCGGTCGCGTCCGTGCAGGAGGACGTCACCTACCACGATCCCTGCTTCCTCGGCCGCCACAACAAGGTGTACGACGCGCCGCGTGAGCTGATGGCCGCGACCGGCTCCACCCTCAAGGAGATGCCGCGGCACGGCGAACGGTCCATGTGCTGTGGCGCCGGTGGTGCCCGCATGTGGATGGAGGAGCAGCTCGGCAAGCGGATCAACATCGACCGCGTCGACGAGGCCCTCTCCACCGATCCGAAGAAGATCGCGACCGGCTGCCCGTTCTGCCGCGTCATGCTCACCGACGGCGTCACCGCGCGCCAGGAGTCGGGCCAGGGCGAGGGCGTCGAGGTCGTCGACGTCGCGCAGATGATGCTCGAGTCGATCACCCGACTCGAGCCGGCGGCGCTGACCGAGAACCTGAAGGTCGTGCAGCGGCCGAAGGAGAAGGTCGCTGCCCAGGCCGCACCCGCCGTCGAGGAAGCACCGGTCGAGGCCGAGGCTTCGGCCGCTGCCGCTGCCGCGCCGGCGGCCCCGAAGGCCGGCGGACTGCAGATGAAGGGCGGGCTCAAGGCTCCCGGCGGCGCTCCGAAGGCCGGTGGGCTGCAGATGAAGGGCGGCCTGAAGGCTCCCGGTGGCGCTGCCGCCGCCGAGGCTCCGGCTCCGGCTGGTGCTCCGGCCGCGAAGGCGGGCGGCTTGCAGATGAAGGGCGGCCTCAAGGCTCCCGGCGCGAAGGCCGCCGCGCCTGCCGCGCCCGCTGCCGAGGCTCCGGCCGCGCCTGCCGCTCCGACCGCCAAGCCGGGCGGACTGCAGATGAAGGGTGGTCTGAAGGCTCCCGGTGCGAAGGCCCCGGGTGCGAAGGCCGCGGCACCTGCCGCGCCCGCAGCCGAGGCCGCGGCCCCGGCTGCCGAAGCTCCGGCCGCTCCGGTCGCCAAGCCCGGCGGACTGCAGATGAAGGGCGGCCTCAAGGCTCCCGGCGCGAAGAAGGCCGCCGCTCCGGCTGCCCCCTCCGCTCCGGCGGCCGCCCCCGCCGAGACCGTTGTCGAGGCTCCGGCCGCCCCCGTGGCCGAGGCTCCGGCGCCGCCGCAGCCGAAGGCCGGTGGGCTCGGGTTCAAGGGTGGGGCGAAGGCCCCCGGCGCCCGCAAGGCCGCCGCCCCGGCTCCTGCGCCTGCCCCGGCGCCGGTCGAGGAGTCTCCGGTCGAGGAGGCCCCGGTCGACGAGGCCCCCGCTGCGGAGGCTCCCGCGGCACCGCCCGCCGAGGCTCCGGCACCGCCGCAGCCCAAGGCCGGCGGGCTGGGCTTCAAGCCCGGCGCCAAGGCCCCCGGCCGCAAGTAGCAGCGCAGTACCGAACGCGCCCCCACCGAATCCGGTGGGGGCGCGTTCCGTCTTCCGGTCCCCTCCCCCGCCGCGCAAAACCCCTGTGCACACACCCCTTCCCCCACCCACACACGAACTACACGCCGAATACCCCTGTGCACCCCCGAAAACCCTTGTGCACCCACCGCCAGACGCGAGGCCGACACCGCCGCGCCCCGCACCCCTCACTCCCCGCCGGTCACCCCACACCGGCGCTGCCAACCCACGCGCCCCCTCGCAAAACCCCTGTGCACACCCCTCTTCCCGCACCCACACACGAACTACACGCCCAACACCCGTGTGCACCCCCGAAAACCTCTGTGCACACCCCTGGCCCGCCAAGTGGCCGACGCCGCCGCGCCCCGCATCGCGCACTCCCCGCCGGTCACCCCCGCACCCGCCGGCCCACCCGCGCACTGTCGCGAAACCCCAGTGCACACGGCGGCTGCACAGTCTCGACCTTGCAACCGACGCCCCTGCACTGCCGCACCTCCAACACCCCTGTGCACACCCCCGATGCAGCGCCCACACCCCTGCTACACGCCGAACACCCGTGTGCACCCCCGAGAACCTTTGTGCACACCCCACGCGCCAGCCAGTCGACGCCCCCGCGAGCGCAAAACCCGTGTGCACACACCCCTTCCCGCATGCACACACGAACTACACGCCCAACACCCGTGCGCACCGCCGAAAACCCCTGTGCACACCACATCTGCCGACCGGGTGAATCGGCACGGCGTGTGCCCGAGGTGCGGAGCGAAATCGGTTGTCCACAGCACCGCCCCTCATCCACAGGGCGCGGAATCGTCGGCTCGGCCGAGCGCGGGCGTCGGGCACGATGCGGTCATGGGGGAACACATCATTCGACGTACCGAGGCATTGCGACGCGGCGCGACGGACCGCGAGCTTCAGCGACAGTGCCGGACGGGCGTGTGGAAGCGGCTGCACCCCGGCCGGTTCACCCACGCATCGGCCTTCCTGGACCTGGACGCCGCGGCCCGGCACCGTCTCCTCGTCGAAGCGGTGCTCGACGTGGCGTCGCAGGAGGCGGTGCTCAGCCACCAGTCGGCCGCCGTGGTGCACGGTTTCGACCTGTGGAATACCACGCTGTCGCGGGTGCACCTGACGCGGAACCGAACCTCCGGCGGCAGCTGCACAGCGCGGCGTCACGTGCATTCACTCCCGCTGCCACCGGAGGATGCCACCACCATCGACGACCTGCGCGTGACGACGCCGGCGCGCACCGTCGTCGACCTGGCGGCGACGCTGGGTTTCGAGCAGGCCCTCGTCGCTGCGGACCACGCGGTGCACAGCAGGTCCGTCAGCCTCGCCGGGATCGCGGCCGCGCTGGCGTCCGACCGAAAACACGCGGGCCGGGTACGCCGGGTGCTCGATCTTGTGGACGGCCGCGCCGAGAGCGTCGGCGAGTCCCGCAGCCGTGCGCTGTTCATCCGTGAACAGTTGCCGCTGCCGGACCTCCAGGCGACGTTGCACTCCGAGAGGGGTGTCCGGCTCGGCCGCGTCGACTTTCTGCTCGACGGCGTCGTCGGCGAGTTCGACGGTCGCATCAAGTACGGCCGACTCGTCCCTGCCGGCGAACTCTCCGAGGAAGTGCTGTGGGCGGAGAAGAAACGGGAGGACGCGATCCGCGACGCCGGCTGGCAGGTGGTGCGCTGGACCTGGGACGAGCTCGCGACACCCGCGGTGATCGTTGACCGGGTCATGCGCGCCGTCGCCCGTGCCCGCAGATCCGAACCGCCACTCGGTCACGTGGTCCGGATGCCGCGGATCGGGTGAGCACACACCCGTTCCCGCGTCCACACCCCTACTGCGCGCCCAACGCACGTGTGCACCCTCGAAAACCCCTGTGCACCGCCTTTTTCCCAGACCGGGGAGCAGCTACTTCGCGACCAGCGAGGGGTGGACGTTGATGCGCGACAGGTCGCCGTCGTAGTGCTCGAGGAGCAGTGGGTCCATCACCCGCCGCCACAGCGGTGGCACGAACGCCAGCAGGATCAGTACCGCGTACCCCGCGGGCAGCTGTGGCGCGTTGGGCATCGATCGCAGGGTCTGGTAGCGGCGCAACGGGTTTGCGTGATGATCGCTGTGCCTCTGCAGGTGGTACAGGAAGAGGTTGCTGCACACGTGGTCGCTGTTCCAGCTGTGTTCCGGCGCGACGCGCTCGTAGCGCCCGTCGGGCCGCTTGCGACGCAGCAGACCGTAGTGCTCGAGGTAGTTCGCGGCTTCGAGGAACGTCACCCCGAGGACGGCCTGCACGACGAGCCACGGTGCGACGCTCCACCCGAATGCGGCGATCAGCACCGCGAACAGCACCACACTCATCGCCCAGGCGTTGAGGACGTCGTTGCGGATGCTCCACGTGCGTCGACCACGCCGGGCCAGTCGAGTCTTCTCGAACCCCCAGGAGGAGCGGACGCCCCCGACCACCGACCGCGGCAGGAACGCCCAGAACGACTCGCCGTAGCGTGCGGACGCCGGGTCCTCGGGGGTCGCGACGCGCAGGTGGTGCCCGTGGTTGTGCTCGACGTAGAAGTGCCCGTAGAAGGACTGGGCGAGCGCGATTTTCGCGAACCACCGTTCGTGCCGGGGACGTTTGTGGCCGAGTTCGTGGGCGGCGTTGATGCCGACGCCCGCGACGACACCGACGGACGCGGCCATCGCGAACCGTTCCGGCCAGCCCATCGGTGCGGTGGTCCACATGTAGCAGGCGAACACCAGGCCGGCGTACTGCAACGGCAGGAACAGATAGGTGCACCAGCGGTAGAACCGGTCGGCTTCCAGCGCGGCCATGACGTGCTCGGGCGGGTTGGACTTGTCCAGCCCGGAGACCAGGTCGACCAGCGGAACGATCACCACCAGCAGGATTGCACCTGCGGCCCAGAACAACCCGAGCCCGAACAGCTCCACCAGCGCCCACGCCGCGAACGGACTCAGCGGCGCCAGCAGCCCGAGCAACCAGAGATAGCGCCTGGAATCCCGCCACGGCACCCCAGGCGTCGTCGGCGTGAGGTTCCCACCCACTGCACGAAGATCCGACGTCACGTCACTCCATCCCCCCGATGTCCGCGCGCTGTGCTTGTTTAACGCGGCGGTAAGTATCGCTAACCGCGGCGGACCCCACAAGCCGTCCAACCCGACGAATGGGTCACAGCGCGGGCAGCCAGGCCCCGTGCAGCCCGGAGGGCACGCGGATCGGCATCCGAACCCTGGCGATGGGCCCGGATTCCGGGGCGTCGGCGGGCAGGATCACGAACCACGAAGTGACGGTGCCGCGGTCGGTGCCGAGCATGCCCCAGTAGTCGTTCTCTGCGCCGGGGAGGAAGATCGGCTCACCGACGGACAGCGCACCCGCGTCCCAGGACGTCTCGGTGCCGGCGTCGGGGTCGAAGAACCACAGCGAGTCCATGTGCCCGTCGCGGGAGCCGCGCTTGCCGATCGACGCGAGCGGCCCGGCGGCCCGCGTCAGCGTCCGGTCGTCGACGCGCGGAAATTCGATGTCGCGGTCGCACACGACCTCGCGGTCGACGCTGCCGCGGTCGGGGTCGATCCGCGCGCGCACCAGACCGCCGCGGCACTGCGCCTCCGCGGTCGTGAAGGCGGCCGGGTACTCCCATTGCGCGTAGTCCACCTGCACCCGGCCGTCGGGCAGGTCCCGGGCGCCGGCGAAGTGCCACACCCAGAACGCCTCGCAGCTCGCCCACCGCACCGGTCCGCCGTCCCGCGGGATCAACGCGACGCGGGTTCCGTCGTCGGGCCGCCAGTCCAGCAGTGAGCCGCCGGTGAGGATGCCGGCCATGTCGAACACCAGGGGGCACAGCACCAGCACCACATACCGTTCGGTCAGGGCCATGTCGTGGATCATCAGCGGCCGGTCGAGGCCGTCGACGACGGTCGGCGGACGCGACAGCGACCCGTCCGCGGCGACCACCGACCACGTCAGGTACGGCGCCTCGAGGAGGTAGTTGAACAGCACCAGCTCGCCGGTGACGGGGTCGATCTTGGGGTGTGCGGTGCTGCCGATCGGCATCGCCCCGTCGCAGGTGTCCGGGCCGAGGGTGGTCAGGTCGTCGGGGTCGAGCCGGTACGGCCGGGTGGTCTCGGCCATCGCGAGCAGACGGCCGCCGTGCCGGACGACGTTGATGTCGGGAAGTTCGCGTGCGGTGCCCGCGAGTGTGGGCCCGACCTCGTCGGCGTCCGGGGTGTACAGGTCGGTGGCCCCGCCCCAGATGGCGTGCCCGGCACGTTCCTCCGCGACGACCATCGGGGTCCGCACGAACCGGTTCGTGTAGCGGGCGTGGCCGTCCACGAGTTCGATCCGGTGCACCATGCCGTCGCCGTCGAGCGGGTACACGTACCGGCCGATCGGGTCGAAGCGCGGGTTCGGCCCGTTCCGCAGGTAGGCGCCGTGCAGGTCCGCGGGGATCTCGCCGACGACGTCGAGGTCGTGGACGTCGACCTCCTCGCGTTGCGGCGCGAACACCCCGGTCAGATGGGTGTGGTGGGCGAGGTCGACCGGGGCGGGACGGGGAATGCCGGGTGCACTCATGGGATTGCCGCTTCCGTGTGGTCCATACGTGGCGCCACAATCCAGAATCCTCCTCCGCTGACCGCCGGTCACGCGGAATAGGCCAAGATGTCGGGCATGGGGGGAACAGGGAACACGATCGTGCTGCCGATTCGAGCGCTCGCCGGGCGGGGGGTGCCGCCCGAGGGACCCGAGCACGGCAGGGGCCCGTACTGGTACGTCCTTGCCTGTCGGACGCCGAAGGTCTGCACGGCACACGGACTTCCGCAGGTTCGACGGATCTCGGTGGGCGCGCGGACGAGGCCGGTGGCCTCGCGTACCCCGGCGCGGCGTTTCGGATTCGCCGCCAACATCTTCTCGACCGCGGCCGGGTTCTCCGAGGACGCGCAGCGGGCCGTCGTCGTCAGAACGCGCTGGCCGGTGTGCCGAACGTGCGACCGTCGTCGCCGCGGCTACTTCACGCTCTTCCTGGCCATGCTCGTGGGCGCGTTGCTGGGCTGGATCGGCGCCGCGGCGGTCGCGGTCACCTCCGGCCCGAACCCGGCGTTGGCATGGCCGCTCGTCGCGTGCCTGGCGCTGGCCCTGGGTTCGGTCGTCCCGTTCGTCGTCGGATCGTTGCCGCGGCTGATGCGCATTCACGCGGCGCCCGACGGCTCGGGTCTGATCGTGGAGGATCCGGACCCGAAGTTCGTGGCCGCGCTCGCCTCGGGTGGATCGACTCGATCCGCTGGTGACCCGGTCACCAATCCGAGCTGAGGATGCCTCGGATCGGGCGGTCGCCGTCGTCGTCGAACGTGGCCGCGTCACGACGCCGGTCGAGTGTTCGCCCCAGTTCGTCGAGCCTGCGCCCTCCCTCGTCCGCCAACGCCTCCCGGTCCGACTCGTCGAACTGCCGGTACTGCTCGGCGAACGATCGAACCAGCGGACCGAGCACCTGATCGAAGACGGGCGACGCGGCAAGGTCGCGAAGGCTGCGCCTGCCCGCGACGACCTCCGCGGTCGCTGCGCTGAAGTCCGCGTCACGGCTCTTCGCCGCCAGCAGCTTCAGACTCGATGCGAGGTGAGCGGACACGGCGCGGTCACCACGCGCGACATCGAGCGGAGTCTCGTCCGGCGTTGTCATCTAGACCCCCGGATGGTCGTAGGAACGGACCGGGAGCCGGTTGGCATCGAGATCGTGGAGGCCCCCGAGCGTGCCCGCGATCACGCCGACGCCACCCTGGACCGCGTTCCAGGTGTTCGAGTGAAGGGTCAGCACCTCACCCCACACACCCATCGCCCTGGTGATCGTCACGGCGGCAACCGCGCCCACCAGCAGGGGCCCGATCACCGTGGTCCCGGTCGCCGCCGCGGCAGCCATCTCCACGGCAGCCTGGATGAGGAGGTCCATCAGGAATTCCCACAGCCCCTTGAGCCCCTGCGCGGCCTCGTACATGCCGGTCGCCATGGCCGTGAGCTGGTCACCGATCTGCTCGACCACCCTCGCCTGGTCGTTGACGGCAGCACCGAGCTCCGCGAAGTAGGCGGCCGCCGCATCGGCGGCGTTGCCGTCCCAGGTGTGCCGTACCCCGTCGACACCGCTGCGGATCACGTCGGCGCAGGTGCGGTTGTACTCGGCGAGGTTGGCCAGTGCGTGCCCCGCCTTGCTCACGACCTCCCAGTCGCCGGCGAACTGTTCGGCGACCCACTCCCACGGGTTGGTGCCGCAGACGAGGTCCGCGACCTGCCCGACCCAGTACGACGCGCTGATGTACTGCGATCCACCGATGATGTTCTCGACGAGGTCCGGCACCGGATCGGTCGCGGCGGGGTCCGTCAGGTGCTCGAGCGGGTTCGGCGCCATCAGGCCACCTCGTACGCGGCGTCGAGGTTCGCCGCGTTGGCGGCTTCCATCTCGCGGTAGGACCGCGCCGCGCGGTTCAGTTCGGCGCCGGCGTCGGCGCTCAGCGTGGCCAGGCCGGTGTACGCGGGGTCGAGCTCCGCGAGCACGTCGGAGACCTTCTCGACGACGGGCGCGAACATCCGCCCCTCCGCGTAGCCGATCTGCAGCCATTTGTGCAGGTAGTCCTTGGCCTGCTGGGTCTGCGACGCGAGTGTTGCCAGCGTCGCCGCGAACGAATCCACGTCGTCCGGGTCGACCCTGAATTCCGACATGTGTGTCCCCCTGCTACATCCCCCAGCGCGCGAGCCCGCGCACTCCCGCGCGCAATCTATCACCGGCGCGGCCCCGTTTCGCCTGGTGCAGAACCGCCCCGCGACCACGCCTGAACTGCCCCGATCGGCCGTTTTGTGCCGCCCGCGACGCTCCCCCGGCCAAAAATCGCTTTACCGACAGTGGCACGATGGTCGGGTGACCGCATCGGAGCCCTCCCACCACGCCCACATCCAGCCGCGCGTCCTGAACCAGTCCGCGAAGCTGCAGAACGTGCTGTACGAGATTCGGGGCCCGGTACACGCGCACGCCGCACGGCTGGAGTCGGAGGGGCACCGCATCCTCAAGCTGAACATCGGCAACCCCGCCCCGTTCGGGTTCGAGGCGCCGGACGTGATCATGCGCGACATGATCGCCGCGCTGCCCACCGCGCAGGGCTACTCGGAGTCCAAGGGCATCCTGTCGGCGCGCCGCGCGATCGTCACCCGCTACGAGCTGGTGCCGGGCTTCCCGGATCTCGACGTCGACGACGTCTACCTGGGCAACGGCGTGTCCGAGCTGATCACCATGACGATGCAGGCGCTGCTCGACAACGGGGACGAGGTGCTGATTCCGGCGCCGGACTACCCGCTGTGGACGGCGACGACGTCGCTCGCGGGCGGCACCCCGGTGCACTACCTGTGCGACGAGGCCGACGGCTGGAACCCGGACATCGCGGACATCGAGTCGAAGATCACGCCGCGCACCAAGGCGATCGTGGTGATCAACCCGAACAACCCGACCGGCGCGGTGTACTCGCAGGAGGTGCTCACCCAGATCGTCGCGCTGGCGCGCAAGCACTCGCTGCTGCTGCTGGCCGACGAGATCTACGACAAGATCCTCTACGACGACGCCAAGCACATCTCCCTGGCGACGCTCGCGCCGGACCTGCTGTGCCTGACGTTCAACGGCCTGTCGAAGGCGTACCGGGTGGCCGGCTACCGGTCCGGCTGGGTGGCGATCACCGGCCCGAAGGATCACGCCACCAGCTTCCTGGAGGGCCTGAACCTGCTGGCGTCGATGCGACTGTGCCCGAATGTGCCCGCGCAGCACGCGATTCAGGTGGCGCTCGGCGGCTACCAGAGCATCGAGGATCTGATCCTGCCCGGCGGCCGGCTGCTCGAGCAGCGGGACGTGGCGTGGGAGCGGCTGAACATGATCCCGGGTGTCTCGTGTGTGAAACCCCGTGGCGCGCTGTACGCGTTCCCGCGGCTGGACCCGGACGTGTACGAGATCCACGACGACGAGAAGCTGGTGCAGGACCTGCTGCTGCAGGAGAAGATCCTGATGGTCCAGGGCACCGGATTCAACTGGATCGACCACAACCACCTGCGGATCGTGACGCTGCCGTGGGCCCGTGATCTGGCCGTCGCGATCGAACGATTCGGCAACTTCCTCGCTAGCTACAGCCAGTAACGATTCCGCAGCGGATTCACCGTGAGTCCGCGCGTCGGACATTCATGCGCATGGTCCCGACCGTAGGGTGTTTCGCGAACCGCCCCCTACCCAGTACGGAGCGCTGCACGCATGACAGTTCGACTCGTGCCTCAGATCGTCGTCGCGGGTGTGGCTGCCGCAATGGTGGCAGTTGTCCCGCCGACGGCACAGGCCGCCCCCGTCCGGCAGGACGCGTCGCTGCCCCTGTCGACGGTCAGCGGCGTTGGAACACTGAGTTTTTCGGGACGCACCGACGAGGTGACACTCCAGATCCCGGTCCCGCAGGGGCTCATTCCGGCAGCCCTGCGCGGCACACTGCAGGTGCCGGCGGGTGCCGGTCGCGGGTGGGTCGACGTGCTGTCGGGCGGCCGGGTGCTCGGGCGGGTCGAGGTGCCGTCCGGCGAACCGACGGCACAGGTCACGCTGCCGCTGGCGGGTGCCGCGGTCGTGAACAACGCCGCGCAGGTGACGCTCCGCTCGTATCTCGTACCGGTGGACGACTTCTGGTGCGCGGACGACTGGTCCGACGGGTCGCTGTCGATCGTGAACGCCACCGTCGACTACACCGGTGACGAGGCGCCGCCGACGGTTCTCGCGGACTACCTCCCGCCGGTGCTCACGCGCCTGTCGATATACGTGCCGCCGGAGCCGACGCACGACGTGACCGCGGCCGCGCTCGAGTTCGGCGCCGCGATCGCCGCCCGCTACGCCAACCAGGACCCGGCGATCGAACTGCGGGCGCTGGCACCCGGCGCGGCACTGCCCACCGATCCGGTCGGCCGGCTGGAGCGCCAGGTCGTGGTGACCGAGTCGGACGTCAACTCCACCACCCTGACCACGTCACCGGCCGGGGTTCCGGTGCTGACGCTCACCGGTAGGGCCGACGGACTGCTCAATCAGACGCGGCTGCTGACGAGCAACCTCTCCACGATCACGGTCGCCACGGAGGCCACCGCGGGTTCCCTGGCCGCAGCGCCCGGCATCGCACCCTCCCTGACGACGCTCGGCGACCTGGGCGCCAGCAAGCTCACCGCGACGTCGACCGGCCGCGTCCAGGTGCGGATCGGGATCGACCAGACCAAGCTCGGCCGACCGTCAGGACCGGTGGACGTACACCTGATCGGCAACTACACGCCGCTGCCGAACACCCAGAACGGGCAGATCACCGTCACCGTCGGCGACACGACCCTCGACCGGTGGCCGGTGGACGCGGACGGCCGCATCGACCGCTGGGTGACGATTCCTCCGGAGTCGATGTCGCGGTACACCGAGCTCGTGGTCACGTTGCAGGTGGCGGGCGCCATGACCTGCGGGTCGACCCAGCCGGTGACACTGAGCCTCGATCCCGCGGGCGCGGTGCGGAGCGAGACCACGCTCCCACCGCAGCCGGGAGGCTTCCAGGCCCTGCCCCAGTCGCTGATGCCCACCACCCAGATCGGGTTGCAGGACGGCACATTCGCCGATGCGCGGCGGGCGATGACGATCGTCACCGGCCTGCAGGGGCTGACCGTCACCCCGTTCCGGCCCGAGCTGGTCGACCTCGACACGGCCGTGAACTCCGACAGCCCGGCGATCCTGATCGCCGCGGACGGCGGTCTGCCGGACTCGGTCCCGCTGCCGCTGCGGGTGACCGGCGACGACACGGTGGAACTGACGAACCTGACCGCGGACACCGCGCCCGAGACGGTGGACGTGCCGGGATTGCGGTTCGGTTCCCTCCAGGCCGCGTGGGACGACGACCACGACCGGATGCTGTTGGTGGCGACGTCCACCGACGCGCCGCAGAGCGTGGACCGAATCCTCGACTGGCTGTCGGCGGACCGGAACCGGTGGTCGTCGCTGTCCGGTGACGCGCTGTTCCAGACCGGCGACCGCGACCCGGTGACGGTGTCGGCCGAGCAACCCGCGCCGGCGGTCGACGAGACCACCGGGGTGGTCCGTGGGGTGCTCGTCGCCGGCGGACTCCTGCTGCTCGCCGGGATGGCCGCCGCGACGGCCCTGTTGATCCGCACCCGGCGCCGATCGAAGTCCTGAGTCGAGCGCTCCATGACGACGACGTCCGTGCCCGTGCCGGTGGCGCCGGAGCCGACCGGCAACCGAGTGCTGGGCACGATCGTCGCGCGGTTCGCGCTGATCGCGGTCCTCACGGCCGTCGCCTTCTGGGAGTCGTTCACCCGCACCACCATCGACACCCTGCCCGGCGGCCTGTTCGGCTATCTGCTGATGATGCCGCTCGTGGTGTTGGCGATGGCGATCGGGATCACTCGCCGCAAGCACGACGAGCTTCCGATCCACGATCGTGAGGTGGATGTCATCGTCGGCGGTATCGCGCTGGCGCTGTCGGTCGCGACATACGGGCTGCTCGTCCCCCGCTACCGGGACACCTTCTATCTGCTGCGGACCGACCTGTTCGCCCTGCTCCTCTTCGTGTTCGGCGCGTGTGTCCTCTTGTTCGGACTGCGCCCCGCCGGCCGGTTCTGGCCGATCTGGTTCCTGCTCGTCCTCGTCTCGCCCCTGGGCTACCGGATCGCCGTCACGTGGCTCGGGGGAACGTGGGTTTCGGTGGCGCTGGTGTCGACGCTGCTGATCTCGATCGGCATCGGGGTTGCCGTCGCTCGTACCGATCGGCTGGGCTGGATCGGCTTCTTCGGGACATTGACGCTCTCGCTTGCGCTGCTCGCCGTCCAGCTGCTGGCCGGCCGGCCCGAACTGCTCGGCCCGTTGTCCTCGCGGCTGGCGCCGGTCACGGCCGGAGCCGTGGTGGCGTTCACGATGCTCGGACGGTCGGTGCGGCGACGGGACGTCAACTGGTCCCTGCGCCCCGAGCGGCCGTCGCCGGTGACCCGGCCGTGGAAGACAGGCCTGTTCGTGACCGCGACGGCGGCGGTGCTGGCGATGATTCCTCTTCCCAAGGAGCTGAACATCCCGATCGCGGAAGGCCCTCCCCCGGCGGACGCCCCCGGCCTGGCGACTCCCTCGGGCTGGACGCAGACCGGTTTCGCGGGGTACGACTGGGCCGACCGGTACTTCGGCCCGGACGCGGCCATCGTCCGGCAGACCTGGACCGCGGACGAGGTCGATCCGGCCTGGGACGACAAGGGCCGGCGCCGGACGGTGGTCGTCGACTCGCTGCTCACCCACGATCCGGACTCGCTCAACATCTTTCCGGGTGAGACCCTGTATTCGACGCTGAGCGGCCGCCGGTCTCCGATTGTGCGGGTCGACCTCGGCTCGGGGGTCACCGGGTTGCTGTACACGATCGTCGATCAGGACCTGTTCCTGACCTGGACGAAGCTTCACTTCGACTGGACTCGTGGTGACGGGACGGTCCAGGTGGTCAACCTCATCGCCGTCGACAACCACGAGCCCGACGCCCGGTTCCCCGATCTCGACCCGGAGGCCGCATCGGTGGCATCTCAGACGGTGAACGTGCTGTTCCGGGGCAACGCCGTCGAGGTCGACGCGAACCCCGACTACAAGGATGTCGACCTGCTGTCCGCCCTGGGCCGCGATGTGGTCGCCCGGCAGTGGGAGGAGTTCGGATGACCTCTCCGGACGTCGGCCGGGTGCAGCCACCCGATGATCCGGCGACAGCGTCCGCCGAGTTCCGCGAACGCGCACTGCACGACGCCGTGCAGGGTCTGCGGGAGCGGAACCCCGACGCGTCCGCCGCGGTCGCGTTCGCGCCGTGGCAGCGGAACCTGCTGATCGTGCTGGTGGCGATCTTCGTGGTGTGCATGGTCGTGTCCCCGCTCGGCACACTGACATTGATGACGGGCATCTGCACGATCGCGTACGTGCTCACGCTGGGCGACCGTCTGGTCATCTTCCGGAAGGGACTGGCCGCGGACGCCATCATCCGGGTCACCGACGACGAGGCCCGCGCGATCGCGGACGAGGACCTGCCCCCGTACACGGTGCTCGTGCCCGCATATCACGAGCCGGAGGTGATCGGGCAGCTGATCGGCGCGCTCGCCCGCCTCGACTATCCACGCGACAAGCTGCAGGTGCTGCTGCTGCTCGAGGAGGACGACGACGTCACGATCGAGGCCGCCCGCGCGGTCGGTGTCGACGAGATCGTCACCGTCGTCCTGGTTCCCGAGTCCCAGCCACGCACGAAACCCAAGGCGTGCAACTACGGTATGCACTTCGCGACCGGCGACATCATCACCATCTACGACGCCGAGGACCTGCCCGAGCCGCTCCAGTTGCGCCGTGTCGCAGCGACGTTCGCGATGCTCGATGATCGGGTGGCGTGTGTGCAGGCGAAGCTCGCGTACCGCAACGGCTCGCAGAATCTGCTCACGGGCTGGTTCACGGTCGAGTACGGGGTCTGGTTCAGCTACCTGCTGCCGGGGCTGATGCGGCTGAAGGCACCGATCCCGTTGGGCGGCACGTCCAATCACCTGCGCCGCGCCGTCCTCGACGACATCGGAGCGTGGGATCCGTTCAACGTCACCGAGGATTCCGATCTGGGTGTGCGGATCGCCGCCAACGGCTACACGACCGCGGTGTTGGAGTCGACGACGCTGGAGGAGGCGAACAGCGACCCGATCAACTGGTTGCGTCAGCGCTCGCGCTGGTACAAGGGCTATCTGCAGACGTGGCTGGTGCACACACGGCACCCGGTGAAGCTGTGGCGGGCGATCGGCGCGTGGCCGTTCGTCCGGTTCACCCTGCTGCTGGCGGGGACGCCGCTGATCGCCTGCCTGAACATGGTGTTCTGGTTCATCACGATCGCGTGGTTGCTCGGACAACCCATCCTGATCGGCAGCATCTTTCCGCCCGCCGTGTACTACCCGGCGCTGGTGTGCCTGGTGTTCGGTAACGCCGCCACGATGTACATGAACCTGATCGGGGCGCGCGAGACCGGTACGCCGCGCCTGCTGCTGTCGTGCCTGACGGTGCCGCTGTACTGGTTGCTGATGAGCATCGCCGCGATCAAGGGGGTGTGGCAGCTGCTGTTCCGTCCGTCGTACTGGGAGAAGACGTTCCACGGTCTCGACAGCGGCGGGGTCGACGACCACGCCGGTGCGGCCGCCACGCGGGCGGGCGGGCCGACGCCATGAGGATGCTGCGCAGCCCCGCCCTGATCGTGTACGCGGCGAGTGCCCTGCTGTATCTGGTCGTCGGATACGTGCTGGCCGTGCACAACGGCTTCCTGCTCGGCGACGCGCTCAGCCGGGTCCAGTCGGCGCAGGGCGTCCTGTTCAGCCGCGACCCCCACCTGGCGAGCATCGGCTTCATCTTCACGCCGATGACGGCGCTGGTCGAGGTGCCGCTGGCCGCGTTCAACTCGTACTTCCCGAGCCTGACGCGGTACGGGATGGCCGGTGTGGTGATGTCGGCGTTGTTCATGGCCGGTGCGGCGGTGCAGATCTGGGCGATCGGCGGGGACCGCGGTGTGCCGCGCTGGCAGCAGATCGTGATCACCGTGCTGTTCGTCGCGAATCCGATGATCGTGTTCTACGGCGCGACCGGGATGAGCGAAGCACCGTTCGTGTTCCTGATGTGCTGGGCGGCGCGGCGGCTGATCCGGTGGAGCACGACCGACGACGTGCACGACCTGATCGGCTCGGGTGTGGCCCTCGGGTTGGCGTATCTGACGCGGTACGACGCCGTCGTGCCGATCGCGCTGGGCGCGTGTTTCGTCGCGCTGGTGACCTGGCGGCGGGCGTCGACGCACCGGTGGCAGACCGCGCTGATGGACGGTGTGATCCTGGCGGCTCCCGGCGCGTTGGCGTTCCTGGCGTGGGCGGCGACGAGTTGGCTGCTGACGGGTCAGGCCTTCGCGCAGTTCAGTTCCGTCTACGGGAACACGGCGATCCTCGAACAGTCCGGCGGACCGGCCACCGCGGGGCAGGCGACGTTCGCGTACTCGGCCGCCGAGCTGCTGGTGCTCGCGCCCGCGCTGCCGTTGCTCGTCCCGGCGGTCGCCGTGCTCGCGGTGCGACGCCGGGATCTCGAGGTGCTGGCGGCGACGCTGCTGTTCGGTTCCGTGCTGGCGTTCCAAGTGGTTTCGTATGCGACGGGCACGACCTTCCCGTTCCTGCGCTTCTACATCTGCGTCATCCCGCTGATGTGCATCTACGCCTTCCAGATCAGCCCCGCGCGCGGCGACCTCGGTGCGCGGCGGCCGGGCGCGTTCACGGTGCCACACGAGATGCAGGGCCCACGTCTGCGTGGGGTCGCGGTGGCGGCGACGGTGCTGCTCGCCGTGAGCGTGCCGCTGACCGCGGTCGGTATGGAGAGCCGCGGACTGTCCGTGCAGCAGTACGCCGTCGGGGCGTTGCTGCCGTTCGATCCCCAGGAGGGAACCGAGCAGGACCGGCAGCTGAGCATCCTGCGGTCGTTCGCCACCGAACGCGAGATCGCCGATCGTCTCGACGCGATGGATCTGCCGGATGGGTCGATCCTGGTGGACACGCTCTACGGGTTCGCCGTGGTCGCGGCGTCGGACCATCCCAAGCGGTTCGTGCTGCCCTCCGACCGTGACTTCGTGTCCGCTCTGAGCGAGCCGGCCGAGCACGGCGTGCAGTACATCCTCACCGTCCCGAACGAGGGACGGGGCACGGCCGACGCGGTCAACCGGCGGTACCCGACGATCTACGACAACGGCGCGCAGATCGCGATGCTCGAGCTGGCGATCCCGAACGACGGTGCGGATCAACCGGACTGGCGGCTGTACCGGGTCCTGAACAACCCGACCGAACCCGAGTGAGATCAGACGGGTCCGGGCCTCCCCGGCCCGAGCAGCCGGAACAACGGATCGCCGGGACCGATGTCGAAGGTGCACTCGGCGTGACGCGGGTTGGGCACGAACGCCCACAGCAACGCACCGGCGGTGCCCGCGGCACGCTGCCCGGCGATCTTGGTCCCGACGTCGAGCGCTCGTTGCGACAGTGACAGGCAGCTACCCGCGGCCTGACCGATCTCCGCGACGAGGAGCGGCTTGCCGAGCGCCGCCGTCTGGTCGATCCGGCGCGCCAGCCCGTTCCACTGGTCGCCGGGCAGGGGTACGCCGTCGGCGCCGTAGTCGTGGTACTGGAGCACGTCGACATTCGGGGACCGACCGATGTACCCGTATTCGTCGCCCTGTGTCCCACACTGCCCGCCTCCGGTCAGGCCGGCCGTGATCAGCCGCTGCGGGTCCAGTGCCCGCACCCGGTCACCGGCATGGTCCATGAAAGCGCGCAGGACCTCGGCCGCGTCGGGCGGGCACACCCGGTTCCCGAAGTCGCAGTCGCCGCCGGGGCACACGCTGGTCTCGGGTTCGCCGACGAGTTCCCACGCGGCGAGGGCCGGCGACGTCCGCCACCGCCGCACGGCGGTGTCCACCCAGTCCGCGAACGACATCGTCATACCCGGCGCCTGCTGCTGCCAGCCGCTGGCGTACCAGTCGCGCTGCTTGAACATGCCGTCCTCGCAGGCGCCGTCCTGCGCGGTCAGCACCGGCACGACGAGTTGTCCGTGCCGCTCCGCCGCGGCGAACACCGCATCGATGGGCGCGAAATCCACTGCACCGGTGAACTTGTTGGTGGCCAGCGCCGAGAAGGCGTTGAATCGGGTGAGCGTCATGCCTGGGAGCGACGAGAAGTACGCGTCGAGGTCCACCTGGGCGCCGCACCCGCGGTTGATCGACCAGTTCGTCGCCAGCTGGTAGGCGTTCAGCCCGACCGGCCACCACGGCTCGCCGTCGAGGGTGAGCGCGGTGCCGTCGGCGCCCACCCGGGCAGGGGCCGGGTCGGCGCTCGCGGCGCCGCCCGTCAGCACGGCGACACCTGCGACCACGACGGCCGCGCAGATACCGATCCACCGTCTGACCTGTGACCCGACCACGCAGGCAGGGTATCCCGACCGGTCGTCACCGTCGCGGTGATCGGCTCCGCCGAAACGATCTGCCGGGCCGTGGGACAGGGCACGTCGAACGTCGGGAACACCACCGCTCGAGGCTACCGTCGGGGAACGGGTCGACTGCCGGGACAGGCCGCGGGGTCGGATCGGTTACCGTGAATCGCGTGTCCTCCGATGTGAACAGCAGCCCCGCCCAGCCGAGCGAGTCCGGCCCCACCCTGTCGGTGTACGACGCGATTCGGATGCGGCGCGACGTGCGCGCGGAGTTCACCGGGGAGCGCATCGCGGACGCGCAGCTGACGCGGATCCTGCAGGCCGGTCACAACGCCCCGAGCGTGGGCAACACGCAGCCGTGGGACTTCGTCGTCGTGCAGGATCCCGACACCCTCGACACGTTCGCCGATCACGTCGCCGCCTGCCGCCGGAACTTCGCGGACTCGCTGCCGCCGGAGCGTCGCGAGACGTTCAGCCCGATCAAGATCGAGGGCATCCGCGAGTCCGCGACCGGGGTCGTGGTCACCTACGACCCGAGCCGGGGCGGGGCGAACATCCTCGGCCGGCACACCGTCGACGACACCGGAGTGTTCTCCGCGGTGCTCGCGATCCAGAACATCTGGCTGGCGGCGGTCGCCGAGGGGATCGGCGTGGGCTGGGTCTCGTTCTACGACGAGGACTACCTGACGTCGCTGGTGAAGGTCCCGGCCCCGATCCGGCCGATCGCGTGGCTGTGTGTCGGGCCGGTCTCGGAGTTCCAGGAGACCCCGGACCTGGTGCGGTTCGGGTGGCGTGAAGGCCGTCCGCTCTCCGAGGCCGTGCACCGCGAATCGTTCTGACCTGCGATCTCGGGTCGACAGTTCCGGATTCACGGCGTATCGATTGAACTCCGACACGAAATTCGACCCCCCGTGAGACAGATCCGGAAAGACACGGTAGATTCGGACACGACACCAATGGTGTCCAGCACGCTCGATTGCACCTCCCCCCCTGTGTGCAATCGGGCCGGTGGCGGGGAGACACCCCCCTGTACCCCGCCACCCTGCTGGGGGGATCCTCTCTTTCACCTCCGCCCTCGTGGTGTCCGGTCCGCGTTCCCGCCGACCGGACGGTCCCCGGGCGCTCGGTACCCTGACGCCATGCGGAGTCAGGCATCCACTCGATGAGCCACGGTCACGGCCACGGCCACACCGGTCCCGTCCCCGTCGGCCCCGTCGCCGCCCGCGTGGTGGTCGGCCTGCTCTCCGCGATCGGGCTCGCCGTGGTGATCGGCGCGATCGCGCTGTGGCCCAGCCGGCACAGCGTCGAGATCCCCCTCCCGTTCCAGACCGCAGGCGGTGGCGCCGTGGTGACCGAGGCGGGATCCGTCGTCACCTCTGACTTCGGCCCCTGCGGCAGCCCTTCGGTCGGGCGCCCGTTCACCGGCAATCCGGTTCCCCCACCGAACAATTCGTACGAGTGCCAGCGCAGCGTCGTCGCGATCGAGTCGGGCCCGAACGAGGGCACCCGCACCCTGCTGGAGATCGGACCGGGACCGGGACAACCGAACCTGGTGGCCGGCGAGAACATCCGGCTGGTGCGGCAGACCGACAACACCGGCGCCACCGCGTACTCGTTCGAGGACTACGCGCGCGGCTGGTCGCTGCTCGCGGTCGTGCTGGTGTTCGTGATCGTCGTGATCGTGGTCGCGCGGTGGCGTGGATTCCGTGCCCTGCTCGGCATTCTGGTGGCGTTCGCGGTACTGGTCGGTTTCATGCTCCCCGCGCTGCTCGACGGCAAGCCCGCGGTGCCGGTCGCGCTCGTCGGCGGCGCGATCATCCTGTACGCGGTGCTGTATTTGGCGCACGGGGTGAGCCTGCGGACCAGTTCGGCCCTGCTCGGCACGCTCGCGTCGATGGCGCTGGCGGCGGTGCTGTCGTGGGCGGCAATCGAGATGACGCACCTGACCGGGCTGTCCGAGGAACAGAACACCAACGTGCAGACCTACATCGGGCACGTCTCGATCACCGGGCTGCTGCTCGCCGGGTTCATCATCGGCTCGCTCGGTGTCCTCAACGACGTCACGATCACGCAGGCGTCGTCGGCGTTCGAGCTGGCCCACCTTGACCCCGACGCGAACCGGCGGTCGGTGTTCTCCGCCGCGATGCGGGTCGGCCGCGACCACATCGCCAGCACCGTCTACACCCTCGTGCTCGCCTACGCGGGCGGCGCGTTGCCGCTGCTGCTGCTGTTCTCGGTGGCGGGCCGCTCGATCACCGACGTGCTCACCGGCGACGCCGTCGCGATCGAGATCCTGCGCTCCGCGGTCGGCGGCATCGCGCTGGCCCTCTCGGTGCCGCTGACGACCGCCATCGCCGTCGCCCTGGCCCGGCCGCCGCGCTCGCAGGTCCCCCTCGCCGCACCCGCACCGGCCGTCCCCACCGCACGCGTCCTGCCCACGCACCCGCACATCCCGGCCGTCGCCCCTGCGCCCGGCGGACCCACCGCACCCGGTCGACCCCCCGCACCCCGGCCCCGGCCCGCCAGCGGCAGCGGCCGCCACGCCCGTCGCGAGTGAACGGAAGTGTTCGGTCGATCAGATCGACCGAACACTTCCGTTCACTCGGCGGATTCGGTGACCGCGGGCCGTGTCGATGTCAGCGGTCAGCGGATCATGCCGGGCGGCAACTGGATACCCGGCGGGACCTCGATCTGGATCGGCTGCGGCAGGTTCAGATACCGCGGCCCGGGCGGCGCCGGCGGCGCCTCGGCGACCGAGGTCGGCTCGGGCTCGGACGTGACGACCGGGGCGACGGGCGTCGGGGACGGTGTGGTCGTGGTCGTCGGTGCCGTCGTCGTCGGCCTCGTCGTGGTGGGCGCCACGGTGGCCTCGGCGACCGCCGGTTCCCGCTGGCTGGTGGCGTCGTCTCCACGGTCGAGGGTCAGCCCGATGGCCGCGACCACCAGCAGTCCGCTCGCTGCCGACCCGGCCAGCGCGAGCTGCCGCCGGGACGCGCCGCGCTGCCGCCGATGCGAGGCGACGGGGGCGACGTCGTTCCAGTTCGGTTCGGGCAGTTCGGGTTCGGGTGGCACTTCCACCGGCGTGGCCAACAGGGCGGCACCCTGCGCGGCGACCATCTCCGGCTCGGGTGGCAGGACTGTCGGCAATCCCAGCCAGCCCTGCAGGACGCCCTGGACGAGCGGGATGCGCGCGCCGCCGCCGAGCAGCACCAGCACGTCGGGATGCCGTCCGGAGGCGGCGATCACCTCGCGGGCCAGGCGAGCGGAGCTCTCGACCGGCACCCGGACGAGCGCCTCGAAGCGTTCCCGGTTGAGCAGGATCAGCCCGCCGTCGCCGGGCACGCACGCGGCGCCGCCGGTGGAGAGCTGTTCCTTCGCGGTGCGGCAGCGGGCGGTCAGCTCCGCGGCCGCCCAGGTGTCGACGGGACGTGTCAGACCCCGCTCCCGCACCTGCTGCTCGGCGATCAACGCGTCGAAGACGTCGCCGCCGACCACGTCGCTGCGCTCGCACGCGATGACGCTGCGGGAGTACCGGTCGACGACGCTGATGGTGACGCCCGAACTGCCGAGGTCGTAGAGGACGAGGGTGTGGGTGTCGGGGCCGAGCTGGCCGACGCTCTCGAGCAGGGTGACCACGGCCGCCGACTCGGGCACCAGGTGATAGTTGTGCAGGCGCTGCCGCGCCATCGCGTCGTGCATCGCGTCGGCCTCGACGACGCTCCCGTATGCGACCGCGGTGGCCTCGAGGTTGCCGTGCCACTGATGTTCGAGCAGCACCCCGATGGACTGGGCGGCGACGTCTTCGACGGGACCCGAGACGACCTCGACGGCCTGCTGGTCGAAGCCCGCCGGCATTCCCGGCGGATTGTCGAAGCCGGACCGGGTGGCCATGCGGACAGCACTCGCCCCCACCGACACTCCCAGTACCGCACTCATCGAGTCGTCCTTGTCTGACGGTGTGCGCCCCCGATTGCGCGCACGCGAAACCCGGGGCAGCTTATCGAACCGTCGCCTCGGCACCAGCCCCAGATTCGGGCAGATCAGACTCGGCGGGGGCGGCTCACGCCACCCACTTCATTAACCGTTCGTTAGCCATTGCATCCGTGGGCTCGCGCGGTACGACACCGGGCGCCGGGCGACGTGGAGCATGTGACCAGGTCGCATACCTCGACCGCGCCGCCTCGCGCCATTCCGTCGCGGGAGGTGTCGCCACGAGTTGCCCGAAGCTTCGACTCGAATTCGACGTGACTCCGGGCACGCCCGGCGAATCCCGAACTTCGGGCCGGCGTCTCCACACCGGCGCCGATCCGCATGGCGCGAGCGGCTACGGCGTCGGGGCCTTCGCGAAGTTCAGGTACGCCTTCGACGGCGTGGGACCGCGCTGGCCCTGATACTTCGAGCCGACGGCGGCGCTGCCGTACGGGTTCTCCGCCGGGCTCGTCAGCCGGAACAGGCACAGCTGGCCGATCTTCATCCCGGGCCACAGGGTGATCGGCAGGTTCGCCACGTTCGACAGCTCGAGGGTGATGTGCCCGTTGAAGCCGGGATCGATGAACCCGGCCGTCGAGTGAGTGAGCAGACCGAGACGACCGAGGCTGGACTTGCCCTCCAGGCGGCCCGCGAGGTCGTCCGGCAGAGAACAGAACTCGAGGGTCGACCCGAGCACGAACTCGCCCGGATGCAGCACGAACGGCTCCCCCTCGGCCGGCTCGACCAGGCTGGTCAGCTCGTCCTGCTGCTGCGCCGGGTCGATGTGCGTGTACTTCGTGTTGTTGAAGACCCGGAACAGGCGATCCAACCGGACGTCCACACTCGACGGCTGCACCATCGACTCGTCGAACGGATCGATGCCCAGGCGGCCACTGGAGAGGGAGGAACGGATGTCACGATCGGAGAGAAGCACGATCTAGAGGGTAGACGCACGAACATCGGGACGTCTGCTAGAGTTGCCGCTCGCAGGGTGTTACACCGCCGATTCGGCGGAAATGCCCAGCGTGCCGATGTAGTTCAATGGTAGAACATCAGCTTCCCAAGCTGAATACGCGGGTTCGATTCCCGTCATCGGCTCCAAAGGGTGTTCACCCATTGAGTCCGGTTGAGTTCACCTATTGGGTCTGCGGCCGAAATTTGGCCTCGATTTCCGTCACGACTCCGCCCAACGGTCGGATTTGGCGGATTCTCGGGGTCGTTGCCGCGTGATTCCCACACAGATCGGGCCGAATCGTGCGCTCGAGACGCCTACCTACGGTTGTTTCCGCAGTTTGGTCGAGGTTTGACCGCGGAATCCGTGGATCTCGCTACCGGGGCGGGGTCGCTATCTGCCAGGTCCAGCGGGCGCTGAGGACTTCTCGTGACGCCCAGAGGAGATGCGACGCAGTCGTCGCTGTGGTGTGTGCTCCGGTTCCGGCTCGCCGAGGTACCGACCCCATGGGTCGAGGCGCTCGCGCTTGGAGTACCAGTCGTGCAGGATCAGTAAATTGAGTGCGGCGAGGGTGAATCCGGCGAGCAGTGTGTAGCGGCTGATCCCGAAGCCGTGGAAGTACCCGCGGTGCACGTGCAGCCTGTTCTGCTTCAAGTCTGCGAACAGGCTCTCGATGCCGACCCTGCGGTGATACGAAGCCTCCCAGGCGAGGGTCCCGTGCTGGAACGGCATCCGCAGGTCAGGGTAGTCCGTGTCCCGCAGTGTGACTGTGCGCCCGCATCCGCAGTCCTCGCCGCGGATGCACGACGTCGTCGGCAGGCTGTGCGGTGCGCGCATCGAGACGGGGTTGTTCGGACACCGTACTCGGGCGGGCTGGGCGGCCGGCCCGCGGTAGCGCCGAGTCCCGTCGGGCTGGAGGGCGTCGTGCGGGACGTAGGCGTACGCCTGACGCGCCTGATGGCGTCGCTCGAGGCGCTCGCGTTCGTCGTCGGACATGTCGGTCGCGATTGGGTCGATGTCATACAGACCTTCCGGGAGCCTATCCGCATACAGGACGCCGTCGATCCAGATGGTGTGGGTGCCTTCGGGTCCCGGATGTAGCCCGCGCTGATTGGGATGCAGGTCGTAGATGGTGGTGTATCCGAGCCTCCAGGCCGGGATCGGGAAGATCCTGTTCTTGACGTTGTTGTAGGCACGGTCCGCGATCAACTGACGCGGATCCGGGATCGATTCTCCCAGAGCCACCACGGCGGCGAGTCCTCCGACGCCCTTGTGCGATCCCGCTGGCGTGAGATTCATCGCACGCACAACATGCACCACCGGACCGAGGCCTGGGGCGGATGGGACATCGGTGATCACGTGCAGGTCGTAACCGCAGAAGTAGCAGGACTCCTCGAATTCAGTACTGCGCCAGCCCATTCGAGCATCGAGATCGACTGTGTAGATGTACCGCTTGTCGTCCTTGCAGACGGGAGCATTCGGGAGCTGGTGTCCCCGTCGGCGGGCATGTGGATGCTTGGGATCCGGTGGCGCGAGCGGGTGATCTGGCGGCGGCATCCCATCGGGATCGGCGTCGACGAGCGGTTTGCGGTATTTAACCCTCCCCCAGGTCGAGACATCGGTCGAGTCCAGAGCGACGGCACCGGTCGGTGGATGGCACCACAGGGACGCGTCCAGCAGTGCCTGCGCGAAAGCGCGTTCGTCCCACTCCTCATACCGGGATGACCGGCACGCCCACGTCAACCTGCGCAGAGCGTCGTTGACGGACTTGTACTTGATGTCCGCACGGGGCGGGATACCCAGCGTTCGCCGCTGCGATGCGGTCCACCCGCGAACCACTGCGGTCACGTTCGTCTGATGCATCGCGATACCGAGCATCGGCGTCACCACGTAGGCGGCCAGGAAAGCGTCTGCGGTGAACACCCGG
Source organism: Rhodococcus sp. NPDC003322 (assembly GCF_053589555.1). Lineage (NCBI taxonomy): Bacteria > Bacillati > Actinomycetota > Actinomycetes > Mycobacteriales > Nocardiaceae > Rhodococcus > Rhodococcus sp. NPDC003322. Next base: position 149,872 of record NZ_JBSFSC010000007.1, on the reverse strand, counting down.
TGCGCACCACGATGATGATCGAACATTTCGTGCACGAAATCGCGTGCGGCGCAGTGTGCGATCATGGCCATGACCCGCTTGAACTGCCAGGGCTCGGTGCGGTACACGGCGCCGCTCACCTCGTGCAGACGCCGCATCCTGCCAGCGCCCACTCCTCCACCACGTTTGCGGCGGTGAGGTGTGTGCTTCTTCCTAGTCACCACGGCACCGCCCGCGCTAGTGCGTCAAGTTCCGCTGCAGTCCACCACGGTCGGGTACACAGTTGCGCTGCGCCCAGGGTGTCGGTGAGCCGCTGCGTCCCGGTGTGCCCGGACATCCTCATGAACACAGGCAACGGGACGGCCTGGATCATCGCGCACTCCCACGTCAACCGCAGCCGGGTCGACGTTAGCGGCCTCAGTGTCTCGGGGACGTCGCAGTTGATCAGTAGTTCGCCAACGGCCCAGACCGGGGGCAGTGGATCGTGGAACAACGGACCACCGTGCGCATTGTCTGCCGCTTCGAGCACCGCATCGGCATACGCCGGACGTACCGGAACTTGCCTCGCCATCGGACCGCGTACGGTGACGATCACATGGGGGCTGCGTTCCCGGACGTCCGACGAGCGAACCGACATCATCTCGGTGCCCCGCAGTCCCGCACCCGCACCGAGCGCCACCGCCGCAGCGAGCCCTCGTCGACGGATCGCGGTCACTTGCCGTGGAGCCCACCACAGCAGACGAGAGACCTGCGCAAACGTGTACGGCTTCGCTCCATGGGGATAGTGCAGCACTACGCGGTGCGGCTCCCACGGCGCGGCACGAGTGATCCGACGCGAGAGTGACGTCAGCGTGGCTCGGCGGGTACACCGCGTCGCCTCGGACAACCCCGGAACCGTGACGGCGTAACGGTTCACCGTCGCAGGGTGGAAGACCTGCTCGACGTCGAGCGGCAAACCCTGCTCGACCGCCCACCGCACCAGGGAAGTCACCATAACCATGCGGTCCACCGCCGTCTGCGACACCTTCGTCGCCGCGAACCCTCGCCGGACAACGTCAACCACGAACGGCCTAATCGCCTCCCACTCTTGTTCCGGCATGTGCGGGGTGTACAACTCGACAATCTCCTCCGGGGTCCGAGGCGTCATCACTGCTGCCCTCCCAACCGGCACCAACTCGGCGAACCGACCTGCGGCGCCGGGAGATACGGGAGAAGGTCCGAGAACGCCTTGCCGCTGACGATCCCTGCAGCCGAGAAGATCTCCGCGACACCGGAATCGGACAGCACCCCAGCCAGCCATGTCGACCGCAGACGCGGCACCATCAGTCGGGGCATCCCAGCGGGGTACTCGAACGACGCGAGCAGCGCCGCCGCCTGATCACGGCCCGTCCGACGTGACGCGACCAATGGCCCCGACCCCGCCCCCGCAGAGACCTTCTCCAGTCGATCGACCCAACCGGCCCGCACAGGAACCACCCGCCCCTTAGCGCCCCCGCCGAGCCTGACCGCCACCACGCCGCCGACATCGACCACGTCCGAGGTCACGACGGCGAACAGCTCACCCGAACGAGCACCCACACCCACAGTGAGCGTGAGAATCGCCTTCATCGCCTGGACTCGGAACGGGCCGTTCTGCGATGCCGCAGCCTTCCAGTACGCCTCGATCTGCTCGCGCGCGTACGGCGGCGACAAACCCTGCCGCGACCCTCGCTCGTCCGGCCCGGGCCACGGCGCCCGCTTCGTCACCGACCTCGCCAACGTACGCAGTCGCGAGATCTCCGCCGACCGTGATGTCGGGGCCAACTGCCGCATGCCGGTCACCCGGTACCGCTCGAGCACCTCGGGAGTCAGCACTACCTCACGGTCGAGGACCAACCCCACATCGATCGCCCACGCCGCCAGTCGGGTGAGCACCTTGAGTGCGTTCGTGGCCTGACTGTGCAGTGTCGGCTCCGACAGCTTCACCGTCTCGCGCACCCATGGCCCCACTGCCGACCACGATTCCGGATCGACCGATCGTGGTTCAAAACACCTGATACACGCCGCAATCGAGGCCGAGTCATCGGTGCGGCGGCGATACGAGGCCATCACCGACTACCTCGACCATCGATGCGCGCGGTGCATCGTGGAGTTCCTGGCGCCGTTCGGGCGCAGAGGAGTACTGTCATGAGTGGTCACAACCTCATGAGTCACATGCGATCCCGCAGGATCCTGGCTGACGGATAAACAAGGACACCGACTACGACTCGGTGTCCTTCGAGGTATCAGAGACGAATAGTGATCACCACCCTGACAAAGACCGACTTCGGAACTCGGTGTGCGCGGACGCGCACCGAGCTGTCGGATTACTCAGGGTGGTGCCAACACCCACGCTAGTCCCCAACTCCGAATCGCGAAACACCCTCCACAGAACAAATCGCGAGCGAACAAACCGCCGCACAGGACCACGGCTGCAACCAATCTCATCGTGTTACTCGATGCGCGCCTACGTTTGAAACAGCGGGTCCGCAGCTGATATTGCGAGCGAATCACCCGAAGCGCCGCCACAACGGGGCGACGTGGCTTGCAACGCCACTGGAGGGACCCCGACGTTGCTTGCTTGGCGAACATCGGGCGTCGAGTTGGGGACGGCGCCCGGCATCCCGCCACCATCCGCGCAACACGCTCATCGAAGCTCGATTTCTATCTGCCTAAGAAGCAGTCCCGCGACACCCCACATCGACCATCGGCTGCCACTGGGTGACGTGTCTCCGCGGTCATCCGGCTCTTCCGGATTCAGCGTGTGTGGATCCAATCCGGAAAGCGACCGCCGTGGATCGGCGACCGATAGTTCGACCAGCGCGCAGCGGGGACTGGCTGCGCCATACCAGCTTCCGTAGGCGAGATGGTCGGATCTACGCCGATTCCCAGTCTGCGGCAGTGATCACGTCGGCGGCCTCCTCGATGTCCGAGGCGGCGCCCGCGCTGCCCGTCAGCCACGCCACGATCGACACCGGACGACCATTCACACTCAGAGACAGCTGCGGTTCCGTGAGCAGCGCCTGCACTGTGAGCGGGTGCAGCTCCTTGCTCAGCAGCGGCAGCACCTGATCGAGGAACGGGACCACGCCGTCGGCGGTGAACTGGGCGGGCGGCAGCAGCCGGTGGCGGCCCGAGGTGAACGCCCACAAGGTGCCTTCGGCCAAGCGCTGACGGATCCGGGCTGTGGTGACCCCGAGACGCTGCGCGGCGTCGGCGACCGAGAGCGAGCTGCGGACCAGGTCCTGCATGCGGATGTCGCGGTCCACCCGCGCTGCGGTGGTTGCAATCGGGTTCTCGACAAACCCAGCGCTGACGAGGACGCCGGCGTCGTGGTCGGAGATCTCAGGACTACCGGGACTGCGGCCGGCGAGGCCGCGGAGGATCTGGGCAAGGTCTCCGCGATCAATGTCGATACCAGCAACCTCCCGCAACGCATCCTCGAATCCGATCTCACCGCGCAGATAGCGGTCTTCCACCCTCTCGTTCGTCCTCTCGCCCATCGCAACCAACCGACCTTTCAATCGAGATTCGGACGCACTCCAACGCTAGCCCCACACTCCTTCAATCACACTCGTCTACCGCACGAGAACAGTGCGGTTGGCCCCTGCCGGCACCGCCTCTTTGGTTGTAGTGGACCGAGCACCCCGAGTATCCGTCCGACTCGGAGGCAGACGATGACATCCGGGGCTCGCGACCGACACACTCAGGGTCCTCCGACGTTTGGTCTCGATTACCCTGAGCGCAGCTCGATCAGCGCGGTGCGGTGGTCGTTTCGCCCATTGGAATGAGCAGACAGTCATCGAAAGTCGACCCCATTCGAAAGGAAGTCAGTGAGCGACGTCAAGCGCCGCGCAAACGCCCCGGGAAGATCGTCGGGTGCCATTACAGGTGCGCCTGATGCGGCCACGGCGTTGCAGCAAAAGACGCCGAGCAAGATCACTGCCCAGGTGACACTGAAATCCTTGGCGCCACAATATGATGCGGCCCAGCACAAGACCTACTTGGACCATCTGGAGAAGGCGGTCCAGGATCCCAAGAACCGCAACATTGCCCTCAGTGGACGGTACGGAACCGGCAAGTCAAGCGTGCTCGATGAGTTCCAGGAAAAGCATGCAGATTCGTCGCTTCGGCTAGCTGTATCCACCCTGGCGCCCGACTCGGAGGACGTGTCGCTGACCAACCGCATCCAGAAGGAGGTACTCAAGCAACTGATCTACAGCGCCCGAACACGCACACTCCGCCACTCGCGGTTCAGCCTGCGTGGCCCCCGGCCGTGGTGGCGGCCAGTTCTTGAGTCCGTCCTGTTCGTCGGCGTGCTCGGGGGCTTGCTGACACTTCTCGGGCGCCTGCCCTCGCAGATGGCAACCGGACCTGATCACTCCGGTGTCGAGCAGGCGCTGGTGTGGGCAGGGGTGGCCGCCCTACTCGTCGTAGTGCTCTCGGTTCTGCGGACAGTCACCTACAACCGGTTCACGGTCTCCAACGTGTCCGCAGCAGGCGCGGCCCTGACACTGTCGGAGCCGAGCCACACCTACTTCGACGAACACCTCGACGAGATCGTCCGCTTCTTCGACCAGGAACCCACGGACATCGTCATCTTCGAGGACCTGGACCGCTACAACAACCCCCAGATCTTCGAGGCGCTTCGTGAGCTCAACACCCTCCTCAACAACACCCCGAAGCGGCTCAAGAAGATCAAGAAGGACAAGAAGCCGCTCCGATTCATCTACGCAATGCGCGACAGCCTGTTCGAGAAGATCGGCGAGGACACCGCCGAGGATGGTGACGACGCCGCTCGGGCCGAGACCGTCCGCGCGAACCGAACCAAGTTCTTCGAAATCGTCATCCCGATCGTGCCATTCATCTCGCACCGCACTGCCCGCGAACACCTACATCAGCTCCTGCAGGAGGCGGGCGTCGCCGGCATCGAGCGTCCATTGATCGAACTAGTCGCCAAGCACGCCACCGACAAGCGCCTCCTACTGAACATGCGCAATGAGTACCTCGTATTCGCCGAACGCCTACTGCAGTCGGGCAAGGTCGCACCCGGACTGTCTCCCAGCCACCTCTTCGCGCTGGTCGCCTACAAGAACTTCCACTTGGAAGACTTCGAGAACATCTCGCGGCGCTCCAGCGACCTCGACCGCCTGTACGACTATCACCGTGAGCTTGTCGCAACGTCGGTCGCGACCCGCGAGCAGGCCAAGCGAGACTTGCTGGCAAGGAATAGGCCACCGTCGACCTTCGACCCGTTCGCGAAGAAGCTTGGCAGACGGCTTATAGGGATCGGGAAGGCCGAACGTGACCGGGCGAATTGGACTCAACTGGATTTGAGCTTCATCGTCGCATCGAACACGTACGGCTCTGACCAAGTGACCGCGCCCTCATTCTGGGAAGCTGTCGTCGCCTCGCCCGAAATCAACCTCGGAGCGACGCAGAGCCCGCAATACGGAAGCCACAACCATCTCATCACGTTGGCTCAGAGCCATCTCGAGGACCTCTTCCCGGAAGTCCTGCGCGGTCGGTGGGAGGCCATGGACACCGAGGCGCTCAATGAGGAGCTCCAGGAGCTCGACCACGCCATCGAAAAACTCCGCGGCGCCGATTTCCGCGACCTGATCAACGCCGACAAGTTCACGATCACCGTCCCGAACAAGGACGAGGACGACGAGACCGAGAATCTGACGTTCGCGCAGCTCATGGACAGGACCCTGAAGTCAGGTCTGGCACGCGACCTCGTCAAGCAGGGCTACATCGACCGGAACTTCGCCCTCTACGCTGCGCAATTCTATGGCGACTTCACCGGCGTCGACGTGGCGACGTTCATCGTGCAGACCGTTCAGACCAACAGCATGGACATCAACTACCAATTCACCAGCCCCGGCGCGTTCGCGAACCTTCTGGCCGAAGCTGACGAAGACTTCACTCGCACCATCAGCGCCTACAACGTTGAGCTGGTCGATCACCTTCTCGTCGAGGACGTCAAGCGGGCGGATGAGGTAGTGAAGCACCTGATCTCGAACTTCGGGAGCGAAGCCAGGCAGTTCCTGGCGGCCTTCTTCACCTCGAACGTCGGGCGGACCCGACTGGCAGCGCAGCTAAGCCGGCAGCAGTGGCACGACGTGTTCACCTACCTCGTCTCCGACGAGGGCGTGCCCGCTGACGCACGCACTGCACTCGTAGATGCCGCACTCGTAGCCGCCGACCCGGACAGTGCCTACGACCTCGGGTCCGACGTCGGCGACTTCCTGGTCTCGCAGTACAAGCAGATGCCAGCCTTTACCGAGCCCCACACCAGGTCTGATCTGGACTCGGTCGTGGCCGTGCTGCAACGCGCAAAGGTGCTTCTGCCCAGCCTCGACGGCGTTCACGAAGTGCTGCGGATACTCATTGTTGACAACAACCTGTACGAGATGACTGCCGACAACCTGCGCACCGCGCTCAACGTCGCCGGCGAGGTGACGCTGGACCGTATTGGCGACAACGACACGATCTACCAGTACTGCCTGTCCAACCTCGGTCCCTACCTCGACGCCGTCGAAGCCGACGCCGACACCGACTACTCGACGCTGACCTCAGCGACACTCATTGATGCACTCGAGGCCGCGGTCGAGGACGACAAGACACTTAAGCGGCTCACCGCGACTGCGTCTCCCGACAGCTCGCTGCGGCAGCTGGGCGACGCACCCACGTCAACCTGGCCAGCGCTGGCGTCAGCCAAGCTATTTCGTGCATCGCTGGCCAATCTCGACGCCTACCGCGCCGAAGTCGGAGTCATCGACGAGAGCCTCGGCCAACTCCTGCTCGCCGGCGGGGTGATCTACACCGACGATGGGTCGGATGCCCCCCGCAACGAGGAGGCCGCCGCCGCGGCTGCCGTCGCCGTGCTCAACGCCGCGCATGGCATCCCACGCCCGGAGGACCGAGTCCAGCTCGTACAAAGCCTCGGGCTCGAAGAGTGGCTCCCGGCCACACAGATCACCCCGGAAAAGAGCAACCTATTCGCGCTCCTCGTCAAAGGCGACCTGGTTCCGGACGATGTCGCCACCTTCACACACCTTCGCCAGGGCGGATGGGCTGCCCTCGGCCCCGCCATTGTCGCCTCGAACGAGGTCGACAAGTTCCTTACCCCCGGCCTAGTCGACGGGATGGTCACCGACCTCTTCGAGGATCCTGCGACCAGCAGCAAGCTTGGCCAGCAGATACTCCAGGGCCTGGCGAACTTCGTCCCGACCGACGACGGCAAGGCCCTGGCGGCCGCGGCCCGGTTTGCCATCAAAGGCAACACTCGCCTTCCTGTGGAGCAAATTCGCCGGGTCGCCACGACCAGCAAGGACGCGGATCTCACTGTTCGACTGCTCCACATCGCAGCTCCCACCGCGGCTGAGATCGTGGTAATTCTGAACGATTTGGGCGGCAAGTACAGTTACCTCACGACCTGGGAGCGAAGCGAGTTCGAGGTCCCGAACGACGACGCGCACAAGGCGGTGTTCAAGATCATGAAGGAAGCGGGCCTGTGCAAGACCAACAAGAAGCTGCGCGAGGACATCCTCGTCGTCAAGCGACCGTGACCAGTTGGCGCGGGGCGACAAGATCGAGAGTGGTGACGACCGCCCTCCAGCGCCAACAGGACTGAGCTGAACTCGACCTAGAGCTCGCAGTTCGACATACGTCCTTGATTGATGCTTAGTAGCCCGCGAGGGCGCCGGTGTGGGTGCTGTTGATGATCGCGGAGAAATCCTGTTCGGCATCTCACTGAATGTGAAGCGGGTCTGGATATCGGATGTTGCTAGTCCCAGGGCGCCTTCGATTCCATTGGCGCGCAGAGCATTGTGGCGAGATTGAGACCCTTGTCGATCGGTGCGATCGCTAAGGCCCGCCTGCGATATCGACGATCGGGAGTAGGGATCGTCGACGCCAACGGTCACGTACCCGCGGCGACCCGCTACCCGCGGACCACCGCAGAGTCCGGGGCACCTCGCTCATAAGGTTCCATTACGGAATCCCAATGGATCGCCCCCACCGCGCGCAGCTCGGCGAGCCCCTCCTGGTCAATGCCCAGCACCTCACTGAGCACCTCCCTCGTGTGCTCACCGAGGCGAGGCGCGCGCCGCCGGACCGCCCCCGGCATTGCGTCCAGCCGAGCGACAAACCCGCGCTGGACAATCTCGTCCCCCGGTACCACGACCGGGAAATCCAGGGCCCGCAACTGCGGATGCACCAGGACCTCCCGCGGACGGAGCACCGGTGTGGCCGGGATGCCGTGGCGCTGCAGCTCCTCGGCAAGCTCCTCGGCGGGTTGACCGAGCGTCACCGCAGTGATGGCGGCGTCGATCTCGTCGTGTCGCCGATGCCGGGCCTCGACGCTGCCGAAGTCATCAGCTATTGCGACAAGGTTGAGAATCGTGCACAGGGCCTTCCACTGGACATCGTCCTGGACGCTGATCGCGATCCACTCGTTGCCGGCACCGGCGGGATAGACACCCTGCGGCGCGAACCGCTCATGGCGGTTACCTCTCGGCCCAACAACCCTGCCCGTCAGCGAATACTCCACAATCGTGTCGCCGACTCCGGCGGTCACCGCCTCCCGCTGGGGTGCATCGACGTGGATAGCTTGTCCCGTCGCGTTTCTGGCGCGCAGCGCGGCCAGGACAAGTCCTGGCGAGGAGACCGAGACGAGCTGGTCGGGGAAGTTCACGTTGTTACCCGTCCAGACCGGCGGCGTGTCGTCGCCGTACCCAGTCAGTGCCATCGCCCCCCCGATCGCCTCGAGCGTCGATCCAAAAGACACATAGCCGGCTTCCGGACCGTCACCTCCCTGGGAACTGAGGGAGATCAGGACGATGCGCGGATTCGCTTCCCGCAACGTGTCGAAGCCGATGCCCAGGCGCTCGAGAACCCCGCGCCGGAAGTTCTCCACCACGATGTCGCTGGTGGCGACGAGGTCGAGGAAGACACTCCTGCCCATGCCGGTCTTCAGGTCGATCGACACGCTGCGCTTGCCGCGGTTCGTCGAGGCGAAGGGCGGACTCGCATTGATGTCGGACGACCCACCGCCTGCGATCTGCGACCAGTTCCGGAACGGGTCGAGATAGGTGGTGGACTCGATCTTTATGACGTCGGCGCCGAAGTCGGCGAGAACCTGGGAGGTGGCTGCGCCGGCTGTGATGATCCCCAGGTCCAGCACCCGCAGGCCTGTTAGTGCTTCATTCACCCTGCTACTCCTTCGTGTCCGGGCCGCGCCCCGTTGAAGGTCACTGGCGCGGCGGGCTGCAGGACAGTCACCCCGTCAATCGTGAGCGGAACCAGGAAGTCCCGGGCGTTGTACTGCTCTGAGTTGACCAGCTGCTCGGCCGTCAAGACAGGTCCGGCGGGCACCCCAACAGCCTGCAGCGCCCGGTAGAGGTCGGCCTGGGTGTACCCGGCAACGATTTCTTCCAGCCGGGCCACCAGCTGGGCGGGGTGCTGCAGACGGCTCGGGTGGGAATCGAACGGCGCGCTGCGCAGAACGGGATCGTCGAGCACCGACAGCACCCGTTCCCAGTCGACGGCCCGGTAGTAGAAGCCGAAGTACCCGTCGGCGCACCGGATCACGACCGGGCCGGAGCGCTCGCCACGGATCAGATCGTTGCCGGCCTGCACGTAGACGCGGCCCTTCCACTCGACGTAGGCAGCGGCCTCCAGCCGACTGACCCTGATGGCCTGTCGCACCGGACCGTTGCCGAGCTCGATCGCCGTCAGTGCGATCTGTGCGCCGGTGAAGGCCATCCATCCGGTCGTGTCGTCGATCTGGTGGCCGCCCAGCGCGAGTGGAGACCGGTTCGGGTCCCCGATGAGGCTCATGACACCACTCGAGGCCTGCGCCAGAAAGTCACCACCACGCCAGGTCGCCTGGGGACCGGTCTCGCCGAAGTCGCTGATGTGCACTGTCACTGCCGCGTCGGAACCTCCGGAGCCCTGTGGGACGATGGCGACGTCGACCCGGTCCGGCAGGGCCCGCAGCACCGTCTTGCCACCGTCGACGTAGGCACGAAGCGCGGCGCGCTCCTGGACGAGGTGGTTGTCGTGCGCGAGGAGCACGGTGGCGCCGAGGTCAGCGAAATGCTTGCCGCACCAGGCAGCCGCGAGGTCGTCACCGTACTCGACGACCGTCAAATCGGCCAGTGGCGCGCTGATCGTCGGGCTCGTCATGACTTGTCTCCTGCTCTGTACGTCGACCAGCGCGGCGCGGACGACCCCGGCATCTCGGCCGGGCGATCCCATCTCAGAGGGACACCCTCGATCCGGAGTGGCGACGCCAGCCGCCGGGTGGTGGCGCCGGCCATGTCGAACACGCCCGACTCGAGCCCTTCGCCTGCCCAGGGCAGGGAGAAGCTGGGTCCTTCCGGTATCGCCGCCTCGCTCAGCAGGTGCGAGGTTCGCGCCAGCGAGAGCCGGGTGAGCGACCCCCGCTGCTCACGCACGCGGTGCGCGAGCCCGAGGATCGCCGCTGCCGCGACCTGGTATCCGGTGCTGAAGTCGAGTGCTTCGACTGGGAGGTGTCGCGGACGGCTGGCGTCGACGAGGTGTCCGAGCGCGTTCAGCGGCAACCTGCCGGCCGGGTCCTCCGCGGCCCACTCCGAGACCCGGTGCGCGATCCCCGTTGCGTATTGCACCAGGGTGTCGAAGCCGCGCCGGTTGCGCCACGGCCCTGTCCAGCCGTACGCGTTCATAGCCACGTCGACGAGCCCGGGCCGCAGTGCGGCCCGTTCCTCGGCTCCGAGGCCGATGCGCTCGAGCACATCGGCGCGGTGGCTGGTGACCAGTACGTCGGCGGACGCGATGAGCTCACGAAGCACGCACAAGCCTTCGTCGGTGTGGAAGTCGAGGGTGGCCCAACGCTTGCCGAGTGCGAGGTCGTTGACGCCCCAGACCTTGAACTCATCGCCGCCGGGGTGGTCGATTCGAAGTACCTCCGCACCAAGCGACGCGAGGAAGCGGGTGGCCACCGGACCGGCGACGATGCGTGTGAGGTCGAGGACGCGAATCCCGAGAAGCGGTCGGCCTGCGGCGGGAAGCCAGCCATCCGTGCAACTGCCGGTGGAGGCAACCGCGGCGAGCGGCTCCGTCAGGACTGCACGGCCGGCAGGGTGCTGGAGCCATTCCGCTCGCGAGCGTGCGATCGCGGCCGCCGCGCCAGCCGAGATCAGGCGTTCTTCGACGACTTCTCCGGGCAGCGCCGCCACCGCAGCCGCGATCGCATCGACGTCGTCGGCGCAGCCCAGGGCCTTCAGCAACCGTGCCCGCAATGTGGGGAAGGTGGCCTGGACCCGGAGCCAGCGGTCGTCCGCCGTCGGGAACTCGGCCATCCACTTGGAGTGGACCCCGTGCTTCCCGGCCGGTCCGAGCGGCCGGCTCGGCGCAAGGGGGAAATCGAACCACACCGCGGCCTGCCGGCGGTTGACGGTGATCGGCGGGCACAACTTGCCCGACGCCGCGTACAGGTCGGCAACAGCCGCCCCGCATACGGCGAAGGACGCCGCGGCGAGGTCGACGACGGGGAAGGGCGAGGAGAGGTCGCCCTCTTCGGCGTATGCGAGGTCGGTCAGTGCGTCTGCCCGACCGCCGAGCCCCGCCCACATTTCTCCGGCCAGCCGCTGACTGGACGTGAGCCCTTCACCGGTGATGTTCACCTGCTCTGTCGTCACCGTCGTCACCGTCCTAGGTACCGAGGGGGCCGCTTCTCGGAGAAAGCGGCCCTACCCTCCAGTCGGTCCTCCGTGTCTCGGAGTGCGCCCCACAGGAGCTGCTCATACTCGAGGCCCTGGGCGAGCGACTGGTCCTGCGCCGCGTACAGCGCGCGCTTGCCGGCGCGCACCGCGAGTGGTGCGTTGGCAGCGATGGCGTCGGCGATCTCCAGGGCACGGGGCAGGAGCTTTTCGGCGTCCACGAGCTCGGACACCAGGCCGAAGCGGAGGGCTGTGTCGGCATCGAAGACCTCACCGGTGAGGAGCCATCGCTGCGCGACCCCGATGGGGACGCGCCGTGCCAGGCGCTGCGTACCGCCGGCTCCGGGCAGCGAGCCGATGCGCGCCTCGGTGAGCCCGAAACGGGCAGACGCTGCGGCGATCTGGATGTCGGTGGCGAGGACGAGCTCGAAACCCCCGCCTACGGCAGTGCCGTTCACTGCCGCGATGACCGGCTTGACGAAGTCGGCGGGTGGCGTCACAGCGGTGACCGTGATCTCTCGGTTCAGATGTGTCTGTGCGAAGCTGCGCGGTGGCGGCGGGGTCCGCTTCAGGTCCGCGCCGGCGCAGAAGGCCCGCCCCCCAGCTCCGGTGATAACGACGGCCCGGATTTCGTCGTCTTCTGCTGCCTGCTGCCATGCGGAGCGCAGCGCGGACGCCATGGACGGGTCGATCGCGTTCATGGCCTCGGGGCGGTTCATCGTCAGGACGAGAGTGGCCCCCTTCTGAGCCACCTCTAGTACTTCGCTGCTCACACCGCCCCCTCGGTGCCCATCGGGGCTGAATCTCTGGCGGTGAGACGACGGGTCGGCATCGCGAACAGGCTCTTGCCACCGCAGCAGTAGAGGACCTGACCGGTGACGGCGCCCGCACGGTCATCGACCAGGAAACGGGCGAGGTGCGCGACGTCATCCGCAGTTCCGGCGCGACCACTGGGCTGGGCGCGAAGCAGGTTGTCGTAGATGGACTGGGGCACCTGGCGCAGCATCGGGCTGTCGATCAACCCAGGAGCGACGCAGTTGACGGTGATGCCCTTCGAGGCGAGCTCCACGGCAAGTGCACGTGTCAGGCTGACGACTCCGCCCTTGCTGGCGGCGTACGCAGCCTGGCCCCACCAGCCGAGCCAGGCTCGGGAGGCAATGTTTACGATGCGGCCACCGCCCTCCATGACTGCAGCGGCTGCTCGGCAGCCGTTGAACACCCCGTCCAGGTTGACGTCGATCACCCGGTCCCAGAACTCCGACTGGAGCTTCCGCAAGGCCGCGTCGCCCTCGATGCCGGCGTTGTTGACCATGATGTCGAGGCCACCGAACTCCTTGACCGAGCGCTCGACGAGCCCCGCGACGGCGTCAGCATCACTCACATCAGCAGCGACCGCGATCGCGGTGCCCCCGTTCGAGCGGATCCCCTCGGCCGCATGCTCGGCGGCCTCGAGGGAGATGTCGTTCACGACGACGTGAGCGCCGTCATCGGCGAGCCGGGTGGCGATGGCGAGGCCGATACCGCTGGCCGCGCCGGTGACTACGGCGTTCCGCACAAGGTCGTCGGATGTGTGTCGGGACATGGTATTTCCTCCGTCGATCAGGCGGTGAGCGAGCTCAGCACGCTGAGCCCACCCGAGATGTGAAGGACCTGGCCGGTGACGTACCCGGAACGCTCGTCGGCCATGAAGGCGATTGCGAACGCCACGTCGCTGTCCTCGACCGGACCGGTGAGCGGTGCCGGCGGCTCGGCCCACGGGTCCTCGTCGATGCCGGTCGACGGTCCCGGAGGGCACACCAGGTTGACGGTGATGCCCTGCGGGCCGAGTTCGAGGGCCAGGCTCCGAGTGAGGCCGACCAGCGCAGCGGTCGCGGCTGCCGTCTCCGCACGCCCCGGCCAACCGAGCCAGTCCCTGCTGCCGACGAGGACGACGCGACCGTGCCTCGAGGCCGCGAGGTCCGCCTGGTGCTGGCGCACGACGTCGAGGACCTGCTGTGTGTCGGCGGCCTCTGTGAGGACGAGGATCTGCACCGGTCCGGCCGCCCAGTCACCGTCGCTCTCGACGATGTGCCCGGCGTTGCCGAGCTCATCCGCGGTGGCCGCGGCGAGCGGACCGTCGCCCAGGATAAGTGCCCGTGTACCCACAGCGCCCTCCTCAGTTCGCGAGCACGTGCACACCGCACGCGCCGTTGTCGACTCCAGCGATGCCGCCACCGGTCACGTGCGTCACCGCGACCTGGGCGTCGGGCACCTGACGGGGACCCGCAGTGCCGGTGAGCTGCTGGTAGGCCTCGACCATCTGTGCGACGCCGGTCGCCGCGACCGGGTGTCCGCGGGCGATCAGCCCGCCGCTCGGGTTCACCGCAACCAAACCGCCGGTCCCGGGCCCACCGTCGGCCAGGAACTGCGCGCCCTTCCCCGGCGCACAGAACCCCAGGGTTTCGTAATAGAGGAGCTCGGCGATCGTAAAGGCGTCGTGAACCTCTGCCACGTCCACGTCGCACGCCGTGATTCCGGCTGCCTCGTATGCCTGGCCGACAGCACGGACGGAGATGTCCGGCGTGAGCATGTCCCGCGGCCCGTTCGAGTAGGCACCCGAGAGCACCACCGATGCACGGATGGTGACAGCAGGTGACGCGAGACCTGCGGCGTACTCGGGCGAGCACACAAGCACAGCGGCCGCACCGTCACTGTTTGACGAGCACTGCAGCAGGTTCAGCGGATCGCAGATCATCGGCGACGACAGGACATCGTCCAACGTGACAGGATCCTGGAACCGGGCGATCGGGTTGAGGGCACCAGCCTGGCGGTTCTTCACCGTCACCTGTGCCATGTCCTCGACGCGTACGTCGTGCTGCCACAGATACCGGCTCGCCCGCATCGCGTAGACCGCCGGCATGACAGACCCTTGGGCGGCCTCGATATCCGTCTCGTCCAACGGGAGGGTGCCGCCGCCAAGCGCGGAGAGCTGCTCCGCGCCGACGGCGATCACTGCCCGAGCCCGCCCAGTGCTGACCAACTGCGTCGCCACGTGCACCGCGGTCGCGCCCGTCGCGCAGGCGTTCTCGACGTTGACCACGGCCATACCGGTCATGTGCAGTCGCTTCAGGATGCGCTGGCCGACCAGCGTCCCGCCCAGTGCCGTTCCGGTGACGGCCACGTCGATTTCCGATCGGTCGGCGCCGGTGAGCGCCAGGAGACCACGCACGGCCCGTGCACCGAGGACAGCGATATCGTCGCCGGCCTTCACGAACGGGACGGCGAACGCTCCTGCGAGCATCGCGGTTGTCATGCCACCGCTCCTTCCTCGGCGACCACGGACGCGGTCAGGACCGGTACGGTTCTGGTGGCGCCGGTCTGCGTCACCACGACACGGGTCTGCGGCAGCAGAGGGGCGTCACAGAGCTCGTAGCGAGCCATCACCCGCAACGTCTCGCTGAGGTCGACGTAGGCGAGGCCGAAGGGGAGCGCGACGCCCTTCGGACCGCGCCGCACGGCAGTGGCGGCATACACGACACCGGCGCCGTCATGCCGCTCCTCCACGACGTCGTCGCCCAGGCAACGCGGGCAGAACTCGGGTCGCGGCACCGCGATCTCACCGCACGCGGCGCACCGTCCCACCCAGACACCGGGGGGTGCCCCGGCCTTCCTCTGCTCCGTCTGCTCCGTCATCAGCCACCCTCGATCCGAGTCGTACTTGTCCTTGAATCGGATGAAACGCGAGCGTCCGTGCCTGTGGAATGGTTCGGACTTGAAGGGGGCAGGAAGCCAACCCTCACGGGTCATCGGTGCGCTCCAGCACTGCAACCGGAATCGGGGAGACAGCATGGGTGGACCTGTGTGCGTCGATTCCGATCACGATCACCGTGGCGCGCGCCCTTCCGCGCAAGTGGGTCTGGCCGCCGGCTGCTTTCCCGTGGATCGCGGTAAGGCACGTGCGTACTGTGCGTCGACGCGAATGCAACGTGATGCAGGCCCACTACAGGCCTCGCGGAGAGTAGCGGCGACGTGCCGTCGACCCATCATCTCGGGGATGGGGCCGACCGGCCCGCAGCACTCACCCGAACGAGTGATGTTTCGGCCACTGGGGGGGACGTCGCGTTTGTCTCTGACGTCCTACAATTAGTCGGTTCCAATATGACGCACATCACAGTCGCCGGAAGGAGGTTTGCCATGACGCAGATCGCGCTCGAAGGCCGCCTGCGGCCGCTTCTGCCCTCGCCTTTCGAGCGCACGGTGAGCGTGGCAGAGCTGGCGGAGTTGGACGTGGTGCTCCGCGCAGCGTTGAATCTGGTGTCCGACGAGGCCAGCATCCCGATCGGGAAGGTCAACGACTTCGCAACGGCCATACAAGCGCTTGAGGGCGCCTGGTCGATTGTGATGCAGGCGATGGAAAGCGTTGGGCCCCAGGGTAGCTCGGGAGTGCGTGACTTGCTGGCACTCGTTGACCGCCTGCGCCGGCTTGACGCCGTCGTCCGTGAAGGCGAGGCGCGGCGCGGGCACGAGATCCTCCGAGCCGTAGGCGCGTCGCTGAGCCGACTCCAGTCGGCCGAGTCGCTGCCACACTTGATCACTCAGGTGCCCGAGGTCATCTGCAACCTCGGGTTCGACCGCGCGATCATGTCGAGGGTCGTCGACGCCCAATGGGTCACCGAGGCGTCCCACGTCGTCGGCGATGAGGAATGGGCCAACATCATCACCCAAGCCGGACAGCTGACCCCGGCGCCGCTGCGCGGGGCCGGCATGCCCGAGTCGGAGGTGGTACGACGTCGTGCACCGGCGCTGGTCCACGACGTCCAGAGCTCAACCCGGATGCATCGGCCGCTGGCGGACGTATCGCTTTCACGCAGCTACGTAACTGCTCCGATCGTCCTGCAGTCCAAAGTCGTTGGACTGGTGCATGGCGATCGGGTCTTCCACCGCGGTGACGTCGACTCTCTCGACCGCGACATGCTGGCGATGTTCGCCGACGGCCTCAGTCTCGCGTTCGAGCGAGCGTCGATGGAGGCACGCCTGCAGCGCATCCGTTCGAGCCTGCGCCAGTTGGTTGACGAGGCGTCAGCACCGACAGAGATGGATCGCGAGCTGGAGGATCCACTCGCGCCGCCCACGGCCCCGCGCAGTTCTGCGCCGCGCTGGCAATCCTCGCCCAGCTCGACGTCTACGGACGTCCTGGCCGAGCAGCTGACGAGGCGCGAGCTCCAGATCGTGCGACACCTGGCGCGCGGCGAAACCAACGCACAGATCGCCTCACGGCTGGTGCTCTCGGAAGACACGGTCAAGACACACGTCAAGCACATCCTGCGTAAGCTCGGCGCGGCCAACCGAGCAGAGGCCGTGTCGAAGTGGCTCCTGGCCAACGCAGGCCAGCGCTGACCGCGCGTCGAGGGCGATAGAGGTGGAGCCCTCGTCGTGGCGGCTCCACCCCTCATCATGGGTCAGGCGAGCGCCAGCGCTTCCTTGAGCGGCATCTCAGCGCGCAGGGCCTCGACGGGGACAAGTCGACCGCTCGCTATCAGTCGCTTCGCTGCGGCGAATCCGGCGGGGTCGTTGACGACCTCCGCACAGCGAACCCGGCCGCGGTCGAGATGGAGCACCATGAACGACGTCCCGACAAACGGGTCGCCGCGGACCACCAGCTCGTCGCCATGCTCAAGCATGCCGGCAACCTGCAGCTTGAGGTCGAACTGATCGGACCAGAACCACGGCAGGGCCTCATAGACACGTGGACGGCCCAGGATCGACGCGGCGGCGACTTTCGCCTGTTCGGTCGCGTTGGGGACGGACTCCAGCCGGCGCAGCGACCCGGTTGAGGAGTCGGGGAAACGTGCGACGTCGCCGACTGCGTATACGCCGGGGGCGGACGTACTCATGTGCGCGTCCACGAGGATGCCGTCTTCGACGTCGAGGCCGGCAGCTTCTGCCAACTCCGTACGGGGGACGAGCCCGATGCCGACGACCACGAAATCGGCTGGCACCCTCCGTCCGCTCGCGAGGCGGACCGCGGTCACCGCGCCGGCCTCGTCGTGGTCGAAGCCTGCAATGGAGGAACCGGTCAGCACCTCGACGCCGCGGTCACCATGCTGGCGTTGGTAGAAGTCGGCGATGACGTGAGAGCTCACGCGGGCCAGGAGCCGGGTGGCGACCTCGACGACGACCACCTCGACTCCGAGCGTCCGGGCGACGGCCGCGAACTCGAGCCCTATGTACCCGCCGCCGATTACCACGGCTCGGCTCCGGGGTGCCATGCGGTCGCGCAGGGCGTCCGCGTCAGCCTTGGTCCGCATGTAGTGAACGTTGGTGGCCGAGGCCATGCCGGGAAGCGTTCGCGCCCGCCCGCCGGTGGCCAGGACGAGATGGTCGTAGACCAGCGTCTGCCCGTCGCCCAGCGCGACCGTGCGGCCCCGCGGATCGATGGACTCGACGCACGTGGAGATGCGTACGTCGATGTCATGCCGTTCATACACCTCGCACCGTCGCAGCAGGAGGTCGTCAGCGGACAAGGTCCCCTCGAGATACGCCTTGGAGAGGGGAGGACGGGAGTACGGGTAGGAGGATTCCTCGCCGATCATCGTGATCGGGCCGGGGTGGTTGCTCTGTCGTAGCGCCGCGACGACCTCGGCGCCGGCTTGGCCCGCGCCGACGACTACGACGCGGCCGGAGGCGGTTGGCTCAGTCATCACTGGTCCGCCGGGAGCTGCAGGACGATGCCGTCGGTGTCGGCCCTGCAAGGGATCTGGCATGCCAGCCGACTGTCTTGGGTGCGCTCCGTTGCGGTGGCCTCGAGGAGCGCGTCCTCCTCGGGGCTGACCACCGGCAAGGCGGCGTTCCATTCTCCCCGGACGAACACGTGGCACGTGGCACAGGACAGCTCGCCACCGCACTCTCCGAGGATGCCCGGGACGAAGTTGTCCAGTGCAGCGTTCATGGCGCTGCTGTCCTCGGTCGCGTCGATCTCGTGTCGGGTGCCGTCCGGCGCCACAAATACCACCTGCGACATTGTCATCCTCCTTCTTCGCATGCCGGGTGACCGGCATCACTTGATCGGCTTGAACGCTAGGCGTCGGAAGGGGGTGTGATCATCACTCGCTGGTGGTCACTCCGCCTCTCGGACGGGTGTTATCGGTCCGAATCGGGCCGATGTGGGGCTCGTCACGGCGCTCCTTCGGCACCCAGCCAGGCCGCCACCCGCTGGTTCGGACGACCCGTCCTGGTCGGCCTTCATTCGTCGCGGCGCGTGTGGCATCACCCGAGCGGGCGATCGAAGGCACCCCAACGGGAGATGTTCGGGTACCAGCGTTTTCGTAACGTCGGTCACACCGGATTACTACTCACGATGAGGACCAACGGCATGGCAGAACTCAAGGGAGCAAACGTCGTCGTGACGGGAGGCGGCGCGGGCGTAGGCCGTGCCCTTGCCATCGAGGCGGCACGGCGTGGAGCCCGCGTGGTAATCGCCTCGAACACCGACGCCACCGAGTCCGTCGACATGATCACGGCTGCTGGTGGCCTGGCCAGCTGGGTTGACTGCGATGTATCCGATTACCACGCAATGGTCGACCTCGCCGCCCATGTGCGGGATGCCTTAGGCGGCACGCACATCCTGATCAACAACGCGGGTTCGTCAGCCGAGCCGGGGGCCGGCCTCGACACGGCTGATCCCGAGCTCGTCGCGCGGCTCTTTCAGGTCAACGTCCTCGGTGTTTTCAATGGGATCCGGGCGTTCGCTGCCGACCTGCGAGCCGCCGCGGAGCGTGGTGAGCCGGCATATGTTCTCAACGTTGGTTCGGAGCATTCACTCGGTGTTCCGCCGCACGTCACGCCGATCAGCCCCTACACGGTCAGCAAATACGCGACCCTCGGATTCACCGACGTCGCGCGACGCGACTTCGCCGGCTCTGGTGTCGGCGTGACGATGCTCGCGCCCGGATGGGTCCTGACTGAGCTCGTGCAGTCGCTGATCGAGGCCGACGAACATTTCCGAGAGCTGGTGTCGCCCTACGCGCAGACCGGCGAGTTCGTTGCCCACGCCGCCTTCGACGGCATGTTGGCCGGGCATTACATCGTCGCGACCAACCCTGCATCACGAGAGTTCGCGATGCAGCACGCGCGCGGCGTCATGGCCGAGGTGCAGCGCCTCCCGCTCACAGACGACGAGGAGTGGGCCCACGACGGCACCGGCGATTCGGCGAAGTGCCCTGTGGACCACTCGCTGCTCGGCACCACCGCATCTACCAACTGATCAATTCGTCCACCAGGAGAGAGCAATGACCACGATCACTGAGACCGAACTGGACCTGCCGGACTTCAGCGACCCTGCGACGTTCGCAGACGCTGTGCCTCACCGGGCGTTCGACCGAGTGCGTGAACTACCCGGTCTGTACTGGCAGCCGTCCTCCTACGGCACCTTCAGCGGTGGCTTCTGGATGGCCACCCGGTTCGCCGACATTCTCGACATCGAGAAGCGCGGCAGCGCGATCACCGTCAAGCACGGGTTCAACTTCCCTGTTCCGGGCGTCACTGAGCCGCCGGAGGAGACCGCGATGTGGGCTGCATTGCTGATGCGCATGGACGCCCCTGTCCACAGCCGCGTACGCCGAGCCGTCGCAGCCTCATTCGGTCCGCGCGTGGTGGCCAACTTCGAGCATTGGGTGCGCGACGTGGTCGACGAGGTCCTCGACGACGCGCTCGCCGACGACGAATTCGATTGGGTCGAGAAGGTCGCGAAGTACGTTCCCTCTCGCGTCATCGCGCAGGTCCTCGGTGTGCCCCGCAGCCGTCGTGAGGACATCGTCAACTGGGTGGACGCGATCTTCCACGTGGCCCAGTACGACGACGCCGGGACTCGAATGCTGGGTATCGCCCAGGAGATCTTCGCCTATATCGGCGAACTGCAGCAGGAGAAGCTCAAGGCCCCTCAGGACGACGTCACCACCGTGATGGCGCAGTACGCCGAGCGGGGCGAGATCACCCAGGAGGAGTTCACCTTCTTCATTTTCCTGTGCATCGTGGCGGGCTACGAGACAACACACACTCTCATCGGTCAGATGATGTGCATGATCGTGCACGACGAGGAGATCGCCAGGGTCTCACGCGAGTTCGTGGCCACCGGCGAATCCGGTCGTCTCGTCGATGAGTTCCTCCGGCACATCACGCCGGCCATGAACATGGCGCGCATCGCGACCACCGACATGGAGGTCGCCGGCACCCCGGTCCGCAAGGGTGACGTGATCCAGATGCAGTTCGGGGCCGCGAACCGGGATCCCGAGGTGTTTGCCGACCCGCACGCCTTCAACCCGGGTCGCACAGAGACCGCGACTCTCTCCTTCGGCTCCGGACCGCACCGCTGCGTCGGTAACGTGCTGGCGAAGCTGGAGGGACGGATCCTCCTTGAGCAGCTTCTTCAGCGCAACGTCAGCTTCGAGCTTGCCGGCGAGCCGCAACGCGGCAACAGCACCTGGATCAACCAGCTCTTCGAGCTGTCGGTTCGGGTGACGCGATGACCGCCGTCCAGGCCGTCTCGACCCGGTTCCCGGAGATCGATCCGGAGTCGTTCTACGACTTGTTCATCGACGGCGCATCCGTTTCATCCAGGGGAACCGAGACCTTCCGGTGCTTCGACCCCTACGAGGAGACCGAGTGGGGCGTCCTCCGGGTCGCAACGGTCGACGACGTCGACCACGCGGTGCGGGTGGCACGGGCCGCCTTCCCCAGCTGGGCGGCGACCCCGGTCGCCGTGCGTGCGGAGGCACTGCGGGTCTTGGCGAACCTCATCCGTCAGAACGTGGAGGAGCTGGCCCGACTCCAAGTTCACGAGAACGGCAAGACGATCACCGAGATGCGAGCCGTCACCTCAATGCTCCCGGCGCTGGCCGACTACGCCGGCCAGCTCGCGATCAACGACCATGGGGCGGCCCTCCAGCCGACCCTGCCCGGGCACGACGCGTGGACTCGGCCGGAGCCGATCGGGGTGATCGCGGCGATCGCACCGTGGAACAACCCCTTGCTGCTGCTGGCCTGGAAGCTGTTCCCCGCGATCGCGGCCGGGAACACTGTTGTCATCAAACCCTCGGAGGTCACCCCGGTCTCGACCCTGCGACTGGCGCAGCTGGCACACCAGGCCGGCGTGCCGGCGGGGGTCATCAACGTCGTCACCGGTGCGGCAGCGACCGGTGCTGCGCTGGTGAGGCACCCGGGCATCGACAAGGTGGCATTCACCGGTTCGACGGCGGCGGGGATCCAGATCGCGAAGGTCGCCGCCGAGCGGGTCCTGCGCACGACCCTGGAACTGGGTGGGAAGGGTCCGCAGATCGTCTTCCCCGAGGCCGACCTCGGACGCGCGGTGCCGAGCCTCCTAGGCGGTTTGATCGCAGGCGCCGGGCAGGCATGCAACGCCGGTTCGAGGGTACTGATCCAAGAGAATGTGTACGACGAGGTCCTCGACCGGCTCACGGCCGCGCTGGAAAGGGTCGTGATCGGGGATCCCCTCGACCCCCGGGTGCAGGTGGGACCGCTCGCCTCGCGGGCACACTACGCAAAGGTCACCGGGTACTTCGACATCGCCGACAGCGAACAGACAACGACCCTGCTCCACGGCGGCCGATCCGGCGCGGCGCTCGCTGGCAGGTCCGCCGGGCTCTTCGTGGAACCCACTCTCTACGCCACGCCCGACAGGTCGTCACGGGTCCGGCGCGAGGAGATCTTCGGCCCGATCGGATCGGTGATCGCCTTCGGCAGTGAAGAGGAGGCGGTCGCCATCGCGAACGAGTCCGAGTTCGGCTTGGTGTCGGGCCTTTGGACGCAGGACGTCGACAGGGCGGCGCGGGTGTCGAAGCAGCTGCGAACCGGCGTTGTGTGGATCAACACGTGGCGGGCCTTCGGCATCAACGTGCCGTTCGGGGGCTACAAGCTCAGCGGCGTCGGCCGCGAGCTGGGACCCGACCTGATCCGGGAGTACACGGAGACCAAGGCAGTCTGGCTGGGGCACGCGGCTCCGGCCTGAACCCGATCGGTGGGTCGGGAGCTGCAAGTTGGGGCGCCGCGCTGCCGGGCTGGAGGCCATGTTGAGGCCACCTCGGCATGGCCTCCTTCGGCGCGTGCAATGGCGGCGACAGCGCTCGCGACGTTTCTCCGCGTGTTGATGGCGGTGGAACCGGCCACCAACCGGGATCTCGCGGATCCGGGCGCTGCCAACGACTACGCCCAGCAGAACGCCCAGTCGTTGAGTGGCCACGGCAAGGCCGTGGTGGCGGCGTGTGGTGGCGTTCGGTCGGGGCGGTCTCTGCCCGGCAGCCCTGGCCCACCGAAAGTGCACTTGCAAGTTCCGGGGAGAAGGAGCCTATGAACCCACACGACCAAGAACTGCTCGAATTCGCACGACGTTGGGAGCCATTCGGCGGTCCAAGCACCGCTGACATCCTCGTCGAATTCGGGATGACGCCCGGCCGGTTCGCTCAGCGACTCAAGGAGCTGCGGTACCGGCGCAGCCGGTCGATCTCCCGAAGAAACACCGGAAGCGCTAATCATTAGCGGAACCACCTAGGCCAGGGTGACCCTCGCAGCTGGGGATCGAACGCCGCAGCCTCGGTGCACAATCTCGCCGTCCAAGCCAGCCGGGTTCCTCAGCAGCTTCTGACTAATATGAACCGGGGGGCGAATGTAGGTGCCCGCATGGTCGAAGACGACCCATTCAGGACGCAGGCCGATGTCGAACCGGCTGTGGTCGCAGAGTTGGCTGTGGCCGGGTTCGAGGATGCCGACGAGATCGGTCGGGGCGGTTTCGGTGTGGTCTACCGCTGCGCGCAGGTGGGTCTGGATCGCACAGTGGCGGTCAAGGTGCTCTCCGCGGAGCCCAACGAGGAGAATCGGGCGCGATTCCTCCGGGAGCAACGCGCAATGGGAAGGCTCACCGGTCACCCGAACATCGTGGGGGTCCTGCAGGTCGGCCAGACCGACAGCGGTCACCCGTTCCTGGTGATGCAGTATCACAATGAGGGATCCCTCGACGCGCGGATCCGCACGGCTGGCCCCCTGCCTCTGGATGAGGTCCTGCAGCTCGGGGTGAAGTTGGCCGGTGCGCTCGATACGGCGCACGAGCTCGGTATCGTGCACCGCGACGTCAAACCGGCGAACATCCTGTTCACCGACTACGGCGAGCCGGCGTTGGCGGACTTCGGCATCGCCCACATCGCCGGCGGGTTCCGGACCGCTACCGGCACGATCACCGGATCACCGGCGTTCACGGCTCCCGAGATTCTCGGCGGTGACTCTCCGACACCGGCTTCCGACGTGTACGGACTCGGCGCCACCCTGTTCTGTGCGCTCACCGGGCACGCGGCATTCGAACGCCGCAGCGGCGAGCAGGTGATCGCGCAGTTCCTGCGGATCACCACCGCGCCGGTGCCGAATCTGCGGGAGAGCGGGTTTCCGGACGGAATCTGCGCGGTCATCGAGTCGGCGATGGCGCGCGACCCGCAGAAGCGCCCGAACCCGACGGCGTTGGGCGACGAGCTTCGGCGGATCCAGCGTGGCCACCGCCCGCCCGTCGAGGACGTGGCGCCGCGGACCGGACCCGGGGGCGAAAACCAGGCGGTGGCGCCGGCCGGGGTCGACGCCACCGCCGCGGGCGTCGGCGAGAGGTCTCCGGCGATCCGAGGGAACCTTCCAGCGGACCTGACGAGCTTCGTCGGTCGCGAGGCCGAACTGTCCCAAGTGCAGGATGCCTTGTCGGCGGCGCGTCTGGTCACTCTGTCCGGCGTCGGCGGGGTCGGCAAGACTCGGCTCGCGCTGCGTGCGGCCGCGACGGTGCAGCGAAACTTCTCTGACGGGGTGTGGCTGGTCGAACTCGACGAGCTTCGCGATCCGGCGCTGGTGATCGAGCGGGTCGCTGCCGTCGTGGGGGTGCGCGACCGGTCGACCAGAGCCTTGTGCGAGGTTCTCGCCGACACCCTGGCCCCGCGAATGATATTGCTGGTGCTCGACAACTGCGAGCAACTGGTCGAGGCTGTGGCGGACCTGGCCCGCACGCTGCTGCCGAGGTGCCCGGCGCTGCGCATCCTCGCCACCAGCCGAGAACCTCTCGGTGTCGGCGGCGAATCGGTGCTCCGGGTTCCCCCACTGACGGTTCCTTCACCCGACCGGGCGCCCTCGCAGCACGACGTGTCCCGCTTCGACGCGGTGACGCTGTTCGCAGAGCGCGCCGCGGCCGCCGTGCCGGGTTTCGAGCTCACCGACGGCAACAGGGACACAGTCGCCCGGATCTGCGTCCGCCTGGACGGGCTACCGCTGGCCATCGAGCTGGCGGCGGCACGGATCCGTGCGCTGTCGCCCGAGCAGATTCTGCAGCGCCTATCCGACCGGTACGCCCTGCTGACCCGCGGCAGCCGGGGTGCCCCGACCCGGCAGCAGACGCTGCGGTGGAGCGTCGCCTGGAGTTACGAGCTGTGCACGCCCGCCGAACAACAGCTGTGGGGCCAGCTGTCGGTGTTCACCGGCGGCGTCGACCTCGACGCTGCAGAGTACGTCTGCGGCGACGAGGTGGACGTTCTCGACACGGTGACCGCGCTGGTGGACAAGTCGATTCTGATCCGAGAGGAATCGAACGGCGCAGTCCGCTTCCGGATGCTCGAGACCCTGCGGGACTACGGTCGGGCGACGATCGAGCACACCGACCGGTACCAGGATCTGCGCCGACGGCACCGGGACTGGTACGAGCGGTTGGCGCTGGCTGCCGACGCCGAGTGGTTCAGTCCTCGTCAGCTGGATTGGGCGCTGCGCCTCGAACGAGAGCTGCCGAATCTGCGCGAGGCGCTCGAGTTCGGCCTGCCCGAGGAGAGTGGGAGCGCACTCCGGATCGCGGCCGGCCTGGCCTATTTCTGGGTTACCCAGGGCCTGCTCAGCGAGGGCCGGCGCTGGATTGACCGCGCACTGCCCCAGTCCGGGTCGACACCCACGGAACTAGCCAGGGCGGTTTACGTGGCATGCGGATTGGCCGTGTTTCAGAGTGACCTCGCCGCGGCAACCGACCTGGTCGAGGAAGGACGGATTCTCGATACGGGAAAGCCCGATCCGATGGTCCACGCCTTCGTCGCGGCCGCCGACGGGTGGGCCGCGCTCGCCGGCGGTGATCTCGACCGCGCACGGACCTGCCTGGAAGATGCCGTTGACATATTCGGGAAGAATCACGCGCTCTCGGAATGGGTCGAGATGTTGGTGATACTCGGATGGACCTACCAATCGAGTGGACAAACATCTCGGGCTCGCGTCAACTACGAGCAGGCGCTGTCCATCGCGGAATCTCATGGCGAATCCATGCATCGGTCGTATGCGCTGTGGTCCATGGGAATCGTCGTGTGGATCGAGGGTGACCGCGACAGTGCGGCACACCACCTTAAGCAGGGGCTCCGGCTGGCCCGTCTGTTAGACGATCCCCTCATGGCCTCGGCGATTCTACAGGCGCTGGCATGGGTAGCCGGCGATCGCGAACCGGGACGCGCAGCCGTTTTGATGGGAGCCGCCGACGCACTGTACCTGTCCGTGGACAGAGCATCGGTACTGTTCCCCAATGTTCTTGTCTACGGCGAACAATCCGAGCGGAACGTCCGTCGGAAACTCGGCGAGCGAGCATTCGAGACCGCCTACCACGAGGGCGGATCATTGGATCTGGACGGTGCGATCGTCTTCGCCCTCGGTGAGCGGTCGCACTAGAAGACCCCGCCGAGCACACACCGGCGCACCTGAGCAAAACACGACCTACAGACCGCCTAGCTGACCGCGGAAGGCCCTGCCCAACAATGCAATCGCAACCAGCATCCCCCTCTCGCAGCAATCCGATGACAGAAAGGTGAGACTTGGCCGAGCTGGAGTCGACTTCCCGAGCACAGATCGCAGCCTGGTTCGCCGATGCGAATTGTCATTTAGTCCGCCGCGGTCATTAGTCATGAAGACGTGCCGAATCAGCACGAGCGCAACTACTACTTCGCGGCGACTGACTCGATTCCGTGGCACGAGCCGATGCTCGAACGCATCGCAGTGATGTTGGTGGATCGCGATCCTTCGGCGATTGGAATACATTGTCAACCAGTTGAATTCCCGCATCCGAGTCTCGGCGACTGTCGCGAAATATGTTCCCGACCTGTTCATCCGACGACAACGCGCGCCGAGTGGGCTGATCGATCCTCGATGCACCATGCCGCCGCACAGATAGGTTCACCGGCCACGTCGCGTCGACAAAGAGGTCAGGCGCTCGGCCTGGGCGCCGGAATCGGCGCATGAACCACCCCTTCGCGCGAGACTTCACAGCACGACACACTCTGAACGAATCTTCGATCCGCGCGCGTTGAATCGATACCCGGTCGAAGAGGAGGGGGATCCGCGCGGGAGGCCAGTTCGGTAGTTGCTGACGGGTCCCCGCCGCCACCCGCTCGGCGTCGCCTGCGCGTCGATTCCGGTCACTCGAGACAAATGGTGCCATCAGGCGGTCTCCTATTCCACCCTAGCCCTACCTGGTTCCACCCTGACCTCGACAAGAAGGCCGATCAAACGTCGATAGATCCGCATGGCTTCACCCCTACCTGCAAGAACTGCCGAGTAGCGCCTTCAATGACCAGACCTTGACACGCAGCAGTGATGCGGAGCACACTTTCGCGAACCACTAGTTGGTATACCGTTTCATTCTGCAGCACACCAAGGAGCGCCAATGCAGTCTCTGTTAAACACTGATCCGTCCTACTTACGACGGGCGTTGAACGAGGATCCCGAGTTCCGACTCCAGGCTCGGTACTGGTCCACGACGTTCCGTATCACCGAGGACGACCGAAGCCTCCTGATTCATATGACGGATGGCGCCGTATCCCTGGTGGATCCCGGCGCTACCCCATTCGATACTTGGAGCTTCCAACTCTCAGGCACGGCCGAGCACTGGGCAGAGTTGCTCGCGCCCCGACCTGCGGCCTTCTACCAGGACTACTACGCCGCGATGCTGTATCACGGCTTCAAGATCGAGGGAGATATGGAACAGATCATGGCGCACTATCCGGCCATCCGCCGGTCCCTCGAGGTGTTCCGAGCAGTCGTCCGACAGGAGGTCGCGGCATGACAACTCGACTCTCGGCCGCCATCGGCCGCTATGTGACACTTACGGTCCAGGGCGTCGACTATCGCACCTACTTCGAGGAAGCGGGCTCCGGCATCCCTGTCGTGCTCCAGCACACCGCTGGCTGCGACGGTCGGCAGTGGCGGCATCTGCTCGAGGATCCTGACTTCACGTCGCACTATCGGTTGATCGCTCCCGACATCCCCTATCACGGCAAGTCCCTCCCGCCTGAGTCGGAGCGGTGGTGGGAGACCGAGTACTCGCTGACAAAGGACTTCCTGTTCGAGTTCCACGCAGCGCTCAACGACGCACTGGAGCTGGACCGCCCTGTCTACATGGGCTGTTCAATGGGCGGCCATCTCGCAGCTGATCTTGCGATCACCCATCCCGAACGCTACCGGGCGGTGATCGGCATCGAGGCTGCGCTGCATTCCCATGGCATGGAGAGGATCCTGCCGTGGCTGTACCACCCCCGCATCAGCAATGACACCAAGCCCGCCCTGATGCAGACGCTCTGTTCACCATCCAGCCCGGAACATTCTGTGCGCGAGACTGTTTGGGTCTACAGCCAAGGCGCTCCGCCGGTGTTCAAGGGAGACCTGGAGTACTACCTGATCGAGCACGACCTCACTGACACCGCAGCCAGCATCGATACCAACAAGGTGGGAATGTGGGTGCTCAGCGGCGAGTACGACTGGTCCGCGCCGCCGACAGCGGGACGGGAACTCGCCGAACAAGTGGAGGGCTGCACATTCGTCGAAATGACGGGTATGGGCCACTTCCCGATGTCCGAAGATCCGGTGCGCTTCAAAGAGTACATCGAGCCGATCCTCAAGGAGGCCTCTGCATTGTGATGACCCCGGAACGGCGCGAGTTGCAAAAGCTGGCTCGCGAATTCGCTATGGACGAAGTACTTCCAGTCGCCAACGAACTGGACCCGGTGAACGGACTGATTCCGGACGAGCTCCGTCAGAAAATGGCCGACGTCGGCTTCTTCGGCATCTTGATCCCCGAGGAGCACGGCGGCCTGGGACTCGGCACCTTCGAGTACTGCATGATTGCCGAAGAGCTCTCGCGTGCATGGATGAGCGTTGCAAGTCTCATGGCACGCGGCAACGGACTGCTGCCTGGGTTCACCGAGTCGCAGCAGCGCGAGCTGCTCCCCCGCATGGCTCGCGGCGACTACCTCGGAGCGTTTGCACTGTCCGAGTCCGAGGCCGGCTCAGACGTCGCGAATATCAGTTGCCGCGCAACATTGGACGGCGACGAATGGGTGATCAACGGCAGCAAGATGTGGTGTACCTTCGCCGATCAGGCGGACTTCATCATGCTCTTCGCACGTACGTCCACAGATCCCGATCCCCGTCGAAGGCACCGTGGTATCAGCGTGTTCTTGATCGACAAGGCGCGGGGAAGTTTTCCCGACGGCATCAGCGGCACACCACTTCGAAAGATCGGGTATCGGGGCTGGAAGACCTGGGAGCTGTCATTCGACTCCTTCCGCTTGCCGCGATCCACTCTCATCGGAGAGGAAGGCGAGGGCTTCTATGCCGCGATGAACAAGCTCGAGACCGCGCGGGCGCACACCGCAGCGCGGAGTATCGGACTGGCCCGGGGCGCACTCGAAGACGCGATCGTGTACGCAACGCAGCGACGCCAGTTCGGGCAACCCATCAGTGAACTGCAGGCCATCCGATTCAAGATCGCCGAGATGGCCACTCGCGTGGAAACCGAGCGCCAGATGATGCACCACGTGTGCACGATGATCGATGAGGGTGGCAGGTGCGATCTCGAAGCGTCGATGGTGAAGTACTCAGCCAGCGAGATGTCCGAGTGGGTCACGAGCCAGGGACTGCAGATCCACGGCGGAGCCGGTTATACGAGTGAGTATGCGGCGGAACGATACTGGCGAGATGCTCGACTGACCAAGATCTTCGAGGGCACATCCGAGATCCAACTCAAACTGATCTCCGACAATCTTCTCGGGAGGTCGTGAACGCACGCCGAGACCTCAGCCGAAGCGGCGACCTGCTGACTGTAGGTCGCCGCTTCGGAGGTCTCCTGCTTCGCCTGAAAGGCTGGGAGCAGTCTGGCACAATACTCTCGGCTCACCTCGTTGCCACTTCGGTCGTTGGGTCGGTTGCCTCCAGATTCACCATTCGATGTCAACGGCCTGTATTTGCCCTCATGCAGTTGCGCGTGTTGTACCTGGGCGGTGCGTGGCCACAGCAGTCAGAAGAGTCCGCTCACAATCTCGCTCGTGGCCAGAGAGCAACGGGCGCGGGTGCGCAACGAAGGCATCCTTGGATGGATCGCTGCGCGCGTACCGCAGACTTCGGATCTCGGGCATTGTCCAACGCGCCCACTCGGCAACCTGCTGGACAGAGCGCTCGGATCCTGCTCGACTCCGCAGGAAATCAGATTCTCCTGCGTGCCAACTCCAGCGGCGGATCTGGATCACAGCGGGCGGCGGATCGATCGAGAGCAGCAGTAGCGAGCCGATCTCAACGCTTGTCCGTCCTTCGCGGCGGCGCAGTGGACATTTGTACGGCGGTCGCCAAGCAACGACGTCATACATCTGGGCAACCCGGAGGGTCTGGTTGTCGACCAAGTCTGTCTGCCTTCGCTGGCACAAGCGGCGAGCTCATTCGCGAAGGTCGTTCAACCACGCATACCACTCCGCCGTTGGACGTCCGTGAAGACTGTCGGCCAGTGACCTTGAGAGCGGCGCCGACATCAGGCATGTCGGCGCCGCTCTCAAGGGTCGCACAAGATCAGGAATGGGCGATGATCAGACGGCCGGCTGCTCTCGGTGGTGAGCATCGCCGAACGGGCCCCCTGCGGTCTCGAATCCGGCGCGAACCTCGGCGCCGTGTTCGTCGAGCAAAGGAGCCCGGTTCTGGGGATCGGCCGGTGTGCGAGAAAATTTCAATGGCTGTCCAGCCACGACGAACGACTTTGAACTGCCTGGATGTTCGAGTGTGATGGACATGTTGCGGGCTGCCACATGAGGATCCGCCATGATCTCGGCGGCATCTCGCACCGCGCCCACCGGGACTTGCCCGCCAAGCTGCGCGAGAATCTCGTCCTTCGATCGACACCGCGTCCACGCGGATAGCGCATCGTAGACCGCATCGCGTCTCGAAACTCTGAGGTCATTGGTGGCGAAGCCAGGATCGACCGCGAGGTCGGGGCGGTCGATGAGTTCACACAGCCGGCGCCATCGATTGTCGTTCGGCGCTGCGATCGCGATCCACCCGTCGGTTGCCGGCACGATGTCGAACGGGCTGAGCAGTGGGTGTTTGTTCCCCTCGGCCCGGGGAACAGTGTCGGTGTAGGAATGTTGGTAGACGATGCGCTCACACAGCGAAAGCACCGCGTCGTACATCGCCACATCGACGAACTGGCCCTCGCCGCTGCCCCGTGCTTCGTAGAGCGCCGAGGTGATGCCGAGCGCCAGCATCGTTCCGGGGAAAATGTCGGCGACCCCTGGCCCCACCTTGATAGGGGTGCCGTCCTCGGTGCCGGTGATCCCCATGATCCCAGCCATCGCCTGGATTACGACGTCGAAGGCCGGCCAGGACTGGTAGGGGCTGTCGCCGGAGCGTGGATCGCCGAAGCCACGGAGGGCGGCGTAGACCAGCCGGGGATTCTCCGCCGACAACGACTCGTAGGACAGACCAAGTCGTTCCATTACGCCGGGGGTGAAGTTCTCCACAAGCACATCGGCGTCGGCGGCGAGAGCGCGAAGTGTCGCAGCACCTTCGGGCGACTTGAGATCCAACACCACACTGCGCTTGCCGCGATTCACGCTCTGGAAGTAGCCGCCGAATGAACGGGTGCGGTCGTCCGAGGGGTAGGGGCCAGCACGGCGCGAGAGGTCTCCAGTTGGCGGCTCCACCTTCACCACGTCAGCGCCCAAATCGGCAAGCAACATGGTGCAGTACGGTCCGGCCAGCGCGTGTGTCAGATCGACGACGCGTACACCGTCGAGCGGTCCGGTCAATGTGATCACCTGTTTCAGTAGCGGGAGGGATGGGGTCTGGCGGATCGAGCGGCTGCTCGTCCACGAATGCGTCCAATTCGCAGTGGATGGGCGCACAAAGGGGTGCAGTGTGCAAGGTCGCCTTCGAGACCAATTGCTCGTATTTGAAACCTCAGTCCCCTCATCCAGGGCGTCCTACAGCGGCAGGTTCGTCACAGTTCCACCGTCACGCACTTAACCTGGGTGTAGTGGTGCAGCGCTTCGGCGCCCTTTTCGCGGCCGTATCCGCTTTGCTTGTAGCCACCGAATGGAGTTTCGATGGCTGCAGCGAGCCAGGTGTTCACGTACACCTGGCCGGCCTCGAGTCGGTCCGCCATCCGCAGCGCACGAGAGATATCCGACGTCCACACTCCGCTGGCGAGGCCGTAATCGCTGTCGTTCGCGATCTGAACAGCCTCGTCCTCGGTGTCGAACGGGATTACCGCAAGCACGGGACCGAAAACCTCTTCGCGAGCGATCCGCATGGAATTGTCGACACCGGTGTAGATGGTGGGTGGGACGAAAAATCCAGCGCCCCTGCGGTCGTCGGAAAAGGGCTCGCCGCCAAGTGCTGCCGTCGCGCCATCGTCGTGGGCGACCTTGAAGTACTCCAGAACTTTGTCGTACTGGGCAGCGGTGGTCAGCGGTCCGAGCCGGCCACTCGAGGTCAGGGATCTGCATGCGTCGACGAGCCTGTCGACAAACTGGTCGTGAACGGCGCGTTCAACCAGTAGTCGCGTGCCGGCCGAACACACCTGGCCGGTGTTGAGAGAGAATGCGTTCAGTGCTCCCTTCACTGCGCGGTCCAGGTCTGCGTCCCTGAAGACGATGTTCGCAGATTTGCCACCGAGTTCGAGCGTGAGCGGGATGATGCGGTCTGCAGCGACGTGACCGATGTCGCGGCCTGCGCGCACCGAGCCTGTGAACACGAGCTTCCGGACTTGCGAGTGCTCCACGAGCGCTCGGCCAGCGACGGCATCGCCGGTGACCACGTTGAGGACTCCATCCGGAATGCCCGCTTCGGTCGCAAGTTCGGCCAGCCTCACAGAAGTGCTGGAGGTGAACTCTGAGGGTTTCAGAACGACCACGTTGCCTGCGGCGAGCGCCGGGGCGACAGCGCGAGCAGCCTGGTTGAGCGGCGCGTTCCATGGCGTAATGACTCCCACGACGCCGAACGGCTCGCGGCGGGTGAAGCAGTGATGCCCCGGGCCGAGATCGATCGTCTCTCCGTGCAGCGAATTCACCAGCCCGCCGTAGAACTCGAAATAGCCTGCTGCACCGGCAATCTCCAAGGGCGCGTGCCACTCGGGTTTACCAGTCTCGGCACTCTCGAGTGCGGCGAGTTCTTCGGCGTTGGACTGGATTGTCGCCGCCAGGCGCATCAGCACGCGGCCGCGTTCGATCGGCTTCTGCCGGCGCCAGCCATCGGCCGCGGCGGACGCCGCTTTGACGGCGTCCTCGACGTCCTCGGCCGTGCCCAGCGCGATATCCGCGGCCGGGCTGGCATCGGCTGGGCTGTGGGTGGTCAAACGGTCGCTACCACGGCTGGGCGAGCTCTTGCCGTTGATCCAGTGATCAAACCTGATCGTCATGTCTGTGATCTCTCTGTTTCGGGTGTTCCCTGCTCGCGTCTGGTGTCAGCGGACAAGTTCGCGACCGATGATTTCCTTCATGATCTCGTTCGTACCGCCGTATATGGGCTGGATACGTGCGTCTGCATAGGCACGAGCAACGGGATACTCCAGCATGTAGCCGTAGCCGCCGTGCAATTGCAGGCACCGGTCGACGACGCGCTGTTGCAGATCAGATAGCCACCACTTGGCCTTCGCCGCATCGACAGCGGAAAGTGTGTCCTCGTTGAGAAGCACGATCAGTCGATCCAAGTAGGTCCACGCCACATCCAGTTCGGTGCCTATCTCAGCGAGGACGAAGCGGGTGTTCTGGAAACCGTCGACCCGTTGGCCGAACGCCTTGCGATCGCGGGCGTAGGCCTTCGTCCAGTCGAACACCGCCTGGGCGCTCGAGAGAGAGGTGGCGGCGATGGACAACCGCTCTCGGGGCAGCCTCTCCATGATGTGGCCGAATCCTCCCCCGACGGTTCCGAGGACGTCGGCGTCGGTCAGCACTATTCCGTCGAAGAACAGTTCGGCGGTGTCGTTGCCGCGCAGACCCAATTTCTCGAGCTTGCGGCCCCGACGGAACCCCGGCGATTTTGCATCGACGAGGAACAGAGTGAAACCCTTTGCCCCTACATCGGAATCGGTGCGTGCGAACACCACGACCACGTCGGCGAGGATTCCGTTGGTGATGAACGTCTTCTGCCCATCCAGAATCCAGCCGCCGGCGGTTCTTCGGGCTGTGGTGCGCACCCCCTGAAGGTCGCTTCCGGCACCAGGCTCGGTCAAGGCGAGTGCTCCGATCGCAGTTCCAGCGCACATCGCCGATATCCACCGCGACTGTTGGTCGGTAGTCCCAAGATCGATCAGGTACGGCAGGACGAGATCGTCCTGTACGGACAGTCCGGCATTGAAAGAGGCTGAGTCGGCTGCACAGAGCTCTTCGATGATCACCATTCGGTACCGGAAGTCAGCCACGCCACCGCCGCCGTGAGCGGTGGGAGCACCGATACCGAGCAGTCCCAGCGACCCGGCCATCGACCACGCCGACCGGTCCACCAGGCCCGCGTGCTCCCAGCGTTCTCGGTGGGGCGCCACCTCGCGAGTGACATACTCCTGCACAGTCTCTCGGAAAACCTGATGGTCGGTGTCGTACAGGTTGCGCTTCATGGCCAGCTCAAGCTCCCGGTTCGAAGCGGGTAGTCCGCTGCATACCGAGAATCCGACCGCGTTCGGCGGTGGGCACCGCCAACTTGCGGCTCGCTTCGTCGATCATCTCGTCGCCGAGCATCACCGCGCCGCGGCCGCCGCCAGCTTCCGAGGTGTAGTAGGCGTAGGCCTCGAGGATCAGTTCGGCCTTGTTGTAATCCTCCTGGGTCGGCGCGAACACCTCGTTGGCCGTGGCGAGCTGATCCGGATGGAGCACCCACTTGCCGTCGTAGCCGTATGCGGCGGCCCGTTCCGAGGCGGCCCGATAGCCTGCGGCATCGCGGATCAGCGCATAGGGGCCATCGATAGCTTGCAGCCCGTGCTTACGTGCGGTCATGGCGATCGTCATCAGGACGGTGTCGAACGGGTCGAATCCGGACGAACCCGGAGCACCGATAGTCAGGGCGGGCATCTTCATGGCGGCCATGAAGTCACCGGGACCGAAGATCAGAGTTTCGGTGCGTGCGGTGGCGGTTGCGATGGCTTCGATCTCGCTCAGGCCGGCGGGGCCCTCGATCTGTGCCTCGATACCGATGCCGCCTTCCGGTAGACCCAGCTCGCGTTCGAGCTGGGTGAGGAGAACATCGAGCCAGTGGACGTGAGAGACCGTCTCGACCTTGGGCAGCATGATGCAGTCCAGGTTGGCTCCGGCGCCACGGACGATGTCGAGGACATCGTTGTGGGCCCATTCGGTATCCGCGTCATTGACGCGCACCACACGGGTTTTGCCGGTCCAGTCTCCGTGATTGAGTGCCTCGACGATGGTCGCACGGGCGGCAGGCTTGGCAATGGGGGCGACCGAGTCCTCGAGGTCGAGGAAGATCTGATCGGCGGCCAAGCCCTGGGCCTTCTTGATCATCTTGTCGCTGCTGCCGGGGACGGCCATGCAGGAACGACGCGGGCGGAGGGGGCGATTCTGCAGCACAGTGATCAGCTTTCTGTCGAGATGAGATGGGAGGAAGTGGTCGCGGAAGCGAGTGCGGCCCGGCTGCGGATCTGAACCCGGCGGGTGGCCTGACAGACGATCTCGCCACGCTGGTTGACACCGACGTGCCGAAACGTCACAACTGCGTCGCCACCGTCGGCGGGCTCGACGGCAAGAACCTCGGTCGCGGCCCCGATGGTGTCGCCGTGTCGTACCGGTGCCGGGAACCGTATGTCGTCGAGGCCGAGTTCACGCACCGCCTGTCCCGTTGTGTCCTGTGTGGCCAGGCCGACGGTCAGTGAAAGGGTCAGCCCACCGAAGTTGATGCGCTCCCCGAACGGGGTGTTCGCCATTTCCTGCTCGCTGAAGTGTCCCGGTGCAGTGTTCATGACGAGAAGCGTCAGACCGTTGAGATCGAGGTCGGTGATCGTGCGCGTGCGGGCATGACGGAACCGATCCCCGACTCCGAAATCTTCTGCGTAGCCATCGGGAACCTCCCGAAGATCACCCGAATCAGGTTGGCAGCGAACCAGATTGGTGCGGTTGAACGTGATCACAGGCAGGCCGGCACTGTCGGTCCCCGCCGTATGCCAGGTGACGATGCCGGTGTCGGGGCGAGAATCCGACAAGCGCGCATCCAGGACAGTGCTCGTGGCGTACACAGTCTCGCCCGGGTAGACATCGCGCAGGTACTGGATGTCGGAGGCACCGAGAAAGGGGCCACCAACCTCGCTCAGATCTTCGACGCTGAGGCCGAAGACCATCGAGAACAACAGTAGAGGATTGATCACTTCGTCACGATGGCCGGCGGCTCGAGCCGCCTCGCGGTTGAAGTGCACAGGATTGAAGGCCAGCGTCTGAGTACTGAAGGAAACGTTGTCGCTGGTGTGGAGAGTGCGGCCCCAGTGATGCTCGAACACCCGACCAACCTCATGACCTTCGAAGTACGTCCCCCTCGGAATCAGGGGCCAACGCGTCACATCTGCTTCCATAGAGAGCTCCAGTGGATCAATAGATGGCATGCCGTTCTTCATAGCGGCACGGCCAGTGTGTAGTCCCCCTCACATAAATGTCAAGCACGGAGCCACGCTGCGACATTCGAGAACCAGGGATACTGCGAACTCTGGCCAGTGCCCCATCTGTGCCATAGAATGAACCACTGTCCCTATGGAGGGGCCGGTTCATCATGGAACCGAAGCTGAAAGTAGGGCTGACATGAGCAGTGCTGGAACCCAGGCCGACCCGCCCCTGAGCCAGCCAGACGACATTGCTGGTTCTCCGTCCGGGACACAGACGTTGATCCGCGGACTTCGCATCGTCGAATCGATTGCGAGTCAGGACCAACCGATCGGCGTGGGTGAACTGTCACGACAGCTCGCGTTACCGAAGTCGACGGTGCAACGCCTGCTCCGCACACTGCAACAAGAGGGATGGGCAGAAACCTCGAACGACCCGGTCACCCGCTGGCAACTGAGCTCCCGCTTGCTCGCACTCGGTCGCCGCAGCGCCCCATCACGCAGCCTGCGGGATGCGGCAATGCCACGCCTGACCGCACTCGCCGAGCGCACGGGCGAGACCATCCATTTTTCCGTCACCGACGGCGACTCACGGATCGTGCTCATCGAGCGAGTGGATTCGGTTCATCCGGTCCGGACGTTCAACCCCATCGGGGCTGGCTCCCCCCTTCACACCACAGCCAGTGGAAAAGCCTGGTTGGCTATGTTGCCGGATGACGAGATCCACGCCATCTTGGAGCGACCGCTCGAGAAGACAATGCCCAACAGCATCGTCGACCCGCAGCAGTTGCTCCACCAGATCCTCGAAGCACGCGAACGCGGATATGCGGTCAATATTTCCGAGAACCGCGCCCATGTGTGTGCAGTCGGTGCAGCTGTACCCGGCGCTTCCGGTCGGCCTGTTGCCGCCGTTTCCATCAGCATGCCCGACATCCGTTTCGAGCCGGCCAGAGTGCCGGAATGGGGCAGGTGGGTCAGTGAGACCGCGCGGTCAATCGGCAATGCACTCGCCGACTGACCGCGGAGTGATCACTGGATGGACCGGCCACCATCTACGTCGAGACACACACCGGTGAGGAACGAGGCCTGATCGGAGGCGAGGAACACGATTGCCGAAGCGACATCCTCTGGAGTAGCGATGCGACCCATCGGAATGTTCGCCGTCATGCCGACACGCGCCTCGTCGTTCAACTCGTCGACCCCGAGGGCGTTCTTGATGAAACCGGTCTGAGACACAACCGGATTCACTGCGTTCACCCGGATGTTCGGGCCAACTTCTGCCGCCAGGCCGCGGGTCAGCGTGATGACCGCACCCTTGGTCGCGTTGTACATGACCATTCCTGGACGGGGCCGCTTGCCCGCGATCGAGGCAGTGTTGATGATGACACCGCCACCCGCCCTGGCCAGTGCGGGAATGGCGTACTTGCAGCCGAGGAACACGCTGCGCAAATTGATCACGTGTTGGAAGTCGACGTCCTCGACAGCCATGTCCACCAGGGAGGTACTTCGGTGCGGTAGACCGGCGTTGTTGACCATCACATGCACAGCGCCATATCGGCCTTCGGCTGCAGCGATGAGCTCACTCATCGCATCGGGGTCCGTGACGTCGGTCGTGACGGCCACGGCAGACGGCAGCTGACTCGCCAGGTCTTTGGCTCGGACACCGTCAATGTCGGAGACCACGACATTCGCTCCGGCAGCCGCGAACATTCGGGCGGTGGCAGCTCCGAACCCCCCGGCAGCACCGGTGATGACAACGGTGCGGTCCTTGAATGAAATGTCCATGTCGAACTCCTTGATTGTTGGGTTTTGCCAATTGAGGGCGTGTCGAGGTGCAAGGGATGAACGGGGCCTGTGCGGCGAACGGCGCGGTCAATCAGCCCGGGTGGAGCAAAGTGGTCAGTTCTGAAACGCTCCCGCCGGCGGGCAGGTTTTCCACCGCCGCCAGCAGTGCGGAACAACGGTCAAGTCCGAGGACGGGTCCGACCAGGGCGCGGAACTTCTCGCGCACTATCCCGTGCCGTTCCTGAGGTGTGACAGGCACGGATGAGTCAGACGAGCCTTCGAGAGTCTTCTGTCCATCCAGTACGACTCGGACATGGGTTTCCTGGGTTTTCATGGACGGGTCGAAACTGACCCGGACACGTTCGGCCACCGACCTCAGGGATTCGTCATGGATCGCCTCTTCGGTGAAGTCCGCGACCTGGCATGAGCCTCGCACCAGGGCCAGGGCAGCGACGAAGGCGAGGCTGAACTTTCCCTCCAACGGTGTAGCGGGCGACTGAATTGCACAAACGGTCCGCATCAGCTCCGGCACCGTCAACTCGATCTCGCGCACGAGATCGAGCTCGATCTCGTTGCGCAGGAGCAGCAGCGCGTTGACTGCTGCGTGTGTACCGAAACATGCAGCGTGCCGCTTGACCAGTGCCTCGCGCAGGTACCACCGCTCCGCAAAGGGAACGGTTAGTGGCCCTACATCGCCGGTGTGACCGTGAGTAGCGGCAAATCCCTTGAGGCCAAAGATGGCCCCACTCGGAGCCGTTGCCCCTGCTGCGGCCAGCTGTGCCGCGAACACTCCTGCCTCAGACGCTCGTCCCACGTGCAGCGCTTTGCCCATCGTGCCGAACATCATGCGGAGGCCTGCCGCCTGGGTGGCTGCGAAACCCCATGCATGCTGGAGGACTGCAGGCCCCAGCCCGAGCAGATACCCCGCGCCGGTCGCTGCCCCGAATATTCCCACCGTGGCGGTGGGATGGAACCCCATAGCATAATGCTCCGGCGCAAGTGCGGCGCCGATGCGAGCTTGCGCCTCAAATCCGGAGATGTACGCGGCGAGCAAGCGGGACGTACCGATTTCTGCCGAACCCCTGGCACCCTGCGCCTGCGCCTGCGCCAACACGGCGGGCAACAGCGGCGCCGAGGGATGGATTCCCGCCGCAGGCAACCAATCGTCGAAGTCGAGCACATGAGCCGCTGTTCCGTTGATCAATGCGGCGGAACGGGAGCCTGCACCACTACTGTCGGTCACCCGAACGCAGGCACCTCGATCGTCCGCAACTCGGGCCGCCAGTCGCACAACGTCTTCGGATCCGCCGCCGAAGGTGACCGCCAGCGTGTCGAGAATGAAATCGACCGCGGCGTCTACTACGTCGGCGGGGACCTGCTCGAGGCAGAGACCTGACGACTCCGTCGCAAGTACTACCTCAGCGCTTCGGCCAGGGTGTACGCACTCCACCATAGGAAACTCCTCACCGTGCCTCATTGCATCTCTTGACACATACGCCGTTCCTTCTAGTGGAACGGCGTGCCGCACAACAGTGTGACTGCGAGTCGCCCAAGCGGTCAATAGGCAAGGAGGCGTCGACGAACCACGGCTTGACAAGCATGACGCAACTGCGCTGTGATGGGCGTCACCCACAACGGGTTCGGCACACTGTTCCATTAAGCAGCACGCGACTCGGGAAGTCCCGAACAGCACTGCAGGTAGGCGACTGTCAACCGTCAGCATTCCTGGACCTACCCACAAGACACTGACGCCTCTGCGGTCAGTGGCACCGTCGTGCGTGGACGCGACGGTGTCACTGACCGGGCATCACAGTCGAACAGTCCAGTAGGCGAGTTGGTACGCCACACACATCGACGAAAATGCCCACTCAGCAACATAACTGGAGGAAATCGATGGAACCTACTCGCGCGGCGGACGACCCCGTCCAGCTAAATGATCGACTCAACCGCATTCCGGTAATCACGCGGTCTCACAAACGCTGGCTCGCGGTCCTGGCGGCTCTGTTGGTGGTCGACATGGCCGATCTGAACACCTTCGCATACGCCGCACCAGGGATTCGAGCCGACTGGGACCTCTCGGTGGGCGACGTCGGCACGATTACCGCGGCATCGTTCCTCGGCATGTTCGCCGGCTCCATTGTGGGAGGACGACTCGCAGATCGCTATGGCCGAAAGCGTATCGTCATCGCCGGAATCGTCTTCTTCTCGGCATTCTCGTTGCTGTCGGCCTTCGCTGTGGGCGTGACAGACCTGGCCCTGTACCGAGTGCTGACAGGATTCGGCCTCCAGGCAACCACCGTGGTGATTCTCACTTACGTATCGGAGATGTTCCCACGGCTGCACCGGGGACGCGCACAAACGTGGATCGTTGCTTTCAGTCTCGTCGGCATCCCGCTGATGGCGTGGTTCGCGCGGACAGTTGTACCGACGGCGCCTTCGGCATGGCGCTGGGTGTTCGTCCTGGGCGGAGTCGGCGTGATCCTGATCCCGGTCGCCTTGCGCTGGCTGCCGGAGTCTGTTCGCTGGCTGCAGGAGAATGGGCATGAAGACCGAGCCGAGGCAATCGTCGCCCAGATCGAGGCCGAGGCACGCGAGGCGACTCGCGGGGAGCTGCCTCCCCTCGAGCCCCAGCCCGTTGTGGCGCAAGGTCATCCATCCGACCTGGTCCGCGGCGGCTACTTGAAGAGGACCGTGGTTGTCAGCCTCGGTATGGCTCTCGCGCTCTCGGGCTTCTACGGCTTCAATTCTTGGGTTCCCACACTGCTCACCGAGAGCGGATTCAGCGCCCAACAAAGCCTGGCTTACACGTCGTGGATGTCCCTCGCCGCCGTTCCCGGGGCTCTCCTCGCCCTGCTGTTCATCGATCGCGTGGAGCGCCGAGCCGCCATCCTCGTGATCTACTCGGTGGTTCCTGTGCTCATGTTGATCTTCGGCTTCACCGACAACGTCCTCGTGCTGGTGGCCAGCGGCACCCTGATTACGATGTTGCTGCAGATGAGTACGCCGTGTTGGTACACCTATATGCCCGAGATCTTTCCTACGAGCCTCCGCGCCCTCGGCACGGGCGTTGCGAACGGCACTGGGCGCCTGGCCGTTTTCGGTACCTCCTTCCTCGTTGCCGCACTCCTCGGAGCGCTGGGCTTCACCGCGGTCTTGATCTACATGGCGGCGACCGTCCTGGCAGCCGGAGTTGTGATCCGAGTGTTCGGCGAACGCACGCGAGGACGCAGCCTCGAGGACATCACCCGTATCGACGACGGCGCAGAGGCACACGCGGAGCCGACCAAACTACCAAGCAGCCTCGGCTAAGTGACATCCGGTTACAACCCTGCACGTTGAACCCAAGGTGGCCTTCCGGAAGCCCGATTCGCCGGAAGGCCACCTATCGTTGCGGTCGCTATCCCACGGGGATTGGCTGGCTGTTCATCATCGGCACCGGACCCTGACACTGCTGAACGCGGTCCGCCTCGACCAGGCCGATTGCAGGCAAGCGCGCTGGAGTCAGCAGCGAGATGACCGGGAGGCTCCGCCGACTGCGAGCAGGGAATCGAGAATTCAAGCACGCCAACGATATTCTGAACTCGGCATCAACCTACCTCGCGGCGGAGCTCGACCGCCTCAATCGGTGATCGTCGACGAACACAAACAGGAGTGCGGCGTCGAGCCGAGGGCGCTCACCGCGCATGGACGCAAGATTGCGCTGGCCACCTGCGACGACGCCTGATTGTCGGACCATCGGACGATCCCCGCTTCCGGGACCAGCCGACGCCAGATCCAGCACCGTTCCTCCACGTATGAGGACCGAAGAGTGTCGCTTCCGATGCACTCAACGAGCCACTCCGTCGCGTCCGACCGAGCAGATACCTGAGCCAGGTGTAACTACGAGAGACGAGAATCCAAGGAGCCCATCAGGTCGGTGTGATCCAGGACCTCCACGAAGTGTGATCACCAACTGGTCAACCAATCCACTCCGAAGGCGGCCCAGCACGACCCGCCATAGGTGAACACCCCTCCAACCCGGTCTCTCATCTCAACCGAGGGTGTTCACCCATTACTTGCCGTTGTGTTCACCAATTGGAACGTTCGGGATTGGCGTGTTCATCCGCCCTTCGCCACGCAACTTCTCCATCAGCACCCCTGCCTGGCGGGCATCGTACAGAGCGGTCAGGCGCTCAGCTTCCGGGCGTTAGCAGCCCACGCTCCCCCAGCATCGGTGACCTTCTTCATCGCCGCCAACTGCGCGGCCTCATCCGCGATCGGGGCCGGGACCCGTGCCAAACGCAGCGACGAAGCAGCCGCGGTGTCGGTGTCGGTGCCGGCCTCGACCGTATGTGCCGGCTCGCCGCGGAACTCGCGCTACGACGATCGGCGCGGCTCCCAGGCGCCGAACACCTCGAAGTACCCTCCCATCGCGGTCAGCGACACGTGGTCCATCGACACCAAATCGCTACGCCGCGAAAACAAACCGTGCGCGGCTATTGCGGCTACTGGTTCACAGGTTCAGCCTGCTGCTGAGAACCCTGGCCAAAAGAAGACCCCACAGAACCTGCAGCCCAGAGCACGACTCCGGTTTCGGTTGTGCCCGAAGCAGTCTCGGTCACCTCGCGTCAGGGCTCACACGACGCGGCCGACCAAGGTGATGCCGCCGAGAAGCGACACCCCCAGGACCATCTGCCTCAGCAAGACGGTGGGCATCCGGGGCGCGAGCAGCATCCCGAGGACTGTACCGACTGCCAGCGCGAGCAGTTCAGGAACACCGGGGAACCGGACTCCGAGGACCAGCGATGTGACGATGTTCTGCACGAGGAAGACACAGTGCAGATTGGCGCGCGCCGTCTGGGGCTTCCATCCGGCGTTGGCGGCATAGAGACCGACCGGCGGTCCCCCGACCCCACCCACGACGTTGAGCAGAGCGCTGGCGCCGCCGGTGACCATCGCTCCCACGGGACGCCGTAACCACTGCCAGCGCACCCCGCGGGCAAGGATGGTCACCGACACGATGACACCGCAACCGGCGATCACCGACAGTAGGCGGGTGTCGACCCCGTGCAGCATCAGGGCGATCACCGGAGTGCCCAGCAACATCGGCACGAGCAGGCGGCCGACTTCGGACGGACGGGCATGGCGGCCGTCACGGAACAGCGGTGCGATGGAGGATAGCGCCGCGAGGACCACCGCCGCGGCGATGCCCTCCCGCGGGCCGAGATACAGGACGAGCAACGGCGCCGCGACGAGCGAGAAACCCATCCCGGTCGCGGACTGGGCGATGGCGCCGAACAGCACTCCGGTGAGCGCGAGGACATGCGCACCGGACAGGACGGGCCCGGTCACGTCGTCGCGGCCTGGTCG
Source organism: Rhodococcus sp. NPDC003322 (assembly GCF_053589555.1). Lineage (NCBI taxonomy): Bacteria > Bacillati > Actinomycetota > Actinomycetes > Mycobacteriales > Nocardiaceae > Rhodococcus > Rhodococcus sp. NPDC003322. The sequence goes on along the minus strand of NZ_JBSFSC010000007.1, from coordinate 106,147 downwards.
ACAGCGCAGCGACGCTGGAACTGCAGGGCCACCGCCATGAGCAGCGTCGGCAAAACCGTGAATCCCAGCAGTATCGCGGTGCGAGCGGAATCCGACTGCGCGACCGCTTGTCCCTCCGTCGCCGAGACGAATCCGCCAAGCGCGAGAACAGCGGAGTAGACATACGGGCCCAACGCGGAGCCGAATGCGTCGGTCGCGGTCCACACACCGGTGTATGCCCCGGCGCGCCCCGATCCCCGTGATTCCGCGGCGGCCACCGCATCCGGCAACATGGCGAACGCCAGCAATTGCAGTCCGGCGAAGGCGATCCCGAGCACCGCGACCACGGCCACGCTCACGGCCGGTGCGGCTGCGCTACCGGGCAGCAGCGCGAGCGAGCCGGTGATGAAGATGCCCTGTGCGAGCAGCAGTCCCCGCTGTTTCCCGATCCGCTGGGACAGCCGCATCCATCCGGGGCCCGCGAGCAGCGCCGGTCCCAGGAACCCGGCCATGAACACCGCGGTGAGGCTGCTGTCGCGAACGACATATTCGGCATAGAAGGGCACGGCCGCGAGGAACAGGTGCGTCGTCGTTCCGGTGCACAGATAGGACAGCACCAGTGCACGGAAGGACCTGTCGCGCAAGGTATCCCGGATGTCGCCCAGGCCGGGGTGCGTGGCCGCGCCTGGGAGGCGGAGACCGCAGTGCGTGGTGAGTCGCCGAACGCCGGCCAGCCCTATCACGCCGGCGGCGATCATCACACCTGCCAGGATCAGCGCCATGCGGGTGTAATCCGCCCGCCCGCCTGCGGACACCAGGGCTGGCGCCACGATACCCGCGCCCAGCAGGCCCACGGTGAGCATCAGCATTCGGAACATGAACACTCGGGTGCGCTCGTGGTATCCGATCCGCAGGTCGGACGGGGTGGTCAGATACGGTACCTGGAATGCCGCGAACAGCAGATTGCCGGTGACCAGCCAGCCCCCGACCCACAGCGCTGCCGTCGGACCCGAGAATCCCTGTGGCACAGTGAACATCGCGATCATGGCGAGCCCCAGCAGCAGGCCTCCGCGCAACATTCCACGCCGGTGTCCCACGAGGCGCGCCTGCCGGTCGGAAAGATACCCGAACAGCGGGTGGATCACGACGTCGGCGACTTTGGGCAGCAGCAGCGTCAGGCCCGCGAACAGCGGGGACACCCCTAGGGTGCGCGTCAGGAAATACAGCAGCAGGAGCCCGGGGACCGTGATCCAGATCCCCATGCCGATCGAGCCGGTGGAATAGGCCAGCAGATCGTCGATCCGCGCGCGCGACGAGCCGCCGGGCGGCCTTGGCGAATCAAGGGTCACGAACTCACTAGACGAGTTCATCCGATCCTCCCACGTCGTACGACACCGGCCGCGAGTTCGACGCCGTCAAAGGCACCGGAGCGGGCGCGGCGAGCGAAGGTCCGCGCGATGATGCGATCGGTGAGCCACGGCAGATGCCGCGACACGAAGAACTCGACCGCCCCCCGCCGTGTCGTGGTCATATCGCGGCGCACCGGCCCCAGCGCCGCGCGCACGACCGTGTCGACCACACCCTCCAGCGGTTCGTAGCTGCTCATTCCTTCCAGCGACAAGCCAGCGGACGCAGTCGAATCGTGAATCGGGCTGCGCACTGCCGACGGGTAGACGCAGGTCACGGCGACGTGAGAGCCGATTTCCAGACGCAGTGCGTCCGCATAGGCCACCAGGGCTCGCTTCGACGCTCCGTAGGCGGCCGCCAACGGCAGCTGCATCACCGCCATCCGGGAACACAACAAGATGACGCGCCCGCGCGACTGCACCAGCGCGTCGACGCACGCAGCTGTCACACGCCAGGCCCCGAGCAGGTTGATCTCGAGCTGGCGGCGAACCTCGGCGCCGGGCGCGAGTTCGGCGGGCGCGGGCCCGCCGACCCCGGCATTGTTGATCAGCAGGTCCACGCCGCCCAGGCGGGAGATGGCGGCGGCCACTGCGGTCTCGACGCTCACGTCATCGGTGATGTCGCACGCCAGGACCGTGCCCGGGTCGTCGGGGTGCGGCGCCACGTCCAAGCCGATCACCTGTGCGCCGAGCGCGGTCAGGCGAGCGCTGAGCGCCCGGCCGAAGGTTCCGGAGGCGCCCGTGATCAGGACGCGAAGGCCGCGTGCGTCACGCGGGCGGTTCGACGCGGGCTGGCGAAAACGACGGATTTTCACGCGGAAGCATCCTCACGGCGAGCGCCGATGAAGCCAACAGCGGGCGGGTGCGAGACCCGGGCGCGCCCGGTACGAAGCTCCCGCGCGACGTCCGCCAGATATCGGTCGAAGTCGATGCGCATATGCGGCCGCCGGTCATGGCCCCACCGCTGGGTGGCGGCCCGCAGATCGGTAACGACCGTTCGATTTCGTTCCGCAGGAGCTGGGAGCGCGAAGTGGCCGCCGAAGAATGCCGCGGCCAGCTTGGCCTGGGCTTCCACCACCGGCAGGGCCGCACCCGTGGACTGCATCAGTCCGACGAAGGCCAGGCTCGGATCCTCGAGATGGAAGACGCGCTTGTAGAGCGGCAACTCCTCGGGGTCGAGTCCGATCCAGCGTTCGCGCAGAAACGGGATGTTGACGCGATAGCCGGTGGCCCACACGATCACGTCCACGGGCTCCGAGCTGCCGTCGGCGAAAACGATCCGATCACCGTCGAGGCGTTCGATGCCGGGCCGCGCGACCACTTCACCGTGGGTGAACCGATGCAGGATCGTGTCGCTGATGGTCGGATGGTTCTGGAACAGGCCGCCGCTGGGCGCGGGCAGGCCGTAACTCTGAGGCGTCCCCACCGCCAGCCGCAACAGTGTCTCGGCGACGAACTGGCGGGCACGCCAGGGTAGGGCCGCCAGCACGCCGGCCGTCTGGTCCGATGGCCTCCCGAACAGGTATTTCGGGACGATGTGAACCCCGTGCCGGGCCGACAAGAACACCGGCCCGCGGGCGACGTACGAAGCGTCCACGGCGATGTCCATCGCGGAATTGCCCATACCCACGACCAGGACACGCCGGTCCCGAAAGATTTCGGCAGTGCGGTAATCGTGCGCGTGCAGTTGCGTACCCGTGAAGGTTCCGGGGTATCCGGGTTCGGGGTGACGAGGATCCCAGTTGTGACCGTTGGCGACCACGACGGCATCGAATTCGCCGGTGTCCCCGGAGTCGGTGCGCACGACCCACGGCCGCGCGGGTTCGGCGCGGTCGACCACGGTGACGGTGCTGCCGAATCGGATGTGCTCGGTCAGTCCGAACCGGTCCGCGTACTCGGCGAGGTATCCGGCGATATGGTCAGCCGACGGATAGTCGGGCCATTCGGCTGGCATCGGGAAATCCGCGAACTGGGTACGAGCCTTGCTGGTGTTCAGGTGCAGTGACGCATAAGCGGGCGAGAGCCCGCTGTTGTTGTCCCGCGCCCATAAACCTCCGGGGCGATCGCCTTTTTCGTAGGTCACTACCTCGAGCCCGACATCGAGCAGGGCCTTGGTGGTGGCGAGGCCGGCAGCCCCGGCACCGATCACCGCGACGCGGTTGGGGGCGTTCATTGAGCTGTCTCCTCGGATACGGGTAGGGGGACCGATGGAACAGGCGGTGCGGGAGGCGGATTGCGCCGGAGCTGGCGTGCCATCGCCCGGCCGATCCCGCCGGCGTCACCGGTGATCACGGCAACTTTCTTCATGTGTCGTCCTGTCTTCGCGCGCTCGGTCGTGGCTCGAACGAGCCGCTTCGGGCCGGGCGCACTGAGTTGTTGTATCGCTCCCCAACGGTAGGGAGATATTTCGCCTCCGAACATGGCGTGGATCACTCTCTTCGGGCGATATGTTGTGGTTCTCCACAATCAAGGGCATCGTCGACGAATGAACTCTCGCGATGACTGGGCGGCCATGGTCGATCTCATCGAACAGGTCGTCGGCGACGACGACCTGTTGTCCGCCGCAGTCACAGGTGTGCGTGCGACAGTTCGGGAGGTCGCGCCGCTTACGCGAGCCGACATCGCCGGCCACACGCGGGCACTACTGGCCGCTGCGACACGGGCATTGGCGGCACGGCGTGGACCGGTGGAGGCGGAGCTGTCGTTCATCGAGGAGCTCGCGGTGACCCGAGCCGGACAGGGCTTGCCCATCGAGGCAGTACTGCGGGCCATCCATGTGGCCGAGCGGGCCATCTGGTCCAGTGCGAGGGAAGCGGCCGCAGCCGAGGGAATTCACCCGAATCTGCTACTCGATGCACGGGAACTGTACGAGGACTGGGCCGAGGCGGTGCGCTCCAGGCTGATCGCGGCCCATCGCGGCGCTCTGTCCGGCCAGCGACATGGGGTGAGCGAACGCAATGTTGTAATCCTGCGGCGTCTGCTGGCGGGCGGTTCGGCCGCCGGGTTGGCTTCCGCAGAAGCGGGTTTACGGGCCGCGGGTGGTCTATGGGTGGTAGTGGCGCGAGCGAGTAACGCCGTGTCCGGCGCGGAACTCCAGCGATTGTCCCGAGACGGTGGTGCTGCGGTGATCGCCCCGGCGGACGATTACCTGGCCGGTGTGCTCGACCAGGCGCCGGCGTTGCGGGAGGTCGCGTCCGGGGCGGTGATCGGGGCGGCGGGCCCCTCCGAACCCGAGGAACTCGCCACCACCTATCGGCTCGCGATGGCCGCCCTGACGGCCGCGGAGACTACCGGGCAGCTGGGGGTGATCCACATCGCGCAGGTGGCGGTGCCGGCGGCGATCGCCGATCGGGTGGACCTGGCGGAGGCACTGTTGGACCGGTACGGGCCGGCGCTCGTCGCGCTCGGGGCGAACGCCGAGCCGACGGTACACGGGGTATGTGCTTGGCTCGAGGCGGACCGTGACACTGATGTGGCGGCGAAATCCATTTTCGTGCATGCGAATACGGTGCGCAACAGGGTGCAACGGTTCACTGAGGTTACCGGATTGGATCCGCACACCACGTTCGGGGCCGTGACGGCCTGGTGGTTGTGCCGTGCATGGCTGGCTTAGCCTGGCGGCCCGATCCGGCCCGCCTCGGCCACTGATCGAAATGCCGCGGCCGCTGTCGGACGACCGGCATCCGTCGCTGGAACTCATCCAGATTTGGTGTGATCTGGCGCCCTTCTTATATGTGATTACCGATCGGTAAACCAATCCAATCTGCATGCAGCCCAGGATGGCCCGTCATCGGTGAACAACCCTCCATCCATCCATCCATCAGCCATCTCTCGTCCGTCGACGCCACCGACGACGACAGCGCGCTCTCCTCTCCATCTCCCTCTCTCCATCCATCCACATCCATCGATCCAAGCCTCTCTTCTCTCTCTCGCTCCATCCATCGCCGCTCTTCAGCCCTTCTCCGGGCGCCCTCCCTCAGCTTGAAGCTGACGATCGCACCACCATGGGTGACGCGACGGTGGCGGCGGACACCTCCAACTGCTGGTGCACCTTCGCCGCGCACACCGACACAAGCCGGGCTGCCGACAGCAGAGCCGGAGCGAGATGGCCCCTGGGTACCAGTAACGGTTGATGCCGTGGGTTGATGCGCTCCCGGGGGCGCCGCGCGAGGCTCCGGTGCATGACTTCACAACTACCCCGAATGTGGGCGCCGACAACGGTATACACGCTCGTCGTGTTTCTGGCCGGCGGCATTCTCGCCGCAACGCAGTCCGCGACCGGCCCCGATGCAGACTTGCCCGAATTGGTGCAGTTCGCACCCGCGGTCGCGGTGGGTGCGGCCCTGCTCGCATGGCGGGGCCGGCGGGTTGCGCCGCTCGAGGTGAGCCTGTGGCGGCCCGACGCAGCTCTGGCGGCCAGCGCCGCCGGATCGTTGCTGGTCGTCTTGGCCCTGCCTGCGGTGGTGGTGGTCGCGCTCGGTGGCCGCGTCAGCCTCTCCGCGGTGCACGCCGGGTCGGCGCCGATCGGGCTGCTCGTCCTCGCGCAGTGTGTCGGCGCCTGCGGCGAAGAGATCGGATGGCGCGGATTCCTGCAGCCCTACCTGCGTGGCAGATACTCCGTACTGGTCACCGGCGTGCTGGTCGGGACCGTCTGGGGTGTGTGGCATGTGGAGATCTTCATGGCCGGGATCGCGTATGCGGCCGCCTTCCTGATGGCGACGATTGCCATATCGGTGTTGTTGGCAGTTCTCTTGGACCCGTTCTGCAGCGGGAACCTACTCATCGCCACCCTGTTTCATGCCGTCGTTAACCTGGGGCTGCTCGCGTTCGGCGATATCGACGGTCGCGAGCCTCTTGTCTGGGCGTTGATGGCGCTCGGCGCGGCCGGCTCCGCCGCCGCGATCGCGGCGGTCACCTCCCGCTCCTCTCGACACGTCACGAGAACCGCTTGGCGATGGCCGAGACGATCTCGTCCGGTGCGTGTTCCTGAATAAAGTGCCGAGCACGGTGTAACTCGACGACGTCGAGATCGGCAAATGTGTCGCGTATACGCGGGATACACGCTTTCGGCCGGAAGATCGGGTCCCGCATCCCCCACACTGCCAGCGTCGGCTTGTCTCCCAGTAGGGCGGGTACGTCTCGGGCGAGACGGTCCAGCAGCGGGCGCGCGGCGCGAATTTCCCTGGGCATGAACGTGAGACCGCGTCGCGCATCCTCGGTGGGTTGCACCAGGCGGTAGTGGTCGGCCTCCTCCTCGGTGAGCGTGCGCCCCAGTTCCCCGAGCAGGAACCGCTCCACAAGCAGGTTCTGCCCGACGATGCGGCGCTGCATGGGACGGCTGCTCATGATCACGCTGAATGCCCGATTGGCCAGTGCCTCGATCGGCCAGAACACCGTGTTGCCCAGCACGATTCCTCTGACACGATCCGCGCGCACGGTCGCCGCGCTCAGCCCGATGGGTCCACCCCAGTCGTGCCCCATCACGACGAAGCCGTCCAGTTGCAGGTGGTCGATCAGCTCACCCAGGACCGTCGAGTGCTCGGCGATCCTGTAGCCGAAATCCTCCGGCCGTTCGGACAAACCGAAGCCCAGGTGGTCCACCGCGATGCACCGATACCGGCCGCGCAATCCCTGCACGATGCGGCGGTAGAGGAAACTCCACGTCGGCGAGCCGTGACAGAACAGGATCGGCGGTCCGGATCCCTCATCGATGTAGTGAAGCCGACCGGCAGACGAGTCGAACCATCGCGACTCGAACGGGTACAGGGCCTCGTCTGGAACGAAATCGATCATCATTGGGCGCCCTCCTCGTCCGGACCATCTCTTCACGCCGCGCGACAGGCCCGGGGCGGCCGAATCCAGCCCCGCGGCAACCCGCACCTCCGACTGCGCTACATCTGTAGCGACGCCTCATCAGTACGCTACACCTGTAGCATCAGATTGTGTCTGCAGAAGCAAAAGGTGGCGATGAACGCCGAGAGCTGGTCGCGACCAGCGCTATCCGCATCATTTCCCGCGACGGGCTTCGCGCGCTCACGCACCGAGCCGTCGACCAGGAGGCCGGAATCCCGCAGGGATCGACGTCCCACCATGCACGAACCCGGCTCGCACTACTCGAACTCGTGGTCGACACACTCGCCGAGCGCGCGATAGCAGACGCCGAACGGGCCGCAGACGCACTGGGCACAACGTCGCAGGGCGAACGCCAGCTGAGCATCGCCGAGCTTGCCGGCGTCATCGCCACGCTCGTCGAGAGACTCGCGGAACGCCGCGACGACATGAAAGCCCGCTACGCACTCATCCTCGAACTCGATGACGCTCCTCTGCTGCAGCGGAAGCTGACGACACAGTCCGAAGTCCACGCGATCACCCGAGAGGTGACCTCGTCACTCCTCGCTGGCGCGGGTCTTCCCAATTCCGACGAACGGATCGAGGAGCTGATCTCGCTCACCGATTCCCTGGTCTTCACGCGAACGGTCATCCACGGGACCACTCCCTTGGAATCCATCCTCACTGCCTACCTGCGAGGTGTCGCACCGCTTCCAGCCAGTGCTACCGACAAGTCGTAAGGTCCGACGCCACCACGGGCCGACAGCCGGTCGTGTGAGCAGCGGCCGCCAAAGAATGTGATTGCCGACTGGGAACATAGCGAATCCACCTGCCTCAGCGGGTAAACCGCCATCGGTGAACACCCCTCTCTCTCGCGCGATGGTCCGGCGCCGTCCGTTCGCGACCGCATTATCTCGAGTCCGATCGACATGAATGCGTTCAGCAGAAGACACCGAGAACCCTGCCGGTCGTCCGTCCCTGCTGTACCGTCGGCCACGGCCGCAACTGGCGCGGGTGGACAACCACCGGGGAGCGGCTGTTCACCGATTCGAGTGCCGCCCGCCTGGGTGCTCCTGTCAACGATGTCCTTACGAGGGAGTGTTGACGTGGAGCTTCGTTACGGGATCAATCCGCAGCAGCGTCGTGCCGATGTGGTGCCGATTCATGCCGGGCAGTGGCCGGTTCGGCTTCTCAACGGTGAGCCGTCGTACATCAACCTGCTCGATGCGCTCAATGCCTGGCAGCTGGTCAGCGAAGCGAGTGTGGCTCTCGGTAAGCCGGCTGCTACGTCGTTCAAGCACGTCTCGCCGGCGGGTGCCGCAGTGTCCGGACCTGTGGACGAGGTCGTCAGAGACCTGTACGCGCTGTCCGTCCGCCGTCTGCCCGATCCGGCGTCGGCCGTATCGGGGCTTTCGCTTCGGTGCGTAGCCACTCGGCGCGTTCCGCGGCGGTCAGTACACCGGACGGCGCGCGCCACACCGCGCCGCACACGTTCGCAAGGCGACGAAGCATGACGCGTTCCGATTCATTCGTATGTCCCGAACGTCCGAGTACCTGTTTGACGCCTACCGAAACATGTTTCTCGCATTCGAGGCAGTGCTGAGTGACATCTACCCACAACCGCCAAGGGGCATGAACGAGAGCACCTGGTTCAAAGCCGCGCTGCAAAAGGCCGACGAGTTGGTTCCGGTCTCGCCGTTGCTGGCTCCAAGCGGAGTGCCCTCGGCGATCGATTGGGTTTACGAGAACATCTATCGCGATGCACGATCCGGCCTCATGCACGCCAAGCAAGGTCGTGCCTACCATCTGCCGCAAGACGACCAGAGTCGCCAGGAGTTACAGGCTTCACTCAACAGCATGTGGCTATACATCAGTCGGCTACTGGACACACATCTGGGCGTAATACACATGTCCGGCGGACTCTTTCAGGCCGGATTCCAGATGATGGCGGAACCCTACCTTTCGGGGGTGATTGCTGCGGTATCGGCGGACGCAACTCCTATCGCCCTCAACGAAGAGCTGTTCGCACCAACAGGGGAACGGGTTGTCGAGCTGATATCAGGCCCGGTCGTGGCGGCTGAACCGTTTCTGGCAACGGTGTTGGCGTCGTGCGACGCAGCCGAACTAGTCGACCTTCCCACCATCGGTCGAATCGGGTCTACGGACACGATGGGCAATCTCCATGTTCTGTCCGCCCTGCCGGGACCGATTGAGGTCGGCAGTTCGGTGAAGCGGTTTGAGATCATGCTCGGCATTAGGGGCGTCAACGCCGCTGGTCCACGAACCCACTTCTCCGCCTAGGCCGTGTTTCTGAAGTCGACCAGAGGGCCGTTCCGGACCGCGACCTATCCGCCAAGCACACCCTGTTCACGAACGCGCCGGCGACGACGCTCCGCAATCAGGCCGACCGCAACCAGCACCTGGCCCAGCATTAACGAAACCGGCAACGCAATCAGCTCCCACCCAGTCGAGCCGAACTGCAATGCCCACACCACGATCGCCACGGCCAGGACCAGCGTCGTCAACTGCCCGAGCGTCATCAGGAGCGGAGGCACCCACACTCGGGCGGTGCCGCGTACGAGAACGATCACACCAGCCACCGCTCCCACCAACGCGGCAACCAACCCGATCGGCGTCGGCAGCACCACCATCAATTCGAAGAACGGACCCGGCTCAATGACCCCCGAACTCACCAACTGAGGCATCACATACAGCCACACCGATACGAAACACAGCACCGATACGACCGACGCAGTCACAAGCATCTTCATCGCTGCAACCTAGCTCGACACCCACCGTCCACGGCGCTGCCGTGGCTTCGAAACGCTGGCTACTCGACCCCTATCTCAATGCTCGCGACACTGTGCGCGCCGCCGAATGCCAGTGGCGTGCCCACTACGTGCCCACTCAGCCCCCGTAACGTGCCGTAACCCGCGTGGTACGTTTGCCCTGGTGGTCGACCTGTTTAGGTAGTCTGCCAGCGCAGGCAAAACGTGTGTGTTTCAGGTTCCCAAGCTGAATACGCGGGTTCGATTCCCGTCATCGGCTCTCTCCCCCTCTCCCTCCTCTCCTCTCTCTCCAGGGTGTTCACCCATTGAGGCCGCTTGCTTTCACCTATTGAATCTGCGGACGAAATTAGTACCGAAATTCCGTCGCGAGTCCGCCTGACTGAACAAACTCGGCCGATCCTCGCGCTGACTGTGGAGCGAAATGAGCCGACTTGCACGCTAACGGCGCCTGTGAGCCGGCGAATTCCGCGGTGGGCCGAAGTGAAGCAGCGGAATCCGTGGATTTCGCTGCGGTGCGGGGTGGCTATCTGCCGACTCGACTGGACACCGAAGTTTCTTCGTGGCGGCGGGGAACAACGCGACGCGGCCGCTCACAGATTGTGCGCGCCGGCTCAGCCTCCCCCAGGAACTGACCCCACGGATCCAGGCGTTCGCGCTTGGAATACCAGTCGTGCAGATTGAGCAGGTTCGGTGCGGCGAGGGTGAATCCGACAAGCGATGTGTAGCGGCTGATTCCGAAGCCGCGGAAGTAGCCGTGGTGCACGTGGAGTCGGTTCTGCTTCAGGTCGGCGAACACGCTCTCAATTCCGGGGTGGCGGTGATACGACTCCGCCCACGCGACGGTGCCATTTTGAAACGGCATCCGCATGTCGGGGTAGTCGGTGTCGTGCAAGGCAATGGTGCGTCCGCATCCGCATTCCCTTGATCGCCCTGAGGCGGCCGGAGACCGGCGCCTTCAGGATCCTGATCACGTTCGGGTATTACGCTGTCGTTCAGTCTGATTCCGCCAGTTCGAGACTCACCCGAAGGAGTCGATCCGTCACGACCAGATCGGCGAATCGGTCGCCCTCCGCGTGCGGAGGATCTCACGCAGCCGACGCTGGTATCGGTCCGGAGACATCCCGAAGGTCACGAAGATCTCGGCGGGCGGAGCGCCCCCGAACGGCGCCCAGATCACGGCGAACTGGACCAGGTGCCTGTCCTCATGATTCATCCCGTCACCCCAGCAGGTTGCCGTCGGGGTCAATCGCCCTCAGATAGTCGAGTTCCTCGGCGGTCGGGGCCGGCAGCGGATGCGCGTCCGCGGCCAGCGGGACGTCCCACCCGGTCGCGTCCCGGGCCCGCGCGAGCGCGTCGTCGGCGCCGTCCGCCGCGTCGGCGAACCAGGCCTCGAGGACGTACCTGCCGTCGTGTTTGCGCAGATGCCCGATCTCCGTCGCGATCACGGCGAGATTTCCTCCGTGGTAACTGACGAACTCGGCAGTGTCCACGAACTTTCTCCGGTCGGCGGCCACCACTGCGATCGTCGGGACCCGGGACGCGATGTCCGTGCTGCCGCCGCCGCCGACCAGGAACTGCCCGGCCGGGGTCCGGTTGCTGTTCGCGTTCCCGTGGTGGTCGAGGACCCCGGCCGAGAGCACGGCGATCGTGGTGTCGGCCGTGGACGGCAGGAGCATGCCGAGCACCTCCAGCGTGCTGCTGAGGTGGCGAGCGGTGGGCAGGTTTCGGGTGTTCGACAGCGTCGCGTCGTGGGGCCTGGGTATGTAGCCGAGCACCCCGCCCTCGAAGACGAGGTCGACGACGTGCTGATTTTCGAGTAGTGCTGTCCTCCCCAAAGCGGCCGCGAGATGGGAGAGCCCCGCCCCGGCAACCACCGTCCGGGAACCGGATGTGCTGGCCAGCTCCGCCATCGCGCGGGCACCGGAGACGGCCAGGCGTTCGCCCAGGGTCGCCGGTCCCGTCCGGGGCGCGTCGGGTTCGGCGTCAAGTTCGTCGATTCGCCAGGATTCGTCGAGGTCCATCGCGAGGAGATGCTCGATCCGCCCTCGGCCCAGCTCGCCCAGATATGTCTCCCGCGTGGGTTCGTCGATCCACCGGCGGCTGAAGGTGTCGGCCTCCTCGACCGTCCGTAGGCGCCCCAGTTCGGTGAGGAACCGGTAGTCCTCGCCGTATCCTGCGACTCCCTCGATCCGAACCGGCACCGGCGACGACGCCGGGTGTGCTCCGAACGGAACATGTGCGACCCCGAGAACCCGGGCGGCGGGAACCCGCACGTGGCCGGCCCACCGGCGCAGGTCGGCCGGGGACACGATGTGGTCGGCGGTGAGGATGACGCCCTGGCGGGCCGCGTAGACGGTGTGTAGGTCCTCCGCGAAGGGCGGGAACAAGACCCCGTTTCCGTCCCAGTCGGCGACCGGGCAGTGGACGAGCGTGACGTCCGGTCGGAGCGCGGGCATGACCGAGCACTCCGTGCCGTCGAACGGATCGACGATCCGCTCCGTTCCGCCGTCCCAGGCGCCCGCGGGCAGGTCCGTCCCGTCCATCGTTCGGGCCGGCACGAACGGCCACCCTAGCGCAGCCGCGAGCACCCGCTGGACAAGGGCCAGGATCGACCACTCCTCGACGACGAGCGACCCGTCCTTGAGCGCCTGCGCGAGGATCGTGTTGGGTCGAACTGCCGGATAGGTCGTGGCAGCGAACGACGTGATCAGCTTGTCGACGCCGCCTGAGGCGACGAGCAGTCCGACCTCGGCGCGCAACGATGCCGAGATGACCGTCAGTTCACGGAGGCGGCCCGCGCGTGCCTGTCGGATCACCTCGAACAGCGCGGCGTAGGCCCGGGTCGACAGCCACGGGAAGTGGATCGCAGCGCCCGACCGGACATGCTCGCCGACCAGTTGATCGAGCGGACGCACGCGTGGTCGGGCCGGTGCGGTGGCGGCCTCGTCGTACCGGAATCCCGCGAATGCCTTTACGGGCCGTCCAATTTCGGGAAATGTGATGGGTTCCACCGAGACTCCTAGTCAGTCACAGGTCGAGGACCAGCCGCGCCGACCGCGCGCGCCCGACGCAGATCATCATTCGGTCGCCCTCGTCGCGTTCACTGTCGGACAGGATCACATCGCGATGTTCGGGGTGGCCGCCGAGTACGCGCACTTCGCAGGCGCCGCAGTACCCCTCCTCGCAGTCGGAGATGAAGTCCGGTATCGCTTCGCGCACGACGTCGAGCAGTGTGCGATCTGTGGGCACCTCGAGTACTGCCCCGGTGCGGCGCAGCTCGACCTCGAAACCCTTGTCCTCGGGGGCGATCGGCAACTGGTCACCGGGCGGTGCGCCGAACCGCTCCACGTGCAGCGCCCCGGCGGTCCCGGCGGCCGCGGCACGCTCCTCGGCGGCCCGGATCAGACCCTCTGGACCGCAGCAGTAGACGGCGGAGCCGGGCGATGCGTCCTTGAACACGGCGTCGAGGTCGAGCATCCCGCGCACGTCCTGCGCAATGATGTCGATGTTCTGCTCGCCGAGCCGTTCCAGCTCGGCGACGAACGCCATGGACTCCGCGCGCCGGCCCCCGTAGCTCAGCCGCCACGGCAGGCCGCGGCGACTGACCTCCCGTACCATCGCGAGGATCGGGGTGATCCCGATGCCGCCGGCGACGAACACGTACGACGGTGCGTCGACGAGCCGAAAGTGGTTGCGTGGACCCCGGACCGAGATCTTTCGCCCGACCCACGCGGTGTCGTGAATCTCGAGCGAACCCCCGCGGCCGGCCTCGTCCCGCAGCACCGCGACCGTGTACGCGGACCGGTCGTCCGGATCGCCGCACAGCGAGTACTGACGCGCCTTCCCCGAGGGCAGCAGCAGGTCCAGATGCGCGCCGGGGGTCCAGGCCGGCAGCGGCTCGCCGCCGGGATCGGTCAATCGGAGCGAGATCACGCCCTCGGCCTCCCACGTGACCTGCTGCACGCGCAGTTCGAGCACGTGCTGCGGATTCCTGTCCGGGTCACCTTTGGTCATGCGAATTCACCCATTCGAAAAGTTGAAGATCGTCCTGCGGACTTGATTGCCCGGTCTCGGTCCACGGCGGCGCCGGGCACGACGCCTCGACGCCGCCGCGGTCGGCCGGGTGGTTACGTGGGGATCTGCCGGTCGCTGATCGCCTGGGTCCAGGTGAACTCGAGCAGACCCTCCATGCCCATCTCGCGTCCGTACCCGCTGGACTTCACGCCGCCGAACGGTGCGCCCGGGTCGAACGCGGCCATGCCGTGCTTGTTGATGAAGGTGACGCCCGCGTCGACCTGATCGGCCATCGCCCACGCGCGGCTCGGGTCCGACGTCCAGATGCTCGACGTCAGGCCGAACGGGGTCGAGTTGACCAGTGAGATCGCCTCGCTCTCCGAGTCGAAGCCGATGATCGGCAGGGCGGGGCCGAACTGTTCCTCGGTGACGATTCGCTCGCGCGCATCGACCCCGGCGACCAGCGTGGGCAGGTGGAAGTACCCGTCGTCCCAGGACGAGCGATCTCGGGCGTGCCCGAACGACGTCACCTGTGCACCGGACGATTCCGCCTCGGCAAGCAGGGCGGTGAAGCGCTTGAACTGTCGCTCGTTGGCCAGGGGGCCCATGGTGACCTCGGGATCGAGACCGTCGCCCACGACCACCTCCTGCAGCGCATCACCCAGCCTGGCGGTGACCTCCTCGAGCAGGGTGCGGTGGACGTACAACCGCTTGACCGCGAAGCAGACCTGGCCCGAGGTCATGGTGAAGGCGGCGACCAGCTTGCGGATCAGGTCGTCGTCGACGGTGACATCGTCGAGGAGGACGGCCGGGTCGTTGCCGCCCAGCTCGAACACTCCCCTGCGCAAACGTGATCCGAGTGCCTGCGCGACCGCGCGGCCGGCATCGAGTCCACCGGTGAATGCGATCATGTCGACGTCGGGATGGGTGCTGAGTGCGGCGCCGACACGTTCACCGGCGCCGGTGACGACGTTGACGACACCCGCGGGCAGCGCGGCTCCGATCGCCTCGACGGCCTTGAGCACGCCCATCGACGCGAACGGGGACGGCACGGCCACAACAGTGTTACCCGCGAGCAGGGCCGGACCGAGCTTGACGCCGAGCAGGGCGATCGGCCAGTTCCACGGGACGATGGCGCCGACGACGCCGACCGGCCGCCGACGGATCTCGATTCGGCCGGTGTCGTCGAACCGACGATCCCCCAGGATCCGGTCCAGTTCATCGAGGTTGTCGAGGTAATGCGACCAGGCCCAGGGCGGGGACTGGAAGTCCATCACCGACTCGGCGAGGATCTTGCCCATCTCGCGGGTGAGCGTCTGCGGTCCGGACGGATCGATCGCGGCGAGCCGCGCGCCGGCCTCCGCGACCAGCGCCGCGCGTTCCGCGAGCGGACGACGGGACCATTCCCGCTGTGCCCGCTTCGCGGCGGCGACCGCGTGGTCGATGTCCGCGGGCCCGCCGTCGGGAATCGACCCGACGATCTCCGTCGCGCGTGCCGGGTTCACGACATCGATCCGCCCACCGGCGGCCGCCTCGCGCCAGCTGCCATCGACGTACATGCCCATCTTCGATGCGGTCACAGCAGCACCACTCCCTTGGTGATCTCGTTGGCGGCGAGCCGATCGAGCGCCTTGGGGACATCGTCCAGAGAGAAGGTGGCGTCGATCACCGAGTCCAGCGGTAGCCGCCCGTCCATGTACAGGTCCACGAACGCGGGGATGTCCCGCTGCGGGAGGATCGACCCGGCGTAGGTGCCGGTCAGACGCTTCTGCATCAGGAACCCGAACAGGTCGAACGTGGAAGTCACCGCGGCATCCATCACGCCGATCGCGACCGTCAGACCGCCCGGGCGGATCCCCTGGAGCGCGGTCTCCAGCGTGCCGGGGGCGCCGACCGCGTCGAAGCCGTAGTCCGCGCCGCGGCCGTCGGTGAGGTCGCGGATCGCCGCCACCGCGTCGGCGCCGGAGAGGGCGAGGGTGTGTGTGGCCAGCCCCAGCGCACGTGCCCGCTCGAGCTTGTGGGCGGCGATGTCGACCGCGATGACGGAGGTCGCCCCCATTGCCCTGGCACCCATCATCGCGGCCAGCCCGACCCCGCCCGCCCCGATCACGACGACGCTGCTCCCGGGTCGCACCTCGGCCCGGACGATCGCGGCGCCCAGCCCGGTCGACCACGCGCACCCCAGGCCGGCGAGCTTGTCGAGCGGCGCGTCCGGGCGGACCTTCACCGCGGCGGTGGCCGGGACGGCCGCGTACTCGGCGAAGGATCCCTGACAGAAGAGGGTGTGCACGTCCTCGTCCCCGGATCGGAGCCTGGTGGTCCCATCGAGCATCGTGCCCGAGAAACCCACCGCGCGTTCGCACAGCGCGTATTCCCCGCGCTGACACTGGAAGCAGGAATGGCACGAGGTGATGATCGAACAGATGACGTGATCACCGACCTCGAGGTGGTCGACCCCGGGACCGACCTCGTCGACGACCCCGGCGCCCTCGTGGCCGAGCACCATCGGTCGCGGCGAGGGCAGATGCCCCGCCAGCACCGAGACATCGGTGTGACAGATCCCGGAGCTCACCAGGCGGACCCGGACCTCACCGGCCCGCGGGTGCGGGTCCGGCAACTCCTCGATCCCGATCTCGCCGACTCCGCGGCTGACTGCGGCTCTCATGTGACTCTCCTGCGCGTGATGGGGTGCCTCCGTGACACCCGAATCGGGCTGTGACTGGTCATGATTGGGGTGTGAACACGATCGGTAGCGAGCGGATGACCCGCGTCTGCCCCTCGGAGATCCGAACGGAGCCAGGATCGGCCAAGCGGTAATCGGGGAGCCGCCGGAGGATCTCGTCGACCATGATGCTCAACTCGAGCCGAGCCAGCGGCGCTCCCGGGCACCGGTGAACGCCCGCGCCGAATGCCAGGTGCCGGTTCGGCTTTCGGTCAAGTACGATCGACGATGGTTCGTCGAACGCCGCCTCGTCGTGGTTTGCCGACAGCCAGGACACCCAGACCCGGTCCCCCTCGGGGATCACGGTCCCGGCCACCTCGACCGGACAGGTCGTGGTGCGGGCGAACCCCGGCACGGGCGAGACGTACCTCAGGAACTCCTCGATCGCCGAGGGAAGCAGCCCGCGATCGTCCTGCAGCTGCGCCCGGAGCTCGGGGTGGCGGTCCAGCAGTGTGAAGATGTGATTGGCCGCCGCTGCGGTCGTCTCGCCACCTGCTCCGGTCAGGGACAGGTAGATGTCGAGCGTCTCCTCCTCTGTGACCGGGCGGCCGTCGACAGTCGAGGCGAGCAGGTGGCTCGCCAGGTCCTGCGTCGGGCGGTCGCGGCGAGCGGCGATCAACTGCACGTAGTAGTCGCGGATCTCCATCTGGAGCGCCATCCCCTCCTCCGGACTGCCGACCGAGACCAGCCCCAGCGACCACTCGCTGAACCGCGACACGTCCTCGTCGGGGATCCCGAGCAGCCAGGTGATCACCCGGGAGGTCAGCGGGAAGATGAGGTCCCGCGCCAGATCCGCCTCGCCGGCGGGGGCGAATCCGTCGACCAGCTCGACGACGTGCTCGCGCACCGCGCTCTCGAGTTCGGCGACACGGCGGGCGTTGAAGACCACGTTGAGCAGGGCACGGTACTTCGAGTGCTCCGGCGGGTCCGATTCCATGGGGATGAAAGGCCGCGGCGCGCCGACGTCGGGCAACGTGATGGTCGGCAGGGAGGAGAACCGCGCGGTGTCCCGCGTTGTCGCCTCGACCTCCTTGTAGCGCGTCAGCGCCCAGAAGCCGCCGTAGTTCTCGCTGCGATGAACCGGACACACGGTCCGCATCTCGGAGTGAATCCGCTCGGGATCATCGAGAGTGGCGACGTGACGGTGGTCGTAGTTTCGGTTGCTGATGTCCACTGCTCCCCCAATCGGGATGGGCCAGAAGCCGGTGATTGTTGTGCCCTGAGCCGGGCGATGCGTCGACACTAGAACCTTCCGATCGGAAGTTCAATGGTCATTTTCGGAGGATCCCACCGAGCTGAATCAGCCCGCCACACACGGTGAAGATGCGCATCGATTCACACCAATCCGCGTGCAGACCAACGGCATCCGATGCTTGTGACGCGCGCTCGGCGGGATCGGGGCGAATCGTGTGGGTGCGCGGGTGAAGTCGACGTGACGATCCCGCGCACCCACACCGTTCCTCTCGTCAGCGGGTCGGTTCGGCCGCGCGTGCGTCGGCGGCGACGCCCTAGGCCGGTTGGACGTGGATCAGTGCCACCGCGAGTAGTCGGCCGGACGCTTCGCCAGGAACGCGTCGCGCCCCTCGTCGACGGATTCGGCGGGCACGCCCATGGCGATCATGTCGAGGCCGTTGACCATGGTGTCGTAGGAGTAGTTCCACCAGACATTGCTACCGGCCTTGGCGATCTGGAGTGACTGGGGATGCAGCGCGAGCAGCCGCTCCGCCCATTCGCGGGTGGTCGACCTGAGATCGTCATCGTCGACGACCGCGTTGACCCACCCCCACTCGAATGCCTGCTCGGCCGAGACCTTCTCGCTGAAGAAGACGATCTGCTTTGCCCGCTTCTCGCCGATCTGCAGCGGCAGGATGTTGGTCCCGCCGAGGACGGGGCACGCCCCGATCATCGTGCCGGCCTGCCCCAGACGTGCGCTTCGTGCGGCGATCGCGAGATCGGCGGCGATGACCAGTTCGTTGCCGCCGCCCACCGCAGTTCCATTGACCATCGCGATGACCGGCTTGCGGCAGGATCGGATCGATGTCATCGCCCGCAGCGCGTAGACCCCGGTGTCCACCAGACCCTTCTTGGTGAACTCCCGCACGTCGCCGCCCGCCGAGAATGCCCGGCCGTTGCCGGTCATCACGACGACGCCGACCTCGGGGTTCACCGAGAGCCCGTCGAGCAGATCCGCGAGGCGATGGAACTGGGCTGGGCCAAAGGCGTTCAACGTCTCCGGGCGGTTGAAGGTGATCCAGGCGATCCGACCCTCGATAGAGAGCAGGATGTCCTCGTCCGATCCGTGATATCCATTCAGCGACATGGTTGTTCCCTTCTGGTTGAGTGAATCAGTCCCACCACAGCGCCCGGCCGAAGGCCGGTCCAATCAATCTCCCGTGCCCGCCGTTCGACCACGGTCTTGGCGAATCGTCTGACGGTTGCTTGAAGTTCGACGTGCTCGTCGGGCAGTGCGGCATACATGGGTTCTCCAAATACGTTGGGTGGTGTCGAGGGTCAGGGCGTGAGGGCCCACTGGGCGAAGCACATGCCAACCCCGTACCCGGATTCGGTGCGGTAGGCCGGGACGTAGTCGAAGATCTCGGCGGGCGCCTGCGCGCAGGCATCGGCGATGATCCAGTCGGTGATCTCCGACGTTCCGTTGAGCCGTAGCGGCAGGCCGTGGTTCTCGTGGGCGAGCCGCAGCTCGTCGTCGCCGATCGACCGCCAGGCGCCGAGGTCGGCGGACCTCAGGGCAGCGAGCACCCGTGCGTCCAGTTCCTCGTCGAGCACAAGGTGACTGAGCCCGCCGGAGGCCAGGACCGCGACCCGTGCCTGCGAGGGGGCCGCGGCGATCGCCTGCCGCAGTGTCTGGCCGAAGGCCACACAGCGATCGATGCTGGGCACGTTCGGCGGGTTCCACACGTTGGTCACGATCGGCAGCAGCTCGAGCCCCGCGTCCGCGAGGTCGAGGAAGCGCATCGGCCAGGTAACCGCGTGGCCGATGCCGTACTCGTCCGAGGTCTCGGACACGTGTGCAACGTCGAATCCGTTGTGGCACACATGCTCCAGGATTTCCCGTCCCAGCCGATGGGCAACTGGAACCGAGATCCGGAACTGGTCGGGCCCCTCGTCGCGTCGGTTCGCGGCGCTGGCCTCGAGGTGCTCCCCGAGGTACATCTCGAACACCGGCGCGGAGCGCGGACCGAAGTTCTCGCCCTGGTCGCTGCCCACGATCAGCAGCACGTCGGGCTCGGCCGCCAGGATCGCGGCGCGCAGTTTTGCCGTTGCGACGTCGTATCGGTCCTGGTGCTCGTCCCAGTGGTCGCGCACGTTGCCGACCAGCTTCACGAGTGTGGGTCGTGGGATCTTCGGTTCGAGTGCCGGCCAGTCGGAGACCGGCGCGATCAGCGCGGGGCTGTGCGAGGTCCCGAAAACGCCTACGAGATTTGCCATTGTCCTCATGCTCCAATGTCGATGACGCGATTGCGCTGACGGCCGAGACCCGTGATCTCGCTCTCCAGAACGGATCCGGGGCGCAGCCACTGCTGGGGTGTGCTGGCGAGCCCGACCCCGGCCGGTGTCCCGGTGCTGATGACGTCGCCGGGTTCGAGCGTCAACGTTCGGCTCAGGTCCGCGATCAGCGCGGCGACGTTGTGGATCATCAGTGCGGTGGTGGACCGTTGCTTCTCGTCACCGTCGACCCAGCATCTGAGCTCGAGGACCTGTGGGTCCGGGATCTCGTCGCTCGTGACGATGAACGGTCCGAACGGTGACGACGCCTCGATGCTCTTGCCCTTCCACCACTGATTGCGCGAGAGCTGGACGTCCCGCGCGCTGACGTCGTTGAGCACGGCGTATCCGAAGACGTGGTCGAGTGCCTGCTGCGGTGCGATGTCGCGGCCGGACCGACCGATCACCACCGCAAGCTCTACCTCCCAGTCGAGCTGCGTGCTCACCCGGTGGTCGTAGGCGATGTCGGCGAAGGGTCCGCAGATGCTCCGGACATCCTTGGTGAAGTACACCGGGGCATCGGGCACGTCGATCTCGCCGACGGCGCGCTCGGACTCCTCGATGTGTTCGCGGTAGTTGACCCCGACGCAGATGACGTTGCGCGCCGGCCGGCCGAGTGGCGCGACCAGGGTGAGATCGTCGACCCGGCCGGCGACATGGTCCGCACCCGACCGCTCGCAGATCCGGCGCAATTGCTCGATCCCGCCGGGGCCGAGTTCGACCCAGCCCGTCATGGTCCTGGGGAGGTCCTCCCCCAGGACGTCGACGAGTGCGGTGGCGTCCACGACCGAGTCGTCGACGCCGACGACGCCGACGTGCGGCCGTCCGCCGGACAGAAAGGAACACAGACGCATGAGAAACACCTCTCGAGTGGATGTCAGGGACGCGAGAAGCGCCGGGGGGTGTTTCAGAAGTGGTGATCGACTTCACAGGGCACGCCGTTGCGCCTCGGTGGCCGGCGGTTGATCCGCCCGCAGGGGCCAGATCCGGCCGTACACATCACATCCCCCCGGCACAGGTCGTGTCTAGTACGGCCCTGGTGTCCGGTGGACGCCGAGCTTGCGTAGCTGCTCGCGTAGCTCAGGGGACAGACCGGGCCAGCGACCGGCGGCGATGTCCTTGAGCAGCATGGACTCCCGCTCGACGCGGTCCTTGGCCCGGGCGAGCACCTCCTCGGCCGACTCGGCGGGAACGACGACGACCCCGTCGTCGTCCGCGACGACGATGTCGCCGGGCCGGATCAGGGTTCCGCCGGCGACGACGGGTGTGTTGACCCAGCCCGGACCCCCTTTGGTGGTGCCGGACGCGGAGATGGTCTTGGACCAGACCGGCAGCGACAGTCGGCGCAGCTCGCGGACGTCGCGGACCCCGGCGTCCACGACGAGTCCGGCGGCGCCGCGCGCGATGAGGATGCTGGCGATGATCTCGCCGACCATTCCCGACGTCGACGCGGACAGGTTCGCCACGACCAGGACGTCGCCTTCCTGGCACAGGTCCAGTGCGGCCAGCAGCATCAGGTTGTCACCGGGCTGGTTGAGGCAGGTCACGGCGGGCCCGGCGACCCGGGCCCCCTCGACGAGCGGCTTGATCGCGGGATCCATCAGCCCGCTGCGCCCCTGCGACTCGTGCACGGTCGCGACGCCGAGCTCGGCGAACTCCGCGGAGAAGGCGCCCACTCGACGATCGATCCGGTCGACAATCGTGGGACTGATCAGATGGTCGGACATCAGAACAGACCCCCGGCCGCCGGCAGGAAACGCTCGAATGCCTCGGCGTGCGTGACCTTCCGGTCCAGCAGCAGACCCGCCATGATCGCGCGGTACCGGGCCCGCTGCTCGTAGACCTCGATCATGAACTGCTGCACCTGCGAGCACTGCATCATCTCGAGCTTCTGGTCGGCGACGTCGCTGATGTCGATGTAGGTGTCCGGCTTGAAGTCGCAGAATTCCGGGAACTCGGGTTCGTAGCCGTGGATCTGACGCACCACGAACCGCTCCGCCTCGGGAAGGCGCCCGTGTGCCCGGGCCCAGATCGCGGCGTCCTCGACGAGGCGGGCGGTCGCGACGTGATCAGGGTTGTTGGGGTCACGGCGACCGTGGGTCAGGACCACGTCCGGCTTGAGCTCCCGGAGCAGCCGGACCATCTCCAGGCGGCGCTCGTCGTCGATGATCATCGGGTAGTCGCCCCAGTCGTAGGTCCGCAGCTCCACCCCGGCGACGGCGGCGGCCTTCTCCGCCTCGCCCAGGCGGACCGCACGGACCTGCTCGGCGGTCTGACCGGGCTCCGCCCACGCCGACGCGGACTCGCCTCGCTCCCCCATCGACAGGCAGACGACGGTCACCTCGGCGCCGGCCTTGACGTACTTGAGGATCGTTCCGCCCGTGCGCCACACCCAGTCCATGCCGTGTGCGCTGACGACTGTCACCTTGGTCATACCTGTCTCCTTCTTTGTCGCTTGAACTCTGTTGTGCTGCTATACATTCGGGATTGTGTGTGGCATCGCGCGGACAAGGCTGCCGTCCGCCGCGACAGGTCCGAGGTTCCGTGCCCCTCCCGGCGAACCGATGGGTTCGTCGCGACCCGGCAACACGGTCTGGAAGAACTCGACGGCGTCGGCGACGAACGGTTCGAACTCCTCGTCGTCGTCCCGATCCGAGGCGATGGCCTCCACCGGGCAGGCCGGCTCGCAGGCACCGCAGTCGATGCACTCGGCGGGGTTGATGTAGAGCTTGCGCTCGCCTTCGTAGATGCAGTCGACCGGACATTCCTGCAGGCAGGATCGGTCCATCACGTCGACACACGGGGCGCCGATGATGAAGGTCACGACGTCACTCCTTGCTCGCGTGAAGGCGGTGACTGAACCGACCGGCCCGCGAGATCGCGGCCCGCGCCGTAGCCGAACGCCAACGCCGGGCCGATGGTCGCGCCGGCCGCCCAGTAGCCGTTGTTCGACGGCGAGGCGGCGCAGTTCCCGACCGCGTAGAGCCCGTCCACCGGGCCGTTCGCGCCGAGCACCTGGCCGGCGCGCGTGGTTCGCGGACCGCCCTTCGTATCGAGCGTTCCGAGCCCGATGAGCACGGCGTGATACGGCCCCTCCTCGTGCAGCGGCGCCATCACCGAGTTCGGGCCACCGCCCGGGCGCGGTTCGCCCGTGAAGAACGCCTCGATCGGCTCGACTCCGCGGCCGTGATCGATGTCGACGCCCGCGCGGGCCAGATCGTTGAAACGGGCGACGGTCGCCGCCAGGTTCGACGCGAAGTCGCTGTGCAACCGCGTGCCTCCGGTGGCGCCGGCCAGTGCGTGCAACCGTTCCTCGAGACCGGCGGTCAGTTGTCCCCAGCTGTCCCCCGACACCAGGTGTGCGGTCGACTCACCCGGCAGGGCGAGCGGGTAGGCGAACTGTTCCGCCGAGAAGAGTTGCTCGGTCCGGCTGTCGAACACGAGCACCAGCAACTCCGGCGCACCCGCGCCGATGTGCACCTTGGCGCGGTCGCTGTAGAACTGCTTCTCGTTGCCGATCCGGCGGCCCGTGAGGTCCACGATCAGCGACGAGTCGCCCGGGGCGACCCACATTCCGGCGCGGGTCTCGGTCGACTCCGCCGAGGTGTGCTCGACGGCGACCTGATCCCACCAGGCGCAATCCATGTTGTGCAGCGGGACGCCGAGGGACTCGAGCACCGGGAGCGCATCTCCGGTGTTCGTGCCGGCCGCACAGCCTCCCCACACCCGTGCCGGCAGGTGCCGGTTCCTGCGGGCGTTGTCGTGCGTGAAGCCGCCGACCGCGAGGATCACACCGAGGCGGGCCCGGACGTCGATGTCGCGGGCGTTGCCGAGATCGCGAACGACCGCGCCGGTCACCCGCCCTCCGTCGAGCCGCAGGTCCGTGAGTGCGTGACGCGTCACGATCCGCACGCCCAACCGCCTTGCGGCGGCGGCCAACTGCGCGATGAGGTCGGCACCGCCGCCCGGTGCACCGTGCTCGTCCGCCGGACACAACGCCCGTCCGTACACCCCGCCCTGCTCCGGGAGGCCCATGTGATAGTCGGGAAAGCGCAAGGCCACCTCGATCGTCGAGCGGAGCGCGCCGACGCCCTCGAGAAACTCCACCGCCTCGGACGCCAACCCGTAGTACCCGGTGAGGAGGTCGTGTTCCCATGCCGTGAGCCCGAGCAACGCATCGTCGGAGCGGTAGCGATCGGGCGCGCTCACCCTGGCCATGTACCGGACCGCACGGTCCTCCGGATCGTCGATACCGCGCCGGCGCATGAGGTGGTTGTCGGGAATCCAGTACACACCTCCCGATTTCGCCGTGGTGCCACCGATCGCATCGGCCTTCTCGAACAGCACGACCTCGCACCCTGCTGCGGCCGCCGTCACGGCGGCCGCGAAGCCTGCTGCCCCGGAGCCGAATACGACGACATCGGCGCCGTCGATCACGGTCTCGGCGCCGCGAGTTCGGGCGCTCATCGGACGGCCTCCGCGCCGGACCCGAGTCGGGTGTCCAGCTCGACGACCCTCAGGTCGAAGCGCCATCCGTCCGGGGTGCGCACCAGGCTGTCCGTGTAGCGCCCCGTCGCCATGAGCGTGGGTCGGGCCTGGTCCTCGTAGCGCCGGAACATCACCAGGTTGCAGCGCTGTTCGGCACGATCGCCGTCGACGGTCACCTCGGGATCGAGGGTCATGTGCAGGATGCCCCATCCGCGTGACCGGCAGAACCCGCCGAGCTCGTCGTGCCCGGTGTAGGTGACACCCTCACCCGCGACCTCGAGACGTCCCGACGCGAGGAAGGTCCCCGCCCAGCCGGCGGCGTCCGACTTGTCGAAGCAGCGGTTGTAGGTCGCGGTCAGCTCGCGGATCGCCTGCCAGTCCGCGAAATCGACACCGGCCGACTCAGACATATCGCGCCTCCGCGCCCGCGGCGGTGCGCCAGTCCTCGGCGGTGTCGAGGGTCATCGCGACCCCGGCGGTGACCGGCCTGACGTGAGGATCCTCCTGGCCGAACACCTCTCCGTTCTTCTCGTGCGCACGAACGGAACTCAGCAACAGTCGGCGAGTCCTGACCACGGCGATGTCGCTGGTGCCCAGCTTCTCCCGGGTACGGTCGACGATCGGACCCTGGCTCTCCTGGATCGCCACGTCCTCGAGAATCAGGTTGGAGAACCCGGAGAAGTGGCCGGTTGCCATCAGGGTGCGGTCCTGGCCCCAACTGTCCTTGCCGCGGGCCAGCGAGGCGAAGTCGTCCGGCGCGACCGTCAGATCCCGGTACCAGTAGTCGGTGTCGGTGTCCTCGGTGAGCGGGTGGTCGTCGTTCCATCTGATGAACCACTGCCGCGAGTGCTCGTCGTCGATCGGCGTCCCGATGATCGCCACCCGGTCCTCGTCGCCGGTGGGGATGTACGCCGTCCACGGCATCACGAACTCGGTCACCCGCACGTGCATGCCGTCCGCACCCGCGTGCCGGATGGCAGCGAAACGGATGCCGTATCCGGTGTCGTCGGACTCGTAACGCGGTGCGGAGTCCTCCGCGGTCTCTCCCAGGCTTCCTGTGCTCTGTCCCAGCCAGGCCTGGTGGAGGATCGACACGTGCGAGGAGTCCAGCGTCCCCTCGACCGCCTGCAGCCAGTTGCAGTGCGTCTGCGCGGTGAGTGCCCGGACGTGATCGGCCGGGAGTCCGTCGAACGGGAACCGCGGGAAGGGCGGCGGATCGTCCTGAGATCCGAGGTACACCCAGACCACCCCCCCGGCCTCCCGGGACGGGTGGTGGCCGACGTTGATCTTCTGGGCCATGTCCTCGAGGCGTTCCGCGGGCTCGGACGGCACCTCGACCACCGCTCCGGACACGTCGATCTTCCACCCGTGGTAGATGCACCGCAGGGCGCAGTCTTCGTTGCGCGCGAGCGCGAGCGAGGCTCCCCGATGGGGACAGGCCTCGTCGAGGAACCCGACCGTTCCGTCGGATGCCCGGAAGGCCACGAAGTTCTCCCCGAAGAGCCGGACCTTGACCGGAGCGCCGTCGGCGACCAGCCGCTCCGAACGCACCGCGGGCGTCCAATACTCACGGAGGTACGCGCCCATCGGCGCCGACCCCTCGACCCGGGTCAGGAGTTCATTGTCTTCATGCGACAGCATGCGGATCCTCCACTCGTCCACGCCCCGACCGGGCGGGCTGGCTGAATGAGCCCCGGCGCCACCTTCTCCGAGACGGGAGAGGGGGTTGGTCCAGGCGGCTCGACTGTTACCCTGTCGATTGGAAGGTTATCCGCGTCACACCGGCGGATCAAGACCCGAATCGAAGAGATTTCAAAGTGTTTCGCATCCGACCCGTGATGCACGATCCCCAACACAGGAGGCAGCAATGCAAATCGCCGAATCAGTCGCCGTGATCACCGGCGCCGGTGCAGGTTTGGGCCAGGCCACCGCTCACATGCTCGCGAAGCACGGGGCGAAGGTGGCCGCGATCGACCTGACGACTCCGCCGGGAACACCCTCCCCGGCCTGGCTTTCTCTGACCGCGGACGTGAGCTCTGCGACCGAGGTCGACGCGGCGTTCGACGAGGCGGTCGCGGTGTTCGGCCGTGTGGACATCGCCGTGCACTGCGCCGGGGTCGCCGGGGGCTTTCGGCTCATCGGAAGGGACGGGCCGGTCGATCCGGACCGGTTCAAGGCGGTGATCGACGTCAACCTGATGGGCACATTCCACGTCATCCGCGCCGCGGCGTGGCGGATGAGCAGAAACGCGCGAACCGACACCGAGAACGGCGTGATCGTCACGACGGCAAGCATCGCCGCGTTCGAGGGGCAGCAGGGGCAGCTGGCGTACTCGGCAACCAAGGCCGGCGTCGCCGGCATGACGCTGCCCGCGGCCCGAGAGCTGGCACAGTATGGAATCCGCTGCGCCGCAATCGCCCCCGGTGCGTTCGCCACATCGTTGACCACCGACCTGCCGCGGGAGCTGCAGGATCAGTTGACCGCGTCCGTCGCCTATCCCGCGCGACTGGGCAAGCCGGAGGAATTCGCCGACCTGGCGTGCGCGATCATCGGCAACGAGATGCTCAACGGCGAGGTCATCCGCCTGGATGCGGGCTCCCGGCTCGCGAAGCGCTGACGGGTGCGCCCGGGGAGCGGGACGTCAGTTCCCGCCCGCTCCCCCGGCGCGCCGGACCCGAGGGCGGGGACGCAATCCGTCGAAGGCCATGTCGAGGATCTTGTCCACGAGCGGACGCAACGGCCCGTGCTCGTCCTCGTTGTACCAGAAGGCACACCAACTCATGCTCCCCATCAGCCCGTTCACCGTCAGCTGAGGATCGACCCTCTTGAAGATGCGCTTGCGCGAACACAACGCGACGGCATCCTCGAACGTCCGCTGGTACTCGCGGACGATGTCGGGCTGGCGCCCGCCGGACTGGGCGGACGATGCCGTCCACAGATGCATGAAGCCGACCAGGACGGGCGACGACACCCGCAGCGTGCAGTGCTCGGCGTGGAAATACAGGAGCTCGCGGAGCCTCTCGTCCGGGGCGAGGTCGTCACGTTGGGCGATCTTGGCAAGCTCGTGCTCGGCGACCTCGGTGAACCGGGCCTGGATCAGTCCGACCAGCTCGTCCTTCGACGAGAAGTAGGTGTTGAGGCTGCCCTTCTTGATGCCGACGGCATCGGCGATGTCCTGCAGGCTCGTGCCGTCGATGCCCTTCTGGCGGATCAGTTCGATGGCGGCGTCCAGGACGTCGGCATGCCGCTCCGCGGAGCGCTTGGGTGGCACGGGCTTTCCTCCGGCTGGTCGGCGCGGCACCACGGTCAGTCCAGCGGCGGCTAACCTTCCGCGGTGCCGCGCAGTGCGGGTACGGTTATCCTACCGAACGTCTGGATTGCGTCGAGCACCGCGGCGTGCGGCATGTACGGATGATAGAGGCGGAAGCAGAGGTGGGCGTCGGATCGGCCCGCGAATCTGCGCTCGTAGGGCCGCAGCGCCGCCGTGACGTCGTCCACCGTGCCGATGAGGTTGTACTGGCGGACCGCCTCTTCCGGGGTGAGAGTGGCGTCCGGCTCGACCGGGGTGCCGGCCTCCTCCCTGGCCCACCGGGCGTGCACGTCCATCGTGTAGGTCATGCCCCGCCCGGCGAGCTTCCAGCCGAGGTCCGGATCGTCCGAGATGAAGCCGGACCGCAACTGACCGAACGAGAACCGATCCCGCCGATCGGCCGGCACCGACTCGAGCACGGCGTCGAAGGTCGACATGGCCGTGTCGAACGGGGTGCAGACTCCGAAGTATCCGTCGCCCAGGCGGCCCGCGCGGACCAACGCCCGCGGGCCGGTACCCCCGAGCCAGATCGGCGGGCCCCCGGGGGTGAAGGGCTGCGGTCTGACGATCGCGCTGTCGATCCGGTGCACCCGCCCGTCGAATCCGAACCGTTCGCCCCGCCACGCGAGCCGGAGGATCTCGACGGTTTCCTCGAGGGTCCTGCCGCGGGTCGCCGGGTTCATCCCGAAGGCCCGGAACTCACTGTGGCGCCATCCCGTTCCCATACCCAGGATGAATCGTCCACCGGACATCTGGTCGAGGACCGCGACGTCCTCGGCGAGCCGGAGCGGGTCGTGAAAGGGTGCCAGCAGAACCGCGGTGCCCACGACGAGCCGCTTCGTCGACGCGAGGATCGCGGCCGCGAGCGGCAGCAGCGAGGGCAGGTACCCGTCGGCCGCCCCGTGGTGCTCGCTCAGCCAGATCGAATCCAGGCCCGCCTGCTCGGCCAGCTTCGCCTGCTCGATGATGCGGGCGTACTCGTCGTGGAAGCCGATGTCCTCGCCCGGCGGCACCTGGCCGGTGTACAAGCCGATCCCGTACTGCATATCTCCTACCTCCGAGGTTCGTATTCGATTTCCACTGCCAGATCGATCACCGGGACGGAGGCAGGGTGACCCAGCCGCCGCCGTGAACAGCGACCTCTGCACCGCTCACATAGGAGGCATCCGGTGAGCAGAGGAACGAGACGACGGCTGCGACTTCCTCGGGTGCGCCCCCGCGTCGAGCCGCGATCGCCGCGATGTTGTGCTCGAGCACCGCCGGATCGACGTCGGCGACGATGTCGGTGAGGATCGTGCCCGGCAGCACCGCGTTGGACGTGATGCCCCGGCGCGACACCTCCAGGGCCAGGCTCTTCGACATCGCCAGCAGCGCAGCCTTCGACGCGCCGTACCCGCTGTCCCCGGGGCCGCCGGTGGCTCCCAGCACCGAGCTGACGAAGACGACGCGACCCCAGCCGGCGTCGTACATGTGGGCAAGCGCCGCCCGCGTGACGGACCACGCTCCGCGGACGTTGGTGTCGAGCATCTGGTCGAACTCGTCGCGGGTCTGCCGGATCATCGCCCGGGACCGTTGAACCCCGGCATTGTTGACCACCACGAGCGGCGGCCCAAGCAGCCGAGCGGTCTCATGGACGAGTTCCTCCCCCGCGCCCTCGACCGAGACGTCCGCCCGCACGGCGACCGCCGTACCTCCGTTCGCGATGATCTGCTTCACCACCGCCTCGGCGTCCTGCGCGGATCTGGCGAAGTTCACCGCGACGCTGTACCCCTGTGCCGCAAGGCGTATCGCGCAGGCCGCCCCGATCCCGCGAGAGGCTCCCGTCACGAGCGCGACCCGCTCCCGACCAATGTTCGAAGTGGTCATGACACATCCCTTCCATGCGCCGACCAGTGCGGCCGGCGCAGGGCCAACTTGTCGATTTTGCCGGGGCCCGTGCGCGGCAACTGGGCGTGGAACTCGTAGGAGCGAGGGATCTTGTAGCCGGCGATCAGCCCTCGGCAGTGCCGGTCGAGGTCCGACTCGGTCGTCTGCGCGCCGTCGCGGATCACCACCGCCGCATGCACCTGCTCGCCCCACTGCGACGAGGGGACGGCGATGACCGCGGCCTCGACCAGATCCGGATGCTGGGCGAGCGCGGCCTCCACCTCGGCGGCGTAGACGTTCTCGCCGCCGCTGATGATCGCGTCCCCGGCCCGACCCACGATGTAGAGGTGGAAGTCCTCGTCGCGGTAGGCCAGGTCACCGGACCAGTACCAGCCGTCCCGGAACCGCTCCGCGGTGATCTCGGGTTGCCGCCAGTATCCGATCGCGAAATTCGGTCCGCGGGCGACGATCTCGCCCGTCTCGCCGACCTCGCAGTCGCTGCCGTCCGGCCGCGCGACCCGCACCTCGACACCGACGACCGGCCGGCCGGCCGACCGGAGCACGATGCTGTCGAGCAGTCGGTCCTCGCGGGGCAAGAAGCTCAGGATCGGTCCGGCCTCGGTCATGCCGTAGGACTGGGTGAACGAGCACCCCAGCCGCTCGATGGCCCGGTCCAGCAGTGCCGGCGAGATCGGCGCGCCGCCGTGCACGACGAGCCGCAATGACGACAGGTCCGGATCCCGTCCCGTCCGGTCCAGGTATTCGAGCAGCAGGGTGAGCATGGTGGGCACCAGGAAGGTGCAGGTGACCCCGTGGTTCTCGATGGCGTCCAGGACGGATTCCGGGTCGAATCGGGGGATCACCACGTGGCCTCCCCCGGCCCAGGTCATCGGGTGGGTCGACATGCCGTCGCCGAGGTGGAACATCGGGGAGCAGTGCAGGTAGACGTCGTCGGCGTTGTAGCCGAGCCCGGCGATCATGTGCAGTGCGTTCGCGGCGAGGTTGGCGTGGGTGAGCATCGCGCCCTTGGCCCGTCCGGTGGTTCCGCCCGTGTAGAAGATCGCCGCGAGATCGGTTGGCCTCACCTCGGTGTCGCGGTGGTCACCGGGCCGCGCGTCCGGCTCGGCGAGCAACTGTGTGAAGGTGACCACGCCGGTGCGGCGGGCCCCGGTGAGCGCTTCTGCTCGCTCCCGGTGCGCCTCGTCCACCACGACGATGGCGGGCTCGCAGTCGTCGAGGACCTGGCGCAACTCGGCATCGGCGAGCCGGGAATTGAGCGGGACCAGAACGTGCCCTGCCGTGGGGATCGCGAAGTACGCGGCGAGGTATTCGGCACTGTTGGCGCCGAGAACGGCGACCCGGTCCCCGCTCACGGCCCCGCGCCGGGCCATCCCGGATGCCATCCGGTCGCACCAGGACTGCAGGTCCGCGTAGCTGATCCTGGTTTCGCCGTCGACGACCGCGACGGACCGGCCTCGCAGTCCGGCGGCTCGGCGCAGTGTCCAAGCCAGGTCGGGCGACACGGTGACCCCGGTGCCGCCGCCACAGGGATCGGGCAGCGACCACGTGGCGCTCGGCGTCACGGGCAGGCCGATGCCGTCGTCGTCTGCGGGCATGGGCTCTCCTTCGGGTGTGTTCATCGGGAGTAGGTGAAGAAGCCGCGCCCGGTCTTCTCGCCGAGGAGTCCGGACTCGACCATGCGCAGCAGCAGCGGCGGCGGGGCGAACTGGGGGTCCTTGAACTCCTCGTACATCGAGGTAGACGCCGCCAGCAGGATGTCGAGACCGACGAAGTCCGCGAGCGACAGCGGACCGATCGGGTGGGCGCAGCCCTCCACCATGCCCCGGTCGATGTCGGCCGCGGAGGCGAATCCCGACTCCAACATCCGCACCGCGGACAGCAGGTAGGGCGTCAGCAGGGCGTTGACCACGAACCCCGCCCGATCCTGGGACCGGATGACCAGCTTTCGCAGGTCTTCTCCGACGAAGCGCTCGACGCGATCGATCGTCGCCGCCTCGGTGTGCAGCGTCGGGATGAGCTCGACGAGACGAAGCGCGGGCACCGGATTGAAGAAATGCAGGCCGACGACCCGCTCGGGTCGGGTCGTCGCGGCGGCCAGCTTCGTGATCGAGATGGACGACGTGTTCGAGGCGAGAACGGCGGTCGGGCTGGTCACCACCTTGTCGAGCGCGGCGAACAGCTCCGACTTGACGGCCTCGTCCTCGACAACCGCCTCGATGACGATCTCGCGGTCGCCCAACTCTTCGAGCTCCGCCGTGAACCGCAGCCGCGACACCGCAGCCGCGCAGTCCTCGTCGCTGATCTTCCCGGCCGACACGGCCCGGCGCAGCGAGCTCTCTGTGCGCGTCCGCGCCGCCTCGGCCCGGTCCGCATCCGCCTCGCAGATCACGACGTCCGCCCCGGCGAGCGCGCAGACCCGCGCGATGCCCGTTCCCATGAGGCCGCCACCCACGACGCCCACCCGATCGATGATCACTTCGTTCTCCTCTGTTATCAGTGCAGTTGTGTGTTGCGTGGCGGGTGTGGGTCTACTCCGGGCCCGAACCCACCAGCCAGGTGTCGCTTCCCGCGATGACGTCGGACAGATCAGGGATGTGACCGTCGCCCCGAGCCTCGACCAGCTGTGCGTTGACCAGGTCGTCGTAGGCGGGACGCGCCACATCACGGAAGATGCCGAGCGGGGTGACGCCGTCGGGCCGGTCGGCGAGGCGCGAGAGCATGTACGCGGTGGATGAATCCTCTTGATGGACATCATGAACAAGCAGATCAGCCGCATCGGTGTCCTCGACGGTCACGATCTCCAGGCCGCCACGCGGGTTGACCCGCACACCCTTCCTGGTCGTCGATCCGAACACCACCGGTTCGCCGTGTCGCAGCCGGACGGTGACGTCGCCCCGGGTGTCGGGGTCCTTCAGCGCGTCGAAGGCTCCGCCGTTGAAGATGTTGCAGTTCTGGAGGATCTCGACCAGCGCCGTCCCGCGGTGCTGTGCCGCGGCCCGCAGCACCGACGTGAGGTGGCCGCGGTCGGAGTCGATCGTGCGCGCCACGAACGTCGCCTCCGCACCCAGCGCGAGGGAGATCGGATTGAGCGGGTGGTCGACCGAACCCGCGGGCGTCGACTTGGTGACCTTGCCCGTCTCGCTCGTCGGCGAGTACTGCCCTTTGGTGAGGCCGTAGATCCGGTTGTTGAACAGCAGGATCGTCAGGTTCACGTTCCGTCGCAACGTGTGGATCAGGTGATTGCCGCCGATGGACAGGCAGTCGCCGTCACCGGTGACGACCCAGACCGACAGGTCCGGCCTCGACATCGCCAGACCCGTCGCGATCGCGGGGGCACGACCGTGGATCGAGTGCATGCCGTAGGTGTTCAGGTAGTAGGGGAACCGGGACGAGCATCCGATCCCGGAGACGAAGACCATGTTCTCGCGGGCGACGCCCAGCTCGGGCAGCAATCCCTGCACCGCCGCCAGGATCGCGTAGTCCCCGCACCCCGGGCACCAGCGCGCCTCCTGGTCGGTCTTGAAGTGGTCGGTCGTCAACGCGACGGACGATCGGGTCGCCGATGTCGAATTCGCCTGCACGATGAGGTTGTCGAACAACTCAGATCAGCTCCTCGATCCGGTCCACGAGCTCCCGTGCGGTGAACGGCAGGCCGCGGACGCGGTTGTATCCGACGGTGTCGACGTCGAAGGCCGCCTTGATCAGCACGACCAGCTGACCGAGGTTCACCTCGGGGACGAGCACCGTGCGGTATCGGCCCAGCACCTCGCCGGTGTTGGACGGAAACGGGTTCAGGTGACGAAGGTGGGCCTGGGCCACGCGTCCACCGCGTTCGCGGACGGTGCGCACCGCCGCGGCGATCGCGCCGTGCGTCGAGCCCCAGCCGAGCACAAGGACGTCGGCGCCGCCGCCGGGGTCGTCGACTTCGAGGGGCGCCACGTCGGTCGCGATCCCCGCGACCTTGGCGGCGCGGGCCCGCACCATCGCCTCGTGATTGTCGGGGTCCGAGGAGATCGTGCCCCTACCGTCGAGCTTTTCCAGGCCGCCGATGCGGTGTTCGAGTCCCGGCGTGCCCGGTGGCGCCCACGGGCGCGCCAGCGTCGTCGGGTCCCGCAGGAATGGCCAGAACTCGCCGTCCCGGTTCGGCTCGGTCGCGAACCGGACCCCGGTGCCCGGGAGGCGGTCGAGGTCGGGCAGGCGCCAGGGCTCCGAGCTGTTCGCGAGGTGGGCGTCGGACAGCAGCACCACGGGTGTGCGGTACTTCGTCGCGAGCCGGACCGCCTCGCACGCCGCGTCGAAGCAGTCGGACGGCGACCTGGGCGCGAGCACCGGAACCGGCGACTCGCCGTTGCGGCCGAACATTGCCTGCAGCAGGTCCGCCTGTTCCGTCTTCGTGGGCATGCCGGTGGAGGGGCCGGCGCGCTGGATGTCGCACACGACGAGCGGCAGCTCCAATGCGACCGCCAGGCCGAGCGCCTCGGCTTTGAGGGACATGCCGGGGCCGCTCGTGGAGGTCACGCCGAGGTGGCCGCCGAACGAGGCGCCGATGGCCGCCGCGATGCCGGCGATCTCGTCCTCGGCCTGAAAGGTCCGCACCCCGTGGGCCTTGTGTCGGGCCAGTTCGTGCAGCAGGTCTGATGCGGGAGTGATCGGGTAGGCGCCGAGGAACAGGGGGACACCGGCTCGCTGGGCACCGCCCAACAGTCCGTACGCGAGCGCAAGGTTTCCGGAGATGTTCCGGTACCGTCCCTGCGGGAGTCGGGCCGGGCGAACCTCGTAGCGCGCGGCGAAGGTCTCGGTGGTGTCGCCGAAGGCATAGCCCGCGCGGAAGGCTGCGATGTTCGCCTCTGCGAGTTCGGTTGCGAATCGGCGGCGCAGGAACTGGACGGTCGACTCGGTGGGCCGGTCGTACATCCAGCACAGAAGCCCGAGGGCGAACATGTTCTTCGCCCGTTCCGCATCCTTCGTGCTGATCGGGAACTCTCGCAACGCTTCGACGGTGATCGACGCCAACGGGACGGCATGCAGCCGGTAGCCGTCGAGGGTTCCGTCCTCGAGCGGGTTGGATTCGTACCCGACACGCCGGAGACTGCGCCGCTTGAACTGGTCGCTGTCGACGATGATCTCCGCGCCGGCCGGGAGGTCGGCCAGATGCGCCTTCAGCGCCGCCGGGTTCATCGCCACCAATACGTCGGGGCTGTCCCCGGCGGTCTCGATCCCGTGGTCCGCGAAGTGCAACTGGAATGACGAAACGCCAGCGAGCGTCCCTGCGGGAGCGCGAATCTCGGCAGGGAAGTCCCGCATGGTCGAGAGGTCGTTACCGAGGTGGGCGGTCTCGCCCGTGAACCTGTCGCCGGTCAGCTGGACACCGTCTCCCGAGTCTCCGGCAATCCGGATGACCACACTCGATAACTTTTGTGTACCAATAGAACTGACACTCATAGGAGTCACCACTCCTCGCTTCGGAGTTGCTCACGACGTGCAGCCAGATCGGCAGACCGTCGTTACCCGACCACTGAAACCGGATCGGTTGTGCGAGGAATCTAATTCCTTACGATCGGAAGGTCAATAGCGAGGTCGATTGGCGAGGTCTCCACGGTCCTCACACCCGGCAACACCGCCGTCGAGCCACTCTCACCCGCAGCTTGACAGACCATAGGAGCATCAGCCCGTGCAGCCGTGATAGATCAGCCCGTCGGTGACGCTTCCATGCGCCCGAAGAAGTCGACCCAGCCCGACTCGAGGCGGCGACGATGGAGCGCCACTTGCCTTCGCGTCCTGCCGTCAACCCCGAATACCCTCGCGAACAACACAATCCGTTGACAGCCCCCCAACGGTCGTATACCTTCCAATCGTTAGGCTAACCGTGACGAGGTTCACACTCTGGCCGGCTCGGGCGATGAGAAAAGTGATTCGAGGCCGCCACCGGGCGATATGACGACCGAATGGAGTCAGAAATGGCGCTTGATATCCACAACCCAGATGTCGAAAGTCAGGGAAGAGGGCTCGTTCGGTCGGAGCCAACCTTTCTCTCCGACCCCGCCCCCCGGGAATTGTGGTGTCCTCTCGTCTCGGTGGACGATCATGTTCTCGAGCCCGCAGATATCTTCACCAGTCGGACCAGCTCGCGGTACCGCGACTTGGTACCAACAGTTGTCCCCGATCAGCACGGAATCCCGTACTGGCATATTGACGGCGACCGAATCCCCATGCGCCTCACGATGTGCGGAGCAGTCGGACGACCCATCGAAGAATGGAGCCTGGCGCCTCAAAAGTACGAAGACTTCCGACCCGGTGTGTGGGACGTTCATTCGCGGGTCAAAGATATGGACCTCAACGGAGTGTACGCGTCTCTGAATTTTCCATCCTTCGTCTGGGGGTTTGCCGGCAAGCGGTTGAGCGGAATGCGTGATCACGAGGCCGGTCTCGCCTCCGTCCGCGCCTACAACGACTGGATGCTCGAGGAATGGTGCGGCGCGTATCCCGACAGATTCATCTCATGCCAGCTTCCGTGGCTCCTTGACCCCGAGGTGGCCGCAATGGAGATCAGAAGCAACAAGGAACGCGGTTTCCAGTCGGTGACATTCTCGGAGAACCCCGAGGGGCTGGGGCTCCCCTCCCTCTACTCCGAGTACTGGGATCCGTTCTTTCGCGCATGCGAAGAGACCGAAACCGTAGTCAACTTGCACGTGGGGTCCTCCGGATCGATCTGCCAGCCGAGTGCGGCATCCCCTGCAGACGTCACAGTCGCGCTCTTCCCGCTGAACTCCATACAGGCAGTGGTTGATTGGATCTTCTCCCGGATCCCACTGCGCTTTCCGAAGCTGAAGATCGTCCTGTCCGAGTCCGGCGTCTCATGGGTGCCGATGATCATCGAACGACTCACCCGCTCCTACAGGCAGGCTGCCAGTTCGAATACATGGAGCACCTCGGACCCGGACCCCGTCGACATCCTGCGACGAAATTTCTGGTTCACGTCGATCGAAGATCCAGCGGCATTCCGGATGCTCGACATCATCGGCGTCGAGAAGGTAATGGTCGAGACCGACTACCCGCATGCCGACTCCTCGTGGCCCGATTCACAAGAACTCTTCAGCCGGGACATGAAGTCATTGCCCCGAGACACGGTCGAGAAACTCTGTTTCCGGAATGCGAGTGCTCTCTACAAGCACCCTCTCCCACCCACGGGGCTGATCGATTCATCGCTCATTTCCGAAAGTTGATCCGCAACAAGAGACACTACGACGCCCGACTACCTTCTCCCTGGAGTGCCGACAATGCACACCCTCGACCTACCGAC
Organism: Rhodococcus sp. NPDC003322; assembly: GCF_053589555.1. NCBI lineage: Bacteria > Bacillati > Actinomycetota > Actinomycetes > Mycobacteriales > Nocardiaceae > Rhodococcus > Rhodococcus sp. NPDC003322. The sequence goes on along the minus strand of NZ_JBSFSC010000007.1, from coordinate 68,916 downwards.
TCCGCCCACATTCCTTTCACTCGATGAAGAGCGAAATCATAGGAAGATTCGTCTTGCCGCGGCCTTCAGGGTTTTCAGTAGGTTCGGCCTCGACGACGGAGTTACCGGACATATCACCGCCCGAGACCCCGAATACCTCGACCACCTTTGGGTCAACCCCTGGGGTGTGTCTTTCAGTCAGATCCGCGCATCTGATCTATGCCTGATCGATGCGGCCGGAAACCTGGTAGAGGGCGTAGGTCCCGTCAATCCAGCAGCAATCACGATACATGCCAGTGTGCATGACGCCAGACCTGATGTCGTAGCCGTCGCGCACAGCCACTCGCTTCATGGAAAGACTTGGTCCGCGTTCGGCCGGAAGTTGGATCCGATCACCCAGGATGCATGCGCATTCTACGAGAGGCACTCCGTTTTTGATCAGTACAACGGTGTCGTGTTGGACGACATCGAAGGTCGTTCCCTCGCAGAGAGTTTGGGAGGGAATCGCGCCGCGATCCTCAAGAACCACGGCATACTGACGGTCGGCGCAACCGTAGACGAAGCCGCATGGTGGTTTATATCTCTCGAAAGATCTTGCCAAGCACAGCTTCTCGCGCTTGCAGCCGGTGAGCCGGACTCCATTCCAGCGGAGACTGCCCGAGAGGTGGCCGCACTCTACGATCAGCGGGCTGGATGGTTCAATTTCCAGCCGATATTTGCGCGGATCATGCGGGAACAGCCTGATCTCGCTGAATGAGTTGCCCGATTCCGATATCGGCAACTGACGGACTTCATCCAGGGCACCGGTCACTCCAGTCGGGGATCGTAGCCCCCTCTAGCTATCCACCCCGGGCCTGACTATGGCGCGAGGGCCCGTTCAACAACCACAGCTTTGCCATTCCGTCGGGAATGCGAATACGGAAGGTTATGTCATGCCCACGTCCTTTCACATCAGCAGACTTGTTTGCGGGGTCACCACCGCTGCGGTAGCTCTGTCACTCGCCGGCTGTGGGGCCGCAGGTAATGCCGAATCACACGGCGATGTCATCAAACTCGGTGAGACGAGTGGAATCAGTGGACCGGCCGGGGGTTACGGCAAGGCCCTGAGCGAAGGGCAGCAGGCGATCTTTCGGGCAGTCAACGATGGCGGCGGTGTGAACGGGAAGAAGATCGAGCTGACACTGCTCGATGACGGGCTCGATGTGGCCCGCGCAGTGCAGAACGTGCGGAAGCTGGTGACAGACAAGAACATAGCGATTGTCGGCGGCTCTGGCTCAGGCTCGATCGATGCGATTGTCCCGGTTCTGGACAAGGAAGGTGTTCCCCTACTCTTCCCCGCAAAGTCAAGTCCGTCCTTCGTCAACGCACTAGTGCCACACGCCTTCGCGATGGTTCCCACGTTCCCTGATCAGGCACATGCTCTGGTGTCCGCGGCATTCGAGAAGACCGGACCAGGAAGGGTTTTCCTTGTTCGCACGGTGTCCGACCAGAATGACCCGATACTGACGAAGGTCGAGGCGGCAGTACAAGAGGGCGGTGGCTCATTCCTCGGCACGGCGATCGTGCCGTTCGGGGCCGACGTGACACCCGTGGCACTCCAGGTCGCCGAGGCGAAGCCGGATTACGTCGTCTTCACCTCAGCCCCCGCCGAGACGACCAAGATCGTGAATTACCTTGCCGGCAAGGACCAGCTCCCGAGAAGGGCGATCCTCGGTACGACCTCGCTTCCCGGTGAGACCTTTCTGCAAGGAACACCACGGAGCGCACATGATCTTCTCTTCAGCCTGGCCATCACCAAGCCACCCACGGACCCGAGCGCAGCCGCTTGCCTCGACGCGGTACGCAAGTACTACCCGGACTCACCGATCGACACAGTGACGACGTTCGGTTGCGCGATCGCGCAGGCCGTGGTCGCGGGCCTCGAACTCGCTGGGCCCGACCCGACCAGCGAGAGCCTGGTCGAGGCACTTGCCGCCATGCAGGACCATCAGGTGAGTCCCCTCATCCCCCCCATGACCTTCTCTCGAGAATCGCACATGGGTCTGACTTCACTGCCGGCGGTCACGGTCAAGGACGGTCAATACCAGGCGACCGAGACCGTCGACGTACCTGTACTGCCGTGAGGTTCACCGACCAACCATAGGAGAGTGTCATGGGCCTGTTCCTGGAAACGGTCCTGAGCGGCGTGACCGTCGGAATGCTGTACGGACTCCTGTCCTTCGCGATGGTTGTGCTGTACAAGGCGACGGCCACCGTGAACTTCGCCCAGGGAATGATAGGTACTGCCGCCGCCTTCATCGCCCTGACTGTCATGGTCGAGTACGGCGTCCCATTTGGCGCGGCCGTCATCGTCGGATTGTTGTTCAGCACCTTCTTGGGTGTTCTCACGTTCTACTGTGTCATTCGCCCCAAGCCGAGTGCAGGTAAGACAAATGTGATTATCAGAACGCTCGCCCTGTCGCTGGTGTTAGCAGCTTTCGTGGACCGATTCAGGGGCGCCGGTCAGCCATTCCAATTTCCTCAACTTCTCGGGTCCGGCGGCGTCAACCTATTCGGAATCCAGATCAACTATTCACTGATGCAAACTTTTGCCGTTGCCGGGGTCCTCCTCGGCTGCTTCAGTCTCTATTTTCGATATACCGGCGCCGGCTTGCTCACACGAGCCATGGCCGAATCCCGCGAAACGGTCAAGGTGCTCGGCGTCCGTAGCGATCGCCTATTTGCGGCCGCCTGGGGAATCAGTAGCTTCTTGGCCGCGATCGTGAGCCTACTGTCCGCCAACCGTGTCTACGTCTCGACCTTCATGCTCGAAGGCTACTTGCTCTACGCGTTCACAGCGGCGATCGCTTTTGGGCTCACGAGCCTGACGGGGGCGGTTGTCGGCGGCATCTGTGCGGGTCTTGTGAGCAATGTGGTCGCAACATACTTCGGACCCGACGCGGCCAACCTCGTCATCTTCGCGGCGCTGATTGCCGTCCTAGTCATTCGCCCACAGGGAGTTTTTGGAGAGCGGAGAGTACATCGTGTTTGAGCACTCGGTGCAGCGGCAACTACCGACAGTCGTATTGCGACGGTACTCGGGCGTGGCAACGGCGCTTGTGACGCTCGCAGCCCTCGGGGTGATCGTCCGCGAAGCCTCGTGGCAGTACGTCCTGATACTCGGCATGGCCTGGGGCGCAGTGGCCGTTGGAATGAACCTCTGGCAGGGATACCTTGGCGAACTCTCGTTCGGACATGGGGCTCTGGTTGCCATCGCCGCGTATGCCTGGACCGCGGCGAGATCCGCTGGGCTGTCCCCGATACTTGCGCTTACCATTTGCGTGGGACTTACCTTGATTTCGTGCGGAATTATTGGACTTGCGGTGGTGCAACTTTCACACTTCGGTTCCGCCGTTGTCACCTTCTTTATGGCATTTGTGGTGTGGTCCGGTCTGCAGTCAAGTGCGTTCGTCAATCTCACCGGTAGCCAGTCCGGTCTGCTCGTGCCCGAGCTGTACGTTCTTGGTGTCGATTTCGGCAACGGCGTTGGCTTGTACTACCTTGCGTTCGGTTTCCTGGCTGTCGTTCTGTTCTCGTCCGCAAATTTCGGAGTCGGAAGACGCGGTCACGAACTTCGGCTGGTGCGGTCGAGCGAGCAGGTCGCATCCCTACTCGGTGTCAGGGTCAAGAAGGCCAAGTGGAACGCCTTTGTTTTCACAGGCCTTGGTGCGGCCTTGGCCGGTGTTGTAATTTCCCAGGCGCTTACGGTCATCACACCAGACTCATTTACCGTCGCGGTATCCATCACCCTAGTGGCGATGGTTGTCGTGGGAGGCCAGGGTACATTATTGGGACCATTGCTCGGTGCACTCTTTTTTGCGGCGTTGCCCTCCATCTTTCAAGGCGCTCCCGAGAACCAAGCCTTGTACGCAAGTATCACGTTTCTTGTCTTTGTTGTGCTGGCTCCGGCGGGAATCCTGGGAGCCCTGTCCAGGTGGGGCGGTGCTACCGCCAAGCGGCTGTCGAGTCGGCCGCAGGCTTCGACCGGCACCGCCCGCGGGTCCGAAAGCACCGACGCCTGCGATACATCGTCCGAGGCCTTCGATGCCCCAGCAGCGGCAAACTCCGGCCAGACGTATTCCGACGACTGCGACACTGCAGCGACTGCAGCGGCCGCAATGGAGATTGCCGGCGTAGGTGTCGCTTTCGATGGAGTGCAGGCACTGAGTGGAGTCGACATCATGGTGACCCAGGGACAGATCCATGCCCTGATTGGCCCAAACGGTGCTGGTAAGACGACGCTGATCAATGCCATCACCGGTCTACTCCGACCGACGAGTGGAGAGATCCGAGTCAATGGACTTGCAACCACCAAGCTGTCGCCACCGGAGATTCGTGCTGCTGGAGTGGGGCGGACCTTTCAGAATCCGTCGCTCGTCGACGATTTGTCCGCAGTCGAGAACGTGGCACTGGGACTGCTGAGCCAGCAAGGGCGCTCGATGCTCGTGGATCTGCTACGCCCTACCCTCGGGCGGAAAGCAGACGCTGATGCTCGAGCAAGGTGCGAAGGGGCCCTGCGCCTGGTCGGGGTTTCGGAGTCCACATGGAACAAGAGGGCCGATGAACTCTCGCTGGCTGACCGGAAACTGGTCGACCTGGCGAGGTCATTCGTGGCGGAGCCGACGATCTTGCTCCTCGACGAGCCGACCGCCGGACTGGGAGAACACGAGATCCACACCGTTCAGAACGCGATCCTCAAACTTCGTTCCAATGGACGCGTAACGGTCTTACTTGTCGCGCACCATGTCGCCTTCGTTCGGCGTGTGGCCGATACGGTCACCGTACTGAACGGAGGGCAGGTACTAGCCTCCGGTCAACCAGAGCAGGTCACATGTGACGATCGGGTACTGGAGGCTTTCGTCGGCAGGCCTGTCGAACCGCTGAATCGGGAGGGTGAATGTGGTTCCATGGCAGGGGAACCCGCTTTCTGCTCGTCGGCCGAATCGACTGAGAGCGCTCCGCCGTACTCAGAGAAATTCCAGCCGAGAATATCTCGCACAGAGACGTCGTCCACAGAGACGTCGTCACAGGGGCTGACTGTGACCGACCTGACCGTAGGGTACGGGCCGGCGCGCGTGCTCGACAAGATTTCCCTGCATGTCTCCCGAGGGGAACTCGTGGGGCTTACGGGTCGAAATGGTGCGGGGAAGACGACGTTGCTTCGAGCCCTTTCCGGCATGATCGGTCGCGGTGCCGGCCTCGTCAACGTGGACGCGGTCGCCGTTGCCCCGTCACCGGTGGACGCAGCCAGGTCCGGATTGATCCACGTGCCCGAGGGGAGGGGCATCGTCGGATCACTGTCCGTTCTGGAGAACCTACAGGTCGGCGCCTTGGCGGTTGGACACAAACTGACCAACGAAAACCTGGATCAAATTCTGAGCCGATTCCCCTCACTCAGGCCGCTACTGCAGCGCCCCGCCGGGTTCCTGAGTGGCGGTCAGCAACAGATGCTCGCGATCGCCCGAGGACTCGCTGCCGAGCCTTTCATCTTGATGGTGGACGAACTCAGCCTCGGGCTATCCCCCAAGGCCACCAGCGAAGCTCTGCAGGTCCTGCTGAGGCTTACCCGCGAAAGCGGCGAGGGTGTGCTCGTCGTTGACCAAAACATCCAGACCCTGTCCAGCGTCTGTGATCGGATGTACGTCCTAAGGGATGAGTCCCTCTTCGAGTTCGAGGGAAACAGCGGATCGATTCACGAACTGCAGGAAGTCTATTTCTGACCCGGGTTCCGCAGTTGATGTATGGCCTGGACACGGGATCCGGGGTCTGACCTGCAGGGACGGCTGATGGCACTGTCACGTTGTTGAACGCGGCAAACTGGGAGAAGGTGGCGTGACCACCCCAATGCCGTCGTACAAGGGCCACCCGGGGGTTCTTCCCGCCGTCAGGCCTCCTGACCCGCGCCCGCGTCGACCCACGCTGCGATCTGCGCGCGGGTCGTGAAGCCCAGCTTGGTGAGGACGTTCTCCACGTGCCCCTCGGCGGTGCGCTGTGAGATCACCAACTGCTGCGCAATGGCCTTGTTGGTCATCCCCTGTGCGACGAGTTCGGCGATCTCTCGCTGCCGTCGGGTGAGCCGCTCCGTCGGCGCGCTCGCACTCGGCTCGGCGGACGTCTGGTCCCCGAGTGCGTAGGCGATGGCCGCGTCCACGCGGAGGGCGCGCCCGCGCGCGAAGGCGGCCTCGAACGCTTTCTGGCCGATGGCATCTGTCGACTCGCGAACGATTCGATCGTGATGACCGAACAGGTCGCGGACCACGATCGTGGGGCTACCGGCAGCCTCGCCCACCCATGCCGACGCACCCATCAGTACGGCGACCCGCTCGGGACGGTCCGCGCCGATCCAGGCCAGGATCTCGAGACACATCGCGAGGCCGAGCGGATCGTCGACGACGCGGGTGAGCCGCACCCCCTCCTCGATCAGCTTCGTCGCGCGCGTGGTGTCGCCCTGCTCCCACAGCGCCAGGCCCAGCATGCCCAGCGAGTACGACCGGTACATGGACTCGCCGAGCGACTCGGTGAGTTCGACGACCTCCTCGTGGCAGGCGATCGCGCGCTGAGCGTCGCCCGCGAGCCCGCATGCCATCGCGAGTCCGACGAGAGTCCCGACGCGTGACAGCGGAGGCCCCTCGACACGGAGTGTCAGCAGCGCTTCCTCGAAACATTCTGTCGCACGGGCGAAGTCAGCGGTGAACGTGGCGAGGTAGCCGGTCGCGGAGACCGCGACCGCACGCACCGCGGGATCCCCCTCCGACTGCGCCAGGGCGCATGCACCGTCGGTCCACACCTGGGCCGCCTCGACATCGCCCTGCATCGACGCCAGCATGCCGCCGAAGCACATCGCCGTCACCCGTGACGCGGCCGGAGCCTCGTCGGCACGGGCCAGCGCCCGCTCGATCCAGTACCGCCCCTCGCTGTGCAACCCGCGGGAAACCCAGTACGGATAGATCGCAGCGACCATCCGCAGCGCCGCGTCCGTGTCGGCCGCGGCAGTGACGCTGAACTCCAGCGCCCCACGCAGATCCGCTCCGGTGCGATCGAATCGAGCGATCCACTCGAGCTGCCGCTTCCCCATCCACTCGGCCTCGGCCTGCAGCGTCAACCGAACGCACCAGTCATGGTGACGTTGCCGCAGGAGCGCCGACTCGCCCGCCTCTGTCAACTTCTCGAGCCCGTACTCGCGAATCGTCTCGAGCATCCGATACCGGACGACCTCGCCCGTCTCCTGCCGGATCAGGATCGACTTGTCGACCAGCGAGTCCAGCACGTCGACCAGCACGTCGTCGGCGAAGCCGCTGACCTCCGCTGCGGCGTCGAGCTCGAAGCCGCCGGCGAACACCGCCAGCCGACGCCACAGCGTCCGCTCGCGGTCGCTCAGCAGGTCGTGACTCCAGTCGATACACAGCTGCAGCGTCTGCTGCCGCGACGGAGCGACGCGGTTGCCGGACGTCAGCAGCCGGTACCGGTCGGTGAGCCGCAGGAGGATCTCCTTCAGCGACAGTGCGCGCAACCTGGCCGCGGCCAGCTCGATCGCCAACGGCAGACCCTCGAGCCGCTGGCAAATCTCCGCGACCGTGACCTGGTTGTCCACGGTCAGGCTGAACCCGGGAACCGCGGAGCGGGCACGAGCTTCGAACATGACGACGCCCTCGTAATGGCCCAGACCCCGCAGCGCCGCTGTATCCGGATCCGGAACCGTCAGTGGCGGAACCCGCAGCACCGCCTCCTCCCCGGAGGCCAGAGCCTCCCGACTGGTCGCCACGATCCGCACCTCGGGGCATGCGCTCAATACCGCCGTCGTGAACTCGGCGACCTCCGCCACCAGGTGCTCGCAGTTGTCGAGAACGATCAGCGCGCGCCGGCCGGCCAGGAAGTCGATGAGTAGTGGGAGCGGGGAGCGTGCCGCCCGTTCCCGAAGCCCGAGTGCGGCCACGACCGTGTCCGCCAGCAGGTGCGGCTCGGCGAGCGCACCGAGTTCGACCAGCCAGACCCCGTCCTCGAAGTCCTGCTGCAGGCTCGCGGCGGCCCGCAGCGCGAGCCGGGTCTTGCCGACACCACCCATGCCGGTCAGGGTCACCAGACGCGACTCGGTCAACAGCTGACGAACCTCCGCGAGCTCGCGGCGACGGCCGACGAAGTTGGTGAGCTCGTGTGGGAGATTACCGATCCGTTCGCGCACCGCCGACGACATCGGGGACATCCCTTCGTGATCGCGGCGCCACTACCCTGGGCACCTGAGGGAGCAAGGGTATCGCTACCCGGATCCGAGTGGGCGAATCGCACTCTGATCGGAACTCGAGCGGTCGAAAGATGTTCTGCCGGGAATGATCCCATACGCCTCGAGCGAAGGGGCGGTCGGCGTATCATTCGCCCGGCTGCCGAAGTGCTGCGACGGTCTCGACGGGCGAGCAAACACGAATGGTCGAACGTCCTGAGCAGCGTGGTGGCCGGTGGTCCGGGAACTATGTACCCAAGCTCCTCGCAGCCTCCGTCCTCGTCACCGGGATCGTGCTGGGCGAGATGGAAATGGGAGTTGCCAGATGGATCTGGTCGTCAACGACACAGACCACGTAGCAACCCAGTTCGAGAAACTTGCGTCGGGCATTCTCCGCTCACTCGAGTCGTTTCGAGGTCCAGTGGAACCACGGGACACCCTCGAGGCTGACTGGTCGGACGCAACGGTCGAACCACACCGGCAAACGCTGTGCACAAATCGACACCAGCACAACAGAATTCTCGATGCAGTCAACATGATCAAAACCAGCCACCGACTCGACGAGCGATATATATCGTCCTCCACGACGTCTCTCGGCGTCGAAACAGCACTAGCGCAGAGGATCCATCTTGAAGCGATCAATCATCGTTGCATTGGCCGGCGCAGCCATCACCCTCAGCACCGTGGCTTCGGCGTCTGCCGCGCCCGCAGACCTCGACGATCCGGCACTCCCTGTCCCCTGGGCCGGCAGCAGTTCCGGCAGCAGCGACTTCTTCTACCCGCACGACGGCCAGAACTCCGGATCCACCGACCTCAGCAACATTGTGTTTCTGGCGCCGTTCAGGTTGCTGTGCTGGGCGTTCACCGGCGAGCCGCTACAAGCCTGCATTCCAGACAATCTGTGATCCATGATGGGAAAGGCGACGCCATCCCGCGTCGTCAAAGTTCCGGTTTCGCCGTCGAGACCCTTGGTTCGGAACTGTGTCCACCCGTTGGAACCGACTCCTGCGCACCGACTTCGAAATGCGCTTCTCCCCGCCCCACTTCTCCCTGAAGCGTGTGATGGTGCCGCCAGTCGACTAGCGTCCCTGCCGTGGCGCAGGCGAACGAGAGCAGTTTCGGTGCCGTCCTTCGGCGTCTGCGCAGATCCCGCAGCCTGACCCAGGAGGAGCTCGCCGAGCGAGCCGGTCTCTCGGTCAAGGCCGTGAGCGCGCTCGAGCGTGGTGAGCGGCAGCGTCCGTACCCGCACACGGTCCGGGCACTGGCCGCCGCGCTCGACCTCGACGACGCCGACCGCGACCATCTCAGCGCTGCGATTCCCGCCTCCGCGCGTCCCGCGCCTCGCAGCACAGGCACCTGGTCGGTGACCGCGCCGGCCACCGACCTGATCGGTAGGGACGGTGACATCGAGCGCATCGCGGCACTGGTGTCGTCGGGCAGGCGCCTGATCACGGTCACCGGGACGGGCGGCGTCGGCAAGACCCGGGTGGCGTGTGCGGTGCTGGAGCGGCTGGCTCCTTCGTTCGACGTCGCCGTCGCGGTGGACCTGGCCCCCGTCCGCGATCCGGCACAGGCCCTGCCGCAGCTCGCTGCCGCGGTCTACCTTCCCGAGCGCGGCGCAGGCGGCGTCACCGACCGGCTGGTCGCCTCGTTCGCGGGTCGCCGTGCGTTGGTCTTCCTGGACAACTTCGAGCACCTCCTCGACGCGGCCCCCGAGGTGGCCGACCTGCTGACCCGGTCCCCCGGGCTCGTGCTGCTGGTGACGAGTCGTGCGGCGTTGCGCGTCCGGGCCGAGTACGAAGTCGGTCTCGGCCCGCTGCCTCTCCCCCAGAGCGACCGGTACGCCGACGTGCGAACTTCCGCGGCAGTGCAGCTCCTTCTCGACCGCGCCACCGCGGCGGGAGCCGATCTGGCGCTCGACGCAGACAATGCTCCGGTCCTGGCGGCCATCTGTCGTCGCCTCGACGGGCTGCCTCTGGCGCTCGAGCTCGCCGCCGCGGGCGCGCGCCTGCTGCCCCCGGCAGCGCTGCTCGCTCGCCTCGAGGTCCACGAGGCGCCCCCGGGGCCGCGTGACCTGGCGGAGCGCCAGCGGACGATGACGGCCACGCTCGACTGGAGCGTCGACCTCGTCACCTCCCCCAACGCCGCGGTGTTCGAGCAGCTCGCGGTCTTCTCCGGCGGCTTCACCCTCGACGCCGCGGCCGCGGTGACCGGGATCACCGACGTCCTCGACCCGCTCACCGTGCTCGTCGATCACTCACTGGTCGCCCGCAGCGCGGCGACCGATGATCAACCACGCTTCCGGCTGCTCGAGCCGGTGCGCCAGTACGCAGGACACCGACTCACCGCCGCCGGAGGTGCCGTGGCTGCGGCCGATCGCCACGCTCGGTGGTACCGATCCTGCGCCCTCGACGCGGGCCCGCGGCTACGCGGTCCGGCTCTGCGCACCGAACTCGATCGCCTGGAAGCAGACCATGCGAACCTGCGCTCGGCGTTCCTGCGCCTGCTCGAATTGGAGCGCGGCGACGACGCCGCAGAGTTGGCTGCCACCGTGTGGCTCTACCTCGCCCTTCGCGGGCATGCCCGTGAAGGCCTCGAGTGGTTGGACCGGGCGACCGTCCAGGGATCCGACACAGTCCGTGCCCGAGCGCTGGTCGGCCGGATGGGCCTTTTGTTCGCCAGCGGTGACATCGCCCGCATGCGGGAGGTGGCCCGCGCCGCGGTCCCGATCGCCCGTCGTGTCGGCGACGCCGGCCTGGCAACCGAGGCGGCGACGCTGGCCGGGCACGCCGCGGTCTTCATCGGTGACCTCGACCGAGCCCGCGACCTGCTCGACGAGGCGCTGGCAGGCGCGTCGGGAGCCGGGTTGAGGTGGGAAGAGGCGCACACGCTGGTCGCGCTCGGACAACTCGCGCTGGTCCGCGGCGACCTCGACGAGGCCGACCGGGTGCTCGGCCGTGCCCTCGAGATCGCGCGGAGCGTCGGAAACGACTTCACCCTCACCACCAGCCTGAATCGCCGGGCCACGGTCACCGCTCTCCGGGGTGACACGGCAGGCACGGCTGCCCTGCTCGCGGAATCCATCACACGGTCTCTCGATGCCCGCCTCAGCTGGCCCCTCAGTTATGCGCTGCCCGCCCTGGCCGGGGTCGCCGTGCGGCTGGACGAGCCGCGCGCCGCTGCCACACTCCTCGCTGCGTCGGCGTCCCTGTCGGTGGCCGACGCGGTCGACCCCCGATTCCCGGTGTCACGCGAGCTCGCCGCGCAGGACCTGGCCACCGCGCGCAGTCTCCTCGGCGACGATGCCTTCCAGGAAGCGTGGAACGCCGGTCGCGCCGCGACAGGGCCCGAGCTCGCCGACCTGGTGGACGGGCTCACGCGGCGCGCACGCGCGTGATGTAGCGCCGATACCGGCGGGCACCGACAGTGCGCAGGAACAAGCGCACGAGGATCGGGAGCTGTGCCAGCATCCGGCCCCGTTCGTCGGCGTCGGCCTCCTCGAGGATGGCACCGAACATCAGCGGGAGCTGCCGGGCGGACATCGCGTCACGACCGTGGTCTCCGAGGCTCTGCCACTCCTCGACGGTGATGTGACACAACACGAGCGGCAGGATCTCCCGCTCCTCGAGCTCGAGGTGTTCGAAGAGCGCGGCCGCCAGGCCTTCGACCGTCCGCGCGAGCTGCTCGCCACCGATCGGTGTCGGCGCCTGCGCCCAGATCGCACTCTGCGTCCGGACCTCCTCGGTGCGGCTGTCGACGATCCCGTGCTGGTGCTGCATCGTCTCGACGAGTGCCGTCGACGGGGCTGCACGCACCTGCAGCAGCGGCCACAGCACCGCGTCCTCGCCGGTGTGATGCATGTGCAGCCCGTCGAGGATCAGTGCGAGGTGCTCCGCGACCAGCCTTGCCCGCGCGACGTCGCCCTCGGCGACCGCCCGGATCAGCGTCGGCAGCGCGGTGAACTCGCGCCGGAAGACGCGGTGGATGACAACCATTTCGTTGACGTCGGGGCGGGACGGGGCGGCGGGGCTGATGACGTTCATGTGGGCCTCCGGGGTGGGTGTGTTCTGTACGTGTCCAGCCTCTGCTGCGCCGCGCCAGGCTCCCAGCCACGCGACCCCCACACTGGCCCCACAGCTCGCCGCTGTGGCTGTTACCCGCCGGCCGTTCGACCGAGTGTCAATGCACACGGCGACCGCAAGGGCCGCCCGACACAAGGAGCCATCCATGGCAACCGCCACCACCACATCCCCCGCCACCGTGACCACCAGCGCCGTCTCGTGGGTGCTCGCCGCCGCGTTCACACTGTCGGCAGTCCACACCGTGTACGCGGCGGTCGCAGGTATCGAAGACCCGACATTCACCGTGACGACACCTGCCGCCTGGCTCTTCTACGCCGTCGGGTTCGGCTCGGTGTGGCTCGCGCGCCGACAGGAGGCCTGGGCCCAGATCGGCGTACTCGCCTACCTCGTCGTGCTGCTGGCGATCAGCGTCTTCTACTACCCGACCACGTTCACCGCGGAAAAACAGACCGTGTTCGGCTGGTTCGAGAACGACGTCTACGTCGGATTGCTGATGATCGCTGTGTATCTCATGGTCGGCCGGGTCCGGTCGTCGCTCTCGGTGCGCTGATCCGGGTCAATTCGCTCATCGGCTCTCCACTCCCTGTTCGTTCACCGCCAGGGACCGTTGTGCGTTCACCCCACAGCTCCGCGGAACTGTCCGACGGGCCGACGGGAGTTCCATGGCGAGCACCAGTTCGACGCGATTGTCGAGTTCTTCGCTGCGGACGCCGTTGACGATCTGCACGCCGGCGATCGACGCGACGTTCCCGACCATCCTGAGACTCGTGGCCAGGAAGGTGGCGACGAATTCGGCTGGTGTGGCGACGCAGGACGCAAATATCACCGCCAACGCCGGGCGGGCGGAGAACAGGTCGATGGCCGGGCCCACGAACTAACCGAAGATGACACCCATGCTGACGAACGCGCACGCCCAGTAGATGACCGGCGACTGGTTGGGTCGGGTCGCCAATGCCAGTGCGGTGCAGGCAGTTCCACGTTCCACCCCGGGAGGCGCGGCGCGATCAGGGCTGCCCGAAGTCGCGAGAGGTCTGCAATGCGAACGCAATTCCGGCAATAGCGCCGGCGAAGGAGACGGCCAGTAGCAGTGGCCACCAGTGGTTCCGCGTCGCTGGCCGGGTCTCCTGGACCCAGCCCATCGGGTTGACCCACGTAGTCCAGGAGGGTGCCTCGATTGCGCAATGCGCCGATCAGGGACCTTCCGTTTCGAGGGAGTGAAAGGACTAGTTAGTTAGCCTCTATTCCTGTGACGGAACGGAATACGGCACCAAATCACAGAGCGTAGGGTTGCGCAACTCAGGGCCACTCACAAAGCCCACGACGACACTCAAGCCTTCACGGATCACCGGGGCCCGTCGGTCACCGAGGCGGGTTGACGAATGATGGTGGATGCGAGGACAATTCCGGTAGGACATCCCCCTGCGGAAGGTTGTGGTCGCAGATGAGTCCAAGGCCGCCGGAAATGTCTGGGGCGCCGAACGATCCGATTCCGCCCTGCACTCAGACCGGCATCACCACATCGGACTACACGCTTCAGTTCAAGGTGCCGAAAGGACTCATGCCGGACGACGCCGCGTTCAAAGGTTACGACGCTTCCCTGCGAGTGCACCGCGTCAGTCCCACCTACGATTCCAGCTTCTGCAAGGCGCGGATGGCGATCGTGCTCGTGCACGGCAAGACCCTGGCAGGGTCGACTTCGTTCGATTTTCAGCACACTTCCTCTACAGGTGCCTCGCTCAGCCTTCAGGAAGCTCTCGCCCGCGCCGGCATCGATACGTTTGCTCCCGACCTCCTTGGGTACGGGTTGTCGACGCGCTTCGCCGACGGCCTCGACAACCCCGCGAACGCCAGCCGCGAGCCGGGCTACGACAAAACTCGCAGCGAAAGGGTATTCCCCCTCAGACAGCAAACGAGGTACCTGGGCGACAACATCTCACCGCCCGCCGATGGACTCGGGGTCAATCCCCTCAGTGACGGCCCCCGGCCGCACATCAGTTCCAAATACTTCGCCAATACCGATGTATGGGCACGCGATATTCTGCAGGTCATCGATGATGCGAGAGACAAAACGCATCAGAAGGTCGCCCTGCTCGGCTACTCATTCGGGGGGCCACGTGTCGGCCGGGCTCTCTACAAGCTAGGCGCGAGCGCGCATGGGAAGATCAGCGAAGTCATCTTCATGTCGTCACTGTTCGACGCGCTCCCCGGCGCGCCTGGCCAACCCCCGACCTCTGTGTTCTATCCGACAGAAGAGCATGAACTGGACGAAAACGAGAGATCGACGACGTTCCCATTGACGCTCACCCAAACCCGCAGCCTTTGGGACAAGGGCAGGGTGGGGGCGGACGGCCAATGCACCGGACGGGTTCCTCCGGACGCACCCGAGGCACTGGCCAAACAGGAACAAGCACTCGACCCGATCGGCGCCAAATGGGGCGGCTCGGATCCGTACGGCCCCACAGGTCTCATCCGTACACCTACATTCACGGTCTCCGGGTGGAACAAGGAGGTCGCAGCGGACCTCAGGTTGCCGACGCTTGTTCTCCACGGCTCGATAGACGGAATAGCCCCTGTCGAGAACGCACACCACCTCTACGACGCGCTGACCACCGAAAAGAAGGTTCTCCTCGAGATCCGATGCGCCAGCCACATGATGCAATACGAAACGGCGCCAACCTGGGAAGGACCGCACAAAGCGACCGCTGACGCCATCATCGAGTGGATGTCCACCGAGACCTACGCAGGTGAATCCACGGGCCGCTTCTCGATCGATGCAAATGGTAACCGCGAGAGCATCATCACGAATCACGTTGTTGTATGACCTGATCGTTCAGCTCGGAATCGGGCGACGGTCGGAGGTGAAGTCGTCCCATCCCCCCACAGGACGACTGAAATGACACCCACCCACGGCCGGCGCCGAGCGCATCGGCGCGGTTGCCGGCGGACGCCCGGCCGATTCGTCGACCAGCAGGCGGTCGGCGAACGTGGGACCCGTCAACTCTTCGGCGGAAGCGAGCGAGCGAATTCGACTCCGCGGGTGAGCCACTCGCGCGGATCTGCATCGTCCTCGACCCCTGCGGCCGTGACCCTCACCCAGCCGGTCATTTCATGCTCGCCCATCTTCGCCGGCAGGACCGAGAGATCGTCGACGAGCCGGTCGCGCAGTTCGGGTCCGACGCGCACAAGCAGACCCCGTCACCACTGGCCGCGAGGGCCAGGTTGCCGCTCACCATGAAGGACAACCCGCCGAACATCTTTCGTTCGGCAATGGTCGGCCCCGATTCGATCAGATTCCGGATGCGGTCGGCCAATTCCTCGTCGTACGCCATTGGGCGAGTGTGAACCGATCACCCGCACTGTGCTGGTAAGTCCAGCAGGCGAAAGCGATGACTTCCGGGCCCGAATCGGGTCGACACTGGTAGTAGAAATCCCTTCGACTCAGGGAGAGGCCATGACCCGACAGACCGCCAATGCCCTACCTCCGATCGTCGGCCAGCAGACCTGGCGGGCAGCGCTCGACGACTTGCGGAGACGGGAGAAGGCCGCCACCCGCGAACTCGACGCAATCGCAGCGCAGCGCCGCAGGCTGCCGATGGTCGAGCTGCCCGACTACACGCTGATCGGCCCGAACGGCCCGATTCGACTCGCCGATGTGTTCCAGGATCACTCGCAGCTCATCGTCTACCACCACATGTGGTCCGACGGCGCGGAGTGGCAGTGTGGCGGCTGCACCGGCCTCACGTCGCAGTGGACCCGGCTGGGCATCCTCGACAACTACGACGCCCGCATGGTCATCGTCACCAACGGGCCCATCGAAGAAGCACTGGCCTACAAGGCCAAGGTCGGCAACAAGATGGACTGGTACTCGTCCGCGGAGAGTTCGTTCGGCGCCGACGTCGACGCGCCGCCCGGCGGCGGCTTCGCCGTCAATGTGTTCCTTCGCGACGGCGACAAGGTCTACCGCACCTGGCACACCGCCGGCCGCGGAACCGAACAGCTCAGCTACACCTTCGCCCTGATCGACATCCTTCCGTGGGGCCGCCAGGAGGAATGGCAGGACTCCCCGGAGGGCTGGCCCAAATCGCCTACCTATTCCAAGTGGCTCGACTCCCCAGATGTCGCAAGGCTCTACGGCCCGGCCACTGACGCCCAGTAGGGGCACCCCCGATCAGCAAGCGCACGGCCGCACCTTGACACCTCGCACCCGAACGACCCTCACTCGGCGAGGTAGCGCAGCATCACCACGGTGGCGAAGTGCCTCGTTTCGACCAATCGGAGCGGCAGACGCTTGTCCGATGTCGGGAACATCGGTGTGCCGCCGCCGAGCACCATGGGCGAGAGGAACAGCTGGTACTCGTCGATGAGGCCGTGTGGGATCAGCGACGCTGCGAGGTTCGCGCCACCGACCTCCATGACGCCATCACCCGCGGCCTTGAGCTTGCGAACCTCCTCGACTGCGTTGTCACTGACCAGTCGGCTGTTCCAGTGGACCTCGGTCAGTGTGCGGGAGAAGACGACCTTGGGCTTCTGCGTCCAGAGCTCAGCGAACTCGCGTTCGATGCTCGACGCGTTGTCGGGCACGTGCGGCCAGTACTCGGCCATCAGCTCGTACAGTCGGCGGCCGTGCAGCGCGATCTCGAGCTGGCGGTATCTGTCGTTGTGGAACTGGTGCAGTTCGTCGTCGGGTTCGGTCCAGTCGATGTTGCCGTCGCGGTCGTTGATGTAGCCGTCGAGGGTCACGCCGTACCCGTAGATCAGTTTCCTCATGATCGGTTAGACCTCCGGTGCGCCCCGAACTCATCGGTTCGGGTTTCTCACCGAGAGTACGAGGACGGTCCTGTTCGCGGTCGAGATCCGGCGACACGTGGATCGGTGAGAAATCGGACAGGCCACTGCCGGTCGGGCGCGCATAATGGAGCCAGGAGGTCATCATGGGCGCCTTACGGGGCCTGCTCGACGTGGTCCTGGGACTTCTCACGGCCGTGCTCGGCACCGTGCTGGGGATCGTCGCGGCCCTGCTGTGGCTCGTCGGCGGATTGCTGTGCGTGACGTTGATCCTGATTCCGCTGGGGCTCCCCGTCATCAGGCTCGCCGGTCGCCTGTTCGGCCTCGCCGGGAAGCTGATGCACGTCCCCTGACCCGTCTCGTCAACCATGACATCGTGTCCTGCGCGCGTTTTCTGTGCGATCGCCGGCAGTCGAGCGACCGCACTATTGCAGTGCGAGTGTTCGGATCAACGCGTTCGGGGCATCGGCACCGAGATCCGCGCCACGATGTCCGCGTTCGCTGGATCGGCATACGGATCCGGCTGAATCCAGTGCACCGTGCCACGACTCCGCGGCTCGAGATCGACCCTCCGGCGCGCATCATCCGGAGACTTCGCGGTGAGGCCGACGACGGCGACCCATTCCGTGCCGTCGGCGCTGCACGCTTTGTCGGCACGTCGCGACTGGGCCATCACACGGGCAACGGTGGCCGGATCATCGACCGGGATGAACTGCCGCTCGTCATCGAGCATCCGCACCGGGTGAGCATCGGGATCGACACGCACCACACCGTACCTGCGATCATTGCTCAGCATCGGATACGTTGGGCCGACGAGGAACAGTCGTCCATCGACGACGACGCTGCTACCGCCCTCGGCACAGACCCGTTCAATGGTCAGCGTCCCGTCCCCGGCACGATCGCACCGGAACACCTCATATCGGGAGGTGATCCAGCACCCGTCGCGGTCGGCGTGGACCTTGCGGGTCCACTGGTCCGTCGGCGGCTCGATCGTCAGCGGCAACAGATACTCGACTGTTCGCGGCGGTGCGTAACCCGTATCAACGTGCAGTAGAACAGGATTCGACCGGTCCATCACCCACACGTCGGGCCCGTCGACGGAGACCGCGCCGGCGACGAACTCCCCTTTGGTGGCCGGTACGTCGTCGAGGTCCAGGTCGACCAGCACTCCGGTCCCCTGGAAGTGGTCCTCGGTCGAGGGCATGCCCCAAGTCGACCAGAAGCGGTGAGGGGCGGCCTCGACCTCGGTCAGTCGCTCGGTGCCGTCCACGGCGCGCAACCCCCTGCCGGTGTGTTCGATGCGCTGTTCGACAAGCTGAACCCGTCGAACCCTGCCGCGAACCCGAACAGGATGGTCGGACCCTACCCAACGGATACCGGCGAATAGTCTTCCGGTGAGCTCGACTCGCCCCGCCAGGGGCCGGTCGGACAACCACTCGGCGGACCATCCGTCACCGATCACCTCGAGCGGCCACCGCAGTCCACCCTCGGGGTGGCTGTAGGGGGTGTGCCCGAACACCGGCCGTGCGGTTGCCAGCACGGTTTGCTCCCAAGGCGAGGGCGTTGGACCGGTGGGGTCGAAGGTCAGCACGACTTCGACGACGTCACCTCGAGCGGGGGGTGCGAGCGCGCGATCATCGAGAACCCATCCCGGGACGAACACAGCAAGAGTGCGATCAGCCGTTTCGGCAGTCATCGTCAAAACCCCACGCACTCGACGATCCGATGGGCGACGCCATCGGGCGCGGGGCTACCTTGCTGCGAAGAATACCGTGACGGTCGATCTCGGGGTATCCATCGAAAAAATCGACGAACAGGCACCTGCCGACACCGACGCGACCTTGCAGAATTGGGGGCGTGCAGCAGCGCATTGGTCGGTTGACGACGACCGACGGCAGCACCCTGGCGTACGCCACGATCGGCGCCGGCCGGCCGCTCGTCTACGTCTCCGGCTGGCTCAGTCACCTGAAGCTGAGCTGGGAGCTGCCGGAGGAGCGGGCGTTCTACGAGGGTCTGGCGCAGGGCTGTCGGCTCGTGCGTTACGACCGAGCTGGTTGTGGGCTGTCGGCACCGTCGACGCGGTCGCCGTCGCTGGCGCATGAGCTCGACCAGCTCGACGCGGTCGCCGCGGCCGTCGGTCCGGAGCCCTTCGACCTGATCGGCACCTCGATGGGCGCGCCGGTCGCGGTGGCGTGGGCGGCAGCGCACCCGGACACCGTCCGGCGGTTGGTGCTCTACGGCGGCTGGGTGTCCGGCGCGAACATTTCCCCGCCCAGCGTGCGGGAACACGTCCTCGGACTGGTCGAGTCGCATTGGGGACTCGGCTCGGACGTGCTCACCGAGATCTTCGCTCCCGACGCCGGTGCCACGATGCGCGAGGTGGTCGGTCGCTACCAGAGGGCCTGCTCCACCGCCGCCACGGCCCGGGCGCTCTTGGCGATGAGCTACGAGCTCGACGTCAGCGCCCTTCTCGCTCAGGTGCGCGCCCCGACGTTGGTGGTGCACCGAGCCCACGACCGGGCCGCTCCCGTCGAGCAGGCCGCAGCACTCGCCGAGGGCATCGCCGGCGCGCAGCTCATCGTGCTGCCCGGCCGCTCGCATCTGCCGTACGTGGGTGACGCGGACGCACTGGTGGGGACGGTTCGCCGGTTCCTCGGCCTGCGCGTCTCACGGCGGGGCACCCGAACGTTGACGGCCCGGCAGCGCGAGGTCGCGGCGCTGATCAGCGAGGGGTACACGAACCGCGAACTCGCCGCGCGGCTGGGCATCGATGAACGGTCCGCCGAGGGTCATGTCGAACGGATCCGCCTGCGCCTCGGATTCCGCTCGCGAGCCCAGATTGCTGCGTGGTACGCCGCAGGGCGCGACCGGCCGGAATCGGCGGGGTGAGGTAGTTCCACGCCTGACACGCCTCACGGTGTCGCGCATCGTTGTGAGATCGACAAACAACGAGACACCGCTGGAGCAGAGATGACCGACACGACTACCACCACCCCGTCAGCGACCGGCTTCGAGCCGCACGGCGGTCGGGGCCGCTTCAATGCCGCGTTCTTCCAGGTCATGGGTCCGTATCTGGAGTGGAACCTCCGCCCGCGCAAACGACGCGTGTTCAGCGGGCTTCCGCGCGAGGTCGTCGAGATCGGCCCGGGCGTCGGCGCCAACCTCCGCTATCTCCCGCCCGGCGGCGCCCTCGTCGCCATCGAACCGAACAGGTACATGCACGGCCGGCTGCACGCCGCAGCGCGCCGCCACGGCGTTCAGCTCGACCTGCGCGAGCGCACGGCCGAGCAGACGGGCCTCCCCGACCACAGTGTCGACAGCGTCATCTCCTCGCTCGTGCTCTGCTCGGTGCAGGATCCAGTGGCCGTGCTCACCGAGATCCGGCGCATCCTGCGCCCCGGCGGCACCTTCCGATTCGTCGAACACGTGGTGGCCAGGAGCGGCACACCGACCCGTGCCGCGCAACGGATCCTTCGCCGTCCGTGGGCCTGGACCTTCGAGGGCTGCTCATGCGAACGAGACCTGGAGCATTCCATGCACACCGCCGGGTTCGAGAGCGTCACCATGGACCGCTACCGGGTTCACACCCCGTTCCTCCCGTTCAATACCCACATCGCAGGCACTGCGACGGCGTGAAGCAGCGCATCGCAGTCGACCGGGAGCGTGAGCCGCTACGCGATTCCATCCTCTCGCTCGATCGTCATACGTCGCTCGCAGCCGCGGACATCGATTCTCGGGAAGAATCGGACACGTTGAGATCCGGAGACAGAATTCGGACGTTTGCCGGATCCTTGGGGAGTTCGTCATGTGCCAGTCGCGGGCCAGGTTGGGACTATCGGCGCGACCTGGTGGTGAATCCGAATGCGCCACAACATATCGCCGCAGGCGCTGTTCAATACGAGTAAGCGAGCCGCGCAGCATGTTGCCGCGCGGCTCGCCAGATCTACCGGCCCGTCGGCTTCTTCGACTTGCGCCGTGAACCACCAGCAGGCCGCAGCCGGTGGATCAGTGGAGGCGCTGAGCTGTGTGAACCGCCCCCGCGAGTCCGGAGACTGCTCGGGCCGCGACCACGAAACACCGGATTGCTCAGGCCACCGAGGTGGTGGCCTGAGCGATGAGGTGTTCGACGAGCGTTATCAGTACGGATTTGCACGACTCGCGATCACGCGCGTCGCACAGCACGACGGGGGTACTGGTGTCGAGGTCGAGTGCCTCGCGAACCTCGTCGGTTGTGTAGGCCTGGGCGCTGTCGAAGCAGTTCACCGCGACCGCGAACGAGACTCCGCGCCGTTCGAAGAAGTCGATGGCGGCGAACGAGTTCTCCAACCGACGGGTGTCCGCCAGAACGACCGCACCGAGGGCCCCGCGCACCAGTTCGTCCCAAAGGAACCAGAACCGGTCCTGTCCAGGCGTGCCGAACAGGTACAGAACCAGCCTTTCATCGATGGTGATACGACCGAAGTCCAGCGCCACCGTGGTCGTGGTTTTGCCCTCCACGCCCGACAAATCGTCGATGCCGGTGGACAATTCGGTGATCGTTTCCTCGGTGCGCAGTGGTGCGATCTCGCTGACTGCGGACACCATCGTGGTCTTACCGACTCCAAAGCCGCCGGCTACGAGGATTTTGACCGAAGCAGCCAGGTCGGCTGAGGACGCATTGTCATGCATGGTTGTCTACAGCTTTCGGATTCCATCGAGCACTGCTTGCAGAATGTTCAGGTCGCCGATCCCGGCAATGTCGTTGACGGAGTCGTTGCCGGCGGGAGTCCGGAAGTTCAGCATTCCCTCGGCGATGAGATCACCGACCAGGATTTTGGTAACCGCCAGAGGCAGATTCAGGTGCGCCGAGACCTCGGCCACCGACTGCGCAGTACGGCACAACTGAACGATCTCCTCGTACTCCGTTTCGACGTGCTGCAGCCGCGGAGCGGGGGACACGGTCACGACCAGCGTGAGCATGTCGAGATCGTGTCCCGCGCCCATCGTGCGGCCCCGTGTGACGGCGTACGGGCGAACCAGAGGACCCGCCGCATCGTCGAACCACGCTTGCCCCATACCTGTCACGGCAACCTACGCTCCATGCTCGGCCGCGCCGATACGAGGATCGGCGGACAGATGGCTACCGACTCGCTGCACGGTCAGGTTCATTTCGTACGCGACCATACCCAGATTCGCGGTGTCGGCGGCCTGCAATGCGATACATGCGTTGCTACCGGCCGCCGTCACGAACAGCACCGCGTTCTCCAGTTCGATGACGGCCTGGCGAACACCGCCGCCCTGAAAGCGACGTCCCGCGCTGCGTGCCAGCCCGTACAGAGTGGCCGACATGGCGCAGAAGTGCTCGGCGTCCTCACGGCTCATGGACGTGGACCGGCCCAGCAACAGCCCATCGGTGGAAAGCACGACCGCGTAGCGCACCCCGGCAAGACGATTGACCAGATCGTCGAGAAGCCAGTTCAGATCACCTGAGTTAGAAGTCGTCACCTTCACCTTCCTTCACCTTCCATTTCGTCCCCGGTTGTATACCCGGGCGGGGGTGCCGAATGCCGAGCCTGCTCGGTACCGTACGCGATCGCGGAGAACAGATCTCGCGCCTGTTCCGCCGATCGTGACGGCTGCTGCGCTTCCATCTCGAATTCAGGATCGTGCGCCAGTTCCGGCGCCAAACTGGCCTGCCGGCGACGGCGAGGAAGGCCTGGGCGACCGTCACCACCGTTGTCGGGCAACGGTTGCTGGGTGCGGTACTCCGGTTCGACAGCTGCTGTCGGCAGCTCGTGCCACGGCGTCGTCACATCATGCTCCGTGTACTCGGCGTACGGCGCGTTGTCGGTCTGCTCGACGATCGCCCACTCCTGCGACGGTTCCACCGACCGCACGGGCTGTTCTGGGGGAAGCTCCGAAATGGGCGGTGCCAGTGTTGCGACACCCGTTGCAGCCGATGCAGATTCGGTCGACTCGAGGGCCGGAATCGCGGTGGCCATCATCCTCTCGGTGCGACGTCCGCCGAATCGATCGGGCTGATGGTCGGCCATGGGTGCCGCGTCGGCGGCGACCACCGAGTTCGGCACCAGCACGATGGCGCGAATGCCGCCGTACACGGATTCGGTCAGCTGAACCGAGATTCCGTGCCGTGCCCCCAGCTGCGAGACGATGAACACTCCCAGGCGTGAAGTCGCCGAGAGGCTGTCGACACCGAAATCCGGGGGATTGCGCAGCGTCTCGTTGACGCGGTCGAGCTCTTCCGCGGACATTCCCATGCCCTGATCGATGATCTCGATCGCGACTCCCTTGCCGACCACGTTGCCGCTCACTTCGACGCGTGACTGCGGCGGCGAGAACGCCGTCGCATTGTCGACCAGTTCGGCGAGCAGGTGGATGAGGTCGGCGACCACGTTGCCGACGATGTACACCTGAGGCATGCGGCGGGTGTGCACCCGCGTGTAGTCGAGGCTCTCACCGATCGCGCTCCGCACCAGATCGACGAGTGGCACCGGACTCCGCCACTGGCGGCCGGGCTCGCCGCCGCCGAGAATGATGAGGTTCTCGGCATTGCGGCGTTCGCGGGTCGCCAGGTGGTCGAGTCGGAAGAAGGTCTCCAGCATGGCGGGATCCTCTTGGCGCTGTTCGGCCTCGTCCAGTACCTCGAGTTGCCGGTGCACCACCATCTGGCTTCGGTGGGCGATGTTGAGGAACACCGCGCGCACCCCCTCGCGGGTGCGAGCCTCGGCGACCGCGGCGGACACGGCCGCTTCGTGCGCGCGGTTGAAGGCCTGCGCCACCGAGCCGATCTCGTCGTCACCGAAGTCCAGGCGCGCAGCACTGGGATCGATCTGCTCACCCGCACCCAGCTTTCGCATGGTTTCGGGCAGTTCGACCTCTGCCAGGTCCAGTGTTTCCTTGCGCAGGCGCTTGAGCCGCCCGATCAGTCGGTTGGCCAGCCACAGCGACAGCAGGAACGCCACGAGTGCGAGCGCCAGCACGGCCGCACCCACCAACAGTGAGTTCATCGCGGTGCGTTTGCCCTCGTCGGCAGCAATCCGGTTCGCCTGGTCGTTCAGGCCGTTCCACGCGTCGATCACGCCTTCGGACATCTGTTCCTGCGCGGTGTGCCACGCGGCGAAGGTCATGGGCGGTGGGGCGACGTCACCGTCCTTGTCCGGCTCCGGGGGATTGATGAGGTAATCCTCCATCGCGGCCACCTGCTGCCAGCCGGGGGATGCCAGTGCCGCCTGGATCTTCTCGGCAGCAGGATCGGTACCCAGGTCGGCGGCGAGCTGTGGAAGTGCGACCCGGTAGGACCCGACCAGATTTCGATAGTCGTTGCGCAGCGGACCGCTGCTGAGCTGTCCCTGCAGTTCGGCAGCGGTGAGCGCGGCGGAGCGCGACATCCCCTCCATGGCGTGCAGGATGCGCACGCCATTGATGAGTGCGACGCCGACCTCGGCGCTGGGCGCGTTGGTGGTGATGAGGTTGGTGCCGAGCGCAACCGCGTCGAGAATTTGGTTGTAGATGGAGTACGTGTCGACGATCGACATTCGTCCTGCGTCGATCTGACCGCGAATCTGAGGCAGGGCGGCGGCCAAGGTGTCGAACCCACCCGTGTCGGCACCCATGGCGCCTTGCGACACGCTCTGCAGCTTTGCTGCGTAGGGGGCCAGCTCCGCGAACGCGGCGTCGAGCGTGGTCCGTGCTACGCCCAGCGCGGCCGGATCGCTCTGTTCACCGGAGAGGTGCCACAGCGACAGCATCCGCTCCTGTTCCACACCGGCAACCACGTCGCGAGCGCGGCTCACGGCATCCCGGTTCGCTTCCGCCCACTGTTCGGACTGTCGGCCTTCACGGATCAGGTAGCCAGCTGTGCCTACACCGATTCCGAGCAACGCCAGGCTGGGAACCAATGCGATGGCCAGGATCCGGGCTCGGATGCCGAGGCGCACTTTAAACATCGGGGGAATATAGCTGGCCGAATCTCATATGTGTACTTCGGCCTCGATTACCCGATCCTTCCTGATTCGGCCGGGCCGCTTGGTGTTTAACGCTAGCCCAGGGCGCGGCAAATATGGATAGCAAAGCTAACGAATCCCTTTGTTCGCGGAGTGCTACTCGAGACGATGCGGACCTGGCCGATGGGGACCACCCCAGCGAACAGCTGGCGCGTGAGACAGGTTTCCGACAGACAGGGACCGGTTTCGCACGAAGATGCACGAATCGAAGAGGCCCCCTGGTCCTCCGCCGTACGGTCGCCGTCCTCTGAACACGCCCGAAGGCGCCGATTCGAGTAGATGACCACTCATGGCGAACGATGAACGCCAGCCCGAGACGGACACGAGCCCCACCAGTTGAGGCCCCGAACACCCTCCACCGGCTATCCCACGGGAAATACCCGAACCGGAGCTGCGGCCATCATTTTGCAACTCATGACGTCTACTGGTGCGGCCGCACGGTCACCCCAAACTCCTCGACATCCCAGGACGCCTGATCGCCCTACCGTGAGAACAGCGGACGCTTCGTCCGCTGTTCGCCGATCACCGCATCGTCTCCGGTTTCGTGTCCAGGAATCGACCGATATCCGTTCGCCACTGCCACACAGTGCGTCCCCCACCTGCTCGTCGGCGGAAGCGTCCAGCGGGCGCGTCCGACGCGAGGTGGCGTGGCCGGATGCGCAGGCGCAGCCGTTAGCGTTGACGCCATGGAACTTGGAGTGCACTTCGCGCTTTCCGACGGCGTGGCAGCGGAGCTTCTCGACGCTCGGGGCGACGACGGCAGGCTCGGCGGGGTCGTCGAGGACATCGAGGAGACGGGACGCGCCGAGTTCTCGTGCGACACGGACAAGGCGTGGGACCCGATCCTGTGTGCCCTCTCCAGCGCCGGGTACCAGCGCGTGCCCGAGAACTGGCCGGCCTACGGCGTGATCCTGGGGGACGAGGACCTCAACACGGACACCGACGACCAACTGATCACCTACCTGACGCCCGACCGGGTCGCCGAGGTCGCCGGGTACCTGACCGGCATCACCGAATCCGATTTCGGCGCAGGCTACGACGCGATGCCGCTCGACGCTCGCAACCCCGAATACGGCGCGGACGAGCGCGCATACGCCTGGGCTTGGCTGCAGGAAGTGCAGGACTTCTTCCAGCGCGCGGACCGCGACGACCGGCACGTGGTGTTCACCGTGCGATTCTGACTGCCCGCTCAGGCCGTTTCGAAACCGCCCGCGCCACGGCGAACACCGGCGATCGCATGAACAACCACGGCCCACTCGAGGGCAGACCAGCATGCGAGCTCGATCTCGGCTACTGGTCCGACACGCTGTCCGTCGAGCTCGACGGCCCGCGGTAGGCAGGGCCAACACAAGCCTGCTGACCACGGACCCGGTCTGGGCCCTCACAGCGCGTGCGATCATGTTGACGTGGGTGCTGGGGCTACTGCCGCGGCGTGGGCCGAGCAGCAGATCGCTTCTGTGCGCGACGATCCGGCTGGCCGGATCGCGCTCATGCAGCGCTGCTACCACGGCCCGTACGGCCAGGCCCCGCGGCATCTCCCGTTCCGCCGGGCCGCGATGTCGTTCATGCGATGGCAACTCCGGCGAGGTTTGCTGCAACCACTGTCCAGCGACCATCCCGGTAGTCCATGGTGGCGTGCGGTGAACGAGCGGATCATTCGTGACGGATGTGAGGCCGTGGCCCTGAGCGGGGACTTCACCGGGCCGACCTCCTCGCAGACGGTCGACTTCTGGATGTCCTTCGCCGACTACCCGACCGCTCGGGCCTGGTATCGGGCGCACAACGGGAGCGTCGTCGCTGCCTACCTCGAGCACCGCGACCTGGCGGGCGACGAGAACGAGGCCGAGCGCTTCTTCATGAACGTCGTGCTCTGCCGAGTGCTGTACAGCCACGCCCTCGTCGCAGCCCCCCGAATCTCGCTGGGATGGCTACGCCCCCTCGCCCCGTTCCTCGGTGACCCGAGACTGGGCATGACCGGGATCTTCCTACAGCTGTCGCGCGTGCTTCCGGACGAGTACCCACTCGGCGAGGGGGTACGTTCCTACCTCGATGCCGAGCTCGGATTCGGCCGGGCCCTGGACTACGGGGTGATCATCCCACGGCTGCAGCAGCTCTATGAGTGGTCGTCTCACGAGCTCGCAGCGCCCGGCCTGCTGGACTGTATCCGCGACGGAGCCCCAACCTACGCATGGTCATTCGAGGACCGCGACGTCTGGCAGCCCCCGCAGTCGTTCGTCGTCCGGATGGCCCGACGGGCGCTCCGACCGGAGCGACGAGCCTGAGCGGCCGACATCAGTGTCCCCCACCGATACTCGGGCCCTGTGCTGTGATGGAACGGGGCGTCAACCTCTTCTGATCGGAGCCGTCCGGATTCATCGAGGCGAGCTCCGGACGGCTCGAGGTGGACACATCGGTCACCGGATCCCCCGACTGCGTCATCGCCCTGGTGTAGAGGATGCGAGAACCGTCGGGGGTGAACTCCGGATGAACCGCGTAGGTGTCGGTCAACGGCGTGATGTCTCCACCACCGGCGGGCATCGAGTAGATCTCGGAGCCGTTGTTGCCGCCGCGGTTGCTCGAGAAGACCAGGGTGGAGCCGTCAGGTGAGTATGCAGGGTCCGCGTTCCAGAACTGGTCCCGCAGAATCACCTTCGATTCCCCACCCGCCGTCGGCACCTCGACGATGTATCCGCCGACGTTGAAGACCACCCGCGACCCGTCGGGCGTGAACGTCGGCCCGGAAGCGGACTCCTCCTCGGCGATGACCCGCACGTCGGAACCGTCGGTGTTCATGATGCTGATACTGCCTCCGCTCGTGAACGCGATGGACGACCCGTCCGGCGAGAAGGCCGGCTGATAGCCACCCTCGTGAACAGTTCTCGTCTCACCCGATTCGAGATCCACCACCTCGATGAACCTCCCACCCCGGGTGTAGGCCAGCAGCGCGCCGTCCGGTGACAGCGCGGCGTAGGTGCCGTATCGGCCATCGGACATGTCGTCGGCCACGGTCGGGGTGACCTGCCGCAGACCGCTGCCGTCGATGTTCGCCACGAAAACCTGCCCCCACCCGTCGTCGAACGACACGATCACGGGCGAAGGTCGCGAGTCGTCCGCGCACCCTGCCAAGACGGATGCGACGGCGAGAACGGGCAACAACCGGGAGAATCGCATCGAGTGATGATCGCAGCAGCCGGCCGTGCGGGCCGGGAAGCCGCACAGAATCGGAGTGCTGGACAACCGCCGCCCGAGGGTGCAGCGGGTAGCCTACTGCCATGGTCGTTCAGCGGACTTCCCACCATGTGGCCGGATCCCGCGACGCCGCGGTCGAGGGTGACAAGCCCGTGCGGATCGCCAGGATCGCACCGGCTCCTTCGGGACCGAATGGGCGTCACACCACTCACCGGGGTACCCGACCGGCGGCCGGCCCTGCCGAGCCCGTCACCCCGACGAAGCAAACCACCGGCGCGCCGGAGCGGCTGTGGCGTGAGGTTGTCGGAGAGCAGATCCGCCGGATCCGCACCGAGCGCGCCGAGCGTTTGACGGACGTCGCGCAGCGGGCCGGCGTCTCGCCGCAGTACCTGTCGGAGATCGAGCGCGGCGTGAAGGATCCGTCGTCCGAGTTGCTTGCCGCGGTCGCCGGCGCGCTCGGCACCACCGTTGAGGGTTTGGCTCAGCGGGCGTACCGTCTCGCCCCGGTCGTGCCGCTGGGTGCCGCACCACGTGCAGCCACCGGACGACGGGCACTACAGGGCCCGGTGTGCCTGGCGGCCTGAAGATTCCGCGGCGGTGCGGCTGGCGCACGGTCGTCTGCGCCGAGGCATCGTCAGGCCATCTCGCGGTCGGCGACGACGGTGTCGACGATGCCGTAGTCGATCGCCGCTTCGGGGGCGAGAACGAGTTGCCGCTCGATGTCGCGGCGTACCTGTTCGGCCTCGCGTCCGGTGCGGTCCGCGAGGATCTGTTCCTGCAGCCTGCGGACCCGTTCGATCTCCTCGGCCTCGAGGACGAGGTCGGGGATGGCCGCACGACCACCCTCGGTCATCGGTGGATGCAGGACAACTCGCCCGTGGCGCAGGATCGCCCGCCGGCCCGGGGCACCCCCGGCCAACAGCAGCGCCACGCTGCCCACCGCCTCGCCCACACAGGTCGTCTCGATCGGCGCGCGGACGAACTGCATCGCGTCGTACACGGCCAGGACCGCGTGAACGGCACCACCCGGAGAGTTGATGTACAGCGAGATCGGCCGGTCCGGTGCCTCGCTCTCCAGGTGAAGTAGTTGCGCGATGACGGCGTTCGCAACTCCCTGATCGACTGCGGTGCCCAGGTACACGATCCGCTCGGCGAGCAACCGACTGTAGACGTCGACCGTGCGTTCACCCGTCGAGGTCGTCAGCGTGACGTAGGGGATGGTGTAGGTGCTCACCTGGCCACCCCCAGACCGAAGGACCGCGGGAGCCGACGCGGGACGACCTCGTCGAGGGTGGTCACGATCCGGTCGACGAAGCCGTAGTCGAGCGCCTGGTCCGCGGTGAACCAGCGGTCCCGCACCGAATCCTCGGTGACCTGAGCGAGAGATCTGCCGGTGTCCTCGGCGATGCACGCGAGGACGGTGTCACGGGTGTGGCGGATGTCGTCGGCCTGGATCGCGATGTCGGGAGCGGAGCCTCCCATACCGCCGGACCCCTGATGCAGCAACACCTTCGCGTGTGGGAGGGTCACTCGCTTGCCGTGGGTTCCTGCCGACAGCAGGAACTGACCCGCGCTGTAGGCCATGCCGAGGTTCACGGTCGTGACATCGTTGGGCACGGCGCGCATGCAGTCGCGAATGGCCAGCATGCCCGGCACCGAACCGCCCGGCGAGTTGATCACCAGCGCGATGTCCGACTCCGGGTCCTCGGCGGCGAGGACCAGCAAGGCGGTGCAGATGCGGTTCGTGTTGGACTGTTCGAGCGCGTCGCCAAGCAGAATCATCCGCTGCGCGAACAGGCGTTGGTTCAGGTCGCGGTCGAGGACCGCGGTGGGATCAATCGTGTTCTCGGACATGCCCCAACCCTGCGGTCCGGAAGTCCGGCGGGCAACGCCACGCTGCTGTGAGCGGATCCGCCGACCGCGAAACCAACCCTTCGTCAGGCCCGGTACAGCCTGCGAATCACATTGATCGCCCGGTCGGTGTAGGGCGGGTAGGTGAGCCGGAGATCGGGGGTGAACGGCTTGCGCAGCACGGCCTTTCGGTTGCTGAGGGTTTCAAATCCCGATCTGCCGTGGTACCGCCCCATCCCGCTGGAGCCGACACCACCGAAGGGGAGCTGGGGCGCCACGAGCTGGTAGGTGAGGTGATTGACCACCGCTCCCCCGGAGCTGACCTCGGACAGCACACGACGGCGAGCCCGCGCCGAACGCGTGAAGACATAGGAGGCCAGGGGTTTCGGCCGTGCGTTGACGAAGGCGATGGCCTCGTCCAGTGAGTCGACGGAGAGCACGGGCAGGATCGGCCCGAAGATCTCCTCGCTCATGACCGGTTCCTCGGGGCTCGGATCAACCAGCACGGTGGGTTCGATCGTCAGCGTGGCGGGATCGGAAACGCCCCCGAGCGCAACCCTCGACGCGGTGTGCGCGAGGTACCCGGCCAACCGGTCGAACTGTCGCTCATTGACGATTCGTACGCCGCGCGTGGGTTCTTCCGCCCGGAATTCGTTGAGACTGCCGATGATTTGGTCGATCAGTTCGTCCCGGACGGCGCGTTCGACCAGCACGTAGTCCGCCGCGAGGCAGGACTGGCCGGAGTTGGCGACCTTCGTCCAGGCGACGCGACGGGCGGTCACGGCGAGGTCCGCGTCCCGCATCACGATCGCCGGGTTCCGGCCGCCGAGTTCGAGCGTCACCGGCGTCAGGTGCGGCGCGGCCCCCTCCAGGATCTTCCGGCCGATCTCGGTGCCGCCGGTGAAGAACACGTGGTCGAAGCCCTGCGCGAGCAGGCTCTGGGTGATCTGCCCGTCACCCTCGACCACCGCGATGGCCTCGGCGTCGAGGTATTCGGGGAGAATCCGGGCCATCAGGCGCGAGGTCGCGGGAGCCAGCTCCGAAGGCTTGACCACCGCGCAGTTCCCCGCCGACAGTGCGGCGACCAGCGGTCCCAGGGTGACCGACAGAGGTGCGTTCCACGCCCCGATGACGAGCACCACCCCCAGCGGCTCGTACTGCACCCAACCCAGCGCGGGCATCTGCTGCAGCGGCAGCGGGCGCGGGCGGCTGCGCATCCACCGGCGCACCCTTTTGCGTGCGTGGGCGGCCTCGATCTTGTTCGGGAGGATGTCGACCATCCAGGACTCGAAGGCATCACGTCCGAGGTCGTCGGCCAGGGCGCGGGCGATCTCGTCCTCACGCTCGTCCAGCATCCGCTCGATTCCTCGCAGTTGATCGATGCGCCATGATGCGGGTCTGGTGCGGCCGACAGCGTAGGTCGCACGGAGCCCCGTGACGATCTCGGGAATCGTGATGCCCTTGTCTGTGGTGCCGGGGTGTGCGTTCAGCGTCTTCTTCACGGCTTCCTCACCTCGATGTGAGTTCGGCGCGGCACGACATGCGGTCGACGATGGTGAGTTTCGTGGAGCCGAAACCAGCAGATCACTCGCCGACACGAACCGCCTCGTGCAATCAGATGCTATCGGCAATCCTGGTGGAACCACAGGGGTGCCACACATCCGACCTGTCCGGGGTGGTCGATGACCACACTCGACGAATCCTCTCGCCTGACAACGCGTACCACGGTCGGCCCCGGATCGAGACTGTGAACCTGTGCAACGAACCTCGATCTGTCGCCAGACATGGCAACACCCCGCGATACCCCTCGTGCCCACCATTTTTCGCGTGCCCGCCGCGCCCGACTCGCAGTGGTGGCGGTATGCCGAGCCGAAGCAGCGTTGCCGCGCCGAGGGCGGGCGGGCAGGTCAGGGTGCGAGCACGTAGCGGCCGCGCACCCCGCCCGCGGCCACGGCCCGGTGGGCGTCGGCGACGCGGTCCAGCGGCACGACCGCGTGCACTCGTGCAGGCAGTTCG
Organism: Rhodococcus sp. NPDC003322; assembly: GCF_053589555.1. Lineage (NCBI taxonomy): Bacteria > Bacillati > Actinomycetota > Actinomycetes > Mycobacteriales > Nocardiaceae > Rhodococcus > Rhodococcus sp. NPDC003322. The sequence continues at coordinate 36,757 of NZ_JBSFSC010000007.1, read as the reverse complement.
CCCGATGCGGCGCGGGCGAGCAAGGCGGCCAGGCGGACACCGTCGGGTTGGGTGTTCACCGAGGCGACGGTGATGCCGCGCTCGGTGGACGGTTCGAGGTTCGGCCGGACGCCGACGTACCGGCCGCCGTCACGGACCAGGGCGAGGCCGCGCTCGAGAATGGACGCGCAGTCGGCGACGGCGTCCCACCCGGGTTGGGCGCGGGTGGTGAAGTCGGCGCCGAGGCTGCGGACGAACTTCTCGTCGTCCGCTCGGGCCAGCCCGGTCACCCGCCAGCCGCGGGCCGGCGCAAGGATGGCGAGGTATCCGCCGACCGCCCCGGCCGCGCCGGTCACCAGTAGTCGGTTGCCGTCAGCGGGCGCGTCGCCGAGCAGGTCGACGATCCCGGCCGCGGCCGACCCGTTGAGTGGCACGGTCGAGGCCGTCACCAGATCCATGTCGTCGGGCACGACGGCGACGTCGGTGGCCGGCACGACCAGTTGCTCGGCGTAGGTGCCGAAGTCGCGGTCGAAGCCGCCGACGAGACCGGCGACCCGGGTCCCGACGGCGAGGTCCACGCCCGGTCCGGCGGCGAGGACGGTGCCGGCGAAGTCCCAGCCCAGGCCGGTGTGTTCGGGTTGGTCGATCAGTCCCGCGTCGTGGAAACGGCCCTCGGCGACGGCGAGGTCGACGGGGTTGACCGGCGCCGCGGCGATTGCGACCCGCACCTGGCCGGGTCCGGCGTCGACGACGGGAACGTTGATGAGTTCGATCGAGCCGGGTCCGCTGGGGGTGCGGACGACGGCGGCGCGAAAGGTCGCTGTGTTCATGACGTCGCTCCTCCTGCTTGTCTGTGGGAACCCCCTCGCTTCATGATTGGTGGGTAGCTCCCCAACGGGAAGTACGCACTTCGAAGTGCGTAAGCCACCCTCCGCGAGGAAGGAGCGGGGCGATGCCGACCACGACCGCTGCCCAGAAACGGGCACAGGCAAGGCAGGAGTACGACGCGTTCCTGGCGAGCTGCCCCAGCCGCCGGCTACTCGACCGGATCTCCGACAAGTGGGTCGCGCTGATCCTGGCCGCGCTCGGCGGTGGCGGCCCTCGTCGCCCCGGGTGCGGCGACGTCGACGCGCCGCGGGCGATGCGGTACTCGGAGTTGTCGCGCCGGCTGGCCGGGGTCAGCCAGAAGATGCTCACCCAGACGCTGCGCTCGCTCGAGCGGGACGGCCTGCTCACCCGCACCGTGACCCCGACCGTGCCGGTCACCGTCACCTACGAGTTGACCGACCTCGGCCTCTCGCTCCAGCAGATGATGCGCGGCCTCAAGGACTGGGCCGAGGCACACATGGACGAGGTGCTAGCCCATCGCGAGATGTACGACTCGCGCGACCGACCGGTCGCAGACCGCACGACGCCCTCGACGGGACCGCCCCCGGAGACCGGTGTGGCCGGTCCCGGGGGCGGGTGAGCTGGATTCGGCGCTGCTAGGCGAGCTCGGCGAGTGCCGTCTCGATCTCCGCGGGCAGGACGGTCGGCTCGAAGCGCTGCACGACCTTGCCTTCGGGGTCGACGAGGAACTTGGTGAAGTTCCACTTGACCGCGTCGGTGCCGATCGACTCGGGCATCGTCTTGCTGACGTGCTCGAACAGGAAACCGTGGTCCGGGCCGAAGTCGCCGGGCGCCTGGGCGCGCAGGTGCTGGTACAGCGGGTGCGCGTCGTCGCCGTTGACGTCGATCTTGCCGTACACCGGGAAGGTGACGTCGTAGTTGATGCGGCAGAACTCCTGGATCTCGGCGTCGGTGCCGGGTTCCTGGCCCGCGAACTGGTTGCACGGGAAGCCGATGATCTGCAGGCCGAGATCGTCGGACTTGCGGTTCAGTGCCTCGAGGCCCTCGTACTGGGGGGTCAGGCCGCACTTGCTGGCGACGTTGACGATGAGCAGGTACCTGCCTGCGTAGCCGCTCAGGTCCTCGGTGGTGCCGTCGGCGGTCGCGACGGTGAAGTTGTGGACGCTCATGAACTCTCCCTCTTGATGCGGATGGAACGGACCAGCTGTTTCGGATCGTGCACGGGGCTTCTCGTGCACGGGGGTTTCAGCGCGTTCTCGCGGCGTAGCAGGATGCCCTGAAATCACCCTGGATGTTACGGTCGGGCTCGCGGGGCGAACCGGCAGGCCCGGCAGGACCGGCAAGGAAATCCGAAATCTCCTGTGCACCCGAATCAACGCAACGCCGGGTCGATGCGAACCCGGTCAATCCGCTTGTAGCCCAGACCCCCGACGCGGTCCGTGCGAGCCCGCGAATGTCGCTAGGGGGCCGGTGACCACTGCTGAATCGCGACCGTGACATCGGTCAGAGTGCTCGCATCAGTGCTGGCGGCGAACTGGAACGCCGGAACGTGACAGGCATCCAAGTCCATCCACCCGGCGTTCGCCGTGACCAGGGCCGGGTCCCGCGGAGCCTGGTCCGTCGCGATCACGGTCGCGTTGGGATTCAGTGCGCGCCACCGAACCAGGATGCGACCACTGTCGCAGTGATTCTGGGGTGCGGTGTACGGCATGTTGTCCGGTCCCGGGGCCGCCGTCCACTGTCCCGGGAATGCCCGGGCCGTACCCGTCCAGGACCGCGACAGCGTCCATTCCGGAAGTGTCGTGGGGAAATCCGGCGAGGGCGCCGCCCCGGACCTGTTGGGGCCGGGCCACTGAGTTCCCTCCGCCGCGTGCGAATCGGGGTGAGCCTCGTCCGGTCCGGCGGTTGCGCTGTCAGCGTCCGACGAGCCGCTGGACCCAGCGTCCGCGGGTTGCGGCGCGGTAGCTGCAATCGGGGTACCGCTCGTGAAAGGCGTTGGGGAGACTGCCGCGACCGTGGTGGTCACCGAGGACGCACCCCCCGTGTCGGCCGGCGTGCCGCCATCAGCGCAACCAGCGACCACCAGACCCGAAGCAACAAACCACACTGCAGCGGTTGTTCTCATACCCACCCCTTGTTTCCGGACCACCCCGAACCCCGACACGCACGACCCGCGCGTGTCCCGACACCGAGAACATCGGCTGCCTGTGCACCACCATTACAGGACCGACGCGTTCGCCGGGACAGGAGGGGAATCCAGAACCACTCCCGCGCAGCCGGATCCACACACACTGTGCGGTGTAACGAACACGGCAAACCGGACGATGCTCGAAGCATGAAAATTTCACATCGATTTGCTTCAGCCGCAGCCGCCGGGCTTCTGGGCACTGCGATGTTCGTTGTGGCGCCGGGCGTGGCCGGCGCTGCCGATTCTTGTCAGCTCGGGTGGTCGAATGTGGGACCACGAACGTGCGCCATGACCGACGTCGGAATGGCCCCGGTGTGGACGCTCGGAAACGGCATCTGTGCAGGCATGCTGGTCGCTTCCGGGAACGCGTTCGACGGACCTCTGTGGGAGTACTCCGCAGCTCCGGGGGCCGTCCATTCCGTCGAATTGAGAATCTCGCAAGGCTTCTCACCGCTCGGCGAGTGGGCGCCGACCATCCTGGCGTGCGACGTGACTGCGATCGTCGATTGGCAGAACCTCGACACCGGTCAAAGTGGCACGGTGAGCCGGTACGTTCCCGCGAGCAACACGAGCACCCGGCCGATGACCGTGCATGTGGGTACGGGCCCGGGACGCGTTCGGCTCACCTTGCGGACCGACCACCCGAGCATTCCTGTTTCGACGGACGTGGTCGTCCCCTGACGCCACCGCAGGGGGTGACGGCCCGGGGTTCCGCACCTCGCCGCCGCTCACGTCATCGAGCAAGACCCCGCAGGGCACTGACTCGAATCACCGGAAATGGGAGGCATATTCGCTGAATGGTACCTGGCCGGTGGGGCTCGACCTGACGGCGTCGGCAACCGCCGAAGGAATGGGAGCCCAGTGGGCGGGCATCGCCGCCGCGAGGGAAGGCTTCAATATGTAGAGCAGGGCGAAGTTCACCATCCAGAGCGGCGGCGCCATCGACATGCCCACCTGCGAACTCACACCTGCCTTGGCATTGGTGACCAGTTGAGCTGTGCCCGAAATCTGCTGCGCTGCGAAGCCATAGACGGCCTGCACCGTGTAGGCCGACCGGTAGAGCGCCACCAGGCTTCGTGTCGCACCGTTGTTCCGCAGCCAGGTGCCCACGAACCCGCCGGGAGCGATCAACGAGTTCACCTGCCGCGTCGGCGCGTCCGCGTTGGCCGGACTCTCCAGCAGTCCGCTGGTGTTCACGTAGAGCCCGTAGCTGGCCAGAACCGACGGTATGGCGTGGCCGTCGACGTTGGAATAGAGAGGACGGCCGTTCGTATTGGTGAGGATCCGGGCGCATGCATCGATCACCTCGGCCGCTTCGCGGCTGCCGCCCACCCCGCCGCCGGTGATGAGGTCGCGATACTGCTGCTCGGACAACGCGTCACTTGGGTTCAGCCCGATCCGACCGGCGATCTCGTCCGCCGCCTGCTGACCGAGTGGCTGATTGAGCTGAGCCGGACCGGTCGTCTGCGTCGGTGCCAGGAGCTCGTAGCCGGGTGCCCCGGAGAAGGGGATCGCGAACCCGGTGTCGACCGCGTCTGCCGCGGGTGCGCCGCTCGCTGTCCGGCCGGCTGTCGGGGAGAGAAGACACACTCCGACGAGTGCCAGGACCGAGAGGGTCCTGGGGTAGCGCGCCGCTCCGTGTCGATACTTCACGCGGGCCGGTCCACTCGACCCATCACCCAGAGATGCAGAGGGTTTCATGTCAGCTGCCGCCCACGCCGAGGGCGGTCAGCAGCACCAGCACCACGGTCACCACGGCGAATACGCCGTGCCCCGCGACGACGGCAACAGGGAAGTGCTTCTCCGCCGGGTCCTGCGCTGCAGTGGCGGGCGGGACGCCACCCGCACCGGCCGCGGCGCGGTAGGTCGGTATCCATCGCACCAACATGGCAAATCCCAAGAGCGCGACGGGTATCAACAGGACGAAGGCAATCCAGGCAACCGCGTCCTTGTCGGCGACGAGGTAGACGATCCACACGATCAGGCCGATCACGGCGAGTGCGAAGTGCCCGAATATCAGTGCCGGCGGAAAGTGGCTGCCATGTGGTTGGCGTGACCCGCCTTTGGCGATCCAGGTGGCCAGCATGTAGAAACCGCCGACCGCCGTCAGTAGCCACGTCACGAGCGCTGCGACACCCATGTCATCTCCTAACAAGTGGTGGACAGGACGGATGATTACGACTGCACCGACCGCTCGTGTCCGGGGGGCGGACCGAAACCCTCTGCCTGGGTTTCCTCGTCAGCTACCCGGACCCCGTAACGGAACGCGAGCTTGCCACCGAGATATCCGGACACGGACAGGGCGATCACGCTCACCACCGACAGCACGATCTGTCCGACACCGACCGGATGTGGCTGCCCGTACTCCGACTGACGCCAGAGAAAGTTGACCGCGAACGCCGCTGTCACCGCGAGATTGAGGGCCATGTGCACCAGGCCGGTGCGGAACGCCGGCGTCCCCGGCGGTATTGCGAACAGGTCGAGGAAGCCGATCATCGCCGCGGCCAGAGCCCCGAGGACACCGATCGCGATCAGCCACACCGATCCTTGGGTGAGGAAGCGAGGCTCGTCGACGACCCGCGACCCAATGTCGAACACCAAGCTCGCCACCCACGCCCCGATCGGCACGTTCACCAGGATCGGGTGGAACGGATGGCCGTACGGCCCGGCCAACCCCGCGCTGACCGGGTGCTTGCCTCGGTCCGCTTCGACTGGCACACCGACCACCTACTTCACGCCGGCGAGGTTTGATCGTTTCAGCGTGGTCCAATTGCCCAGTCCGGTCAAGACCACCCGTTCGGTTGCCGAAAGCCACTTTCTTTCCAGCGGCCACCTCGCACGTGCCGACGTCATCGCTGGACTGATCAGCGACTTCCGCACCCGCAAACCGGCCTGGCACCATCGATATCGTGCCACGTCAATTCTCCACTCGCTGTTGTGAAGTGGAGCCCTGCCTCAGGTCGTGGCCTCGGCCTTGTCGAATCGCGCGCGGTTCTCCTGGATCTCGTCGTGGTGGGTACCGGCCCAATCGATCAGGGTGGTGATGGCGATGAGCAGGGTGGCACCCAGATCGGTCAGTGCATACTCCACGCGCGGCGGCACCTCGGGATAGGCGGTTCTGGTGACGAGACCGTCACGCCGCAGCTGGCGCAGGGTGTGCGTGAGCATGCGCTGCGAGAGGCCTGGAATGGAGTGCAGCAGGTCGGTGTAGCGCAGAGGCCCGCCCCGCAGCGAACCGACGACGAGCACGGCCCACTTGTTTCCCGCGCGCTCGATGATCTGCCGAATGGTCTCCCCCTGCTCCGCCGGCCATCGGGAGCACGGCCCGGGAAGCGCCCCGTTGTGCCCCGTGATCGGGTCGGGTTCCATGGCGCACCTGCCTTCCGCACACGCGTGTGCGTTTTGTATCGCCTTCAATACTGCCCCATCATGGAGTCACGCACTATTCGTAAGGCACCAGTTCAGAGCCGTGCAACCAGGCACCGTCGACGAACGACCTTCCGCAGCGTCGATCGCCTGGACGCGGCCCGCCGGCACCTGGACGGGCGGCCCGCTCCGGGCTGTCACCCCTCCGGCCGTTTCGACGGTCGGGCTTCGCCCGCGAGCAGCAGCGGAAGTTTCAGCCGATGCGGGAGCCCGCGCCCGCACCCCTCCCAGAAGGAAGACCATGTTCATGCGCGCCGCAACCGTTTCCCGCTTCGGCGGGCCCGAGTCAGTGGAGATCACCGAGGTCCCGGTACCGGTCCCGGGACCAGGGCAGGTGAGGATCAAGGTCGGCGCGGCTGCGCTGAATCCGGTGGACGTTGCCATGCGTTCGGGAGTCTTCGGCAACGACGGGGAGCGGATCGGTTTGGGCTGGGATGTCGCCGGCACGATCGATGCCGTGGGCGCCGGGGTCGACTGGGCGGTCGGGGACCGGGTCATGGGTCTGGCCACCGGCCACGTGAAACCGCTTGGCACACATGCCGATCACGTCGTGCTCGACGCGACCGCCATTGCCCCGTCGCCCGGATCCCTCGACGACGTGCATGCCGCGGCACTCCCCCTCAACGCGCTGTCCGCCGCTCAGGCCCTGGACATGCTGGCGCTGCGGCGGGGGCAGAGCCTACTGGTCACGGGAGCGGCCGGCGCAGTCGGAGGGCACGCGGTGGAGTTGGCTCACCGGATGGGCCTGGAGGTCACAGCACTGGCCTCTGTCGGTGACGAGCCCTTCCTGCTCTCGCGCGGAGCCGGGCACTTCCTGTCCCGCGGAGCGGACCTTGGGTCTGCCGATTTCGACGGCGTGCTCGACGCCGCGGGCCTGGGCCCTGAGGCGATCGACGCTGTCCGCGACGGTGGCTCGTACGTCGGCTTGTGGCCGGGGCAGGAACCGGAGTCGGAGCGCGGCGTCAGCGTCGACGCCCTGGACGTACGGGCCGACGGCGCCCAGCTCGCCGAGCTCTCCCGCCTCGCCGACCAGGGGGTAATCGTGGCCCGCGTCGCACAGACCTACCCGCTCGAGGATGCAGCGGCAGCCCACACCCGGTTGGCCGAAGGCGGCGTGCGCGGACGACTCGTTCTCATCCCCTGACGCCCGAACAGGCGCCCGACCGGGCCAGGGCAGGCGGTTCTCGCCGCGGAACGGCCGGCCGCCCCGACAGGGACGGTCCGGCCGCGGCGCGCTCTCAGACGGCGATCAGGTCGTCGATCTGGTTGATCGCCAGCGAGGAACCCTCGATCACTCCCATGTCCAAGACCTGCTGCAGCGCCTCGGCCGACTCGAAGGTGCTCACGTAGGTTGCGCGAGTGCCGCCGTCGTGCTCGGCGAAGGTGTAGACGTTCCGGGAGACCGGCAGGGCGGGGTTCGGGTTGAAGTCCGTGTCGGCGAAACCGTCGACGAAGGAGAAGCTCGTCGGCTCGTCGACCGCCGTGATCTGCCAGTACCCGGCGAACTTGTCGCCGTCCGGTCCGGTCATGAAGTACGTCGTGCGGCCACCCGGAGTGAGGTCGTGGTCGACCACGGTCGCGGGGTGGCTCGGCGGGCCCCACACCTTCTCGAGCTGGCGCGGGTCGGCGTAGATCTGCCAGATCCGCTCCACCGGTGCGGCGAAATCGGCCGTGATGGTCAGGGTCAGGTTGTCCAGATCTTGCTTGACGTCGGTCACAGGCATTCCTCAGCCCTCCTTGGTCGAGTCTGATGCGATGAGTTCGTCGATGCGTGCGATGCGCCCACGCCACACCTGCTCCAACTCGGTGAGCATGGACGCCACCGATCGCACCGCCGCCACGTCGCCGCTGGCCAGCTGCTCCCGACCACTACGTCGCTTGACGAGCAGCCCGGCCTTCTCCAACACGGCGACGTGCTTCTGCACCGCGGCGAAGCTCATGTCGTACTCAGCCGCGAGCGCGGAAACCGAGTGCTCCCCGGCGAGCACGCGGCGCATGATGTCGCGCCGGGTGCGGTCGGCGAGCGCGTGGAACAGGGCGTCCGCCCGGTCCTCGTCGTCTCCATTCACAGTTCAAACATACAACCGCTTGGTTGTAGATTGTCAAGCCCTTTCCGCAATGCCGTCCACGCACCCGGCGCGCGGTCAGCAGTCGAACACCGACCAGCAGATGGCATTCCGCAGCTGCTGGTCGTCGAGGACGAGCTCGCGAATCGCCTCCGGAAGCCGGTCCCGCTGCCACCGGCACTCGAATCGCCCTGCGGCCTCATCCTCGCCGTCCGGCGCGGCAGCACGCGCGGCCTTGATCGCATAGGCGGCCGCGCCGAGCTCGTGCGCGGCGACGTGTGCGACGACCCCGGCCTGGCCGGCGGCGTACGCGGCGTGCCGTGCCGCCCCACGCAGGTCCCTGGCCGCGCCCATGGCGTGACCACCCGCGGTGCGAGCCTGGGTCATCGTCACCTCGCCACGCGCCCAGGCACGGGCATGCTCGATCGCCTGACGCGGCCGCGGGTCCTCGGGCCGAACCGACTCGAAGTACCCGAGGACGTGCTCAGCGCACGACGCCGCCCACAGAGCGAGGAGATGGTGATCCGAATCGGTGAGCGTCCCACCGCGACGGATCGTCACGAACCGAGGGTCTCGGACCTTCGGAAGGATCATGGTTGACACCCCTTCTGCTCGCATCCACCCAACACCCAAGGGGGCGCAGGCGCGACCGGGCCGTTGCGCCGGCACGGCAGTCCGGAATTCGGGCGGCTCGGCCCGGCCGGGCAAATGGGCGCGAGACCGCCCGCAGGCCACCCGGTCGCTGCTAGTTTTACGCGGTCAACACGGCGGGCGACGTCCGCATCACTCGGAAGTTCGGCCGGCCCAGCTCGGGTACCGACCACCGCTGTCGTCCTGGGGGTTCAATGACATCGACATCGCAGGCGAATCCGCTGGACCTGCTGCGCTCGGACGTTGCGGCCTGGAATTCCCAACGGGCCGAACGCGACTCGAGCGTCAGCCTCGTCGATGCCGATCTGTCGGGCGCCAACCTGGCGAACGCCGACCTCGCGGGCGTGGACCTCACCGGCGCCGACCTGTCGGGAGCCGACCTCACGGACGCCACGCTCGCGGGGGCCGATCTGACCTCCGCCGAGTTCGTCGGCACCGACCTGGCGAGGGCGGATCTCACGGGGGCGGTCGCCCATGACGCCAACTTCACCGGCGCGTATCTCACCCGGGCCGTCCTGCGGAACGCCGACCTGACGATGGCCTACCTGACGTCGACCTATCTCGGGCACGCGGATCTCACCGGCGCAGACCTCTCCGGTGCGTACATGACCGGCGCCTACCTCGGCGAAGCCGACCTGACCGACGCCACCCTGGTCGGCACCTACCTGGGCAAGGCCAATCTGACCGGCGCGAACCTCGCCTCCGTCGACCTGGCCGGTGCCGATCTCACCGACGCCACCATGCCGGACGGCACGGTGCCCGACTGACCGGCGGCGACCGGCAAGGGCACCGAACCCGATCGACCGCCGCTGCCGCAGGTGTCCCTCATCGGCGTTGATCACCTGGTCGAGCCGGACGTACTCGTCGAAGTCGAGGCGCCCGCCGTCATCGGCTGAACACGATCAGGACATCACCACACCCGAAGACACATAGCAGGGCAGCAAACCCGCCACCTGGCTCAGGACGGGACCCAGCCCGACGCTCGCCGGAACCGCGGCATTCATGAACGCGAAGCCCTGGGCGCCGGTGGTCAGATTGGTCCACTGGACGATGGCTCCGTTCCACTTCGCCAGCGGCGCGGTGGTCGTGTAGTTGATTCGGTCGGGTGCCACCCGCTCGGCGGTGAATGTGAGCCATTCGCCGGGCGCGCAACTCGATATCGAGGACGGTACGAAAGCGGAGGGCGCGGCCGACGCGGCCGGCGGTGCCGCCAACGAGAATGCGCCCACCACCGCGATCAGCCCCGCCGTTCGACCAAGAGCTTTGCCTTTGCACGTGAACATCGGAATTCCTTTCGTCGTACCGGGTTCTGCCCGCTCCAAGTTGACGAATCCGCGTCACCGAGGGTTGACGGCTTTCTGAAGCGATGGCCCGAGGCGGACACACTCGGTCGGCCGTCGAGACATGCGGTGACGTCGACGACGTGAAAGACGCGGGCACCGGCCATCGAAGGCGCAGGATCGCCTCATCCTTCGTCCTGTGGTCCACACGGAAGCAAGTCAGTCAATCCTATCCCCTCAACTCCAGACAGAGGGGATCCGAATGTCCGAGTATCCCACTCTGGACCACGAACAATGTTGGAACTGTTCCAAATTCGTCTTGGGGCATGCGACGGTGCGCGACCACCGACCCCACCGAGGTCGCCCACGCACGGCGCGACCATCTCGAGCAGGCCACCGGCAAAGACTTCATTCCGATGGTGCACAGGCACGGCGTGCTGCCGTGGCTGCTGCGGATCGCGCGGGTCGGGTCACCGTACCGACAACGATGACCGAACGCCTCCCCGGGTCCTCCCCGCCACGCGGACAGGCGCCCACGGCTCGTCGAGCTGCAGGCGCCTGTGCGGCATCCGACCGACGGCGGTGTGCCGGTGTCGGTCCGGGTCAGTCCGAGCCGAATCCCGATGCCGGGCGGGTGAACACCTCACGCAACATCGGCACGAAGTGATCGATCGGGAGGGTCGGGTAGGCCGGGTCGAAGGACACCTGGTCCCACTCGGCGCAGAAGTGGGCACATGTGTCGAAATACGGTGAACTGCGGAACTTCTCGCGGGCGTTCGTGTCGAGCCCGAGACGGTCCCAATAGTGGTACCCCTGGAAGATGCCGTGGTGCTGCACGACCCAGGTCGACTCCGCGTCCAGGTAAGGACGGACGATCGAGGCCGCCAACTCCGCGTGGTTCGCCGGTGCCATCGCATCGCCGACGTCGTGCAGCAGGGCGGCGACGACCAGATCGGTCCTGGCCCCTTCGCGGTGGGCTCTCGACGCCGTCTGCAGCGAGTGCTCGTAGCGGTCGACCTGGTAGCCGAGCGTGGGGCCCTTGAGGGAGTCGAGCAGGTCGATCATCGTGTCGACCAGGCGATCGTTCAGAAACTTCTTCGACTCGGTGACGATGAGTTCGATGTCCTCCTTCGTCGACTCGTCCATTCTGGTGAAGCCGACCATGGGTGTCGGCTGGTCGATCTCGGTCACGGGGACCTCCTTTTCGCGGGCGGACAGATCTGGAACCACGGGCGTGTTGCCTTCGTACCGGCAGCGGGGCGACAACTGTGGTCAATTCTCAGCGGATGGAACTCTCACGACGACCGACCGCCGACACCGGCACGTGGGCTCCGGTCGTGGGGGCGGACTCCTCGGACACGAAGTACGCGACGGTCCGAGCGACGAGTTCGGGCGCAACCCACCCGGCCCGGTCCGCATTCGGTTGCGACCTGCGATTGGCGGGGGTGTCGATCACCGTGGGCAAGAGGGCGTTGGCCCGCACTCCGTCTGCGCGATACTCGGTGGCCAGCACGTCGACGAGGGAGAGCACGGCGGCTTTCGAAGTGACATAGCCGCAGGCCCCCCGAGAACGGGGCGCGGACGGCCGCACTCGAGGCGCACACGATCGACCCGCCTCCGGCCGCGATCATGTGAGGGAGCACCGCCCGGCAGGCGAGGAACGTCGGGCGCACGTTCAGGCGCAACTGTGCATCGAAGTCCTCCACGCAGGTCTCGTGGACTCGTCCACCCATCGCGAAACCACCGACCAGGTTCACCAGTCCGCGCAGAGGGGCGTCGGGCCGCGAGGCGGCCACCTCGACCATGCGACCGACCGCCGCCTCGTCCAACGGGTCGGCACGGACCAGTTCGAGTCGCTCACTGTCGGCGAGCCCGGCCAGACGTCGATCGGCGTCCACGGAACGAGACGGCACCACCACGCGGCGGCCGTCGCGCAACAACCGCTCGACGACTGCCACGCCGAGTCCGCCGCTCCCGCCGGGAACGAGCACCGTCGCAAGAGAACTCATCCCGACGCTCCCCTGCCTGCCTCGACGCGAAGGTCGACGCCACCCGCGGCCTCGACGTCACCGGCGGCTCGCGCCGCCAGGGCCAGATCCCGGACCTGCCCCTTGGCCAGCTTTCCTCCCGAGGAGCGGGGCAGTTCGTCGACCACGAGCAGATACTCGGGCAGGTACTCCTTGGTCATTCCGTGCCCGGCCAGATGCGTGGTCAGGTCCGAGAGCGTCAGCCCGGCAGCGGAACTCCCGCTGACCACCACGCAGACCCGCTCGCCGAAGACGTCGTCCGGCAGTCCCACGGCCACCGCCATCTCGACGTCGGGGTGGGTCTCGACCTCCCGCTCCACATGGGCGGCGGAAATGTTCTTCCCTCCCCGGATGATGATCTCCGCCTTGCGCCCCACGACGGTGAGGTAGCCGCTGTCGTCGATCGTGACCAGGTCACCCATGAGCAGCGAGCCGTCGGGTGCATAGAGTTCGCCGCTGGCCACCGGATCGTCGTAGTACCCCAGGCTCAGGAGCGGCCCGGTGCCACCCGGCTGCCCCGGTCCGCCACTCGCGGTGATGTCTCGTCCCTCGTCGTCGTACAGGCGAACGGTCATCGACGGCACGATCCGTCCGGCGGTCGTCAGCCGCTTCTCCCGGGGATCCTTGGTCGTCGTGTAGCTGAAGGCGCCACTCTCGTTCGACCCGAAGAACTGCAGCACTGTGGCCCCGGTCCGGTCCTCGAATCGTGCCGCGTCGCGGTACGGCACCGCCTCGCCGCCGGTGAACATGACCCTCAGGGACGACAGGTCGACCTGATCCGCCAGATCGGACGCGAGCAGCATGCGGAATTGCGTACTGACACAGAACAGGACGGTCGCCCGCTCCTCCGCGATCTTTCGCACCATCTCGTCGGCGTTGAAGCGGGGCAACAGGACCGCGGGCGCCCCGAGCATCGTCGGCGCGAAGTGGCTCGTCCACAGTCCGAAGCCGAAGGGGGCCGGCACCGCCGCGAGGAACACCTCGTCGTCGCCGAGTTCGCCGGCCTCGATGGCCAGTTGGGAGAAGTGCATCCAGCGGTTCTGAAACTGCACCACGCACTTCGGCAGGCCGGTGGTCCCCGAAGTGGAGTTCAGCATCGAGACGTCGTCCGGGCCGAGGGCACGCGGACGCACCTGATCGGCCGGTGCGAACTCGACCGGGACCTCACGCCAGCGTCCGGCGTCGAGCCGACGGAGCGCCTGCACCCGCCCGGCCCCGACAACCAGGTGCACGCGGACCGACAACCCGGCCGCGAGCACGAGCTGCCCGAGTTGATCGAGGCCTCGGCCTCGATCGTCCGCCCTCGAGATCAGGGCGACCGCGCCGGAACGACCCAGCAGGTGGGTGATCTCGGCATCTCCGGCACGTGCCCCGATGCCCATCGCCACGAGCCCGGCGCGCTCGGTCCCCACCAGCGCCGCATGCACATCGGCGGTGTCCGGAAGGAGCACACCGACACGGTCCCCCGGCTCGATTCCCGCGGCCACCAGCGCCGCCGCGATCGCGTCGGCGTAGGTGTCGTACTCACGCCAGCTCGTCCGGTCCGCGCCGGCGACGAACGCCGGCCTCTTCGGAATCCTCCCCGCGTGGTCGGCGATCACCTGACCGAGCGAACGCGTACCCCACCAGCCGGCTTCCCGATAGCGCGCAGCCGCCGCGTTGTCCATCACTGCCTCCCAGGCCCGAACTCATGATCGTGTCGGCCGTCACACGACGGCCCGGCCACCCACGGTAGCGTCAAGAGTCCGCTCGATCAATCGCTTGATTGGGAATACCAACCGCGTGTTTGATCAATAGGTCTTCGGGCGCTACGGTGTGCATCATTCGTGACTCAGCTCACATGACGAGTCCCACTGGAGCGGGTCGTGGTTTCGCGTGGGCTCACCGTTTCGCTGTGCGTGGCGGAATACCCTCGCCGCGAGAGAGATTGGATCGACATGGACACCCTCGACTACGCCGACACCACCCGCGGACCGTCGGCCACGGACAAGTTGCACTACCACGAGGCAGGCGAGGGCCATCCCCTCGTTCTGCTGCACGGGTCGGGCCCGGGCGTGTCCGGCTGGTCCAACTTCTCGAAGAACCTGCCGGTCTTCGCGCGCAACTTCCGCACCATCGTCGTCGACATGCCGGGCTTCGGCGCGAGCCCGGACCTGGAGTACGACCGCCCGTATCCCGAGATCGCCGCGGAATCGATGGTCACGCTGCTCGACGATCTCGGCATCGAAAAAGCGCATCTGCTAGGCAATTCCATGGGCGGATGGGTCGCACTCGAGACGGCGGCGATCGCACCCGAACGAGTCGAGCGCATGGCGCTGATGGGACCCGGCGGGCTGTACGCGCCGCTGCTCGGGCCGATGATGAGCGAGGGCGCCCGGCGCCTCGGCGACTTCCTCGTCGACCCCACCCGAGAGGCACTCGAGGCGTGGGTCGACTCGATGGTCTACGACCCCGCCATCGTCACGCCACAACTGCTCGACGAGCGCTGGAACAACGCCACCGCACCCCGAGCCATCGAGCGCATGCGCGCAGTGATGGCGTCGCTGGCGCTGCCCGGCAAGGCACCGCTGTGGGCGCGGACCCACGAGATTCCGCACAAGACCCTTGTCACCTGGGGCCGCGACGACCGCATGCTCCCGCCGGACGGCGCCCTGTTCGCGCTGCGGCGCATGCCCAAGGCCGACCTGCACATCCTGGGCGAATGCGGGCACTGGGCCCAGGTCGAGCGCAAAAACGACTTCGAGTCGCTCGTGACCGAGTTCCTCACGCGCTGACCCGGCACTTCTGTCGTCGAAAGCATCCGTCACACATGGAAAACCGGCACGATGTCGTGGACACCGCCAACACCGACCCGAAAGGGCGAACCACGGCGGCAGTGGAGCGGCCCCGAATCCTGGTGCTCACGCCGGAGCCCGCGATCGAGCAGGCGGTGCGGCGCGCCGTCGGCGATGCCGCGGCCGTCGTGGTGCCCGCTGCCCGTACCGTCGACGAAGTCCGGGTCCTGCTGCCGGACGTCGACATCGTCGTTGCGGACTGGAGCGGGCGGTTGCCGCTCGGCGCCGCGGAGGCGGCGATGGGCGGCCACCTGCGGCTGATCCAGCAACCCGGGGTCGGCATCGCCTACATCGACGTCGATGCCTGGACGAACGTCGGTGTCCCGGTGGCGAACACGCCGGGAGGCAACGCCACGTCGGTGTCGGAGTGGGCGGTCGCGGCCACGGCCGGCCTGTGCCGTTCGATCGGATGGGCCGATGCCCAAATGCGGGCCGGACGGTGGCCACAGATGTCGATCCTCGAGCGAGACTGCCGGGACCTCGGTGAGCGACGAGTGGGGCTCGTCGGCTTCGGCGCCATCAACCGACGTTGCGCCGCACTGTTCCAGGCATTCGGGTGCGAGGTCGCGTACACGTCGAGGCGTCCGGACCCAGGCTCCTCACTGCCACACCGGGCGCTCGACGCCCTCCTCGAACAATCGGACGTGCTGGTGGTCGCGGTCCCGCTGACCGCACAGACCGACGGCCTGATCTCCGCCCGCGAGTTGGCATTGCTTCCCCCGGAAGCGCTGGTGGTCAACGTCGCTCGTGGTCCGGTTGTCGACGAAGGCGCGCTCGCCGCTGCGATCCGGTCCGGGTCGGTGGCGGGGGCGGCGCTGGACGTCTTCGCCCGTGAGCCGCTCGCGGCCGACAGTCCACTGTTCGGGCTGGACAACGTCCTGCTGAGCCCGCACGTCGCCGGCGGCAGTTCGACCGCCCTCGAGCGGATGTTCGAGATGACCGCCGCCAACGTTGCGCGAGCGTGCCGCGGCGAACCACCGCTGTGGACGCGTGGGTGATCCAGCCGCAACTGCATCGACACCCGCAACCCAAGTTCAGTAAGTTTGGTAACTTTGCGACGGAAGGACGACCGAGACCGGAAGGATGTGACGGCGGTGTCCGCACAGGGACAGGACCGGAAGTCACCGGCCCCCGACCCGAGCAGCCTGCGCTGGCGGCGACTGGCCGAGATGGTAGCGGACCAGATCCGCGAGCGGATCCTGCGCGGCGACCTCGCCGAGGGCGACCTCCTGCCGAAGGAAGCCGAGCTGCGCGAGCAATACCCGGTCAACGTCCAATCCCTGCGCGAGGCGCTGAGGATCCTCGAGGCCGAGGGTCTCGTCCGGGTCCGCCGCGGAAATCGCGGCGGCGCCGTGGTCCATCGCCCCACCCCCGGAAACGTCGCCTACAGCCTCTCGATGGTGCTCGCGATGTCGGGAACCGACATCGACGACGTCGGCCGCGCCCTGCACGAGGTCGAACCGATGTGCGCCGCCCTGTGCGCGGAACGCGACGACCGCGCCACCGAGGTGGTTCCGGTCCTGCGCGCCCTGCACGAGGAATCGCTGTCCAAGGTCGACGACCTCGTCGCCGCGACCACGCTCTCGCGGCGGTTCCACGAATCCGTGGTGAAGCTGTGCGGAAACCGGTCACTGATCGTGTTGGCCGGCGCCCTCGAAGCCCTGTGGTCGAGTCACGTCACGGACTGGGCCAACGAGCGAGCCGACCCCGAGAGGATTCCGCCGGCCGAACGAGCGCAGGCCCTGGCCGTACACGGCCAGATCCTGCAGTGCATCGAGGACGGCGACGCCGCATCGGCCCGGGTGATCGCGGCCCGGCACCTCCGGGACGTGCAGACCTATCCGCACGACCCGGAGCGCCCTCCCGTCTCCCTCGACCCCGCGGTCGCGCGGGACCGCCTCTTCTTCGGCTGAGCGGGCCCGGCCGACCCGGACCCGCCCAGCCCTCGGTCAGAAACTGTTCGGGTCGTCGATCACGCTCTGCGGCACCGGATGCCGGTACAGCTTCGAGGCGTTCTCCCACGTGATCTTGCGCAGTTCGTCGGCCGAGAGCCCCTTCATGGACTCGCTGACGATCTCCATGGTGCGCGGCCACAGGCTGTCGCTGTGCGGGTAGTCCTCCTCGAGGAGGATGTGGTCGATACCGATCCGGTCCCGCAGCACCATCGTCGACGGATCCTCCACGGCGCAGAACCAGAAGTTCCGCTTGAGCACGTCCGCCGGGGAGATGTCGACACCTTCCCAGGTGCCGTACATCGACGAGTACGTGGTCATGTGGTCGAGGCGGTCGAGAAGGGCCGGAACCCAACCGATTCCACCTTCCGACATCACGATCTTGATGTTCGGGAAGCGCACCGGAATCTTCGAGAACAGCCAGTCGACGGTCGCGAACATGGCGTAGCCGAAGAACAGCGTGCCGGACACGTCCGGCGGGGCGTCCTCCGACGTGCTCGGCGACGTGCTGGACGAGCCGATGTGCAGGTTGATGACGGTCTCCGTCTCCTCACACGCCCGCATGATCGGATCCCAGTGGCCCGAGTGCACCGACGGCAGCCCCAGCGCGTGCGGACCCTCCGAGAAGGTCACCGCCTTGAAGCCGCGCTCGGCGTTGCGGTAGATCTCCTGTGCACCGATCTCCGGGTCGAGGAAGTACGGGATCTGGCAGGGGATGATGCGGTCCGGGTACGGGCCCGCCCACTCCTCCAGGTGCCAGTCGTTGTAGGCGCGGGTCGCGGCGAGCGCCAGTTCCTGATCGTTCGTGCTCAGCTGCAGACGCTGGCCGGCGAATCCGGGGAGGAACGACGGGAAGTTCAGGGACGCATACACACCCGAGAGGTTCATGTCCTTGACTCGGTGGTGGATGTCCCACGAACCGCGGCGCATGTCCTCGAAGCGCTGCGGGTCGAAGCCCCACTCGTCGACCGGACGTCCGACGACCGCGTTGAAGCCGACGTTCGGGATCTCCTTGCCGTCGTACACCCAGATGTCTGCGCCGTCACGGTGGATGACCTTGGGAGCCCGGTCGGCGAGGTTCGCCGGCAGGCGACCCTCGAAGGTGTCCTTGGGCTCGACGATGTGGTCGTCGACCGAGATGAACGGGAAGGGCCGGTGCGCCTTCTCCGGCTCGGGCAGGAAAGTCACCTTTCCCTTGACGTTCTGGGTGAAGTCGGTGTTGTGGATCAGTTCGTCGAGATTGGCCATCTCGCACACTCCTCGATTGTTCGTGGGTCGGTGAATCCGGCTGCGCTACATACGCAGCCCGGAACGGGGATTGGGGTGGACGGACTCAGTCGAGAACGTCGGGATCGGTTCGGAGCAGCTTGCGAACCGCGCCGGCCCAGTAGACGCCGGAGGCGCGCTCGACGAGCGCCTTCTGCATCGCGACGCGGATGCTCTTCTCGATCGGCAGGGGGTCCTTGCCGAGCAACAGGATGTCGTACGCGAGCCGGCAGAACCTGTCGATCGACGCCGCGCGGTAGACCGCGAGTTCGATCGTGTCGGCGGTGGTGATGATGCCGTGGCTGGCGAGGATCACGTTGTTGCGGTCACCGATCTGGTCGGCGAGATCCCTGCCGAGTTCGGCATCGTTGACCTCGCCGCCGTACTCGTCGACCAGGGACAGGTCGTCGTCGTACAGACTGCCGGTCTGGTGCGCGATCATCGGCAGCACACCGACGGCGGCCAGCAGTGTCACGTAGTACGGGTGGTTGTGGATCACCACCCGGGCGTCCGGACGACGCCGGTGCAGTTCGGTGTGGATGTGATAGGCGGGAGTGACGTCCCATTTGCCTTCGATCACAACACCGTTCGCGTCGACGCGGCATACGTCGGAGGCCGAGACCTCCTCCCACCACAGCCCCCACGGGTTGATGAGAAGGCTGTCGTCGTCCCGGTCGGCCCAGGTGATGTGGCCGGCCATGTTCTCGCTGAAACCGTTGTGCGCCAAGGTTCGGAACGCGCAGGCGAGCTTCTGCTCGTTGCTGAGCTCGACCCCGATCGGGGGTGTGGCGCGCGGCCTCCACTCGCCCACCGGGTCCACGCCACCTCCGATCGCCGTCGATTCGTCGTACACGGTCACAACGCCTCCATGGGATGAGATCAGGGTCACAGATTCGGACGGATCGAACTCTATCTTACAAAAGATAGCGATGTAAGCCACCGCCAGATCGGGCAACTGAACCGGCGGTCGAGCCGCACCCACCCCGCCCCACATCCGCCATTCGACCTCCTCACCCCCTCGACCTGCACAGATGTGGAGCGCAACGCGCCGAGGACGGACTCGGCAGGATTCACGCACGCGGCCACTTCCGACCCAGTCAAACGGTTGATTGACATCAACTATGGATAGATCTAGATTGTGACCTGCGCCATACACCGTGTGGCCCCATCACTCTCGCGCTGAGCCCTGCCGCTTTCCGGTACCCGCCGGGACGTCGGCCCGTGACCGCCTTGCCTGATCCGCCACCACGACAACACCACCGAGACCCGCCCGACAAGGAGAACCGGCATGACCGCAACACCCTCGAGCAACGACGCCCCGAAGGGTCCAACGCCAACAACCCCGTCCACGCTCCGGGCCAAGGCGCGGATGATCCTGGCGGTCAATCTCGGTAACACGTTGGAATGGTTCGACTGGACCGTGTTCGCGATCTTCGCGGTCTACTTCTCCAACCAGTTCTTCCACTCGACCAACGAGGTGTCGAACCTGCTGTCCACGATGGCCGTGTTCGCGGTCGGGTTCGTGATGCGCCCGATCGGCGGCCTGCTGTTCGGCCTCGTCGCCGACCGCAAGGGACGGAAGTTCGTCATGGTGCTGACGATGTCACTCGTCGCGGCATCGAGTGTCCTCATCGCGATCGCACCCACCTATGAACGGATCGGCGTGTTCGCGTCGCTGTGGCTGCTGCTCGTTCGGTGCCTCCAGGGTGTGGCACACGGCGGTGAGCAGGGCGGCTCGTACACCTACATCGCCGAGGTCGCGCGGCCGGACAACCGCGCACTGTGGGGCAGCACGGTGATCATGTCCACCGTCGGCGGAACGGTGCTCGCCACACTCCTCGGCGCCGTCATGCGCACCGCGATCGACTCGGAAGCGATGGCCGACTGGGGCTGGCGCATCCCGTTCCTGATCGGCGGCGCGCTCGGCTTCTTCGCGCTCTACCTGCGCCGCGGCCTCGAGGAATCCGCTGCCTTCTCCGACCACGCCGCCGAGACCGAGGCCGCCGCGGCGCCATCGTCGGCCCGATCTGCGCTCCGCGACATCTGGGCGCAGCGCGGCTCGATCCTGCGGGTCGTCCTCCTGGTGGGCGGCACATCGGTCTTCTCGTACACCTGGTCGGTGAACGCTCCCGCGTACGCCATCAGCTTTCACCACGTGAACGACAAACTGGCGATGTGGGCCGGCGTGGTCGCGAACCTCGTCTTCATCGCCGCCCTGCCGCTCGCAGCCCTGGCCGCGGACCGCTTCGGCCGGCGCCCCAACAACATCCTGTGGGGCGTGCTCATCGCCCTGTTCGCTTTCCCGCTGTCGGGCATGCTCGACAGCTCGGCCCGCACCCTGGCGATCGCGATGTCCCTGGCGCTCATCATCCAGGCGCTCGCCGCCAGCACCCAGGTCGCCTGGTTCGCCGAACTGTTCTCCACCAAGTCCCGTGCAGCGGGTACGGGAATCGCGGTGTCGCTCGCGGCCGCGATCTTCGGAGGCACTGCGCCGTACCTCAATTCGTGGCTCACGTCCCGCGGCACGCCGGACCTGTTCACGTGGTACGTCGTCGTGCTCGCGTTGGCCGTCGTCGCGGCCGCCTACTTCACTCGCGAGACCAAGGGCATCGCCCTCACCGAGGAGACGGAGGTCCCGAGCGGGGCAGCCGCACCCGTCGCGTGACCATTCCGTTCAATCAACCAGACATGAGAGGGCCGACATGGTCGACGACACCCGCACCGTCGAATTCACCCGGATGGACGAGGCGACCGCCGCGGAGATGGAGCTGATCCGGGACGAAGCAGCGATCCACCGACGCGACCACTGGCTCGGGACGGTCGTGCGTCTCCTCGAGTCGATGAAGGGCTACACCTTCGGTTACCGCGTCGATCGCTACGAGCACTCGCTGCAGTCCGCGACCCGCGCTCATCGGGAGGGCGCCCGTGTCGATCTGGTGATCGCCGCGCTGCTGCACGACATCGGCGACGATCTGTGTCCCGACAATCACAGCGAGGTCGCCGCTGCAATTCTGCGGCCGGTGCTCGACGACGAGGCGGTGTGGATCGTCAAGCACCACGGTGTCTTCCAGACCTACCACTACGGCGACAAGCTCGGCATGCCGACCGACAGTCGTGACCGGTATCGGGACTCCCCGTACTTCGACGCGTGCGCACACTTCTGCGCGGCCTGGGACCAGGAGTCGTTCGACCCGAACTACGACTCCGAACCCCTCGAGTTCTTCACGCCGATGCTGGAGGAGGTCTTCTCACGCCCGCCGCGCTCGTGGGGCGACCAGAACCTGACGTGGTCGCGCGACACGACGGACCGCGCGCCCGATACGAGTGCGTCGTGACCAGGGTCAAGACCGTCGACATCTTCACCTGCCGGGAGATTCTGCGAATCCGCGCCGGAATCGAGCAGTACGCGTCGCCGGAGGGGTTCGGTGAATACTACTGGGCCGAACTACTCAGGGACTGCGCCGAATCCGACGCTCTCGAGGCCACCTGGGCCCACTACCGCACGAAGACACGGCCGTTGACCCCGGCGGACATCCTCGGGCAGGTCGAGTCCAGACGCGCACCGCGGGTGGCGATGGTCGCGGGGATCGCCGATCGTCTGCTCCGCGAACGCACCCAGTTCGGTTGGACCGCAGAACAGCTCACCCAGTGGAACGCCACATTCGAGAACGAGGTGGGCCGAGGAGCCGAGATCGAGGACGCGCGCGACTGTGCGGACATCGACGCGTGCGCCGACGACGATGCGAGCGAGGGCGGCGCCGCAGAGATCAATGCTCCAGGCGCCCTTCCCTCTCCCAGCGCCGACTGAGCCTGCTCCCCAACCACACCCACGGACAAGGACACCACTTCGTGAAACTCGGACTGTTCCTGGACATGCGCAACCCTGCCCGCTGGGAGCGCCCCGGTGCCGAGCACTACCGTGCGATGCTCGACAGAGTCGTCCGGGCAGAGGAACTGGGTGCGAACTCGGTGTGGCTGACGGAGCACCACTTCTTCGAGGACGGCTACCTGCCGCAACCGCTCACCCTCGCCGCCGCGATCGCCGCCCGAACCGAACGCATCAGGATCGGCACGGCCGTGCTGCTCGCCCCCCACCGGCATCCGGTCCACATCGCCGAGGAGGCCGCGCTGGTCGACCTGGTCTCGGGCGGCCGACTCGAACTCGGGCTCGGTGCCGGGTGGTCCCCCGAGGAGTTCGACGCCTTCGGTTCGGACTTCCGCGCCCGGTACGCCGTCACCGACAGGGCGTTCGCGGCCGTGCGGAACCTGCTCTCGGACGGCGGTGTCACGCCGGGGCCGGTGCAGGACCCGGTGCCGATGTGGCTCGGGTACCAGGGGCCCCGCGGCGCCGCCCGAGCCGGACGCCTCGGCGCAGGACTGCTCTCTCTCGATCCCGCGCTGTCGGCGCCGTACCTCGCGGGTCTCGAGGAGGGCGGCCACGGCGCGGACTCGGCTCGACGCGGCGGAATGCTCGATATCGTGGTCGCCGACGACCCGGAATCGACCACGAGACAATTGATCCCACATCTGGCTCATCAACAGGCGACCTACCAGAGCCGGCGCGGCGACGCGCGGAGTGCCGCCGATCTGGAGGCCGGGCTGACCGCCGAGTTCGACCGGACGGGATCGGTGCCGGGGCTGACCGTCGCCACGCCCGAGGCGGCCGCCCGCGAGATCCGACTCCGCACCCACGGCATGCCCGTCGAGCACGTCTATCTGTGGGCCGGACTGCCGGGGATGCCCGACGCGCTGGTCGACCGCCACTTGGAACTGATGTTCACCCGCGTCGAGCCGGCACTGGCCGAGGCGGCACCGTGCTAGCCCGCAAGGTCTTCTTCTCGTTCACCCACGTGACGGAGCGGGCCTCACACGCGGAGTACAACGCCTGGCACCAACTCGACCATCGGCCCGAGAACCTCGCTCTGGACGGCGTCGTGCACGGCGAGCGGTGGGTACACAGCCCGGACTGCGCCGCATCCACCCGGACCTGCGACGCACTCGACGGATTGCACTACGTCAACAGCTACTGGTTCCGGGACCCGGTCGACGAGAGCTTCGCCGAGTGGCAGGAGCTCGCGGTCCGGACGTTCCAGCTCGGACGGCGACCCGACATCCGGATCAGCCGTCGGCTGGCGATGGGCACCTTCATGCCGGTCAAGGGCTACGTGAGCCCGCGCTGCCTGCTCGGCGCCGACGCACTGCCGATGCGCCCGAACCGGGGCATTGCGCTGGTCGCGATCCGGGTCCTCGACCCCAGCTCCATCGCAAGCGAGCAGTACTTCGCCAGGCAGGATCGCGAGGTGATTCCCGCCCTGCTGGACTGCGAGGGGGTTGCCGGAGCGTGGACCTTCTCGAGTGAGAGCACCACGCTCGACCTGGGACGCGACGCCGACGACGGCGTCACCTTCGCAGAGGACAACCACGGTGCATCTGGCCAGGTGCGGATTCTGATGGTGTTCCTCGACGGAGATCCGGCCCGGTACAGGGCCGATCGGGCACGGCGTGGGATCGAGCCAGAGCCGGCGCCATCCGAGGAGGGATTCACACTCCTGTTCTCCGGAGTGCTTCGTAACATCGAACCCTGGAACTGGACCTGGTTCGACTGATGAGACGGCGCTCCCCCAGACCCCGACCCGACCGGGTGACGGCACGGTCGCGGCCGAGGCCGTATGCTCGTCCGGCCCGGCGCAGAGAAGCCGAGGAGTTCGTCGACAGAGTTCAGGTAAACGGCCCTGACCTGCTGCTAGCCTCGGATACGGCACGCGCACAGATCGTCGGACCGGACACGAGAGGTGAACAGTGACAGCCAGTCGGCGTCAGATGATCCTGGCCGAATCGGCTCGGCTCTTTTCCGAACGAGGCATGTCGGCCACCACGATCCGTGAGATCGCCGATGCGGTGGGCCTGAACTCCGGGACGCTGTATCACTACTTCAGCTCGAAGGACGCCATCGTCTCCGAGATCCTGAGGAGTTTCCTGACGGACCTGGTGCGCCGCTACGACATCGTCCTGACCGCGACCGAGACGGCGCGTCACCGTCTCGGACTCATGGTGCAGGTCTCGCTCGAGGTCGCACACGAGCACCCCTACGCCACCGAGATCTATCAGAACGAGTTCGAGAACCTCGGTGCGCTTCCCGACTACGCGGAGATCGCCGGTGCCGTCGAGTCCTCGCACCGGGCCTGGTTCGACGTTGTCGACGAAGGCGTGCGCGTCGGTGAATTCAATTCCGGCATCGACGTCTTCGAGTTCCAGAGAATGATGCGTGAGTGCGTGTTCCAGTCGGTCAGATGGCATCGGAGAACGCTCGCCGACGACATCGAATCAATAACCGCCACAGTCACATCGGTTTTCCTCGACGGGTTCGCGCCGGCGCGAACCGAACGCACCGACACGGAACCGAAACCGTCTCCGACGGTCGGCCGGCGCGAACCGGTGCCCGCCGCGAAGACCGTCCCCGGACCATCCACCGACACCGTGGACGACCTCCGTTCCGAACTCGACGAACTACGCTCGGACATGCGAGCCATGCGCGGCCTCATGGAGACGTTGTCCAATTCGCGCAACGCGAACGGCGACACCGCTACCGGAGACTGACGCGCCGCACTCACCCCTCGCCGGGCATCACGAGAACCTCGAATACCCTGCATCCCTTGGTGGTCCGGCGAATTCTGCCACTGCCTCACTCGGTACCCCTGGCGACGACGATTGATTAGACGCGACACGCGGAGCAATTCATACGCATCACTAACAATGTAGGTCTCGGCAGATCTGATTGAATCGATCCATCAACCGGGGGTTCGCGAGGGATCCTCTGGGGAGGATGGACAGCCTTGGACGACCAACCGATCACCGCAGGCGAGTGCACGGAGCCGGTACAACTGGCCGGGCGGGACTCGTGGTTCGTCTACTCCGAACTGACAGATCGGCAGCACTCGCCGGACGTCATCACGACGGTCTACGTTTTCGACACCCGTCACGATCCTCACCCCATTCGGACCCACGCCTCAGCCGCGTCCTGGATGCGAGATCGTCTGGATCGGGCCGAGGTGCTCCGCCGACGACTGGTCCGGGTACCCGGCGATCTCGACCACCCGTACTGGAGCTTCGCGCCCGACGTCGATCTGGACCACCACATCCGCGTTCAGCGCATCGGCGAAACGTCATGGCGGGCCCTGTCCGATCATCTTGCCGAAACGACGAAGCAGCCGGTTGACCTCGCTCACAACCCCTGGGAATTGCACCTGCTCACGGAGATCCGCGGTGTTGCCGGGATCCCCGACGACGCGACCTTGGTCGTGCTGAGGTTTCACCACTGCGCCACGGACGGGCTGGGCGCCGTCCAGGTTGCCCGAGCACTGTTCGACGACCCGGAAGCCGTCTCCTGCCTCGAAGGGAGGAGGGGCCCCATCCGCGGTCCGGTGTCGTCGCTGCTTCGCCTGCCGGCGCAGTTCATCGGCTTGGGCAGGTCCCTGGTGAGGTCCGCAGCGGCGCGGCGCGACCTCACCGCGCTGGTCGAGTCCGGCGCGCTGTCCACGCCCCGACATCGTCGCCCGCGCACCCGGTTCAACGGCAACCAGAGCGGGCAGCGGACGTTCGGTCGAGCGAAGTTCGCCCTGTCGGATGTCCGGGAGGTCGCCAGAGCGACCGGGACGTCGGTCAACGACGTCGTCCTGGCGATCGTCGGCGGCGGGTTGGGCGCATATCTCGGCGGCCTCGGAGAAGCGCCCGATGGCGCCCTCGCCGCGCAGGTCCCCCGTTCGATCCGGGACAGGTCCCATGTCGCCGCGTCGAACAAGATCACCACCATGTTCGTCGATCTTCACACCGACGAACCGACACCGATCGAACGACTGCGGCGCATCCACGACTCGGCAATCGCCGAAAAGGCTCGGGTGCAACATCAATCGGCCATCGACATCGAGTCGCCGATCGACCATGCGCCGGCGATCTATCTCCGGATCGCCCTCCGCCTCTCCCAGCGAAAGTCCGCCGCGGCAGCGAGAAGCACGGAGAGCACGGTCACATGGGCGAACACCCTGGTCACCAGTATGCCGCGCGGTGCCGCGGACCTGATGTTCGGCGGCAGTCCCGTCGTGGACGGGTTCTATGTCCCCCCGATCCACCCGGGAGCCGGCCTGTCACACAGTGTGGTGTCGATCGGCGACGTGCTGAGTGTGGAGTTCACGTCCGACGCGGCGATGATGCGGGACCCGGACGCATACGCACACCTCCTCGAGGCCGCGTTCGACGAACTGCGCGCGCTGCCCGAGGAATAGCACGGGCGCGCATCGACCGAATCTGTTGGACCCGTTAGGAATCCACAACCATTCCCGCGCCGCTGCTGTGGCCGACCGCGCGGACGACGCCCACCGGGCAGCCGAACTCGCACCGGCGCCGGCAATCCTGTCCGCACCGTCGTCGACGCGTGCGGCACCGGGCTCCGGGCGCGACGAGTGGCCGGCACCGCCCTCACCGAACGGATGGCCTACTGTCACCGTGTAGTCGAACCACGCGAGGGGACCTTCGGATGACGGCAGACAGCTACAGGGCGTCGGCTGCGGCGGCGCTGGCCGTCGCGGCCCTGGGTGTGTCGGGCTGCGCCGAGTCCTCGTCGCAGCCATCCGTCACCGCGGCGTCGGCACCGTCCCCCGCGACCGCATCCGGGGCCGTCCTCCAGCTGCGGGCGGGCGACCGACCGGCCGAACTCGCGGGCCGTTGGACCTCGGCGGTCGACCCTGCAGAATCCGTGACGTTCAATCCGGATGGAACAACGAGCCGCGACTACACCGGAGTCCCGCCCCGTAGCGGCACCTGGGCGATCGTGGGACGGGACGACGCCCCCGACCTTCCGCCGTCGACCGCACCGGACACGACGATCCTCGAGATCGTCGACGACGCCGACCATCTGTCCGTTCGGTATGTGCTGCTCTCGGTCACCGAGCAGGAGCTGACCCTGAGTCACGTCCCCCGAGGCAACACGCTGCACTACGTCAGATAGATCCGCGGGCAGTGCCTGCCCGCGTGTGCGCGGTGGTGCGCGACAGCGGCCGGCGCCGACTCAGTCCCCGCCGACCGGGTAGGCCTCGGCGAGGAGCCCCAGTCTTGTTGCGGCGCCGAGCGCCTCGTCCTTCGAATGGGCCCCGAGCTTCCGATACAGGGTCCGCTGCTGCGTCTTGACGGTGTTCACCGAAACGAACAGGTTCGCCGCCGCTTCCCGCACCGAACTTCCGTGTGCGAGTTCGGTGAGGACCGCCTGCTCCCTTTCGGTGAGCCGCACCACCTCGACCGGCCCCGGAAAAACTGCGGGGACGTCCGTGCCCTGCAACTGCGCGCCGACGTGCCCGCCGCCGAGAGTCACGAGGCGGTCGATCGCCCGGCGAGGAATGGTGGCCAGCGGTGCGCGAAGTCCCGTCAGTTCCGCGAGCTTGCCCGCGTGCTGCCATGCGACGACGGCCGCACCGGGCTCATCGAGGTCCAGGTGCGCGGCGGCCTCGACGAGTCGGCATCCCAGATGCGCACGCGGGTGGTGCCGACCCGGCTCGTCGAGCCGCCGGCACAGTGCCAGCGCACCGGCCGGATCTCCGGTCAGGAGCCGGGCCCGCGCGGCCGACACCGCGATCCACGGGTCGTCGGTGTCGGCTGTGTCCACGATCGCCAGCGCGCGGTTGCCCTGGCCGAGGGCGAGCCGCAACTCGATCTCGGCCGCGGTCAGCAGCGGCACCGCGATACCGTCCCGGAAGGTCGCGTGATGCAGCGGCAGGGTCCGGTGGAGGTCGACCAGACCGCGGTGTGCATCGCCGCTGAGCAACGCGTGCCTGCACCGCGCGTACGCCACCAGCGCCCACAGTTCCTCGGTCGGATCAACCTCGCCCAGTTCGCCCAGGGCCCGGCCTGCCGCGGCAATGTCGAGCTGGTCCAGTGAGATCAGGGCACGCGCCACCATGCCCGCCACCCGCACCTTGGGCTCCAGCCAGCCGACGGGCTCGGCATGGGTGTGCTCGTCCGCGAGCCACTCGAGAGCGCGTCGCGGCTCACCCACGAGGGCCCAGTTCAACGCCGAGCTGCCCGCGGCGTTCCGGGCGATGAACGCGACCCCGTCCGCGACCGCGGCCCGGTATGCCGCCGCGAGTTCGACATTGGATTCGGCGAGATCCCCGGCGAGTTGGTAGGTGATCCCCCACTGCAGGCGCATGATCGGAAGCTGTGCGGTCACCTCGTCCGGCAGCGTCTCGGCCACACTGCGGCTCAGGTGCGCCAATCGCCGGCTGAATTCGGCAGCTGCCCGGAACTCGCCGGACACCCGCAGCATCAGCGACTGGACGCACCCGGCGGTCAGGAGATCCGTGGCGTCGGGCGCCGTGAGCTGCTGGAGTGCCTGATCGTCGTACGGCAGGACCGTCGTGTTCACCGGCACCTGTCCGCCTGCGAACACGAACAATTCGCGTCCGGCGCGAATCGCGGGCTTGTCCACGAGCATCTCCGCGGGGAGCAACTCCAGCGCTGCCCGCAGCAGGCTCATCTGCTCGGCGATCATGTCCGCCCAGTGGGCTTCGACGAGATCGACGGCCAGATCCCAGTCCCGCGCATCGAGGGCCAGCCGCAGGGCGGTGAAGGGTTCACCGCGGTCGACGTGGAACCGGGCGAGCCTCCCGATGTTGTGGGCTGTGGCCACCCCGTTGTCCTGCGCGATGCCGAGCAGCACGTCGCGGACCGCGGGGGCGAACTCCCAGCATTCGTGTTCGGACTGCGTGTGGCGGCCCAGTACCCCGGCCGCCTCCAGCCGCGCCAGGAGGTCCTGCGGGTTCCCCTCGTCGACCAGGAACGACGCGACGGCCGGCGTGAGTTCGCGTGCCGTTGCCAACCGAAGCAGCACCTCGGGTGCGACGTCGACGATGTCCGGACGTTCGAGGAAAAGGTCTCGCACCCGTCGCCGAAGCGCGCGTTCCACCGCGTAGTCGAGACGGGCTCCGCGCCCGGCGCCGCGCGGGATGCCCCGCGCGGCTGCCACGGCGACCCTCAGCAGGGCGGGCATCCCCCGCACCTTCTCGTGCAGTTGCTCGAGTTCACCCGGTTCCAGGTGGACCGACGCCTCTTCGGCCAACGACCTGGCTGCGGCCGGACTCAGCCGCAGATCGTCCGCGGTGATCAGGTCGTGACTGCATCCGAGTGCCGCGAGATCCGCGAGGCAGCCACCGTCGCACACCGTCGCCACGACCTTCAGGTGCCTGCATCCGCCGAGCGCCCGCAATATCCCGGCCTCGACCTCGTCGCTGCCCAGCAGGTCGACACGATCGAGGATCAGAAGTATCCGGGGCGAGGCGGTACGGTCCGGCACCGGGCCCCCTCGTCGGCGCCGGGAGCCCGCATCGGCCGTCCCGCATTCCGGGCACGCGGCCCTGGCCCGGACCGAGGCCCAGTATGCGTCGGGATCGATGTCACGGGTCGGCCTGTCCATCCAGACGACCGACTCGGTCACCGATTCGCGGCTCTGTAGCCAGTTGCTGACCAATGCCGACTTGCCGAACCCGAGGGGTGCTCGCAGCACCACCAGCCGCACGTCCCGGTCCAGTCGACCGAACAGGTGGTCATGCATCATCATCGCCACACCAGGGAACTCGGTAGCGCAGCCCGACAACCTCCGAACAGATCAAGCACTGAACCCAACCCCGCTCTTCATCCCGGTCGCCGGGCCGACCGGCCCTCCCAGCCGGTACACCAACACCCAGAGCCCCGTCCGCCGCCAATCCGAACATGCGGGGCCGACCGTCGTTCGCCCACGCATTCATCCAGTCAGCGATTCACCCGCTAATTCTCCGAGATGCCGGCGAACACCTTTACGACGACCCGGACAAATGTGACAGCCATCACTCCGCAGACGATGACAATCGCCGACTCGACCCGGCTCAGCTGCCAGGACAGCATGGAACCGACATGTCCCGGCACCCAGAAATCACGCTGACGATCCGTTCACCCGGGAAGACGTTGCAGCTCAACACGGTACGGCTGGGCCTCGGGTCGTGCCGGGAGGGAAGCGAGTGACGTGGTGCCGCTATCCGGTGGGGCTCGGGGTCGGCGCCGGCGCCAGGGACAGCCCGGCGTAGATCTGGTCGAGGATCGTCGGCAGCAGGGCGTTTGCCGTGGTCTTGCCGTCGGGCGACAGGGTCAGGTTCGTCCAGACCACGAGCGTCACGTCGTTGTCCGGGTCGTAGCCGATGAACGAGTTGAAGCCGGGCAGTTCACCGCCGTGGTAATACATCGCGGCGTTCGGGCCGAATCGCTGATGGCTGATGCCGTAGCCGTACCGCTGCCCGTCTGGGTTGCCCGGGTCCTCGGGTTGCGGACTGTCGAGCCACTGCTGCTGGAAGGTGGGATCGAAGACCTTGCCCGACACCAGCGCCCGGATCCACGTCGCCATGTCGTCGGCCGTGGAGACGGCACTGCCGGCGGCGGTGGCGTAGGAGGGGTTCTGGTTGGTGTAGTCGTGGGGCTGGAGGGTGCCGTTCCGGGCGGCGGCCTGCATGTCGGCGGGGTACTCCTGGTCACCCATCGCATACGCCGATCCGCCGTACATGTAGCCGTGCGAGTAGGGCTCAGGCAGGGTGGTGTCGTCCGCGGCGGGAAGCGAGGTCTGCCGCAGGCCGTGCGGACCGAGCAGCCGGTCCTCGAACTGTTGCGCCAACGGGCGCCCGCCGACGGCCTCGGCGACCAGCCCCAGCAGTGCATAGTTCGTGTTGTTGTACTCGTATTCCGTTCCGGGCGGGAAATTCGGCGGGTGCGCGAACGCGAGGTCCAGAACCTCCTGGGGTGTCCATGCCTTCGTCGGGTCGGCGTCCAGGGTGGCCGACAGCTCGGGCGCATTCGTGTAGTTGTACAGCCCGCTGCGCATCGTCAGCAGTTGAGCGATGGTGATGTTCTCGCCGCCCGGCACGCCCGGGACGTAGGCGGACACCGGGTCGTCGAAGCGGAGCTTCCCGTCCTGCACGAGGAGGACGGTCAGCGCCGCCGTCATCGTCTTGGTGTTCGAGGCGATCCGGAAATGCGAATCAATGGCCGGCGGCGCCTGCGTGCCCCGCTCGGTGGTGCCCACGAGCGCCTCGAAGCTCCCCTGCGGGGTGCGCAGCCGTACCACCGCCCCGGGAACGAGCAACTCCTTCGCGGCCGCGTCGACCGCCGCCTGGAACGCCGCAGGATCGATGGGCTTGAGCGCGGAAGACGTTGGGGCGGAGACGGTCCCGGTGGTCGAGCCGATCGCTGCATCCGATGTCGGAGCGACCGTCGGCTCGGAATTCGTCGAGCAGCCCGCGATCACGAGTGCGCCGGACGCCGCGAGTACGGCGAGGCGAGCGGTCCGGGCCGGCAGGAACCCCGCGCGCAGATCGCTCATCGTCGGTTCCACCGCCTCGGCACCAGAGTCCGAGCGCCGCACCGGCTGCGCGGCACCAGCTGGGCAAACCTCCCTGCCATCGTAGCCCGCACCCGCGCGCCGGATAGCCATCTGTCGCGGCCGTGATCGACTGGGTCGCGGTCACCACACCAAGGTGGTGTCCCGAACCCGCACCCTCCCGAAGAATCGCCTGCCGCCCTCCGCATCGTCGCGGTTGTACGCGTTCATGACCGACGCCAGCTCGTCGGCGAGCGTGCGCAGCGCCGGTGTGACCGTCTCGATGCCGCCGTCGTTCACCCAGCCCCAGTGCTCGG
This sequence comes from Rhodococcus sp. NPDC003322, assembly GCF_053589555.1. Lineage (NCBI taxonomy): Bacteria > Bacillati > Actinomycetota > Actinomycetes > Mycobacteriales > Nocardiaceae > Rhodococcus > Rhodococcus sp. NPDC003322. The sequence continues at coordinate 4,538 of NZ_JBSFSC010000007.1, read as the reverse complement.
GAACGCCGTCGATCGTGATGACGATGCCCGCATCGTGCGGCGTCTCGACGGCCAAGGTGATTCCCGGTGGGGCGTTGCCGATGGGGTCCGCGACCGCCGGAAGTCCGTCCGGCGTGTTCGCCGTGAACACCGACCGGGCGAGCGCGATGTCGCCACGGATCAGGTCCGCGATGTGCGCCAGGCCCGCATGCCGCCCGACCCGGCCGTGCCCGGCACCGCGGTCGGGTCCGCCGGAGTGATCGCGAATGCCGGTCCTCCCGAGGATCCGGTCGAGCATCCGTTGCGCCACCGCCCGTTCGCTGTCGCCGGTGCGCGGGTGGTCGATCAGCGTTCGCAACCGATCGATTCGGGGGCTCGCATCCGATGCCATCGATGCAGGCTACCGCCTTCGGCGGGGCCGACCCGACGTGCCCGCTCGACGATCCCGCCGCGGACCCCTCTCCCCGTTCAGCTACCGACAGGCAAGCACCGGATCGGCCCGTATTCCGTCCGCGTCGCCGTCGCACCCCAACGCAGGACGAACGCGTCGAGCCCCCACCTCACGCCGCCGTCGATCTGGTAACGATTCAGCAAATTCGTGGTCCGTCTGGTTGGATGCGACAGTATGACGACCGACATGCAGGCGGGCCGGCATGCCGATCCGAGCACTCCGGCCACCGACAGCGGCCGAGTCCCGGATGGGCCGCGGGCCGCTGTCGGCGCGGGGACCTCCGGTCGGTCCGTGGCCGCGAGGGTGACGGTCGCGCTGGCGCTGGTCGGCCTCGTTGTCTGCGCGATTCTGCTGGTCGCCGACTTCCGGACCGACGGCGTCAACTGTGGAAGTCCGGCATCACCCCACGCCCAGGGCGTGATCGGTGCGGATCGGTTCGAGGCATGCGGCGAGGAGCTCGACACCCGCCGGGCCTTGGCCTGGATCGGACTGGGCGCAACCGGAATCGTCGCGGCCCTCGGCTGCGTCGCATCACGGTCGAGCAGAGAATCCGCTCAGGTCAAACCTTCCTCGAAGCCCTGACGCCACGACGGGTAGCGCAACTGCCAGCCGAGCTCCCGCTTGGCCTTGGCGTTGGAGAACCCGCGTCCCTCGGTCATCATCGTCACCGCCACCTCCCCTGCCAGCAGCCGCGCCAGCCACTTCGGGACCCGCATCGGCGGCTTCGCTCCCGCGCACTCGGCCAGGTACGGCAGCCACTCGCTCGCCGGGGCGGGCTCGTCGTCGACGATGTTGAACACCCCCTTCGCCTGCTGCTCGACGGCCAGCACGGTGGCGCTCGCCGCGTCGTCGAGATGCACCCACGAGCTGTAACCGGTGCCGCCCCCGACGAGCGGGAACTGCCGCTTGCGGATGAGTTCGACCTGATCGTCGCTGGCACCGGGCCCGTACAACGCGCCGTAGCGCAGGGCCGCACCACCGGCCGCGACCACCGCCTCCTCGACATGGCGGATCGCCTCCATCCCCGGCCGCGCCTTCGTCCCCATCTCGGGATCCAACGGATCCTCCTCCGTCTTCACCCATCCGCCCCGGCGAATCCCGTTCCAGCCGGCGTAGCTCTGCGCGACCACGTGGGACACCTCGTTCGCCTCGGCGGCGGCCAGCAGGTGGTCGGTCCCCTCCGTGCGCAGCCGATTGGTGGTGGCGAACCAGCGGTCGATGTGCTTCATGTCGGGCTTGCCGCCGTGCGTGAGGGAGATCGCGGTCATCTGGTGCACGATCGCGTCGGGTTTGGCCTGCGCCACCGCCGCACCGACCGACCCGGCGTCGAGCCCGTCCATCACGAGCGCCTCGGCGCCCAATCGCTCCACCAACTCCAGTTTGTCCGGGCTCGTCGTCGTCGCCGTCACGTGGTGCCCGCGCGCCACCAGTTGCGGCACCAGCCGCCGTCCGAGGACCCCGGCCCCGCCTGCCACGAAGACCCGCATGACCATCACCTTCCCGATTCCGGATTACGTCTCCCCTGCATCTCTGACGAAACAGCCGGGCGGTGTGTGACGGACAGCGACGGCTACCGCCGGCCCATTCCCGACATTCCGGTCGCCGCGCCGTGAATCATCCCGGGCCGACGACGTGCCGGTCGATAGAGTCGAAGACGTGTTGCTGTCGACCGGGCGGAGTTGTTTTCGATGAAGTTGGCAGAGGCGTTGGCGCTGCGCGGCGACGTCGTCCGCAAGGTTGCCCAGCTGCGCGAGCGCATCGTCGCCAACGCCCGGTACCAGGAGGGCGAGCAACCTGCGGAGGACGCGGGCGCCCTCCTCGCCGAACTCGACCGGACGCTCGACGAACTCGAGCAGCTCATTCGTCGCATCAATCGGACGAACGCCCGGGCCACACTGGGCGACGGCACCGTCACCGATGCACTGGCCCGCCGAGATGTGTTGCGGCTGCGCCACTCTGCCGTGACCGCGGCCGCCGACGCCGCGTCCGGTCGTGAGGATCGCGGCTACGGCCGCCAGTTGCGCTCGGAACTGGTCCACATCGCCGCCGTACCGGTGTCCGAACTGCGCGCCACCGCGGACGATCTGGCCCGCGCGATCCGCGAGGTCGACACCCGGATCCAGCAAACCAACTGGGAGGTCGAACTGCTCGACTGAGCACAGCGTCGGGAGCGGGTAGCCGATCGGAGAAGCGAGCACACACCGCGGCCGGCGGTTGATCCGGCCACCTGTACGGCGCCGAGGGCAGCGCCACACACGAACGACGCAGCCCAGCACGCCGAACAGGTGAAGGCGCATCGCGCACAGTTATCACCAGGTGCTGATCTCCGATCGGCGAGGGCGGGCACGGGGCACCCCGGCACTCGAACCGGTCAGTCGTCGTCGGCGAGGTCGTCGAGGACCGCCGACAGCCGCCGCAGTGCGGCAAGCGCATCGGCCAGTTCCTCACGTCCGAAGGCTTCGACGAGTCGGCCGGCGAAGTCGGCGTGCGCCGGACCGATCGCGGACACCGCCCGACGTCCGGCCGGGGTCGGCGAGACGAGCTTCGCCCGCCGGTGGGCCGGGTTCTCCCGGTATTCCGCGAGCCCACGGGTGACGAGCAGATCGGCGATCCGCTGCACGCTCTGGCGGGTGATGCCCATCTCGCGGGCGACGTCGGCCACGGACAGTGGCCGCGTCAGGACGGCACCGAGCACCTGCCACCACGCGGCGGTCAACCCGACCGGGCGGGCGAGATCCTCTGCGACGGAGAGGAACTGCCCGTTGAGCCGGAACGTCCCCAGCGCCAGACCGCTGAGCAGGTCCTGGTCGTCGCGCACGCTCAGCCCGCCATCAGTTCGTAGAAGCCCTGCGGATCGCGCTTCCCGTACAGCTTGAACCACGACGCCAGGACGTGCGGTTCGTAGACGTCGAGGCGTTCGAGGATCTCGCGGGCGAAGTGGACCGGGGCGTTGGCCGCCCCGGTGATCAGGTCCCGGTCGGTGACGGCGGGCTCGTCGCGGTACAGGTGCCCGCCCGCGTAGCCGACGCCGGCGAGGAACTCGGCGGCGTTGCTCGTGTGCTGACGATCGTCGAGCAGGCCGGCCATCGCCAGGCCGCCGGTGGCACCGCAGATGGCGGCCACCGGCACTCCGGCGTCGAGGAACTCGCGGGCCTTGTCCGCGAAGGGGGTGAACTGCGCGGTGTTCCAGATGTCGTTGCCCGCCAGGATGAGCATCGCACTCTCCTGCGGGCGGAGCTCGCCCAACACCCTGTCAGGGAGGATGCGCAGGCCGCCCATCGTCCGGATCGGGCGGTCGTCGGCACCGACGGTGGCGACGGTGAACCGGCCCGGCTCCCGGTGCCACATCGGCTTGTTGATGTGGTCGATCGCGAAACCGATCTCCCAGTCGACGAACGTGTCATAGATCGCTACGTGCACCGTCTCAGTCATGACAGAAGACTGTCATGACGACAGCATACTGTCAATACCCGGGCGCCGAGAGAAAGGGATCGGTCACCGCGCCATTCGGCTGACGGGCCTTCCGTCGCGGTATCGCTCGGATTCCGAGAGCCCGCCCCAGATTCCGTACTGCTCACCGATGCTCAGGGCGTGCTGCCGGCACTCCTGGACCACCGGACACTCCGCGCACAGCGCCTTGGCGGTGCGCACGCGCCAGGCGCGAGCCGGACCGCGCTCCCCCTCCGGATGGAAGAACATCGCGCTGTCCATACCCCGGCATCGGGCACGCAACTGCCAGTCCCATGCCTCGACGGTTGCCGTGGGCAGCGCACTCACCACACCGAGCCGAGCCATTGCCATCGGTGAAAATCCTTTCGTTCGTGAGGGTTACGCGTCCGGGTGGGCGCCTTCGACCGTGATTTCGGGCCGGTCAGCCGAGGGCGCGCAGGCGCGGCGCCAAATCCCGCTCGAACAACTCCAGAAAACGCCGCTGATCATGACCCGGCGCATGAAACACCAGATGATTCAAACCCGCATCCACATACGCCTTCACCTGCTCCACCGCCTCATCCGGATCCGACGCCACAATCCACCGCTTCGCCACCTGCTCGATCGGCAACGCATCCGCCGCCGCCTCCATCTCGATCGGATCCTCGATCGAATGCTT
>NZ_JBSFSC010000006.1:0-527978 GCF_053589555.1 Rhodococcus sp. NPDC003322 | reverse complement strand
GCGAACTCCCCGTACGTCAACGACTCACCCTCGAACGACACCGCCACCGCATCCGGCGACGTCGCCGCCTGCTTCTCGAACAACGACACCAACGTCGCCTCCACGAACGGATGCGCTGTCGCGTTCCAGCCCTCGACCACCAACCCGCGCTCGTCATCGGTCATCAGATCGATGTCACCGACAGCCGTCGCCGGGGCGGCCACAACCGCACGAAGGACCCGCACGAACCGCTGCGCGATCTCCTCGACCGTGGACCGGTCGAACAGATCGGTGGCGTAGATGAGGTCGGCGTGGATTCCGGTGAGCTCTCCTCCCGGACCGACCTGGTCGTCGAGGTCCAGGTGCAGATCGAACTTCGACACCTTCTCGTCGTAGTCGAGCGCCCTGATGCTCAGGTTCGGGAGTTCCAGTTCGGCCTGCGCCTGGTTCTGCAGCGAGAGCATCACCTGGAACAGCGGATGCCGCGCCTGCGAGCGGGCGGGGCTCAGCACCTCCACGAGCCGCTCGAACGGCGCGTCCGCGTGTGCGAACGCGCCGAGGTCGACCTCACGGGCGTGCGAGAGGACGTCCGCGAAGGACTGCGCCGGATCCACCTGCATCCGCAACACCAGGGTGTTGACGAACATGCCCACCAGGTCGTCGAGCGCGGCCTCGCCACGACCGGCCACCGGCGCGCCCACAGCAATGTCGGTCGTGTCCGACAACCGCGCGAGCAACACCGCGAGCGCCGCGTGCAGCACCATGAACAGCGACGCACCCTGCTGTCGCGCCAGCGCGTTCAGCCCCTGATGGAGCTCGGCGTCCATCGAGAACGAGTACGTCGCACCATGATTCGACGCCACGACCGGACGCGGCTGATCGTGCGGCAGGTCCAACTGGTCGGGCAGCCCGGCGAGAGCCTGCTGCCAGTAGCCGAGCTGGGAGGAGATCACCGACTCCGGGTCGGCCTCCGAACCCAGCACCTCGCGCTGCCACAGCGCGTAGTCCGCGTACTGCACCGGCAACGGCGCCCACTCCGGCTCCGCACCCGCACATCGCGACACGTACGCGGTCATCACGTCGCGCACCAGCGGACCCGTCGAGAAGCCGTCTGCCGCGATGTGATGCACGACCATCACCAGCACGAAGTCACGCTCGGCCGTCTGGAGCAGTCGGACCCGCAGCGGTCGCTGGGTGGTGACGTCGAACCCGACGGTGAAGAATTCGACCAGTTCGGTCGGCAGCGCCGAGACGTCGACCGGCACGGGGGTCAGCGCCGGCGCGGATTCGTCGGCGGGCAGCACCAACTGGCATGCCTCACCGTCGATCTCGGGGTACACCGTCCGCAGCGCCTCGTGACGGCCGATCACGTCGGAAACCGCGCCCTCGAGCGCCGCGAGGTCGAGATCGCCGGTCAGTGCGATCGCGAGCGGCAGGTTGTAGATCACCGATTCCGGTTCGAACCGGTTGAGGAACCACATCCGCTGCTGTGCGACCGACAGCGGAATGCGGTCCGGACGGGTCCGCGCCACCAACGGCGGACGGGCGCCACTACCGGAGAGTCCCTCCACCGCCGACGCCAGCGCCACGACCGTCGACGCCTCGAACAGCAGGCGCACGGGCACGGTCGCGTCGAGCACAGCCCCGATCCGGGCGACGACCTGCGTCGCGATCAACGAGTTGCCACCCAGTTCGAAGAAGTCGTCGTCGGCACCGACCTGATCCACACCGAGTACCTCGGCGAACACACCGGCCACCGTCTCCTCGGTCGGTGTCGCCGGTGCCCGGAACGGCCGCGACTCGAACACCGGCTCCGGCAACGCCTTGCGGTCCAGCTTGCCGACCGGCGTCCGCGGGATCCGGTCGAGCAGCATGACCGCCGCGGGCACCATGTGCCCGGGCAGCGACTCCGCCAACGCCGCCTTCAACGTGGCCGGCTCGAGCACGACGCCGTCCGCGGCGAGCACGTACGACACCAGCGATGTGGTCCCCCCCGCGTCCTGGTGCCCGACCGTGACCGAGAACGCCACGCCGGGCTGGGCCGACAGCATCGTGTCGATCTCACCGAGCTCGACCCGGAAGCCCCGCACCTTCACCTGGAAGTCCCCGCGCCCCAGGTAGTCGAGCTCCCCGTCCGCGGTCCACCGCACCAGATCCCCCGTGCGGTACATCCGATCGCCGGGCTCGCCGAACGGGTCGGCGACGAACCGATCGGCCGTCAGGTCCGGACGCCCCCGGTAACCGCGCGCCAACGCCGGACCCGATAGGTACAACTCGCCGGTGACACCCACCGGAACCGCCCCGAGCCGGTTGTCGAGCACCATCGCCCGCACCCCGCACACCGGCGCGCCGACGGTGACCGGCCGCCCCGGCACCAACGGGTCGGTGGTCGTGACGACAATCGTGGTCTCGGTCGGCCCATAGGCGTTGACGAACACCCGGTCCCCGGCCCAGCGCGCCACCAGTTCCGGCGGGCACGCCTCGCCGCCGACGGCGACGACCCGCAGGTCCGGCAGGTCACTCGACTCCACCGACGCCAACGCGGCCGGAGTGATCAGGACATGAGTCACCCGCTGCCGACGCAACAGCTCGCCGAGTTCGACGCCACCGAAGACCGTGGCCGGAGCAACCACCATCGTCGCGCCGGCGGCCCCGGCCAGCAGCATCTCGTTGACGGAGATGTCGAAGCTCGGCGATGCGATGTGCAGGGTCCGGTCCGCAGCGGTGATCCGGTAGTCCGTCCGCTGGTAGTCGGCGAAGTTGGCCAGACCGGTGTGGGTGATCACGACGCCCTTCGGCACACCCGTCGAACCCGACGTGTAGATGACGTAGGCCGGATTCTCGAGCCGCACCGGACGGATCCGGTCGGCATCGGTGACGGGCGCAGACGACTCGGCCGCACAGCGGGATTCGACCTCGGCCGAGTCGAGCACGAGCCATGGCACCACCGACGGCAACCGGTCCACGTGCTCACCGACCGTGACACCGATCACCGCGCCGCAATCGGTCACCATGTGCGTGACGCGGTCCGCGGGATAGTTCGGGTCCACCGGAACGAACGCGGCACCGGACTTGGCGACTGCCCACACCGCGAGAACGGAATCGACCGATCGCGCGATCGCGACCGCCACCGCCGTCTCGGGCCCGGCGCCGGATCCGATCAGCGCCCGCGCGAGCCGAGAGGAACGCTCGTCGAGTTCCCGGTACGTCATTTCCGCCCCGTCGGCACCGACGACGGCGACCCGGTCCGGATCGGACCGGGAACCGACCTCGAGAAGCTCGGCGAGGGTCCGCGGCGCCGGCATCGCGGCCCGCACACCAGGAAGCCCCCGTCCCCACCGCTCGGTCAGGTCGGCACGCTCGGCCGGGTCGAGGATCTCGACGTCTCCGACTGCAACCCCCGGATTCTCGAGCACCGCGTCGAGGATGCGAAGGAATCTGGTCGCGAACCCGGCGACGGTGGTCTCGTCGAACAGGTCCCGTGCGTAGACGAACTCGGCAGCCACGTCCTCCGTCGCGGCGGCACCACGCGGCCGGTCCGCGACGGTCAGCTGCAGATCGAACTTCGACAGGTCGACACGAACCTCGTCCGCCGTGACGGTGAGCTCCGGCAGCTCGACGCGTGCCCGCTCCATGTTTTCGAAGGACAGGCCCACCTGGAACAGCGGATGCCGTGACGTGGACCGCGCCGGGCGCAGCACCTGCACCAACTGTTCGAACGGCACGTCGGCGTGCGCGAAGGCGGCGAGATCGCGATCACGTACCTGGGTCAACAGGTCGGCGAACGACCCGCCACCGTCCACCTCGGTCCGCAGCACCAGCGTGTTGACGAACATGCCGACCAGGTCGTCGAGGGCCGGCTCACCACGGCCCGCCACCACGGTGCCCACCGCGATGTCCGACGTCCCGCTCAGACGGGACAACAGCACCGCCAACGCGGCGTGGGTGACCATGAACGGTGTGACGCCCTGTGCGCGCGCGAAACTCACCAGCGACTGGTAGGTCTGCGCCGGGATCCCGAATCGCAACCGCCCGCCGTCGAAGGACTGGGCCAACGGCCGGGGGCGATCCGACGGGAGGTCCAACTGGTCGGGCACACCGGCCAGCTCCGCCCGCCAGAATTCGATCTGCTTGGCGGACAACGACTCCTGATCGTCCTCCACCCCGAGGCGCTCACGCTGCCAGAGCGTGTAGTCGCCGTACTGGATCGCCAACGGATTCCACGTCGGCGCCTCGCCGCTGTGCCGGGCGGTGTAGGCCGCCACCACGTCCCGGGCCAGTACCGCCAGTGAGACGCCGTCCGCCGCGATGTGATGAACGACGATGCCGACCGCGAACTCATCGCGTTCGGCAGCATCGGCGCCCGGTTCCGTGACCTCGAACAGCCGGATCCTGATGGGGATCTCCGTGGCGACGTCGAAACCACCGCTTGCGAACTCGGCGAGCCGTCCCGCGAGTTCCTCCTCGGTGACTCGCTCGACGGGACCGAGCAGTGCCACGTCACCGGCCGGGACGACGACCTGATGCGGCCCGCCCTGCGAGTCCGGAAACACCGTGCGCAGGGTCTCGTGCCGCTCCAGGACGTCGGTTAGGGCCGCCACCAGTGCAGCACCGTCCACGTGTCCCGACAGACGCACCACGAACGGCAGGTTGTACGCACCGACCGAGGGGTCGAACTGGTTGAGGAACCACATTCGCTGCTGGGCCGGCGACAGCGGAACGACCTCCGGACGCGTGCGCGCGACCAGTTCGAGCCGGTCCTCCGCGGTTCCGGACTGCCCATCGATTCGAGCTGCGAGACCGGACACCGTCGGGGCCTCGAACAGTGCCCGCACACCCAGCCGAATACCGAAAGCCACACCGATCCGGGACACGACCTGGTTGGCGACGAGCGAATCGCCGCCGAGGTCGAAGAAGCCTGCATCCGCACTCACCCGCTCGAGGCCGAGAACGTCGGCGAAGATGCCGGCGACCATCTCCTCGGACAGGGTTCGGGGACCCCGGTAGTCGGTGGCACCGGCGATCACCGGAACCGGCAGAGCCTTGCGATCGAGCTTGCCGGAAGCATTCAGCGGGAAGGCGTCGAGCACCGTCACCGCCGACGGCACCATGTAGGCCGGCAACACCGCACCCAGTGCGGACCGCAACGCCTCGCCTTCGACGACCACACCGGAAGCCGGCACCACGTACGCGACGAGATGGTCGCCTGCGCCCGCATCGGACCGCACCATCGCCGCCGACTGAACCACCCGCGCATCGGCGACCAGCGCCGCCTCGATCTCACCGAGCTCGATGCGCTGACCACGCAGCTTGACCTGGAAGTCCGTGCGCCCCAGATACTCCAACTCACCCGCGGCCGTCCACACCACCAGGTCGCCGGTCCGGTACATCCGCTCACCCGACCGGAACGGATTCGCTACGAACCGATCGGCCGTCAGATCGGTCCGCCCGTGGTATCCGCGCGCCAGCTGCACACCCGACAGGTACAACTCACCCGCGACACCCACCGGCACCGGACGCAGGCGTGCGTCGAGCACGAACGTCTGCGTGTTCCACACCGGCGCACCCATCGGCACACTCGCCACGTCCGCATCGGTGACCTCGTGGAAGGTCACCTCCACCGCCGCCTCCGTGGGTCCGTACAGGTTGTGCACCCGAACGCCGGGCCACAGCCGAGTCAACGCCAGTGCGGTCGACGCAGGCAGACCCTCACCCGAGCAGAACACCCGCGTCACGGTCGAGCACGATGCAGCGGACGGCTCGGTCACGAAAACCGACAGCATCGACGGCACGAAGTGCACCGACGTCACCGCCTCGTCGGCGATCACCCGCGCCAGGTACTGGGGGTCCCGATGCCCGTCCGGCGCCGCCACCACCAACCGTGCACCGACCTGCAAGGGAGCGAACAACTCCCACACCGACACGTCGAACGTGACCGGAGTCTTCTGCAGCACCACGTCCGCGGGCGTGAAGCCGTACTGCGCCTGTGCCCACAACAGGCGATTCACCACCGAACGATGCGACACCGACACGCCCTTCGGACGTCCCGTCGACCCCGACGTGAAGATCACGTACGCAGCATTCTCCGGACGCAGCGGACGGGTCCGCTCGCCGTCGGAAACCGGGGCATCCGAGCATCCCGCCAGGTCCAGCCCGTCCACGCACAGGACAGACCTCTCACCGGGCACCTCGACACCGTCACGCGCCGTGGTCAACACACAGACCGGATCCGCGGAATCCAGAATGTGCCCCACCCGCTCCACCGGCTGATCCGGATCCACCGGCACGTACGCACCACCGGCCGCCTGCACCGCGTAGATCCCGACCATCATCTCCAGCGACCGCCGCATCGCAACGGCAACCAGGGAGTCCGGCCCCACACCGATCGAAACCAGGTACCGGGCAAGGCGATTCACCCGAGAGGCGAACTCACCGTACGTCAGCGACTCGCCCTCGAACACCAAGGCCACCGCATCCGGTGTCCGCGCCGCCTGCTCCTCGAACAACGACACCAGCGTGCCTTCGGGCACCTCCTGCGCGGTGTCGTTCCAGGTGTCGACGACGAGTTCGCGCTCGGTGTCGGTGAGTAGCGCCAGGTCCCACACCGGAGTGTCCGGCTGCGCGGCGAGAAACGCGCCGAAGAATGCAAGGAACCTCGAATGGTGTTCGCGTGCTTCGGATTCGGTGTAGAGGTTGGGGTTCGTCTCGAAGTCGATGTGGGTCCGCGTACCGGCAACGCTCTGGTAGAAGTTGACCGCGAGATCCTCGACGACACCGGTCGACAGGATGTGGAACTCGCCGACCACCGGACCGAGTGCGACCTCCTCATGGAAGAGCATGATGTTGACGAGCGGACCGAGCAGGTCGCGCTGCATGTTCGCCGTCGAGGCGTCCCGGCGGATGTCCTCGTGGCGGTAGCGCTGGTGCCGCAGGGCGCCGGTGACCGCGGTCTGGACCTGGCCGAGGAGTCCGGACACCGTGGTGTCCGCGGCCACCCGCAATCGCAGCGGAACGACGTTCGACAGCATGCCACCGGAGTTGCGCATGATCGCGGTCGTCCTGGCGGTCACCGGGAGGCTGAGGACGACGTCCTCCCTGCCGCTCGCCTGCGCGAGATAGGCGGCAAACGCCGCGATCAACATGCCGGAAGGGGACGAGCCGTGACGGGCGACCGCGGCTGCGAGGGCGGCTTCCGAGTCGGACGACAATGCTGCAGTGGCGATGCCCCCGTTGAAGGCCGGCGCGGCGGTCCGCCCGACGAGGCTGGTCGCCTCGTCCATGCCGTCCATCTGACCCGACCAGTACTCGCGATCGGTCGCGAAGCGTGTGCTCTCGCGGTATGCCAGTTCGGATTCGTACAGGTTGCGCAGGGTCCACACCTTGCCCGGGCGGATGTCCTGGTCCTCGAGCAACGCGGTGTAGACCTCGGCGGTGCGGTTCATGTAGGTCATCGCGCCGTAGCCGTCGAGCGCGATGTGGTGCACGCGGGAGTACCAGAAGTACCGGTCGTCCTCGATCCGAATGGTGGCACCGGCGATGAGCCGATCGGTGAGCAGGTCCACGGGGGCGGCCAGATCGGCACGCATCCATGCCATCGCCGCCGCGACGGGGTCGGCTTCGCCGCGCAGATCGAGGATCTGCACGTGGTCGACGATGGTGCGGTCGACAACCTGATGTGGGACACCGTCGTGCTCGGTCAGCCGCAGGTATCCCGTCTCCATCTCCTGGGACGCGATGATGCAGGCCTGTTCGAGTACCGCAGTGTTGAGGGGACCACGGAGGTCGACGTACTGACCGATGTTGATCGGGATCTCGGGGTCGACGTGCTGGGCATACCACATGCCGAGCTGCGCGGGCGACAGCGGGAAGACGTCCACCTGCAGGGCGCCCTCTGCCTGGATCGTGCTGTCGAAATCCGTGCTGTCGAATCCGTCGATGGCAGTCAACTGATACCCCTGTTTCCGGAACACTTCAGAAGTTCCCACAGCCATCTCGGCAGGCGGCCCCGGTGCAGCAGGCATGGCGCGCTGAACGGCAGACATGGCTAGCCGAAATGGATTTCGTCAATGAGGAAGCCGATTAGCGGCTGAATGTGCGCGCGCCAAGGGCGCGAATAGCGGTCAGCTGACCTAACGCCCGCAAGTCCGGTGCGTCGGAGCCGACATCGATCTCAACGTCGACCGTCGACGAACACCGACTCCGGCCGCACCAGCGTGCTCCCGACGAAACAACGCGCGATGGTGGTGGAACACAGCACATGGTGTCCGACGCTCCGTTGTGTGCTCACAGATCGCCCTCCCGAAAGACAATCATCCCGCCGCATTCGGCGGCTCTACCGACCACGACGGGAGCGGTTGCCACCCTTCGCACGAGGCAACTTACCGCGTTCACCACGTCCGGCGAGGCGGTTTGGCGAGTTCTTCCGACAAGCGTCCAACTTCGAACGGCCCGAACGCTCGACAGGGGCCCGGAACGGCGTCCGAAAGCTGACCTCACCCCCGTTTCTGCTGGTCATGCCGTTAGCCAGAAGTACGCCCGGCATCCCAGAAGACGTCACATAACAGTTGTGGCCAGGTCACAGGTCGTGACCTGGCCACATCAGATGGATGTTGTCCAGATATTTGCTATCTGCTCGGCGCGCGACGGCGCACCACAGAACTCAGGCCCGGTGCCCGTCGGTGCCGGCGCGGGTCATCACCACGTTCGGCACCACCGCGCGCGACGACAGCCGCAGCAGGGAATCGACCATCTCCACGACGTCGTCGACCTCGAGCATCTCCTCGGCCGGAATCCGGTCCCGGATCCAGGCACTCATGTCGGTGTCCACATAGGCGGGCGAGATGGCAGTCGCACTGACCCCGTTTCCCGACTCCTCGGAGTTGAGCGTGGCCACCAGCGAGATCAGAGCCGCCTTGGTGGCGCCGTAGACGGCCAGGCCCGATTCGGCGTAGACCCCGGTGATGGAGGACAGCGCGATCACCTTCGCACCACGCCCGGGATCCGCGGCCGCTCCCGCCCGCAGCATCGGCAGGCACTGTTGCAAGAGCAGGAACGGCGCCCGGAGATTGACGTCGAGAGTCTTGTCGAACCGGCGCATCGGGAAGTCCGCGACGGTACCCGCCGTCCCCACGCCGGCGTTGACGATCAGCGCCTTCATCGGACCGAGGTCCTCGGCGTGCCGGGCGGTCAGCCGCTCGATCGCCTCGGGGTCGGCCAGGTCGCCGGCGACAGCGACGACGCGTGGCGCACCCGCTGCCCGAAGCGAGTCCGCGACCTCCGCCAGACGCTGCTCGTCCCGCGCGCTGATGGTGAGCGAATACCCCTGGGCGGCAAGCCGGTTCGCGATACCGAGACCGATCCCCCGGGATGCGCCCGTGACGAGCGCAGTCCGGCCGCTCACGCGGATGCTCCCGCGAGGGCACGCAGGCCGGCCGCCATGAACTCGCCGGTCGCCTCCGCGGCGCGGGCGGCACCGCTGCCGGCGTCCGAACCCTGCAACGCCCGGTGCGTGATGCCCTCCCCGATGATGCCGAGCTTGAAGTTGGCGAGGGCAAGGTAGAAGTTCCAGTCCCCGAGGTCGCGCCCCGATGCGGTCGCGTAGGTCTGCGCGAGGTCGTCCGCCGACGGCAGCCGTGGGCTCGTCCAGGCCGCCCGCGAGCCGAGCACCAGATCGAACACCGGCGCGCGGTACACACACATCAGGGCCGCGTCGGTCAGCGGGTCACCGAGGGTGGACATCTCCCAGTCCACGACGGCCCGGACCGTCGTCGGATCCTCCGCATCGAGGATGGTGTTGTCGATCCGGAAGTCGCCGTGCACGATCGACGCCTCCGAAGCCTGCGGGATCGCGTCGGCGAGCCTGCTGTGCAGCGTCGCGACGTCGGGCAGGTCGCGGGTCTTGACCCGCTCCCACTGCCCGGCCCAGAGCTTGACCTGCCTGGCCACGAACCCGTCGGGTCGGCCGAACTCACCGAGCCCGACGGCCCGATAGTCCACCGAGTGCAGGTCCGCGAGCACCCCCACGAGCGCGTGCGCGGAGTCGCGGACCTCGGCGTCGGTCAGCGCGGCGAGGTCGTCCTGGTCCCGGACCACGCGGCCGTCGACGAACTCGACGACCGTCATCTGGGCACCGAGCACGGTTCCCGCCTCGTCGAACGCGACCGTGCGCGCCACCGGCACCGGCGAGTCCTGCAGTGCGCTGGTCACCCGGAACTCGCGCGCCATGTCGTGCGCCGAGGGCGTCAGGCCGCTGATCGGGGGCCTGCGCACGATCCAGGTGCCGCGGCCGTCGGATGCCGTGAAGGTCAGGTTCGAGCGGCCACCGCTGAGCAGCTCGACGTCGAGGTTCCCTGCGACCTCGACGCCGCTGTCGATCAGAAACCGCCGCAGCGCGGCGACATCCATGCCGGGCAGGCTCATCAGGACTCCTTCAGGGCGCGCTTGGCGGCACCGACGACCCGCTTGGCCAGTGCCCACCGGTGCACCTCGGACGGGCCGTCGTACACGCGGAACGGACGTACCTCTCGGGAGAGTCGGGCAAGCGGAAGATCGCCGGAAACGCCCATGCCACCGCACATCTGGACGCTGCGGTCGACGATCCGGAAGATCGCCTCCGCCGCGTAGGTCTTGGCGATCGCGGTCGCGTCCGACGCCTTGTCACCCTGGTCGAGTTCCCAGCAGGCGCGGGTGAGCAGTGCGCGGGTGGCGGCGATGTCGATCTCGTTGTCCGCGACCATCTGCTGCACCATGCCGAGATCACCGAGTCTGGCGCCGAACGCTTCTCGCTTCGCCACGTACTCGACCGCGATGTCGTGGCCGCGCCGAGCGGCGCCGAGCCAGCGCATCACGTGCGTCATCCGCGCCGGGCCGAGCCGCACCTGCGCGTACTCGAAGCCGCGGTCCACCTCGCCGAGCACAGCGGAGTCGGGGACCAGCACGTCCTCGAAGAACACCTCGCAGTGTCCGCCGAGCATCGACTTGTCGAGGGTGTCGATGTGCCGACCGACCCGGATCCCCGGGGTGTCCGCGGGCGCGAGGAACATCGTGGCGCCACCGCGATCGCCGGGCTCGCCGGCGGTACGGGCGAAGATGATGAAGAAGCCGGCGCCGTCGGCTCCCGTGATGAACCACTTGTGCCCGTTGATTCGCCAGCCGCCGTCGGCCCTGACCGCCCGCGTGGTCAGCGCCGAGGGATCGGAACCCGCGCCGGGCGCGGGCTCGGTCATCGCGAAGGCGGATCGGACGTCACCCTGCGCGAGCGGCGCGAGGTACTGCTCGCGCTGTTCCGGATTGGCGATGTGGGCGAGCATGTGCACGTTGCCCTCGTCCGGCGCGGCGATGTTCAGTGCCGTGGGACCGAACAGCGAGTACCCGGCCTCCTCGAACACCGGCGCCCGATCGGACATGTTCAGGCCGTGGCCGCCGAACTCGACGGGTGCATGCGGGGCGAACACTCCGGCGTCCTTGGCGGCCTTCTGCAGCTGCACCCGCATCTCGTCACCCCCCGCGACCGCGATGTCCCCACCGTGTTCGTCCTCGATGGGCAGCACGTGGTCACGGGTGAAGGCGCGGGTGCGCTCGATCAGCGCCTCCACCTCGGACGAGTGGGTCAGGTCGATCGCCACGATCAGCTCTCCTCAGTCACACGATGCCGAGCGATCGCTCGGGATTCCCCCTCAGGGTGACATACCGACAAATCAGGGGTCAATACTGCTAATGCGCGACTTGCACCGATATTCGTGCGTTCAGCTCTGCTGATACCATTTCCCATGTTCAGTAATTCTGAACATCACTATCAGGGGGCCTCATGAGCGATCACACGACCACCACCGCGGCGGCCATCAGGTCCGTCCGGAACGAACGCGGAATGTCCGTGCGCGAGCTGGCGAGACGCCTCGACGTCAGCCCCGCGACGATCAGCGCCATCGAGAACGGCAGGACCGGCGTGAGCGTCGAGCGGATCCGCGACATCGCCGTCATCCTGGGCACCACCGTGGCGAGACTGGTCGGCGAGCGGACGGACTCCCCCGGCGTCCCCACACCACGTCCGCCTGTGCCCGAGCACCGGACGACAGCACGATCCGAATCCGATTGGCGCGCCTTCCCCCCGCTGCGGATCGATCCGGTGCTCGCCGCAGCCATCGAAGCGTTCGTCGAGACGGGATACCACGGCGCCACCGTGCGAGCCCTCGCGCAGCGCGCCGGAATGAGCGTGCCCGGCGTCTACCACCACTACAGGGACAAACAAGCCCTCCTGGTGCGTGCGCTCGACCTCACCATGGACGAACTGCACTGGCGGGTACGGGCGGCACGCGACGAGGGCGGAACGGCGGTCGAACGGGTCGCCCTGGTCGTGGAGGCCCTCGCGCTCTTCCACACCCACCGCCGGGCACTCGCCTTCATCGGAGCCAGCGAGATGCGCAGCCTCGAGGAGCCCGACCGATCACGGATCACCGACTCCCGCAACCAGATCCAGTACCTGCTCGACGAGCAGATCGATACGGCCGTCCGCGACGGCGCACTGACCACCACCCATCCGCGCGACGCGGGCCGGGCCATCGCGACGATGTGCACCTCGCTGCCGCAGTGGTTCCGCGCCGACGGGCCGTCGACGCCGGAGCAGATCGCCTCCGAGTACGCGGGGTTCGCACTCGGCCTGCTCGGCCGAGCAGACCCCCGGAATCACTGAACGGAGTACCGAAACACCGCACGGGAGTTCAGCGGCGGCTTCGGAGGAGCCCGCCACCGAACTCCCGTTCATTCGGCGGTCAGGAGCGGGGGTTGCCCGCCATGTTCGAGTTCGGCCGAGCCTGCGCGACGAGCGCCGGGATGACCTCGCCGAGTTCCGCCGGATCCCACCGCTCGTTCTTCGAGACACCGGGACCGGCCACCCAGGTCTCGGCGACGCTGATCGAGCCACCGTGCACGTTGAAGACCCGACCGGTGACACCGTCGGACTCGGGCGAACCGAGCCAGACCACGGTCGGGGAGATGTTCCCGGGCGCTGAGGCATCGAACCCGGTGCGCTCCTTCTCCGCCTCGGCGGCCGCAACGAAGCCCTCCAGACCCGCAGTCATCTGGGTGAGCGCGGTCGGGGCGATCGCATTGACCGTGACGCCGAGCCGTGCCAGCTCGTCGGCGAGGATCACCGTGAACGCCGCGATACCGGCCTTCGCCGCGCCGTAGTTCGTCTGACCGAGGTTGCCATACAGGCCCGACGGCGACGAGGTGTTGATGATCCGAGGGTGCGCGACCGGCGTCCCCGCCTTGCTCTGCTCCCGCCAGTACGAGGCGGCGTGCTGCGACGGGGCGAACGTACCGCGCAGGTGCACGCGCATGATGTCGTCCCACTGGTCGACGGTCATGTTGACGAACATCTTGTCGCGCAGGATGCCCGCGTTGTTCACGAGCACGTGCAGCGTGCCGAACTCCTCGATCGCGGTCCGCACCAGCCGGCCTGCGCCCTCGAAGTCGGAGATGTCGTCCTTGTTCGCGACGGCCTCGCCGCCGAGCGCCTTGATCTCCTCGACCACGGCCTCCGCGGGTCCGAGGTCGTTGACGACGACCTTGGCTCCCTGCCTGGCGAATTCGAGCGCATGCTCTCGGCCGATGCCGCCCGCAGCACCGGTCACGATGACCACGCGTCCGTCGTTGATGCCCATCCCTGCCACTCCCCTGCTCGCTCGTTCTGTGACCGAGGTCTCGGCCGGGAGCCACGGTACAAGAGCGCGACCGCGTGAACCGGAGTGCAGGGTGGAGCGGTTCGCCACCCAGGGTGTCTGTCAGCCCTGCCGCCGCGCCCGAATAGTTGGTGACACCCCGACCCCGGGGCAACACATCCACACAAGGAGGACAGACATGATCTCGCGCACCACCAAGACCCTCGCCGCGTCCGCACTCGTCGCCGTCGGCCTGATCGGCGCGTCGGCGGCGACCGCGGCCGCCGACACGGTCTTCGACCCCGACGACTCCACGACCACGGTGTGCGTCTACAACGGCCGGGACTACAGCGTCGGCGCGAGGATCTATTACGAGGACGGCACATATCAGCGCTGCCGGGCGGACGGTACGTGGCTGCGAACCACGTCGCAGAACGATGTGCGTCCCGAACCGGCTCCGATGATGCCGTTGTTCCAGAGCTGAAGACCCGTTGCGGTGTCGACGGCCTGATCCGGAGCCGACGAACCGGGGCGCGACCACGGCCGGCCCGCCGCGCACCGGCGGGCCACCGCCGTGTTCCGGTCCCGGGGTGGTTCGGTCCAGGGGTGGTTCGGTCCAGGGGTGGTTCAGTCTCGGGGCCAGTGCACGCCCTGACGGCGTTCGATCTCCTCGTTCAGTCGCCGCAGCAACGCGACCAGCGTGTGGCGGTCGTCGTCGGTCCAGGTTCCGGTCAGGTCGTCGATACCCGCGACGTTCCGGCCCCGGTCGCGCCGGAGGGCGGCGAGCCCCGTGTCGGTCGGCTGCAGCCTGCGCGCCGTGCCACCGCCCGGGTCGGCGATCTTCTCCGCGAGTCCGGCCCGGATCAGCGCGGCCGTCTGCCTGTTGACGGTGGAGATGTCGAGGCCGAACGAGTCGGCGAGTTCCTTCAGCGTCATCGGATCGCTGATCTCGAGCCGACTGAGCAGCAGGTAGGCCGAGCGATCGAGTTCCTGCGAGACGGTCCGAACCTTGGTCACCAGCGCGGTGTGCCGGGCCAGGAGTGCAATCTCGCGTTCGAGGTCCAGCCCTGCGCTGCGCCCGTTGTCGTCACTGTTCATCGCGGACATTGTGGCATCACGAAGCACCCAAGCCGCAGTGCACCATACACATTGTGTGTATGGTGCACATTCATGTGCCGCGACGCCCGTCCCCGGCCGGAGCAGGAGGCCACGTTGACCGCCGTCGATCATTCCGCCGGACGGAGCACCGGAGCCGCTGCTCTGATGCTGCCGACACTCGCGTTCGCGGGCATCGTGGTCTCGCTGATGCAGACCCTGGTGGTCCCCCTGATCCACGTGCTGCCCGACCTTCTCCACACGTCTCCGTCGACCGCCTCGTGGGCGGTGACCTCGACGCTGCTCGCCGCGGCGGTCGTCACACCCATCGCCGGACGCCTCGGCGACATGGTGGGCAAACGACGAATGATCCTGATCTCCATGGCATTTCTCGTGGCCGGCTCGGTCATCTGTGCGGTCAGCTCGAGCGTGGCACCGGTGATCATCGGCCGTGCCCTGCAGGGCGCGGCCACCGGCACCATCGCGCTCGGCATCAGCATCATGCGTGACGAGCTGCCCCGAGAGAAGATGGCCGCCGCGGTGTCGCTGATGAGCTCGACCATGGGGATCGGCGGCGCAATCGGGCTGCCGCTGGCCGCGTGGACCGCACAGAACTACAGCTGGCACGCCCTGTTCTGGGCCGCGGCGATCCTCGGCGTCGCAGTCGCGGCCGCGGTTGCGGCCTTCGTGCCCGAGTCCCCGATCCGCAAACCGGGCCGCTTCGACTACGTGGGTGCTGCCGGGCTCGCCGCCGGCCTGGTCACGCTGTTGCTGGCCCTGACGAAAGGCGGACAGTGGGGCTGGACCAGCCCGCTCACCCTCGGCCTGATCGCAGCCTCGGCAGTGGTCTTCCTGCTCTGGGGCGCGTTCGAACTCCGTACCGCCGAACCACTGGTCGACCTCCGGGTGTCCTCGTCCCGACCCGTGCTGCTGACGAACGTGGCGTCGGTGCTGGCGGGCTTCGCGATGTACGCGACGGCATTGACGGTGCCCCAACTTCTGCAGTCGCCGCCCGAGACCGGTTACGGGCTGGGGCAGTCGATGGTCGTGGCCGGCCTGTGCATGGCCCCGGGCGGCATCGTGATGATGCTGCTGTCCCCGGTCTCGGCGCGGATCACCGGCAGGCACGGGCCCCGGATCACGCTGATGGTCGGCACGGTCGTGATCGCGGCGGGCTATCTGATCGGCGCCGTGGCGATGAACGCGCTCTGGCAGATCGCGATGGTGAACATCGTGATCACGGCGGGCATCGCCATCGCCTACGCGGCGATGCCCGCCCTGATCATGGGCTCGGTCCCGCTGCACGAAACCGGCGCGGCGAACGGACTCAACTCCCTGATGCGACTGGTCGGCACGTCGTTCGCTGCCGCGGTGATGACGGCCGTGCTCGCCACCATGACGAAGCCGTTCGGATCAGCAGAGGTGCCCACCCACGAGGCCTTCGTGACGACCTTCCTGATCGGAGCCGGAGCCGCCCTGCTCGCCCTGTTGGTGGCCGCCTTCATCCCGCGCTCGTCCACCGCGCCGGAGCCCGTCACCGTCGACGAGACGGACCGGGAACCCACCGCGGCACACTGACCGGTCGGCACTTCACCGGTGCCGGCCCCTCAGCGCCCGGTCCAGCGGGGTTCGCGTCGCTCGAAGAACGCGCCGATGCCCTCGCGCATGTCGGCGGACGAGGTGACGACATCCTTGGCCCGCGACGTGACCTCCCAGCCCAGGGCGTCGTCGTCGGCCGTGAGTTCCCTTACCGCGCGCAGACTTTCGCGCACAGACGTCGGCGAGGAGGCACAGATCTTCGCCGCCGTCGCGAGTGCACCCTCGAGCGCGCCGCCCGTCGCGGTGACCTCGTTGACCACGCCGAGGTCGTAGGCGCGGCGGGCGGTGAGGGTGTTGCCCGTGATGAGCAGTTCGCGGGCGACGTTGACGGGCAGGGCCCGGGGCGCGCGGAACAGCGCGCCGGACGTGGCGACCAGTCCGCGTAGCGACTCCGGCAGCCCGAACACAGCCGACTCGGCGGCCACGATCAGGTCGCAGGCGAGGGCGATCTCGAAGCCACCACCGAGCGCCTGCCCCTCCACAGCCGCGATCAGCGGTGTCTCGCGCTGCCGCCGGATGATGCCGTACTCGCCGCCTCTCGGCGTGAGGTCACCCGAGCCCTCCTTGATGTCGGTGCCGGCGCAGAACACGACGGGCGTCCCGGTGAGCACCCCCACCCACAGGTCGGGGTCGTCGTCGAGCCGGTTGAGTGCGGCGTCGATACCCTGTGCCATCGCTCCGTTGATCGCGTTGCGCTTGTCCTCCCGCTCGAGGTGGATCACCAGCACCCTGTCCCGAATTTCCTGCCGTACCTGCACCACGTGATTCCCTTCCCTGCCAGGAACAACCCTGCCGACGGGTCACCATGGTGACACGGGCGGGTACGACCGCTCCGTCACCGCACCCCCGGCGAGCGCCGACCACCACGCCGCGATCACCGAGCACGGGGCGGGCGACGCGCTTACGATGGCCGGGTGGCCCCCGACAACGGCGGGCGGTCCGCACATCGGGACCGACGCCGCGCCGTCGCAACCACCGGCCCTCCCCACGGGTGGCCGGTCGGCTTGCTCGTGGTCACGTGCGTCGCGCTCGCGACGGTCTCGGCCGGATGCGCCCAGCGTGGACCGGCCACCCACCCGGTCGCCATGCTCGCGACGACGCAGGACGGCGATCAGCCCTGGACGGACCGGCTGCTGCCGCCGCAGACCCCGACCGTCGTTCCGCCCGGCCCGCCGGGCAGCGACCTGTCGGTCGAGGCGACACCGGTGGTCAACGGTGACCGTGGCGGCCTGTACGGCGGCAGCCCCAACCGTCCGCTGTGCGACAGCGCTCGCCTCGTCGACGAACTCGAACGTGATCCGACGAAACTGACCGCGTGGGCGAAGGTTCAGGGCGTGTCCGACGTCCGCGGCTTCGTGAGCACGCTGACCCCGGTGCTGCTCCGCGCGGACACCCGGGTCACGAACTACGGCTACGACGAGGGCCGCGCGGTCCCGCGGGAGTCGGTGCTCGAGTCGGGGACGATCGTCCTGATCGACGAGCACGGCGCGCCGAAGGTGCGGTGCGCACACGGTGCGCCGTTGGACACCCCGACGACGACCGTCGACCCCGATCCCCGTGCGGTGCCCTGGCCCGGATTCGACGCCGGTCGTGTCCTGACGATTCGGCCGGCCCTCGATGCGATGGGCGCCGTGTCGGTGGTGGACCTGGCAACCGGCACCCTGACCGCGGTTCCGGTCGGGTCGGGCCCGGCCGAGCCGGCGCCGACCACGACGAGAGTGACCACCCCGGCACCGGCTCCGGTGGTGTCCGCGCCGGCGGATCAGGCTCCGCGCCGCGCTCTGGCGGAGGCACCTGCGCCGCCGCCCGCACCGGAACCACCGCCCCCACCACCCGCACCGGAACCACCGCCCGCACCGGAGCCTGCCCCCGTGGTGGTCCCGCAGCCCCCACCCGTGGCACCGCCGCCGGAGATCCGGGTGGAGGTGCCCGGCTTGCCGCCGCTGGTGATCCCGATCCCGAGGTGACGGGTCAGGACAGCACCTCGACGAGGGTGGTCTCGGAGTTGTCGATCATGTACCGCTCGATCGCGTCGAGGTGTTTCCCCCAGAACTCCTGCGCCGCAAGGGAGTCGCCGTCCCGCATCAGTCCGAGCAGCCGCAGGTAGGACCGGTGCGCGGCGCGCGAGGCCGGCCGCTCGTTCTCCCCGCCGTGCGCGGCGATGAAGAGAGCGTGGTGCGCGTCGATGATGTGGACGATCATTCCCGCGAGCACCGCGACCGTCTGGTTGCCCGCCAGGTCGATGAGGGCCTGATGGACGTCCACGTCGTGCCGGGCGAACGCCTCCGCGTCGTCCAGGAGATCCGCGCCCGCCTCGAGCAGGGCTTCGAAGGTGTCCAGTTCGTCGCCGTGGGTACCGTCCGCGAGTTGCCCGACCGCCGCCACCTCGAACGAGGCCCGGGCCCGGTACACGTCGACGAGGGGGACGCCCTGGTACTGCAGGAGCAACCCGGTGTACCGCGCGGCCGCCGACGAATCGGGCGCGAGCACCCGCGCGCCGCCGTGCGCGCCGCGCAGCACGGTGATGATCGATTCGGATTCGAGGATGCGGAATGCCTCCCGCAGCGTCGGCCGGGACACCCCGAACTGCTCCATCAACGCCGCCTCGTTCGGCAGTGGGTCGCCGACCTTCAGTTCGCCGGTGATGATTCGCCGGCGGAGGCTGGCCGCGACCAGCTCACCCGCCTTCGGCACCCGGACGACAGGTGACTTCGCTCCCACTCCCACGACACCCCTCACTGATCCGCGGTCCGCACCCTCGCAGCAAAAAACGACGCCACAACCGTACAAGGGACCGACCGAGCGACCGTGATCAGCTCACCGGGGGTGTCTCGGCGACGGCCGGGGGTGTCTCGGCAACGGCCGGGGGTGTCTCGGCGACCGCCGGGGCTGTCTCCGCGACCTCGTCGACGGCCGAGGCGGACAGGTAGGCCCGCTGGACGGCGTCGAGGTCCGCGGCGATCTCCGCTGCGGTCCCCTCCACGATCACCCGGCCGCGCCGCATCACGTACACCCGGTCCGCGACGCGCAGCACCTGCTGCACGTGCTGCTCGACGAGGAGGACGCCGACCCCACGCTCGTCCGCGGCCGCCCGCACCACTGCGAGCAGCCGCGCGACGATCTGCGGTGCGAGCCCCAGGGACAGTTCGTCCGCCAACAGCAGCCGCGGGTTCCGGGCGAGCGCCCGCGCGAGGGTGAGCATCTGCTGTTCGCCACCCGAGAGCAGTCCGGCGGGCCGGCCGAGCAATGCCCGGAGTTCCGGAAAGATCGCGCAGGCGGCGTCGGCTCCGACCCCTGCCAGTTTGAGGTTCTCGGCCGCGGTCAGGCCCATGATCACGGACCGTTCCTCGGTGACGTAGCTCAAGCCGCGCCGAGCGCGGGTGGCCAGCGAGGCGCGGGCGTCGGATCCGAGCACGGTGACCTGTCCGCCGAGCGGTGCCAGCTCACCGGCGACGGTGAGCATCGTGGTGGACTTGCCCGCGCCGTTGGCACCGATCAGCGCGACGACCTCACCGGACCGGACCCGGATGTTCAGATCGCGGCACACCGTCGCGCCGCCGTACCCCGCAGCCAGTCCGGCGCAGTCGAGCACCATCTCCCCGGCGGACTGTTCGCGCTTCGTGGTGGTCATGACACGGCACCCGTCATTTCGTCGTCGGTTCCCAGATAGGCGGTGCGGACGCGGTCGTCGGACGCGATCTCCTCCGGCGTTCCCTCGGCGATCACCCGGCCCGCTTCCAACACGACGATCCGGTCGCAGGTGGACATCACCATTCCCATGTCGTGTTCGACGAGCAAGACCCCGGCGCCCCGTTCGTCGGCGAGGCGTCGGATGCAGTGTGCCAGTTCACGACTCTCGGCCTCGTCGAGACCGGCGGCGGGTTCGTCGAGCAGGATCACCGACGGCCCGGACGCCACCGCGCGGGCGATGCCGACGAGCCGGCGTCGCCCGTAGGGTAACTGGTCCGGCATGGCGGACAGGTCTGCTTCGAGCTCGAAGTCCCGGACCGCGGTGGACGCGGTCGGCGACAGCGGCCCGCGCACCGGCCAGAACAGGTCGGTGAGCCAACTGCCACGGGTCGCCTCGTCGGCACCCGCGTGAATGTTGTCGCACACGCTGATGTCCTCGAACAGTTCCAGCGACTGGAAGGACCTGCGCAGCCCGGCCCGGGATCGGCGTGCGGTGGACCAACCGGTGATGTCGTGGTCACCGAGATCGACCCGGCCCGCGCTGGGAGTGACGAATCCGGTGATCGCGTCGATCACCGTGGTCTTCCCGGCACCGTTGGGTCCGATCAGTCCGACGATCTGGCCGGGCAGCACGGTCAGGTCCACCGAGTCGACGGCGGTCACGCCTCCGAACCGCACCCCGAGCCCGCGCACTGCGAGCGGGGTGGCCGGCACCGTCGCATCGTCGGCTCCCGACGAGAGTTGTTGCGACGTGGAAGCTCTCGACCTGCCCGGCAGGGCGGTCCGCGCCGGTAGCCGGCGGAGGGCCGCCCTCACCCGGGCCAGCATGTCGGCGATGCCGTTCTGGTTGGTGAGCAGAATGACGATCAGGACGATGCCGCCGATCAGGCTGGCGACGGCGCCGCTGCTGGAGCCGTCGGACAGGGCGCGGCTGACGAGGGCACCCGGAGCGAGCAGGGCGCCGACGACGGCGCCGATCACGTAGCCGAGACCACCGGTGACCGACTGCACCACCGCGTTGATCGACGCGAAGGCATTGAACTCGACGTAGGTGACGGCGGAGTTGCGAAGTCCCAACAGGATTCCGGCGACCGCGGCGATTCCGGCAGCGACGGCGAACGCGTAGATCTTGACCGTGAAGACGCTGATACCGAGTGAGGCCGCGGCGCGTTCGTTGGTGCGGACCGCGATCAGGCGGCGGCCGGTCCGCGACCGCCGGAGGTTCGCGACCATGATTCCGGCGAGAGCGAGGACCGCGAGACACACCAGCGCCCAGCGCTCCGGATACTTCGAGGCGGTCACGTCGAGGCCGAACAGTGTCAGCTTCGGAATCCGCACCGAGTTGTCGAGCTTGTCACCGGTCAGTGCCGGGTTGCCGAAGATCATCTCCTGCACGGTGAATCCGAGGCCGAGGGTCACGACCGCGAGGTTGACACCACGGGTGCGCAGCGCCGGTAGTGCGAACAGCACACCGACGGCGATGACCGCCGCGACGGACACGATCGCGGCCGGGATCAGTGACCAACCGGCCTGGCCGACGAGACGCGCGGCGATCAACGCGCCGAGCCCGCCGACGGTGTACTGGGCCAGCGACAGCTGTCCCGCGTAGCCGGTGAGCACGACGATGGACAACAGGAACACCGCAGCGGCGAGGGTCAGGGTGAGCGCGCGGAGCCAGTCGTCGCTCATCGCGATCGCCACGATCGCGATCACGAGGGCGACGACGAGCCCCGGCCAGCTGACAGCGCCGGAGCCGAGGCGTGGGAGCCGTTCGGAGACGTGGCTGCGCAGCGGCAGGCCCTTACCCCGCACGACCAGCACCACGAGGATGACGAGGAACGGCACGGCCCGGTTGACGCCGGTGAGGGTCTCCATGTGCAGGAACTCGCGGATCGAGTCCTGGTACAGGGTGACGAGACTCTCGCCGACGCCGAGCACCAGGCCGCCGAGCAGGGTCAGCGGGAACGACTTGAAGCCACCGAGCAGTGCCGCGGCGAGCGCGGACACCGTGACGATGACGACGAACGCTGTGGGCGTCAGACCGGTGAGCGGGGCGACGAGGATGCCGGCGATGCCGGCGAGTGCGCCGCCGACCGTCCACGTCAGCGCGGCCAGCCGCTGCGGTGACCACCCGAGCGCGGCCGCGGCCCGCTCGTTCTCGGCGGCGGCGGTGATCGCGAGTCCGACCCGCGTGAACCGGGTCGCGGCCCACAGCACGACCGTCATTCCGATCGCGATCGCGAGCAGGATCAGCCGATCCTGCTGCACGACCACATCGCCCCAGTGATAGGCGTCGTTGGGCAGGAACGACCGAACCCGAATCGATTTCAGGCCGTAGAACTGCTGCACCGCCGACTGCAGGATCACCAGCAGACCCAGCGTGGCAGCCAACCGCACGATGGGGGCGGCGTTCGCGAGCCACCTGAGCACGGTCAGCTGAAACACCAGTCCGATCAGACCCGCGACCACGACTCCCGCGGAGAACGCGAGCCAAAGCGGCCAGTCATGTTCTCGCTGAAGGGTTTCCAGACACAGGTAGGCCGCAACCATCGCGATCGCACCCTGCGCGAAATTCACCACCCCGGATCCGCGGTAGACCAGCACCACGCCCTGCGCGAGCAGGGCGTAGGCCGATCCGGCCCCGAGCCCGAGGATGGCGAACTGCACGAACTCCGTCATTGCCGCTCCCCGATCGATAGTCCGGTGCTACTGCGTACGACGTCCGCGCTACTTCGTGCGCAGGTCGTACTGGTTGGGATCGGTGACGACGACGTCCCCGTCGAAGGACTGCTTGTACATCATCGAGTTCGACACCCGCTGGAAGATCCCGAAGAACGGCTCGGTGTCGTTCGGCGTCCAGGCCGGGACGAGTCCGGCCATGTCGAGGTCCTTGGCGTTCATGAAGCCCTGCGACACGGTGTTCGCGGAGATGTTGTCGAGCCCCTTCGCCACCTCACCGAATGCGCGCACCGAGAGCCAGGAGAAGATCTCCGTGCCGTTCATCTCCGAACGCTCGAGGTCACTGTCGCCGGACTTCTCCATGTCGGCCAGGAACTCCTCGAGGCCGGGGAAGTCCTCGGTGCTCGACGACGGCGCAGGCACCGGGCTGGTGTAGACGGAGCTGGTGGCGAAGCTGCCGAGGTGCTGCAGGTCGGTCTGGGTGAATCCGGTGGCGGCCAGCGCGAAGCTGAGCTTCGAGCCGAGCTGGTTGAACGCCTCCGCGATCTGGTTCGACTCGGTCGCGGTCAAGGCCATGATGACGCCCTGCGCGTCGTTGCGCTCGGCGGCGGCGACGAACTGGGTGTAGTCGGTGGCGCCGGCGCCGACCGCGACCTCGTTGACGATCTCGGCGCCCCGCGACTTCACGTACGGACCGAGGAACTGGTTGAGCATCGCGGCAACCGGCAGGTCGGGGCGCATCACCGTCAGCTTCGTCTTGCCGTTGGCGACCAGGGTGTCGACGGTGCCGAACAGCGTGAGCAGCGAACCCGCGAACGGGGTGTACACGTTGAGGGCCGCGAACTCCGCGTAGTTCATCGGGTTGATGCCGATTCGCGGGATCCCCGCGCTAGCGAGCTTCTCCGAGGTCGCCTCCGGGGAGGCCGGCGTGAAGTCGGCGAGCGTGGCGACGACGCCCTCGGAGATCATCTTGTCGGCGCAGTCGAGTTCCTTGTTGGGGTCGCCGAGCGAATCACACTGGATCAGTTCGAGCGGACGGCCGTTGACGCCACCCCGCTCGTTGAACACCTCGACCGACGCGGTCAGGCCCTTGGCCTGGCTGGCCAGCGAGATGCCCGGCGCCTCGACGGGAATGATCTGGCCGACCTTGATCGGCTCACCGGTGGCGGCGGAGGCGCCGGACTCGGCGTCGCTGCTGCCACATCCGCTGAGCACCAGGCCGGCGGCGACGAGCGAGGCCACGGCAGGAACCAGGCGCTTCGAAACAGTGCGTGTCAAGACGGACCATCCTTAGGACGACGGACGTGGGCGCCCACCTGGCCTCGATCACCCCGGGGCAGGTGACTCACTCCCCGTGGGCCCCGGGAACCCCGGCACTACGCCCAGCAATTCGCAGCATCGTATGAAGCCCCGACCGGCCGCGGAGGCGAATCGGCGAAATCCGTGTTTCCGTGCCACGAAATTGCCACCCGTGCGGCATCACGGCCGCGGGGTCGACTCCACCGCCGACGACTCAACCGCTCGCTGCATGTCCACGAGGAATTTGCCGACGGTGTCCAGCTCCGCCTCGGTGTACGCGTCGATGGCGGCGGTGGCGTTCGCGATGCCCACGCCATCGATCTCCGATTTCGCCGCCACCGAGGGGGGCTGCCTTCTACCGTGCGTACGACCGCGTCCTCGACAAGTGGCCGGTCGACGTCACCACCCGCGACCTGGAATCGGAGCACGGCACCACCCGGGTCAATTCGTGCGGACCGCCCGACGCCCCACCGGTGCTCCTGCTGCCCGGCGGCGGGGCAACCGCCACGGTGTGGTTCGCGAACGCTTCGCAGGCATGCGCGCCCGGTACCTACTTCACGCACTGCCGATTCTCTTGTTCCCCAACGAGAAACGCGAACGTGATTTCATCCGGTGGGAGACGGAGGGGCGAACCCTGGACGAGGACTGGATCGACCTCCTCGCTCGAGGTGCCGCGCACTTTCCGAGGACGAGAACGGTGGTCCCCAGGCGACCGAAACCCGACGCGCTGGCCCGTTTGAAGGCCGACGCGACCGTGATCCTCGCAGCGGGGAGCAAGGTGCACGACAGTCGTGGGATCGCGGCAACGCTCTCGACGTCGATGCCGGACGTG
Source organism: Rhodococcus sp. NPDC003322 (assembly GCF_053589555.1). Classification (NCBI taxonomy): domain Bacteria; kingdom Bacillati; phylum Actinomycetota; class Actinomycetes; order Mycobacteriales; family Nocardiaceae; genus Rhodococcus; species Rhodococcus sp. NPDC003322. The sequence goes on along the minus strand of NZ_JBSFSC010000006.1, from coordinate 503,147 downwards.
CGCGTGGCCGTGATCGAGGGGGCCACCCACCACACGCTGCCGCTGACACCAGCAGACGCCGTCAACGACTCGCTGCTGGCAGCACTCGACGGAACCGGCCGCGCCGACCGGACCTCACGCTGACGCCGATGGGCCCCGCACGCGGTTCGATCGGCGAGCGCCCCGCGCCCGAGGCGACTCCGAGCCCCGGCAACCCGCTCGTGGCACCCTTCCCGGTCAGCGCTTCTGCGCGGTGTACCAGTCGATCAGGTCCGGGGCGTCGACGGCGTTGCGGTCGACGATCCGGTCCGCGTCGGCGCCCTGCAGCAGCCGCTTGATCGGCACCTCGAGCTTCTTTCCGGTGCGGGTGTGCGGCACACCGGGTGCCACGATGATGTCGTCGGGGACGTGCCGCGGCGACACCTGCTCCCGGAGGGCGGACCTGATCCGCTCCTCGAGGGCGTCGTCGAGGTCCACTCCGTCCGCAAGCACGACGAACAGCGGCATCCAGTATCCGCCGTCGGCCTGCTCCACGCCGAGCACCAGAGCCTCCGCAACCTCGGGCAGCTCCTCGATCACCTGATAGATGTCTGCACTGCCCATCCGAATACCGTTGCGGTTCAATGTCGAGTCGGATCGTCCATGGACGACGACGCTGCCGTGGTCGGTGATCGTGACCCAGTCACCGTGCCGCCACACGCCGGGATACACCGCGAAGTACGAGTCCCGGTAACGCCTCCCCTCCGGGTCGTTCCAGAAGAACACCGGCATCGACGGCATCGGGCGGGTCACCACCAACTCCCCCACCTCGCCGCGCACGGACCGCCCGTCGGAATCGAACGCGTCCAGCGCGACTCCCAGATACGGCACCGACAGCTCTCCGGGCCACACCGGGACCGTCCGCGCCCCGCCGGCGAACGCCGTCACCACATCGGTGCCGCCGCTGATCGAGAACACCGGAACCTGCGAACCGACGTTCTCGGACAGCCACAGCGACGAGGAGGGCGGCAGCGAGGAGCCGGTGATCCCGACGGCCCGCAACGCGCCCAGATCGTGATTCTCGCGCGGCACCACACCGGCCTTCGCGCAGGCGAGCACGTACCCGGGGCTGGTGCCAAGCATCGTGGCCCGATGCCGGGACGTCAGCTCCCACAACGCGTCCGGCGCCGGGTACGACGGGCTGCCGTCGTAGCAGACGATCGTCGCGCCGACGAGCAGCGCGCCGACCTGGTAGTTCCACATCATCCAGCTCGGGCTGGTGTACCAGAACAGGGTGTCGGCAGGTCCGATGTCATTCTGCAGGGCAAGGGCTTTCAGGTGCTCGAGCATCACACCACCGTGCCCGTGCACGATGCCCTTCGGCAGACCGGTGGTGCCGCTGGAGAACACCACCCACAACGGATGGTCGAACGGGACGTCCACCGGGTCGAGGGGCGCATCACCGGCGGACGCCTCCGCCCAGCACATCACCGTGCCCGGCTCCGCGAGGCCGGTCGAGGGTTCCTCGGCGGGCACGTCGGGCAGATCGCCGAGATGTTCCACCCGCACCGTAAGGCGCAGGTTCGGCAACCCGGCCCGCAACCGCGCGACCTCGGCGTCCCGCCGATGGACCTTGCCCCCGAAGCGATACCCGTCGGCGGCGATCAGGACGGTCGGGTCGAGCTGACCGAGCCGGTTCAGTGCGGCGGGCGCGGAGTAGTCCTGCCCGCACGCCGCCCAGATCGCGCCGAGGCTCGCGGTCGCGAGGAACGCGATCACCGCCTCCGGAATGTTCGGCAGGTAGCCCACCACCCGGTCACCGGATCCGACTCCGTGCGCTTTCAACGTCGCGGCCAGCGCGCCGACCTGCCTGCGCAACTCCGCCCAGGACATCTCGACGTCGCCGGTGCCCTCACCGGAGTACCGGATCGCGGGACGGCGCCGGGTCTCGTGCCGCAGCGCCTGACGGACGTAGTTCGAGCGGACATCGGGGAACCAACGGGCGCCCGGCATCGACTCGTCCACCAGTGCCGCGCCGACGGGGGTCGACGACTGAACCTCGAAGTACTCCCACACCGCGAGCCAGAAGTCGTCCAGGTCGTCGACCGACCACTGCCACAGTGCCCGATAGTCGGGCAGGCTCACGCCGCAGCGGCCCTCCGCCCAGGACGCGAAATCGGTGATCCGCGCCCCCTCGACATCCTCGTCGGACGGAACCCACTGCGGCCCCTTCGACTGTGGCCCCGCCATCGTCAATCGACCTCCTGATCACCTGCCCTGCGCACGATCTGCTCCGCGTGCCGGAACACCGGGGCATCCACCATCTTGCCCTCGAAGGTGAACACTCCGCGCTCCTCGCCCGCAGCGGCGAGCAACCGCCGGGCCCAGTCGACGTCCTCGGCGGACGGCGCGTACGCCTCGCGCACGACCGTGACCTGGCTCGGGTGGATCGAGACCTTCGCATCGAAGCCGACCGCGACCGCGTCGTCCGCCTCCTCCCGCAGACCCGCCAGGTCCTTGATGTCGAGGTACACCGAGTCCAACGCGAGCCGCCCGTGCGCCTTCGCGGCGAGCAGCGATGCCGACCGCACGTGCCGGGCCACGTCCCGGTAGGTGCCGTCGGCACGGCGACTTCCGGTGCCGCCGAGCGAGGCGACGAGATCCTCGGCGCCCCACATCACCCCGACCGCGTTGGCGACCTGCGCGGACTCCGCGACGGTCAGCGCGCCGAGCGGCGACTCGATCAGTGCGATCACCTCCCGCGGCGCCAGGGAGCGCACCTGTTCGGCGGACTCGCACTTGGGCAACATCACCCGCGGATAGCCGGTTTCGAGCAACGCCTCCAGGTCGAGCCGCTGGTCCTCGGTGCCGTGCGCGTTGATGCGAACCACGGTGCGCTGCGGGTCGAGCGGGGTGTCGATCAGTGCGCGGCGGGCCGCCGGACGGTCCGCGGCCGCGACTCCGTCCTCGAGGTCGAGGATCACGACGTCCGCGGTGGCCGCGGCCTTGGCGAATCGTTCCGGCCGGTCCGCCGGGCAGAACAGCCACGAGGGGCCTGGAGGAGTCCAGGTTGCATCCGTCCCGGCCACGTCACTCACCGTCCGTTCGGGAATCATCGATTGGACGCTTCCGCACCATCGTCTTGCGGACGGCGGTCGCGACCACGTCACCGTGCTGGTTGCGCGCGGTGTGCGCGAAGGTGACGATGCCCTCGCCGGGCCGGCTCTTCGACTCCCGCTTCTCGACGATGACAGTCTCCGCGTACATCGTGTCGCCGTGGAACAGCGGCTTCGGGAACGCGATCTCGGAGAATCCGAGGTTTCCGACGATCGTGCCCTGCGTCAGCTGTGCCACCGACAGCCCGACCAGGGTGGACAGCGTGAACATCGAATTCACCAGCCGGGCGTTGAAGGGCGGCAACGCATCCGAGAACGCTGCGTCCAGGTGCAGCGCCTGCGTGTTCATCGTCAGCGTCGTGAACAGGACGTTGTCGGTCTCGGTGACCGTGCGACCGGGACGGTGCTCGTAGACGACACCGGTCTCGAACTCCTCGAACCACAGGCCGCGCTGCACGACCCTGCGCGGCTCGACCCCGGCACTCACTGAATCCTCGCTCACAGACCCGCCTCCCGCGCGATCAGCATCAACTGCACCTCGGTCGTGCCCTCACCGATCTCGAGGATCTTCGAGTCCCGGTAGTGCCGTGCGACGGCGTACTCGTTCATGAAGCCGTAGCCACCGAAGATCTGCGTGGCGTCACGGGCATTGTCCATCGCCGCCTCGCTGGCGACCAGCTTGGCGATCGACGCCTGCTTCTTGAACGGCTTGCCCGCCAGCATGAGCGCGGCGGCGTCGTAGTAGGCGGTGCGGGCGGTGTGTGCCCGCGCCTCCATCCGCGCGATCTTGAACGCGATCGCCTGGTTGGACCCGATCGTGCGCCCGAACGCCTCGCGTTCCTTGGCGTACTTGACCGACTCGTCGACGCAGCCCTGCGCGGCACCGACGGACAGCGCCGCGATCGCGATCCGACCCTCGTCCAGGATCCGCAGGAAGTTCGCGTACCCGCGGCCCCGCTCGCCGAGCAGGTTCTCCCGCGGCACCCGCACGTCCTGGAAGGTCAGCGGATGGGTGTCGGAGGCGTTCCAGCCGACCTTGTTGTACGCGGGCTCCGCGGTGAACCCGGGGGTCGAGGCAGGCACCAGGATCGTGGAGATCTCCTTCTTCCCGTTCGCCGCGGTCCCGGTGACCGCGGTGACGGTGACCAGCTTGGTGATGTCGGTGCCGGAGTTCGTGATGAACTGCTTGTTGCCGTTGATCACCCAGTCCTCGCCGTCCTCACGGGCGGTGGTCCGGGTGCCGCCGGCGTCACTGCCGGCTCCCGGCTCGGTCAGGCCGAAGGCGGCGAGGGACTTTCCGCTCGTCAGCTGCGGCAGCCACTCCTGCTTCTGGGCGTCGTTGCCGAACCGGTACACCGGCATTGCGCCGAGGGAGACACCGGCCTCGAGGGTGATGGCCACGGACTGGTCGACCTTGCCGAGCTCCTCGAGCGCGAGGCACAGGGCGAAGTAGTCGCCGCCCTGACCGCCGTACTCCTCGGGGAACGGCAGGCCGAACAGGCCGAGGTCGGCCATCCCGTCGATCACCTCGTACGGGAAGGTGTGGTTGGCGTCGTGCTCGGCAGCGACCGGTGCGACCACCGTCTGCGCGAAGTCTCGGACGGTCTTGGCCAGCTGCTCGTACTCGTCGGGCAGCGACCCGGTGGAAAGGTAGTCGGTCATGCCTGGTCACCCTTTTCGGTCTTGTCGTCAGTGCTGTCGGGAATCACGCGTGCGAGCAGTTGGTCGACCTTGACCTGGTCACCGGCGGCGACGAAGACCTCGACGGTGCCGTCGATCGGGGCGGTCAGCGCGTGCTCCATCTTCATCGCCTCCACCACCACGATCGTGGTGCCCGCGGTGACCGTGGCACCGGACTCGACGCCGACGGCGATCACCGCGCCCGGCATCGGGCTGGTCAGCTCCGCCTCGCCGGCGTGCGCGTCGCCGGTCCGGACGTTGACCTCCGCGACCTCCCGGACCAGCGCGATGCCCGACGGGGACGCCAGCCACAGGTGCCCGTCCTGTTCGGCGACCCGGTAGGTCTCGCTGCGCCCTTCCAACACGACCCGCAGCCGGTCGCCGTCCAACGAGGCTGCCAGGGAGCGGGATTCGCCGTCCTCCAGCTGGGCAGTCGCGGCGCCGGGGCGTCCGGTGATGCGGACGTGTTCGGCGCGGGTCGCGGTCGCGAGCCGGATGCCGGTCGGCGCCGGACCACCGACCCGCCAGCCGGTCGGGATGTCCCACGGGTCCGCCGAACCGGACGGCCAGCGGGCCAGCCACCGGTACACCCCGGCGGCGACGATCTGGTCGTCGCTCGGCTCGGCGGCGACGAAGTGCTCGAGCCTGCGGTCCAGCAGCCCGGTGTCCAGGTTGCCCGCCACCACGTCCGGGTCGGCGAGCAGGAACCGCGCGAAGTCGATGTTGGTGACCACACCGAGCACCGCCGTCTCGGCGAGCGCCCGGTCCAGGCCACGCAGGGCCGCCGCGCGGTCGGCGGCGTGCACGATCACCTTCGACAGCATCGGGTCGTAGTCACTGCCGACGACGGTGCCGACCCGCAACCCCGAATCCACCCGCACCCCAGGACCACTCGCCTCGGCGAGGTCCACGACGGTGCCACCGGTCGGCAGGAAGCCGCGCGCCGGATCCTCCGCGTAGACCCGGGCCTCGATCGCATGACCGGTGAGGGTGATGTCGTCCTGACTCAGGGCCAGCTTCTCCCCCGCCGCCACCCGCACCTGCCACTCGACCAGGTCCAGGCCCGTCACCATCTCGGTGACCGGGTGCTCGACCTGCAGCCGGGTGTTCATCTCCATGAAGAAGAACTCGTCGGGCCGATCCGCGGAGACGATGAACTCCACCGTCCCGGCGCCCGCGTAGTCCACGCTGCGGGCGGTGTTGCAGGCCGCCTCACCGATCCGCGCGCGGGTCGCCTCGTCCAGCAGCGGCGACGGCGCCTCCTCGATCACCTTCTGGTGCCGACGCTGCAGGCTGCACTCACGCTCCCCCAGATGGATCACGTTGCCGTGCGTGTCGGCGAGGATCTGCACCTCGATGTGCCGGGGCCGCAACACGAACCGCTCGATGAACAGAGTGTCGTCACCGAACGCCGACGCCGCCTCCCGACGGGCACTCGCCAACGCCGCAGGCAGCGCCGCCGGATCCTCGACCATCCGCATACCCTTGCCGCCGCCGCCCGCGGACGGCTTGACCAGCACCGGGTAACCGACCTCGTCGGCGGCGGCGATCAGTTCGGCGTCGGTCAGGCCCGGCTTCGCGATGCCCGGCACCACCGGCACGTCGAACGCGGCGACCGCGTTCTTCGCGGTGATCTTGTCGCCCATCACCTCGATGGCGCGCGCCGACGGGCCCAGGAACGCGATCCCCGCCGCCTCCAACGCGGCCGCGAAGGCCGCGTTCTCGGAAAGGAACCCGTACCCGGGATGCACGGCCTGCGCACCCGTGCGGCGGGCGGCCTCGACCACCCTGTCGATGTCGAGATAGCTCTCCCGCGCCGCGGCGGGGCCGAGACGCACCGCGGTGTCCGCCTCGTGGACGTGCCGGGCGTCCACGTCCGCGTCGCTGTAGACGGCGACGGACCGGATCCCCATCGCGCGCAGGGTGCGGATCACGCGGACTGCGATCTCACCCCGGTTCGCGACCAGCACGGTCCCGAACAATCCGGTGGTGTCGGAAGGTGTTGAGGTAGTCATCATCTCGCTCACAGTCATGTCACTCACATCCGGAAGACGCCGTAGGACACCGGCTCGATCGGCGCGTTCGCGCACACCGACAGGGCCAGTCCCAGAACATCTCTGGTGTCGGCCGGGTCGATGATGCCGTCGTCCCACAGCCGGGCGGTCGAGTAGTACGGGTTGCCCTGGGCCTCGTACTGGGCGCGGATCTCGTCGGGGTCGCTGCCCGAGCCGACGGTGCCGAGCACCGACGCGGCCTGCTCGCCGCCCATCACGGAGATCCGGGCGTTGGGCCACATCCACAGGAACCGCGGCGAGTACGCGCGCCCGCACATCGAGTAGTTGCCCGCACCGTAGGAGCCGCCGATAACGACGGTCAGCTTCGGCACCCGTGCACAAGCGACCGCGGTGACCATCTTGGCACCGTGCTTGGCGATGCCGCCTGCCTCGTAGTCGCGGCCGACCATGAACCCGGCGATGTTCTGCAGGAACAGCAGCGGGACCGACCGCTTGTCGCACAGTTCGATGAAGTGCGCGCCCTTCATCGCGGACTCGGCGAACAGCACACCGTTGTTGGCGACGATCCCGACCGGGTGCCCGTGGATCCGCGCGAAACCGGTGACCAGCGTCTTGCCGTACTCCGCCTTGAACTCCTGGAACTCCCCGCCGTCGACGACCCGGGTGATGACCTCGTGCACGTCGTACGGGGTGCGCGGGTCGGTCGGGACCACGTCGTAGAGCTCGGTCTGATCGGCGACCGCGTCGACGGTCTCGGCCACGTCCCACGGCCGCGGACTGCGCGGGCCCAGGGTGGAGACGATGTTCCGCACGATCCGCAGCGCGTCCTGATCGTCCGCGGCGAGATGGTCGGTGACACCGGAGACCTTCGAGTGCAGGTCACCGCCGCCGAGCTCCTCCGCCGTGACGACCTCACCGGTCGCGGCCTTCACCAGCGGCGGGCCGCCGAGGAAGATGGTGCCCTGGTTGCGGACGATGACGGCCTCGTCGCTCATCGCCGGCACGTACGCGCCACCGGCGGTGCACGAGCCCATCACCGACGCGATCTGCGCGATCCCCTTCGCGCTCATCGTCGCCTGGTTGAAGAAGATCCGGCCGAAGTGCTCGCGGTCCGGGAACACCTCGTCCTGCCGCGGCAGGAACGCGCCACCGGAGTCGACGAGGTAGATGCACGGCAGGTTGTTCTGCAGCGCGATCTCCTGCGCCCGCAGGTGCTTCTTCACCGTCATCGGGTAGTAGGTGCCGCCCTTGACCGTGGCGTCGTTTGCGACGATCACGCACTCGCGGCCGGAGACCCGGCCGATCCCGGCGATCATGCCCGCGCCGGGGCACTCGTCGCCGTAGAGGCCGTTCGCCGCCAACGGCGAGAACTCCAGGAACGGGCTGCCCGCGTCCAGCAGCGTGTTCACCCGGTCGCGCGGGAGCAGCTTGCCGCGGTCGACGTGCCGCTGCCGCGACTTCTCACTGCCGCCGAGGGCCGCGGTCGCGAGCCGCTCGCGCAGCTCCTTCACCAACCGCTCGTGATCGTCCCTGTTGCCTGCTCGGTCGAAGCCCATCTCGCCGCCTGTCCGGTCCGTGCCACTCGTGGCTCCGGCACCAACGTTGCCGTCGACACCATTTCGGTTAACTATCAATAACCGAATTTAAGATAACTGTGCTTAACTGAGTTGTCCAGACCCCCATCCGGAGAGGAGAACCCGCGTGTCGGACCCGAACACCGCGGAAGCTCCGGCACCCACCCGTCGCAGCCAGGCCAAGGCCGACCGGCGCCGTCAGCTGTTGCAGGCCGCCTCCCGGTTGATCGCCGAGCGCGGATACGCCGGGGTGCGCCTCGAGGACCTCGGCTCCGCGGTGGGCATCAGCGGCCCCGCCGTCTACCGGCACTTCTCCAACAAGGAGGCGTTGCTGGTCGAACTGCTGGTGGACATCAGTGCGCGCCTGTTCGACGGCGGCACCGACGTGGTCGAATCCGCACGGGACGCGCACTCCGCGCTCGCCGGTCTGATCGAGTTCCATCTGGACTTCGCACTCGGCGAGTCCGACCTGATCCGGGTCCAGGACCGCGATCTCGGGTCGCTGCCCGAGGCCGCGCGCCGGCAGGTGCGCCAGTTCCAGCGCCGGTACGTCGAGCTGTGGGTGCAGGTGCTGCGGGAAACGGACCCGGCACTGTCGGAGACCGAGGCCCGAACCAAGGCGCACGCAACCTTCGGCCTGATCAACTCGACACCGCACAGCGCGGCGCGGACCACCCCCACGCACACTCGCGACGTGCTGCGGCGAATGACCGTCGCGGCACTGGCGCCGGGAGTGTGACGCGAGGCGGTGGCCGTCGGCCGCTCGCCGCGCCTGCACACCGTCCACGGTAGGCCCACCGGCCTCGTTGCGAGGTCCGCCCCGACCCGAATCCGGGTCGCGGATATCGTCGCGCCCATGACCGTCGCGAAGTCCGTCGCCCTGTTCGCCGTCGCCGCCGTGTTCGAGATCGGCGGGGCCTGGCTGGTGTGGCAGGGCGTCCGCGAGCATCGCGGCTGGCTGTGGGCCGGGCTCGGCGTGCTCGCGCTCGGCGTCTACGGATTCGTCGCGACGCTGCAGCCGGACGCGAACTTCGGGCGCATCCTCGCCGCGTACGGCGGCGTGTTCGTCGCCGGCTCACTGGTGTGGGCGATGGCCCTCGACGGCTTCCGCCCCGACCGCTGGGACCTGATCGGCGCGTTGATCTGCCTGGCCGGGGTCGCCGTCATCATGTACCCGCCGCGGTGAGGCCGCGGCCGGATTCCCGAGCAGGGTTCAGGCCGAGCGGGACCGGTTCGCGAAGGCCACCGCGAGCGCCAGAGCCGTAACGACGGCGACCCACAGCCCCGCCAACCCGACACCGTGGTGGACGGCGGTCCCGGCGGCGACGCCCGTCAGCAGGCCACCCCAATGACCCGCGAACCGGGTCCACTCCCAGCGCGGACCACCCGTCATTGCGGCGGCGATGCTGCGCCCCAGTCTCACCAGCGTCCCGGTCATGTAGGTCAGGCTGATCGACGCCCCGTCACCGCGGTCGAACACCGTGTTCTCGGCACCCATCGCCAGTGCCAGTGCCGCGATGACAACCTGCTCCGGACCGAAGCCGGACACCACTGCCGCGATCGAGACCAGGACGGCCACCACGATCATGATCACCGAGCCGCGCCGGGTCCCGGCCCGTTCACCGACGAGCGCGCCGAGGACGACTCCGAGCACGAACAGGCCGATGACCCCTGCACCGACGAGCGCCGGGTGCCAGTTCCCGTCGACGGCGGCGACACCCATCCTGGTGGTGTTGCCGCTCATGAACGAGACGAAGAATCCGCCGAGCGTGATGAACCCCATCGCGTCGACGTAGCCGGCCAGGGCGGCGAGAACCACCGCGACCGCATAGGTCCTGCGACCGGCGTCCACCACCACGGCTGGTTCCCCTCTGATCGGCGCTCCGTTCCGGACAACACTGTCACAGAACACGCGGTCAGAGGAAAACGCGCTTGCCGACTAAGACTTTCGGGTCAGCGAGGTGTAGCCGAGGGTCAGCACCGCGGCCGCCGCGATACTGATGATCCACCGCCACCAGTCGATGCCCGCGGTGTCACCGGTGTCGCTGATCATCCCCCACACCCAGTAGCCGATCAGTGCGCCCGCGATGCCGAGCAGGACCGTCACGATCCACCCCATCGCCTGCTTTCCCGGGATCACCAGCCGGGCGAGCACCCCGATGACGGCACCGAAAATGATGGTTCCGATGATGTCTCCGACCATGGCGGACTCCTCTTCTGCCATTTCGGTCCCGGGATCACGTGGATCTCGGGCTCATCCGATCGTGGCACGGCGCGGCGCCGATGGGAACACCCCGGGAACGCGGACATCCCCCGGCCCGTCGTCCGGGCCGGGGGAGGTCCGCTGCGAGACCTACGATCCGTGCACGATCACGCCACGAATGTTCTTGCCGTCGCGCAGGTCCTGGTAGCCCTGGTTGACGTCTTCGAGGCGGTACTGCGTGGTGACCAACTCGTCGAGTTTCAGCTGGCCCGCATCGTATAGACGCAGCAGCTTGACGATGTCGTACTGCGGGTTCATCGACCCGAACAGCGACCCCTTGATGGTCTTCTGGTTCAGGGTCAGGTCGCAGCCCGAGACGTGCACGGTCAGCTTCGTGGGGTCGGCGAGTCCGGTGATGACGACGGTGCCGCCCTTGCCGATCACGGCGGTCGCGGCGGAGACGACCTCTTCGTCGACGGTGCCGACCAGGATGAGGGCCGCATCCGCGCCCTGTCCCCAGGTCAGCTCCGCCACCTTCTCGGCCGCGCTCGCCGCATCGGGGAAGGCGTGTGTGGCACCGAATTTCAGCGCGGTCTCCCGCTTGAGCGGAACCGGGTCCACCGCCACGACGTACTTGCAGCCCGCGCTCACCGCACCCTGGATCGCGTTGATGCCGAGCCCTCCGACGCCGTAGACGACGGCGGTGTCCCCGGCACGCAGATTGCCCGCGTTGACGGCGGTGCCCCACCCGGACGGCACGCCACACCCGACGAGAACCGCGGTCTCGAGCGGCAGCCAGTCGTCCACCTTGACGACCGAGTGCTGGGAGATGGTGGCCCGCTCGGCGAAGGTGCCGAGCATGCACATCGCACCGAAATCCGTTCCCTTGGAATGGAACCGGAACGTACCGTCCGGCATCGACCCCTCGAGGATGGTGGCGCCCATGTCGCACAGGTTCTGCCGACCCGTCGAGCAGTAGCGACAGGTGCCGCAGTTCGGGATGAAGCTGCACACGACGTGGTCGCCCGGCTTGACCTTGGTGACGCCGGGGCCGACCTCTTCGATGATCCCGGAGCCCTCGTGGCCGCCGACGATCGGGTACCGCGGCGGCAGGTCGCCGTCCGTCAGGTGCAGGTCCGAGTGGCACAGGCCGGCGGCGGTGTACTTGATCAGCACCTCGCCCGGGCCCGGCCCGTCCAGGTCGAGCTCCATGATCTCGAAGGGCTTGCCGGCCTCGAGCAGGACTGCTGCTGTGGTCTTCATGTGTTTCTCCTTCTTCGAACGAACCGGTCGGGGGTGGGAGGGTCGGGTCGTACTGTCACAGCGCGACGTTGACGGACTTGGTGATGGTGTAGGCGTCGAGGCCGGCGGCACCCAGTTCGCGACCCCAGCCGGACTGCTTGTAGCCGCCGAACGGCATCGCGGTGTCGAAGCCGTTGTACTGGTTGATCCACACCGACCCGGCCTTGATCTGCCGGGCGGTGCGGTGCGCCTTGGAGATGTCCTTGGTCCAGATTCCCGCGGCCAGGCCGTAGATCGAGTCGTTGGCCGCGGCGGCCACGCCGGCCTCCGCGTTGAACGGCAGCGCCGCGACGACGGGACCGAAGATCTCCTCGCGGACGATCGAGAATTCGGGCTTGACGTCGACGAACACGGTCGGTTCGACGAAGTAGCCGGTCTCGCCCCAGCGCTTGCCGCCCGTCAGCGCCCGCGCGCCGTCCGCGAGCCCGGCGGCGAGGTAACCGGTGACCTTGTCGAACTGTTCCTGCGACACGAGCGGCCCGAGCTGGGTGGCGGGATCGAGGCCGGGTCCGATCTTCACCTGACTGGCGGCGGTTGCGACGGCCTGAGTGAACTCGTCGAAGATCTTGTCCTCCACGAAAAGTCGAGTCCCCGCGACACAGCACTGCCCGTGGTTGAACAGCCAGGCGTTCAGCGACCCCTCCACGGCGGCGTCGAAGTCCGCGTCCGCGAACACGATGTTCGGGCTCTTGCCGCCGAGTTCGAGGGTGACCTTCTTCAGGTTGCCCTTCGCCGCGTCGACGATCTTCTTGCCCACCTCGGTCGATCCGGTGAACGCGATCTTGTCGACACTCTCGTGGGCCGAGAGCGCGGCGCCGGCGTCACCGAAGCCGCTGACGATGTTGACCACGCCGGGCGGGAATCCGGCTTCCTGGAACACCTCTCCGAGCAGCAGTGCCGTCAGGGGTGTCTGCTCGGCAGGCTTGAGGATGACGGTGTTGCCCGCGGCGAGGGCGGGAGCCAGCTTCCACGCCGCCATCAGCAGCGGGAAGTTCCACGGCACGATCAGCCCGCACACCCCGACCGGTTCGCGCAGCGTGTAGGCGTGGAACTGGGCGTCCGGAGCGAACGGCATCGACACGTTGACGGTGCTGCCCTCGATCTTGGTGGCCCAGCCCGCGTAGTAGCGGAACACGTCCGCGGCCCAGGCCACGTCGACGGCGGACGCGATGCCCGCGGACTTGCCGTTGTCGAGAGCCTCCAACTGTCCGAACTCCTCGGCTCGCTCACTGAGGATGTCCCCGACACGCCAGATCAGCCGTTCCCGCTGATTCGGCTTCATCGACGCCCACGACCCCTCGTCGAACGCCCGCCGTGCGGCCCGCACCGCCCGGTCGACGTCCTCGGCCTGGCCGTGCGCGACCTCGGTGAGCACGTTGCCGGTGGCCGGGTCGTACGTCGGGAAGGTGCGACCGGAGGCCGCCTCCACCCACTCGCCCCCGATCAAGAGCTTCTTCGGGCCTCCGGCCAGGAAACCCTGGACCCGGGCGGCCAGCGGGAAGTCGGCGATCGCTGTCATCGGAACTCCTTCGAACTGACGATGTGACGTACGCCATAGTTCTCGAAGTTCCGGGCTGCCAACTGTCCAAGGTTCGGACACCTGTGCATCTGCGCCGGCCGTGAGTGACCGGGGAAATCAACTCACGGACGCGAAGCGCTCACGTCGAGTGCGCGCATGCGGGTGTACAGGGTGCTGCGACTGATCCCCAGTTGCGCGGCCGCGTGCACCTTGTTCCCGGCGCAGTCCGCGAGCGCGTCGACGATCGCCTGACGCTCGGCCCGCTCACGGCCCCCGAGCCTGCTCACCCGATCGGAGGTCCGATACCGCGGTGGCAGGTCGTCGACCGTGATCACGGCGCGATGGGCGGCCGCCACCTGCGTCATCACCACTCTCAGCTCGGCGAGGTTCCCTGGCCACCGGGCCGCCGCCACGGCCTCGCGCGCCGAGCCAGTGAGGCGGGTTCCCGGCGCGCACTCGTCGAGCATCGCCTGGGCGAGGTCGGCCACCTCGTCGCGACGCTCGCGCAGCGCGGGCAGCGTCACCCGCTCGGGACACCGCGCCATCAGTGACGCGACCGGCCGGGGCAGGTCGACCTCGGGGCAAGCGGTGAGCACGATGCGCGGTTCCTCGCCGGCGAGCGCCGCGGCCAGCAGTGGTAGCACCGCCTCCGGCAGCAACTGCGCCTCCTCAACGACGACGACGCCACGTCCGACCAGACACGGAGCGAGATCGCCGATCCAGGAATCGAGACCACGCAGCACGATGTCCGACGCATCGAACCACCGCGCCGGATCGTCACCAGCGACATCCCGGGCGGCGACGGTGCGCCCCGACCCGGGTTCACCGAGCACCGCCACGGATCCGGACACGGTCCGAAGCCGCTCGAGTTCACGCCGGACCCGCTGCCCCGGTTCGACTCTCGCGCTCCCCCTCGGCACCGGGGTTGCCTGACGGTCGACGGGCTGCACGAGAAACAACGCCCCGCCGTCCGCACCCGCGACCCGGTCGGCCCGCACGGTGACCGCCTCCCCGGACGCGAGTTCGAGGTGCACGGTTCTGGACTGGTCGGGTTTCAGATCCGCGGCCAGTCCGCGCAGCACCGCGTGATCGGTGCCATCGAGCATCTCCTGGGCCGCGCGGTTGGACAGCAGGAGATCCTCCCCGATCGCGGCGACGGCGGTCTGCCGCTGGGGTGAGACCCGGTGGAACGCATCGACGAGTCGCTGCTCGGATGCGCGTGCCCCGGCCAGCAGCCGTCCCTCGATGTCGGCGGCGGCTCGCTGGAGGAACGGCGCGAACAGCGAGTTCACCTGCGGACCGATGCAGGTCATGTCGAGGATGCCTTCGACTCGGCGGGTCACCGGGTGGATGATCGGGTGCCCGTAGCAGCTCAGGTCCTTGAACTGCTCGAGGTAGTGCTCGGCACCGTTGACCACGACGCCGCGGCGCACCTCCAGCGGGGTCCCGAGCGCGTTGGTCCCAGCCCGGTCCTCCCCGAAACGTGATCCGACGACGACGCCGAGGCGTTCCATCCGCCGTTCCACCGCCGGGTTGTCGAACACCCGGGCCACGATGCGGCAATCCGGGTCGGCCAGCAGCAGACACAGTTCGGTGCCCGCGATCTGCAGGCCGACCTCGTCGAGCACCGGCCGGGCCGCGCGAAGCAGCCGGCTGGTGAAGTCCAGGTCGTCGGTCGGGGTGCCCTCGAACGCACGGCCCGGGTCGACCCCGCTGAGCGCGGATCGCTTCCAGGACAGCGCGATCTCGGGCCGGACCGTCAGTGCACCGTCCGCTGTCATGGGTCCGCTGCCCTAGCCCCGGCCGATCAGCTCGAGCGACTTCTCGCGCATCTCGATCTTGCGGACCTTGCCGGTGACCGTCATCGGGAACTCGTCGACGACGTGGACATAGCGGGGGATCTTGTAGTGGGCGAGTTTGCCGGCGCAGTAGTCGCGCAGCGCATCGGCGTCGAGCGGTGCGGCGCCCTCGCGCATCCGCACCCACACCATCAATTCCTCGCCGTACCTGTCGTCGGGCACACCGATCACCTGCGCGTCGAGAATGTCGGGGTGGGTGTAGAGGAACTCCTCGATCTCGCGCGGGTAGATGTTCTCGCCGCCGCGGATCACCATGTCCTTGATACGTCCGGTGATCGCGACGTACCCGTCCGCGTCCATCACCCCGATGTCGCCGGTGTGCATCCACCTCGCCGCATCGATGGCCTCGGCGGTCTTCTCCGGGTTGTTCCAGTAGCCGAGCATCACCGAGTAGCCGCGAGTGCACAACTCCCCCGGCTCACCGCGCGGCACAGTCAATCCCGTTGCCGGATCGACGATCTTGACCTCCAGGTGCGGGCCGACCCGGCCGACGGTGGACACGCGCTGGTCGATGGTGTCGTCGGAGCGGGTCTGCAGCGAGACCGGCGAGGTCTCGGTCATGCCGTAGCAGATGGAGACCTCGCTCATGCCCATCTGTTCGATGACCTGCTTCATCACCTCGACCGGGCAGGGCGATCCCGCCATGATGCCGGTCCGCAGGCTCGACAGGTCGTAGCTCGCGAAGTCCGGGTCGGCGAGCTCGGCGATGAACATCGTCGGCACCCCGTACAGGGAGGTGCAGCGCTCTGCCTGCACGGCAGCGAGGGTGGCCTTCGGGTCGAACGCCGGCGCCGGGATGATCATGGCGGCACCGTGGCTGGTGCAGGCGAGGTTCCCCATGACCATGCCGAAGCAGTGATAGAACGGCACCGGGATACACACGCGGTCGAGCTCGGTGTAGTGGCACAACTCGCCGACGAAGTAGCCGTTGTTGAGAATGTTGTGGTGACTGAGCGTGGCACCCTTCGGGAATCCCGTTGTGCCCGAGGTGTACTGGATGTTGATCGGATCGTCCGCGGACAGCGCGGCCTGGGCCTGCGCCACCGCGGTCGGGTCGGCGGTGTGCGCGGCGCGCCCGTCGGCGACGAGCCTATGCCACGCGTCACTTCCGAGCAGGATCACCGAGTCCAGGTCCGGACAGTTCGGCCGTACCAGCTCGATCATCGCGGCGTAGTCGGAGGTCTTGAAACTCGCCGCGGAGATCAGCATCGCGATGCCGGCCTGCTCGAGCACGTACTGCAGCTCGTGTGACCGGTAGGCGGGGTTGATGTTGACCAGGATGGCGCCGATCTTCGCGGTCGCGTACTGCACGATCGTCCATTCCGGGCAGTTCGGGGACCAGATGCCGACCCGGTCCCCCTTGCGCACTCCGCGCCCCAGGAGTCCGGCAGCGAGGGCGTCGACCTCGGCGCCGAACTCGGCATATGTCCAGCGCCTGCCACCGGCGTGGTCGACGAGGGCGTCACGGTCGCCGTACGCGGCCACCGTCCGGTCCAGGTTGCCGCCGATGGTGTCCCCCAGCATCGGGGCGTCCCACACACCCGACCCGTAGCTGGGCAGTGCACTCGGCGCGGCGGGCGCGGTCCCGGTCATCGTCAGTCCTCCCTCGCACCCGGCGGCCGGATGCCTCTGAAATCGAAGCTACTCACACAATTGTGACCCACGACATACTCCTGCGGGCGAGGTGCCGGTAACTGTCCGGGAACCGAACACCCCGCCCGTCCGAGCTAGAGCGACAGGTCCTTCGTCTCGACCAGGGCCCGGGTGCAGAAGAAGCTGAGCACTGCGAGCGCGGCCAGCATCACGCCGATGGCGATGCCCCCGAAGGAGGACGCGAGTGGCGCCGCGATCAGCGGCGGGATCGCGCCGCCGAGCACGCCGGCGAGGTTGTATCCGAGCCCGGCGCCGGTGTACCGGTAGCGGGTGTGGAACATCTCCGGCAGCAGTGCGCCGCAGGGGCCGTACGCGACGCCGAAGATCGTCAGCGTGCCGAACATGCCGATCGCGAACGCGGCCGGCGAACCGGTGTCGAGGAGCGGGAACAGTGCCAGCGCCCAGACCAGTGCCGCGACGCAGGACGCCATGATCACCTTGCGGCGACCGATCCGGTCCGAGTACAGCGCGGAGACGATGATCGCGGCCCCGAACACGAACGCGGAGGCGATGCCGACGGAGAGCACGAAGGGTCGCGAGAAGCCGAGCGTCTTGGTGCCGTAGCTGGTCAGGAACGCGGTGCCCATGTAGAAGAACGCGAACAGGGTGGCCAGGGCTCCGGCGGAGAGCATGATCTCCTTGCTCTGGTGACGCCAGGCGTCCGCGAAGGGCAGCCGCCGCACCTCCTGCGGCGCAGCCTGATTCGCCCGGAAGACGGGAGTCTCCTCGATCGCCAGGCGCATGTAGAGGCCGATCGCCACGAGCACGATGGAGAACAGGAACGGCACCCGCCAGCCCCAGGCGAGGAAGGTGTCGTTGGTGTCGCCGAGGATCGAACCGGTGACCAGGAAGGTTCCCGAGGAGAGGATGAAGGCGATGGCCGGACCGAGCTGCGGGAACATCGCGTAGAGGCCGCGTTTGCCGGGGGGTGCGTATTCGGCGGTGAGCAGAGTCGCGCCGGCCCATTCGCCGCCGACCGCGAAGCCCTGCGCGAACCGCAGCAGCACCAGGATCAGGGGGGCCGCGACGCCGATCGTGTCGGCGCTGGGCAGCAGGCCGATGAGCAGCGTCGAGATGCCCATCAGGAGCAGGGTGGAGACCAGGGTCTTCTTCCGCCCGATCCGGTCACCGTAGTGCCCGAAGAGCATCGCCCCGACCGGGCGGGCGATGAACGCGACCGCGAACGTGGCGAACGAGGCCACAGTGCCCGCGGTGGAACCGAGGGCGGGGAAGAACACGGTCGGGAAGACCAGCGCGGCGGCCGTCCCGTAGATGAAGAAGTCGTAGAACTCGATGGTGGTGCCGATGCAACTGGCGACGGCCACTCGGCGCACGCTCGTCCGAGTCGCGGGCGCTGCCGCGGTCTCCGACGCTGGCGACACTGTCGTCATGGGTCCCTCTTCTCAGAGCAGATGGGGCCCGGCGTGCTCGCCGGGACTGCGAGAAAAGGTAGTGACGCGGCTCACGTCCGAACCACCCCCGAAAGGGGGTGAGGTGACCTGAGTCACCCCACCCCGGGTCGGCGCGTCAGGGAATGAAGGCGGCGAGGGGCTCGGCCGCCGACTGGTCGTGACCCCAGTAGGCGTCGGCGGTGATCTCCTCCGACGTGTAGTGCCGCTCGTCGACGAGCATGCCCTCGGTACCGAACTCGAGATCCCACCCGCCGGGGGCGCGGACGTAGAACGAGATCATCTTGTCGTTGGTGTGCCGGCCCAACGTCGACGAGATCGAGAAGTCGTTGCGGTTGACCCGGTCCAGCGCCTGGCCGACCGCGTCGAGGGTGTCGACCTCGGTCATCAGGTGGACGAGGCCCGGCTCCTCGTTCGGCGGAGCGGGGCACAGCGCGAGGCTGTGGTGGCGCTCGTTGATGCCGAGGAAGCGCACCCGGGCCAGGCCTTCCTCGTCGAGCCGGATCGAGCCGCGCGGCAGGAAGCCGAGGACCTGGGTGTAGAACTCGTACGTCTCGTCGAAGTTCGCCGCCGGCAGCACCACGTGACCGAGACCGAGCCCGCCGGTCACCCAGCGTCCGGCGAAGGGCGTCACCACGGGGGTGTGGTCGAGAACCGGGCCGTGGAACACCTCGAGGCGGGTGCCCGCCGGGTCGTCGAACGCGATCGCCTGCTCGGCGTCGAGGTACGTGCTGTCCTTCCGCGACAACACCTCGACGGTCCTTCCGGACTTCTCGACGCCCTCACGCACCCGCTCGAGCGCGAACTCGTCACGCACCTCCCAGCCGACGGCCAGGGCCCGGTCGGAATCACCGGGAAGCACCGCGATGCGGGCGCGACGTTCGTCGACGCGGGCGTATAAGCCCTCGGGCTCGGGGCCGGAACCTTCGGCCATGCCGAGACCGTCCAGGAGCAGCTCGCGCCAGCGCGGCACGTCCCGCGTCTGGATGCGGAGGTACCCGAGAGCTTTCAGTTCTGTCATGTCTGTCGTCCTCGAACAGTGAAGGGGGATGGTCTCATTGCGCGGTACGCGCGGTCAGATCATTGCGCGGTACGCGCCCTGCGGGTCGCCACCGAGCTGGGTGAGGGCCGCGGAGTGGTAGATCATGCCGGGCACGTGAATGGCGTGGGTGAGACCGACGTGCGCGTCGCGCCAGAACCGCTGCATCGGCGTCTTCAGGTGCACCGCGCCGCCGCCGGCACGAGCGAAGACCTCGTCCATCGCCCGGACCGCACGCCACGCGGAGGAGATCTGGGTGCGCCGGCCGATCGCCCGCTCCTCGAAGCCGATCTCCTCGCCGCGATCGGTCTTGTCCCAGAAGCGGTCGACCGTCTCCAGCAACGTGATTCGCGCGGCGGAGATCTCCGATGCGGCCTCGCTGATCGCGAAGAGGACGTACGGGTCCTCCTTGATCGGGACACCGGTGACCTGGACGCGCTCCTTCTGCGCGGCGATGTAGCAGGCCAGCGCGCCCTCGGTCATGCCGATCAGCGACGAGGTGATGCCCAGCGGGAAGATGTACGAGAACGGGAACTTGTACAGCGTCTCGTCCCGCCCGGCGTGCTTGGCACCGTTGCCGCTGAGGACGATGTCGGCGTCGATCGTGCGATGGGCCGGGAGGAACGCATCCTTGACGATCAGGTCCTTCGAGCCGGTCCCGCGCAGGCCGATCACATTCCAACTGTCCTGGTCGATCTCGTAGTCGCTGCGCGGGAGCAGCACGTGCAGCACCTGGTCGGTTCGGTTGCCGTCCTTGTCGCCGACCGCGGCACCGATCATGACCCATCCGCAGTGGTCGGTGCCGGACGAGAACGACCATCGGCCGTTGAGAATGTAGCCGCCGTCCACGGGGACCGCGACGCCCATCGGCGCGTACGGCGAGGCCATCCACATGTCGTGGTCGGCGCCCCAGACCTCGTCCTGCGCCTTCGGGTCGAAGAAGGCGAGCTCCCACGGGTGGACACCGACGATGCCGGAGACCCATCCGGTGGCGCCGTCGATCGCGCCGATCGCCATCGCGGTCTCCGCGAACTCGCGCGGGTGCGCCTCGAAGCCGCCGTACTCCTTCGGCTGCAGCATCCGGATCACACCGGATTCCCGCAGTGTCTTGGCCGTGGTGTCCGGCAGGCGCATCAGCCTGTCCCCTTCGGGGGCCTGAGCACGAATCTCGTCCGCGTGCGCCATGATCCGGTCGAGCACCTGTCCCATTGCATCCTCACATTCGATGTAATTCAAACCGCGGTGGCCGGACGGTGTCCCCCCACCGAAGACCGGAACGGCCGGTACCACGAAGATCCGGGGCGGCCCGGTGGCCCCGCGAGGGCCCGGTCCGTCACCGGGATCACATTTCGCCCTGTCCGCGAACCGTAGTCAGCGCCGCTGCGAGCCGACAGCGGTGTTCCGATGAACGGAACGGTCTCGGTTCGCGCCGGGAGAAGCCACGAAAGCGCGCGAGCCCGAACCGAATCCGCATTCGGCTGGACGGAAACCCGGCGGCGGACCCGAACACCCTCGGCTAGGAAGGGCGACGGCTTCCCCGGTCCGCACCCCGCGCCCGGGCCCATCGAAAGGACCGCGATGACCACGAACGAAAACGTCGAGAACGTCGAAAGGGCGGACGCCGACGACACGGAGCGGCGCCTGCGGACGCTCGAGGAACGGGTCCGTCTCCTCCAGGACCATCTCGACATCACCACGCTCATCTACTCGTACGGCCCGGCCGTCGACACCCGCGCCGAGCGGGTCGTGGCGGAGATCTGGACCGAGGACGGGGTGTACGACGTCGACACCGGGCGCCTCGAGGGTCGCGCGGAGATCGCGGCAATGGTGTCCTCGGACATGCACGTGGGGTTCGTCGACGGCGGATGCGGGCACGTCGCAGGCCCCGCCCACGTCACCGTCACCGGCGACACCGCGGTGGCCACGCTCTACACGCAACTGGTCACCAAACACCCCACCGACGAGGGCTTCCGGGTCACCCGGCTGAGCGCGAACCGGTGGGAACTGGCCCGGACCGCCCACGGCTGGCGGGTGACGACGCGGACGAACCGTCTGCTGGACGGCGGCGACGAGGGCCGTGCCGTACTCGCCGCCGGGGTCACGAAGGCGCGCGACCCGCAGCGGGCGGGCCGGCCCAACCCGGCAACGTGACGGCCGTCACGACCGCTGCTATAGTCCCTCTCATATTGATTGATCGCTTGCTCAATGACGACCGTGGTGCGTCCCCGGCTCGTCGACGTATCGATTACGGAGGTCCGCGAAACACCATGTCGAGCGAAGAAAACTCCCCGGTCGCAGTGCTCGACCGCGTCTCGATCCTGCTCGATGCCTTCAACGACAGCGAGCGCCTCACCCTCTCGGAGCTGTCCCGGCGCACCGGCTTCCCGCGGTCGTCCACGCACCGAATGCTCGTGCAACTCCTTCGCCTGCAGTGGATCCGGCGCCGTGGACACGCCTACGAACTCGGCATGAAGATGTTCGAGCTCGGGTCGCTCGCCCGGCACCACGACAGCGTGCACCGCGCCGCGCTGCCGGTCATGCACCAACTGCACGCCACCACCGGCCTGACGATCCATCTCGCGGTGCTCGACGGACCCGATGTGCTCTACCTCGAGCGAATCGGCAACGGCTTCTCCATGACGCTTCCGTCCCGGGTCGGAGGGCGCCGGGCGGCGGTCCACACCGCCCTCGGCAAGGCGATGCTCGCGGCGACCGGTGCGGATCCGGAACTCGCGATGGCCGACCGGGCCGCCGCCACCCCGCACAGCATTGCGGACCCGTCGGAACTGCGCCGCGAGTTCGCAGGCATCCGTGAGCGGTCGGTCGCATTCGATCGGAACGAAGCGGTGGTCGGCGCGTCCTGCGTGGCCGCGGCGATCGGCGACGGACGGACCACGGTCGGCGCGATCTCCGCCTGCGGACCGAGCGACCGGATCAATGCCTGGGCCCTGGTCGCGCCGGTGCGCATGGCGGCGCTGACGGCATGGCGCCGGATCGACGAGCCACGCTCGATGCACGGTGTCCCCGCCTGAGGCTCGCCACCTCGGTCCGACGACACCGTTCGGAACCAACCGTCGCGTCCGATCGACGAAAACAGCTGTGCCCCCTGCGTGTTCACACAGGGGGCACAGTTCGCGATCGGACCGACTACTGCTCGACCGCCATCTTGGCGAGATT
Source organism: Rhodococcus sp. NPDC003322 (assembly GCF_053589555.1). Classification (NCBI taxonomy): domain Bacteria; kingdom Bacillati; phylum Actinomycetota; class Actinomycetes; order Mycobacteriales; family Nocardiaceae; genus Rhodococcus; species Rhodococcus sp. NPDC003322. Next base: position 480,643 of record NZ_JBSFSC010000006.1, on the reverse strand, counting down.
CTCCTTGACCTCGGTGGCCCAGTTCTGCCGGGCCCGGGTGGTGTCGACCTCGAACTCGAACCGCTTGGTCATGTCCTCGGTGACGTCTTCGACGTCCACGTAGAACTGCTGGTACCAGCGCCGCAGCTGGTACACCGGACCGTCCTCCTCGGTCAGCAGCGGGTTCTCGATCCGGGACTTGTGCTTCCAGATCTCGATGTCCTGCTTGAACTGGGTCTCGACACCCTCGGTGAACATCGTCGCCATCGCCGTGGCCTCCTCGTCGGAGACGCCCTCCATCCGCTTGACCGTGGTGCCGAACTGGAGCACGAACGAGTCCTGGGTGACCGGGTAGTGACAGTTGATCAGCTTGGTCTCGACCTTGTTCCCGCCCGCGATCGTGTAAACGGTGTCGAGCATGAAGGACGGACCGTAATACGACGCGTCCGACACCGTCTCGGCGTCGGGCATGTCCAACTGCACACCGGTCTGGATGTCGTCGCGCCCGTACGAGCGCATGTGCTGCGACGCGACGTGACCCTCGAAGACGTTCTTGAAGAACTCCGGCATCTGGAAGTGCACGTAGAAGAAGTGCGCCATGTCGACGACGTTGTCGACGATCTCACGGCAGTTCGAGCCCTCGACGAGGAAGGACGTGTAGGTCCATTCGCTCCACTCGTCGGTGCCCCACCCCTCGATCTCGGGGATGGTGACCTCGGGCGGGGGCGGGTTGCCCTGCGGATCGTTCCAGACGAAAAACAATCCGTTGCGCTCCAGGCTGATCCAGCTCCGCGTCTTCGCGAGCGGAGGTACCCGGCGCGCGTAGGGAATGGACGTGCAGCGACCCTTTCCGCCCCACCGCCAGTCGTGGAACGGGCAGGCGATGTCGTCGCCCTTGATCTCACCCATCGCCAGGTTGCCGCCCATGTGCCGGCAGAATGCGTCCAGCACGTTGAGCTTTCCGGCGGTGTCCGCCCACACCACCAGATCGGTGCCGAAGATCTTCACCTGATGTGGCTTGCCGTCGCGGAACGAGTCCGCCAGACCGATGCAGTGCCAGCCGCGTGCATAGCGGGTGGGGTTGCTCCCGGTCTCGATGTTCCTGACTTCGGGCTCGGTGGCCGAGTCGACGGTCATGTCTCCTCCAATTGATCCTGTGGTCACCGGTCGGGCGGGCTGTCCCGACCGGTCGAACGGTCGTCGTGCCGGAAGTCCCTGGTTGGTTGACGGCACCGGGGCACGACAGGGTCCTACGGCGCGAGATACAGCGCGTTCAACGCAGACGGCCGGGAACGGGGTAGGTGCGCCCCGACTCCACGAGGCGGCCGCTGCGGACCGCCTCGTCCACCGTGGCCTTGAGCGCGGTGCAGGAGGGCAGGCTCGCGGTGTTCACACCCTGCTGTGCGAGTGCGCGAAACTCGGTGCACCGCACCGACGCATCCTCGAGCCACTGGACGCTGGTGTGGGTGGGGCTGTACGTCTCCACCAGCACCGGATTCCCACATGTCCGGCAGTCGAGCTCCTGCATTGCCACGGTCCTTCCCTTCGGTGTATTCGAGGCGGCCCAGCCGCCGTGCAGTCGAGGCGGCCCAGCCGCCGTGTAGTCGAGGCGGCCCAGCCGCCGTGTAGTCGAGGCGGCCCAGCCGCCGTGTAGTCGAGGCGGCCCAGCCGCCGTGTCGCCGAACCGGGCCGGCCGTCCTGTCTCGAACGGCCCGCCGTTGCGTCGGTTTCGAGCGACACTACGAGGGATGCGGCGGCCGAAGAATCGTTGTTCCGTTGAGCTGTACTCTTTTCCGCCGGTTCGGTGAGTTCGCTGGTTCAGCGCATCAGCGCCTGTCCACCGTCGACCGTCAGCGAGTGCCCGGTCACGTATCGGGCGGCCGGACTGCACAGGAACACCACCGCGGGCCCGATGTCGTGTTCCGCGTCGCCCAACCGACCCAACGGCACCGTCTCGAGATACGCCCGGTACTCCTGCGGAGCCAGTTCACTCCACTCGCGCATCATCGGGGTGTCCGCGAGTGGCAGCACCGCATTGACCCGGATGTCGTCACCGCCCCATTCGCACGCCGCGGTGCGGGTGAAGACTCGGATCGACTCCTTGGCCGCCGCGTACCCACCGAATCCCGAAGGGTCCCATCGGACACCCGCCGACGACGCCAGGTTCACCACCGACCCTCCGCCGCGCAGGTGTGGATGACATTCGCGCATCAGCCGAAGCGTCGCCAACGGACCGGAGGCCGCCGCCTCGTCGTAGACCCCCTCGTCCAGATCCAGCAGCCGGCCGTGCGCCGCCGTCTGTGCGTTGTTGACCAGAATCGTCAGGCCGCCGAATCTGTCGACGACCCCGGCGACCGTGCGCCGGATGGCGTCCAGATCGGTGACATCACAACGGAAGACCTCCGCGTCGCCACCGCGCCGCCTGATCTCGGCGGCCGTGTCCTCCAGGCGCGCCGGGGTCCGCCCGACCACCGCGACCGCCGCACCCTCGGACGCCAGGGCCAGCGCGATCCCGCGCCCGATCCCCTGTCCGGCACCGGTCACCAGTGCCACCCGCCCCGTCAACACACCCATACATGCCTCCTCGTCCGCGGATCCGGTCGGTTCCGGATCGCGGCGGCAAGTGTGGGGCCGGTCACGAATGTTGATCAAGCGTTCGATCAGCTCAGCGGACACCCGATACTGTGCAGCTCATGGACCCGCAGGAACGCAAACGCCAGATACTCGACCGCGCGGCGGAGGTCTTCGCCGCGAAGGGCGTTGCCTCCACCACGGTCCGGCAGATCGCGGACGCGGTCGGCGTGTACTCGGGGACGCTCTATCACTACTTCCCGTCGAAGGAAGCGATCGTCGTCGAGATCATCCGCGAGTACTTCCAGGATCTCGAACAGCGCTTCGGCGCGGTCCAGGCGGGCGACCCGGATCCCCTGACCCGGCTGCGCATGCTGGTCCTCGCCGCGCTCGAGGCCGGCCGGAACCACCCGCACGCCACCCGGATCTGGCAGAACGAGCCGGACTACATGCAGGAGCGGATGGTCGAGTCCGGCCTTGGCGACGAGGGCGCCGAGATAGAGGGCATCTGGTCCGAGACGATCGTCGCCGGCGTGGAGGCGGGCACCTTCCGCGACGACATCGATCCCGAGGTCTTTCGGATGCTCATCCGCAACGCAGTGTGGATGACCTCGCAATGGTACGTCCCGTCCGACGCGGTGCCCCTGGAGAAGATGGCCGCGGACATCACGACCGTGTTCGTCGACGGGTTCCACCGGCCGGCCTGATCCCTCTCGGCACCGAACGGCCGCGGCCCCCACACCGGACGGTGCGGGGGCCGCGGCCGTCGCGTGGGTCAGCGACCGGCAGCGCTGAGGATCTCCTGCCGCAGCTCGGACCACACCACCGCGTAGGCGTCGGGGTCGGCGACGGTGTCGGCGAGCAGTTCCTGGTAGCGCGCGAGCCGGGGCACGTACGCCGAGACGTCGTCGAAGACATCGGCCGCGCGGCGGTCCAGATCGGCCAGCTTGTCCGCGTCCCCACCGACACCCGCGAACTCGGCGTCCAGGGGCTCGAACCGCTCGACGACCTCGGCGAAGAGAAACTCGTCGATGGAGACCCGCTCGGCGTCCAGCTGATCGTCGAGCTCGGCGATGCCCGCCGCGGTGAGCGAAACGGATCCGCTCTCGTCGGCGACGGCGCGGCCCATCTCCACCAGTGCGGTGAGCGCGGCCTGCGCGGAGGACTCCGCGACCCCCAGCTGCGGGGCGAGCACCGGGGGCGTCACCGCGCCCTTGAGCCGCACCGACTGCAGCAGAGCCAGCTCGTCCACATTGCCTGCGAAGGCCATCTGTGTTTCTCCTCTTCGTGTCCGTCGCGATCCGCGCTCGCGGCCGCATGGGTGTCCATCATCTCGCGGCGGGACGACGAGGGCAGCAGCTACCCGACGTGACGGTCCGCGTGGAGGGCGTCGAGGAAGCCGCCCGCCTCGGCGACGAACACGGCGTTGTCGTCACCGGCGACCATGTGCCCGGCCTCCGACACGTTGACCGCCGTCGCGTGCGGGATCAGTTCCAGCAGCTCGGCGACGCCGTCCTCGCTCACGATGTCGGACCGGCCGCCGTGCACGAGCAGGGTCGGCACCGTGACGGCCCGCGCCGCCGCGACCATGCGGGCGTGACTGCCGACCGGGGTCTCGCCGTCGGCGCGCTGGGCGGTGAACGCCGGGTCCCAGTGCCAGTGGAGCCGCCCGTCCTCACGTTCACGGAGGTTGCGGCGCAGCCCCTCGACGTTGGCCGGCCGGGTGCGGTGCGGCTGGTAGGCGGCGACGGCGTCGGCAACCTCGTCGAGGTCGGCGAAGCCGTCGGGACGGCTGGTCATGAAGGCGGTGATCCGCTTGACACCCTCCGGCTCGACCTTGGGGGTGATGTCGACGAGGACGAGCGCGCGGACGGTGCCCGGGTGCTCGCCCTCGGTGATCAGGCCGGTCATTCCGCCGAGGGACGCCCCGAACACGACGGGCCGCTCCCCCAGTTGATCGACCACTCCGCGCAGATCGGCGACCAGACCGCCGATCCGGTAGTCCCCGTCCGGTGCCCAGTCGCTCTCGCCGTGACCACGGGCGTCGAGGGTGTGGACGGTCCAGCCGTCGGCGGCGATCCCTGCCGCGGCCCGGTCCCACGAGTGCCGGGTCTGGCCGCCTCCGTGCAGCATCACCACCGCTCCCCGCTCGGTGGTTCCGGTGGCAGGGGTCCAGCGGTCGGCGGCGATCACGCCTGCGCCACCCCGCAGTTCGACGGTTTCGCGGTTCACGTTCACGCCCGTCACCCTAGATGCGGTTCCGGCGACCACGCCGGGATTCAGGCCACCAGCCAGGTACCCACCAGTGCGATGGCGGCCACCCACACCGTGGACAGGGCGGCCAGCACGAACGGCCGGGGGCCGACCGAACGGAGCAGGCTCACCCGGACACCGAGACCGAGGGCGAACATCGCGGTGGTCAGCAGCGCGGTCTGCGCCAGCTTGGCCTGGTCGACGAGAACCTGCGGCAACAGACCACTCGAGCGCAGTGCCACACATGCGAGGAAGCCGATGACGAAGACGGGGACCAGCGGGGGCTGCTTGCATTCCGCAACGCCATTCTTGGCCAGCCGCCTCTGCCGGGCGCCGAGGTAGGCCATCACGGGGGCCAGCATCAGCACCCGGGCGAGCTTGACCACCGTCGCCACCGCGAGCGCCCCTCCACCGATCACGCCACCGGCCGCCACCACCTGCGCGACCTCGTGGATCGAGCCGCCGGCCCACATGCCCGCCTGCCGGTCGGTCAGTCCGAGGATGTGGGCGAGGAGCGGGACGGCCGGGATCATCAACGTCCCGAAGACGACGACCAACGCCACAGCGGTGAGCAGCTCCTCCTCCTTGGCATCGACGACACCGTCTGCGGCGGCGACGGCGGCCGCCCCGCAGATCGAGAATCCGCACGCGATGAGGATGCGCTGCGTCCACGTCAGGCCGAGCAGCTTGCCCGCGTACATAGTTCCCACGATGCCGAGCACGACAATCGCCACCACGACGGCGATCACCCCCCAGCCGAGACCGACGACGTCGCTGAACATCAGCTGCAGTCCGAGCAGCGCGACGCCGACCCGCAGGAGCCGTTTGGCCGAGAAGTCCAGGCCCGGCCGGATCCAGCCGGGCACCGTGACGAGGTTCGCCACCATGGCGCCCGTCACGATCGCGATCAGCATCGGGTTGACCGCCGGGACCAGGCCGCCGATCCCCATCGCGAACGCGGCCCCCACCGCGCACAGCGCGACGCCCGCTGCGACGCCCGCCGCCCGCGTCCGGACCGGACCACCGGACGAATTCGACCGGGAATCGGCACTCGACTGCGCAACTTCTCGAACATCACTGGGCATACCGAAAACACTGCTGCACCACGCTCCTCCGCGGTAGCCGCCATCTTGCCATTGCCACATATCGAACTGATATGCCTGGACACGATGACATATGCTGTTCGCATGTTCAGTGGCTGGCCGGATCTCGGCGTCCTCGAATTGATCGTCGGCGTGGACGACCACGGAAGCCTCAGCGCCGCAGCCCGAATCGCCGGAATCGCCCAGCCGAACGCGAGCCGGTCGATCAAACGTCTCGAAGCACAGGTCGGAACACCGCTGTTGCAGCGAAAGCCCACGGGCTCGACGCTGACACCCGAGGGCACGGTGATCGCCCACTGGTCCAGAAAGGTGCTCGACGATGCCCGGCAACTGCTCGACGTCGCCGCGGGCATGCGGGAGAAGCGCGCCGCGGAACTGACCGTCAGCGCGAGCATGACGGTGGCCGAGCACCTGATGCCCGCCTGGCTCGGTCAGTTCCGGCGGATGGATCCGAACGTCACGATCCACCTGCAGGTGCGCAATTCGACGCAGGTCTTCGACGACGTCTCCACGGGCGCGTGCGATGTGGGGTTCGTCGAGTCCCCGACGGTACCCCGCGCACTGCACAGCGTGGCCGTCGCGCGCGACCGCCTGGTGGTCGTGGTCGACCCGCGTCACCCGTGGACCCGCCGCAGGCGCCCGCTGTCGGTTGCCGAGCTCGCGGCGACCCCACTCGTCGTCCGTGAGCCCGGATCCGGAACCCGAACCACCCTCGACCTCGCACTGCACGAATACGACAGGGCAGCACCGCTTCTCGAACTCGGAAGCGCCGCTGCCATCAGAACCAGTGTGCTCAGCGGGGTCGGGCCTGCGGTGATGAGCACCCTCGCGGTGTCCGCCCAGGTCGAGTCCGGCGAGCTGAAGGTGGTCGAGGTGGAGGACCTCCACCTCGACCGCACCCTCCGCGCCGTGTGGCGGCCACCGCGCCAACTCGAGGGCCCCGCGGGCGACCTGGTCAGACTTGTGCGACGAGTTCGCGTTTGAGGATCTTGCCGGTTGCCGTCATCGGAAGGACGGTGGTGAACTCGATGGATCGGGGGTACTTGTATCCCGCCATCCGGTCCCGGCACCACGCGATCAGCTCGGCCTCGCCGATCCGGGCCGTCGGCTCGAGGATGACGTACGCCTTCACCTCCTCGCCGTGGCTCTCGTGCGGAACGCCGATCACCGCCGCGAGGGAGACCGCCTCGTGGGTCATCAGGACTTCCTCGACCTCCCGCGGATAGACGTTGAATCCACCGCGAACGATGAGGTCCTTCGCGCGATCGACGATGTAGTAGAAGCCGTCGTCGTCGCAGCGGGCGAGGTCACCGGTGCGGAACCAGCCGTCCCGCATCACCTCGGCGGTCGCGTCGGGCCGACCCAGATACCCCTTCATGACGTTGTGCCCGCGCAGGGCGATCTCCCCGACCCGGCCCGACTCCGCAATCGTGTTCCACTCGTCGTCCACCAGGCGGGCCTCGACACCCCACACCGGCACCCCGATGGATCCCGGACGCTGATCCCGCTCGGGGTCGCTGAAGAGGGCCAGGGGCGAGGTCTCGGAGAGGCCGTAGCCCTCCAGGATCTGCACCCCGAAACGCTCGGAGAACCGGTTGAGGATCTCCACTGGCATCGCCGCCCCGCCCGAGATCGCCCGACGGATGGTGCGGGCGATCCGGGCGACGTCAACCCCCGACGTACCGGTCGTGTTCGCCCCGGCGGTGCCGGTCGTGTCGATCGTGTCGAGGGCGCCGAGCAACGCCCAGTACATGGTGGGTACCCCCGCGAACACGGTGATGCCCTCGTCCACCATGAGCCGCAGGGCTGCCGTCGCCTCGAACCTGGGCAGCAGCACCAGGGTGGCCCCGACCGACAGGCCCGCGTTCATGACGACGGTCTGTCCGAAGGAGTGGAACAGCGGCAGCGTGACGAGGGACGTGTCGCGGCGGATCGGGTTGCTGTCGAACAGCCTGTTCGCGGTCACGGCGTTCATCACCATGTTGGCGTGGGTCAGCTCGGCTCCCTTGGGCTTTCCGGTCGTACCGCTGGTGTAGAGGATCACCGCGGTGTCGTCCGGCCCGCGCACCGCCGAGCCGAACTCCTCGGACCGGTCCGCAAGCGCGGCACGAAGGGATGTGACGCCGTGACCCGACGCCACGGCACCCGGGTCGGTGGTGGCGAGGAACAGCTCACTGCACTGCGGCGCGTCCTCGAATCCGGCGCGGCCGAACTCCCCGATCGGCAGGTCGGCGGTGCCCTCGGAGCAGAAGTAGGCCCGGGCACCGGAGTCCTCCAGGTGGTAGGCGATCTCGCGTCCTTTGAGCATGATGTTCAGCGGGACGACGACGGCCCCGGCCTTGAGGATCCCGTAGTAGACGATCGGGAACTCGGGTACGTTCGGGAACGACATCGCCACGCGGTCACCGGGCTCCACGCCCCTCGAGATCAACAGGTTGGCAACCTGATTCGAGCGGGCGTCGAGCTCTGCGTAGGTCATACGCAGGTCCCCGAGGACGAGGGCGTCCCGGTCCGGGTAGCGGCGGGCGGAGTCCTCCAGCAGGAGGGAGAGATTCAGCACGGGGAGCTCACTTCCAGGTGTCTCGGGCGGCTGCGGTGTCGAGGGATGTGGCCAGCGGGGCAGCGGTGGCGGCGCGCACGTCCTCCTCGGACACCCCGGGCGCGCACTCGCGCAGCACCAGGCCGGACGCGGTGACGTCGACGACCGCGAGGTTGGTGATGATCCGCTGCACGACGCCCTGCCCGGTGAGAGGGAGGGTGCACGTCCGCACGATCTTGGGCGCACCGGACCTGTCCGTGTGCTCCATCAGCACGATGACCTTCCGGGCGCCGTGGACGAGGTCCATCGCCCCGCCCATGCCCTTGACCATCATTCCGGGCACCATCCAGTTCGCCAGATCACCCGACTCGGAGACCTGCATGCCACCGAGGACCGCGACGTCGATGTGCCCGCCCCGGATCATCCCGAACGAGAGCGAGGAGTCGAAGAACGAGGCGCCGGGGTTGACCGTGACGGTCTCCTTGCCGGCGTTGATCAGGTCCGCGTCGACACCGTCCTCGTCCGGGTACGGTCCGGTGCCGAGGATCCCGTTCTCGCTGTGCAGGGTCACGTCGAGGCCGACCGGAAGGTGGTTGGGAATCAGCGTCGGCAGGCCGATTCCGAGGTTGACGTAGTCCCCGTCCGACAGTTCGGCGGCGGCCCGGGCCGCCATCTCCGCGCGGGTCCACCCCGCCACCTCGGTGAGTGTCGCAGTCATGCGGGAGCTCCCTTCGCTGCCACGGTTCGCTTCTCTATCTGCTTGTCCTGCTTGCCCGTGCACACGACGCGGTCGACGAAGATCCCCGGCAGCTGCACCAGTCCCGGCTCCAGAACGCCGGGTTCCACCAATGTCTCGACCTGCGCGATGCACACCCGTCCGGCCATCGCGGCGAGAGGGTTGAAGTTCCGTGCGGCCGCATGGAACACCAGATTCCCGTCGGTGTCTCCGATCGCCGCGTGCACCAGCGCGTAGTCCGTGGTGACCGCCTCCTCGAGCACGTACCGCCTGCCGGCGTACTCGCGGGTCTCCTTCGGAGGGGAGGCCACCGCGACCGAGCCGTCGGGTGCGTACCGCCACGGCAGACCGCCCTCCGCCACCATGGTGCCGACGCCGGCGGGCGTGAAGAAGGCCGGGATCCCGGCGCCGCCCGCGCGGAGCCGCTCGGCGAGGGTGCCCTGGGGGGACAACTCCACCTCGAGTTCCCCGGCGAGGTACTGGCGCGCGAACTCCTTGTTCTCGCCGACGTACGAGGCGATCACCCGCGCGATCCGCTTGTCGCCGAGCAGGATCCCCAGCCCGTGCGAGTCGGTGCCACAGTTGTTGGAGACCACCTCGAGATCGGTCGCCGAGCCTGCTGCGATCCCCGCGATCAGCGCGTCCGGGATGCCACACAATCCGAATCCGCCGACCGCGAGCGAGGCCCCACTGGGAATGTCGGCGACCGCGTCGGCCGCGGAGACGAACACCCGGGTCACGGCGCGACCTCCTCCGGCAGCCCGGCCAGCTCCCGGACGAGTTCCTCGGCCAACGGCCAGTACCCGTATCCGGAGGCGGGATTGAGGTGCCCGACGGCCCCGAGGTCGGCGAGGCGACTCCCCCAGGTCTCCGCCATGCCCGCGACCCGTCGATGGTTCGCGAGCGGGTCGTTGTCGCTGGCCGCGACGATGCTCGGGAACGGCAGGCGGCGCCGGGGAATGGGCAGCCACCCGTTCGCTTCGAGTTCCGCAGTCGTGGGATAGCCCGCAGGCAGCGGCTGCTCCAGGTCCGCCGGGGTGGCGAGCAGGGCACCGCGGATCGGCCGGGGCGTCCGTTGGGCCCAGTGCACGGTGATCATGACCCCGGCGCTGTGGGCCACGAGGACGACGGGGCCGTCGATCTCGGCGAGCACCGCGTCGAGCGCCGCCACCCGTGCCTTCAGGCTCAGCCTGTCGTGTTCGAGCGGCGGTACCGTGCGCACCCGGTCGAGCCTCTCGGCGAGCCGGGTCTGCCAGTGGTCTTCGACGTGGTCGCGCAGGCCGGGCACGATCACCACGGTCGGGTCGGCGGTGCTGTTCATCGTTCTCCAAAGCTGTTGTGGTACAGAGTCTGCGAAGCACTGCTGCGGCGCTTCCGAGACGGCGGAACTTCCGACACGGGCGGGGGCCCGGCGCACCGAGCGCCGCACCCCCGCACCGGTCGCCCCTCGAATCAGGCGTGGTGGGTGAAGCCGACCTGGCCGGCCCTGCGGTTCGGCGCGTACCCGAGCCGGGCCAGGGTCTCGTCGGCGTCGGCGTAGGTGGTGCCGATCCGGTAGATGTCGCGGGCCTCCTTGCCGGTCGCGACCTCGCGGCCGAGCTCGTTCGCCACCCGCACCAACTGCTGGACCTGCTGTACCGAGGTGAACTTCTCCCCCTTGCGGCCCCAGATGGTGTCCTCGTTGCCGCACCGGGTGTGCAGGCCCATCGCGATCGCCATCGCGTTGACCGGCAGCACCGACCGCATCAGGGTCTCGAGGGTCAGGCAGGCCCCGTCCGGCACCCGCTGAATGAAGTTCATGATGTTGTACGGGTTCGGGCCGTCGAAGCCACCACCGATACCCACCCAGGTCAGGTTCAGCGGGCCGGTGTAGACACCGCGGCGAATCAACCGCTCGACCGTCTCGAGCTGCGGAATCGACGAGAGCTGGAAGTGCGGCTGGATCCCAGCCGCCTGCAGCCGCCGCAGGTGCTCCTCGACCCATTCGGGGCCGGCCGGCACCGTCATCTCCCGGTACGCCGCTGCCAGTTCCGGACGCTCCATCGACGTGCCCGCGATGTCGTCCGCGGTCATCAGCTCCATGATGTTCATCTGGCTGGTGTTGATCGCGATCGTCACCTGATCCGGCTTCGGGTCCAGCTCGGCCAGCATGTGCCGCGTGTCGTCCGACAGCCACTTCGCATCCGCGCCCTCACCCTCCGGCGCGAACGAGATCGACCCACCGACCTGCAGGATCATGTCCGGCACCGCCTCCCGCAGCCCGGCGAGCAACTCGTTGAACTTCGACAGCCGCTTCGAGCCCTTGCCGTCCAGCTCCCGCACGTGGATGTGCAGCACCGTCGCGCCCGCCTCGTAGCAGTCCACCGCCTTCTGGACGTGCTCCTCCATCGTCAGCGGCAGATCCTCGCGGAAGTCGTCCGGCTCCCACTCCGGGCCGTACGGCGCACACGTGATGACCAGCTTCTCCTGATTCTCCGGGAACAGCGCATCGTCGTGGAAATGCATTGGGTGACTCCGTTTCTCGACAAGGATGGGGTGAAGGTTGTTGTTCAGAAGGGTCGGTCGCCGACGATGCCTGCGCGTTCCATCTTTCGGACCGCGGGCCAGTAGTCCTGGACGGCGTAGTGCTGCGTGGACCGGTTGTCCCAGATCGCCACGCTGTTCTTCGTCCAGCGCCACCGCACCTGGTACTCCGGGATGGTCGCCTGGCTCTGCAGGTAGCGCAGTAGCTCGCCGGCGCCGGGGGCGTAGTCGATGCCGCAGCGGACGTTCTCCGCGGTGTGGAAGTTCGTCAGGTGGGTGGTGAAACTGTTGACGAAGAGGATCTTCTCGCCGGTGTCCGGGTGCGTACGGACCACAGGGTGCTCCGCGTCGGGGAATCGTTCCTTGAGTTCGAGGCGTTTCTCGAGCGGAAGACGCGCACCGAACGACGCCTCGATGCTGTGCCGGGCCCGCAGGCCCGCGATCCGCTCCTTGACGCGTTCGGGAAGCCGCTCGTAGGCCAGCGCCATGTTCACCCAGATGGTGTCGCCGCCGACTTCCGGGCCCTCGACGCACCGGAGCACGCACCCCATCGGAGGGTTCTCGCGCCACGTCGCGTCGCAGTGGTAGGCGTTCTCGAACGCCTCGCGCGGGCTGTCGAGATCCTTGTAGATCCGGACCAGACCGGGGTACTCGGGGTCGCTGCCGACCACCGGGTGGTCCTCGAGCGCCCCGAAGCGCTCCGCCAACGCGACGTGCTCGGCGCGGCTCATGTCCTGATCCCGGAGGAACAGCACCTTGTGCTCGAGCAGCAACGACTTCAGTTCCCCGAAGAGCGCGTCGTCGCGCGCGACCTCGGCGAGATCGACGTCGCGGAGCTCGGCGCCGATGCTGCAGGTCAGAGGCCGGACATCCATCGGGGCTCGTGCACCCGCACCGCTACGGGCGGCCCCGAGGTCGACGGTTGTGGTCATGACTGTCTCCTGTGGTGGGGTGGTCAGAGCGCGAAGACGGACGATCCGACGCTGATGCCCGATTCCAGGTCTCGATGGGCCTGCTCGGCCTCCTCGAGCGCGTACCGCTGGTTGATCTCGATCGCGATGCGCCCCGCCGCGACGTGGTCGAACAGTTCGCCGGCGAGCTCGGCGCGCTCGGCCGGGTCGGCGATGTAGTCGGCCAGCGCCGGCCGGGTCACGAACAGCGATCCCTTCACCGCGAGCTGCATGGCGTCGATCGGCGGGATCGGGCCGGATGCGGTCCCGAAGGCGACCAGCAGACCCCGGCGGGCGAGCGAGTCCAGCGACGACTGGAACGTCGACGCGCCGATGCTGTCGTAGACCACCGGCACTCCCTTCCCGCCGGTCAGCTCGCGGACCCGCTCCGCCACGTTCTCCCGTGTGTAGACGATGACCTCGCTGCATCCGTGGGCGCGTGCCACGGCGGCCTTCTCGTCGGTCGACACCGTTCCGATCACGTTGACGCCCAGAAGTTTCGCCCACTGGCAGAAGATCAGGCCCACCCCGCCCGCCGCGGCGTGCAGCAGTACCGTGTCCCCGGCCTTCAGCGGGTGGATCCGGCGCAGCAGGTAGGACGTGGTCAGACCCCGCATGGTCATGGCCGCTGCGGTCTCGAGTGCAATTCCGGTGGGAAGCGCGATGAGATGCTCGGCCGGCATCACGCGCTCGGTGCTGTACGCGCCCAGCGGGCTGCCGGTGTAGGTGACACGATCTCCCTCCCGGAACCCGGTGACACCGGCACCGACCGCCTCGACGACGCCGGCTGCCTCGACACCCATTCCCGCGGGCAGTGGCGCCGGGTACAGGCCCGTCCGGAAGTAGGTGTCGGCGAAGTTCAGTCCGACCGCCTCGTGCCGGACTCGAACCTCGCCGCGTCCCGGGTCGCCGACCTCCACCGACTCCCACTTCAGGACTTCCGGACCACCGGTTTCGTGGAAACGGATCGCGTGCGCCATTGGGTTCTCCTGGTCTCTCGGTCGTCCGTCGCGGGCCCGCCCACCGATAGGGGCGGTTCTTCCGCTGAGCCACAACATGTTTCGAGTTACCGATGGTTGGTTGTGACCCCGATGACACGACACTAGCCAAGCGATCCCCATCACACTTATCCTCAGGGGACATATTTGTTGTCGTTTCGGGACAGGTGATGTCGTGACCAAACCTCTCGCGCGATACGCGTCGCTGACCGGATACATCGAGCTGGCCCGCTCACTGTCGCTCGACCCGGGCCGACTGCTGCGCAGCGTCAACCTCGACCCCGCCGGGCTCGACCTGCAGGATCGGTGGGTGCCGGCGTCGGCGGTGGTGCGACTGCTCGAACTGTCGGCCGCGGAGTCCGGCCGCCAGGACTTCGCCCTGAAACTTGCGGAGCGCCGGCGGCTGTCCACCCTCGGCCCCCTCAGCGTCAGCCTGCGCGAGGAACCGGATGCCCGCAGCGCGGTCCGCCTGCTGATCAGGTACCAGCACATGTACAACGAGTCGCTGCACATCCGTCTTTCGGAACGCGACGGACTGGCAACGATCCGGATCAACGTCGATCCCGGCGAGCCGATCGCGGTGCGGCAGTCCGTCGAACTGGCGGTCACCGCGATGCACCAGTTGCTCGCACACCTGCTGGGTGAGCGATGGCACCCGGTGTCCGTGCGTTTCGAACACCCCCGACCTGCGGACGACACCACTCATCGCCAGGTGTTCGGAGCCCCGCTGGTCTTCGACGCCGCCTACTCCGGAATCGTCACCTACACCGCAGATCTGGACGAACCGAACAGGCTGTCCGATCCACTGCTGCGTTCCTACGCCCGACAGTTCCTCGACACCCTGTCCGTTCCCGAGGAGCCCACGATCACCTCCCGCGTGCGCGAACTCGTCGAGCTCCTGCTCCCGACGGGCCGGTGCTCGATCGACCAGGTGGCGCGCAGTCTCGGCGTCGACCGCCGCACCGTCCATCGGCACCTGACCAAGTCCGGCCTGACGTTCACCGCGGTCCTCGACTCGACCCGGGCCGAACTCGCGAACCGCATGGTCACCGGCAGCCGCTACTCGTTCACCGAGATCTCCGAGATGCTCGCCTTCTCGACGCCGAGCAGCTTCTCCCGGTGGTTCCACCAGCAGTTCGGCATGAGCCCGCGCGAGTGGCGCAAGCGGGCGGCGGGACAGGGCGTGTCCCGAAATGCACAGAATGACGTCCCGGAGGGGTAACTATCCGGTTCACGGCCGGGATAACGTGATGCACGCCACTTTCGGCGGGGCCGCTGTCAGCGTCGCCCCATTCACCCCCTGCGTGAAACGAGTGCTGCATGACCACGAATCCCGAACCGGCCCGAACGCCGACCATCGACCTGATGCGACGAAACGGTAGCTGGAATCCACTGTGGGACACCCTGTCCCGCTGGGACCCGGAATGGACCGAGCAGTTCATGGCGATGAACGCCACCCCGGTACGACGCGGGGTCTTCACACCCGAGTTCGTCGAACTCCTCAGCATCGCGATCGATGCCGCCGCCACCCACCTGTACGCCCCCGGCGTCCGGCGGCACATCCGGGCCGCACTCGAACTCGGAGTGTCCCGCGAGGAGATTCTCACGGTTCTGGAAATGGTGAGCGTCCTGGGAATCCACGCCTGCAATCTCGGCGTGCCGATTCTCGAGGAGGAACTCGAGGCGTTCGAGTCGCGCCGCGCGGCGTCCTGACCCGCCTCCGGAGACACCCCACCAGCACCTCCCGTCCAGTCGCCCTCCAAGGAGCATCCATGGGACTGCCGCCCACCACGATCGATCAACCGTCCGGACAGACCACCGGGACCACCACCACAGGGACGGAAGTCACCGCGCGCGGGCCCCGGCGCCGGTCGACGCTCTACCCCTGGCTCGTGTTCGCTCTCGCGTTCGGACTGCTGCTGTCCGACTACATGTCCCGCCAGGTTCTCAGTGCGGTCTTCCCGTTCCTGAAAACGGAATGGGCACTGACCGATTCCCAGCTCGCATCGCTGACCAGTGTGGTCGCGCTGATGGTCGGCCTGCTCACGTTCCCGCTGTCCCTGCTGGCCGACCGGTGGGGGCGAGTGAAGTCCCTGGTGCTGATGGCCACGTTGTGGAGCATCGCGACGTTGCTGTGCGCAATCGCATCCAACTACGAGCAGATGCTCGCCGCCCGCTTCCTGGTGGGTGTCGGCGAGGCCGCTTACGGAAGCGTCGGGATCGCGGTTGTCCTCTCCGTCTTCGCGCCCCGCGTCCACGCCTCACTCAGCGGCGCGTTCATGGCGGGCGGCTCCTTCGGTTCGGTCGTCGGGGTCTCACTCGGTGGTGTCATCGCCGTGCACCTGGGCTGGCGCTGGTCGTTCGCCGCGATGGCGGTCCTCGGACTCATCCTGGTCGCGGCGTTCCGGGCGGTGGTCACCGAAAAGCGACTCGCCGAGCACGCCGCCGACGAGACTCCGGGGACGACCGCACCCGGGGGCGTTACCATCCGGGTTCCGGTGTCGAGCCTGTTCACGAACTCCGCCGTGTGGTGCGCCTACCTGGGTGGCGGGCTGCAGATGTTCACCGCCGCGGTCATGCTCGCCTGGGCGCCCAGCTTCTTCAACCGGTACTACGACATGGCCCCCGACAAGGCGGGCGCGATCGCCTCGGTGTTCGTGTTGCTGATCGCGATCGGCATGATCGTGTGCGGGATGATCACCGACCGCGTCGGCCGGAGCGACCCGGCGCGGCGCTGGAGCAGCGCCATCGCCTTCTGCGCGATCTCGCTGGTCGCACTCGGGATCGGGTTCCGCATGGGACCCGGTGCGCCGCAACTGGTTCTGATCGGAATCGGTTGCTTCTTCTCGGCCGGTAGCTCGGGCCCCACCGCTGCGATGGTCGCCGGACTCACCCACCCGTCGGTTCGGTCGTCCGCGCTCGGCACGTTGACCGTCGCCAACAACGTTCTGGGACTGGCGTTGGGCCCCTTCGTGATCGGTATCCTTGCCGACCGGCTCGGACTGCTCGAGGCGCTGCAGCTCGCGCCGCTCTGCTACCTGGCCGCGATCGTGGCGCTGTTCGCAGGCAGGCGTCTCTACCCGGCGGGACTGCGCAAGCTGACCGCGCTGAGCGCCCGAACAACCTGAGCGCCCGACCCCCCGCGTGGTCGCAAACCCCTCGCCCGTCGAGTCGACGGGCGAGGGGTTTGCGTCGTCGGCACGAACGCCCAACCGCCCCAGGGCGCGGGTGGTGCCGGTGCGCGCGTTCGAATACGACCCCGACAGCTGACAGGGTCGTACCGGTCGACATGCCCTAGTCGAGCGTCGCCGAGTAGTCACCCTCCGCGTGCGCCGTCAGCCGCCATCCCCCGTCCATCCGATCGAGGGCGACATCGGACAGGTTCACGGTGCGCAGGTCCGGCCGCTCCACGCCCGGGTACCAGGCCTCGAGGCGACCGGACCCCGTGCCGGCGAAGCCGCCCCGCGTCACCTCGGTCAACTCACCGGGAGCCGCACGCGGGTACGAACGCGACAGTGCGGTCGCGACATCCTCGATCGGCCCGAGCGGGGTCCCGGAGGGACAGTCGACACGATTGAGGTTCTCCTGCGGCGTGCCGGTGTTGCCGTCCCGCACGGCATGCGGATCGCCGCACGCCTGCGTCCACGACCACCACGCACCACCGATCCGGAAACGGTCCATCGCATCCAGGAAACGGTCGGTGTCGGCCGCCGCGTCGTCGCCCCACCAGCCCCACTCGCCCGTCCACAGCGGCGCGTCGTAGTTGGCGGCCGCGTCCGACGCGATTCTGAATCCCTCTTCGACGGTGGGGAAATCGCTGCTGACGGTGATCGACTGGCTGTACAGGTGCGGCGAGAACACGACGAGCGGATCCGTCAGGTACTGCCGGGGCGGCAGCGCGTCGAGTCCGAATCCGGACCAAACGGCGCTGGGTTCGAAGATGACCAGGTGCGCGAATCCTCCGGCCTCCGCCCGCCGGATGGCGTCGATCGCACGCTGGTAGAAGCGTCCGATCTGGTCGGCAGCGGTGACGGGGTCACGCAGACCGGGATTGGGCTCGTTCAGCAGGTCGTACCCGACGACGGCGGGCTCGCTCCTGAACTCCGCCGCAAGGCGGGCCCAGGTCGCGACGAGGTGGCTCTGCACGCCTTGCTCGTCGTCGTAGAACGCCTGGAACGCCCGGGCGACCGCAGGCGAGACCTCACGGACCCCACCGACCGTGCACGTGGTCCACCCGTCCGTGAGGGTCGCCCACGCGGGGGCGCCGTCCCACCCGATCCCGGGCTTCGTCAGTGGCGGGCACTGCTCGGTTGCCGGCGTGCCGACCGACTTGCCCCACGCATCCTGATGCATGTCGAGCACCGTGTAGAGGCCGTGATCCTTCGCGTCCCGCACCGCCGTGCGGATCCGATCCACGTACGCCTCGTCGAACGCCCCCGGCGTGGGTTCGAGCGCCGACCACGCAACATTGAGCCGGACCACGTTGAATCCCATCGCGGCCATTCGCGCGAAATCGTTTCGCTCCAGCGGCATCACGGTGGGCAGCCCGGTGCCGTTGTCGGCGTAGTCGTTGAGCTGGTTGACGTTCACCCCGCGGAGCAGCACCGTCCGCCCCTCGACGTCCTTGATCACTCGCCCCTCGACCGTCAGTTGCGGCAGCGTCCAGCCGTTCACCGCCGGCGCCGCGTCGGCGAGCGGGACGCCGCCCAGCGGCGCCGCACCGAGAGTCAATGCCGTGAGTGCAGCGATCAGTAGCGCGCGCACGAAGATCCTTCCTGTACAACCGTCCAGTTCATCGGACTGTACAGGTCGGACTCGTGACCCAGGCCACTGTCCCGAAAAGGCGAGAGAGAATCCCGCCGGGTCGTGTCGTTCGGTGCCCTGAGGCGGGTTCGGTCACCCCCCGGACGCTGCTAGCGCCGAGGGACTGGACAGGCGTCCGCCGCCTCCGCAACGATCTGCGGCACCGACGGCGGGAGCGGCCGCCGACCGGCCTCCCACTGCTCGCCGGTGATCGGCTCGTCGGTTTCCAGCACGACGACCTCGTCGTCGGCGAATGCTCTACCGCGGCTGAGAAACCGCAGGCCCTCGGGCGATTCGAGACTGAAGCCGGAACCGCGACCGGGAACGGCGTCGATCACCAGCTGGGTGTGCTTCCACAGCTCGAACTGAGGCCCCGAGATCCACACCGGCACCGCATCGACACCGGAGGGAAGATCGGTGGGGAGCTGCCCGACACCCAGACGCAGGTCCAGCACCCCGACCAGGACGTCGCGGTCACCGACGATGAACTCCCCTCCGGGGTAGCACATCGGGGCGGAGCCGTCGCAGCATCCGCCGGACTGGTGCATCATCAGCGCACCGTGGATCGGCGCGAGCCTGCGCAGCAGGTCGGCCGCCGCCACCGTCGCGACGATCCGCGGCACCGCTCCCACCGACAACCCATCGCTCACCGACGGTCCCCTCTCACCCGTTGTTCCCGTTCACCTGAAGTCGAGGACGACGCGGCCGTCGACGGTGCCGGCCCGCAGTTCGTCGAAGACGTCGTTGATCTCGTCGAGCCGTCGAGTGTGCACCGTCGGGCGGATCTTGCCCCGGGAGTAGAAGTCCAGCGCCTCGACCATGTCCTGCCGGGTACCCACGATCGACCCGCGAATCGTCAGCCCCTTGAGCACGGTGTCGAAGATCGGGGCCGGGAAGTCACCCGGCGGCAGGCCGTTGAACGCGATGGTGCCGCCGCGGCGGGCCATGCCGATGGCCTGACCGAACGCCTTCGGGTGCACGGCGGTCACCAGCACACCGTCGGTGCCACCGGTGGCCTCCTGGATCTTCGCGACCGGATCATCCTTCGCCGCGTTGACCAACACCTCCGCGCCGAAGCTGCGCGCGAGGTCGAGTTTGTCGTCGGAGACGTCGACCGCGGCGACGCGGAGTCCCATTGCCGTCGCGTACTGGACGGCGACGTGACCGAGGCCGCCGATGCCGGAGATCGTGATCCACTCCCCCGGCACCACGTCGGCGACCTTGATGCCCTTGTAGACGGTGACCCCGGCGCACAGCACGGGCGCCACCTCGACCAGATCCGCCCCGTCCGGGATGCGGGCCGCGAAGCGAGAGTCGACCAGCATGTACTCGGCGAAGGAGCCGTTCACCGAGTAGCCGCCGTTGACCTGCTTCTCGCACAACGTCTCCCAGCCGGTGCGGCAGTACCGGCACTCCATGCACGCCGACCACAGCCAGGCGTTGCCGACCCGCTGCCCGACCGCAAGTTCGGTGACCCCGTCACCAAGCTCGACGACGGTTCCCACGCCCTCGTGTCCCGGCACGAACGGGGGGCTCGGCTTGACCGGCCAATCCCCTTCTGCCGCGTGCAGATCGGTGTGACACACCCCGCTGGTCTCGACTTTGACCAGCGCCTGGTTCGGTCCGGGTCGCGGTATCGGAAGCTCTTCGACGACCAGGGGCTTGCCGAACTCGTGAACAACCGCTGCCTTCATCGTGTCGACCATCGTGGTCTCCGTCCGGAACGTGTGACTGGGTTCGATGACTGGGGATTCAACCGAATTCGTGGAGGTGTGGAAAACGCGGCGCCCGCCGACGAGGGGGTGGATCGGCGGGCGCCGCGCACTCTTCTGACCGAGGGGATCAGAAGAAGCCCTGCGCCTTGGGGGCGTAGCTCACCAGCAGGTTCTTGGTCT
The DNA here is from genome assembly GCF_053589555.1 of Rhodococcus sp. NPDC003322. Classification (NCBI taxonomy): domain Bacteria; kingdom Bacillati; phylum Actinomycetota; class Actinomycetes; order Mycobacteriales; family Nocardiaceae; genus Rhodococcus; species Rhodococcus sp. NPDC003322. Next base: position 460,293 of record NZ_JBSFSC010000006.1, on the reverse strand, counting down.
GCTGGTAGTGATCGAGCATCATGTGGTGGTTCTCGCGGCCGATGCCGGACTGCTTGTAGCCACCGAACGCGGCGTGCGCCGGGTACTGGTGATACGTGTTCGTCCACACCCGGCCCGCCTGGATGTCACGGCCCGCGCGGTAGGCGACTCCGCCGTCCCGGGACCACACACCGGCACCGAGACCGTAGAGGGTGTCGTTGGCGATCGAGATGGCCTCGTCGTAGTCCTTGAAGGAGGTCACCGACACCACCGGTCCGAAGATCTCCTCCTGGAAGATCCGCATCTTGTTGTTGCCGGTGAAGACCGTCGGCTGGATGTAGTAGCCACCGGCCAGGTCGCCGCCGAGGTCGGCACGCTCACCGCCGGTGATCAGCTTCGCACCCTCCGACTTGCCGATCTCGATGTACGACAGGATCTTCTCGAACTGGTCGTTGGACGCCTGCGCGCCGATCATCGTGTCGGTGTCGAGCGGGTCGCCCTGCCGGACCGCCTTGGTGCGGATCGCGGCCATCGCCAGGAACTCGTCGAAGATGTCCTCCTGGATCAGCGACCGGGACGGGCAGGTGCACACCTCGCCCTGGTTCAGCGCGAACATCGTGAACCCCTCGAGGGCCTTGTCCTGGTAGTCGTCGTTCGCGGCGAGGACGTCCGAGAAGAAGATGTTCGGGCTCTTGCCGCCGAGTTCGAGGGTGACCGGGATCAGGTTCTGCGACGCGTACTGCATGATCAGCCGGCCGGTGGTCGTCTCACCGGTGAAGGCGATCTTCTTGATCCGCGGGCTGGACGCGAGCGGCTTGCCCGCCTCGGTGCCGAAGCCGTTGACGATGTTGACCACACCCGGCGGCAGCAGGTCGCCGATGATGCTGAACAGGTACAGGATCGACGCCGGGGTCTGCTCGGCCGGCTTGAGGACCACCGCGTTGCCTGCAGCCAGCGCGGGGGCGAGCTTCCACACGGCCATCAGGATCGGGAAGTTCCACGGGATGATCTGTCCGACGACGCCGAGCGGCTCGTGGAAGTGGTAGGCGACGGTGTCGGAGTTGATCTCCGACAGCGAACCCTCCTGCGCGCGAATGGCTCCCGCGAAGTAGCGGAAGTGGTCGACGGCGAGCGGGATGTCCGCGTTGAGGGTCTCGCGGATCGGCTTGCCGTTGTCCCAGGACTCGGCGAGGGCGATCGACTCGAGGTTCTCCTCGATGCGGTCGGCGATCTTGTTGAGGATCACCGCGCGCTCGGCAACGGAGGTCTTGCCCCAGGCCGGGGCGGCGGCGTGGGCGGCGTCGAGCGCGAGCTCGATGTCCTCGGCGGTGCCGCGCGCGATCTCACAGAACGGCTGGCCGGTGACCGGCGTGGTGTTCTCGAAGTACTGCCCCTTGACCGGAGGAACCCACTGCCCGCCGATGTAGTTCTCGTAGCGGGACTGGAAGGACATGAGCGCGTCGGGCGAACCCGGGCGGGCGTACACGGTCATCGAAACTCCTCTGGTATCCGTCACTGCTGCGTGAGGTCGTTGCTGTGATCCAGGACACTACGAGGGTGGGGGTTGCAACTACGTTGCGCACACAGCCGTCATCGGCCCAACTGCTCGTCGAGGATCGCGATACGCGCTCTGACCTGGTCGTACATCGGAGACTTCGGGTCGATGGACGAGAGATACGCCGCCCACGCCGTCGAATCCTCGCGACCGTCGGCCGTGGCGGTCCAGCGTGCGAGGAGGGACTGGTCGCCGGCCCGAAGCAGCGCCGCCTGCATGCGGACCCGCAGCTGTTCGCGAATCTCGTCGACCCCCGGCGCAACCGACCCGGGGAGCACCGGGCCGCGGTAGGCCGCCAGTGCCGCGGCCGCGTCTCCGCGTTCGAGCGCGCGCCGCACGTCACCGACATCGGTACCCAGGTCTGCCAGCAGCCGGTACGGCCGCGACCCGAGGCCATCCGCGCCGAACACCTTGCGAAGCCGGGACATCTCGGCGCGGATGGTGACGGCGTCGAGTTCGGACTCGTCGAGCAGGATCGCCAGCTGATCGCCCGACAGACCCTCGGGGCGGTCGGCGAGCAGCAGCAGGATCTCGGCGTGCCGACGCGAGAGCGGGATCCGCTCGCCGTCCCGGACCAGGGTGGGCCGCTCCGACCCGAGTACCGCCAGCCGAGGCACCGCGGTGCCGAGCAACCGCGGCGAGTTCAGCAGGTGCAACCGCAACTCGGCCTCCGCGGCCGCGACCGTCGCCCGCACCAACGCGAGCACCTGCGGCTCGGCGACCCGGTGACCGCCCGTGATGTCGATGGCCCCGAGGATCTGCCCGCTCATCGGGTCGTGCACGGGGGCCGCCGAACAACTCCAGTCGTGCACGGCGGCGCTGAAATGCTCGGCCCCGAAGATCTGCACGCACTGGTCGACTGCGAGCGCGGTGCCCGGGGCGTTGGTGCCGACGCGGTCCTCACTCCAGTCGGCGCCCTCCACGAAGTGCATCGCGACAGCGCGGTCCTTCGCCGCCGAGTCCCCCTCGACCCACAGCAGCCGGCCGTCGGCGTCGCTGATCGCCACGAGCAGTCCGGTGTCGGCCGCGTCGTCGACCAGCAGCCTGCGCACGACCGGCCGAACCAGTGCCATCGGGTGGGCGGCACGGTAACTCTCGAGTTCGACTCCGTCGAGATCGCCGCCCTCGCCGACGGTCTCGGGGTTCACACCACGATTGCGGCTGCGCAGCCAGGAATCGAACACCACCGGCCGCACCAGCGGTTCGTCCTCGGGATCGTCCGTCTGCGGGGCCGCACCCGCCATGAACGAGCGGTGCGCGGAGGACACGGTGCGGGCGAGTTGCGCGACGTCGTCGCCCGGTCGAACGGCCACCCAGGGGTTGCTGCGCGCGGTGGTGCTCAAGGAAGTCCCTCCGTCGAGGCTGGTACCCCCACTGTAACGCCAGTCACACGAACCCGGTCGCGTGTCGGCCCCGACCGGCGACGACAGAAGTACTGGTCAGCCGTCCAGGACGGCGGCGACGAACTCCGCGACCCGCTCCCCGATCATGACGGTGGTCGCGTGCGGCCCCCGTGACGGCAGCGACGGCATCACCGAGCCGTCGCCCAGCCACAGCCCCTCCACCCCGATCACCCGGCATCGCTCGTCCACGACCGCGTGGGGATCGTCCGGGGAGCCCATCGCACAGCTGCCCGACAGGTGCATCGACGTGCCGAGGTCCTCGAGCGTGAGGGCTCCGCGCGCGGGCGGAGCCGTCAGCTCGGCGAAGGGCGGACCGGCCACCAGGTCCCGGGCCAGGTCCAGCCCGGCACGCAGCGCGCGGCGATCGGCGCCGTCGCTCAGGTAGCGGTACCGCACGAGCGGCGGGTCCGCGGGCTCGGCGGACCGCAGCACGATCTCTCCGCGGCTGCGCGGCCGCATCAGCGCCACCCCGATCCGGCCGAGCGGGTCGTCCACGCCGGGAATCGAGCGGCCGAACGGCGCGGTGTAGGGACGAAGCTCGACGTCCTCCGCTTCGAGAACCACCTCCAGGATCGCCCGGTCGGGGCGGTGCGGCAGTGCCGTCACCGGCCGGTAGCCGACCGTCACCTCCGGATGGTCCTCGAACCCCTGACCGACACCCGGCCGGTCGACGGACACTCGCACCCCGATGTCCGAAAGATGCTGCGCGGGGCCGATTCCGGAGTGCATCAACAGGTGTGGTGTACCGACGGCACCCGCGCACACCACCACGGTGTCGCCCCGCAGCACCTCCAGGCGACCCGCCGCTTCGACCTCGACGCCCGCCGCCCGCACGCCCGACAGCAGCACCCTGCGGGCCGACGCCCCGGTGAGCACCCGCAGGTTCGGCCGGCCCAGGTGCGGCGACAGATAGGCCGTTGCAGTGCTCACCCGCCGGCCGTCGCGCGCGTTCAACGGCACCGGCCCGACGCCTGCGGCGTCCGGTTCGTTGAGGTCCGCGCGGTACCCGAAGCCGGCCCGGGTGGCACCCTCGAGGAACGCCGCGCTGACCGGATGCAGATCGCCGGGAGCGGTGCGGACGACGGGGATCGGGCCGTGGTCACCGTGCCAGCGGCGGTCCCCGAACGGGTCCGACTCGAGTCTGCGAAAGTAGGGCAGCACCCGCTCGTACGACCACGACGACGGCCAGCGATCGAAGTCTGCGGCGGTGCCGCGGAGGAAGTAGCCGCCGTTGACGGCGCCGGACCCGCCCAGCACCCGACCCCGCGCGAGGGTGGTGAGCGGTTCGCCGATCCGGTCGCGCAGCTGCGCCGGGTACCGCCAGACGACATCGCTGTCCGGCCCGACCGGCAGCACCCCGAGCGGCCCGGGCGGGCCGGCGACCGCCCCCGCCTCGACCAGCGTCACGGTCCGGTCGGGATTCTCGCTCAACCGGGCGGCCACGACGCAGCCGGCGGAACCGGCTCCGACCACGATCACATCGGCGCCCGGAACCGGCCCCGGTGTCACCGGGTCAGGCGTGGAGTCAGGGCGGCGAGGCTGCGGTGCGTGATCGCGCCCCGCCACAGGCCCGCCCCGTAGGCGAGGTCGTCGAGCCGCTTGTAGACGACGTGCCGCACCGGACCGAGTCCGCCCGGTTCGCGGTGGGTCCACCAGTCCGCCACGCCCTCGGCCACCGCGATCGCAACCACCGCCCTGCGCACACGCCGTGAGCAGATCGCGGCGAGCACCGTCACCGGCCAGTAGTGCCGGCACACCGCGGACGCGAGTTGCCAGGCCCCGCCGGCCATGCCCTGAATCGCGAGAACGGTGGCGATCCGGGTCGGCTGGTCGAGTTCACCGAACGTACGGCGCAGCCGACGCACCGTCACCACCTGGGTGGCGAGGGCCCCGACCACCCCGATGCGGGTTCCGGTGGCGGCGAGCAGCCAGGCGGCGAGCGTCCACCACGACATGGCCAGGGGCGGCACCAGCCCGCGATGCCGGGACGCCAGCGGCGCCGCACCCGTTCCGTAGAACATCTTGCGGCCGAACCATTTCCGGAACGACACCCGATGGTCGTGCGCGACGTGCGAGATGGGCTCGTACCGCAACCGCCAGCCCGCCTCGTGCAGCCGCCAGCACAGGTCGACGTCCTCGGCGACATGCATGGCCTCGTCGAAGCCACCGCACTCGTCGAGAGCCCGCCGCCGCACCAGCATCGCCGCACTCGGCACGTACGACACCGCACTGCCCGCCCGCACCGGCGCCTCCTTGCGACCGAGGTCCAGCGAGGACCGGGCGTGCTCGTATCGGGCGAGCGCTCCCCCGTTCGGTTCGAGGGCGACGATCCGTGGCGCGACCATCGCGACGGCGGGGTCGCTGAAGTGCCCGAGCATCGCATCGAGCCAGCCGGTCCGCGGCACGACGTCCGAATCGAGGAACGCGACGAACTCGGTTGTCGCGGCCTCCATCCCGGTGTTGCGGGCGGCGGCAGGTCCACGCGATTCCGGGTGCCGGAGCACCCGGACCTCGCCGCGGCCCCGGACGGGAGGCGGGGTGATCGGCTCGGCCGACCCGTCGTCGACGACGATGACGGTCAGGCCGTGCAGCGCCGGGAGCAGCCGGTTGAGCCCGACCATGTTGTCCTTGACCGGGACGACGACGGTGACGTCGTGACTGGGCGGCGAGCTCATCGGGCGCGGGTTCGCCACACCGGAGTCGAGCAGGTGCCGGGCGACCGCAGCGGACTGCTGGTCGACCACCTTCAGGTAGCCGTCCCCGATCATCGCGGCGGCGGTCGGCGCGAGTTTGAGCATCCGGGTCGGCGATCCCCCGATCAGAACTCGTCCGTCGGAGAAGGCGCGCACCGTCGGATCGAGTCGCACCCCGAATCCGTCGGGCAGTCGAGCTTGACGCATCAGGCGATCGTATTCGGATCTGGCCTCACCGCAACATCCCGCGGACATCCGGCTGCCACCGACTCACCGCCGCAGTCGCGAGCTCGCACATCCGGTCGAACAGTCGGGCCCCCTCCTCCGCGTCGGCGGCGGTCGGGTCGCCGAGCACCCCGTTCGCGCTGACCGCCGCGACACCCCCGGCCCGGAGGTCGGGCATCAGTTCCGCGATCGGCCGCAGATCGCCTGCCTCGATCCTGTCCGTGCGCACCACGTCCGGCGAAAGGTGCAGCAACAGCGCTGTTTCGGTGTGCCCGGCATGGGCGTCGGCGCTCGGTACGGCACACGGCAGCCAGGCCACGTCCCGGCCTTCGTACCGCAGAAGGGCCACTGCGTCCGCGAGGGCGGGCGCGTTCCCTCCGTGCCCGTTGACGAACAGCAGGCGCGGGGTCCAGCGACACGCCGAACGGCCGTACTCGACGACCAGATTCCGCAACGCCTCACTACCGAGGGACACGGTTCCGGCGAATCCCTCGTGCTCTCCGCTGGCGCCGTACGCGATCGCGGGCGCGAGGTCGAATCCCGGCAGCGCCGCGGCCACCGCGGTCGCGATCCGCGTGTCGGTGTCGAGAGGCAGGTGTGGGCCGTGCTGCTCGAGCGACCCGACAGGCACCGCGATGGACGCCGGACGAGCGGCGACATCCGGCCACGTTGCCACGGCGAGGGAGGTGGACGGAGGGACGGCAGTCATGCCCGAAATCGTAGAACCTGCCTCCATCGACACCGGCACGGCAGCGGGCCCGGCAACCAACCCGAATCCGGGCACCCAAAGGTTCCTGTGCATGTCCTGTCAACCCCAGGAGCATTCGAACACCGGCCCGTAGTCTCGGTGCGGGTCGACGAGGGAAGCGTCGACCCGCACCGTTCCTGGCCTTCACCTTCTAGACTGCGGCGCGGCGCGAGCGGAACCAAACCAGCGCTGAGATGGCCATGACGAAGAGCCCTGCTAGTGCCACCAGGTTGGCCGGCCAGTCGATCAGGAACGCCGAGGCTTCATGCTCATCCACGTACACCAGTCGGCAGTTTGCGCTCACGACAGGTGACCAGGCTCGCGTGAAGTCGGTGGTGTAACCGTAGGCGGTCCAACCGAACTCCGGCCACGGAGGAAACCGATGGCCGGAACAGAGCGGAGATGGCGCAGTCACGAAGAAGGCCGCGACGTATAGGGCCAGGCCAACTGCCACTCCGAGGACGGCCAAAGGTCGACGCATCGTTCGAAAGTAGTCGATACCTGTGCAGTCGCTGACGGGCGGCTGGACACCACGACATTCAAGATCGGATGGCGGCCGCCGCTTACGCGGATGCGGACATCCCGGCGACTCGATTGCCAACATGGTCGTCGCGCATGGTTCGCCACAGCCGTTTTGCCACTTGCCGTTTGAGGCAGCGCATCGCCTCACGTGAGGTTTTGCCTTCGGCCATCTTGCGTTGGTGGTAGACGTATCCGTCGCTGCTTGGTGTTCTGGCCTGGGTGACGGCGACGATGTGGATCGCCGATTTCAGGGTGCGATCCCCGTACCGGGAGAGACGGTGGCGTTGCTTGTCGGCGCTGGCGACCTCGATGGGTGCGGTGCCGCTGTAGTTCGCGAATGCGGCCTCGTTCGCGAACCGGGTGGGATTTCCGGTGCGGGCGAGGATCCGGGCCGCGGTGACGGTGCCGACGCCGGGGATCTTCAGGAGTGTGGTGCCGCTGGCGGCGAGTTCGGTCTTGATTCGGGTGGTTGTGCGGGTCGATACCGATCACGATCACCGTGGCGTGTGCCTTCCGTGCAGTGGACGGGGTATCCGCTGTCGGCATTCCGACCTCCGGCCGCCAGGGAAGGGTGGCGTTCCTGTGTTGAGCCAGGCAGCGAACGGAGACCGTGGAGAGGCAGAACCCTCTTAAAGCCACCCCCCGGCCGGATGGGTGGCAGGAAGCTGCCGAGCCATCCCCACGGTCTCCTACGGCACGCTGGGACCCGTCGGTTCGAACACGACGCCGCTCCACCATGTAGGGAAGCCAGATTCGCGTCGACATGCCGCGGCCCTATCGGCAAGTCGCAAAACAGTTGTGGCGCAACCCCACGACCGTCCTTGAACAGATATGCCGCGGCGAGAGGGACGCCCGCCCAACGATCCCAAGGACACCCGACGTCCACGAACACCACGTCACCCCCAACCGCCCTCGCTTCACGGAAAGCCTGGTGCGGAGCGCCGCTTTCCACTATTGTTAGAACATCAGTTCGAATCACGGGGGGTGACGAGCAGATGGACGAACACCTGACAGCGCTCGCCGTCGCCATCGACGGCCTGCTTGCCGACCCGCTGACCGGACTCACCGACAGTGAGGTCATCGACACGCTGCAGCGGATGGAAGTGACGCTGAGGAAGGCATCCGCGGTCGGACACCGGTTGATCGTCGAGACGGTGGAGCGGTCGATCCCTGGAAACCGGCACTGCCGATCCGTGAGCGAATTCCTCACCCAGACCCTGCGGATCTCCGGCGCCGACGCCGCCCGACGAGTCAAGGGCGCGAACAAGGTCGGGACCTGGCACACGATCGGCGGCGACCCGATGGATGCGGTTCTACCGGTCACCGCGCACGCCGTGCGGGAGGGTGTCGTCGGCCCGGATCATGTCGCAGCGATCGCGAAAACCATGCGCAAGGTCCCCCACGGCACCGGCGCCGACGAGATCGCGGTGGCGGAGAAGATCCTGGCCGACGCCGCCCGAACCATGCCACCCGAAGACGTCACGAAGGTCGGAATCCACCTGCTCGCGTACCTGAACCCAGATGGTGACGGTCCGGACGAGAAGGACCGCCGACGCCGTCGGGGTCTGCGCATCGGGAAGCAGGGCACCGATTTCATGACACCGATCTCGGGGCTGTTGGATCCGGAGACGAAGGCGTTGTTGGATCCGGTCCTCGCGAAACTCGCCCGCCCCGGCATGAACAATCCCGACGATCCCGAATCGCCCTGCGGTGACATCGAATCCGACACCCTCGATCGAACAGCGCTGGCGAACGCCGCCGCCCGCGACACCCGCACCGCCGTGCAACGCAACCACGACGCACTGAAAGTCGCCCTACGGCACCTGCTCTCGTCCGGGGTGTTGGGTAGTCATCGGGGACTGCCCGTCACGGCGATCCTGACGATGTCTGTGCGGCAGGTCGAGGAAGCATCCGGGGTGGCCACCACCGCCACCGGCGGCCTGGGCCCGATCCGTGATGCGCTCCGAATGGCCGAGAAGGCACATCCGGTGCTCGCGCTCTTCGATCACAACGGCCGGCCGCTGCACCTCGGTCGGTCGAAGCGTCTGGCATCGGCTGATCAGCGGTTGGCGCTGATCGCCGCCTCGCGTGGCTGCACGCGGCCGGGCTGCGACGCACCGGCGTCGATGACCGCCGTGCATCACCTGACCGAATGGAACAAGGGCGGCCGCACCGACATCGACGCTCTCGATCTCGCGTGCGATCACTGCCACGCCCTCGTCCACGACGGCCCCGGCGGCTGGCAGACCTGCACCGCGGCGGCAACCCTCGACCGCACCGGCGACGCCGGCAGGACCGACATCACCGGCCACACGATGACAGAACCCACCCACCGAACCACAAGTGCAGCCACCAGCAATGCCGGCCGTACCGAGTGGATCCCACCACCGCACATCGACCCCACCCGCACACCGCGGGTCAATCAACGCCACCACCTCGACGACATCCTCGCTGCAGCGCTGGCGCACCACCGCGCCCGCCGCGACGCCGAGGTGCGTGAGCATCGACGGCGATGGGAGCGCGACGTGGATGGGGCCGGCGACGGCGACGTGCCGTAGCCACAGTGGACACAACCACCCGGACACACTCCCAGCGATGCCGGCGGACCCCGAGCGCGACGCCCCACGGGTCGGCCACCTCGGCCTCGGTCATTCCGTGGTCAACCCAGGTGACGAAGGTCCAGCTCATTCCATCCAAAAGTCGGATCTGCCAATCCGGTTCATTGTCTGGCCGACCGGCACCCGCCGCCTGCAGAGGAACTGGCCACTAACGGGGATCACACGTCCGGGATTGCTACTGTCGGTCTCACCCCGGTCGACCCCGAGGAGGACCGATGACTCTGGACCGAATGCCGCTCAAGGGATTTGGCGTGGTCAACTTCGAGCTGATGCTGCTTCGCCGAATGGACGACCACCAACCGTCGCTGGTCGACGCGGCCCTGAAGACCCTCGGCAAGAGCGGGACCGATGCCAGAGCCGCCCACGCCCAGTGGCAGCGCGGCCTCCGCAGCAACTTCCCCGACGGCATCAGCCGATACCGGCTGGCCCTCGGCCGACCCGACACGACCAGCGAGCGCCCCACTTCCCTCGGCACGACCCTGGCCGTCGAATGCTGGGACACGCCGCTGTGGCCGGGCCTGCAATTCCAGGTCACCTTCGGTCCCGGAGGCGAGGTGATCGACGAGCGACTGGCCCGCGCCGCCGACGCCGACGCGCCCGCGATCACCGGCCTCGCCGACCTGCGCCCCTGGATGGTGACCATCGACGACCTGGAACGTGCTGCGGCGCCCGTCCGGTTCCGGACGGCGGCCGGTCAGGTGCCCAGCCACGCCACCGCCGAGTTCACCGTGGCGGACGGCACCGCATGCGAGGCGCAGTTCAGTTGGGGTCTGCTGCAGCGAAGCTCGGCCACGCCGCGGTGACCGGTTACGGCACGTCGATGACCAGCAGCGCGAGAATGGGCCCATGGCCGAGAATGCGGAGACCGTCACCACGGTGATCATGCTCATCCGGCACGCCGAACGCCCACCCGAGAGCGGACCTCCGTACGGCGTCGACGACGACGGCGACCGTTGCGACGAGTCACTGACCGAGGCCGGCTGGCGCCGCGCCACCGCGCTGGCCGGGCTGTTCGCGCCGGACCATGGCGAACCGGCGGGCCCGCTCGCCCGGCCGCGCGCGCTGTTCGCCTCCACCCCGAGCCGCAAGGGCGGCAGCAGACGCTCACTACAAACCCTGACGCCACTCGCCGCCCGCCTCGGTCTCGACGTCGACACCGAGCACCGCCGCGCCGACGTCAAGGCACTGGCCAAGAGACTTCGCCGCACCCCGGGACCGGTACTGGTGTCGTGGCAACGCGAGTACCTTCCCGACATCGTCGCCGCACTCGGCGACGTCGACGCCGACATTCCCGACCCGTGGCCGGAGGACCGCTACGACCTGGTGTGGGTGCTCACCCGCACCGACGACGCCTGGACGTTCACGCAGGCGCCGCAGCTCCTGCTGCCCGGCGACCTCGAAACCGGTATCTGACACCTGCCGGCGGTTCCCGAACGGCGCGGCGGTCACAGGGAGGAGGCGACACGATGCCCCTCGATCACCGCCGAGTTCGCACGCCGGGGCGACAGCGCATCGCCGATTCGGTGTATTTCGAATGCACTGCCGGACAGTTCCTTCCACAATCCGTCCACAGACCGTTGATGCACCGAGCAGACGACGGCATCGAACTCGCGCTCCTCGACTGCCCCCGTGGGATGGTGCAGTAGGTGTACCAGCACAGCGGATCCCGTGTCGGTGACCGCTGTCGGCACCACATCGGTCCATTCGGTGATGCCGGACGCGTGTGCGCGCCGCTGCCAGCCCTCCATGTCGAGGGTGAGCCCCAGGTCCTGTCCGACGACCATCGCGGGGGTCGCGATCGTGACCGCAGCGCCCTTGGCGGCGAGAGTCTCCGCGACGGAGGTGCCCTGATGAAATCCCAACTCGTCGAACACCAGAACCCGCCCCATCGGGGAGGCGTCCCCCTCGAGGACGTCGCGCACGTCGACCACGCGGACGCTGTCGCCCGCCCACGCCGGACGCGACGGCCGCGCCCCGGTCGCGACGATCACCGCGTCGGGCCGCAGCCGGCGAACGAGGTCCGCGTCGACGTCGACACCCGTGTGCACCGAGACGCCGGACCGCCTGCACTCACGCTCGAGATTCGCGGCCAACTCCCCGAACTCACCGCGGCCCGCGGCCAGGGCGGCGGTGCACACCTGACCCCCGAGCTGCTCGGACCGTTCGTACAGGGTCACCGTGTGGCCCCGCTGCGCGGCGGTCGCCGCGGCCTGCAGTCCGGCCGGGCCCCCGCCGACGACCACGACATCCCGGCCGCGCCGTCGCGGCATCGGGAGCGGCACCGATTCCCGCCCCGCGGCAGGATTTTCGACGCACCCGAGCCACCGGTTCAGTCCGACCCGCCCTATGCACTCCTGGTTGCAGCCCAGGCAGGCGCGAATGTCGTCGGCGTGACCGGCGGCGGCCTTGGCGGCGAAGTCGGGGTCCGCGATCTGCCCGCGGACCACCCCGACCAGATCGCAGTGCCCCTCGGCGAGTGCCTCCTCCGCCTGTCCGGGTCCGGTGAACCGCCCGACGCCGACCACCGGGAGGGACACCGCCCCGCGAATCGCGTTGGGAATGAACAGTGCGTAGCCCCGGGGCACGGCCATCGAGCCCTCGATCAGGTGCAGTGTCTCGGTGGCCATCCCGATCGAGGTGTTGAGGTAGTCGACGTGGCCGGTCGCCTCGATCATGCGGGCGACCGCGACCGCCTCGTCGAGGTGGATCCCGTTGGAGATCGACTCCTCTCCGGTCAGGCGGACCCCCAGCATCAGGTCGGGCCCGAGCGCGGACCGCACGGCGGCGATCACCTCGAGCAGCAGCCTGGCCCGGCCGGCGAGGGCCCCGCCGTAGTCGTCGGTGCGCCGGTTCGCCTGTGGCGACAGGAATGCCCGCAGGATCGACGACTGCGACGCCTGGATCTCGACCCCGTCGAATCCCCCGGCGCGGCAGTGCGTTGCCACGCGCGCGAAGCTCGCGACGAGTTCTGCGATGTCGGCGGCGTCCACGGCCCGCGGCACCTCCCGGAACAGCGCATCGGGGATCGGGCTCGGCGCCCACAGCGGCCGACGGGAGTACATGCCGGAACCCTGGCCGCCGTTGTGGTTGAGCTGCGCGAGGATCACCGAGCCGTGCGCATGTACCGCGTCGGTGATTCTCCGGTACCCCGGCACCACCTCGGGCCGGTGGCCGTGGATCACCTTTTCGTACGGCCAGTCCGTCGGGTGGACGCAGTGTTCCTCGGTGACGATCAGCCCCGCACCGCCCTGCGCACGGGCCGCGTAGTAGGCGGCGTGCTGCTCGGTGGGCAGTCCGTCGACGGCGGCGTTCGTCAGGTGCGCGGTGAACACGACACGGTTCCGCACCGTCCGAGGCCCGATCGTGAGCGGCGACAGCAGCGTCGGATACGTCACGGCGCCCACCGAGCGACGAGATCAAGGGCCGCTGCCCGCCCCTCGCGGACGGCCTCGGCGACGGTGCGGGGCGCCACGCAGTCTCCGGCGGCCACCCACCCGGCACCCGGCGTCCCGCCGCCCGCCACGCGGGACTCGGCGCTCCGCACCAGCGCATCGTCCGGGAGTCGGTGACCGCAGTCGACCACGGCGACGGCAGCGATCGTCGTCCGCTCCCCCGTGTGTGCGTGTTCGAGTTCGACCCGGCCACCGTCGATCCCGACGATCCGGGAACGCAGGTGCCGGTGGACGCCGGCACGCTGGAGACGTCCGTTGGCTTCGGCGAGGTCGCCGGTGCGCCCCAACTCGGTACCCACCACCGGATCCGGGGTCACCACGCCGACCCTCCCGCCCCGTGCCGCCAGCAGTTCGGCCACCGCCACTCCGACCGGTCCGCCGATCGGGTCCCAGACCAGGACTCCGTCCGTGACATCGGGGATCGGCCGCGTCCCCTCCAGCACGTCGGGGGCGGTGCAGACGGGCACGCTCCCGTCCCCGGGCACCGGCCACGGCGCGGCGACACTGCCGGTCGCGAGTACCACCGCACCCGCGGCCGCGATCTCCGGCGCAGTCACTTCCCGACCCACGTCGAAACGGACGCCGAGGCGCCGGCACTCGTCTGCGAGCCAGTCGGTCAACACCGACAGCCGTTTCCGCTCGCCCACCGCGATGCGAGCGACCATGCCGCCGAGCCGGGGCGCGCGCTCGGCGAGCCGGACCCGATGTCCGGCGGCGGCGAGGACCCGCGCCGCCTCGAGGCCCGCCGGACCCCCACCGACCACCAGCACGTCCCGCAGCGCGACATTCGCGTCCGCCGCAACGCCCGGGCGAAGGACACCTTCGTCCGGTCCAGCAGCGTGAAGGTGCACTTCGGCCAGGTTCGGGTTGCCGATGCAGGTGACGACCGGATTGCGCGGATCGCACACCAGGCAGGTCTGGTTGCACAGCACACACGGACGGGGTGTGCGACCGGCGCGCACCGTGGAGACGAGATCCGGGTCGGCGATCTGCGCACGGGTCATCTCGACCAGGTCGGCGACGCCGTCGTCGAGAGCGCGCTGCGCGGCCGGGGCGTCGATCACGCTGCCCTGCAGGACGACCGGCACCGCAGTGACCTCGCGGATGCGGCGCGCCAGTTCCACGTTGAACATCGGCGGGGTGTGTATGTCCGGCCGGTGGCGGGTGGCGGTTGTCGGCCCACCCCGGACCACGGTGATCAGGTCGATCGAATCTGCCAGCGCGTGAACGTGTTCGGCCGCGGCGTCGGGGGTGATGCCGCCCCATGGCGCGAGTTCGTCGCAGCTGAGTCGCAGGGCGAGGATCCGGTCCGGGCCGAGCACCGCGCGGACGGCGGCGAGCGCCTCACGCAGCAGTCGGGCACGGTCGGTGCCGTATGCGTCGGCGCGGAAGTTGGTCAGCGGGGACAGGAACTGGCGCAGCAGTGCGGTCGGTCCCGCATCGAGCTCGACGCCGTCCAGGTCGGCGGCCACCGCGAGCGCGGCGGCGTCGGCGAAACCCGTCACGACCGAGTCGATCTCACGACTGCTCATCTCCGCGGGCAGCTCCCGGGTCACGACGTCCGCGACCGGAGACGGTCCCCACAGCACCGACTGCGAGTACGCGCTCGATCCCTGCATCCCACGGTGCCCGAGGCCGGCGAGCACGAGCGTCCCGTAAGGGCGGCACGCCGCCACGACCTCCCGCCATCCCGGCAGGCACTCGGACGCCAGCGGTGCCCGCTCGTACGGCCAGTCGTCGGCGACCACCGAGGCGCACTCGGTGACGATCACCCCGCAGCCCCCTCGAGCGCGGGCCGCGTAGTAGTCGGTGTGCCGGGCCGAGAACGACCTGCCGACAGCGAGATTCGTCTCGTGAGACCCGAAGACCACCCGGGACGGGGCGGTGCGCCCGGCCAGGGTGGTCTTCGAGGTGATCGCGATCGTGTCGATCTCGGGCCCGGGGGGTGTCTGCCCATCCCACTCGGATGCACCTGGCGAAACAATCGTCGTCCGGCAAGACGTAGGAGTCGCTCCGCGGGCTCCGCTCCTGTGCGGAGGAGAAGCCGATACCGGGGTTGTATCGGCGCCGACGACAACGCAGCTGGATGGCGATTGTGCGCCAGGAGCGCCGATCAGTGGATGGGCAGACACACCCTAGATCCCGAGGTCGCGGCGGAATCCGTCGGGGATGACCAGATCGGCCGGGGACAGGTCCGCGATGTTCGAGTGCCCCAGGCCGAGAACGGCGGAGTCGACGCCGCCGCGCAGGATGTCGAGAACATTCTCGACGCCGGCCTGACCGTTGGCGGCCAGGCCCCACAGGTACGCGCGGCCGATCATGACGGCGCGGGCGCCGAGGGCGAGAGCCTTGACGACGTCGGAGCCGCGGCGGATGCCGCCGTCGAGGACGACCTCGAGCTGCTCGCCGACGGCCTCGGCGATCGCGGGCAGCGCCCGGATCGGGGCGGGGGTGCCGTCGAGGTTGTTGCCGCCGTGGTTGGAGACGGAGATGGCGGTGCAGCCTGCGTCGACGGCGCGCTTGGCGTCGTCGACCCGCATGACGCCCTTGAGCATGAACGGGCCGTCCCACTGCTCACGCAGCCATGCGACGTCCTCCCAGGTGGGCAGCGGGGTGCCCATCCACTGGCCGTACGCACCGAAGAACGTCGGCGCAGGGCCACCATCGGCGGGGGCGAGGTTCGGGGTGGTCAGGTCGGGGATCGCGCCCGAACGGACGAACTGCGAGAGCCACTTCGGGTGCAGCAGGCCCTGCAGGGCGTTCGCCTTCATGGCGGCGAAGTCCATCTTCTCCGGGATCGCCGGGGAGCCCCAGTCGCGGCCCATCGAGAACGACCAGTCGAGTGTCATGATCAGCCCGGTCGCGCCCGCCTTCTTCGCGCGTTCCATCCGGTGCAGCAGCTCGTCGCGGGTGCCGACCCAGTACATCTGGAAGAAGGTCTGCGGGTTCGCCGCCACGACCTCCTCCACGGACTTGCTCGCGAACGAGCTCAGTCCCATCGCGATGCCGCGGGCGGCGGCCGCGCGGGCGACGGCGACCTCACCGTCGGGGTGCACAGCCTGCACACCGGTCGGGGAGATCATCACCGGGAAGGACAGCGGCTGCCCCATCACGGTGGTGGCGAGCTCACGCTTGTCCGACAGCCCCGCAACGTGCGGCGCGAACCCGAGCTCGGCGAACGCGTCGATGTTGTCGGAGGTGGTCACGCCCTTCTCGGAGCCGGCGACCAGCGCCATGTACACCGGCTTCGGCAGTTGCTTCTTCGCCCGGCGCTGCGCCTCGGCAACGGTCTCGAACCACGCATTCTTTGCCATTGAAATCCTCTATTCACACCCGCTGTGCGGGTAGTCAGTTCAAGCCCGCGAGGGGGTTTTCGTCACAGATCTTGGCCGGCGGCCGCGTCAGCAGGGTCAGCGGCACCGGCGCGGCCGGGGTGCGACGCTCGGCGCGCTTGCCGGTCCGCGAGTGGTCCTGGCTGGACTGGGGGACGCTCCGGTCACCCTCCAGCGCGGACTGCCCATAGCCCTGCACGCATTCGGGATCCGGGCCATCCATCGGCAGGCCGGTGAAGAACTTCGCGGCCATGCAGCCGCCGCGGCACGAATCGAAGAAGTTGCACGAGGTGCACGCCCCCGCGGTCTGCGGGGAGCGCAGCTCCGCGAACAGGTCCGAGTGCTGCCACACCTGCTGAAAGCCGCCGTCCGCCACGATGTTTCCGGCGAGGAACTGATCGTGGATCGCAAACGGGCACGCGTAGACGTCGCCGATCGGGTCGATCAGGCACACCACCCGTCCCGCACCGCACAGGTTCAGCCCGGGCAGCGCGCCGGCGCCGTCGGCACCGCCGAACGCGGACAGGTGGAAGAACGAATCACCGGTCAGCACGCCCTCACCGTTGGCGACCAGCCAGTCGTAGAGCTCGCGCTGCTGCTCGTGCGTCGGGTGCAGGTCATCCCAGACGTCCACGGCGCGTCCGGACGGGCGCAGCCGGGTGATGCGCAGCGTCGCACCGTACTTGTCGGCGAGGGCCTTGAACTCGTCGAGCTGGCTCACGTTCTGACGGGTGACGACGACGGAGATCTTCGCGTCCTTGAACCCGGCCTCGGCCAGGTTCTCCAGTGCCCGCACCGCCATCGCGAACGAGCCGGGGCCGCGGACCGCGTCGTTGACCTCCGCGGTCGCGCCGTCGAGGGAGATCTGCACGTCGACGTAGTCGGAGGCGGCCAGGCGCGCGGCGACCTTCTTGTCTATCTTCACGCCGTTGGTGGAGAACTTGACGCCCACCTGGTGGTCGGTGGCGTAGTCGACGAGTTCCCAGAAGTCGGAGCGGACCGTCGGTTCGCCGCCGCCGATGTTGACGTAGAAGACCTGCATCTTCTGCAGCTCGTCGATGATCGCCTTGCACTGCTCGGTCGACAGCTCACGCGGGTCGCGCTTGCCTGACGAGGACAGGCAGTGCACGCACGACAGGTTGCACGCGTACGTCAGCTCCCAGGTCAGGCAGATCGGGGCGTCGAGGCCGAGCTCGAACTGGTCGACGAGACGACCGACAGCGGGAGGCGTCGACGTCGGGGCGAGCGCTGCGGGGGGCGTCACCGTGGTGGGTGGTTCCAGAACCGATGTCATGGGCGGTGTCCTCGTCAGACGAAAGAAGTGTGGGGTGTGCGGGCGTCGCGATGTCGCGCACGGGCCTGCACTGTGGGGAGGGTCAGGCCGCTGAGCTCGCGGCCGCCGGCACGATCATCTTCGACTCGGCCAGGGTGGCCAGGGCGCGTGCGTAGATGTCGATGCCGGAGTCCTCGACACCCGCCGCCCGGATCGCGCTGCGGGCGTCGGGGTGGTCGGTCAACGACTTGACGATGCCGACGATGGTCACGTTCTTCAGGAACGACAGCTTCCTGGTGCCGAAGTGGTAGAGCAACGCCCCGAAAGGTTCGGGGCGAAGCGCCACCTGCGGGTGCAGCATCCACCCGGAGTCGAGATCCACGATCAGTACACGCCGCACATGCCGTCGATCGAGACCTCTTCCACGAGGGACTCCTGAACGAGCTCGGTCTCGTTGACTGCGGACTCGCGAGTATCGGACATCGACTTGCCTCCTGTGTCAGGGTTGTTCCGGTCCAGCACTTGTTCGCTGTGACTCGGCTCACCACAATAATGGCATCGAGTGCAGAATGAAAGACCGGAGGAGAAATTGACGCGCACCCGCAGGTCAGGGACGGGTCGGCTCGGTCGCAAGCCGTCGACCACCCAGGACCGCATCAGCAACATCGCACTCGCACTGTTCGCCGAGCACGGCTACGAAGAGACCAGCGTCGACCAGATCGCGGAGGCCGCGGGCATCGCACGGCGCACGTTCTTCCGCTACTTCCCGTCCAAGAACGCGGTGCCGTGGGGCAACTTCGACACCCACCTGTCGGACATGCGCGACCACCTCGCGACGCTCCCCGGCGACATCCCACTCGCCGAGGGCCTGACGCGAGCGCTGCTCGAGTTCAACAACTTCCCGGCCGACGTGGCGCCGATGCACCGCAAGCGGATGGAGGTCATCCTCAACGCGCCCGCCCTGCAGGCGTACTCGATGGTCATGTACACAGGCTGGCGGGAGGTGATCGCCGAGTACGTGGCCGCCCGCACCGGACTTCGGACGACCGACCACCTGCCCCGCACCGTCGGCTGGATGGTCCTCGGGGTCGCGCTGGCCGCCTACGAGCAGTGGCTCACCGACGAGAGCCTCGAACTGACCGACCTGCTGCGATCGGGCAGCGCCACCCTCGCCGACGGCCTCGCCGCACTGCCGATCCACACCCAATTCACCCGACCTGGTCCTATCCCTGCCGAATCGACCTAGACTTGGGTTCGGGATCGACACCATTCGCCCGCCGAGCGTCATGAGGCACACGATGACGGACAAGTCCGTGATCTTGGGTCGGCCGTCCGGCCGCAATGCCGGCACCGATTCGCGGACATCAGGCTCGACACACGGCAACCTGTCCGAGCAGGAGATCGTGGAGGCGGCCCTGCGCGTGATCCACCAGGACGGGCTCGAGAAGCTCTCCATGCGCCGGCTGTCCCGCGAGCTCGGGGTCTCGGCGATGGCGCCCTACTACTACGTGTCCGACAAGGACGAGCTGCTCGACCTGGTTGCCTCCGCCGCGCTCGACGGCATCGCAGCCCCCGACCCGGGTCCGGACTGGACCGAGCGACTGCGGGCACTGATCGACCAGATCGACGAGCGCCTGTCCACGTACCCCGGCCTGGGCGAGGTGCTGCTCGAGCAGATGCTGCGGTCGCAGCGTCACCTGGTCGCGCTGGTGATGGAGATCCTGTACGACGCAGGCTTCACCGACCGCAACGTCTTCTGCGCGTACGCGACCATCCACACGTACCTCTACGGCCGCAGCGGGGTGTCGACGCAGGACCCCAAGATCCCGGACCGGGCAGGCCTGCCCGAGGTCGTCGCCCGCGCAACCACGAACCTCGATCAGCTCCACGGCCGGGACATCTACCGGTTCGGCGTCTCCACCCTGATCTCCGGACTTCAGGTCCAGCTCGAACGCCAACACCGGACATCGGCCTGATCCGGGGCATCCCGTCCAGCGGGATCACCAGGGTGTCCCGGTTATCGGGAACCGAGGGGCGCGATTTACGATCCAGCTGCTTCGATGGTGTCTGCTAGCCTTAAAACTAGAACACGTTCCAGAACGTGTCCCCACCGAAGTACCCTGTACATGCACCCTGCACCCCGCAGAGCCCCGAGAGGATCGACCACGATGACCACAGTTGACATGCCGCACAGCTCCAGGTCGGTTGTGCTCACCGTGTCGGGCGTCGTGGAAGAGACGTCGGACGCGCGCTCGCTGGTGTTCGCGGTCCCGGAGGAGCTGCGCAGCCGGTTCGAGTACAAGCCCGGCCAGTTCCTCACGCTGCGCATCCCCAGCGACCGGACCGGCTCCGTCGCGCGCTGCTACTCGCTGGCGAGCTCGCCCTTCGTCGACGGGGACCCGAAGGTCACCGTGAAGCGGACGGTCGACGGCTACGGCTCCAACTGGCTGTGCGACAACGTCAAGGTCGGCGACACCATCGAGGTGCTGCCCCCGACAGGCGTCTTCACCCCGAAGTCGCTCGACCACGACTTCCTGCTCTGGGGCGCGGGCAGCGGCATCACCCCGGTGATCTCGATCCTCAAGTCGGCGCTGAGCCAGGGCAGCGGCAAGGTCGTCCTGATCTACGCCAACCGGGACGAGTCCTCGGTGATCTTCCGCGACGAACTGCGCGACCTCGCCGCCCAGTACCCGACCCGGCTGACCGTGGTGCACTGGCTCGAGTCGCTGCAGGGGCTGCCGACGCCGGACCAGTTCGCCACCCTCGCCGCACCGTTCGGCGGGTTCGAATCGTTCATGTGCGGGCCCGGCCCGTTCATGGACACCGTGCACAAGGCGCTCGCCGAGGCCGGGGTGCCGCGCAACCAGGTCCACGCCGAGGTGTTCAACTCGCTGGCCGGCGACCCGTTCCAGGACGTCGAACTCGAGGAGGTCACCGAGGAGGAGGCCGCCGACGCGGCGACCGTCTCCGTCACCCTCGACGGCGAGACCCACGAGATGAGCTGGCCGCGCAAGCAGACCCTCGTCGACATCATGCTGGCCAAGGGACTGGACGTGCCCTACTCCTGCCAGGAGGGCGAGTGCGGCTCCTGCGCCTGCACCGTGCTCAAGGGCGAGGTCGAGATGGAGCACAGCGACATCCTCGACCCCGAGGACATCGCCGCCGGCTACATCCTCGGCTGCCAGGCCCGCCCGGTCACCGACCGGCTCGAGATCGAGTTCTGATCGCCCGGTAACGGGCCCGGTCAGCGCCGTCGAGGTGCTCGGTGGCGTACGCCAGCGCGGTGGCGCCCATCTCGGCGGCATTGGCGTCCAGAAAGTCCGTCAGCAGTCCCCGGTCGACCCGCTTGCCGACCTCACGCAGCATCCAGCCCAGCGCCTTCTGCGTGAGGTCGCGGCGGTCGCCGAGCAGCCGCGGCGCCAGCTCGAGCGTCGTGGACGCGTCGCCCCGCCGGATGAACCCGAACGTGGTCAGCAGCGCCACCCGCCGCCGCCACAGGTCCTCGTCCGCGCCGAGCTCGAACACCAGGTCGCGCGGGCGGTCGTACAACCATCCGCCGAGGATCCGCTCCGCGGAGGCGTCGACGAGATCCCAGTTGTTCACGCGGCCCCTGAGTACCGCATCCAGGTAGAAGTCCGCGATCCGCTCACGCTGTCCGTCGTCGCGGGTTCGCACCGCACTCGCCCGTTCGAACCGTCCGGTGGCGATCAGCAGGCCGGCCAGCCGGTGCTCGTGTACCGGACTGTCGAGCAGCGCGTTCACCTCTGACAGCGGGAGGTCGGCGAACCTCTTCACCACGGCCCTGGTCGCGGGCACGCGCACCCCGAGAAACACGTCGCCCTCGCCGTACTCCCCCGGCCCGGTCTTGAAGAACCGCCGCGACTGTGCGGCCTGGTCTGCATCGGCGACCTCGGCCAGAGCTCGCATCACGTCCTCGTGCATGTCGGAAGACCCTACGGTGTTCACCTGCGCAGACACTCTTGATCGGCCGGTCAATCAGGTCTATACCTACAGATGTGCGGTAACTCCGACATACGCGACAACTCCGGCAGAGGAGGCTGGAAATGAACGCAGCTATGACTCGATGGCAGGACTGGGCCGCCGTGGTGATCGGCGCCGTGGTCGCGCTCTCACCGATCTGGGTCGACACGAACAGCGCCGCCCGGTGGTCGATGATCGTCCTCGGTGTCCTCGTCGCCGTCGCCGGCCTCGTCAACATGATGGCCCCCACCAACGAGATGGTCGTCTGGGCGATGGGCGTGCTCGGCGTCCTGATGTTCATCGCACCGTGGGTCACCGGGTACGCCGACATGACAGGCGCCGCGTGGACCTCCTGGGTCGGCGGGGTCCTCACCGTGCTGACCGCCGTCGCAGCGCTCCCCGAAGGGTCCCGCATGCACATCGGTCACGGCGGCGGCCTGGCGCCGCATCACTGACCACGACAGCCGAACCGGGGAGGTCCACGAGCCTCCCCGGCGGAGGAGGTGTTCGAATTGTCCGGCCCGCGCCGAACGGCGGGCGTGGACGGTGACACCCGGAAGCGGATCCTCGATGCCGCCGAAGAACTCATCGCCGCACGGGGCTTCGACGCCACCCCGACCGCCGCGATCGCGGTCCGGGCCGGCGTCCCGAAAGGCCTGATCTTCTACTACTTCCCCACCAAGGAATCGATTCTCACCACACTGATCTCCGAGCGCCTGCCCACGGACCCCATCGACGACGTGACCGGCCTGGCGGTGACAGGTGAACCGGCGGCCGCACTCGTCAACCTCGACACCGCGCTCAACCTGCGCGACCGGCGCACGATCCGCGAGATCGTCTGGAGGGAGGCGGGCACCCACCCCGCCGTACGCGACCATCTCCGGGCGCTGCGCGCCTACCTGCAGGACATCACCGTCGAGGTGCTTCGGTTGAGTGCACCGCTCACCGCACCCGCCCGCGTCCTGGATTCCTGCGCGACGGCGTGGGTGGCCGCGATGTTCTCGTCCAACCACATCGACCGGTTCCGCGGACAGGGCGAGCGCGCCGAGGACCTGCGCGCCGTGGCCCGGGTCCTCACCGCCGGCCTAGGTGCGCTGTCGACTCCGTGACCGGTTCCGGTCCAGGTCGGTGCCACGAGGACTCACCGGCGCCGGAGGCGCGAGCAGCTCCCGACCGGCCAGGTACGAGTGCGCACTCACGGGCAATTGGCCGGGCCGCCCGCTGAGCAGCACCGACACGGCGCCGCCGCCGCCGATGTCGCGTCCGAGGCCGTCGATACGGCGCAACGTCTGCGCGGCGACCGCCGGGGCGCTGTCGAACAGCGTGACCCCGTCCGGCAGCCGGGCGGTGATCTCGTCGGCGACCAGCGGATAGTGCGTGCACCCGAGGACCACCGCGTCACAGGCGGCCGGGGTGTTCGCCACAGCCGCGTCGATGGCGGCGGAGATCCGGTCGGGGTCTCCCGCGTCGATCGCGTCGGCCAGACCGTGGCAGGCGACCCCGACGACGTCGCTGCCGTTCGCGAACCGGGCGATCAGGCCGGCCTGGTAGCTGCTCGCCGTCGTCGCGGCGGTCGCCCAGATGGCCACCGACCGCGAGGCCGCCGCTGCGGGCTTGATCGCCGGAACAGTCCCGATCACCGGGACAGACGCCCCCAAGTGGGCGCGCACCTCGTCCAGTGCGGTGACACTCGCGGTGTTGCAGGGCAGCACCACGACCTGGGCACCCAGATCGACCGCACGGTCCGCGGCGGCGAGCACCCGGTCGATCACCCACTGCGACGGCTTCGGACCCCACGGCGCCCCGTCGGGATCCAACGAGAGCAGCAGGTCCAGCTCGGGCCGGAGCCGACGCAGCCACGCAGACGTGGGGAGCAGCCCCAGCCCGGAATCGATCAGCGCGACGGTCACCGAACCAACGTAGTCCCGATCTCGGCGAGGGTGTCATCCAGACCCTCCTCGCCGCGCCCGCGTCACCGCCGGAGCAGGAGACATCCCGCCGCGGTGAGCCCCCCGAGCCCGACCACCGCGACGGTCGGAGTCCCGGGGACCTGGGCGGCCCCCGCGTCGCCGCGCAACTGGGTGACGGCCTCGACGACGAGATCGAGGTCGGGACGCCGTCCCACCCCGAGATGGCCACCGTGCGGATTCACCGGAAACACCCCGTCCCGGGCGATCGCGGCACCGGTGGCGACGAAACCTCCCGCCGCGCCCTGGTCACAGCAGCCGAGCGCTTCGAGCCACGACAGCACCGGGAACGAGAATTCGTCCCCGAGCAGGAGAAGGTCCACGTCCGCGAGGGTGGCACGGGTCCCCGACCACAGCTCCTCACCGGCGCGGGCCGCCACCCCGGCCGAGCGGGTGGCGTCCTGCTCCGGGAGTGGGCTGGCCGCGTAGGCGGCGCCGACCCCGCCCACCGCGATCGGCGCCGACGCCCGCTCCTCCGCCGACCCGGCCTGATCGGACCCGGTCAGCACGACCGCCGCCGCGCCCCCGACCGAGCGGGCCCGGTCGTGCACGCACAGCGGGTCCGCGAGCATCGGAGCGGTCAGGTAGTCACGCAGCCGCAGTCCGCCGCCGGAGTTGGCGGACGCGACGAGCGCGACCTGCGCCAGCTCGGTGCGGGTCAGCCCGTACCGCTCGATGTAGGCGCGGGCCGCGAGCGCGACCCCGACCAGGGCGCCGTCCGCACCGTACGGCGCGTGCCAGCTCGCCCACCCCGCGACGGGAGCCCCTGGTCCGAACCATTCCGCCCTCGCCAGCCGGGTGGGCTCCGCGGCGGACGCCTCGACGCAGACGAGGTTCCGGATGCGCCCTGCGGTCACCGCCTCGACCGCCTGCACCAGCGAGGCCCCGACCGAGAATCGATCGGATTCCTGTGCACGCCAAGACAGTTCGATGTCCAGCACGTCGGCGACCTCGGCCGCGTCCGGGCCGGACGTGAACAGCCCCGCGATGTCGGATCCGGGCAGCCCGGCGTCGGAGAGAGCGGAGCGGACCGCCGTGACAGCCGCGGCGAGCACCCCGGGCCGTCCCACCCGCGCACGCCCGACGCCGGTCACGGCGACCCCGGTCACCACGTTCCCCGCCTCGACGCATCCCTCACGACGGTGCAACTCACGACGGTGCACCTCATGACACGGCCTCGATGCGGTCCTCGAACAGGTCCGCTTCCTCGATCTCGGCGAGCGGCAACCAGATCCGGTCGTCGAGCTGCTCGAAAACCAGGTGCACCGGGGCGTCGACCCGCAGCGCATCGGGGCCCGCACCGATCACGCCGAGGACCAGCCGCACCCCCTCCACCAGATCGACGACACCGACCAGGTAGGGCGGGGTGGGCGCGGGCCGGACCGGCTCGACGACCCGCGCCCACGAGACCAGCACACCCTTTCCCGCCACCGGCTCGAACAGCAGGTCGGTGCCCCAGCAGTGCCGGCAACTGGGCGCCGGCGGGAAGGACCAACGGCGGCAGCGCAGGCAGCGTTGCACCGACAGGCGTCCGGACGCACCCGAGGTCCAGTGCGTCGCGGTCAGCTCCGTCAGCTCCGGCAGGGCACGCCGACCGTGCACCATGGATTCACGGTAGCCGTCCGAGCCCCTCCGGTCGGGTGAATGCCGGATCAGACGGCGGCGGCCTCGAGCACCTCCGCGATCGGCACCCGGCCCGAGATCTTGGCCCGCATCTTCATCACCGCACCGGGCAGTCCACCGCCGACGACCGCGACCAGTTGGCCATCCCGCTCGTAGTACGCGAGGAACTTGCGGCCGTCATCGCGGACGATGTGCACGGTGTCGGTTCCCGACGGCTCGCCGAGGGCCTGGATCTTGATGTTGTACTGGTCGCTCCAGAAGTACGGCACCTGCGGCGCAGCCTCCGGCGCGGCACCGGTCACCAGCGTGTGGGCCAGCACTTTCGCCTGCTCACCGACGTTGTTCCAGTGCTCGACCCGACGCTGATCTCCTTCCGGCTGCCGCCACGAGGCGACGTCACCGACGACCCACACGTTCGGGTCGCTGGTACGTCCGGTCTCATCGGCGAGAACACCGCCCCCGGCAGCGCGGTCGGCGAGCTCGACCCCGGAGTCGTCGAGCCAACCGGTGACCGGGTTCGAGCCGATCCCGACCACCACCACGTCCGCGGCCACCTCGGTACCGTCCCCCAGCACCGCGCCGGTCACCCGTGAGTCCCCGTGCAGCGACTCCAGTCCGACCCCGGTGCGCACGTCCACACCCTCATCGGTGTGCAGCCGGGCCACCAGGGCACCGACCTGCTCCCCGAGCACCGACGCCAGCGGGGTCGGCTGCGGTTCGACCAGCACGACGTCGAGTCCCCGGGCGCGCATGCTGGCGGCGACCTCACAACCGATGAAGCCGGCGCCGACGACGAGACCGGTGCGACCGGCGACCAGATCGGCCCGCAGGGCCCGCGAGTCGTCCAGCGTCCGCAGCACATGGACGCCGTCCAGCTCCGGGAGGCCGGGAATGCGACGCGGCGTCAGCCCCGTCGCGATCACCAGGTGGTCGTAGTCGAGCGATGTGCCGTCCTCGAAAGACACCGACCGCGCGGCAGGATTCACCGACCGCGCGCGTGCGCCGAGCCGCAGTTCGACGTTCAGCTCGTCGTAGTACTCGGCGGGCTTGAGGGTGACGTCGTCGTTCTCCCCCCGAACCACGTCCTTGGACAGCGGCGGGCGGTCGTACGGCAGGTGCGTCTCCTCCCCGACCAGGGTGATGTCACCGGTGTGACCGGCCCTGCGCAGCTCTTCCGCAGTCCGCAGACCTGCCAGTCCGGCCCCGACGATCACGATTCGTCCGACACCCATGTGCGACCTCACCCTTCAACACGTTGTCCGTGGCCGTCTCCGGCCGTCCACCAGTCATACCAAACAGACACAGGTTCCAGAAGTGTCACGATCTCAGGAGACCTCCATGTCCGAGATCAGCCATACCCCGTCGACCTTGGTCAATTCGACCCGGGCACCGACCGTCGCGCTCACCGGATCCGGTGCGGCCGCGGTCGTGGTGACCTGTTTCAGGAACACCAGCGCGTCCGCGTGATCGTCGGTGAGCGTCCCGACCCCGGTTCCCGTGACCGTCGCGCTGGTGCTGATCCCCTGCTCGCGCGCGGCGGGGGCGATCACGGCGTCCGTCATCTGCCCGAACCGGTCCCGGAACTCACCGGTCAGCCTCTGCGCCGCCGCATACAGGTTCGCCGCGACAGTGTCCGGGGTGTAGGTCAGCAGGGCCGCGGCTCCCTCGGCGGCGGTCTGCGCGACGTCGGCGCGGGCACCGTCGGCGCCGCGTTCGTCCGCACGGTACAGCCGAATGCCGAGCAGGACCGCGACCGTCGCGAGCACCACCGCCAGCACCGCGAGCAGCCACACGATCCGATACCCGGGCCCCCTCACGCGACGTACTCCAGCGTCGCCGTCCGGTACCCGTCACCGACGCGATCCATCGTCATCCGCAGCCGCCACACCCGCGACTGCGGCTGCGCAGCAGACAGGTTGGTCACCGTCGAGGAGACCTGAACGAGGACAGTGCCGTGGTCGCCGTCCCACGACTCGACCGCCGCGTCGGCGCGCTCGCCCACCGTCGTGACCCGAGTGTCCTCCACCACCGACACCAACGAGTCCGCGCTGTCGGCGAACTGGTCCCGGAAGTCACCGGTCGCGCCGGCGAGCACCCGGTCGACGTCCTGCCGGGCATGCTCGTGATCGATGGTCGCGAGGTTCATCGCGGTCTGCCTCGCCGCCTCCAGCGCCTGCTGCCGGGAGGTCTCCTCGGCCGCCCCGGCTCGGTACTGCCACAGCAGGACGGCGCACCCGCCGGCCAGCACCAGGCACACCGCCGCGAGCACCGCGACGATCCCGCGCCGCGGCCGCGGTGGCTCCGGGCGCTCGGCCGCCTCGCCTGTGTCCCCCATGTGCACCCGTCCTCCGTCCGATCCGCGGTGCGCTCCACCGTAGGTGATCACTCTCACAGCCGCGGCCGCGGCCTCCCTCCGTCACTTCCGTCCGGCGGGCGAGGCGGATTCGCCGGGCGCATCCACGCGGACAGGGGACGCACGACCTAGTGTTGACGGTGTGACCACCGAATCCGGGCGGGGCGAGCCCCCGGCGCAGCAACCCACCCACGGCACCGTGCAATTCGGAAGCGCGGTGGGACCGCACTTCGCAACCTCCGCGTCGACCGAACTGGTCGGATCCCAGGGCCGCACGATCATCGCCGACGCGGTGGTGGCGAAGATCGCAGGCATCGCCACCCGGGAGATCAGCGGCGTGTTCGACGTCGGCGGCGGCACCGCCCGCGTGGTCGGGGCGCTACGGGACCGGATCCCCGGGGCCCGCGTCAACCACGGCCAGGGCGTCGCCGTCGAGGTCGGCGAGAAGCAGGCCGCCATCGACATCGGCATCGTCGCCGAGTACGGCGTCGCCCTGCACGAGCTCGCGGCGGGAATCCGCCGCAATGTGATCGCCGCCGTCGAAAGGATGACGGGACTCGAGGTCACCGAGGTCAACATCACCGTGTACGACGTCGTGCTGTTCGAGGAGAACCCGACGTCCGCCGACCCGGACACCAGGCCGAGGGTGCAGTGAACGAGACCACCGATGCCGAAGTCGTTGCCGCGCAGGCACTGACGGTACCGGGAGTGTGCGAACTGCACGGCGGCATGTTCGGTGAGGTCGCCACCTACCTGCCCGGACGCCGACTCCTCGGAGTTCGCGTCACCGACACCGAGTGCGCGGTCCACGTGGTGGTCGCGTACCCGCACAACGTCGTCGAGGTCGCGCAGGCCGTGCATCGTGTGGTCGAACCGCTCGTCGCCGTACCCGTCACCGTCACCGTCGAGGACGTCGCACTGTCGCCCGTGAGCACCGGGACCGCGCGTACCCGTTCGGCCATCACCCCACCCGAAAGGACCCCGCGATGAACAACACGGTCGTCGGACTGATCGCGGGACTGTTGCTCGCGCTGGCCGCAATCCTGGGCGGTTTCGCCGGTTTCGTGTTCGCGGTCATGCTCGGTGCCGTCGGAATGGCCATCGGCGCCCACCGGGACGGTCACTTCGACCTCGGTGCGCTGCTGCGGAGCCGGGGCCGTGGCTGAACACCTCTCGACAGAGACCCCCGACACCGAACACACCGACCTCGAACTCGAACGGGGCGCCCGCGGACGTCTGACCGTCAAGGACCGTGCGGTCTCGAAGATCGCGGTCGCGGCCGCGCTGTCGGTACCCGGTGTGGTCCGGCAGTCCGGCGGTCTGCTCAAGCTGCCCGGCCGGGACCTGCCTCGCGCCGAGGTCACGGCCGGACCGGATTCGGTCGCGGTGACGTTGTACGTGGCGGTGACATGGCCGTGTCCGGTGGCGGTGCTGTCCCGGGAGGTGCACCTCGCAGTCGCCGAGCGCGTCGAAACCCTGACCGGACTGCCGGTCGACCACCTGCACGTCGTCGTGGCCGCGGCCGTCCTGCGCGGTGACGGCGCCGACAGCGAAGTCGACACCCGTCAGCTGACCGACGCCTCCCCGGTGGCCGTTGCCGTGCCTGCCCGGCCGCCGCTGGCGCGCCCGGACGCCGCGGTGATCGCGGTGATCGCCGCGGTGGCGCTACTCGCGGTCGCGTTCGTCGCCGGCCGCGAGTTCCTGATCGCCAAGGAAGTGATCGCCCCGGCGGCGTGGGTGCGCAACTCCGTCCGCTGGGTCGCGGACCTGCACTGGCAGACGTGGATGGCGCCTGTGGCGGCTGCCGCGGCGGTCGTGGGCGCTCTGCTCGTCTTCCTGTCGCTGACACCGCGCACCCGGACCCACCTACCGGTCGGCACGGGAGGAACGGTGTGGCTGCGGCCCACCGACGTCGCGAGGATGTGCAGCGCCCGCGCCGGCGCGGTGGGCGGTGTCGCGACCGTTCGCACGATGGTGGACCGTCGCCGCGCCACCCTGCATGTCACCCCGAACGGGGAAGTACCCGACGCCGACCTGGAGCGGACCGTGCGTGAGGCGGTGGCGCCGTCGCTGGACACCCTCGCCTCGCCCCGCGAACTCCGGGTCCG
Source organism: Rhodococcus sp. NPDC003322 (assembly GCF_053589555.1). NCBI lineage: Bacteria > Bacillati > Actinomycetota > Actinomycetes > Mycobacteriales > Nocardiaceae > Rhodococcus > Rhodococcus sp. NPDC003322. The sequence goes on along the minus strand of NZ_JBSFSC010000006.1, from coordinate 430,461 downwards.
GATCGGCCGGGTGAAGCCGTGAGACGCAGGACATCGGTCGTCGACCGTCTGGTGGCGCTCGCCGCCGGTTGCGCGCTCCTCGCGGTCGGCGGCATCACCCTGGCATGGTGTCTGGGCGTCGACTGGGCACGGACATTGGTGCAGCGCTTCGACCGGGCACGGCTCACAGCCGTCCCCGACGAGTCGTGGTGGCCGACCATGCTCGGTGTCACGGCCGTGGTCGCCTTCCTCGCCGGCCTCGTCCTGCTGGTGATCAACGTTCGTCGCGGACGCCCGGAGACCATGCCGGTGTTCCCCGGCGCCACGGTCGGGGCCGACCTGTCCGTGGATCTCGGCCCGCTGGCGATGGGATTGGCCGACGAGTTGTCCGCACTCGACGGAGTGCGCACCGTCCGCTCGGCCGCCGTCGACGACCGCGGACTCGCCACGCTCCGGGTGACCGTCGTCGCCGAACCCGGCATCGACGTCGTCGATTTCACCCGCAGCGCCGAGGCGCTGGCCCGGTCGATGGCGGCCGCCCTCCCCGGCGCTCCCGTCGCCACCCAGGTGCTGCTGCACCTCGACCCCGCCGATTCCTAGGCCCGCCTCCGCGGCTCGTGCGTGGTTCGCGAGTGCCCTGACCGAAAACCACGCACGAGCACCGCAGGCGCCTGCGGAAACGCCGAACGGCGCCCACCCCGAGGGGTGGACGCCGTCCTGCTTGGTACTGCTAGATCAACTGGTGATCAATGATCACTTGATGATCTTGGTGACGCGACCGGCGCCGACGGTGCGACCACCCTCACGGATGGCGAACCGCAGGCCCTCGTCCATGGCGACCGGCTGGATCAGCACGACGGACATCTCGGTGTTGTCACCGGGCATGACCATCTCGGTGCCCTCGGGCAGGGTCACGACGCCCGTAACGTCCGTGGTACGGAAGTAGAACTGCGGGCGGTAGTTGTTGAAGAACGGGGTGTGGCGGCCGCCCTCGTCCTTCGACAGGATGTACGCCTGGCCCTCGAACTCCGTGTGCGGGGTGGTGGTGCCCGGCTTGATGACGACCTGGCCGCGCTCGACGTCCTCGCGCTTGATGCCACGGACGAGCAGGCCGACGTTGTCGCCCGCCTGGCCCTGGTCGAGCAGCTTGCGGAACATCTCGATGCCGGTGACCGTGGTCTTGGTGGTCTCCGGGCGGATGCCGACGATCTCGACTTCCTCGTTCACGTTGACGACGCCACGCTCGATACGACCGGTGACGACGGTGCCACGACCGGTGATCGTGAAGACGTCCTCGACCGGCATCAGGAACGGCTTGTCGGTCTCACGAACCGGGTCCGGGATGGACTCGTCGACGGCAGCCATCAGGTCCTCGATGGACTTGACCCACTTGGCGTCGCCCTCGAGCGCCTTGAGCGCCGAGATCGGGATGACCGGGGCGTTCTCGTCGAACTCCTGGCCGGCCAGCAGCTCGCGGACCTCCATCTCGACGAGCTCGAGGATTTCCTCGTCGTCGACCATGTCGGCCTTGTTCAGGGCGACGAGGATGTAGGGCACGCCGACCTGGCGGGCGAGCAGCACGTGCTCACGGGTCTGCGGCATCGGGCCGTCGGTGGCGGCCACGACCAGGATCGCGCCGTCCATCTGGGCGGCACCGGTGATCATGTTCTTGATGTAGTCCGCGTGACCCGGAGCGTCGACGTGCGCGTAGTGGCGCTTCTCCGTCTGGTACTCGACGTGGGAGATGTTGATCGTGATACCACGAGCCTTCTCCTCCGGCGCCTTGTCGATCTGATCGAAAGCGAAGCTCTCGTTCAGATCCGGGTACTTGTCGGCCAGCACCTTGGTGATCGCAGCCGTGGTGGTGGTCTTGCCGTGGTCGACGTGACCGATGGTGCCGATGTTCACGTGCGGCTTGGTCCGCTCGAACTTCGCCTTCGCCACTGGATGTCCTCCTGGACTGATTGTGCTTGCGGTATGCAGCAGTGCGGTTGTTATTACTTTGGTCGTACTGCGGTCGACGAGACCGAGGTTACTCGCCGGTCGCCTTGGCGATGATTTCCTTCGAGACGTTCGCGGGAACCTCTGCGTAGGAATCGAACACCATGGAGAAGTTCGCGCGACCCTGGGTCTTCGACCGCAGGTCACCGATGTAACCGAACATCTCCGAGAGCGGAACCAGCGCCTTGACGACACGGGCACCACTGCGTTCCTCCATGGCCTGGATCTGGCCACGGCGGGAGTTGAGGTCGCCGATCACGTCGCCCATGTAGTCCTCGGGCGTGGTGACCTCGACAGCCATGATGGGCTCGAGAATGACCGGGCCGGCCTTGCGGGCGGCTTCCTTCAGCGCCTGCGAACCGGCAACCTTGAAGGCCATTTCCGAGGAGTCGACGTCGTGGTACGCACCGTCGAGCAGCGTCAGCTTCAGGTTCACCAGCGGGTAGCCGGCGAGCACGCCGTACTGCATCGCGTCCTGCGCACCGTGATCGACGGAGGGGATGTACTCGCGCGGAACGCGGCCACCGGTGACCTTGTTCTCGAACGCGTAGGACTCGCCGTCCTCGCCGACGTACGGCTCGAGCGCGATGATCACCTTCGCGAACTGGCCGGAACCACCGGTCTGCTTCTTGTGGGTGAACTCGTGCTTGTCGACCACCTTGGTGATGGTCTCGCGGTACGCGACCTGCGGCTTGCCGACGTTGGCCTCGACCTTGAACTCGCGACGCATACGGTCGACGAGGATGTCGAGGTGCAGCTCGCCCATGCCGCCGATGACGGTCTGGCCGGTCTCCTCGTCCAGCTCGACCGAGAAGGTCGGGTCCTCTTCGGCGAGCTTCTGGATCGCGGTGCCCAGCTTCTCCTGGTCGGACTTGGTCTTCGGCTCGATCGAGACCTGGATGACCGGGTCCGGGAACGTCATCGACTCGAGGACGATCGGGTTCGCCTGGTCGCACAGGGTGTCACCGGTCGTGGTGTCCTTCAGGCCGATCATCGCGTAGATGTGGCCCGCGACGGCCTCGTCGACCGGGTTCTCCTTGTTGGCGTGCATCTGGAAGAGCTTGCCGATGCGCTCCTTCTTGCCCTTGGTCGCGTTGAGGACCTGGGCACCCGGCTCGATACGACCCGAGTAGACGCGCACGAAGGTGAGCTTGCCGAAGAACGGGTGCGCCGCAATCTTGAAGGCCAGAGCCGAGAACGGCTCGTCCTTGCTGGGCTTGCGGACCAGTTCCTCTTCCTCGTTGTTCACGGCATGGCCGTGAACCTCGCCGATGTCGAGGGGGTTCGGCAGGTAGTCGATGACCGCGTCGAGCATGGGCTGAACGCCCTTGTTCTTGAACGCGGAGCCACAGAGCACCGGGTACAGCTCGGAGGCGACCGTCATCTTGCGGATGGCGCCCTTGATCTCCTCGACCGTGAGCTCCTCGCCGCCGAAGTACTTCTCCATGAGAGCTTCGTCGGACTCGGCGACGGTCTCGAGCAGCTTCTCGCGGTACTCGGCGGCCTTGTCGGCCAGATCCGCGGGGATCTCCTCGATGGTCGGCTCGGCGCCGGTCGGCACCACGCCGCGCCAGGTGATGGCGCGCATCTCGACGAGGTCGACGACGCCGTCGAAGTCGTCCTCGGCGCCGATCGGCAGCTGCAGGACCAGCGGCTTCGCGCCGAGGCGGTCGATGATGGTCTGCACGGTGAAGTAGAAGTCCGCGCCCATCTTGTCCATCTTGTTGACGAAGCAGATGCGCGGAACGTCGTACTTGGCAGCCTGGCGCCAGACCTGCTCGGACTGGGGCTCGACGCCTTCCTTGCCGTCGAACACCGCGACCGCGCCGTCGAGGACGCGCAGCGAACGCTCGACCTCGACCGTGAAGTCGACGTGGCCGGGGGTGTCGATGATGTTGATCTGGTTCTTGTTCCAGAAACAGGTGACAGCAGCGGAGGTGATGGTGATACCACGCTCCTTCTCCTGCTCCATCCAGTCCGTCGTCGACGCACCGTCGTGGGTCTCACCGATCTTGTAGTTCACACCGGTGTAGAAGAGGATGCGCTCGGTGGTGGTGGTCTTGCCGGCGTCGATGTGCGCCATGATGCCGATGTTGCGGACCTTGTTCAGGTCGGTCAGCACTTCCTGTGCCACAGGATTCTTCCCCGCTCGTAGCTCGTGTCGGCCCTACCCGGACCACATTCTTCTTGTGTTGGCAGCCGGTCCGTTGAAGGACCCGACACTGCAGTGACGACGTCCGGGCGACACCTCGATTGCAAGGTGCCGCCCGGCGTCGAATCACCAGCGGTAGTGCGCGAACGCCTTGTTGGCCTCGGCCATCTTGTGCGTGTCCTCGCGACGCTTGACCGACGCGCCCAGGCCGTTGCTGGCGTCCAGCAACTCGTTGGCCAGACGCTCGACCATGGTCTTCTCACGACGCTGCCGCGAGAAGGTCACCAGCCAGCGCAGCGCCAGCGTGGTGGAGCGACCCGGACGAACCTCGACCGGAACCTGGTAGGTGGCGCCACCGACGCGACGGCTGCGGACCTCGAGGGCGGGCTTGACGTTGTCAAGCGCACGCTTGAGGGTGACGACCGGATCGGTGCCGGTCTTCTCCCGCGCCTGCTCGAGGGCACCGTAGACGATGCGCTCGGCCGTGGACTTCTTGCCGTCCAGCAGGATCTTGTTGACGAGCTGGGTGACCAGCGGCGAACCGTAGACCGGATCCGCGACGAGCGGCCGCTTGGGAGCGGGACCCTTACGAGGCATCAGCCCTTCTCCTTCTTCGCGCCGTAGCGGCTACGCGCCTGCTTGCGGTTCTTGACACCCTGGGTGTCGAGCGAGCCGCGGATGATCTTGTAGCGAACACCCGGGAGGTCCTTCACACGACCGCCACGGACGAGCACCATCGAGTGCTCCTGGAGGTTGTGACCCTCACCGGGGATGTACGCGGTGACCTCGACAGAGCTGGTCAGGCGCACACGGGCGACCTTACGCAGCGCGGAGTTCGGCTTCTTCGGGGTCGTGGTGTACACGCGGGTGCACACGCCACGACGCTGCGGGCTGCCCTTCAGTGCAGCGGTCTTCTGCTTCGACGGCTTGTCGCGCCGCCCCTTGCGGACCAGCTGGTTGATGGTTGGCATATACCGGCTTTCTTCTTCTTCGCCGCTTGCCCGGAGGCAAACCTGGCGTTGTGTTTTCAGGGATCTAGCAGTTGGAGCAAGAAAACGCTGCTCCTCACCCGTTCCTCGACCACGAGGTCGGGCGTGTCGCATACCCCCACACAGGCAGCCGAATGCTCACAATTCACATCCGAGACGACGTGATTGCGCGCGCGACTACCTCGCTAGGCACACAAATCGGCCCGGGAAGTCCGGACACGACCGTCAACGATACCCGTCAGCGAGCGCGGAGGTCAAAGCGGAGGGTCTGCCGGACGGGTCTGCGGGACCGGCCCGAGGCAGGCTCGAGCCAGATCATCGAACGCCTCCCGCAACAGGGTCAAGTACCGGCCGGTGTCGGGCATTCGCGCCGGATCGACGCCGAAGGTCACGGTCACCCGCGTGCCGACGGTCACAATGTAGTGGTTCAGGCACGATCCGTCGCCGATCCCGAGAACACCGAAGCCGCCGATCAGCCGACTCCCGAGAAATCGCATGTCGTCGGACTGCCGCGGCACGTTCGAGATCATGGTGTTTCCGAGCGCCACCGTCTCGCCCTCGCCGATCGGGAGCTGCGAGCGCCTCCACACCAGCCAGTTGACGTATGGCGCGGGCGCGCACTCGAGCGCCGAGGACAACTCGGCGACCGCCGGATGCCGGAATCTGCGTTTCTCCGAATCCATCGAGTCGTGGATCGCGTGCAGTTGTTCGATCGGATCCGCGATGTCCGTGTGCAGGTCGACCGAGAGGACGACGAAGTTGTTGCGGGATTTCGACTCGGCCGTCCCCCGGGTCGAGTAGGACACCTTTCCGCCCAGCGACTCCGGTGGTTCCTCGCCGTGCTCCCGCAGGTAGGACACCATGGCGTTCGCGATCACCTCGATGACCACGTCGGTGACCGTGATCCCGGGAAACCGGGACCGCGCCGCGCCGATCTCGGCGAGGTCGAAGGTGACCGCATCGAAGGTGAAGCCCGGACCCTGTCGGCGGTTGAACCTGGTCGAGGGCCATCGCCACCGCGGGGCGAGCACCTCCCCCCGCGCGCTCGCCTTCGCTGCGGCACGGGTGAGCACCTGCGCCCGGGCGGACCCCCACGCCAGCCGGGCGGCGCCCACCGGCGCGCGCGCGATCGCGCGCAGCAGCGCGGCGGCAGGGGTGACCGCAGGTGTGGGCCGGCCCGGCGATAGCGGCTGCTGCGCGAACAGTCCCCGGGCGAGCTCGACGGTCTCCATCCCGTCGCCCACCGCGTGATGGACCTTCAGCACCACCACACACGAACCGTCGGGAATGTCGTCGACCTCCGTGATGCCGGTGATGACGAGCAACTCCCAGGGCGGCCGGCCCGGTGGCAGCCGTTCCCCGCAGAGGACGGCGATCCGATCGCGGACCGCGGGCCATCCCGGGCCGCGCGCGGCCTCGACGGTGACGTGGTTGCGCAGGTCGAAGTCCGGGTCCGGCACCCAGTACGGGAAGTCCACATCGCGGGGATAACGCTGAATCCGGCTGCGGAACACCGCGGAATGTTCGATCCGCGGCCTCACCCACTCGAGTACGTCCTCGAGATCGATGCTCCCGGGGAGTCCATCGGCATCGAAGATGTAGCCGTCGACGATCCGGGGGATGTGGGTCCCGGATTCCATGAGGACATGAGTCGAATCGGTTGGTGTCAATTGGTCCATCAAGTTCCGCCTCGTCGGAGTCGATGCCGCACATACCGGACAGTCCCCTCGAAGTCGTCATCGTAGTTCGACTCCACCGAACAGGAGTGTCCGACACCACGTGCCGGGAAAGTTGTGACGCACTCACGAGCGGACGACCACGGGCGCCTGTTCGATATGCACCCCGAATTCTCGACACGCCGAAAGGCGCGCTGCCGATTTGAAAGACCGTCCATATCGTACGGTCTGCTCAGAAATGTCCAGTTATTCCCTAGGTAAGGAGTTTTCAATGGAATGGCTTCTCGGCCTTCTCGGCGGGGCTATTGGCGGCGGAATCGGCGGCGCCAAGAATCCACTCGGCCCACTGGGCAACGGCGCCGCAGGCGCTGTCGGCGGCGGCATCACCGGTGCCATCATCCAGGCCGTGACCAGCAGTGGGCTCGACTTTTCCCAGATTCTCGGCCAGGTCGGAATCGGTGGCGTCGTGGGCGCGGCGATCTCCGCCATCCTCAACGTCACCACCAAGTCCAAGGCCGCCACGCGCTGATCCGCGCCGGGTGACGAAATTCCTCGGCGCGCCGCGGCACCAAATTCACGGCATATCGGCTCACCGATCCGACCGGCTCGCAACTGTATGGCAAATCACTGTTCGCGAGCGAGAAGATTCGCACCCGACGCTCCAGCGACAAACATCCCTTGCCGGCCATCACCACCGGCGCACCCGGCCCAGTGCCACGTCTCAAGGAGCCCAATGAACACATCCCCCACGAACTCGTCGCCGAACAGGAAGGCACCCGTTGTGCGCCTCGCCGGCCTCGGCTTCGCCGCCGCGATCGGTGGCGCGGTGCTGCTCAGTGGTCCCGCGTTCGCCCAGTCCGGAAACACCGCCGCCGACGCGGCCATTGCCGCGCACCACCAGGAGGTGGGCGGTGCGTCCAACCCCCTGGGCCAGCCGGTCGGCGAGCCGTACAAGTTCGGAACGGACGGTGTCGCGCAGGACTTCCAGGGCGGCAAGATCGTCTGGTCACCCGAGACGGGCGCGCAGGTGATGTACGGCGTGATCCTCGACAAGTACCTGGTCCTCGGTGGCGGCGCCGGCGACATCGGCTTTCCCACCAATGACGAGTCCGACTCCGACGAGCCGGGTGCGGCCCGCTTCAGTGAGTTCTCGGCGCCCGACGGCGCGACCATCTACTGGAGCCCGGAGAAGGGCGCCTGGCTGGTGCGCGGCCCGATCCGTACCGCCTGGTCCCACCTGGGTGCCACCAACGGTGTGCTCGGCAGCCCGCTCAGCGACACCACTGTGGTCGGCGACGTCTACACCCAGACCTTCAGTGGTCGTGACGGCAACCCGGTCGAGGTCCGCTGGAGCAAGGCGAACGGATTCGTCACCGTGCCGCCCGCGATCGGTGCCGAACTCGCCGGTCTCGACGTCTCGGTTCCCGGCCTCGCTCCCGGAGCCGTGGTGAACCCGCCGACCGGTGTCGCCGCGCCCACCGGTGTGAACGTTCCGGACGTCGACCTCGAAGCCACCGACGTGGAAGTTGCCGACGTCGATTCCGACTCCGACTCGAACTCCAAGTGGTGGGCGCTGATTCCGGGTCTGGCCATCGCGGGCGCTGCGGGCGGCCTGGCCGGCCTGGTCGGCCGCCGCCGGGGCGGTTCGGTCAACGCACCGCGTGGCGCCGCACCGGATCTGAAGACGCCTGCCGTCGACGTCGACGCCACCCGACCCAAGACGCCGGACGTCGACGCCACCCGGCTGAAGACCCCGGACGTCGACGTGAAGTCGCCGAACCTCGGCGGCGCGCGCCATCTCGCCACCACGGGCGCCGACGTCAAGGCGCCGAACCTCGGCTCGGTGTCGGGCAACGGCGGCGGAATCGGCTCGGTCGCAGGCAAGGCCGCCGGGCTCGGCGCGGCCGGTGCCGCGGGCCTGGCCGGGTTGGCCTGGCTGAATGCCAAGTCGACCGGACCGGACACCCAGCTCGACACCGCCCTGGGACGGTTCGGCGGCGTCGACAGCCAGAACGTCACCTACGCCGACGCCATCACCTCCGCCTCCACCGGCGCGGTCGACGGCCTGCGGTTCCTGATCGACGAGAACCTCAGCCCCCAGGTCGCCGAGGGTCTGCGTGCCGAAGGGTACGACGCCGTGCATCTGCGCGACGTCGGTGCCGATGCCGGTCACAACGGTCAGGCGCTCGACGCGGCCAACCGTGAGAACCGCATCCTGGTGACCAACGAGCTGAGCTACCTCGACGACCTGGCCGACTCCGGTGCCGTCGCTCCGAGCCTGCTCGTGCTGCGCCGACCGGGCGCGAAGATCGCGGAGCAGACCTCGGTGATCGCGACCTGCGCGCCGGTGATCCTGAACGCACTGCACACCGGTTCGCTGGTCACGCTCGACAGCGAGCGGATCCGGGCCCGGGAACTGCCGCTGCGGCGGGCCTGACCCATCCCGTCGACGCCCCGGTGAACCCCGTGTTCACCGGGGCGTCGGCGTGTTCGCCTCGCTCGTCCGGCCGGAATCCGTCAGGTCCCATCGGCCCGAGGCTTCGCCCGAGAGTGCGGCGTCGAGTTGCTGCGACCAGCTCCGGACGATCTCTCGGCGGCGCCGCGAGTCGTCGGCCAGTACGTCGGCGAGTCCCAGACCACGGGCGAGGTCGAGGGTCGCCTGGACGAGCGAGCGAATCCGGGGGTCGGTGCCGTCCACACCGAGCCGGTCCACCGCGACCCGGTGCGCGGTGCGACCGAAGCGCTCTTCGAGCGGCAGCACGCGCTCGCGAAGGGCCGGATCCGACGCGGCGGCCGTCCACACCTGGAGTGCCGCCTTGAACAGGGTGCCGGTGTAGTAGTCGACGAGGCGTTCGACGACCGCGGTCGTCCGCTCGAGGCCGATCGGGAGATCGACCGCCTCCTCGCGGGCCTGCTGCATTCTCGAATCGAACATGAACTCCAGCGCGCCGGTGATCAGGTCCTCACGGGTCGGGAAGTGGTGCTGTGCGGCGCCGCGCGAAACGCCCGCCCGGCTCGCGACCACTCCGACCGTGGTCGCGGCCCAGCCCTGTTCTGCGAGGCAGTCGATGGTTGCCTCGAGCAGCCGCTGCCTGGTCATCCTGCTGCGGTCCTGCTGCGGTTCACGCATCGGTTACCTCGGTCCTCCCAGCGCGCCCCTGTGTAACACACAGGGAAACTCCACGTTTCAGGTTGCAGATCACATTGAAATCACAAATCGGGCACGGTACGAATGAGATGGCTCCTAGAGGGGGGCCACTCGTTGTACGACCGTTACAGAGACACTAGGAGCACCTCATGGGTTCTGCTGAGATCATCCCCTTCCTCGACTTCGCCGCCGACTTCACCGGCGCGATCAGCGACTTCGCCGGCGCCCTGAGCTTCTTCGCCGGTTCTTCCGAGGCTGTCGCGGGTCTGTTCCCGGAGGCGTAATCCCCTCGCTGTACCACGAAGGAACCCGCGCACGAACTCCGTGCGCGGGTTCCTTCGTTTCCTGGTCACGATCGTTTTCCGGTCAGGACCGGTCGGGTGCCCACGCAGGCGGCCGACGTTGCAGGAAAGCGGTCATACCCTCGATCGCCTCGGGGGTGCCGAACAGCCGGGCGGACTGCGCCGCCAGGCCCTCGCCGTACCTGTCGAAGTCCGTGAGCAACCGGGCGGTGGTCAACTGCTTCGACTCCGCCAGCCCCTGCGGCGACGCGAGCGTCAACTCCCGCAGCCACGCCGTCACGGTGGCATCGACGTCGTCGGCCGCGGCCGTGATCAACCCGATCGCCTCGGCCTCGACGGACCCGAACTTCTCCCCGGTCAGGAAGTAGCGGCCCGCCGCGCGCGACGAGATCCGCGGCAGCACGGTCAGCGAGATGATCGACGCCGCCAGCCCGAGGCGCGACTCCGTCAGTGCGAAGGTGCTCGACGGCCCCGCCGCCACCAGATCGCACGCTCCGACCAGACCCATCCCGCCGGCCCGGACGTGTCCGTCGACGCGGGCGACGATCGGCTTGGGCAGTTCCAGGAAGGCCCGCAGCAACTCGGTCATCTGCCTCGTGCGCTGCGCCGCCAGCTCCGCCGGATCGGCGTCCGGAACCGCCGCGGCCTCCGACAGGTCGGCCCCCGCGCAGAACGTGCCGCCGGTGTGCGTCAGGACCACGGCGCGGACCCCCTCGTCTGCCGCCGCATCCGTCAGGCCCTGCCGGAGCTCACCCACCAACCGCGTCGAGATCGCGTTGCGGTTGTGCGGGGAGTCCAGGGTCAGCGTCGCGAAACCTCCCGCCACCTCGTAGCGGACGACGGGGCCGGCGCTCTGCTCGGTCCCCATCGTCAGTACGACCTCGGCAGTCCGAGCGAGTGCTGGGAGACGAAGTTCAGGATCATCTCCCGGCTCACCGGCGCGATGCGGGCGATCCGGGCGGCGCCGAGCATCGCGGCCAGTCCGTACTCCTTGGTCAGTCCACCCCCGCCGTGCGTCTGGATTGCCTGGTCGAGCGCCTTGATGGCGGCCTCGGCGGCAGCGTACTTGGCCATGTTCGCCGCCTCCGCGGCACCGAAGTCGTCGCCACCGTCGTAGAGGGTCGCGGCCTTCTGCATCATCAGCTTCGCGAGCTCGAGCTCGATCTTGCACTGGGCAAGCGGATGCGCAATGCCCTGGTGTGCGCCGATCGGGGTCTTCCAGACCGCGCGCTCGCGCGCGTACTTCACGGCGGCGTCGATCGCGTACCGGCCCATACCGACCGCCATGGCCGCGCCGAGGATGCGTTCCGGATTCAGGCCCGCGAACAGCTGCATCAGCGCCGCGTCCTCGGAGCCGACCAGGGCGTCGGACGGCAGCCGGACGTCATCGAGGAACAGGGTGAACTGGTGGTCGGGCTCGACGATGTCCATCTCCATCGGGGTCCGCACGAAGTTCTCGGCGTCGGTGGGGACGATGAACAGCGCGGGCTTGAGCCGGCCCGACCGGTGATCCTCGGTGCGCGCGACGATCAGGACGGCGTCGGCCTGGTCCACACCGGAGATGAAGATCTTGTTCCCGCGCAGGATCCAGTCCTCCCCGTCCCTGTGGGCGGTGGTGGTGATCTGGTGCGAGTTCGATCCCGCGTCCGGTTCGGTGATGCCGAACGCCATGATCTTGCTGCCGTCGGCGAGCGCCGGGAGCCAGGTCCGCTTCTGCTCGTCGGTGCCGTACTTGCCGATGATGGTCCCGCAGATCGCCGGGGACACCACCACGAGCAGCAGTCCTGCACCCTGCGCGGCCAGCTCCTCCTGCACCAGTGCCAGCTCGTAGATCCCCGCGCCGCCTCCCCCGTACTCCTCGGGCAGGTTCACTCCGAGGAAGCCGAGCTTGCCCGCCTCGTTCCACAGTTCGGTCAACGGTTCGCCCTTGCGCGCACGCGGCAGCACGTAGTCGACGTAGTTGTAGCGTTCGCCGAGCTTGGCAACCGCGGCCCGCAATTCCTTCTGCTCGTCGGTCTCGATGAAACTCATCGACTCACTCCCCTTTTCCGGTGCTGTCGGGTGTCACTGTGCTTTCAGGTGTCGCGGTGCCCTCGGGCGCGGTGTCGTCGACGATCGCGAGGACCGCGCCGACGTCGACCTGCTGGCCGACGGCGACATTCAGTTCGGTGAGCACACCGTCGGATGGCGCGGCGATGGTGTGCTCCATCTTCATGGCTTCGAGCCACAGGATCGGGGTACCCGCCGTGACCCGGTCACCGACCACGGCAGCGACCCGGACGACCGCGCCCGGCATCGGGGCCAGCAGCGAGCCGGCCGCCACCACAGTCGACGGATCGACGAACCTCGGCAGCGCCCGGAATGCGCACGCGCCCAGAGACGAATCGACGCACACCAGGTCGCCGTAGCGGGCCACCGCGAAGCGACGGGTGAGTCCTCCGACTGCGAGCACAACCGTCTCGGCGGTGGCGGACACGAGCTGCACGCCCGCGACGAAGTCGGTGTCCAGTTCGCCACGGCGCCCGATGCGGTAGTCGACCTCGTGGGTGCCGGTGCCCTCGAGGACCTTGCGCTGACGTTGCGACGGCACATTGCGCCATCCGCTCGGCAGCCCGCCGTTCACCCGCGCCGCGTCGCGGTTGCCCGCGGCCAGGGCCAGCGCCGCGGCCAGGGCCGAGACCCGCTCGGCCTCCGGTGACGCGACCGGCGTGGAGAGCGCGTCCAGACCGTGCCGGTCGAAGAAGGCGGTGTCGGTGTCCCCGCCCAGGAAGGCCGGGTGGCGCAGCACGTTCACCAGCAGGTCCCGGTTGGTGACCAGTCCGTGGATCTTCGCCTTCGCCAGTGCTGCGGCGAGCAGGCCGGCCGCATCCTGCCGGCCCGGCGCCCAGGCGATCACCTTCGCCAGCATCGGGTCGTAGTGGACGCCGACCGTCGAACCGTCCACGATGCCGGAGTCCAGTCGCAACCCGCGCCGGGAATCCGGAACCCCGAATTCGACATCCACACCGGGGATCTCGAAGGTGTGGACGACGCCCGACTGGGGCTGCCAATTCTGCGCGGGATCCTCCGCGTACAGCCTGACCTCGATCGCGTGGCCGGACGCGGCAGGCGGCCGTTCACCGAGCGCATCGCCCCGGGCGACCTGCATCTGGAGGTCCACCAGGTCGAGTCCGGTGGTGAGCTCGGTGACCGGGTGCTCGACCTGGAGGCGGGTGTTCATCTCCAGGAAGTAGAAGCCACCGTCTTCGTCGGCGAGGAACTCGACGGTGCCCGCGCCCTCGTAGCCGATCGCGGCGGCCGCATCGACGGCGGCCTGGAACAGCTTGGCGCGCATGCCTGTACCGGCGTTCTCGAGGCGGTCGACGAGGGGCGACGGCGCCTCCTCCACGACCTTCTGGTGGCGGCGCTGGATCGAGCACTCCCGCTCCCCCACCGCCCAGACCGTGCCGTGCGCATCGGCCATGACCTGTACCTCGATGTGCCTGCCGGTCTCGAGGTACCGCTCGCAGAAGACGGTGGGGTCACCGAACGCGGACCGCGCCTCCGCGCGGGCGCCCTCGATCTGCCCCGCCAGGTCGCCGAGCGCGCGTACGACCCGCATCCCCCGGCCGCCACCACCGGCGGACGCCTTGATCAGCACCGGAAGATCGGACTCGGTGACGTGTGCCGGGTCGAGTTCGGCCAGCACCGGAACGCCGGCGGCGGCCATCATCTTCTTCGACTCGACCTTCGAGCCCATCAGCTCGATCGCCTTGACGGGCGGTCCGATCCACGTCAGGCCGGCGTCCAGTACAGCCTTGGCGAATTCGGCGTTCTCGGAAAGGAATCCGTAGCCCGGATGGACGGCATCGGCACCGGCGGCCAGGGCGGCCTCGACGATTCTCTCGCCCCGCAGGTACGTCTCGGAGGGGGTGTTTCCGGGCAGGCGCACCGCGACGTCGGCCTCCCGGACATGGGGAGATTCCGCGTCCGCGTCGGAGTGCACCGCGACAGTGGCGACGCCGGCCGAACGCGCGCTCGCGAAGACCCGGCGGGCGATCTCGCCGCGGTTCGCGACGAGTACGGAGGTGATCGCGTTCCGGGAAGTGGGGACAGTCACGAAGGGCTCACATTCTGAAGACACCGAAGTTCGCGGTGCCTTCGATCGGGGCGGTGGCGATGGCGGACAGGCACATTCCCAGCACGGTGCGGGTGTCGCGCGGGTCGATGATGCCGTCGTCGTAGACCCGGCCGGACAGGAACAACGGCAGCGACTCGGCCTCGATCTGGGCCTCGATCATCGCGCGCATGCCCTTGTCGGCCTCCTCGTCGAACGGCACCCCCTTCGCCTCGGCGCTGCCGCGCATCACCATGGACACGACACCGGCGAGCTGGGCCGGCCCCATCACCGCGGACTTCGCACTGGGCCAGGCGAACAGGAAGCGCGGATCGTAGGCCCGGCCGCACATGCCGTAGTGCCCGGCACCGTAGGAGGCGCCCATCAGGATCGACAGGTGCGGCACCGTCGAATTGGACACCGCGTTGATCATCATCGCGCCGTGCTTGATGATGCCGCCCTGCTCGTACTCCTTGCCGACCATGTAGCCGGTGGTGTTGTGCAGGAAGATCAGCGGGGTGTTCGCGCGGTTGGCCAGCTGGATGAACTGGGTGGCCTTCTGCGCTTCCTCCGAGAACAGCACACCGCGCGCGTTGGCGAGGATGCCGACCGGATACCCGTGCAGCTCCGCCCATCCCGTGACCAGAGAGCTGCCGTACATCGGTTTGAACTCGTCGAAATCGGAGCCGTCGACGATCCGGGCGATGACCTCGCGAGGATCGAAAGGGATCTTCAGGTCGGTGGGCACGATGCCGAGCAGGTCCTCGGCGTCGTGCAGCGGCTCGATCACCTCCGCCCGGGGCGCGGGCCCCTGCTTGCGCCAGTTCAACCGCTTGACGATGTTCCGGCCGATCCGGATCGCGTCGTACTCGTCCTGGGCGTAGTAGTCGGCGAGCCCGGACTTGCGGGCGTGCATCTCGGCACCGCCGAGGGACTCGTCGTCGGACTCCTCGCCGGTCGCCATCTTCACCAGCGGCGGTCCGCCGAGGAAGACCTTCGACTGTTCCTTGATCATCACCACGTGGTCGGACATGCCGGGAATGTAGGCACCGCCGGCGGTCGAGTTTCCGAACACCAGTGACACGGTGGGGATTCCGGCGGCCGAGGCCCGGGTCAGGTCCCGGAACATCCGACCGCCCGGGATGAAGACCTCCTTCTGGGTGGGCAGGTCCGCACCACCGGACTCGACCAGGGAGATCACGGGCAGCCGATTCTGCTCGATGATCTCGTTGATCCGGAAGCTCTTCTTGATCGTCCACGGGTTGCTGGCACCGCCGCGCGAGGTCGGATCGTTGGCGACGATCATGCACTCGACACCCTCGATCACCCCGATACCGGTGACCACGTTGGCGCCCACCGGGAACTCGCTGCCCCACGCGGCCAGCGTGCAGAGTTCGAGGAACGGTGAGTCCTCGTCGATCAGCAGCTCGATCCGTTCCCGGGCGAGCAGCTTCCCCCGCTTGTGGTGCCGGGCAACGGCCTTCTCGCCACCTCCGGCGAGCGCCTTGTCGAACTCGCCCTGAACCTCGGCGAGTTTGGCCTGCATCGACTCCGCGGCGGCGACGAATCCCTCACCCGCGGTGTCCAATGTCGATCCGATCAGTGTCATCGTCTGCTACCCCACTTGTCAGGCTGGAAGCCGGTCACGCTTGGAAACCCAGAAGTTTTGCGGCCAGAGAGGTCAGGATCTCGTTGGTGCCGCCACCGATGCCGAGGATCCGCATGTCGCGGTACTGCCGCTCGACCTCCGACTCGCGCATGTAACCGAGCCCACCGAACAGTTGCACCGCCTGGTGCGCCACCCACTCGCCCGCCTCGACCGCCGTGTTCTTTGCGAAACACACCTCGGCGAGGACGTTCTCGTCACCCGCGGTGTACCGGTCGACGACGGTGCGGGTGTAGACCCTGGCCACGTCGACCTTGCGCGCCATCTCCGAGAGGGTGTTCTGCACGGATTGCCTGCTGATCAGCGGCCGGCCGAACGTCTCGCGGTCGCGGCACCACTCGAGTGTCAGGTCCAGGCAACGCTGCGCACTCGAGTACGCCTGCGCGGCGAGCGCGACCCGTTCGGTGACGAACGCCTGGGCGATCTGGGCGAAGCCCGTGTTCTCGGCACCGACCAGGTTCGCGGCCGGAACCCGGCAGTCGGCGAACGACAGTTCCGCGGTGTCCGAGGCGAGCCAGCCCATCTTCTCCAGTTTGCGCGAGACGGTGAATCCCGGTGTGCCCTTCTCGATCACGAGCAGCGACACCCCACCCGCGCCCTCGCCACCGGTGCGGACCGCTGTGACCACGAAGTCGGCGCGGCAGCCGGACGTGATGAACGTCTTGGCGCCGTTGACGATGAAGTCCTCGCCGTCCCGCACCGCGCGAGTGATCAGGTGCCCGACGTCTGAGCCGCCACCGGGTTCGGTGATGGCGAGCGAGCCGATCAGATCCCCGGCGAGGGTCGGTCGCACCCACTTCTCGATCTGCTCGGGATCACCGGCCGCGATCAGGTGCGGCAGCGCGATCCCGCAGGTGAACAGGGAGGCGAAGAGGCCGCCCGAGCACCCCGCGTAGTGCATCTCCTCGCAGACCACGATCGCGTCGATCGGATCGCCGCCACCGCCGCCGACGGATTCCGGGAAGGCGACACCGAGCAGTCCCAGTTCGCCTGCGCGGCGGTGCAGGTCGCGCGGCAGTTCGCCACCCCGCTCCCAGTCGTCCTGGTGCGGCAGGACGTCCTTGTCCATGAAGCGGCGCACGGTTTCCCGTAGTTCGCGGCGCTCCGGGGTGTTCCAGTCGTCGGTCACGAGGTGGCCTCCTGCAGTGGATCTCGAGCCCGGCCCGGGCGTGCCGGGGCGGATGTCGTGGTCTGGTCGAGCAACGCGGTCGGGATGGGCAGGTGCCGCGAGCGCAGCCACTCCGCCAGTCCCTTGGCCTGCGGGTCGAATCGGGCCTGGTAGGCGACGCCCTTGCCGAGGATCCCCTCGATCACGAAGTTCACCGCCCGCAGCTCCGGCAGCAGTGTGCGGGTGATCGGCAGCTCCGCCGTCTCGGGCAGCAGCCTGCGCACCTCGTCGACGGTGAGCGCGTGCGCGAGCCAGCGCCACTGCTCGTCGGTGCGGACCCAGATGCCGATGTTCGCGTTGCCGCCCTTGTCGCCGCTGCGCGCGGCGGCCACGGTGCCCAACGGCAGGTCCCGGGTCTCACCGTCCGGCAGCGGCTGCGGCAGCGCGGGAGCGGCCACCGCGGCGAGGGGCCGGGTCTCGGAGGCGGGTGCGATGTCGACCCGGGAACCGTCCGGCAACACCGCCACGTGCGGAACCTGCCCCGCGTCGACATATCCCGGCGTGTACACGCCGTATGCCGAGCCGTTGCCCGGCATCGACAGGAAGGTGCAGCCTGGGTAGCTGGCCAGGGCTAGCTCGACGGCCACATTGGAGAACGCGCGGCCGACCTTGTTCGGGTCGGGGTCGCGGACGACGCAGCGCAGGATCGCGCTGGCCTGTTCCTCCGTCTCGGCGTCGGGCCGGTCCAGACGCGCCAGGTCCCAGGTCAGCTCCGCCGGGCGCACCGTCAGCCACGACTCGAGCTGGGTGCGGGCGAGGTCGGCCTTGGCCTCTATGTCGAGTCCGGTGAGCACGAACGCCATCTCGTTGCGGAATCCGCCGAGGGTGTTGAGCGAGACCTTCAGCTGTGGCGGTGGTGCCTCGCCGCGCACCCCCGAGATCTCGACGCGGTCCGGGGCCTCCTGCGTCAGTGCGACGGTGTCGATCCGCGCGGTCACGTCCGGTCCGGCGTATCGCGCGTCCTGGATCTCGTACATCAACTGCGCGGTGACGGTGTCCACGGTGACGGCGCCACCGGTGCCGGCGTGCTTGGTGATGACCGACGATCCGTCCTCGCGGATCTCGGCGATCGGGAACCCGGGGCGGGTGAGGTCGGCGATCTCGGTGAAGAACGCGAAGTTGCCGCCGGTCGCCTGGGTACCGCACTCGATGACGTGCCCGGCCACCACCGCACCGGCCAGCCTGTCGTAATCGGTTCGCTGCCAGCCGAAGTGGTGCGTCGCCGGACCCACCACGACCGACGCGTCGGTGACGCGGCCGGTGACGACCACGTCGGCACCGCCCGCGAGGCACTCGGCGATACCCCAGGCGCCGAGGTACGCGTTGGCGGTCAGCGGCTGCCCCAGCCCGAGTTCGCCGGCGCGGGACGTCAGGTCGTCGCCCTCGACGTGCCCGATCCGTGCCGGCACGCCGAGCCGGTCGGCCAGCTCGCGCAGCTTCGCGGTCAGACCGGCGGGGTTGAGCCCGCCCGCGTTGACGACGATCTTGACGCCCCTGTCCATCGCCAGGCCGAGGCCGTCCTCCATCTGACGAAGGAAGGTCTTGGCGTAGCCGAGGCCCGGGTCCTTCATCCGGTCCTTGCCGAGGATCAGCATGGTCAGCTCGGCCAGGTAGTCGCCGGTGAGGTAGTCCAGCTCACCGCCGGTGAGCATCTCCGTCATCGCGGAGATCCGATCGCCGTAGAAGCCGGAGCAGTTTCCGATCCGGATCGTCCTGCTCACTCGCCCGCCTTTCGTTCGCGCCCGGCGCCGGGCAGCCCCGCGAACGCCTGGGCGATGCCCAACCAGGTGTCGGCGTCGTCGCCGGTCGCCGTCAACGCGAGATCGTCGCGGTGCGCCCGCTGTGTCACCAGCAGGCAGAAGTCGTGGGCAGGTCCGGTGACCCGCTGGGCCGCGTCCTCCGGTCCCCACACCCACAGCTCACCGCTCGGCGCGACGAGCTCGACCCGGAACTCCGTGTCCGGCGGCGGCAGTTCGTGCACGGCGTACGCGAAGTCGCGGGTACGCACCCCCAGGTGCGCGATCGACCGCAGCCGGTCGGTGCGCTCGGGCACGACTCCCAGCGCGGCGGCGACGTCCTGTCCGTGCGCCCAGGTCTCCATCAGCCGCGCGGTCGCCATGGACATCGCGCTCATCGGCGGGCCGTACCACGGCAGTTTGCTTCCGGCGGGCACCTCGGCCAATGCCTTCGCGAGGGCGTCACGGCCGGTCCTCCAGTCCGCGAGCAGTTCGGCCGGCGGCCGCCGGGCCTCCGCCTCAGCGCCCTCGTCGACGAATCCCGTGGGGTTCGCCCATGCCGCTGTCAACGACTCTGCGAAGGCGTCCGGGTCGGTCACCGACAGCAGGGCGGCGCGGTCGGTCCAGGCGAGATGCCCGATCTGGTGCGCGATCGTCCACCCCGGAGCAGGCGTGGCTGTGCGCCACCCGCTCACCTCGAGGTCGGCGACCAGTGCGTCCAGCCCGGCGCCTTCGGCAAGCAGGTCCGCGACCACCGTTTCCAGCTCGGCCATGCATCTCCCTCCACGATGATGTGTCCAGGATCACCCCGCGCCGACAAAAAAGCAAGCACGCATGCTTGTTATCTGAACGGACGGACCCCCGCCCCCTTGCCGGAGGCACGAACACCGTTGCGCCGCATTAGCGTTCAACGCAACTGTCGTGACGACAAAACGACTCCGAGTGCCGCGGATTTGCTGTACAACAGACCGGCGCCACCCCGGGCGCAGACACACACCACCGAACCCCAGGAGTGAGCCATGCTCGATCCGATCACCGCACTCTCCAGCCTGCTCACCGACGGCGACATCGCCGCCGCCACCAACACCGGAAGCAGCGTGGGTCTTCCGTTCTTCACCCTCAACTTCGGCAGCTGACGGTACTGTCCGCGCCGACACGAATACTTCCCGCCGACACACAGAGGAGACGGTGTGATTGTCATCCCAGCCCTACCGGGCCTGACCTCGCTCATTGCGTCATTACTGGAGTCCGACGCCAACACCGAGGTCGACGTCGACACCACCCCCAGCTACGTCCTGAATCTCGGTTCGGCCAGCTTCTTCAGCTGAGCCACAGCAGCGCCGCGACGAAAAACGCAGCGAATGTCGGCCGAACGGTGGACATCAGCCAGGATTCCGCCGGAAAGCATGGTCACGATGAGGTCTCGTCGTGTACAAATAGCCGAACGCTTGTCCAGGCGTCCACCAAGTAGGCACCAGCAAACCAGGAGTAACTATGCTCTCGTCTGATCTCGCGGACCTGTTCGGCGGTCTGGCCATCGTGTTCGACGCGCTCGACAGCATCTCCAGCGGCTCCGGCGACGGCGGCTCGACCAGCGGCCTGTCGTCCGAGTAACGCAAGCGAAGCACTCCGAAAGGCCACCGGCTGACGCCGGTGGCCTTTCGCATTCCCCGAGTCGATCCAATCGAATAGTGTTGAACACCAAGAATTTTCATCGAGTCGAACCAGAACACCCCCTACCGGAAATCCGATCCGCCGGGCTGCAGGGTGCGGTAGAACTGGTGCGCCCCTCACCCGGGGCGTCACATCGGACCTCGACCTCAGGAGCAAACATGGGATCGCTCGAGAACATCGTCCACGACCTGATGGGCGTGCAGCCCATCAACTCCCAGGCAATCGGAAGCAGCTTCAGCCCGACCGGATTCGAGCTCAACTTCGGCAGCCTCGGCAGCTTCGGTGTCAGCCTGAGCTAGGGCTCCCGCAATCATTTCGTGATCGAGTGGCGGAATCCGATCCCGGCAGGTGAACCTGTTCGGGATCGGATCCGCCGCCCACGCCGCGCCCCTCCGAGCCCTCGCCGTCCGGCGTCGCGCCGACCGGGTTCAGCCGGCCAGGCGCGGGCCGGAAACGGCATCGCCGGACCCGGTGGAATCCAGCACGAGCAGCACGTCGTTCGACCACTCGAGCAGTCCACGCACGTCGAGTCCGTGGGGCGGATCGGCCGCGAACGGCCTGATTCGATTGCTCCCGCGCGCGAGCAGGGTCCGCGCCCCCTTCTGATTGCCCCGACGCAAGTGGGTGAGCGCGACCGCGAGCTGCGCGAGCCCCTGCCACAACGAACGCTCGGCCTCCGGCGCCGACCGCCAGGCATCCTCGAGGACCTCGTGCGCGTGAAACGGCATCCCGGCGTCGAACAGGCGCTGCGCCTCGGCCACCGTGTCGGACGGGGTCCGGATCAGACCCTCGGGCGCGCGTGGGACGCCAACCGCCCCACGGGGCAGCGGGCGACCCAGTCCGTCCCGGGGCCTTTCGTTACGGGGCCTGCCCTTCTCGTCCCGTTCGCGCTGCTCCACCGTTCCACCCTATGCGCACATCGCCCGGTCCAACCTGCACCCAACTCGAGCATGTATCCGTTACTGTCGGTAACAGGTCCCTGGAGACCTGGCCACTCGAGGAGAATCATGGGTCACATTCACCGCACCGCCGTCGCCAAGGCCCCCGTCGGCACCGGATTCGCGTACGTCGACGACTACCGCAACGTCCCCCGCTGGATGTTCGGGGTGACGCGCTTCGAGCCCGTCGGCGTGGAGAACCAGGGCCTCGGCGCCACCTTCGACGCGACGATGCAACTCGGCCCGAAGGCACTGCACTCACGGGTCCGGATCACCGAGTGGGAGCAGGACCGGCTGATCCGCCTCGAATCCGTGGACGGCATCAGCAACGGGTCGACGTGGCGCTTCTCCCCCACCGACGACGGTCACACCGAACTGGCCGTCGACTTCGACTACACGCTGCCCGGCGGCCTGCTCGGCAGGGCCCTCGCGAAGATCGTCGAGCCGATCGTCGGCACCGCCGTCGCCCATACCGAGTCCACGCTCCGGGCCCTGGTGGAGGAACTCGACAGGGGTGCACGCCGGTCCTGAGACGGTGACACCGCCGCCGCGGGGGACCACGATGGAGACACCGATCCCGCTCTCGTGATCGAAGGAGGGCCACCCGTGTCCACCACCGTGTCTCCCACCGACCTACTCGCGCAGCGCCTGCTGGACGCGTCTCTCGGGACCATCGATCTGCTCGCGATCTACCTCGGCGACCGGCTCGGCTGGTACCGCAGCCTGGCCGCGGACGGCCCGGCAACGGCGGACGACCTCGCCGCCCGGACCGGCACCGACCCCCGTTACACCCGCGAGTGGCTCGAACAACAGGCCGTGACCGGGCTTCTCGAGGCCGAGGTGAGCGAAGCCGGCCCGCGCCGGTTCACGCTGCCTGCCGCGGCCGCGGAAGTGCTGACCGACACCACCAGCCTCACCTACCTGGCTCCACTCGCCCGGATGTTCGCCGGCGCGGCCGGCCAGCTTCCCGCCCTGCTCGACGCGTACCGCAACGGGGGCGGCGTGAGCTGGGCGCAGTTCGGCGGCGATGCCCGCGAATCCCAGGCCGACATGAACCGGCCCTGGTACGAGCGGGAGCTGCCGGGCGCGCTCGAAGCCGTCCCCGACCTCGACTCACAGCTGCGCCGGGCCGGAACCCGGATCGCCGACATCGGCTGCGGCGGCGGCTGGTCCACGATCACGCTGGCCCGCACCTACCCCGACGCGCGCGTCGACGGATACGACGTCGACGAACCCTCGGTGCGGATGGCGACCGGCAACGTCCCGGCCGAGGTCGCCGGCCGGATCGCCTTCCACACCGGGGACGCCGCGCAGCTGCCGGGCGCGGCCTTCGACACGGTGTTCGCGTTCGAGTGCATCCACGACATGCCGGACCCGGCCGCCGTCCTCACCGCTGCGCGGCGGTCACTGCGGCCCGGCGGGTGCGTGGTCGTCATGGACGAGGCCGTCGCGGAGGAGTTCACCGCTCCCGGCGACGAGACCGAACGCCTGATGTACGGCTTCAGCCTGTTCGTCTGCCTTCCCGACGGCATGAGTCATCCGCCGAGCGCGGGCACCGGAACCGTGATGCGGCCGAACACGCTGCGCGACTACGCTTCCGCGGCCGGGTTCACCGGCTTCGAGGTCCTCCCGATCGAGAACTTCGGGTTCTGGCGCTTCTACCGGCTGACCGACTGAAGGCGACCGGCCGGAGGCACCCTCAGGCCAGAAGCCCCTTGGCGATGTGCGTCACCTGGATCTCGTTGCTGCCCGCATAGATCATCAGCGACTTGGCGTCCCGCGCGAGCTGCTCCACCTTGTACTCGGCCATGTAACCGTTGCCGCCGAACAGCTGCACCGCCTCCATCGCGACCTCGGTGGCCGCGCGCGAGGAATACAGCTTCATCGCCGACGCCTCCGCGAGCGTCACCTTGTTGCCTGCCGCGGTGCGTTCGATCGCGTTGAACACCATGTTCTGCACGTTGAGGCGCGCAACCTCCATCTCGGCCAGCTTGAGCTGGATGAGCTGGAACTGTGCGATCTCCCTGCCCCACAGCTTGCGGTTCTTGGCGTAGTCGATGCACAGCCGCTGGCACTCGTTGATGATGCCCAGTGCGAGCGACGCGATGCCGATGCGCTCGGCCGCGAACGACTCCTTCGCGCTCTCCTTGCCGTCACCCTTCGCAGGGTTCTCGGTCTCGCCGAGCAGCCTGTCCTTGGTGATCCGGACGTTGTCGAAGAACAGCTCGCCGGTGGGCGAAGAGTTCATGCCCATCTTCTTGAACGGAGCGCTCTGCGTGAAGCCCTCCATGCCCTTGTCCAGCACGAAGCCGAGGACCTTGCGGTCCCGGCGATCGACCGAGGCGTCCCCCTCGTCCAGCTTCGCGTACACGATGGTCACGTCCGCGTACGGCCCGTTCGTGATGAAGGTCTTCTGGCCGTTGAGGATGTAGTCCTCGCCGTCGCGGCGGACGTAGGACTTCATGCCGCCGAACGCATCCGAGCCGGAGTCGGGCTCGGTGATCGCCCACGCGCCCACCTTCTCCATGGTGACGAGCTCGGGCAGCCAGCGCTTCTTCTGCGCCAGGGTGCCGCGGCTGCGCAGCGTGCCGACGGTGAGGCCGAGACTCACACCCATCGACGCGACGAGGCCGAGACTCACACCCGCGAGTTCGCTGTTGAGGATCACGCCCATGCTGCCGGCGCCGCTGAACCCGCCGCCCTTCTCCCCCGACTCGGCAACGGTCTCGCCGCGCTCGCGCGCCTCCTCCTTCGCGAAGGCCTTGTCGAGCGCCTCCCGCGCCATCTCGTCCATGCCGAAGGTGGCGTACATCTTCCGGATGATCCCGAACGGAGGCAGTTCACCGCTCTCGAGCTTGTCGACGTGTGGCTTGATCTCCTTGTCGATGAAGCCACGCAGCGCGTCGCGGAACATCAGGTCGGTGTCGGACCACTCGTACATGTCGTGAACTCCAAGTGTTTTCGGGTAAAGAACGCAGACGTTGCAAATATAGAACACGTTCTCATTCCGTGTCGCCGAGATCGCCCTGGACAGCGGCGCAGCCGCCGGCGCACACTGCACTCGGGCGACGGCCACATCGGCGCCCGTGCGGTCGGGAGCCACAATGAACCATCTGGGATACACGCTCGCATACCTACTCCGGATCACACCGTGGGAACACCCGCGAGCCGGATTTCGCCGCGAACTCGGCGATCACCTGGACCACGAGGAACGGTCGGGCAAGCCCGGTCGGGCCCTCGACATCGGATGCGGCACCGGTGACCACTCGATCGAACTCGCCGGCCGTGGCTGGCACGTGACCGGCGTGGACGCGGTCTATGCGGCTGTCGAACGGGCCCGCCGCAAGGCCGCCGCCGAAAAGGTGGACGTCACGTTCCTCGTCGGCGATGCCACCCGACTGGGCCCCTTCGCCGGTAGCGCATTCGACCTCGTACTCGACGTCGGATGCTTCCACGGGCTGACCCACTCGCAGCGCCTCGACTACGCGCGGGAGGTCACCGCCGTCACCGACCCCGGCGCGCACCTGCTGATGTTCGCGTTCAGTCCGGGCCGGCGCGGTCCGGTCCCCGCGGGCGTCAGTCACGCGGAAGTGGCGCGGACCTTCACCCACTGGACACTCGACAAGGACGAGGCGTCGGACCCGACCGAGCTTCCCCGCCCACTGCGCAGCGCCGCACCCCGGTGGTACCACCTGACCCGCACCGAGTGACCGACCGGGATACCGGGTCGGATTCGGAAAGCGGTCGCGTGTTGCGCTCGGCGACCGCGCCGGCGAACGACGATACTGAGGCCATGAGCCGCAAGCCCCTCGATCCCCGCCTCCGCGTCCCGATCGCGGTCGCCGCCGCCATCCAGATCGCACTGACCGGTGCCGCCCTGCTCGACATCCGCCGTCGCGACCCGAACGCGATCCGCGGGTCGAAGAAGGCGTGGACGGCTGCGTCGTTCGTCAACTTCCTCGGCCCGATCGCATACTTCGTCTACGGGCGTCGCCGCGCCTGACGGCCGCGAACTCAGGCGGCCCGACGCCGTCGCTGGTGCCGACCGCCCGTCAGCCCCCACGTCATGTCGGGTTCGGCACTGCCGGGACGACGCCGCTCGATGCTGAAGTCGGTGATGGGCAGCCGTTCCAGCAGGCGCGGGTCGGCACAGGGGTCGCCGGGAACGCCCTGTTCGAGCATCGAGTAGGCGGTGTGGTTGACCGACTGCACCGCCAACCGCAGCGCACCGAGAGCAGTCCGTTCCGGGCCGAAGCGCGCCAGGGTGTGACCACCCTGGACCGAGGTGCCGACGACGGCGTAAAAGGCCCAGTCACTGCCCTCCGTCGCGGATGCAGTCGAGGTGCCGGCAGCGAGTCGGGCTTCGGTCGGCGTGGGTACGGTCGCCATGGTGCGCCTTCTTCCGTGTGTGCTTCCCACATCGGTTCCGCTGCGTTAGACGTTAACGCCGGGCACCGACAGGATTGCGGCGCCACGCCCAACCTCGACCGCGCCGTGGTGGCATCATCGCGACCGTGAACAGTCGCAACGACGTCCCACCCCCTGTTCTCACCGACGCGGCCGCGATCCTGGCGGCGCAGCCGTTCAGCGTCCTCCTCGGCACCCGGGTCACCGAGTACGCCGAAGGCACCGCCACCCTCGAGATCCCGATCCGACCCGAGCTGCTGCAGCAGCACGGTTTCGTGCACGGCGGGGTGCTGTCGTACGCCGCGGACAACGCGCTGACCTTCGCGGCGGGCACGGTGCTCGGACCGAGCATCGTCACCTCCGGGTTCACGATCAGCTACCTGCGTCCCGCCGTCGGCACGCTGCTGCGAGCCGAGGCGAGCGTCGTCACCGGCACCGGCAGGCAGGCGCTGTGCAGATGCGAGGTGTACGTCGAGGGCCCGAACGGCACCACGCTGTGCGCCGCCGCGCAGGGATCCGCCGCGTTGATCGACCGGAGCCGGCCGGCGAAGTGACCCCCGAACGCACAGTTCCCCGCTGTCACATCGGGCCACTCGAGGTGACCGAATGCGACAGCGGGGAACGGGCGCGGCGCGGCGCGGGCTACGTCAGTGCATCATCATCGGCGCCGACTCGCCCTCGACGGGCGCGGCCGGCTTGCGGCGCGGCAGGAAGAACGCCGGAATCAGCGTCAGCAGCAGTAGCACCAGCGCGACCATGAAGGTGTTGCCGAACGCGTCCGCGGCCTGACCGAGAATCTGCTCCGCCATGCCCGGAGGCTGCGCGGCGGCAACTTCCGGCACATGCTGCATGGCAACGGTCTTGGTGTCGAGACCCCGATCGAGCATCTGGTTGGTCAGCACCACCGACATCGTCGCGGTGCCGATCGAACCGGCCACCTGCTGGACGATGTTCATCAAGGTCGAACCGCGGGCCACCGTCTGATCGGTGAGCGTCTGCATCGCAGCGGTCATGATCGGCATCATCGTGCAGCCCATGCCGAGACCCATCACGAAGAGCGCCCCGAGCAGCAGCGGATACGGGGTGTCGGCACCGAGCTGGGTGAAGACACCCATGCCGACCGACATCAACGCGACACCGAACATGACGATCTTGCCGGGGCCGATCTTGTCGACCAGGTTGCCCGCGATCGGCATCGTGACCATCGCTCCGATACCCTGCGGGGCCAGCAGCAGGCCCGCCGCGAGGGTGGTCTCACCGCGCACCTGCAGGAAGTAGCTCGGGAACAGCAGGCCGGCGCCCATGAACGCGATCGCGAACAGGCTCGAGGTGCACACTGCGATGGTCAGGTTGCGGTTCTTGAACAGGTGCAGGTCGATCAGCGGGTGATCGGCGCGATGCAGCGAATGGAACACGAACGCGATCACCAGCACCAGGCCGACGACTGCCGAGACGAGAACGCGAGCGGACGCGACGGTCCCGGTCTCGGGGATCGAGGACACACCGAAAAGGAACAGCGCCAGACCGGGCGAGAGCAGCAGCATGCCGAGGAAGTCGAACGACTCCGACGGCTGCGGGTTGTCGGAGGGCAGCAGCACGAACGCCGCGATCAGCGCGATGATGCCGATCGGCAGGTTGATCAGGAAGATCCAGTGCCAGGTCGCGGCCTCGATCAGCCAGCCGCCGAGGATCGGTCCACAGATGGGACCGAGGAGCATCGGGATGCCGAGCACGGCCATCACCCGGCCGACCCGCTGCGGGCCGGCGGCTCGCGTCATGATCGTCATGCCGAGCGGCATCAGCATGCCGCCGCCGAGACCCTGAACCACGCGGAACGCGATCAGGGACTCGATGTTCCACGCCATGGAGCACAGCACCGAACCCGCCACGAACAGCACCAGCGCCGTCATGTAGAGCCGTTTGGTGCCGAACCGGTCGGCCGCCCACCCGGTGACCGGGATGACCGTCGCCAGCGCCAGCGTGTACGCGGTCATCGTCCAGGCGACGGTCGCGTAGGTGGCGTCGAATTCCTGCATGAAGGTCGGCAGCGCGACCGACACGACGGTGACGTCGAGGATGGACATGATGGCACCGAGCACCACCACGCTGGCGATCTTGAGAACTGCGCCGTCGATCTTGTCCGAGGCCGCCGGGGCTCCCGGAGGTGTCGGCGTCGTCATGAGGTCTCCTGACAATTGCGATTGGCTCGGCGGACTTCGCCCGCGAGTGGTACTGGCAGAACTGGCGTGCCGGAACGGGTGGGTGCTGATCGACCGAGACCCGGTGAATCCACGCACCTCGTGACACAAGGCAAGTGTCAACGATGACGCACACCGCCACCCAAACGCGAACACTTGTGAGGGCAATCACCCAGCCCGTCGATCCGATCACGATGCCGGCCCGTCGGGCAACCGAATATTCCCGTACACCCGGGCGTTCCCCTGCGCGGCTACGCTGCAGTTCATGGCCGACGCCGTCCGCACCCTGATCCTCATGCGCCACGGCAAGTCCGCGTATCCCGACGGCATCGGGGACCAGGATCGACCACTCGCTCGGCGGGGTCGACGCGAGGCCGCCCTCGCCGGCGACTGGATCCGGCGCACCCAACCGCCCGTCGACGCGGTGCTGTGCTCGACCGCCACCCGCACCCGTCTCACCCTCGCCGCGACCGGTATCGACGCACCGACCCGGTACAGCGACCTGCTCTACGGCGCGACACCGGCGCAGGTGCTGCACGAGATCGCCTGCGCCGACACCGATGTCCGCACCCTGCTTGTCGTCGGTCACGACCCCGGCATTCCCGGCGCGGCGATGGCACTCGACCCGAGGTCGCGATACGCCGACCGGATCTCGGACAAGTTCCCCACCTCGGCGCTTGCGACCCTCTCCGTCACCGACGCCTGGTCTGGGATCCACGCCGCCGGGGCGACCCTGACGGCATTTCACGTCCCCCGCTGAGGCGGCGCCTCACAGGGTCACGAGGCGGCGCCTCACAAGGTCACGAGGCGGCGCCTCACAAGGTCACGAGGCGGCGCCTCACCACGCCACCGGGGTGGGCGATGGTTCGGCGATACTGGGGCGCGCCCGGTGCCCACCCCAGGAGAGGACCCGCCTTGCCGTTCGATCAGCCGCTCGCCCCTCCGCCCGCCCGCGGCGAGCTGTTCGCCACGTCCCGTCCGGTTCGGACCGGCGACGTCGCCCCGGACAACCGGCTCCGCTTCGACGGGATCGCCCGGTACCTGCAGGACATCGCCTCCGACAATGTCGACGCCGGCGGATTCGGAGACTCCGATCCCGTCTGGATCCTGCGCCGCACGGTGATCGACGTGCTCACCCCCGCGTTGTGGCCGGACCGGATGCACCTGCGCCGGTGGTGCTCGGCCTACTCCACGCGCTGGTCGAACATGCGTGTGCAGTTCCGCAGCGAGGGCGGTGCCCGGATCGAGACCGAGGGATTCTGGATCAACATCAACCCGGACACGGGGATGCCGACCCGGATCAGTGACGGCACCCTCGCCCTGCTCGGCAGCCACACGGACGAGAACCGGCTCAAGTGGAAGTCCTGGCTCGACGAGCCGATGCCGGACGACGACGGCACCGACACCCCGTTCCCGCTGCGGTCGACGGACCTCGACCCCCTCGAGCACGTCAACAACGCCGCGTACCTGCATGCCGTCGAGGACCACGCGATCACGCGCCCCGATCTGCTGGCCGGGCCGCACCGGTTGGTGATCGAGTACCGATCCCCGATCACCTCCGGCGAGCATCTGGTCGTCCGGCGGCGCGAGGACGCGGACTCGATGACGCTGTGGTTCCTCGTCGATGGCGTCGGCCGGGCCACCGCGCGGATGGCCCGGCTCGACGTCTCCGTCACATGCCCGTGAGGGTCACCCCTTTGCGATCGACACCATCTCGCCGACGTCGAGCAGCTTGACTCGGGGCCGGCCCGCGGCCTTGCCGAGCTCGCGTTCGCGGGCGTCGATCAGCTTCCAGCCCGCCCAGTCGACCTCGTCGGGCTGCCGGTCCGCGAGCAGCGCCACCAGCGCGTCGCGGTCCCCCTTCGGCGGGTTCAACCGGTCTGCAGCAAGGTCTTCGAGGATCAGTGCGACGGTGTCGTGCGAGCACTGCCGGTTGGTGCCGATGACACCCGAAGGCCCCCGCTTGATCCAGCCCGCCGTGTAGGTACCGGCGACCGGCACGTCGGTGCCGACCTCGGTGACGCGACCGCCGACGTTCGAGATGGTGCCCCGCGCCTCGTCGAACGGCATGTCCGGGACGGGGACCCCGCGGTAGCCGACGGATCTGAGCACCAGGCCGGTCTCGAGGAGCTCGGTGTCGCCGGTGCTGCGGGCGCGCATCGTGCCGGACTCGTCCGCGACCATTTCGTTGCGGGCGACGAGCAGCCCGGTCACGTGGTCGGCGCCCTGCACCTCGACCGGGGAAGCCAGGAACCGCAACACGATTCGCTTGGGGTGACCGGCCAGGGGGCGGGCTGCGTACTCGCGCAGGATGTCGAGCTTGAGCTTCTTCGCCGGGTTGCCCTCGACCTCGGCGGCGCTGACGTCGTCGAGTTCGAGTTCCGCTGGATCGATCACGATGTCGACTCCCGGCAGGTACCCGAGCGCGAGCAGTTCCGGGTTCGTGAACGCCGCCTGCGCGGGCCCGCGGCGGCCGAGCAACACGACCTCCTCGATCGAGCTCGCCCGCAGTGCCTCGACGGCGTGCTGCGCCATGTCGGTCTTGGCGAGGGTGTCGGGATCGACGACCAGCAACCGCGCCACGTCGAGCGCGACGTTGCCGTTGCCGACGATGACGGCTCGCGTACCGGTCAGATCGAATTCCCGTCCGGCATAGTCGGGATGGCCGTTGTACCAGGCCACGAACTCGGTCGCGGCGAGGCTGCCGGGCAGGTCCTCCCCCGGGATGCCGAGGTGCCGGTCGCTGGGCGCGCCAACCGCATAGATCACCGCGTGGTGGTGTTCGAGCAGTTCGGCGTGGGTGATGTGCTTGCCGACCTCGACGTTGAGGTGCATGCGGAACCCCGGCCTGCGGGACACCTCGGCGAAGAGGTCGGTGACGGCCTTCGTCTCCGGATGGTCGGGCGCGACACCGGCGCGCACGAGCCCCCACGGGGTCGGCAGTCGGTCGAACATGTCGACCTCGATCCCGGACCGCTTGAGCGCCAGCAACTCCCGCGCCGCGTAGAAGCCGGAAGGACCGGAGCCGACGATCGCGACCCGGAACGGGTCCTGGTCGGTCTTGGGGAACTTCAGCGACGGTCCGGGGGCCGCGTCCTCGATGTCACCGGCAGCGAAGTAGTCGGCGTTGATCGACGCGTACCGCTCCATCCCCGGGGGCAGGTCGTCGTCGCGGAAGATGGCGTTCACCGGGCAGGCGTCCACACAGAGACCGCAGTCGATGCAGGTCTCGGGGTCGATGTATAGCATTTCGGTGGTCTTGAACGCCCGCTCGTCCGGCGTCGGATGGATGCAGTCCACCGGGCACACCTCGGTGCAACTGGCATCGTTGCAGCAAGGCTGAGTGATCACGAACGCCACTGTCGATCTCCTCCAAACTAGAACCTGTTCTCGCAACAATACCCGGGCAACGCAAGCAGAGTCACCGAGAATCCACGGTTGACCGGCCGAGTTTTTCGCCAACGCCACCGACGATCCGCGACGGCCCGCGACGCCGGACGGCTCACCATGGGTACCACCGGGCGCGCGTGCACCAAAGCGCCCGAAAAGTGAAATTGCGACACATTTGCCGGTTCGCCGGGCGGCGGACCGCTCCGCGCCATACGATGTCCCCGTTTTCTGGCCCATCTGCCATGGACGCACGACCGAGGCTGCCCAGGTGGGTCGAACGAGACTGGGGGAGTTCGACGGTGACGAGGAACGAAAGTTCGCAGCACGAACTATATAAGCACTCGGCACCCACATCGGGGAACCCTCGGGCGCGATTCGCCACTCCCGAGGAGATCGAACTCTGGGACGAGTTCGTCGTCCGCAATCCCGACGAGGGCTCCGTCTTTCGCAGTCACGCGTTTGCCGAGTCATTGCGGCTTCAAGGCCACACACCGGTCTACCTGTTCGTGGACGACCTCGCGGTGACCGCGGCCCAGGTGCGGGTTCCACGCCTCGGCTCCTTCTGGCAGATTCCCGGGCCGGGCGTGAGCGACGTCGACGACCTGCTGCTTGTCACCGACGCCCTGGTCGCACTCGCAGCGGAGAACGGGATCTTCACCGTTCGCGTCGACCCGCAGATCAGGGAGGACGACACGGTCCGGCGCCACCTCGAGAGCCGGGGACTCCGGCGCACGATCTCCTGGACCACCGATCACACGGTGTTGGTCGACATCAGCGGCACCGACGAGGAGGTGCTCGGGAGGTTCAGCACGCGCGCGCGGCGGTGGATCAAGCGTGCGGCCCGCGACGGCGTTGTCGTCGAGCGGGTCGAGGCCACCGACGAGAACTGCCGACTCAAATACGAACTCCTGCAGGCCACCGCGGATCAGCGGTTCTCGATCATGAATCTCGCTGCGACCACCGGCTCCTACCAGCAGCTCCAGGCGGCGGGTAACGGGCAATTGTTCTTCGCCCGTCACGAGGGAAGGATCGTCGCCGGCGCCTACGCGATGAGGCTCGGGGAAAGCGCGCTGTACCTGACCGGCGCGTCCGTCCGGAAGGATCCGGGAAGCTCGGAGGGTAACGGCCTGGGCGCCCACGGTGTCGGGCACGCGGTGCAGTGGGAAATCATGCGCTGGGCCCGGGAGGGCGGGTGCACCCGCTACGACATGTACGGCTCGCCGTCGTCGGCGACGATCGACGACACGGAGCACCCGCTGTACGGCGTGGGACAGTTCAAGCTGAGTTTCAACAAGGAGGTCACGGACTACATCGGGTGCTACGACGTGCCGGTCCGCCGAATTCCGGCGTGGCTCATGTACCGATCGGAGCGCCTGGCAGTCAGACTCCACCGGTCGAAGCTGTTCGCGCGGATCACCGGGCGGACCGTACGGACCAACCCCGACCTCGCCTGGTTCCGCTGACGGAACCGGCGCCGGTTCCGGGTCGGACGGGCGACCGACCCGGAACCACCGATCACCCGAGGAACTTGCGAAGCCCCACGACCACGGCCGCGACCACGATCACCGCGAGGAGCGCGGGCCAGAATCCGATCGCCCACCACAGCACACCGAAACCGATCACCACCGGCGCGGCGACGATCGCGGCGATTGCCGGGCTTTCCTTGACCGTCTCCAGTGCCGCCTGTGTCTTGTTCCGGTCGATTCCCTTGCCCGCCATCACACCGCTCCCTCAGGTTCGCTCTCGCTGCGCCGGAGCCGAATGTCCGGTTCGTCCCCAACGATAGACGTGAAACGCCCCCACTCCCCCATGCGCAACCTTCACCGCATCGGCGTGGAACTCACTCACGGGCCGCCCGATGGACCGGGTTGTGGACCGGGTTGAGGCCCAGCACGCGCAGGCCGGGCGGTTCGGGCGTCGGCGCCTCCCACCGAGTGCAGTAGTGATCCAGGAAGATCCGGCCGACCAGTTCGCCTCGGCTGTGGACGCCGGTCTTCGCGAAGATCGACTTGAGGTGATCCTGAACGGTGAACGGCGACAGGGCGAGCGTGTGGGCGATACCTCGGGTGTCTCGGCCCTGAACGCAGTGCATCGCCACCTGGCTCTCACGATCGGTCAGGCCGTAGGACAGCGCGATCACCGGCGCGACATCTTGCGGAGTGGCAGGGTGGATTATCACCGCCGTTCGTGCCGACCCAGGGTTGCCGGTCAGCCGGGTGCCGTAGACCAGCAGCCACACCCCGCTGCGGGTACGGACGCGGACGCGGGCCGCGCGCTCGACCGGGTCGGCGCCCACCGGAATCGCGCGTGCTCGGGCGGCGATCGCCTGTACCACCTTGGCTTCGGACGGTTGCACGGGCGTGGGCTCCTCGACGAATTCGGCGATCCAGCGCTCGGCCGCCGGCGAGATCGACTCCATTCGGCCGTGCTCGTCGAGCACGACGACTCCCGGCCCGAGGTCGAGGTCCGTCGTCGCGAACGATGCAGGCTCGCCCAGAATCGCCCGCCGCATTCCGGCGGCGAGGGAAGGCGCCAGCGCCTTCAGCTTCCCGACGTCGGCCTCGGTGAACGCGGGCCGGTCCGAGTGGCGCAGGAATGCTGCGGCACCCCAGTAGATTCCGTCGGCGACCAGCGCCACGCGGAGCTCGTCGCCGAAGCCGTACGCCTCGAGCGTGCAGTACCGAGTCGCCCGGGACAGGTCCCCGCCGGTGTCGATACTCGTCGAGCCGGCGATCTTTCCGCTGCGGGCCAGGTATCTCCACTGGTTGACGTCGTCGATGGCGTACTCGTGGTGCGCGAGCCAGGATCCCGAGCACTGGACGCCACGGTTGATGCTGCTGGTGAACAGGATCGTTCCCGGGTCGACGGTGTGGACGCAGAACGCGTCGAATCGGAGACCGCCGGAGAGCGTTTCAGCGGCGGCCGCACCGAAATCCACCCAGGTCAGGCGACGGTGACGCAGCCGTTCGATGCCGTCGCTGACGTGCGACCACGCATCTCCGGTCACCTCTGAAGCGTACGCCCGTCCCTTCCGGTCACAATCCCAGATTCGCGGGATGGTCTCGTGGCCGCTGCGCCGACCACGCTTGTTCTTGTGACGGCGACACAGTGACCCTCGAACGGGACTGCGGCGCCGACGAGGATTGGACCTATCGTGAGCAACGAAAAGCACCTCGCGTACATCGGCGAGTTGGCGGTCACGCTGGGCATCGGACTTGCCGTGGCCGCGCCGGTCGGCGTGGCGGCTGCCGCCCCCGCCGACAACGACTCGGGCACGTCGTCGAGCGTCGGCTCCTCGGACGGTGCGTCGGCGAACAGCAGGCATTCCGACGGTACGTCGAGCCGCGACTCGGACCGCGGAGCGTCGAACGGCAGCGCCTCGCACGGCAGCAACAACAACTCGGACAACGGCAACTCGGACTCGGATGGTCCCCGATCGTCTGGTCCCCGATCGTCGAGAACGGACCCCACGCCCCCAACGGATGAATCCACCACGAACGACACCCCGAGCGAGGCCACATCGGGCGACGACGCCGGAGAGACCCGCGCGCCGGACCCCGCCACAACCACCGACGGCACCGAGTCCACGGGGGCGGATTCGACCGCCACCGAACCGGCCGCCGTCGACGACTCCGGTACCGAGACCGCGCCGACCGGCCGGCCTGCCGTGCCCGAGGGCACATCCGGCGAGAACTCGTCCGCACCGACTGCGACCGCAGGGCCGACAATTCCCGACGGTGCAGACACGGGTGACCGGGTGGTCACGGGCAACACGGTCACGGACAACAACACGGTCACGGACTACGCAGATACGGACAACGCGGATACGGACAACGCGGGCGGGCCAACCCCGGTAACGGCTCCGCGGCCGGACAGCACGACCCCCGACCCCGCCGCCACGACGGCGGACGCTGCCACCCACGGCCCCGGCCCGGACACATCCTCAGTTGTCCCGGGGCCGGCACTTCCCGGGACGGCAGCTCCTGGGTCGGCAACTCCTGGGTCCGCAGAGGCAAAGGCCCTACCGGGGTTGCCGGGGGTACCCGGGGTCGCCAGCGCGACGCTCGACCCGGCGACGCGAACCGCCGCCCTGCTGCAGCGGGCACACGAAGACGTCGCGGCCGGCACGCAGGCGCTCGCCGCGGCACTCCCGGATCTCCCGACACCGGCGGAAGCCGCATCCCGTGTCGTATCGGGCGTCCTGGGAGCCATCGGTCTGCGCCCGTACCTCTCCGACGATCCGTCCACGCCGATCGAGTCGCCGGCGTTCTGGGCGCTGGCCGCAGGGTGGTGCCGTCGACAGGAAATGACCGCGACCGCCGACGCGACCCGAGGCCTGGCCTCCGGCGGCGGCGTGACGACCGGCCAGCCGATCGAGCCTGCCGACGACCTCGCCGCAAGCACTGTCGCCGAAACCTCCACCTTGACCGGGCCTGCCGTCGGCACCGCCACGGCCCGAACCCTGGCCTCGAGCGAGTTCACGACCAGCCAGGCAACCGGGTCGTCTGCCGACCTCGCTGTCAGCACGTTGGCGGCGACCTCCACCGCGACCGGGCTCGTGGTCGGAGCCCCCGACCGCGGCACAGGGAAGGTGCTCGGTTCGATCAACGCCTCCGGAAGCGGACTCGTCTACACGGTCACCGATCAGCCCGACCGCGGGTCGGTCAAGGTCGACTCCGCGACCGGAAGTTTCACCTACACCCCGACCAACGCCGCGCGGCAGACCGCGGCACTGGACCCGGCCGGCGACTACGACTCGTTCACCGTCACCGCGACCTCGGGTCAGACCAGCACCCCGGTCATCGTGCAGGTGCCGGTGTCGGCGGCAAGAATGCAGGTCGCGCAGTCGATCACCGTCGGGTCCAACCCGTCCGGTGCCGCGATCGCCGGCACCAAGACATACGTGGCCAACAAGGGATCCAAGAGCGTGTCAGTGATCAGCGCCAACAATGCCGTCGGCGGGCCGATTACCGTCGGCACCTCGCCGACCGGGGTCGCAGCGGATCCGGGCGGCACCCGCGTGTACGTCACCAACAGCGGCAGCAACAACGTGTCGGTCATCAACACCGGCACCGACAAGGTCGTCGCCACCGTCACCGTTCGCACCACACCCACCGCGGTCGCCGTCAACCCCGTGGCCGTCACCAAGGGCACAAACCGGGTGTACGTCGTCAACAGCGGCAGCAACAACGTCTCGGTCATCAACAGCAGCACCAGTACCAGCACGAACACGGTGGTCACCACCATCAACGTCGGGACCACCCCGAATGCCGTCGCCGTCAACCCGAGCGGCACCCGCGCCTATGTCACCAACGCCGGCAGCCTGCTGGTCCCCGGCTCTGTGTCGGTGATCGACACGACCAGCAACACCGTCGTCGCCACCGTGCGAACCGGTATCGGCACGACCCCCAACGCAGTCGCTGTCAGCCCCGACGGGACCCGCGTCTACGTGGCCAACCGCGGAAGCAACGACATCTCGGTCATCGACACCAACAACAACACCGTCGTCGGAAGGATCAGCGTCTCGTCGCAGCCGACCTCCGTGGTCGTAACGTCCGACGGCAGCGCCGTGTACGCCGTGTCGGATTCGGACAAGCTGACCGTGATCGACCCCAAGACCAACACCGTGGTCTCCAGCGTCGGTATCGATTCGCCCGCCGAATCCGGCGCCCACAGCATCGCCCTGAGTTCCGACGGTTCCCGGATGCTCGTCACCGACGCCGCCGACGGACGAGTGCGTGCACTGTCGCTAACCCAGGTGAACTCCGCACCCACTGCGACATTGACGGTCGCTGACCCGCGTCTGTCCGACGGCGCAGTCTTCGTGACCCTGACACCCACCGACCCGGACGGCGACCCGGTGACCTTCACCTACACGGCGCCGAATTCCGGCGCGGTCGCCTCCGACGGCGTCGCGGCCCTCACCTACACCCCGACCGCCGCAGCCCGCGACCTCGCGCTGCAGTCGCAGGGAGCGGACGCCGACCAGTTCACCCTCACCTTCAGTGACGGCCAGGCCGCTACGAATCTCGTTGTCACCGTTCCCGTCTCGGAGACCCCATCCGCGGTGTCCTTCGATGCCGACTCGGTCGACTCGACGGCGATCCGAGTGGGCAGTGGCCCGTATGACGCGGCCATCGTCGGCGGCCGACTGTACGTCGTGAGCGATGACGACTCGGTCCGGGTGTTCGACCGGACCACCGGCACGGTCGTCGGGGATCCGATCGCGGTCGACTGGTACTCGACGACGATCGCGGCCGCCCCGCGCATCGACCGGGTGTACGTCAACAGCCCGATGTCGGGCACCGTTCAGGTGATCGACACGGCAACCGGCACCGTGGCCGCCACGATCCAGCTTCCCGTCTCCGAGGACTTCCAGGGATACTCCCTGTCGCAGGCGATGGTCACCAGCCTCGACGGCACACACCTCTACACCAGTGGGCAGGACGGCACCGTGTCGGTGATCGACACCGCCACGAACAAGGTCGTCGCCTCGCAGCCGCTCGGCTCCTTCAGCAGCCTGGAGATCAGCGCCGATGGCCGGTATCTGTACGGCACGAGCGGGCCGGCTGTCAGCGTCATCGACTCCCGGTCCCTGACCACGATCGCCACCACCACGGTCGGGCCCGAATGGAATCTCAATGCAACGAGCAGCGAATTCGGCGACACCGTCTACAGCATGGCGGTCGACCCGAGTGGGACCAGGCTGTACGCCACTTACCGCGTCACCACCGTGGCGACCGGCACCGGCGGGCACACCAACGGAGAGTTCATCAGCGACACCACCGGCAGAAGCTGGCTCGTCACGGGCCGCTACGACGTCGTCACGGTGATCGACATCGATCCGGCGAGCGCCTCGTACGGCGAGGAGATCGCGACGGTCCGGCTGACCGACGGGGCACGGGACGTCGCGCTCAGCTCCGACGGCCGCGTGGCATACGTCACCGCTGGGGACGGGCGCACGGTCACCGTGATCGACACCGTGACGAACACCCTCGTCGGAACCTTCGTCACCGACCCGACCGGCTCGGCGTCGACCCGGTCCGTGCTGATCTCGGGCGACACGCTGTACGTGACCGACTACTACGACGGGGCCGTGTACGCCGTCACCGGCCTGCCGACCGGCACGCCCGCGGCGCTGGCGGTCTGACCGCCGCAACCCACCACTCACCGATGTGACGCACCCGAACCCCAGAAGGGGTGATTCCAATGACCGTGCTCTTCGTCGCCGCGGCCGTGCTGTGCGTCGTCCTCGTACTCGGCCTGAACGGCGAAGGTTCGATGGACTTCTACGCGGCGGCGGTGTCCGGGACCACCCGCGAACGCGACCGGGCCGCGGCCGGTGTCACGCGAGCGAAGGCGAAGGCGGCTCGGCGCCGACACGCCCGCCCGGCGTACGGGACGGCTCCCGACCCGCACGTCACATAGCGCCGGAACGCCAAACGGCCCCGCACTCGCGATCGAGTGCGGGGCCGTTCGGCTGTTGCGCGAAACGCTTACCGGTAGTCGCTACCGAAGCCGTAGTCGTCCAGCGGAACCGCAGCGCCGGTCGCCTGGCCGAAGCCTTCCGGGCTGTAGTACTGGTCGTCGTACGACGGCACGGCGTAGGCCGCGGCGCGCGCCTCCTCGGTCGGCTGAACCTGGATGTTCCGGTACCGGTTGATGCCGGTGCCGGCCGGGATCAGCTTGCCGATGATGACGTTCTCCTTGAGACCGATCAGCTTGTCCGAGCGGCAGTTGATCGCCGCGTCGGTCAGCACGCGAGTGGTCTCCTGGAAGGACGCCGCCGACAGCCACGAGTCGGTCGCCAGCGAGGCCTTCGTGATGCCCATGAGCACCGGACGACCCGACGCCGGCTCGCCGCCCTCGGCGACGACGCGACGGTTGCTGTTCTCGAACTCGGCACGCTCGACCAGCGAACCGGGCAGGAACTCCGTCGCACCCGAATCGATGATCGTCACGCGGCGCAGCATCTGGCGCACGATGACCTCGATGTGCTTGTCGTGGATCGACACACCCTGGCTCCGGTACACCTCCTGCACCTCGTTGACCAGGTGGATCTGCACCTGGCGCGGGCCCATCACGCGCAGCACCTCGTGCGGATCGGCAGCACCCTCCATGAGCTGCTGGCCGACCTCGACGTGGTCACCGTCCGCCAGCAGGCGCTCGGAACCGTCGTCGTGCTTGAACACGCGTAGACGCTGACGCTTGGACAGCTTGTCGTACACGACCTCTTCGCCACCGTCGTCCGGGACGATGGTGATCTTGTAGAAGCGGTCGCCGTCCTCGAGCTGCACCCGGCCGGTGACGTCGGCGATCGGAGCCTTGCCCTTCGGGACGCGGGCCTCGAACAGCTCCTGGACACGCGGCAGACCACCGGTGATGTCGGCCGCGCCGGCCGCACCACCCTGGTGGAACGTACGCATGGTCAGCTGGGTACCGGGCTCACCGATCGACTGGGCGGCGACGATACCGACGGCCTCGCCGATGTCGACGAGCTTGCCGGTCGCCATCGAGCGGCCGTAGCAGGTCGCGCAGACGCCGGTGCCGGTGGTGCAGGTGAGCACGGAGCGCACCTTCACCTCGGTGACGCCGGCGGCGAGCAGCGCGTCGATCGCCGGGTCGCCCAGGTCGTGGCCACGCTCGACGATCACGTTGCCGTTCTCGTCGACCGCGTCGGCGGCCAGGGTGCGGGCGTACGTCGAGGTCTCGACGTGCGCGTCGCGGATGACCGAGCCGTCCGGCTGCTTCTCCGAGATCGTGGTGATGATGCCGCGCTCGGTGCCACAGTCGACCTCGCGGACGATGACGTCCTGCGAGACGTCCACCAGACGACGGGTCAGGTAACCCGAGTCGGCGGTGCGGAGAGCGGTATCGGCCAGACCCTTACGAGCACCGTGCGTGTTGATGAAGTACTCGAGAACCGTCAGGCCCTCCTTGAAGGAGGACTTGATCGGACGCGGGATGAACTCACCCTTCGGGTTCGTCACCAGGCCCTTCATACCGGCCAGCGACCGAACCTGCGTCATGTTGCCGGCCGCGCCGGACTTCACGATCATCGGGATCGGGTTGTTGTCCGGGAAGTGGGCCTCCATGGCCTTGCCGACCTCGTCGGTGGCCTCGGACCAGATCTTGACGAGTGCACTGTTGCGCTCGGCGTGGTTGAGCGCGCCGCGCTGGTACTTCTTCTCGATCTGATCGGCCTGCGCCTCGAAGGACTCCATGATCTGGGCCTTCTCCGGCGGCACCAGAACGTCCGAGATGGACACGGTGACGCCCGAGCGGGTGGCCCAGTAGAAGCCGGTGTCCTTCATCTTGTCGACGGTCTGCGCGACCACGATCATCGGGTACCGCTCGGCGAGATCGTTGATGATCGTCGCCTGCCGCTTCTTCGGCATCTGCTCGTTGACGAACGGGTAGTCCGCCGGGAGCAGCTCGTTGAACAGCACGCGGCCGAGGGTGGTCTCGGCGACCCAGGCGTCACCGTAGTTCCAGCCCTCGTCGCCGAACAGCGCGTCCTCGATCTCCTTGGACGGACGCTGCGTGGTCAGGCGCACCTTGATCTTGGACTGCACCTTCAGCGCACCCCGGTCGACGGCCATCTGCGCCTCGGCGGGCGAGGAGTAGACGCCCTGCTCGGGACCTTCCGAAGTGGCGGAGGTCAGCTCGCCGGTCGCACCCTCGTCCAGACGGGTCAGGTGGAACAGACCGGTGACCATGTCCAGACGCGGCATGGCCAGCGGGCGACCCGACGCCGGCGACAGGATGTTGTTCGACGACAGCATCAGGATGCGGGCCTCGGCCTGCGCCTCCGCGGACAGCGGCAGGTGCACGGCCATCTGGTCACCGTCGAAGTCGGCGTTGAACGCCTCACACACGAGCGGGTGCAGCTGGATGGCCTTGCCCTCGACGAGCTGCGGCTCGAAGGCCTGGATGCCGAGGCGGTGCAGCGTGGGGGCGCGGTTGAGCAGCACGGGATGCTCGGCGATGACCTCTTCGAGGACGTCCCACACCTGGGCGCGCTGACGCTCGACCATCCGCTTGGCGGACTTGATGTTCTGCGCGTGGTTCAGGTCGACCAGACGCTTCATCACGAACGGCTTGAACAGCTCGAGCGCCATCAGCTTCGGCAGACCGCACTGGTGCAGCTTGAGCTGCGGGCCGACGACGATGACCGAACGACCCGAGTAGTCGACGCGCTTGCCGAGGAGGTTCTGACGGAACCGGCCCTGCTTGCCCTTGAGCAGATCGGACAGCGACTTCAGCGGACGGTTGCCCGGACCGGTGACCGGCCGGCCACGACGACCGTTGTCGAACAGCGCGTCCACGGACTCCTGCAGCATCCGCTTCTCGTTGTTGACGATGATCTCGGGGGCGCCGAGGTCGATCAGTCGCTTGAGGCGGTTGTTGCGGTTGATGACGCGGCGGTACAGGTCGTTGAGGTCGGAGGTCGCGAAGCGGCCACCGTCGAGCTGCACCATCGGACGCAGCTCCGGCGGGATCACCGGGACGGCGTCGAGAACCATGCCCATGGGCGAGTTGCCGGACTGCTGGAACGCAGCGACCACCTTGAGCCGCTTGAGCGCGCGCAGCTTCTTCTGACCCTTGCCGCTGCGGATCGTCTCGCGAAGGTTCTCGGCCTCCGCATCGATGTCGAAGTTCTCCATCAGCTTCTGGATGGACTCCGCGCCCATCGCGCCGGTGAAGTACTCGCCGTAGCGGTCGACGAGCTCGCGGTAGATGCTCTCGTCGATGATCAGCT
Source organism: Rhodococcus sp. NPDC003322 (assembly GCF_053589555.1). NCBI lineage: Bacteria > Bacillati > Actinomycetota > Actinomycetes > Mycobacteriales > Nocardiaceae > Rhodococcus > Rhodococcus sp. NPDC003322. The sequence goes on along the minus strand of NZ_JBSFSC010000006.1, from coordinate 388,179 downwards.
GCTTGACGGCCAGCTTGGTGAAGGTGGTCCAGATCTCCTCGAGCCGGTCCAGCTCACGCTGGGCGCGATCGCGGAGCTGACGCATCTCACGCTCGCCGCCGTCCTTGACCTTGCGGCGGACGTCGGACTTTGCGCCCTCGGCCTCGAGCTCGGCGATGTCGGCCTCGAGCTTCTGGGCGCGGGCCTCGAGATCGGCGTCGCGCTGGTCGGCGATGGTCTTCTTCTCGACCTCCATCTCCGCCTCGAGCGTGGACAGCTCGTTGTGGCGGAGCTCGTCGTCGACACCGACGATCACGTACGCGGCGAAGTAGATGATCTTCTCGAGATCCTTCGGCGCCAGGTCCAGCAGGTAGCCGAGGCGGCTCGGCACACCCTTGAAGTACCAGATGTGGGTGACGGGGGCGGCGAGCTCGATGTGGCCCATCCGCTCACGACGCACCTTCGCACGGGTCACCTCGACGCCGCAGCGCTCACAGATGATGCCCTTGAAGCGGACGCGCTTGTACTTGCCGCAGTAGCACTCCCAGTCCCGGGTGGGGCCGAAGATCTTCTCGCAGAAGAGGCCGTCCTTCTCGGGCTTGAGCGTGCGGTAGTTGATGGTCTCCGGCTTCTTGACCTCGCCGTAGGACCACTGCCGGATGTCCTCCGCGGTGGCGAGACCGATACGGAGTTCATCGAAGAAGTTGACGTCGAGCACGTAACTTCCTTTCCCCTGTTCGGGTTGAAATTGCTGCTAGTTCGCTATTGCTGCCGGGCCCCGGCGGGGAGCTCACGCTCCCCACCGGGTCGGCTCCTAGTTGGCGAGGTCGTCGACCGTCGCAGCCTCGTTCCGGGACAGGTTGATGCCCAGGTTCGCGGCCGCGCGCTCCAGATCCTCGTCATCGCCGTCACGCATCTCGATGGCGGCACCGTCGCTGGAGAGCACCTCCACGTTCAGGCACAGCGACTGGAGCTCCTTGAGGAGAACCTTGAACGACTCGGGGATGCCGGGCTCGGGGATGTTCTCACCCTTGACGATCGCCTCGTACACCTTCACGCGACCCACCACGTCGTCCGACTTGATGGTCAGCAGCTCCTGCAGCGTGTACGCCGCGCCGTAGGCCTGCATGGCCCAGCACTCCATCTCACCGAAGCGCTGGCCACCGAACTGGGCCTTACCGCCGAGCGGCTGCTGCGTGATCATCGAGTACGGACCGGTCGAACGGGCGTGGATCTTGTCGTCGACCAGGTGGTGCAGCTTGATGATGTACATGTAGCCGACCGAGACCGGGTACGGGAACGGCTCGCCGGAGCGGCCGTCGAACAGCGTCGCCTTGCCGTCGGACCCGACCATCTGCTCACCGTCACGGTTCGGCAGCGTCGCGCCGAGCAGACCCGTCAGCTCGTCCTCCTTGGCACCGTCGAACACCGGGGTGGCGATGTTCGAGTCGGCGGGAGCCGAGAGCATCTCCTCGGGCAGGCTCGCCGCCCAGTCCGGGCGGGTGCCGTCGCCGGCGACCTGCACGTTCCAGCCGGTCTTGCCGATCCAGCCGAGGTGGGTCTCGAGGACCTGACCGATGTTCATACGACGCGGGACGCCGTGGGTGTTCAGGATGATGTCGACCGGGGTGCCGTCGGGCAGGAACGGCATGTCCTCCTGCGGGAGGATCTTGCCGATGACGCCCTTGTTGCCGTGCCGGCCGGCGAGCTTGTCGCCGTCCTGGATCTTGCGCTTCTGCGCCACGTACACCCGGACCAGCTCGTTGACACCCGGGGGCAGGTCGTCGTCGTCCTCGCGCGAGAACACGCGGACGCCGATCACCTTGCCGGTCTCACCGTGCGGCACCTTCAGCGAGGTGTCGCGGACCTCGCGGGCCTTCTCACCGAAGATCGCGCGCAGCAGGCGCTCCTCCGGGGTCAGCTCGGTCTCGCCCTTCGGGGTGACCTTGCCGACGAGGATGTCACCGTCGCGGACCTCGGCACCGATCCGGACGATGCCGCGCTCGTCGAGGTCGGCGAGGACCTCGTCGGAGACGTTCGGGATGTCCCGGGTGATCTCCTCGGCACCGAGCTTGGTGTCGCGGGCGTCGATCTCGTGCTCCTCGATGTGGATCGAGGTGAGCACGTCCTCCTCCACGAGGCGCTGCGACAGGATGATCGCGTCCTCGTAGTTGTGGCCCTCCCACGGCATGATCGCCACGAGAAGGTTCTTGCCGAGCGCCATCTCGCCGTTCTCGGTGCAGGGACCGTCGGCCAGCACCTGGCCGGACTCGACCCGCTGGCCCTCGTCGACGATCGGACGCTGGTTGCTGCAGGTGCCCTGGTTGGAGCGGGCGAACTTGTTGAGGCGGTAGGTCTTGCGGCTGCCGTCGTCGGCCATCACCGTGACGTAGTCCGCGGACACCTCCTCGATGACACCGGTCTTCTCGGTGACGATGACGTCGCCGGCGTCGACCGCGGCACGCAGCTCCATACCGGTGCCGACGAGCGGCGACTCGGAGCGGACCAGCGGCACGGCCTGACGCTGCATGTTCGCGCCCATCAGTGCGCGGTTGGCGTCGTCGTGCTCGAGGAACGGAATCATCGCGGTCGCGACCGAGACCATCTGCCGCGGCGAGACGTCCATGTAGTCGACGTCCGAGGACGCGACGTACTCGACCTCGCCACCCTTACGGCGGACGAGGACGCGGTCCTCGCTGAAGCGACCGGACGAGTCGACCGGCGAGTTCGCCTGGGCGACGACGTGGCGGTCCTCCTCGTCGGCGGTCAGGTAGTGCACCTCGTCGGTGACCTGACCGTCCTCGACCTTGCGGTACGGGGTCTCGATGAAGCCGAACGGGTTGACCCGCGCGTACACCGACAGCGAACCGATCAGACCGATGTTCGGACCCTCAGGGGTCTCGATCGGGCACATGCGGCCGTAGTGCGAGTGGTGGACGTCGCGGACCTCGAGGCCGGCGCGCTCACGGGACAGACCGCCGGGGCCCAGCGCCGACAGGCGGCGCTTGTGGGTCAGGCCCGACAGCGGGTTGTTCTGGTCCATGAACTGCGACAGCTGGGACGTTCCGAAGAACTCCTTGATCGCGGCGACGACCGGGCGGATGTTGATCAGGGTCTGCGGCGTGATTGCCTCGACGTCCTGGGTCGTCATCCGCTCACGCACGACGCGCTCCATGCGGGACAGGCCCACGCGGATCTGGTTCTGGATCAGCTCGCCGACGGTACGCAGGCGACGGTTGCCGAAGTGGTCGATGTCGTCGACCTCGACGGGCACCTCGACGCCACCGGGCACGGTCATCGACTGGTCACCGGCGTGCAGACGCACCAGGTACTCGATGGTCGCGACGATGTCTTCCTCGGTGAGGGTCGACGCGGTGATCGGCTGGCCGGTGTTGACGCCCAGCTTCTTGTTGATCTTGTAGCGACCCACGCGCGCCAGGTCGTAGCGCTTCTCCTTGAAGAACAGGTTCTCCAGCAGGGTCTGCGCGGACTCCTTGGTCGGCGGCTCGCCCGGACGCAGCTTGCGGTAGATGTCGAGCAGCGCCTCGTCGGTACCGGCGGTGTTGTCCTTCTCCAGCGTGGACATCATGATCTCGGAGAAACCGAAGCGCTCCGCGATCTGCTCGGTGGTCCAGCCGAGGGCCTTGAGCAGCACCGTGACCGGCTGACGCCGCTTGCGGTCGATACGCACGCCGACGGTGTCGCGCTTGTCCACGTCGAACTCGAGCCAGGCGCCGCGACCCGGGATCACCTTGACGCTGTGCAGCGTCTTCTCGGTGCCCTTGTCGATGGACTCGTCGAAGTACACGCCCGGGGACCGGACGAGCTGCGAAACCACGACACGCTCGGTGCCGTTGATGATGAAGGTGCCCTTGTCGGTCATCATCGGGAAGTCACCCATGAAGACCGTCTGGCTCTTGATCTCACCGGTGTTGTTGTTGATGAACTCGGCAGTGACGAACAGCGGCGCCGCGTACGTCATGTCCTTGTCCTTGCACTCCTCGACGGAGGCCTTGACCTCGTCGAAGCGCGGGTCGGAGAAGGAGAGGGACATCGAACCCGAGAAGTCCTCGATCGGGGACAGTTCGGCCAGGATGTCCTCCAGGCCGCCGGTCGCACCCTCGTCGCCGCGAGCCTTGGCCCGCTCTCGGGATGCCGGCGAGCCGATCAACCATTCGAAGGAATCGGTCTGAAGATCAAGTAGACCCGGAACTTCGAGGGGTTCGCGAATTTTCGCGAACGAGACCCTCTTCGGGGCTCCGGGGATTCCGGCCTTGGTCTGGCTAGAGACTGCCAAGATGCGTCCTTCCAGCACCTCACGCGGGCCGCTCGCTGGAGTGCGACCGCCGCTGTATCTGCTTCTTCTGTGGGGCGAATTCGCTGGTCACAACCCGAACGAAACTCGTCGACACCACGCAGGAAGCAAAAACTTCGATGCGGCAAGGGCGAGAGATGGACAGGAGGCAGCCAGCGCAACGTCCAAAGGTACCGGAAACCGGCGCAGAATACAACCGGGCAGTGCCGAGCACCCGATTTCGTCTCGTCGACAACAGTCAATCGACGGCAGCGGGCGCCACCGTAGCGGCGCCGCGTGAGGGATCAGTTCGAAGTTCACGAAACCCGGCGGTCTATGACTATCCGCGCCCGATGCCTCCATTTGCGCCGGCGCGTCACCACCCGGACCCGCGATTTCTCGCATGTCTCGACCAATAGAGTGACGCCTCAGGCGCCTTCCGTCAAGACCGACCCGGGGTTTTGTGGACGAACCGGCGGTCAGCGGTCGCGGATGTCGGACAGCAGCCAGGTGTCGCCGACCTTCGACATCGTCACCGACAGCGGCCCCGCGGCGCTCCCCTGCGCCACGCCGTCGTTGCTCGCGCTGACGTTCATGCTCGCCACCAGCTCCGCGCGATCGTCGCTCAACAGCTTCACGCCGATGTCGGTGACCTGCGCTTCCGTCGCCGTCTTCGTCTGAATCACCGCGTCGCGCGTGACCTGGGCGGTCTGGTCGAATTCCGCCCGCATGCTGTCCGTGAGCACTGCGCGCGCGTTGTCGAAGTCCTGGTCGACCGTGTCGAACTTGTACGTGTACAGGGTCTGGATCGCACCGCGGGCGGCAGCGGCCACCTGCGTCGTCGCGCTCGTGTCCACCCACGCGCGGTTGGACACGTCGGCCCCGGGCCGGAAGGCTGCGAGCAGCGCGAAAGCCGCCAATGCCAGCGCGGCGACGCCGATCACCGCCACCCGCCGCCACCCCCGGCGCTCGGCCGCGGGATCTCCGGCGTCCTCCACCTCGACGTCCTCCGCCGAACGCTGCCGCGGGCGCAGCGCGCTGGTCCGGTTGACCGGCCGGCCCGGGGCCGCCGTCTCCGGAACCGACGCGGCGACCGCGGTCCCGCCCGTCGTCGAGTCGACCGACCCCGCCTCGTCGACCGGCACCGTGCCGGCGTCCGCCGTGCCGGGCGACGACTCCCCCGTTCCCGTCCCGTCGACGGCGGGCGCCACCTCGTCGACCGCCCCGGCGGCGGCATTCGGGGCCTCGCCCACCGCGTCGGTCTCCGTCGGTTCGATCACCGGGGGCTCGGTCGCCGCCCGGCCCGCCGACCCCGCGTCCTCCGACGGGACGCGGCGGGATGGTTGCTGACCTGCAATCTTGGGACGTCGGCCCTTCGGTTGCGGGGTGCTGTTGCTGCGACGAGTGGGGGGCACCGTTGATACTCCTGTCAAGCGCGGGAAAGCTCGTGGCGCGAGGGACTACTGTCCGTCGCCGCTCGCGTCGTCGGGGGCGGGGGCAGGCGCCTCGGGGGCGGGCGCCACCGGGGCGGGCTCGGCGGTGCCCGCATCCATGGCCAGAGGGGCTCCGACGTTCTCGACTCGAGACGCCTTCCACACCCCGTCCACCTCGGTCAACCCGATGCGCATCGTCACCTTCACCTTCTTCGGCGGCTGGTCCGGCCACGTCGTGGTGGTCGTCAGCACCACCAGCGATGTCGCCGTCCCCTCGTCACGACCGAAGTCGGTGAGTGCGGCGTCGACGACCTGGGCCTCGCTCTTCGCGCCGGTCTGCCGGACCTGCTCGGCCATCTGGTCCTTCGTCTCGTTCAGCGCGCCCACCATCTCGTCACCGGTGATCGAGGACTCCATGTTCGCGAACGTCTGATCCAGGTTCGCCGAGTCGACGGTGTTGAGATTGATCGCGGCCTGCCGCGCACCGGTGAGCGCGTCGTCCCGGGCCTCGGCCGCGGGCTTGTCGCTCAGCAGGGCGTGCGCCCAGCCGTAGCCGAACCAGGCGGCGAACCCCAACGCCACCAGGGCGAGGACGCTCACCACCACGAGGGCGGGTTTGAGCAGTGTCGTGCTACGCATCACATTTCCACCCTACTTGAAAGTAACTTCTGCGCCGCGGCCGCTCCGGCCGACCGCGGCGCCCCGCCCCGGCCCTACTTCGGCGTGATCCCCATCAGAGTCGCGAGCTGCGTCGCGATCGGATTGAGATTCAGCGCATCCGGCGCCACCTTCGGCTTGTCGTCCCACGGCTGCGGCGTGTTCGGATCGGCGTACACGATCCGGTTCGCCGACCTCACACCGGTGACACTGCCGAGCGGTGTCGTGCAGTTGGCCTGCGTGTTCAGTGGGAAGTCGTCGCGGGTCGGGTCGAAGTCGGGGTTCTCCCGCTTCATCCGATCGATGATCTCGTGCGTGCCCTCGTAGCCCTGGGTGCACGGCGGCGGATTGTTCGTCTCCAGCAGCAGACCCTGATGCAGGGTGCCGTCCCCCGGTGCCGCCGTGCTCGCGCCCGCCGCCAGCGCGGGCAGGAACGTGAGCAGGATGTTCAGCGCGATCGATCGCGGCCCGAGCGCCGCCGACACCAACGCGAGGTTGTGCAGGTCGCTCGACAACGCCGGCCCCGCGGTGTCGACCAGCGACCCCACCTCCGTACTGGCCGCGGTCCCGGTGTCGATCAGCCGGCGCAGGTCCGGATCGCTGTCGCGCAGCTGCGCGGAGATCCGGTTCAGATCCGCACTGAACTGGCGGATCGCCGACGACTGCACCGACTGCGTGTCGAGCACCGTCCTGCTGTCCCGGATCAGCGTCAACGTCTGCGGCAGATTCTCGATCCCCGCCTGGGACAACGAGTTCAGCGAGTCCACCAACACCTGGAGGTCGTCGCCGCGACCGTCGAAGGCCCTACCCAACTCGGTGACCGTGGTGTTCAGCGCCTCCAACGGAACCGACCGAACCAGCGAGTTCACGCTCGACAGAACCTGCTCGACCGGAACCGGAATCGACGTGTCCGGCCGGGTGATGGTCGAACCGTCCACGAGGTACGGCGCGCCCTCGCTGGTCGGCTGGAGGTCCACGTACTGCTCACCGATCGCCGACCGGTTCGCGACCACCGCCCGCGCCGAGGCGGGCACGTCGGGCGCCCCCGCGTCGAGCTCGAGGTCCACCCGCACACCGTCCTCGGTCAGGTGCAGGTCACCGACCCGTCCCACCGGCACGCCGCGGTACGTGACCTCGGCGTTGGTGAAGATGCCGCCGGAGTCGGCGAAGTCGGCCGTGACCGTGTACTGCCCGAAGCCGAGCAGGTTGTCCAGCCGCACGTACTTGGCACCCACATACAGCAGACCCACCGCCGCGACCAGGATGAACGCGATCAACTGGAACCGAACCAACCGGGACCTCATCGGCCACCCACCCCCAGCTTCTCGAGAATTCCGCTGAGCGGGTTCTGCGGCGCCGCAGCCGCGTTCCCGGACACCGGCTCGGTCCCCGGAGCGACCGGCTGACCCGGCGGCGGCGCGGGAGCAGGAACGATCGGCGGCAACGGCAGCAGCGACACCGTCGGCCACCCCGGCCGCGGTCCGTTGCCGTTGTAGTAGGGATTCGACGGATCGACCGTCGGCACGTGCCCGTTGTAGCCCGGCGGCGGCGGGACGTACACCGGATCCGGCATACCGACGCCGAGAGCCTCCAACTGCTGCCCCAGACGCATGTCGACCGTCAGGATCAGGTTCATCGAGTTGCCGTGGATGACCTTCTCCGCCCCGTCCGGGAACGGGAACGTCGGGACCAGCGGCAAAACCGTGACCAAGTCGTCACCGGAGTCCGCGAGCGCCTGCAACGTCGGCCGCAGCGCCCGCAGATCCGCGATCAGGTTGTCCCGCGACCTGACCAACACGTCACTGCCCACCTGTCCGAGGCGGTCCAGCTGCCCGAGCAGCTGCACGAACTGCGGCCGCTGCTCGTTCAGGACCTGCACCGCGGGCGGGATCTCGGCGAGGATCTTGTCGATCTGCCCCGTCTGCTCCACCACCCGACCGTTGAGAGCATCGAGACCGTCCAGCGCGCGGACGATGTCGTCACGCTGCCGGTTCAGCCCGCCGATCAGGGTGTTGGCCTGATCCAGCAACGACCGCACCCGGTCCTCACGACCGTCGAAGGCGGCCGACAGCTCTTGGATGATCGGCTGCAGCTGCGCCACACCACCACCGTTGAGCAGCAACGACAACGCACCGAGCACCTGCTCGATGTCGGTGGCGTGCCGGGTCCGGTCCACCGGGATCGTCGCACCGTCGGACAGGCGGGCGGTCGCCGGATCCACCTCGGGCGCGGTCAGTTCGATGAACTTCTCACCCAGCAGACTGGTCTGCTGCACACTCGCCACCGCGTTCGCCGGCAGATCGACCGCAGAATCCATCACGACACCCACCGCGGCGATCCAGCCGTCGTCCGGTACCTCGATCGTCTCCACCCGACCGACGGGAACGCCGTCGACCTTCACCGTCGACTGCGGAACCAGGTCGAGCACGTCGTCGAACTGCACCGTCAGGTGCATCGGGTTCGCACCGATGTCGGCGCCACCCGGAAGCGGGATGCCGTAGATGCCACCCGAACCACAGGCCGACACCGTCACGGCCACCGCGCAGACACCCGCACCGATCGTCACCGCCCGGCCGACCGCCATCCCCCTCCTCACAGCCCACCTCGACGCCTGCTCCGGCGTCCTTCCCACCCGCTTCACTGCCCACCCCGCGGAATGTTCTGGTCACTGAGTCCGGGCGCCTGCGAGTTGCCCAGCCGCGGGGAGATCGTGCCCGGCACGGTGCCCGGCTGAGAGGGGCGCTGCAGGTTGTCGCCGCTGAGGATGCCGAAGGGCAGGTTCAGCGTCGGCGTCTTCACCCCGGCCGTGACCTGGTCCATGATCACCCCGCAGTTGTCGATGACCGGCCGCATCTGACGGCTGAGCGCGTCGAACCTCGGGTCGCCGGGCATGAGCTTGCCCAGATCCATCAGCTTGCACAGCGCGCCGAACGGGTCCTGCGTCTCGGGCAGGTTGACCCGCGACGCGAGGGTGCCGGACTCGGCGTCGTACGAGTTGACGACGTTGCTGATCGCGAGCGGCAACGTGGTCAGCGCGTCCACCAGGTCCTGACGGTTGTCGGCGAGAGTCTGCGTCACCTGCACCAGGCCCTCCGCATTGCTCGCGACCAGATCCTCGTTGTCCCGGACGAAGACCGCGACGTCGCCCAGGGTGATCGACAACTGGTTCAGCGCCGCGCCCAGATTCGCCCGCTCCCCGTCGAGGAACCCGGTCAGGTCGGCGAGCTGGCCGTTGAACTGACGAACCTGCTCGTCGTTCGCGGCGAGCGCGCTGACGAACGTCTGCAGGTTCCTGATCGTCTCGAACAGGTCCCCGCGGTAGTAGTTCAGGGTCGCGGCCGCCTTCGACAGTTCGGTGATCGTGGTGCCCAGCGCCTCGCCGTTGCCGTCGAGGTTCTGCGACGCCGTGTCCACCAGGTTCGACAGGGCGCCGTCCTTGTTCGCGCCGTTCGGTCCCAGCGCCTCGGACAGTTCCTCGATGCTCGAGTACAGCTGGTCCACCTCCACCGGGGTCGCCGTCCGCTCACGCGGAATCGTGGCGCCGGACTCCATCACGTCGCCACCCGAGTAGGCGGGCGCCAGCTGGATGTACCGGTCCGACACCACCGACGGGGTGACCTGCGCGGCCTTCGCGTCCGCGGGAATCTCCACGCCGCGGTCGACTCGCATCACGACCCGGACCTGATCGCCGAGCGGCGTCACCTCGTTGACCTCGCCGACCTTGACTCCGAGCACCCGTACATCCGACCCGGTGTAGATGCCGACGGACTTGTCGAAGTACGCGGTGATCTTCGTGGTGCCGGCGCGGGCGAACAGCCACCAGCCGCCGACCGCGACCGCGAGAACTGCGAGGACGACCGCGATCGTCGTCAGGATCTGGGCACGGCTGAATCTCGGCATGCGGCCCGACGTGATGCCCGTCATCAGTTGTCCCCCAGGGTGCGCACCGGGTCGCGGTAGCCCGGAATCAGCGGCAGCGCCGGCGGCGTCAGATTGACCACCACCTGGTCGAACCAGCGACCGTTGCCCACGATGTTCGAGTACAGGCGGGTGAACGGCGCGTACAGCTTGATCGCCCGGTCCAGGTTGTCGTTGTTGTCCTGCAGGATCTGTACGACCCCCCGCAGCTGTTCGAGCGCCGGCCCGATCTGCTCCTCGTTCTCGCGCACCAGCCCGGTGAGCTGCTGCGACAGCCGCTGCGTGCCGGTCAGCAACTGTGCGATCGACTGCTGGCGGGCGTTGAGTTCCCCGAGCAGCAGACCCGCACTGGAGATCAGCTGGGTGAACTCCGCGTTGCGGTCCGCGAGCACCTTCGACGTCTTCGCGGTCGCGGCGAACAGTTTCGTCAGTTCCGCGTCACGGGTCTCGATCGTCGCCGACAGCCGCGCCACCCCGTCGAGGGACGCACGCACATCCGCCGGGGTGCCCTCGAACGCCTCCGAGAGGACCTGCATGCTCTGCGCCAACTGCGGGGTGTCGATCTGCTCGAGCGTGGTCGCCGCGCTGGAGAAGGCGTCGATCACGTCGTAGGGCGAGGTGGTCCGGTCGAGCGGAATCGGGTTCGACGGCCGCAGCGTCGACGATCCGCGCGGATCGAGAGCCAGGTATTTCTGCCCCAGGATCGTCTTGATCTGAATCGACGCGGTGGTCTGGTCACCGACCCAGGCGTCCTTGACCTTGAACGCGACGTCGACCTTGTCCCCGTTCAGGGTGACGTCGGTGACCTTGCCGACCTTCACACCGGCGATGCGGACCTCGTTGTCCGGCTTCAGACCGGCGGCCTCGCTGAACTCGGCGCGGTACGTCGCACCGGCGCCGATGATCGGCAGGTCGTCGAGGAAGAAGGCCGAAATCGTCGCCAGCAGCACGATGACGATGCCGAGCGCGCCGATCGTGGCGGGACTGCGCCGTTTCCTGCTCATTGGCCGGCCCCGTTCGCCGAGCACCGCGGTGCGGAGTTGGTGTACAGCGGCTGGTTGATCGTCGGCAGCCCCGTCGGCAGGTTCAGGTACTTCGACTCACCCGGCCCGGCGACCACGTCGATGCCGCACAGATAGAACTGGAACCACGAACCGTAGCTGGCGATCCGGCTCAGCTTCTCCAACTTCACCGGCAGGTTCGCGAGGGTCTTGTTCACCGCCGCTTCCTGCTCGTTCAGCGTGCCGGCGAGCGTGTTCAACGCCGACACCGATCCCTGGATCGACGGCCGGGTCGGTTCGAGCACATCCGACGCCGTGTCGGTGAGGGTGGCGAGCGAGGTGACGGCGTCACCGACGACGCCGCGGTCGTTGGCGAGGCCCGTCACCAACTGCTCGGTGTTGACGATCAACGAGCCGAGTTCCTCGTCGTGCTTGTTGACGGTGTCGAGGACACCGTTGAGGTTGTTGATGACGTCCCCGATCACCCGATCCTTGTCGGCGATCGTGTTCGTCAGCGAGGCGGTGTTGCGCACGAGCTCCGAGATGGTGCCGCCCTCCCCCTGGAACACCTGGATGATCTGGTACGACAGCGTGTTCACGTCGTCGGCGCTGAGCGTCTGGAACAACGGGCGGAACCCGTTGAACAGGGTCGTCAGGTTCACCGCCGGCTTGGTGTGGTCGAGCGCGATGGTCTGCCCCGCGGTCAGCTTCACGCCCTGCGGACCCTCCCCCTGTTCGAGCGCGATGTAGCGCTGCCCGACCAGGTTCCGGTACCGGATGGTGGCCCTGGAACCGGCGGGCAGCCAGTCCCGATCGGACAGCGAGAACTGGACCTTCGCCTCCCGTTCGTTGACGATCGAGATCTCGTCCACCTGCCCGACCCGGACCCCCGCGATGCGCACCTCGTCACCCCTGTTCAGGGAGGTGACGTCGGAGAAGACGGCATTGAATTTGGTGCCGCCACCACCGCCGGTGTTCGCAATCGTGAACGCCAGCAGCGCGGTCGCCACCACGGTCACGACGGCGAAGATGATGAGCTTGGTCAGCGGAGCCGCGAGCCCCCTCAGCTGCGCCTTCATCTGACACTCACCTCCGTCCCCCTCAGTGCCGGGGCCCCCAGCAGCGTTGTCCAACCCGGCACGTTCTCGGGCAGTGTGCCCGTGCCCTCCCCGTAGATCACCGCGAGCGTGTCCTGCTCGAACGTCGACCCCGAATAGCTCGCCGGTGCGTCCGCCGCACCCGCCACCTGCACACCTGCGGTGCTCGGCAGGGGTGCGTACTGCGGCCGTTCCGGCGACGGCACGTACGACGGGCCCGGATTGCGCGACGGCACCTGGTAGGCACCGTCGTTGTAGGAGCCGCCCGGGTACTGCGGGAACTTGTCACCCGGAGGGGCCGGGGTGTAGCACTTGGCCCCGCGGTTGTCGAAGAGCCGCGGCTCGTCCTGGTTGGGCAGGTACCGGCCCTTCGGGTTGACGAACACCGTCGCGGCCCGGGCACCGGGGTGGTCCTGCAGGCTTCCGTCCGGGTTGAGGCCGAGGATCGCACTCGCGTTGTAGACGATCGGCACGAACTGCGCGAACGTGCATCCGAATGTCGGCGAGGCCGCGGCGAGCACCTCGAGAGAATCCCGCGAGTCCGCTGCGATCGAGATCAGCGAGTCCCGGTTCGCCGCCAGGAAATCGGCGGTGCTGCCCGCGGTGGACGTCGCCGCCGACATCAGGGTGCGGATCTGGTTCTGCTGCTGCACCACGGTCGCGCCGGTCGTCCGCAGGTTGTCCAGGGCATTGACCAGCTCGGGTGCCGCGTCCGTGTAGGTCTGCGAGAAGTCGGCCAGACCCTTCAGCCCCTGTTCCAGGTTCGGCAGCTCGGTGTTGACGCCCGCGAAGATGGTTTCGAGCCGCTCCAGGCTCACGCCGATGTCGTTGCCGCGGCCGGTCAGTGCCTGGTTGAGAGCGCCGAGGGTGTTGGCGAGGTCCTGCGGCGGCACCGCCTCCAGCAACGGCAGCAGTCCGTCGAGCAGCTCACCGATCTCGATGGCGTTGCCGCTCTTGTCCTGGTGCAGGGTGTCACCGTCCGTGATCGGGGCCGCCGTGTCCCCGGCGGGCACGATCAGCGCCACGTACCGCTCCCCGAACAGCGTCTTGGGCAACAGCCTGGCGGTGGTGTTCGCCGGGATCAGCTCCGCCTTGTCCGGATCGATCGCGAGAACCGACGTCACCTCGCCCTTCTCCGACGACGACGAGCGGACCTCGCCGACGATCAGCCCGCGAACCTTCACGTCGGCATGATCGGGCAGCGAGTTGCCGACCGTGTCGGTCACCAGGTTGACGGTGACGACGTCCTTGAACGACTTGTTGTACATCCCGATGGTGAAGGCCAGGAACAGGGCCAGCACCAGGAAGAACACCAGACCGAGAATCCGCCGGCGCAAGGCCGACCCGTCGCTGCTCATCCGGCCACCCGCACCGTGGTCGTCGTGCCCCAGATCGCGAGGCTGAGGAAGAAGTCCAGTACCGCGATCGTCACGATCGCCGTCCGCACCGCGCGTCCCACCGCCACACCGACGCCGGCCGGACCGCCGGACGCGGTGTAGCCGTAGTAGCAGTGGATCATGATCAGCACGAACGCGAAGACCAGTACCTTGCCGAACGACCACAGCACGTCGGCGGGCGGCAGGAACAGGTTGAAGTAGTGGTCGTAGGAGCCACTCGACTGACCGTTGAACAGCGTGCTGATCAGCCGAGACGCGAAGTACGACGCCAGCAGGCCGACGATGTACAGCGGGATGACCGCGACGAATCCGGCGACCATTCGGGTCGTCACCAGGAACGGCACCGACGGCACGGCCATGACCTCGAGCGCGTCGATCTCCTCCGAGATCCGCATCGCACCGAGCTGGGCGGTGAAGCCGCATCCGACAGTCGCGGACAGCGCGAGGGCCGCCACGATCGGCGCGATCTCGCGTGTGTTGACGTACGCGGACAGGAAGCCGGTGAGCACCGAACTGCCGAGCTGGTCGAGTGCTGCGTATCCCTGCAGTCCGACGACGACACCGGTGAAGCCCGACATCATCACGATGACGCCGATGGTGCCGCCGATCACGGCCAGCGCGCCGCTGCCGAAGGTGACCTCGGCGAGCAGGCGCAGCACCTCCCGGCCGTAGTGGGTGATCGTCCGTGGGATCCAGGCGATCGCGCGGGCGTAGAACGACATCTGGTCGCCCGCGCGGTCGAGCACGTTCAGCGGGGCTCGTCCGGCTCGACGCGCATGGATCAGCGCGCGATCACCGCGCCCCCTCGCGATGGTCATCTACTCAAGCCCCCTTGGCCGGCACGACCTGCAGATACACCATGGTCAGGATCAGGTTGGCGAAGAACAGCAGAAGGAACGTGATGACGACCGTCTGGTTCACCGCCTCGCCGACGCCCTTCGGGCCCGGGTTCGGGTGCAGGCCCTTGTACGCGGCGACGACACCGGCGATGACACCGAAGATTGCCGCCTTCGCCTCCGCGATGTAGAGGTCCGGCAACTGCGCGAGTGCCGAGAACGACGCCAGGTAGGCGCCCGGGGTACCCCCCTGGAGGATCACGTTGAAGAAGTAGCCGCCCGCGATCCCGACAACCGAGACGAGTCCGTTGAGCAGCACCGCGACGAGCACCATCGCGAGGACACGGGGCACGACGAGACGCTGGATCGGATTGATGCCCAGCACCTCCATCGCGTCGATCTCCTCACGAATCGTGCGGGAACCCAGGTCCGCGGTGACCGCCGAACCGGCCGCGCCTGCGATCAGCAGAGCGGTGACGATCGGGCTGCCCTGCTGAATCACGGCCAGCACGCTGGCCGCACCGGTGAACGCCTCTGCACCGAGCTGTTTGATCAGCGACCCCGTCTGCAACGACACCACCGCACCGAACGGAATCGCGACGAGCGCGGTCGGCAGGATGGTGACGCTCGCGATGAACCATGCCTGTTCGATGAACTCGCGGAACTGGAACGGCTTACGGAACAGGTTGCGGACGACGTCGACGAACAGCTGGACGATCAGGCCGGCCTGGGTCAACGCTGCCGATATCGGACTCAGCAGCGTGCTCTTCGAACCCCCCACGCGCGCTCTACCCGTTGGTCCAGGACGAGGACTCCGTGATGTCTCCCGTCGCTCCGCTCGTCGCGGCCGACTCGCTGTACACGGGGATCACCTGGGTGGCGGCGTCGCCGTCGCCCAGGCTCTCGAGGATGCTGCGCTGCGCTTCCGGGGGCAGGGTGTGCAGGATCGACCGGACGCGGTCCTGCCTGCGGTGAACGGCCTGACGGACCGGCATGCCGGGCGTCGCCTGCATCTGAGGGATCACACCGGAAACTTCCTGGGAGCCGTCGTGGTGACCGGCCTCCTTCATCGCCAGCTCCGCAGCCATCTGCGACTCGTCCTTCTCCTCGGACATGCCGATCGGGCCGATCTTGCTGCCGTTGAGGAACTGCTTGACGACCGGCTCCTCGCTGGTCAGCAGCACCTCGCGCGGTCCGAACATGACGAGCTGCTTGCGGAACAGCATGCCGAGATTGTCCGGCACGGTGCGAGCGAGGTTGATGTTGTGCGTCACGATCAGGATCGTCGCGTCGATCTGCGCATTGATGTCGATCAGCAGCTGGCTGAGATAGGTGGTGCGCACCGGGTCGAGGCCGGAGTCCGGCTCGTCGACGAGGATGATCTCGGGATCGAGCACCAGAGCGCGGGCCAGACCGGCGCGCTTGCGCATACCGCCGGAGATCTCGCCGGGCAGCTTGTTCTCCGCGCCGAGCAGACCGTTGAGCTCGAGCTTCTCCATCACGATCTTGCGGATGTCGGACTCGGACTTCTTGGTGTGCTCACGCAACGGGAACGCGACGTTGTCGTAGAGGTTCATCGACCCGAACAGCGCGCCGTCCTGGAACAGCACACCGAACATCTGCCGGACCTCGTACAGCTCCTTCGACGAGCACTGGAGGATGTCGGTGCCGTCGATCACGATCGATCCCTGCTCGGGTCGCAGCAGGCCGATCAGCGACTTGAGGAACACCGACTTGCCGGTGCCGGACGGCCCGAGCAGCGCGCTGACCTCACCGGCAGGCAACGTCAGGGAGACGTCCTGCCAAATCTTCTGGGAGCCGAACGACTTCGTGAGTCCCTCGACCTTTACCTCTACTCCCACCACTTACCTCCACGCTGTTCGATAGGTCGCCCCCACTGTGGGTTGGGTCACTCTATCGCATCGATGTGGTACCCGTGACCGCCAATCCTACTCACGAGTAAGTACGGTGCGCAATACCGAGGTTTCGACCGCTCCACACCACCCCCGACCTGCGACAACAGGGAAGAACCGAGCTGGACCGACGTCCAGTGACACCGCTCTCGGGCACGAAAAAAGGGCCGCTCCCCGATGGGGAACGGCCCTTCTTCTCGAACCTGACGCGTCAGCGTGACGCGAGGAGCGTCCTACTTGACGGAAACCGTCGCGCCCGCAGCCTCGAGCTTCTCCTTGGCGGCGTCGGCAGCGTCCTTGGCAACCTTCTCCAGGATCGGCTTCGGCGCGCCCTCGACGAGGTCCTTGGCCTCCTTCAGGCCCAGGCCGGAGACAACCTCACGGACGACCTTGATGACCTGGATCTTCTTGTCGCCGGCACCCTCGAGGATGACGTCGAACTCGTCCTGCTCGGACTCGGCCTCAGCGGCGGCGGCCGGGGCACCGGCAGCGGCAACGGCGACCGGAGCAGCGGCGGTGACCTCGAAGGTCTCCTCGAAGGCCTTCACGAACTCCGAGAGCTCGAGGAGGGTGAGCTCCTTGAACTGGTCCAGCAACTCTTCGGTGGTGAGCTTCGCCATGATGGCGTCCTTCCTGTAAGTCCCATGTCGCTGATCCGCGACGAGGTGGGATGGGTGGTGGTACGTGATACGCAAGACCCGGAACCGCGAGCAGGACGCCCGCGACCCGACGTCTCGTGCGGATCAGCTCTCGGCTGCGGAACCTTCCGCGGCCTTCTTCTCCTGCAGCGCGGCGGCCAGACGGGCCACCTGCGACGCGGGGGCATTGAACAGGCCTGCGGCCTTTGCCAAGTTGCCCTTCATCGCGCCGGCCATCTTGGCCAGCAAGACCTCGCGGGACTCGAGGTCCGCGATCTTGTTGACCTCGTCCACGGACAGCGCAGCGCCGTCCATGTAGCCGCCCTTGATGATGAGCGCCTTGTTGTCCTTCGCGAAGTTCTTCAGCGCCTTCGCGGCGTCGACCGGCTCGCCCTTGATGAATGCAATGGCGGTCGGTCCGACGAACAGGTCGTCAAGGCCCTCGACGCCCGCCTCAGCGGCGGCACGCTTGACCAGGGTGTTCTTGGCGACGGAGTAGGTAGCGCCTTCTCCGAGCGCGCGACGCAGCTGCGTCAGACTGGTCACCGACAGACCACGGAACTCCGTGACCACGGCGGCAGTCGAACCCTTGAACTGCTCAGCGATCTCCGCAACCGCGGTGACCTTCTCGGGCTTTGCCATACTTCGCCTCCTCTCGTGACATCGTGTTGGTGTGTCCTGCCGGACGGTGTGAAACATCCGGCGGAAGGAGCCGCAACACGACAAACGCCCCGGTGCAGGGCACACGGGGCGTACACGAGGAGCGATCGACCCGGCTCACGCCGGACGGACTCTCCCCTACCTCGTCCTCCTGCGTGGGCCGCCGGACCTGCTCCGGACCTTCAACCGATCTCGCTGCAACAGCTTTGACACTGCCGACAGCGCACACCGGTGACCAACGGTCTTGGGTAGAACTTCTTGGGGTGAACTCGAAATAGGTTCGAACTCTCGAGCCACACTACCGGACACCCCTGGCGAACTCCAAAACGGGCCCCGACCTGCGCGCATCCGGACACGAAAGAGGCCGGCCCGGAGCGAACTCCGGACCGGCCTCTCGTCGAGCGTGTGACTACGCCTCGGCATCCTCGAGGAGGTTGCGGGTGCGGTTCGGGTCCACCGGGATGCCCGGTCCGGTGGTGGTCGAAACCGTGACCTTCTTGACGTAGCGGCCCTTGGCCGACGACGGCTTCGCACGCAGGATCTCGTCCAGGGCAGCGCCGTAGTTCTCCACCAGCTTGGCATCGTCGAACGACGCCTTGCCGATCACGAAGTGCAGGTTGGCCTGCTTGTCGACGCGGAAGTTGATCTTGCCGCCCTTGATGTCCGCAACGGCCTTCGCCACATCGGTGGTGACGGTGCCCGTCTTCGGGTTCGGCATCAGGCCACGCGGTCCGAGGACGCGGGCAATGCGGCCGACCTTGGCCATCTGGTCCGGGGTGGCGATCGCGGCGTCGAAGTCCAGCCAGCCGCCCTGGATGCGCTCGATCAGGTCCTCGGCACCGACTGCGTCCGCACCGGCGGCCTCGGCCTCGGCGGCCTTCTCGCCGGCGGCGAACACGATCACACGGGCGGTCTTACCGGTGCCGTGCGGGAGGTTGACGGTGCCACGGACCATCTGATCCGCCTTGCGGGGATCGACGCCGAGGCGGACGGCGACCTCGACGGTCGCGTCCATCTTCGAGGAGGAGGTCTCCTTCGCGAGCTTCGCAGCCTGCAGCGGGCTGTAGAGCTTGCTCGGGTCGATCTTCTCAGCGGCGGCGAGGTATGCCTTGCTGCGCTTTGCCATGTGTTCTGTCCTTACTTCTCACCGGCGGGTTTCACACCCGGGTGAATGGTTCAGTTGTGGTTGCGGGCCTGGCCGGCCCTCCCACGCGTTCGGTACTGCTCAGCTCGAAAGCTGACGAGGCTTCGCTCAGCCCTCGACGAGGATGCCCATGGAACGGGCGGTGCCGGCGATGATCTTCGCGGCGGCGTCGATGTCGTTGGCGTTGAGGTCTTCCTGCTTGGTCTTCGCGATCTCGCGCACCTGATCCATGGTCACGGTCGCGACCTTGGTCTTGTGCGGCTCGCCGGAGCCCTTCTGCACACCAGCGGCCTTGAGCAGCAGCTTGGCGGCGGGCGGGGTCTTCAGCTTGAAGTCGAAGGTCCGGTCCTCGTAGACCGAGATCTCCACGGGGATCACGTTGCCGCGCTGCGACTCGGTGGCCGCGTTGTAGGCCTTGCAGAACTCCATGATGTTCACGCCGTGCTGACCGAGCGCGGGACCCACCGGCGGGGCAGGGTTCGCCTGACCGGCCTGGATCTGAAGCTTGATCAGCCCTGCGAGCTTCTTCTTCTTGGGGGGCATCTTCGTTCCTAATTCTTGCGGTTGTGTTTCTTGCTGCAGTGCAAGTGTGGGGGCCGCGCGGACCTGCGAACCGTGCGGGCCTAGATCTTCGAGACCTGGTTGAACGACAGCTCGACCGGGGTCTCACGACCGAAGATCGAGACCAGGACCTTGAGCTTCTGCTGTTCGGCGTTGACCTCGCTGATGCTCGCAGGCAACGTCGCGAACGGGCCGTCCATGACGGTGACCGACTCGCCGACCTCGAAGTCGACCTCGACCAGCGGCTTCGCAACCGCCTCGGAGACGGCCTCGCCTGCGGCGGCGGCAGCGGCGGCGGGCTTCTTGGCGCCCTGCTGCGGCATGAGGAACTTGACGACCTCGTTGATCGTCAGCGGCGACGGGCGGGAGGTCGCACCGACGAACCCGGTGACGCCGGGGGTGTTGCGCACCGCGCCCCACGACTCGTCGTTGAGCTCCATGCGCACCAGGATGTAGCCCGGCAGCACCTTTCGGTTGACCTGCTTGCGCTGGCCGTTCTTGATCTCGGTGACCTCTTCGGTCGGGACCTCGACCTGGAAGATGTAGTCGCCGACATCGAGGTTCTGCACTCGGGTCTCGAGGTTGGCCTTCACCTTGTTCTCGTACCCGGCGTAGGAGTGGATGACGTACCAGTCACCGGGGGCGCGGCGGAGCGCGGCCTTCATCTCGGCAACCGGGTCGACGGCCTCCTCGACAGCGGCTTCCTCGGTGGGAGCCTCGCCCTCGCCGGACTCGCCGTCGACGGCGGACTCGTCGGTCACGGCCTCGTCGGCGATCACGCCGTCAGCGGACTCCGCAGCGACCGCGTCATCGGCAACAGGCTCTCCGGCCAGGGCCTCATTTGCGTCGTTATCGGGGGTGCTCACTGGCGCGCTCGCTTCCTCTCATTGCATGTCGGTGTCCGGGATCAGCCGAACAACCAGGTGACGCCCTTGATGAACGCCAAGTCCAATCCACTGATGTACGCCACCATGAACGCCACGAAGGCAAGCACGACCGTGGTGTAGGTGACCATCTGCTTGCGGTTCGGCCAGATCACCTTGCGGAGTTCGGCGATCACCTCACGCAGGAACCGACGCAGGCGCTTGAAGAGATTCTCCTTGCGCGGCTTGTCCGCCTTCGACTTCGCGGCACTCTTGGCGGGCTCGCCTGCGGCGGACTTGGCCGGCGAACCGGCGGCGACGGTGGTAGTCGCGGAAACGTCCGTGGCCGCGCTGGAACGGCGGCCCGGACGCTTGCCAGTCGGTCGAGAGGACGATGCGGCGGCATTCGCGGCGGCATCGTCGGTGCCCGAGGACCCCGCCGAGTTCTCGGCCTTTCCGCGATCCTCGCTCACCGTCGTTCCTCTCAGTTGCTGACATCCGGGGCAGGGGCGACAGGACTTGAACCTGCAACCTGCGGTTTTGGAGACCGCTGCTCTGCCAGTTGAGCTACGCCCCTTTGGTCGATCTGTGCTGCTCACAAACAGTGCACTCTCGCGAGTGCGCTCTCACGAGCCGATCAACCAACTCTGTGACCACACAACACGCGCGCCACCCCAGTCGGCACAACAAGTACCGAAGGGCAGCGCGCAGCGCTGAACAATCCCAGAAATCTCAGTGTACTGCACGGTGGTCTAACAAACCCAATCGGCTGGAAATCAGCCGAGTCGGACGGTTGCGGTGGCCCGACCGAAGATCTTCTTGCCGTCCACCTTGGCCACGATGGCGATCACCGCTGTGCGGTTCTCGTCGTCGACCGAGCGTACCTTACCGGTCAGCTCGATCTCGGCACCCCTGCCATCGTTGGGCACGTAGACAGGGCTGGTGAAACGGACGTTGTACTCCAGCACCGCGCCCGGGTCCCCGAGCCAGGACGTGATGTACCCGGCTCCGATACCCATCGTCAGCATGCCGTGTGCGACCGCCATTGGCAAACCCACTGATTGAGCGACCGCATCGTCCCAGTGGATCGGGTTCGGATCGCCGGCGACGCCCGCGTACTGAACCAGGTCGGACCGGGTCAGCGGAACGGTCTTCTCGGGCAGCTCCTGCCCGGCGACGACGTCCCCGAAACTCCGCAACGCCATCACTCGCCCTCCTCGACGTGCCGGCCCATCAGCGTGGTGTAGGTCGTGAGCACCAGCTCGCCGTCCTGATCGGTGATCTCGTTGCGGGTGACGATGATGTCGCTGCCGCCCATCACCCTCAGGGAGTCGACGTACACGTCGCAGTAGAGCCTGTCGCCGACCTTCATCGGCCTGCTGAAGACGAGCCGCTGATCGGTGTGCAGGATGTTGCTCAGGTCCAGCTCGAGGCCGAGGGTGTCGAAGAACTCCTCCTGCGCCATGAACCCGAACACCGAGATGAACGTCAGGGGCGTGACGAGGCCGTCGTAGCCGAGCTCACGCGCGGCGTTCTCGTCGCGAAAGGCCGGGTCGTCGTTCTTGACCGCCCGCGCGTACTCGCGCACCTTCTCGCGGCCGACCTCGTAGTAGTCGCTGAACCTGTGATGCAGGCCAACGAGATCAGCATTCAGTTTCACCGAAGCAGGACCCTTATCTGCACTGGACGCGGCTGCACTGGAACACAGCGATGGGCCGACCACGGGTTCACCCCGTCCCGGCCCCTGCGTCATAACCAAAAAAAATCGCGTGCCCCGCATCTGCGGAGCACGCGATTGATATTACTTGGATTCCCGATGCGCCTGATGCGTTCCGCAGTTCGGGCAGAACTTCTTCAGCTCGAGCCGATCAGGATCGTTGCGCCGGTTCTTCTTCGTGATGTAGTTCCGGTGCTTGCATACCTCGCATGCCAAGGTGATCTTGGGGCGAACGTCAGTGGAGGAGGCCACGGTATGCCTTCTTTCGGGTGAATCTGATCGGGATCAATCAGGGTGTGTTGCCATGTCGTCTTGTGTAGCGATGGCCGGACTTGAACCGGCGACACAACGATTATGAGTCGTTTGCTCTACCAACTGAGCTACACCGCCTCGGTGCATCGATGCCAGTCTAAGTCGAGTAGGCACCCAATCCAGCGAGCCCCCTAACGGAATCGAACCGTTGACCTTTTCCTTACCATGGAAACGCTCTGCCGACTGAGCTAAGGGGGCATGCTCCGCTGCGCGTTGCCGCGCTTTGAAGCCTTCCGAAGGTTACACAGTCTGTGTCCGGAGTTCCAAACCGCCTGGTCAGGACCCTTTTTCAAACTGTCTAACCACCAGGTCCCAGCGAGCTCGCACTCGCCGGGACCCAGGTGTGGCAGGTGTAGGATTCGAACCTACGTAGGCGTAAGCCGACGGATTTACAGTCCGCTCCCATTGGCCGCTCGGGCAACCTGCCTGGTGTCATCCAGGATTCCGCGTTCGACCCTCTCGGGCTTCCCGGTTCTCCCTGGCGCGATGAGAAGAATACAACTACCGGGGCGGGTTAATGCAAACCGTGTGGTTATCGTGGGTTCTCGAGCCCCCGGAGACCGGGTGGCGACCGACGAAGTAGGGAGAAAGACGTGGCGGATTCGTCCTTCGATGTGGTGAGCAAGGTCGACCGGCAGGAAGTGGACAACGCACTGCACCAGGCCGAGAAGGAGCTGAACACTCGCTTCGACTTCCGCAACACCGGCGCGACCATCGAATGGTCGGGCGAGGAGACCATCACCCTGACCGCGGACACCGAGGAGCGTCTGAAGGCGGCTCTGGAGGTCTTCAAGGAGAAGCTGATCCGCCGGGACATCTCACTCAAGGCGTTCGACGCGGGCGAGCCGGCCCAGTCCGGCAAGGTCTACAAGCTCAGCGGCTCGCTGGTGCAGGGCATCTCCTCCGAGAACGCGAAGAAGATCTCGAAGAAGATCCGCGAGGAGGGACCCAAGGGCGTCAAGGCGCAGATTCAGGGCGAAGAACTCCGGGTGAGCAGCAAGAAGCGCGACGACCTGCAGGCGATCATCGCACTGCTCAAGGGCGAGGACTTCGGCATCGCGCTGCAGTTCGTCAACTACCGCTAGGCACGCCCCGGTACCGATCCGACGAGAACGGCGCCGGTCACCCCGAGTGGGGCGACCGGCGCCGTTCTCGTCGGCGGGCACCCAGGATCAGCTCACGATCTCCTCGCTCCGGACGTCACGCACGAAGAGCGAGGCCACGACTGCCAGCAGCGAGATCACCGCCCCGCACAGGAACGCGGCGTGGATTCCGGACATCGCGGCGTCCAGCGCATCGGCACCCGCGGTCAACTCCGACGTGGTGCGGGTGGTCATCATCGTGATGAACAGCGCGGTACCCGCCGCTCCCGCGACCTGCTGCATCGTGCTCACGATCGCGCTGCCGTGCGAGTAGAGCCGCTGCGGGAGCGAGCCCAGCGACGAGGTCAGCAGCGGGGTGAACACGAAGGCGAGCCCCGCGTTGAGCAGCACGTGGATCCCGATGATCATGCCGGTGGCACTGCCTGCGTCGAGCAGCGTCATCAGCCACAGCGCGGCACTGACCGCCATGGTGCCCGGGAGCACCAGACGCCGGGCCCCGACTCGGTCGTAGAGCCGGCCGACCACCGGCGAGAGCACACCCATGACCAGCCCGCCGGGCAGCATCATCAGGCCTGTGGCGAGGGTGTCCCGACCGAGGACGTTCTGCAGGTACAGCGGCAGCACGATCAGCGAGCCGAACAACGCCATCATGCTCACCACCAGCACCGCGACCGCGATCGAGAACGGGGTGCTGGCGAAAGTGCGCAGGTCGAGCAGTGCGCGGTCGGTGCGCTGCAGCGAGAACTGCCGGGCCACGAACGCGGCCAGCGCGACGACACCGATGACGATCGGGATCCACGGCGCGACCGGAGTGTGCCCGGCGGCCGACTCCCCAATGCTGCTGAGGCCGTAGATCAGGCCACCGAACGCCACCGCCGACAGCAGCAGCGACAGCAGGTCGAACGGGGCCCGCCGGGTCTCGGTGACGTTCTTGATCAGCACCGCGCCGATCACCAGCGCCAGGATCGCGATCGGCAGCACGATCCCGAACATCCACCGCCAGCTCAGCGCCCGCAGGATCAGGCCCGACACGGTCGGGCCGATCGCCGGGGCCACGGCGATCACGATGGAGATCGTGCCCATCGTCCGGCCGCGGGACTGCGGCGGAACCAGGTTCAGGACGGTGGTGGTCAGCAGCGGCATCATCATCGCGGTGCCGCCCGCCTGCACCACCCGGCCCGCGAGCAGCAGTTCGAATCCGGGGGCCACCGCGGCGAGCAGGGTGCCGAGGCTGAACAGCGACATCGCGGTGATGAAGATCGCTCGCGTCGAGAACCGTTGCAGCAGATAGCCGGTCGCCGGGATCACCACGGCCATCGTGAGCAGGAACGCGGTGGTGAGCCACTGCGCGGTGCCTGCGGTGATCGACAGGTCCTCCATCAGCCGAGGCAGTGCGACACCCATGATCGTCTCGTTGAGGATCACCACGAACGCGGCCACCACCAGCAGCCCGATCACGAGCCGATCGGAGGAGGACAGGCCGGCCGGCGCCTCGTGCGATTTCGATGGTGGGTGGGTATCGACGGCGTCGACCTGAACATTCATAACTGTCAGTTTCACGCAATATGGCAGAGACTGTCAATTAGCCGTCGTCTGTAGTCTTGTCAGCTCCATGCCAGGAGAAAGCGAGCGGTCGATGCCACCCACACTCCGTGAACGACGGCGCCGCGAGACCCGCCACGAGATCAGCGACGCCGCCCTCGAACTGTTCGAGGAACGCGGATATGCCGGCACCACCGTCGACGACATCGCCGCACGCGCCGGCGTGTCACAGCGCACGTTCTTCCGGTACTTCCCCACCAAGGAGGACACGGTCCTCACCGGGGTCGAAGACCTGAGCACGGCGTTGGCCGCCGCCCTGACCGACGGCATGCCCGAGGACCTGGTGCTCGAGCACGTCGAAGCCGCTCACCTGAGACTTCTCGACGACCTCATCAGCGGGGACCCCGACGCCGTCCTACGGATCCTGCGCGTTCGGCGGCTGGTGATGAACGACCCCGACCTGCGCGGGGCCGCGGCGTTGATGGACTTCGAGAACGTCCGGAAACTGACCGAGCAGATCGCGGCCACCCTCTCCCCCGACGCGGATCCGGTGCTGCCGCGGCTGATCGTCGAGACGAGCTCCGCCACGCTGCGCGTCGCATTCGACATCTGGGTCGAGCACGCCGAGGCCGGGGAGGTGGCCGACCTCGCGGTGATCTACCGCGACTGCCGGGCGAAACTGCACGGGATCCTGGGCGCCCCACCGAGCGAACGGGAGCGCTGAGCGCTCCCCTTCGGTCCGCGCTGATGGCGCTACTCCGGCAGCCTTCTGCCGGCAAGATCCTCGAGGCGCTCGATCCGGTCGGCCATCGGCGGGTGGGTGGAGAACATCCGGCTCATCTTGTCGCCGGCACGGAACGGGTTGGCGATCATCATGTGCGACTGCGCGGCGATCTTCGGCTCGGGCGGCAGCGGCGCCGCCTGGGTACCGCGCTCGAGCTTGCGCAGCGCCGACGCCAATGCCAGCGGATCCCCGGTCAGCTCGGCGCCGGACTGGTCCGCCTGGTACTCCCGGGACCGCGAGACCGCCAGCTTGACCACGGTGGCGGCGATCGGCCCGAGCAGCGACACCAGCAGCAGTGCCAGTGGGTTCGGGCGGTCGTCGCCGCGGCCACCGAACATGCCGGCGAACATCGCCATGTTCGCCAGTCCGGAGATCACCGCCGCCATCGCCCCCGCCACCGAGGAGATCAGGATGTCCCGGTTGTAGACGTGTGAGAGCTCGTGCCCGAGCACCGCACGCAGCTCTCGTTCGTCGAGGATCTGCAGGATCCCGCTGGTGCAGCAGACGGCGGCGTTGCGAGGGTTGCGGCCGGTCGCGAACGCGTTCGGGGCCGCGGTCGGGCTGATGTACAGCCGCGGCATCGGCTGGTGTGCAGCGGTCGCCAGTTCGCGAACGATCTTGTAGATGATCGGCGCCTCGACCTCGGTGATCGGCTGCGCGTGCATCGCGCGCAGCGCCAGCTTATCGCTGTTGAAGTAGGCCCACGCGTTGGTGGCGACGGCCAGCACGATCGAGAAGATCAGGATGGTCCGGTTGTTGAACAGCGAGCCGATGAAGACGATCAGCGCGGACATGACCACGAGCAGGCCGAAGGTCTTCATCCCGTTCGAATACCGATGCACTGCCGCCTCTTCCCCGAGTCGATCACGACCGGCCGGCCGAACCGACCCGTCACCAAGTCAACGAGGGACCCCGAAGCTGGGTTCCCTCATCGGGGAACGTTACTTCAGCCGACCCGGGCAATCGTGTATTCGACCAGGCGTTTCAGCGCGTCGTTTGCCGGCCCTTGGGGAAGCTCTGCGAGCTGGGCGCGGGCCAGGTCCACGTACTCCCCGAGCTTCGCCTTCGCCGCGACCATGCCGGGCGACCGTTCGAGCAGCACCAGCGCCTCGGCGACCTCGTCGTCGTCGGTGACCGGTCCGTCCAGCAGCACCCGCAGTCGATCCGCGTCGGGTCCCTCTTCCCGCAGTGCGTAGAGCACCGGCAGTGTGTGGACACCCTCGCGCAGGTCGGTGCCCGGCGTTTTGCCGGACTGAGCCGACTCCGAGGAGATGTCGATGATGTCGTCGACGATCTGGAATGCGGTGCCGACGGCGTCACCGAGCCGTTCGAGCCGCTCGACGTCCTCGGCCGACGCTCCGGAGAAGGTTCCGCCGAACCGGCCGCAGGCGGCGATCAAGGAACCGGTCTTCTCCCACACCACCTTGAGGTAGTGCTCGATCGGATCCTGGCTCTGCTTCGCGCCGATGGTCTCCCGCATCTGCCCGGTGACGAGTGCGGCGAACGTCTCGGCGATGATCCGCACCGCGTCCGGCCCGAGCGTCGACACCAGCCGGGACGCGTGCGCGAACAGGTAGTCGCCGGCGAGGATCGCGATGCTGTTGTCCCAACGGGAGTTCGCGCTCGGGGCGCCGCGGCGCATCGACGCCTCGTCCATCACGTCGTCGTGGTACAGCGTCGCCAGGTGCACCAGCTCGACCACGGTGGCCGCGGTGACCACGGACGGGTCGGCGCCCCGCGGCCCCAACTGCGCGGTCAGCAGGGTGAACAGCGGACGGAACCGCTTGCCTCCGGCCTTGGCGAGGTGCAGTGCGGCCTCGGTGAGGAAGTCCTCCCCGTCGGACAGTTCGCTGACCAGCAGCGTCTCCACATCGGTCAGACCCGTCCGCACCGCCTCGGCCAGTGCCTGGTCGCCCAGATCCACACCGGCGACGACGGTGCTCGTCGCTTCGCTCGTGCTCACGATCTCAGTACCCATCCTGTTCTGACGAGGCGCCCGCAAACCGGACCCCACGGTCACCAGCCGACAACCGCCGGGTGCCACGGTAGTGAATCCATCGTCCACGTTCGGTACCCGGGCTGTCACGAGTCGCAACGACCGGCCTGACAAGATACTGCCGTGGTGCCTCCGCCTGCCGAAACCGATCAGCCCGAGCATGCCCGTCCCGAACCGGTGAGTGCCCCCGAACGGACCGAGGTACTGGTCGTCGGCGCAGGCCCGGCGGGGTCGGCCGCCGCGGCCTGGGCAGCGCGGTCGGGGCGCGAGGTCGTGCTTGCCGATGCCGCGACGTTCCCCCGCGACAAGACCTGCGGCGACGGACTGACGCCACGCGCGATCGCGGAACTCGAGCATCTCGGACTCGGTGACTGGATCTCGGAGCACCCGGTCAACCGCGGGCTGCGGCTCACCGGCTTCGGACACGAACTGCAGCTCCCGTGGCCGGACGGGTCGTTCCCGTCGACGGGCAGCGCGGTGCCACGGACCGAACTCGACGACCGGATCCGCCGGGTCGCCGTCGACTCGGGCGCGACGATGCTGCAGGGCGCGAAGGCGGTGGGCGTCGAGCGCGCTCCCGACGGCACCGCCGTCACTGCGGTGACCTTCACGACCCCGGACGGCCCGCGCACCGTTCGGTGCCGGTACCTGGTGGTCGCCGACGGGGTGCGATCTCCCCTGGGCAGGCTGCTGGGCCGCGAGTGGCACCGCGACACCGCCTACGGGGTCGCGGCCCGCGCGTATGTCGACTCCGGTCGCGCCGACGACGAGTGGATCACCTCGCATCTGGAGCTGCGTGACACGGCCGGGACCGTTCAGTCGGGATACGGCTGGGTCTTCCCACTCGGCGAGGGACGCGTGAACATCGGTGTCGGGACGCTGGCGACCGCCGCCCGCCCCGCGCCGGGCGCACTGCGGCCGCTGATCGAGTTGTACGCGAGCCGGCGCCGCGACGAGTGGCAACTGGACGGCCCGATCCGGTCGGTCGCGTCGGCGCTGCTGCCGATGGGCGGGGCGGTGTCGGGGGTCGCGGGCCCGAACTGGGCATTGATCGGTGATGCCGCCGCCTGCGTGAACCCGCTCAACGGCGAGGGCATCGACTACGGCCTCGAGACGGGCCGGATGGTGGCGGACGTGCTCGGCGCCGGCGACCTCACCGATCTGTGGCCGGCGGTGCTGCGGCGACGCTACGGCCGGTCCTTCTCGATCGCCCGCAGGCTGGCCGGACTGCTGACGGTGCCCGGAGTGCTGCCCGCGGGTGGCCCGGTGGCGATGCGGTCGCGGACGCTGATGACCGTCGCGGTCCGGGTGATGGGCAACCTCGTCACCGACGCGGACGCGGACCTCACCGCCCGCGCGTGGCGCGTCGCCGGCGCGTCGTCGCTGCGGCTGGACGGACGGCCCCCGTTCAGCTGAGCTCGGACCGGCTGAGGACGAAGGCCGGGAACCGGCCGACGACGGGCTCGCTGCCGAAAACCACCCGGGCATGCCCCGGATCCGAGTTGGGCTGACCGTCCTCGATCGCCGCGTAGATCCACGGCCCCTCGTCGAGTTCGACGATCGCGATGGTCAGCGGCTCGAGTCCCCGAGCACCCACCCCCGACGAGGCCGCGGAGGGGTCGAGCCGCGTCCAGGACACCACGGTTCCGCGACCCGTCGACGGCACCCATTCCAGATCCCCGTCGCAGGCCTTGCACACCCAGGTCTCGGGCGCGAACAGGGTCGCGCAGTGGACACAGGACCTGAGCATGAACGCCTCGGTCTCGAAGGGCCGGGTCACCGCGTCCACGCTCATGCCGGCACCTGCTCCCGCGACGGAGCCAGGACCCGGCCCACGGCGTCCCCGAATCGGGTGGGGTCGCCGATCGGCCAGCAGTGGTTGCCGGACACCATCACGACCTTCGGGTCACCGAGAGCCGCCCGCATCGACTCGAAGCTCGCCTCCGGGATCACGGCGTCCGCGGTCCCCCAGAGCAGCGTGACCGGAAGGCCCCGCTCGGCGAGCCGGGCGAGTTCGGGTCGCAGGTCGGCGGTGCGGGCGAGGTGCCCGGTCCGCCAGATCGCCCCCGGGCCGCGCAGCACGTTCGGCACCGCCGCACCGGCGATCGCCCCGACGACCTGGCCCACCGAGCGGGAACCGAGTGCGTCGGCCTGCAACCGCAGCGCCCAGTCCCAGAGCGGCCGTTCGTGGATGGGCCGGGCGGGCGACCACTGCGCCCCGCCGACGGAGTTGACGAGCACCAGTTCCCCGATGTGATCGGGTAGATCGTGCGCGGCGCGGGCGGCGACGCCGCCGCCGAACGAGTGCCCGATCGCGGTGACGGGGCCGCGGATACCGATGGCGTCGACGAACCGGCCGACCCAGCGCGCGTACCCGTCGAGGTCGCGCTCACCGGCGGGCAGTTCCGGGGTGCCACCGAAGCCGGGCAGCGCGGGGGCGTACACCCGTACCCCGCGGTGGGCGAGTTCGCGCAGGGCGGGCCGGTAGGCGGCGGGTCCGAGTCCCCATCCGTGCAGGAAGACGACCGGCCGGCCGTGACCGCCGACCGCGTAGTCCACCGTGGTCCCGTCGACGGGGACGCGGCGCCAGCGGACGTCCTGCGTGGGCCGCTGGAAGGCGGCCGAGGGAGATCTGAGTGTGGACTCGCGCATTTCGGGGTACCTCGACTTCGCGGCACTGTCGCAGAACGACTCGGGTAGTTGAGACGTTCATCACAGTGCCGTGAGTGCGCGGATCGCACGACGGTGGAATGACGGGGATGGGTACCTGTTTTTCCGTATTCGGGTACCTGAAATCAGGCGAAACCCCAGGTCACTGCTCGGCGCCGGCGTTGCTCGCCGACGCGGCCCGATGAGCCTGCTGCTCCACGTACCAGGCAGCGATCTGTGTGCGCGAGTTGAACCCGAGCTTCGCGAGCACGTGCTCGACGTGGCCCTGCGCGGTGCGCTGCGAGATCACCAGCTTCGAGGCGATCGCCTTGTTCGTCAGTCCCTGTGCGACGAGCTCGGCGACCTGCTTCTCGCGCCGGGTCAGGGTGACGGATTCCGGTTCCGGTGTCGCGGTGGCCTGCTGCACACCGAGCACGTACCCCAGTACCTCGTCGCACGTCATGTTTCGACCCTGCCGCCACGCCGACTCGAACACCGATTCGGCGAGTGCGTCACGGGCGCGCTTCTCCGCCTCCTCGTGGTAGACCAGCACGTTCGGCAGCAGCACGGTGGGACTGCCCACGGCCTGCGAACGGGCCTGCGCGGCACCCATGAGGACCGCCGACCGCCGATACCGTCCGCCGGCGGCGGCGATCCACGAGAGCACCTCGATGCACGAGCTGCATCCGAGTGGGTCGTCGACGACCCGTCCCAGGCGCAGGCCCTGTTCGAGCAGGTCGCTCGCGCTGTCGGGGTCGTCGATCCACCGGCTCAGCGCGAGCGCCAGCAGCGAGTACTCGCGGATCGCGGACTCGCCGTGTTCGGTGGTGATGTCGAGCACTTCCTCGTGGGCCGCGATCGCCCGGTCCTCGTCTCCGGTGACCGCGGTGGCGACCGCCACACCGACCAGCGACGTGGTCAGCCTCAGCAGGTCCCCCGAGGCCCGGAACCGGACGATGACCGACTCGAACGGGGCGATGGATTCGGTCAGCCGGCCCGCGAACAGCGCCTCCGACGCGACCGCCAGGTTGGTCAGCAGGTCGGCTTCGGGATCTCCCAGCTCGGCGGCCAGCCGCTGTGCCCGCGCCACCAGCTCGGCGGCCGGGACCAGGTCGCCCTGCGTGCCGGCGAGCACGCTGTTCACGTACAGCGCCTTGATCCGGTCGAAGCTCGGGGTGTCGGGATCGCGGTCGAGCGCACGATCGAGCCAGTGCCTGCCCTCACCGGACATACCGCGGCACAGCCAGTACGGGTAGAGGGCGGTGCAGATCCGCAGCGCGCCGTCCACCTCTCCCGGCTCGGTGACGCCGAAGGTGATCGCCTCGCGGAGGTTGGGCTGTTCGCGCTCGAGGCGGCGGATCCAGTCGACCTGCCGCGGGCCGATCCAGTCGGACTCGGCGGCGGCCGTCATCGACTCGTACCAGTCGCGGTGCCTGCGCTGCATCGCGGTGAACTCGCCGGCCTCGCGCAGTTTCTCCCGGCCGTACTCGCGCAGCGTTTCGAGCATCCGGTACCGGACACCTGCCCCGACCTCGTCTCGGATCAGGATCGACTTGTCCACCAGCGACGCGACCCCGTCGAGCGGGACGAGATCGGCCCCGTATTCCCCGCACACGCCCTCGGCGGCGTCGAGCTCGAAGCTGCCCGCGAACACCGACAGCCGCCGCCACATCACCTGTTCGGTCTCGGTGCACAGCTCGTGGCTCCAGTCGATGCTCATTCGGAGCGACTGCTGACGGGTCGGGGCGCCACGGCTGCCCTTCGTGAGCAGCTGGTAACGGTCTGTGAGCCGGTGCAGGATCTGCTCGGCGGACATCGCGCGCAGCCGGACCGCGGCGAGCTCGATCGCCAGCGGCAGTCCGTCGAGCTGCTGGCAGATCTGGGCGACCGCGACCCGGTTCTCGTCGGTCAGCGCGAAACCCGGGACCGCGGCGGCGGCGCGTTCCACGAACAGGGAGACCGCCTCGTACTGCGGCAGTCCCTCCAACTGGGTGGATCGCTGCGGATCCGGCACCGTCAGCGACGGCACCCGGAGCACCGCCTCGCCCCCGATCGCGAGGGGTTCCCGGCTGGTCGCCAGGATCCGCAGGTCGGGACACGTCCGCAGCAGGGCCTCGGCGAGCGCGGCGATCGAGTCGATCAGGTGCTCGCAGTTGTCGAGGACGAGCAGCAGGTTGCGGGACACGAGGTGGTCGGAGAGCAGCGCCAGCGGCGGGTACAGGGGCTGCTCCCGCAGCCCGAGTCCGCTGGCGACGGTGTCCGCGACCAGGTCGGGGTCGTGCAGTTCGCCGAGTTCGACGAGCCACACGCCGTCGGGGAACGCGCGGCGCGAGTCCTCGGCGACCCGCAGCGCGAGGCGGGTCTTCCCGACGCCGCCGATGCCGGTGAGCGTGACCAGGCGAGATGTCGAGAGCAGCCGCTTGGCGTCGGTGAGTTCGCGCCGCCGACCGACGAAACTCGTCAGCTCCTGGGGCAGGTTGCCCTGTGCACCGCGACCGCCGAACTGGTTCATAACCGCGTCACTCCCGTCCTAGTCTCGGGGCGCCCCGACAACGCTCCGAGAGTTACCGGCGGGCTCGGTGCAGTGCCACGATCCCACCGGTCAGGTTGCGCCACTGTACGTCCCGCCAGCCCGCCGCCTCAATCGTTCGCGCCAACTCGTCCTGCCGCGGCCACGCCCGGATCGATTCGGCCAGGTAGACGTAGGCGTCCGGGTTGGAACTGACGGCCCGCGCCACCTGGGGCAGCGCCCGCATCAGGTAGTTCATGTAGACGGTACGGAACGGACCGAAGGTCGGGGTGGAGAATTCGCTGACCACCAGCCGGCCACCGGGCTTGGTCACGCGGGCGATCTCCCTCAACCCGGCCTCGAAATCGGACACGTTGCGCAGGCCGAACGAGATGGTCGCCGCGTCGAAGACGGCATCCGCGTACGGCAGCGCCATCGCGTCGCCGGCGACCATCGGCACCCGCCGGGACGCCCCGGCGTGGAGCATGCCCTTGGAGAAGTCGGTGGCCACCACCCAGGCGCCGGATCGGCCCAGTTCCACGGTCGACACGCCGGTGCCTGCCGCCAGGTCGAGCACCCGCTCCCCCGGCTTCAGGTCGAGCGCGGCACGGGTCGCCTTCCGCCACTGCCGGTCCTGCCCGAACGACAGGACGGTGTTGGTCAGGTCGTAGCGCTTCGCGACCCCGTCGAACATCGACGCGACCTCGTGCGGTTGCTTCTCGAGCGAGGCCCGCGAGCCTTTCGTTGCTGCCACACCGCCAACCGTACAGGCGCGCCGGGTCACGCCGTCCGCCGCCGGACCAACCACAGGATCGGCGCCGCGACCAGCCACGTCACCACGATCACGGACCCGGCGGGCAGCAACGCGACCCGCACGTCGCGGCCCGACACCCGCACCAGGTCGGGATCCGAGCGCGCGTACTCGACGTCGATGCGCTGGCCGGCGGTCAGGTTGGTCGGGTACAGCACGCCCAGCCGCGGTGTGTGCGTCACGCCGTCCGGGGTGACGAAGCTGACCGCCGAACGCAGGGCGCCTGCGGAGAGCACCTCCGCCGTCGCGACACCCTTGTCGGAGTCGATGGTGTGGTCGTTGCGCCAGGCCGCGAGCACCAGCAGCACCGCGAGCACCGAGATGGCGACGGCGGCCACCAGCACCCCGCGGGTGACGCGTCGCGCGGTCGTGGCGGTCACAGCTGGGCCCGGACGGCTGCGTGCAGGTCACGCAGACCGGACCGGTCGGTGGCGACCTCGAGGACCCGGATGCCACGGCCGAACGGCTGCGCCAACTCGGTGGCGAGCTGGTCGCAGGTCACGGCGTGATGTTCAATCCGATAGGCGGCGCACAGTGCGGACAGGTCCATGCCGTGCGGGGTGCCGAAGATCCGCTCGAAGACGCCCGCGTACTGCGGGTCACCCTGCTCGAGCAGTTCGAAGATCCCGCCGCCGTCGTCGTTGGCGACGACGATGGTCAGGTCCGTCGGCCGCGGTTCCCCGGTGCCGATCAGAAGCCCGGACGCATCGTGCAGGAAGGTCAGGTCGCCCATCAGTGCGATTGTCCGGCCACCGCCGGCGGCGTCGGCGGCCAGTGCCGCGCCGACCGCGGTCGAGACGGTGCCGTCGATGCCTGCGACGCCGCGGTTCGACAACACCTTGACGCCGGGTCGCGGGTAGCAGACGAGGGCGGCGTCCCGGACCGGGTTGGACGCGCCGAGGAGCAACTGGTCGCCGGCGCTGCCGGAGGCGGCCGATCCTCCGCTGAGGGCGTCGGTGACGACCGCGGCGACGTGCAGTCCGGTGGCCCGCGGGTGCGCGGACAGTTGTTGACGAACGGCCTTGTCCGCGTGTTCGGTCAGGTGCCGGCAACGATCCAGCCACGACTGCGCGGGCGCCCCGCTCACGATGGCCCGGGTGCCGGTGGCCAGGACGTTGCCGGAGACGTCGGGCCAGCGCGGCCCGGTGGTCAGCGCGAACACCGACACCCGCGGGTCGGCGAGCAGCTTCGACACCGGGCGGTGCAGGGTGGGCCTGCCCGTGATGATCGCCTGTCGCGGGTTCAGTTGCGAGAGCGCAAGGGGGTGCACCGGCAGCCCGTGCATGGGTGCGGTCGGCTCGGCGACCGTCGGCAGCCCGGCGAGTTCGGGGCGGTGCGCCGAGCCGTGGCCGGAGATCACCACCGTGTCCGGTGTGAGGTCGATCTCGAGCGGCACGTCGAGGGTGGCGTGCGCCGTCGTGGTCCAGGCGGCACCGTCGGGCCTGCCCTCCGGGACCGGCCCCTGCGGATGTACGTCGGGCACCAGCGGCTCGCGCAGCGGGATGTCGAAGTGCACGGGTCCGGCGTTGCCGGAGCGGGTGCCGCGGGCGGCGGCGAGTACCCGGCACACCGCGCTGCGCCACTGGCTGTTCTGGTCGGCCCCCGAACGGAGCCCGCGGAACGACCCGTCGCCTCCCGCGCGGAGCCCCTCGCCGGTGGCCTCGGCGAGACCGAGACTGATCGTGGCCCGCACCTGGGAGCCGAAAAGCCCGAGCTGTTCGACGGTCTGGTTGGCGCCGGTGCCGAGCATTTCGTACGGCCGGTTCGCGGAGAGCACGACGAGCGGCACCCTGGCGTAATTGGCCTCCAGCACGGCAGGCCCGAGATTGGCGACAGCGGTGCCCGAGGTCATCACGATCGGCACCGGAAGACCGGAGCCGACCGAGAGTCCGAGAGCGAGGAAGCCGGCGGTGCGCTCGTCGATCCGCAGGTGCAGTCGGATCCGTCCGGCGGCGTCGGCGGCCTGCAGCGCGAAGGCAAGGGGCGCGTTGCGCGAACCCGGGCACAGCACGACGTCACGAACCCCACCGCGGATCAGTTCGTCGACGACTGCGGTGGCCTGGGCGGTGGACGGATTCACGGTTCCAGGGTGTCAGACGCCGCAAACGCGCTGCGCGCCTGTGCGCGCTTTTGGTGACTCCGGCCACCAAAAACGCGCACAGGCAGCGAAGCTGCCTAGCCGGCGTGCTTCTGGACGAGCGCGCCGAGCCGGGGCAGGGCCTCGACGACGTTCTTCTTCGCGGACGGACGCAGGGTCGAGTAGACCTTCTTGACCGCGCCCTTGCTGGTGCCCTCGATTTTCTCGTCGGTCACCCCGAGCAGGGCGTCCGCGACCTCGTCGCCGCGGGCGGTGAGGAAGTCACCGAAGCCCGCTCCACCGGCGGAACCGTAGTCCTGCCAGAACGGCTCGAGGCGGGAGACGAAGCTCGGCAGCAGACCCTCGACCGCGTCCGGAACGATCGACGGGCCGACCTTCTTGACGGCGCCGTAGCCGGTCTTGAGGGCCAGACCCGAGGCGCCGGACTTGTCCGAAACCTCGGCGTCGATGAGCTCCTGCACGTCCGCGACGACTGCGGGCAGCCGCGCCGGGTCGAGCAGGGTTTCGTTCAGTGCTGCAACCACTTTCAATGCCTCCGATAGTGCGTGAATGTAGAGCGCCGACCCTATACGACGACCCGACCCCACCATCAACTCCAGTCACCCAGACCACAGCAGCCACGAGAATCACGGAGCCGGTCGAACCGGACAGCAATCTCCCAGCGCACTCACAGCAGCGCGTGACAGCGGGCCATCCGATCCAACCACCACGCCGTGCGCTCGGACGATGCGGCCAGTGCGGCGAGTCGATCCTCGTCCGGCGTCACGGCGGCGACCGCGAGTTCTCCGCCGGACAACGGGAGCGGCGGAGCGACGTCGGCCTCGAAGAGGCCACCGGTGCCCAGCCCGCACGCGAGGTCCAGGGACGGCAGCGCCGCCGCGGCGGCCAGCCCGGTTGCGATCCCCACGGCGGAATCGAGGGCGCTGGAGACCACCACGCGCGCGCCGTACCCGGCCAGTTCGTCCGCCAGTCCCAGCAGGGCCCGGGTCCCCCCGAGCGGCGCCACCTTCACGACCGCGACGTCGGCGGCACCGGCACGGACGACGCGCAGGGGGTCGTCCGCGCGGCGGATGCTCTCGTCCGCGGCGATCGGGACGCGGAGTCCCCGCTCGGCGAGGCGCCGGCGCAGCTCGACGAGTTCGGGCACGGTGGCGCAGGGCTGTTCGGCGTACTGCAGGGCGCCGCCGTCGGTCAGTGCCGACAACGCCGCCATCGCCTCGTCGACGGTCCAGCCGCCGTTGGCGTCGACGCGGACGTGGTGGACGCGCTCGCGGACCACGGCGACGCGGGCGA
The DNA here is from genome assembly GCF_053589555.1 of Rhodococcus sp. NPDC003322. Taxonomy (NCBI): domain Bacteria; kingdom Bacillati; phylum Actinomycetota; class Actinomycetes; order Mycobacteriales; family Nocardiaceae; genus Rhodococcus; species Rhodococcus sp. NPDC003322. Next base: position 350,974 of record NZ_JBSFSC010000006.1, on the reverse strand, counting down.
CGTCGTCGGCGAGGGTCTGGCCCCGTTCCGCGACCTTCACCTTCGCGGTGCGGGCACCGGGAAACCGGGCGAGGATCTGCGGGACCTGCTCGGCGGGGACGGCGGGCACGGTCGCGTTGACCTCGATCGACGCGCGGCGCGGCGGCGGCGGCCCGACCCACGCGCTCTCGATCGCCGAGCGCAGCCAGGCGGCGGACTCGGCGTCGTCGTACTCGGGGAAGGGCGCGAACTCGCCCCACCCGGCGGGTCCGCGCACGAGCAGCACCTCCCGCACGGTGATGCCGCGGAAACGAACCCGCATCGGCAGGGCGACCACCCTGGCGGTGGAGCGAAGTTCGTCGAGGGTGGGGCGGATCTGCTCGGGCGAAGCCTCGGCGGGGGTTCGGTTCTGCTCGGGCGAAGCCTCGGCGGGGGTTCGGTCGGTCACCGGGCGGCTCCTTCGGTCGAGGCGTCGACGAACGCGGCGTCACGCAGCAGCGGCACCACGCCGCTGGTGTCGATCTCGGCGGCGACGCCCACGTCCCCGGCAAAGCCCTTCGCCGTCAGCTCCCGGCCGCTCGCACAGTCGTCGAGCAGCGCGCCGATCGACGGGCGCGCGTCGACGAAGGCCGCTGCGGCCGCGAGCGCTTCGGGGGACATTCCGCGACCGCCGAGGTCGGCCAGCGCCTGCAGGACGGCCCCGGCGCCCCACAGGTCCTCGACGGCGGGGCGCAACGTGCCGTCGGGCCACCGCTCCCCCGCGGCGAGCACCGCGACGGATCCGGCGCCGCGGCCGGCGATCCAGCGGGCGACGGCGGACGCGTTGCGCAGGCACGCCCCGACGACGAGCGGCGAGGCGCCGACCGCGGTATCGGTGTCGGCGAGGGCGAACGCCAGCGCCGAACCGTTCGGCGACGGCAGCACCAGTCGCCGCGGCACGGCGCCGGCACGCAGGGACAGCGGCGACAGGCTGGGCTGTCCCGGCGCGGCGACGGAACGGCCGACCGCGACCACCGCGTCCCGCTCGGCCGCGTAGGAGGCGGCGCCGGCCGGGTCCCACGGGTACGGGTAGACGGCGGCGCCGGCGTCGAGCGCGACGGTCAGGGTCGTGGTGAACGACAGCACGTCGACCACGACCGTGACCTCGCAGCCGTCGGCGACGGCGGCCGCCCCCTCCCGGCCCCAGTCGAACCGGATCCGGTGCCCGTACTGGCGGTGCTCCGGGAGCACCGCCTTCGGACTGTCGAACGCGGACACGGGACTCAGGGCTGCCCGGGCAGGAGCACGATCATCAGCGCCTCGGCGTCGGCGAGCAGCGTGCCGTCGGGTTCGGTGAGCCGGGCGGTGACGAAGGTCTTGCGGCCCTCCACCCGGTCGACGACGCCCTCGACGACCAGTGGGGTCTCCAACGGGGTGATCTTGCGATAGTTCACGTGCAGGTAGCCGGTGCGGCTGATCGGGCGCCCGTAGGCGTGGGTGACCATGCCGAACAGGTCGTCGAACAGCAGCGGCAGCACTCCGCCGTGCGCGGCGCCGTTGCCTCCCACGTGGTAGCGCCGGAACACCCCGGTCGAGCGCACGCCGGTGGTGTCGAACTTCTCGATCGTCCACGGCAGCATCAGCAGGCTGCCGCGGCCGGGCAGTCCGACCGACCGGCCGGCGGGGTAGTGCCCCTCCGGTGCCCGATGCGGGGCCAGGAGCGCGGCGAGGGCCTCCGCCTGCTCGGCGGCCTGCTCGATCACGTCCTGCGGCGGCGCGGTGGACACGGCCAGGTCCTGCACGGTGCGCAGCGCCTCGACGAGCCGACCGAAATGTGGGCCGCCGTTGTCGGCGTCGGCCGCGTACACCGGGAATCCGCCGTGATGCTCGTAGTCGCCGTCACGCTCGGCCTTCTCGCTCATGACGTGCACGGTAATCCCCCACTCGGGTGCGGTCGCGCAGGCGGCGCCAACGCCGCCGCGCAGGCGACGACTCGCCCTCGGCCTATCCTTGCTCTCCGTGACCTTCAATCCGCAGCTGTGGCGTCCCGTCCCCGGGTTCGAGAACCTCACCGACATCACCTATCACCGGCACGTCACGCAGGGCACCGTCCGCGTCGCGTTCGACCGGCCGGAGGTGCGCAACGCGTTCCGCCCGCACACCGTCGACGAGCTCTACCAGGCCCTCGACCATGCGCGGATGACGTCGGACGTCGGCTGCGTGCTGCTGACCGGCAACGGCCCGAGCCCGAAGGACGGCGGCTGGGCGTTCTGCTCGGGCGGCGACCAGCGGATCCGCGGCCGCAACGGCTACCAGTACGCCTCGGGCGAGACGGCGGACACCGTCGACAAGGCGCGCGCGGGCCGGCTGCACATCCTCGAGGTGCAGCGTCTGATCCGGTTCATGCCGAAGGTGGTCATCGCGCTGGTGAACGGCTGGGCGGCAGGCGGCGGGCACAGCCTGCACGTCACCTGTGACCTGACCCTGGCCTCCCGCGAGCACGCCCGCTTCAAGCAGACCGACGCCGACGTGGGCAGCTTCGACGGCGGCTACGGCAGCGCGTACCTGGCGAAGATGGTGGGCCAGAAGTTCGCTCGCGAGATCTTCTTCCTCGGCGACACCTACACCGCCGAGGACATGCACCACATGGGCGCGGTGAACAGGGTCGTCGACCATGCCGAGCTCGAGGACGTCGCGCTGGAGTGGGCGGCGAAGATCAACGGCAAGTCGCCGCAGGCGCAGCGGATGCTCAAGTACGCCTTCAACCTGCAGGACGACGGCCTGGTCGGCCAGCAGCTGTTCGCCGGTGAGGCCACCCGCATGGCGTACATGACCGACGAGGCGGTCGAGGGCCGCGACTCGTTCCTGGAGAAGCGCGACCCCGACTGGTCGCCGTACCCGTGGTACTTCTGATCGACTCGCGCGGATGACGGTGCGGCCCGGACGCTTTCGGCGTCGGGGCCGCACGCCGTCACAGTGCGACCGCGAGCCGGTTCGTCGCGTCCTTGACGAGCGGTGCCACCTGGTCGAGGCGGACCTTGTGGGCCTGACCGGCTGCGCAGAGCGAAACGACGGTCCCGTCGCCGGCCCGCACCGCGGACGCAACCGACGCGATGCCGCCGTCGGCGATTCCGGAATTCGTTTCGGTGCGCTGCACGGCGATACCCGCCGCGCCGCGAATCCTGTTCAGTTCCCGGTGCAGACTCGGCAACGTCCAGCCGTCGAGCCGCTCCCCCGCATCGATCTCGGCGCGCACCAGGCGGTCGACCTTTTCCGGTGCGAGGGTGGCGAGCATGGCACGGCCGCCGGTGCCGCGGTGTGCGGCGAGCGACGACCCGACGCGGCTGCGGATCGCGAGCGCGAACGGGCCGCCGACCTTGTCGAGGAAGTGTTCTCGACCGCCCTCGAGCACCCCGAGGTGGACGACGAGCCCGGTACGCAGGTACAGCTCCTGCACGATGTTGCCCGCTGCCATGCGGATTCGGGCGTGGGTCGCCTGCGGGCCGACGGCGCCGAGTGCACGCGCACCGAGCCGGTACTCGCGGCCGTCGCGGCCGATCCAACCGAGGTCGAGGAGTTCGACCATGATCCGGTGCACGGTGGAGCGCGGCAGTCCGGTGCGGGTGGTGACGTCCTCGAGGCCGAGCCCCTCGTTCGGGTCGTCGAAGGCGTCGATGATCCGCGTCATCCGCTCGAGCATCGATTCCCGCCGGCCCTCCCGCGCCGCCGCGGATGTTCGGTCGCGGGGAGCGTCCGCCTGCCACTGTCCGATGTCGACAACCGTCACGGTGTCCGCCTCCCGTTCCCGAACTGAAATCAATTTCTTTCTACAGTGACCGGGGCCACAGCTCAAGTCCGGTCACGTCGCGGCCGCGACGGTCACCCGGCAGACGAAACACGTGCCCTTCCTTCAACGGTTCACCGGACGACGGGACGCCGCACACCGGGCGAAACTCGGGCAGACTGACCCCATGACCGAAGCCGTCGCCCCGGACGACCCGAGAGAGCGCCCCGAGAGCAGGCACACCCGACCGGACGGCGTCACCGACGCCGAGGTCGCCGCCGTGGGGAAGCTGTCCGAGGCCCTCGAGACGGTCGAACGAGCACGCGGCCAGCTGTACACCTTCCACCAGCTGATCGGGCACGCGGACAACCAGGTCGGCGAGGCCGTGGCCGCGTTGCGCGCCGCCGGCCATCCGGAGCTGGCCGGGGACATCGACACCGATCTGCTCGGCCGCAACGTGCTTCCGGGGAGGTGGACGTTCCAGGTGGTCGAGGAGTTCGACGACGGCTACTGGACGACGTTCCGGCGGTGGGACGCCGCCGCCCGGGAGCGCGTGCTCGGCGGACGCAGACACGTGAACGAGGCCGAGATGAAGGAAGCGCGGCGTACCCACGGCCGTCCGGGCCACGAGTCGCGGCCCGCCGATCCGGAACAGGAGTGACATGGAGATCCTGAGCAGCCGAATCATCCTGCGTCCGAAGGACTATCCGGCAACACTCGCGTTCTATCGGGACGCACTGGGCCTGGCGATCGCCCGCGAGTACCCCGGCGGGACGGTGTTCTTCGCGGGCCAGAACCTGATCGAGGTGGCCGGGCACGGCGGCGGCGACGTGGAGTCGACCTTCGAGGGCGCGATCTGGTTGCAGGTCCGCGATCTCGAGGACGCGCAGGCGGAGCTGATGTCCGCGGGGGTCACGATCGCGCGCGAGCCGAGGCAGGAGCCGTGGGGCCTGCACGAGATGTGGATCGCCGACCCGGACGGGGTGTCGATCGTGCTGGTGCAGGTCCCCGCCGATCACCCGCTGCGCCGCGACATCCGCTGACCCGATCCCGGCGAAACCCCCCGGCAGAATGCTCCGTTCAGTCGATCTACTCGACCGAACGATTCCGTTCACTCGGCTGCTCACTCGGACCGGCCGCAGCCGCTGCCTCGGCCTCCGACGCGGCGGCGGGCGCCGGGGCTCCGGCGCGGGCGAGGGCGGGGCGGGCGAGGAGTTCGACGGCGATCAGCGCGACGACCGCGATCAGGATCGTGACGATGACGACGATCCCGGACGGGTATCGCCAGAACACCAGCGCCGCAACCGCGATCGCGATGATCGCGATCCGCAGTGGCATCCGGAACCGGGCGGCGTAGGTCTCGACGGCTCGCGGCTCCCGTTCGGTGTCCGGGGAACGCAGCCGGTCCATCGACCGGCTGTACGCCCGCCGGATCGCGGTCGCGGACGGCGACGATCCGGACAGGTAGCCGACGATCCCGATCAGCACGGCGAGGACGAACACCGCCCGCACGGTCGTGCGCAGAGGCTGCGCGAGGGTGTCGAACAGGACACCGGCCGCATCGGGCGGCAGCACGTCGGTGGGCACCTGCCCGAGGTAGACGGACCGGCCGATGCTGATCGCGACGGCCAGGATCCCCATCCCGATCGCAAGGGCCGCCCCGACCAGCGCGAGCGCCCGCCGCCGCCCGCCGCGTGGGGCGGCCCAGATCGCCAGCAGCGCGGTCAGGAGGGTCAGCCAGGGCAGCACCGCCGATGCCTTGTCGAGCCAGTTCACCAGCCGCTGGGCCTTGACCAGGTCGGCCGACTGGAAGATCACGAAGGTCGCGTCGACGTCGGGCAGTTTGTCGACGAACGCGAATCCGCGCTGCACGAGCTCGGCCTTGACGGTGTTGATCATCGCGGCGAGGGAGATACTCACCTCGCCCTTGTCGTTGACCTTGAGGGCGCCCGAGTTCTCACCGGTGGCAACCGAAACCAGTTCCTGGTGCGCCTGCCGGTTCGCCTCGACCCACATGGTCTCGAACTGATCGGACGTGACGAGCCGCGACACGGTGTTGTGCACGAAGGACTGCGCCTGTCCGGCGATCACCGGGGCGAGGCCGACCACGGCCGGCGGCACGCGCGGTGCGACCTCGGTGAGTGCGCCGAGCGCGTCGGCGGTCATCTGCTCGACGTCGACCCGGGTCATGATCTGGTCGGTGACCTCGTCGGTCAGTGCCGCCTGCAGCGCGGGGTCCGACGCCAGCGGCGCCACGGTCTGTACGTAACGGTCGGTGTCGAGGATCTGACTGCGCGCGTACCGAGCCGCCACCGCACCGATTCCGAGGACCGCGACGAGCACGAGGAGCAGACCGGCGGCCGTCCACCGCAGCGCCGGATGTCCGGAGGTCGGAGGGGCGGCCGCGACCGCCGGCTGCGGCGCGGGCGGGGCCGCCCGCAGTTCCGCGACCTCACGTCGCAGCCGTTCCAGCTCGGCCCGCTCGTCCGGTGTCAGCGGTGCACCGTGCTCCGGTCCTGTCATCGCCGACCTCCCTGTTCGTCGCCCCGCGAGTATCACACCAGAACCGCCGGTCGGCCCGCCTCATCCGCCCGGGGTGATTCCCGGGCCCGACCCGCCGGAGATGCTGTGCGCGCGGTGCGCGCGGCGCACAATCGGTTTGCCCGGCCGGTCTGCGACACGGCCGGCCCGACCCGGACGGCGACAACGGCGAGGCGACCCCATGAGTGCTGGCACCCGAGAACCCGACACCACCCGGAGCGGCTCCGCACTGGTGCTCACCGTCCTCGGCGCAGGCCAGTTCCTGATGACACTGGACAGTTCGGTGATGAACGTGTCGATGGCGTCGGTGGCCGCCGACCTCGGCACCACGATCACCGGGATCCAGACGGCGATCACCCTGTACACGCTGGTGATGGCGACCCTGATGATCACCGGCGGCAAGATCGGCACCATCCTCGGCAGGCGCCGGGCATTCGGACTCGGGCTGGTCATCTACGGTCTCGGGTCGTCGACGACGGCCCTCGCACCGAACCTGGCCGTGCTGCTGATCGGCTGGTCCCTCCTCGAGGGGATCGGTGCGGCGCTGATCATGCCGGCGATCGTGGCGCTGGTGGCCGCGAACTTCCCGCCCGAGCGCCGGACGTCCGCGTACGGGCTGATCGCCGCGGCCGGCGCGATGGCCGTCGCGGCCGGACCGCTGATCGGCGGCGCCGTGACGACGTTCGCGTCCTGGCGGTACGTGTTCGCGGGTGAGGTCGTGATCGTGGTGGCGATCCTGCTGGTGCTGCGGCGCATCTCCGACGTGCCGCCGCAGCGGGTGAAGCTGGACCTGGTCGGGTCGGGATTGTCCGCTGCGGGCCTGGGCCTGGCGGTGTTCGGTGTGCTGAGGTCGAGCGAATGGGGGTGGGTGCGGGTGCGTCCCGGCGGCCCCGAGTTCTTCGGGCTGTCGCCGGTGTTCTGGCTGATCCTCGCCGGACTCCTGGTGATCCAGCTGTTCCTGCGCTGGGAGTCGCGCCTGGCCGCGCGCGGCGGGCAGCCGTTGCTGGACCTGACACTGCTGCGCAACCGTCAGCTCAACGGTGGGCTCACGATGTTCCTCGCGCAGTTCATGATTCAGGCCGGGGTGTTCTTCGCCGTCCCACTGTTCCTGTCGGTGGTGCTTCAGCTGAGCGCACTGGGCACGGGTGTGCGCCTGCTGCCGCTGTCGGTGGCGCTGCTGGTCGCGGCCGTGGGCATCCCGAAGGTGTGGCCGCAGGCGAGCCCGCGGCGGGTGGTGCGGCTCGGGCTGATCGCGATGCTCGTCGGCATCGTGATCCTCGCCGCGGGAATGGATCCCGGCGCGAACGCGGCGGTCGTCGCGTTCCCGATGCTGCTGATGGGCCTCGGCCTCGGCGCACTGTCCTCGCAGCTCGGCGCGGTGACGGTGTCGGCGGTGCCGGACGAGAAGAGCCCGGAGGTCGGGGGCCTGCAGAACACCGCCACCAACCTGGGTGCCTCGCTGGGGACGGCGCTGATCGGGTCGGTGCTGATCGCGACGCTGAGCTCGTCGGTCGTCGCGGGGATCGAGTCGAACCCGGCGGTGCCGCCGTCGGTGCAGCAGCAGGCGAGTACCGAACTGGCCGCCGGGGTGCCGTTCCTGTCCGACACCCAGCTGACCGCGGCCCTCGACGAGGCCGGCATCCCGGCGGACACGGTGAATGCGGTGGTCGAGGTGAACGCGCAGGCCCGTCTCGAGGCGCTGCAGGTGGCGTTCTCGCTGGCCGCGCTGATCACGGCGGGTGCGCTCTTCGCGGCCCGCCGCCTTCCGCGCGATCCGGTCACCCGTGCGTGATCTTCACCCCGGTCGGGGTGAAGATCACGCACGGGCGCGTGGTGCCTCTACTTGCCGAGGGCCTCGGTGATGCGGTCGGCCTGCGCCTGGGCCTCGTAGAGCTGGCGCAGCAGCCACAGCCGCAGCACCCGCGCCACCGCTCCCGCCAGGTAGACGGCGGCACCGATGACGGTCAGCGCCAGCAGCGCGGTCGCCAGGATCTGGTACGAGGCGATGTTGCGCAGGTCGTCCAGGGACAGCGACGCGAAGTAGACGATGAAGGCCGCCACCGCGCCGACCACCATCAACACCAGGCCCACGATGCGGGCCTTGCCGTCACCGCCGCCGGTCTCGGTCTTCAACTTCAATTCGGACACGTCCTTCTTGAACTGGTCGCGACGGTCCTCCGCGATTGCGGTCATCGTCATCCTCCTAGGTAGCTGGTTGAAAGTTCACGGTCGATGTCGGCGGGTTTCCCGGTCCGGACCACCCGGCCCTGCAGGATCAGCGCCGCCGAGGTGGCGATCGGCAGGACGGCCCGGGCGAACTGTTCGGCGACGAGGATGGACAGTCCCTCGGCCGCGAGTTGCCCGACGATGTCGTACATCTCGGTCACGACACGGGGCGCCAGTCCCATCGACAGTTCGTCGAGGAGCAGTACCGTCGGCGCGGTGCCGAGCGCACGGGAGAGCGCCAGCATCTGCTGCTCGCCGCCGGACATCGATCCGGCGAGCTGTCCGCGCCGCTTGCCGAGAATCGGGAAGCGTTCGTATGCAACCTCTTCGAGATCCTTGAGGCTGGCACCGGTGCCGGTGGCCACCCAGAGGTTCTCGCGGACCGTGAGGTTGGCGAACACGCCCCGCCCCTCGGGGATGGTGCAGATCCCGAGCCGCGCCAGGGTGGCGGCGTCGACGCCGTTGACACATCGTCCGGCGAGCCGGAACTCACCGGAGGTCACCGGCAGGATGCCGGAGCAGATCTTCAGTGTCGACGTCTTGCCGCCGCCGTTCGGGCCGAGGAGCGCGACGACGGCGCCGGGGTGCAGCTGCAGGTCGACCCCGTGCAGCACCTCGATGGCCCCGTACCCGGCGCGCACGCCGGCCAGTTCGAGCAGCGGTTCCGGCTGCACCGCAACGGAATCCGCCGCGGTCTCGGTGGGTGCCGTCATGCCACCTCCTCCGTTCCGATGTAGGCGGCGATGACCGCCGGGTCGTTCTGGACCTCGGCGGGGGTCCCCGAGGCGATCAGGGATCCGTAGTCGAGGACGTGGATCTGCGAGCACACCCGCATGACGAGCGGCAGATCGTGCTCGACGAGGCAGATGCCGAGCCCCTCCCCCGCCAACCGCACGAGCAGTTCGGCGAAGTCCTCGGTCTCCTTCTCGGTCTGACCGGATGCGGGCTCGTCGAGCAGCAGCACCCGCGGGTCGGTCATCAGTGCGCGCGCCACCTCGACGACCCGGGCCCGGCCGGTCGGGATGTCGGACACGTCCTTGTCCGCGACGTCGGTCAGCCCGGTCAGTTCGAGGAGCCGATCCGTCTCGGCCGCGAGATCACGGCGACCGCGAACGCCGGTGCCCCGCAGTCCGGTGCCCCGCAGTCCGGTGCCATGGATGTCCCCGGCCACCCGCAGGTTGTCCCGCACCGACAGGGACAGGAACAGTTCCAGCCGCTGGAAGGTGCGGGCCAGTCCGAGCCGGGCCCGCTTGTAGGGCGCCTTGCCCGTCACGTCCTGCCCGTCGATCAGCACCCGCCCCGCGGTCGGCTTCTGCAGACCGGTGACGGTGTTGAACAGGGTGGTCTTGCCGGCGCCGTTGGGGCCGATGAGACCGGTGACGGAGCCGGCGTGCACGGCGAGGCTGACGTCGTTGACCGCCACGTGACCACCGAATCGCACGGTGACGCCCCGGGTTTCGAGCAGTGGTGTCGCATCAGGAGACGGCATTGGTCGTCAGCTCCTTCTCGGGCTCGGATCCGGCGGTGGTCGCCGGCGCGGCATCGTCGCGGGAGTGCCTGCCTGCCGCGGAGGTCGCCGCGACGGGTGAGGCCGGCCGCACGCTTGCGGGCAGGCCGAGTTCCCGGTCGACCCGTGCGATGACCTCGTCGTCGTACGGTTCGTCGATGCCGATCGTCTCGGGGTCGACGGGACGCCGCCGCGCGGCCTCCTCTTCGCCCAGAACCGCGGTCGGCATGAGCATCTCGCCGATCACCGGCAGCGCGAACCCGGTGACGATGGTGATCGAGGCGAACCACCAGTTGTCCAGGACACCGGTCAGTGCCAGCACGTACGCGACCGCGACGACCGCGGCCCCGCCGATCAGCACCGGCTTGGCATCCTTGAGCTTGCGGTAGCCCTCGACGACCTGGTGCACGCTGCCGGACGGGTTGTGTCCCACACCGATACCGATCAGCGCGGGGCTGACCGCGGCGATGTTGCCGAGCAGCAGGTACAGGCCCTCGAGGTCGGGCTGGGTCTTCGCCAGGTTGTTGAAGGAGACCATGATGACCGAGAAGCCGACGCCGGCCATCACGCCGCCGAAGAAGGCGCCGCTGACGTAACCGATGCCCGCGACCACGGTGAGCATGAGCAGCGACAGGCTGATGATGATCGTGAACGACTCCCCGGAGACCGAACCCATCGCCGACGACATCAGGATGCCGCCGAGACCGGCGATGCCCGCCGACAGCACGAACACACTGAGCTTCAGCTTGACCAGGCTCTGCCCGAGCATCGCCGACGCGGCGGGGCTGTCCTTCATCGCGGTGAGCCGGCGGCCGTAGCCGCTGTTGCGCAGCGCGATCAGCACGACGCCGAGCACCGCGAACACCACGGTGACGGTCATCAGGAATGTCGTCGGGTTCCCCAGGTCGAGCGGTCCGACCTGCAGCGGCGGGATCACCAGGTTGCCACCGGTGAAGATGGAGAACTTCTGCCCGAACAGCTCGTGCTCGGTGGTGTCGCGCAGCACCATGTTGGACAGGAACACGCCGAACGCCATGGTCGCCAGGGCCAGGTACAGCCCCCGCAGGCGCAGGGCGGGTAGTGCCACGAGTCCGCCGACGAGCGCCGCGACGATCACGCCGAGGATGACGCCGACGATGGTGAGCCGTTGCGCGAGACCGGATCCGGTGATGCCGAAGTGGTACACGATGATCGTGGCGATCGCGCCGAAGGACAGTGGGGCCAGGTTCATCTCGCCGGCGTATCCGGTGAGCAGGGTCAGTGACAGTGCGATGATCGCGAAGCAGATGCCGATGGTCAGGGTGGTCACCGCGGACTCGACCATCAGCAGACGGATCAGGTACACGATCACCACGAGCGCGACGGCCCAGCCGACGGCCTTGCGCACCGACGGCACGTGGTAGCGCTCGCGGGTGCGGACGGCGGCGCCGCGCAGGCGATCCTGCGGCAGCACGATCAGCACCACGAACAGCGCGATCATGGGCAGCGAGACTCGCAGGTTGGACGTCCACGTCCAGGTCGTGGGCGCGTACCCGAGCAGGTAGGTGCCGGCCAGGCCGAGCACGACCGCGCCGACGAACGTGCGCGGGATGCTGCGCAGCCGGCCGAACATGGCGGCTGCGAAGGCGTCGATCACCAGCAGCGTCAGCAGGTTGGCCTCGAGGGTGCCGCCGCTGATCGGGGTGATGAGGATGCCGGCGAGCACCGCGAGCATCGAGCTCAGCGCCCAGGAGAAGCCCGCGATCCGCTCGGGATTGTGGCCGCTCAGGCGGAGCAGGTCCGGGTCGTCGACGACACCACGCATGGTCGCGCCCATCCGGGTGCGGGTGAACAGCAGGCGCAGACCGAGAGCGATCGCCACAGCGGCGATCAGGCAGATCAGCTCGTGCACGTGCACCGTGGCACCGAAGAAGGAGAACTTGGCGTCGTCACCGAAGAACATCCGCAGGGTGCGCGGGTCCTCCGGGTGCCAGAACCACTGGGACAGGAACAGCATCCCGAGCATGATCGAGACGGTGACCACGATCTTGGTCACCTCGGCGGTGTCCCGCAGCCCCCGCATGATCAGGAAGTACAGGCCCAGGCCCATCAGCGGCCCGAAGACGCCGAGCACGATCAGCAGGGCCAGCGGGGTCGGCACCCCCCAGCCGACGCTCAGCTGCCAGTAGACGAACGCACCGAGCATGGCTTGTGCGCCGTGCGCGAAGTTGAAGATGCCGGAGGTGTTGTAGGTGAGCACCAGCCCGGAGGCGGCGATCGCGTACACGGAACCGAGCACGAGGCCCAGGATCGTGAATGTCACGAAAGTGTCCATGTGAGAACCCTTGGTGGTGGGGGCCCTAGGTGTTTAACGCTAGGTCGGATAACGGGGGCGGTGCGACGTGCGCCGCACCGCCCCCGTGAGAGTCCGTGAGCCGCAGCGATCAGACCTGCGGCTTGATCACGTTCGGTCCGAGGTACTTGGTGGAGATCCGGTCGGGGCCGAGCTCGGTGCCCCAGGTCGACGGGTCGGTCTTGATCAGGTACTTGTCGTTGCACTCGAACTCGGCGGCCTGCTCGGGGAAGACCTGGGTGTACTTGTCACCCTTCAGCGACACCATCAGGCCGCACTTGGCCGGCATGTTCTTGCCCGGGTCGGTCACCGCGTGCAGGCCGCCGCCGTCCCACTCGTGGATCTTGGACAGCTCGGTGACCATGCACTGGCGGGTCAGGTCGGAGCCGCACTCCTTCGCCGCGGTGGCCCACAGCAGGAAGGAGGAGGTGGACTGCATGCCGAGGAGCGCGGTCTTGCCGCCCTCCGCCGCGACCAACTCCTTGTACTTCGCGACGGCCGGAACCTTGTCGGCGTTCTCGAGCATCTGGAAGGTCATGTCGGCATTGAGGTTGTCGAGGATGCCGCTTTCCTTGTTGAAGGTCTGCGCGGAGTTTCCGTACCAGGTGGCCTCGCCGAAGATGATGGGGTCGATGCCGACCTGGTCCACCGCCTTGAAGAAGTTGAACTCGTTCGGCACCGGCGACCGGGAGGTCCACAGGCCCTTGACGCCGCACTGCTTGTACTTCTCCGCGAACGGCACGTAGCTCGGCTCACCCTGGTAGTTGAGGGTGACGCCGCAGTCCTTGAGCTTGAAGCCGGCGGCCTCGGCCATCGAGCGGGTCTTGGCCAGCGAGGTGATGATCGTCGGCATCGTCGACCCGACGAGATCGAAGTCGTTCAGCAGGTCGGGGTGCATCTGGGCCATCTGGAACCAGGCGGCACCGTTGGCGTAGTCCACCGGGAACGGCACGCCCTGATAGGACATCGGACCGCTCGCGGCGTCCGGGGAGACGGTGAAGCCGGGGACGGCGGCCATGTTGCAGGCCACGCGGGTCTGCTCGGCGGTCTGGTCCATGGCGAAGCCGTGGCCGACCATCATGAACTCGGAGCGGCACGCCTCCTGCATGACCGTGTTGGCGTTGGTCATCGCCGCGTCGTAGTCGGTGCCGACGATCTTGCGGCCGTTGATGCCGCCCTGCTCGTTGCACCAGTCGATCATCGCGGAGACGGCGTCGGACATCTCCTTGTTCAGGCCGGGGCTCTGCGCGTAGCCGCGGTCGTCGCCGAACCCGATCTTGATCTCGGTGTCGCTGACACCCTGATCGGTGGCGCCCTTCGCGTCGCCGGCGCCGCACGGGGAGGCGAGGGTGCCGAACTTGGTGTCGGACGCGGACGCGGACTTCGCGTCACCGGTGCCGCCCGAGGTCGGCACGCCGGCGTCGCCACCACGGTCGGTGGCGCACGCCGAGACCAACGCGGCCGACAGGGCGAGGGCCGCGAAGAGCTTCGCGGGCTTGCGTGGGTTCACGATCGGTGTCTCCGTTCTTGACGCGGTCGAGCTGTAGACGCGGAAAAGAAGTGTTCTGCGTCACTCGATGCGGGGACGCTAGCCAGCGGATAGCCGCCAGAATCGTCCATTCCCGGTGAGTGAGACCTGAGCGTGAGTTCGGCCACATCGACGAAACTCGTGTGATGCTTCCCACCCCCGAGACCCGATCGTGTCCTGCTCGCAGGGCCGATCGAACGACCAGGCCAGGGCTTGTCGCGCCTGTGCCGAAGAGCACGCCCCACAGCCGCCTCGTGACTCGACTTTTACGCCGTCGTAACGGAGGATGGAAGCTTGTGAACGCGGAACTCATCGTTCTTCTCGTCGTGGTCGTCACAGCCCTCGGGTTCGACTTCACCAACGGCTTCCACGACACCGGGAACGCGATGGCCACCTCCATCGCAACCGGGGCTCTTCGACCAAAAGTCGCGGTGGCACTGTCCGCAACCCTGAACCTGGTCGGTGCGTTCCTCTCCGTCGAGGTCGCCGCCACCGTCGCCAAGGGCGTGGTGAATCTCAGCTCGACCGGCGGCGAGGACCTCCTCCTGATCGTCTTCGCCGGTTTGGTCGGCGGCATCCTCTGGAATCTGTTGACGTGGTTGTTCGGCATCCCGTCGAGCTCCTCGCACGCCCTGTTCGGCGGCCTGATCGGCGCCGCGATCGCCGGCATCGGCATGAACGGCGTCGAGTGGGCGGGCGTGCTGAGCAAGGTGATCGTGCCCGCACTGCTGGCCCCCGTCGTCGCCGGTCTGGTCGCTGCCTGCGGGACCTGGCTGATCTACCGGATCACCCACGGCGTCCGCGAGGACACCAAGGAACGCGGCTTCCGGCTCGGCCAGGTCGGGTCGGCGTCACTGGTCTCCCTCGCCCACGGCACGAACGACGCCCAGAAGACGATGGGCGTGATCTTCCTGGCCCTGGTCGCGCACGGCACCATCACCGCGGATGCGCCGATGCCGTTCTGGGTCAAGCTCAGCTGTGCGGTCGCGATCGCGCTGGGCACCTATCTCGGCGGTTGGCGGGTCATCCGGACCCTGGGCAAGGGCCTGGTCGAGATCGCCGCGCCGCAGGGCATGGCAGCGGAGGCGTCGTCCGCGGCGATCATCCTGACCTCGAGCCACCTCGGTCTCCCGCTGTCGACCACCCACGTCGCGACGGGATCGATCATGGGCACCGGCATCGGCCGGCGCGGCGCCGAGGTGCGCTGGGGCGTGGCGGGCCGGATGGGCGTCGCGTGGCTGATCACCCTGCCGTCCGCCGCACTGGCAGGCGCGATCTGCTGGGGCATCGCCCACCTGATCGGTGGCCTGCCCGGCGTGCTGGTGGTCTTCGCGATCCTGCTGGCACTGGCCACGCTGATGTACCTGCGTTCGCGCCGTCAGCCGGTCGACCACAGCAACGTCAACGCGGAGTGGACCGGACGCGTCGAGCCGGAGGCCGCCGTCCCGTCCCTGCCGGACACGACGGACGTCGTGCTCGCAGATCTGACCGCCCTCGACGCCGCGCTGGTCAAGGACATTCCCGCCCCGCCCGGCGTGACCGAAGTCCTGCCGGACACCACAGCCGTCACGCCGGCCCCACGCGTCAAGCCCGCCGACAACGTGTCGGCCTGACCGACGGAAAGCACCCGATGGACCTGTTGACGAAAACCGCCGAATCGCTGTGGCAGGTGATCCTCGTCGGCCTCGTGCTCGGCGCCGGACTGCCCGCCATGTTCGCGTTCGGACTGCGCCTGCTCGGATCCGGCCCCACGACCGTGGACGAGTCG
The DNA here is from genome assembly GCF_053589555.1 of Rhodococcus sp. NPDC003322. Lineage (NCBI taxonomy): Bacteria > Bacillati > Actinomycetota > Actinomycetes > Mycobacteriales > Nocardiaceae > Rhodococcus > Rhodococcus sp. NPDC003322. Next base: position 335,330 of record NZ_JBSFSC010000006.1, on the reverse strand, counting down.
GGTGCCCCGGCGACCACCACCAGAAGCCCGCTGGCCACCGCGGCGGCCGTGGCATGCTTCGCGATCGTGGTGATCGCGATCGTCACCGGCATCCTGTTCATCATGGCGGACTTCCTCGATCACACGTTCGGAATCCAACTGTTCTAGCGTCGACCGCACTGGCGTGAGACCGCATGGTCGGGAGACCATGGCGTCGAGAGGCAACGTTTGTGAGCACCGTGAAAGCGTCATTCCCGCTGTCGGTCCTGAAGTGGTTGCGCGCCGGATACCCGGAGGGCGTGCCGCCGAAGGACCGTGTCCCGCTCGTGGCCCTGCTGTACCGGCAGATGTCCAGTGAGCAGATCAAGGACGTCTCGGTGGCGCTCGCCGAGGCTGCGGGCAAGGCGCCGGACCCGACGATCACGCGCAACGAGATCGGCGAACTGATCGAACAGGTCACCGACACCGAACCGTCCACCGAGGACATCACGCGGGTGGCATCGGTGCTGGTCGCCGCGGGATGGCCGCTCGCGGGCCTCGACGACGAACCCTAGGGAGAGGGGGTACCCAGTGAGCCTTCCACCGTTTCTCACCTCGATTCTCGGCTGGCTGCGTGCCGGGTATCCCAACGGCGTGCCGGAGCAGGACTACGTCCCCCTGATCGCCCTGCTGCGCCGTCGTCTGTCCGACGACGAGGTCCGCACGGTCACCGCCGCCCTCGTCGACCAGGAGTCGCCGGTCGACCGGGTCGACATCGGCGTACTGATCACGAAGGTCACCGACGAGATGCCACTCGAAACCGACGTCGCGCGGGTACGCGCACACCTCGCGGCCGGCGGCTGGCCCCTCGCCGGCCCGTGGGACGAGGAGCAGCAGAACCCGTACCGCCCGATTTGACCGGGAGATCCGAGTAGTCGGCCACTCGTGACGTCGCGGCACCCGATCACCGACGCTGGGTTGAAGCCAATCCAGTGTGAAAGAGGCGATCGTCATGACGATCCAGGGTGACCATGCCGTCGTGATCGGTGCGGGCGTCGGTGGACTCGTCGCCGCGCGGGTGCTCAGCGAGTTCTACCACCGGGTGACGGTTGTCGAACGAGACGCGCTCCCGACGGATCCGGTCCCGCGCAAGTGTGTGCCACAGGGGCGGCACGCACACGTGCTGCTGGCCCGGGGCGCGGACGCATTCGACGACCTTTTCCCCGGGTTCACCTCCGACCTGATCTCCAGGGGCGCCCCGACCGGCGACGCCGGCGAAACGTTCCGGGTGGTCCTCGACGGACAGCGTCACCTGTCGAGCCACGCGGGCGTGCGCGCGGTCGGAGCGAGCCGGCCGCTGATCGAGTGGCAGTTGCGGGACCGGGTGCGCGCGCTGCCGAACGTCTCCGTCGCCGAGTCCTGCGCTGCGGTCGATCTCACCGGTGACCAATCGGGCCGGCGGGTCACGGGCGTCACCGTGCGTCAGGCATCCAGGTACGTGGCGGTGGACGCCGATCTGGTGCTCGACGCGTCGGGCCGCAGTTCGCAGACGCAGCCGTGGCTCGAGTCGTTCGGGTGCCCCCGGCCCCCCGAGGACCGGCTGAGCATCGGCCTCGCCTACGCCACTCGCCACTTCCGGCGCGATCCGGCCCAACTCGCCGGCGCGCTCGGCGTGGCGGTGGGCGCGACCCCAGATCTCCCGCGCGGTGGGGTGATCCTCGCGCAGGAGGAGGGCGCCTGGGTGACCACCGTCACCGGCTACGCCCACGACGAACCGCCCCTGGACCCGGACGGTTTCGCGGCCTTCGCGGCCACGCTCCCGGCCCCCGAGTTCGGCAGGTTCGTCGCCGAGGCCGAACCCTTGGACGAGCCGGTGCGCTACCGGATCCCGACAACGGTCCGCCGCCACTACGAGGCGCTCCCGCTCCCCGAGCGCTATCTGCCGTTCGCGGACACGATCTGCTGCTTCAACCCGGTCTACGGCCAGGGCATGAGCGTCGCAGGCGCGCAGGCACTGGCGCTGCGCCGATGCCTGGGTCAGGGAGTCGAGGCGCTGGCACCCCGCTTCCTGCACCGCATCCGGCGGCTCCTCGACGACGCCTGGACGACGTCGTCGGACAGCGACCTGAACATTCCCTGCGTCGAGGGCCGGCGCAGTACCCGCACCCGGATCTCGAACGCATACACGGCCAGGGTGCATCGCGCCGCCGCCACCGACCCGAACGTCGGGGCGCAGTTCCTGCGCGTGATCAACCTGCTCGAGCGCCCCACGGCGCTGCTGCGCCCGGTGACCGCCGCTCGGGTCCTGCGCGGCAACCTGCGTCCGGCAGCCGCCCTCGGTGCCACCTCGCCCGTACCTGCCCGCCGCACTGCAGGCATGCCCGTGTGACCGGCGAGGCCCGAGCGTTCTGGCAGCATGGGGCGGGTGAGTTCCGTGCTGCAGACGTTGACCGTCCCGACCGGTCCGGCGGTCGCGGAGATTCTCCCCGCGCTCGAGCGCGCCCTCGTCGGCGGCGGTCCGGCACTGCTGCCGGTCCCCGCCGCCGACGACCGCGAGATCGCGCGGCTGTCCGGCGCACTGTCCCCGGGTGAACCGATCGACGGGTCGGTGGCGCTGGTCGTGGCGACCTCGGGCAGCACCGGTGTCCCGAAGGGAGCGCAGCTGTCGGCGGCGGCGCTGCGGTCCAGCGGCACCGCCACCCACGACCGGCTCGGCGGACCGGGGTCGTGGCTGCTTGCGCTGCCCGCCCACCACATCGCGGGCCTGCAGGTCCTGCTGCGCGGGCTGCTCGCCGGGCACGAGCCGGCGGTCGTCGATGTCTCGGGCGGCTTCGACCCCGGCGCGCTGCCCGGTGCGGTCGCCGCGATGCGCGGACCTCGGCGCTACACCTCCCTCGTCCCGACGCAGCTGGTCAAGACCCTCGACCACCCCGAGGCGACGGCGGCGCTGGCCGATCTGGACGCCGTCATGCTCGGCGGTGCCGCCACCCCGGCGCCGGTCCTCGAGCGCGCCCGGGCGGCCGGCATCACGGTGGTCCGCACGTACGGCATGAGCGAGACCTGCGGCGGCTGCGTGTACGACGGCGTCGCGCTCGACGGGGTGCGGGTTCGCGTCGACGACGACTCGCGAGTTCTGCTCGGCGGCCCGGTGCTGGCGTCCGGCTACCGCAACCTGCCGGAGCATCCGGCGTTCGCCGAGCCGGGCTGGTTCCGCACCGACGATGCCGGCGTCGTGGAGGACGGGGTGCTGCGCATCCTCGGCCGGCTGGACGAGGCCATCTCCACCGGCGGGCTCACCGTCGTCCCACAGGTGGTCGAAGCCGCGCTCGTCACCCACGCGGAGGTCGCGGAGGTCGCGGTGTTCGCACTGCCCGACGACCGGCTGGGGCAGCGGGTGACGGCCGCCGTGGTCCCGACGCCCGGCTCGAATCCGACACTGGAGTCGTTGCGCGAGCACGTGATTCGATCCCTCGACCCGACCGCCGCGCCCCGCGAGCTGCACCTGCTTGGCGCGCTGCCGCTGCGCGGTCCGGGCAAGGTCGACCGCCGCGCCCTCGCCGCCCGCTTCACGCGCCCCGAGCGCTGACCGGACGTCCCGGTCAGTGCCGCGCGATGCCGCGGAGCACGGTGGCGACCAGGGCGTCGATCAGCCGGTCGTCGGGCTCCGCCGCCGGAGGGACCGGGCCGGCCTGCAGTCCCCTCAGCACCAGGTCGTGCCAGGCGCCGCTGATCAGGGTGACGGCCGCGGGGACGTCGGCGAAGGCGGCGAGCCGTCCCAGTTCCTGCTCGCCGCGTAGGTAGTCCGCGAGCACCTCCCGCGCCGGAGCCGTGGCCTTCGGCAGGGATGCGTACGCGGACAACACCTTCGGCTGCGAGAGCAGTCCGGCGAACGCGGGCACGATCGCGATGTGCAGTGCGAATCCGCGGCGCACCAGCGTCCGCAGGTTCACCTCCACGGACCCCGAGCCCGGCTCCGGCACCGGGGCCGGCGGGTCGACGGCCCGCACGTGCGCGTCGAGGCCGAGCGCGAGCAACTCCTCCTTGCCCGCGAAGTGGTTGTAGAGCACGCCGTCCGCGACCTTGGCCTCACGGGCGATGTCGCGGACGGTCAGCCCGGCCGTTCCGCGTTCGGCGATGAGCCGGCGGGCCGCCTCGATCAGGTGGTCGCGCAGGCTGGTGTCGTCGCCGCGCAGGGCGGCCGCGGTTCTCGGGGACATCGGAGTCGATCGTAGGGACTCAGGGACGGACCGCCCGTACGAGCCACGCCGTCCCGCGCAGTCGCACCGCGTCCGGCTCCTCGTACCGGCGCATCGCCTGCAGGAGCGCGGCATGGACGTGCGCACCAAAAACATGAACACCTGTTCATGAACGTCTGTTCATGATGAACCCGGGCGGAATCCCGAGTCGAGACGCAAGGGCGACGCAAGGGGCGCGCAAGCGGGCCATCGGAGGGTGGGGACCAACACCGATCCGAAAGGACTCCGCATGAACCTGTCGACTCCCCCCGCCATCGAGGCGGACGGGCTGGTCAAGCGTTTCGGCGACTTCACGGCGGTCGACGTCAGCCTGACCGTCCCGACCGGTTCCGTGTACGGCGTGCTCGGCCCCAACGGCGCGGGCAAGACCACCACCATCCGGATGCTCGCGACGCTGCTGAAACCGGACGCGGGCACGGCCCGGATCTTCGGGTACGACGTCGCCGCGGAGCCGACCGCCGTCCGCTCGCTGGTGGGCGTCACCGGTCAGTACGCGTCCGTCGACGAGGACCTCACCGCCACCGAGAACCTGATGATCTTCTCCCGGCTGCTCGGCCTGAGCCGGGCGGACGCCCGACGCAAGACCGCCGACCTGCTCGAGGAGTTCGCGCTCACCGAGGCGGCGGGCAAGGCGCTGAAGTACTTCTCCGGCGGCATGCGCCGGCGCCTCGACCTGGCCGCCAGCCTGATCGCACACCCGCCGCTGCTGTTCCTCGACGAACCGACCACCGGACTCGACCCGCGCACCCGCGCGCAGATGTGGGACACCATCCGGCGACTGGTCGCCGAGGGCTCGACGGTGTTGCTGACCACCCAGTACCTCGACGAGGCCGATCAGCTCGCCGACCGGATCGCGGTGATCGACCACGGACGCGTGATCGCCGACGGCACCGCCGACGAACTCAAGGCGTCCGTAGGGACCTCGTCACTGCAACTGAACCTGGTCGACCGCGCGGACGTCGAGGCGACGCGCTCCCTGCTCGCCGACGCGCTGGGTGTCGACGTCGCGGTCAGCCCCGAAGCGGCGCGGCTGACCGCTCCCCTGACCGACACCTCGATCACCCCGGAGTTGCTGATCCGTCTGCGCGACAACGGAATCGTGGTCGACGAGATCACCGTCAGCAAGCCCAGCCTCGACGAGGTCTTCCTCACCATCACCGGCCACGACGCCGATCAGACGGCCGACGCCGACGACACCGAACGGAGCATCGCATGACCACCGCAGTGGCAACCCGGAGCAGCGTCCCCGAGGCCGGTGTCCCGCCCGCGGCCCGATCCGTCGGCCTCGGTGCGACCGTCGCGCAGTCGCTCACGATGGCCCGTCGCGGCCTGCTCAAGCTCAAGCACAATCCCGAGCAACTGTTCGACGTGGTGATCCAGCCGCTGATCTTCACGGTCATGTTCACCTACATCTTCGGTGGCGCCATCTCCGGCGACGTCTCCGCGTACCTGCCGATCATCATCCCCGGCATCCTCGTGCAGACGGTGATCACTGCATCCATCGTCACCGGCACCCAACTGCGCGAGGACATGGACAAGGGGGTCTTCGACCGATTCAAATCCCTTCCCATCGCGCGTATCTCCCCGCTCGCCGGTGCGCTGATCTCCGACATGGTGCGGTACGCCATCGCCACCACCATCACGTTCGCCATGGGCTACGCGATGGGCTACCGCCCGGACGGCGGGGCAGTCGGCCTCGTCGCCGCGGGCCTGTTGGTGATGGTGTGCGCGTTCGCGATCAGCTGGATCTTCGCCCTGATGGGAGTGCTCATGAGCAAGGCCTCGTCGGTGCAGGGCATCTCGATGCTGGTCCTGTTCCCGCTGACCTTCATGTCCAATGCGTTCGTGCCCGCCCACACCATGCCGGGCTGGATGCAGACGTTCGTGAGCGTCAACCCGGTCTCGCACCTGGTGACCGCCGTCCGCGAACTGGTGAACGACGGCCACGCCGGCATGCCCGTCGTGTGGTCGCTGGTCGGCGCCGCCGTCGTGATCGCGATCTTCGCCCCGCTCGCCGTCCGCACCTACATGCGCAAGACGTAGGACAGGCGCTGCGCGCTCGCGAGTGGTTCCGGTCCCCATGCGGGCCGGAACTACTCACGGGCGCGAAGCGCCTCGAGGATCAGGAGTCGGGCCCGGTGACGAGGCGTGCCGGTGACCGCGTCGAGCGCCTGCTCGACGCGGTCACCGCCGAGCACGTCCCGGGCCAGATCCAGGTGCCGCGCCACCCGCATCGACGGAAAGTCCTGCCGTGGGGCCACTCTCGTGGCCAGGGCGAGCAGGCGCAGACCACTGTCGTGACCGGTCGCGATGTCGTGGCTGCCGACCGCACACGCGACGGCGCCCGTCTGCGGATGGTCCCGGTGCCCGCCGGGCCCGAGCTGGTCGAGCACCCGCGGGGTCAACCAGTCGACCACATCCCCGGCCTCGGCCGCCCGACCGGCGAGGACGTGGGCGTCGACAACGGCCGACAACACCATCAGCCCGAACGGATCCGGATCGTCGTCGACCCCGGACTCCGGCCACCCGACCAGCCGCAGCGCCGACCGGTAACCGCGGAGCCCGGCGTCGAGGTCACCGGACGCCAGGTCCACCTCGGCCCGACTGGCCGCGATCGCCGCCGCGCCCTGCGTCCGATCGGATCCGGCCGTCCCCGCGGGGACGTCGGCCTGCGTCCCGGCCGCGAGGTCGGCCAGTGGTCCGGCCGACTCCAGTTCGCTCCGCGCCTCGTCGACGCGCCCCAACCCGACCAGCGCGGCGGCGATGTAGCTGTGCGTCGCCGCCGACTCGTCGAAGGCATGCAGTTCCCGCATCAACTCGGCGCCCCGGCGGTAGTAACGCACCGCCTCCTCGTAGCGGGCCGACTGGGCGGCGATGCTGCCCAGGTGCTGGCACACCATCGACACCGTCCACGACTCGCCGGCGCTGTCGGCCAGTTCGAGCGCCACCCGGGCGTCGACGCCGGAGCCGTACAGGTCGCCGGCGTTCTCGCGCAGATTCGCCCGCACGAGCAGTGCCGCGCAGCGGGACGCACGGTCGGGGTGACGGACGGCGAGGGCCAGTGTTCGCGGCACGCCGCGGCCGGTCACGGGGAGCACCATCAGTCCCGCACCCGTCGCAACCACCGGATCGAGATCGGTTCTCACCCGGACGATCTCGCGCAGTCGGACCCGCGCGAGCGCCAAGGCCCGGCTGACACCGCCGAACGCGATCACGCCGGCGAGCAGGACGTAGGTCAGCGCGACGTGGTTGCCGGGGACCGCCCGCGCCCCCGCACCCCGCGGGTCGAGGTCGAGGTCGAGGATTCGCGGCGCCCACGCGACCACCTCGGAGTGCGTGCCACGGAACGTCCACAGCGCGCCGAGCACCGGGAACACCGTCAGCGCCGAGGTGGACCTGCCCGCACCCACCGCGTGCCGCAGCACCGCGAGCAGGTTGTCGTGCTCGGCGTCGGCCGCGTGGGTGATCGCGGCCTGGTCGCCGTCCAGGAATCCGCGAACCGCGCTGCGGCAGAACCGCTCCGCCCAGCCGAGGGTCCGCTGCGTGACGATGGCGTCCTCGTCGGCACCGGCCAGGGCCAACTGCTCCTCGCCGAACTCGCGGACGGTTTCGAGCATGAGATACCGCAGACCGACTTGATCCTCGACGACCGTGAGCATCGACTGCGTGACCAGCCCCTCGACCGCGGCCGCCGCGTCGACGACCTCGCCCCACTCCGCGACCGCGACGGCGGCCTCGAGGGTGAAGCCGGCCGGGAAACGACACAACCTCCGCAGGGCCGCCCTCTGGTCGGGTTCGAGGAGGTTCCAGCTCCACTCGATGACGGCGTGCAGGGTGCGGTGCCGCTGCGGCGACGTCCGGTCACCGGTCCGCAGCAGCGTGAACCGGTCCGAGAGGCGATCGTTGATCTCCTCGACGCTCATCGTCCGGACACGCGCGGCGGCCAGCTCGATCGCCAGCGGCAGCCCGTCCAGCGTGCGGCACAGCCGGGCGACGGCCGACGGGTCCAGCCGCACCGACGGACGCACCGCCTGCGCCCGGGAGCGGAACAGTTCCGTTGCTGGCGAACCACTCTCGTCGACGGCGAGCGGCGGCAGCGGGTACACGGCCTCCGCGGTGATCGCCATCGGCGCCCGACTGGTCGCGAGCACCGTCAGCTGGTCGCTCGCCGCCACCAGGTCGGCGACGACCTCCGCGACGTCGTCGATCAGGTGTTCGCAGTTGTCGAGGATCAACAGCGACGGACGCGCCGACAGCGCCTCCCGCAGGCGGTCGCGGGCATCGCGGATCCGGGCGCGGGTCAGCGCCGTGCCCGGGGCGAGCTCCACCTCTCCGATACCGAGTGTGCCGCTGATCGCCGCGATGACGTCCGCACCGTTGCGCAGCGACGCCAGCTCGACCAGGGCAACCGGAAGTCGTTGCGCGGCACGGAGCCCGACCTCGTGCACGATGCGGGTCTTGCCGGTGCCGCCCGGACCGAGCACGGTGACGACCCGCGACGCGCCGAGCAGTGCCTCGACCGCGGCCAGGTCCGCGTCGCGGCCGAGCAGGGTGTTCGGCGCGGCCCGCAGCCCGACCGAGGTGGGCCGCAGCGACGCGGGTTCCGCGTCGATCGCCGGAATCGTCCGGGTCTTCGGCATCGGCGCCGTCCCGGTGAGCAGCGCCGTGTTCAGCTCCACCAGCCTCGGCGAGGGGTCGGTGCCGAGCCGGTCGGCGAGCCGCTCCCGCAGCCCGGCGAACACCTCGAGCGCCTCGTTGCCCAGCCCCAGTCCCGACAGCACCAGCATCAGCTGCCCGTGGGTCTGCTCGTCGAGCGGTGCCCGCGCGACCACCGCCCGCGCCAGCGGGAGCGCCTGCCGCAGTTCGCCCGTCGCGACGAGCGCGGTGAGCTCGACGACGTCCAGCGCCGCGGCCCTCGCCGCGGCCTCGCCGGCGAGTTCGTCGGCCTGCTCCCCGACCGGCAGGTCCGCGCCCGGGTCCCCGCGCCACAGTGCCCGCGCCTGCCGGACCGTCGTCACCGCGGCCAGAGGGTCCCCGTCGGCGTGTTGCTGCTGCGCCCGCTGTTCGAGTGCGCGGGCCAGCGTCACGTCGACCTGCGTCCGGGACAGGGCCAGCCGATAGCCGGCGGGGCCGCTCTCGAGGACACCGTCGGGCAACGCGGCCCGCAGCCGGGAGATCTGGGTGTGCAGCGCGTTCGTCGGCGAGCGCGGCGGGTCGTCGCCCCACACATCCTCGATCAGGGCCTGCGCGCTGCGGGCCCGACCGGGGGTCCGCGCCAACGCGACCAGGAGCGTGCGGGCGCGCGCGCCCGGCAGCGGGACCAGCGCGCCGCCACGCCGGGTCGCCACCTCGCCAAGCAAGGCCACCTCGACGCCGGTGGACGCGGCCGGGGCGAGGTCGTTCGAATCGGGTTGCACCGCCGCCAATGCTAGCCACCTACGCGGGCCCGCGGCCGCGTGGTGAAAGATCGGGGGATGGCTTCAGTTTCCGAATGGATCGAAGGCGCCCGCCCGCGCACCCTGCCGAATGCGATCGCGCCGGTGCTCGTCGGAACCGGCGCGGCGGCGTCGATCGACGGCGCAGTGTGGTGGAAGGCGGTGCTGGCGATGGTGGTGTCGATGGCGCTGATCATCGGCGTCAACTTCGCCAACGACTACTCGGACGGCATCCGCGGCACCGACGACGAACGGGTCGGCCCGCTGCGCCTGGTGGGTTCGAAGCTCGCGTCGCCGGCCGCGGTCAAGGGCGCCGCATTCACCTGCTTCAGTATCGCCGCGGTCGCCGGAGTGACGTTGTCGCTGGTGTCCGCGTGGTGGCTGATCCTCGTCGGCGCGGTCTGCATCCTCGGCGCCTGGTACTACACCGGCGGATCGAAGCCATACGGCTACAGCGGCTTCGGCGAGATCGCGGTGTTCGTGTTCTTCGGGCTCGTGGGCGTGCTCGGCACCCAGTTCGTGCAGGCCGAGCGGGTCGACTGGGTTGGCCTGGTGTCGGCGATCGCGGTCGGATCGTTCTCGTCGGCGGTGCTGGTGGCGAACAACCTGCGCGACATCCCCACCGACACCGAGTCCGGCAAGCTCACCCTCGCGGTGCGGCTCGGCGACGCCCGCACCCGCACCCTGCACCTGGCGCTGCTTGCGGTGCCGTTCGTCGTCACGCTGGTCCTCGTCGCCCGCACCCCGTGGGCGCTGCTCGGCCTGCTGGCGCTGCCGCTGGCGGTCAAGGCGAACGCGCCGGTCCGCTCCGGCGGCCGGGGCCTCGCGCTGATCCCCGCGCTCGCCGGGACCGGCGCGGCGATGCTGGTGTGGGGCGCCACAACCGGCCTCGCGCTCTGGATCGGCTGAGCGGGACGTCCGCCACCTCTCGCCGCACCGGGTTGTCTCGGGTCAGCGCTTGGCGCTGGGGAACACCGCCGTGAGCACGAAGTTGACGAGCGAGATGATCAACGCGCCCCAGACGGCCGTCCAGAACCCGTCGACGGTGATGCCGAGGCCGGTCGAGTCGGTGATCCACGACGTCAGCAGCAGCATCAGAGCGTTGATCACCAGGGTGAACAGTCCGAGCGTGAGGATCAGCAGCGGCAGCGACAGCAGCTGCACGATGGGCTTGACGAAGGCGTTCACCACGGTGAACACCAAGGCGATGAACAGCACCACGAGGACCTGGTTGACGTTGTCCTTGGTGGCGATGTCGATACCGTTCACCCATTCCGAGGCCAGCCAGATCGCGATCGCGTTGATCACCAGACGCAACAGAAAGCTCATGCGCCCATGCTGGCACACGCGCTAGACATGGGTGGTGATTCGAGCCGCCACCACCGCCGACCTGCCCCTGCTGCCCGTGATCGAGGTCGCCGCCGGTGAGCCGTTCCGCGCCCTCGGCATGACCGCGGTCGCGGACGACGCCCCGCCGACGGTCGCCGATCTCCTGCCGTTCCTGCGCGCCGGCCGGCTCTGGGTCGCCACCGCACCCTCCGCCTCGGCAGCCGGCGACCACCGGCCCGAGCGCCCGGTCGGCTATGCGACAGCCGAAGTCGTCGACGGGCGGGGCCACCTCGAGCAGGTGTCCGTCGATCCGCGCTGGGCCGGCCGCCGGCTCGGTGCCGCGTTGATCGACGCCGTCGTCGAGTGGGCCACCGACCGCGGCGACCTGTGGCTGACGCTGACCACCTTCGTCGACGTCCCGTGGAACGCGAGGTACTACCGGCGGCTGGGTTTCGAGCCGATCCCGGAGGCCGAGATCGGCCCCGGTCTGCGGGCCATCCGCGCCGAGGAGGCCGCGCACGGACTGGACGCCTGGCCGCGCATCGCGATGCGCCGCCACCTCTCTCCGGGGGCGTGACCGGATCGTCGGCTGCGGTCGGTCAGGCGGCGTCGTCGAGGAGTTCGACAACGCGACGCCGCAGTTCGGACGGCACGATGTGCGGCCCGATCACGGCGACGACCGCAGGATCGGCGCCCCGCAGCAATCCCAGCAGTACGTGCTCGGTGCCGATCTCGGTGTCCTTGCGGGCCAACGTCTCCCGTAGGGCGAGTTCGAGGGCCTTCTTCGCGTCGGAGGTGAACGGGATGTGGCCGGTGCGGCGCGCGAACCAGCCCCGCCGCCCGACGCCCTCGTCGCCGCGGTCGAGGGCGTCGGCACCGAAGCTCGCCTCGACGCTGTCACGGACCGCGTCGAGATCGATCCCGATCGACCGCAACGCCTCCGCGTCGGTCTCCCCGAGCGGCCGGTCCTCGGCGCCCCGAGCGAGGCTCGCCCGCACCTGCGGCGCAGTCAGGCCGGCCTCGGCGCACATCGCCCCGAGCGGCGAGTTCGATTCCACGACAAGGATTCCGAGAAGAACGTGATCCGTCCCGATTCGCGGCGCGGACAGGTCCTTCGCCTCCCCCTGAGCCTGGACGACGACCGAACGCGCCGCTGCGGTGAATCGCTCGAACATTTCACTTCCTCCGGTTGTGTTTCTGATGCACGGCCTGCCTGCTGACTTCGAGCGAGTCGGCGATCGCCTGCCAGGACCACCCCTGGTCGCGGGCGTTCTGCACCTGCACCGCCTCGAGCCGTTCGAGGAGCCGACGCAGCGCGAGCACCGCCCGCAGGCCGACCTTCGGGTCGGGGCTTCCCGCCGCTGCCGCCAGATTCGTCGCCTCGGTCATGCTGTCAATCTAGATTGACACGCGTGGCGCGTCAAGGAAAGTTGACAGATCGGGGGCGGCGCTACCGTGGATCAGAGTTGGACAACCACTCAGGAGGAGATTCCATGGCACTGAACAAGACCGCCGTATCCGCCCTCGCCGCAGGCGGGCTCGTCGGCGGCTACGCCGTCGCCCGGCAGACCGGCAACCGCCCACTCGGCGGCGCGGTGCTCGGCGTCGTCGGATCCGTGTGCGGGACGTACTGGGCGCGCACCTCCGGACCCGCCCGGACCGCCGCTCTCGTCGCCACCTACGTGGGCGCGTTCGGTGCCTCGCATCCGCTGGCGAAGAAGATCGGCGCGTGGCCGTCGGTCGGTGTCGTCGCCGCAGGCACCGCTCTGGCGTCGCAGCTCGTCAGCAAGTGACCCGCGCGGATCCGGGGCGGCTCAGGCGCCGAACCTCGGCGCGATGTGCGCGACGACGGCATGAATGCTGCCGTCCCGGATCTCGAACGTCTCGGTGATCTCCACGGTCATCAACTTCGCCCCGGCGATGCCCGCATCGAGCAGGTAGCGAGTGGAGACCACATCCCCCTGCTCGCTCATCTCCAGGTCCCGGATGCCCTGAATGACCCGGTACTGCGGACCGTGCGCGAGGTCCCAGGCCATCTGCGAACCGTTGAACCCGGTCTTGAGACCCGCCTCGACGCGGGTGGCACCGGACGCGAACCGCACCGCCGACGCGTCGTGGGAGAGCAGAGCGTCGATGTAGGCGCGGGCGACCGCTTCCCGTTCGGTGTCGACGCGCGTCGGGTCGGCCGACACGGCCGGGCCGGCGGCCGCCGGCCCGGCGGCGAGAACCACCGCGGCGACCGCGGCAACGGCTCCGAGGACGGACAGGGCGACGAGTCGAGGGGTGCGCATGCCCCGGAGCCTAGCGAGAACGTGTTCCAGATGTGAACACAACGCCGCAGGTCGTGCACTCAGGGTCACGCGTTCCCCGGACACCGACCGGCCGGTCGCGTGAGGATGAACGGGCAGTACGCGTTCCGAGGCCGACGAACCGGCACGTCACCGGCGTACGGCCCCGAGGGATCCCGCAGCGAAACGATTCGCACCGAAGACCACCTCGATCGCCGAACGGACCGACCGTCATGCGCACTCTCCCCCGTCTGGCAGCCACCGCCGCCCTGACGACCACCACCGCTCTGGCCCTCGCCGCGCCGCCCGCCCAGGCCACAGCCGCGCAAGGCGTCACCGCAGAGACGCTCGCGGAACTCGAACTCGCGCCGACGCTCCTGCCGCCACCTCCGCCCGGACACCCGCCGGTCCCGGACGAGACGGAGGGCACCCTGCGACGGATCGTCATCGACCCCGGAGGCAGCACCGGCTGGCACCACCACGACGGCCACGTCCAGGGCCTCGTCGTCGCGGGCACCCTCACCCGGGTCCTCGCCGACTGCTCTCGGATCAGCTCACCCGCGGGATCCTGGGTCACCGAGGACCCCGGAGACGACCACGTCGGACTCAACCTCGGACCGGACCCGGTTGTCCTGCTGGTGACCTACCTGTTGCCGGACGACGAACCCTTCTCGGAGGACGCACCCGCCCGATGCCCCTGACCTCCCCGCCTTGACCTGAAGTTCACTTGAGGTCCTACGGTCGCCCTTGCCGCGCACCCGGGAAAGTACGGCGGACAGGGTATGTCGCACCCGGGCCGTAGCGTTGCACCGAGCAGCACCGAAACCGAGGGGACGGCAGTGAACAACGTCGTTGCAGAGCACGGAACGAGCATCGAGGGAGTCCGGTCATGAGTATGGAATCGGTCGCCTGGAGTTCGATGTACCGGATGATGAACGCCAGCGACGACCGCCGGCCGTTCTCGATGGCGACGATGCGGCGCATCCTCGGATTCGCCCGGCCCCACCGCCGCAAGATCGCACTGTTCCTGATCGTCAGCGTCGTCACCGCGGCTCTGGCCGTCGCGACCCCGGTGCTCGCGGGCCGGGTGGTCGACGCGATCGTCAAGGGCACCGACTCCGGTGTCGTGATCGGTCTCGCCGTCACGATCGCCGTCATCGCCGTGGTCGAGGCCGCGATGGGTCTCTACAACCGGTTCCTGTCGTCGAGCATCGGCGAGGGCCTGATCCTCGACCTGCGCACCTCGGTGTTCGATCACGTGCAGAAGATGCCGATCGCGTTCTTCACCCGCACCCGGACGGGAGCGCTGGTCAGCCGGCTCAACAATGACGTGATCGGCGCGCAGCGGGCCTTCAGCGACACCCTGTCCGGAGTGGTCGCGAACCTGGTGACGTTGGTCCTGACGCTGGTCGTGATGCTCGGGATCTCCTGGCAGATCACGGTGCTGGCACTGCTGCTGCTCCCGGTGTTCGTGCTGCCCGCCCGCCGGATCGGCGCCCGGATGGCCGGCCTGCAGCGCGAGGCCGCCAACCACAACGCCGCCATGAGCACGCAGATGACCGAACGGTTCTCGGCCCCCGGCGCCACCCTGGTCAAGCTGTTCGGACGGCCCCGGGAGGAATCCGCCGAGTTCGAGGTCCGCGCCCATCGGGTCCGCGACATCGGGGTCCGCACCGCGATGACGCAGTCCGCGTTCGTGACCTCCCTGACGCTGGTGTCGGCGCTGGCACTGGCCCTCGTCTACGGACTCGGCGGCTGGTACGCGCTCAACGGCCGACTCGAGGCCGGATCGGTGGTCGCGCTCGCCCTGCTGCTGACGCGGCTCTATGCACCCTTGACGGCGCTCGCGTCCGCGCGGGTCGAGGTGATGAGCGCCCTCGTGAGCTTCGAGCGGGTCTTCGAGATTCTCGACCTCGAGCCCCTGATCGCGGATCCCGAACACCCGAGGCCGATGCCGGACGGCCCGGTCGCGGTGGAGTTCGAGCGGGTCCGGTTCGCGTACCCGTCGGCGGACAAGGTGTCCCTCGCGTCGCTCGAAGAGGTCGCGGCCCTCGACAGCCGCGGCGGTGTCGAAGTACTCCACGACCTCTCGTTCCGCGCCGAACCGGGCCAGATGGTCGCGCTGGTCGGCTCGTCCGGGGCGGGCAAGTCGACGATCGCCCAGCTGGTGCCGCGGCTCTACGACGCCGACAGCGGCACTGTCCGCCTCGGCGGAGTCGACGTGCGCGACCTGTCGGCGGACGCCATCCGGGCGACGGTCGGCATGGTCACCCAGGACGGTCACCTGTTCCACGACTCGATCCGGGCGAACCTGCTGCTCGCCCGGCCCGAGGCGACCGAGGACGAGCTGTGGGAGGTGCTCGGCCGGGCCCGGCTCACCGAGCTGATCCGGGCCTTGCCCGACGGCCTCGACACCGTGGTGGGCGAGCGCGGCTACCGGCTGTCCGGCGGCGAGCGGCAACGGCTGACGATCGCCCGGCTGCTGCTGGCGCATCCGCGGGTGGTGATCCTCGACGAGGCGACCGCACACCTGGACTCGACGTCGGAGGCGGCGGTGCAGGCGGCACTCGGGGAGGCACTGGCGGGCCGCACGTCGGTGGTGATCGCGCACCGGCTCTCGACGATCCGGGCGGCCGACCAGATCCTGGTGGTCGAAAGCGGCCGCGTCGTCGAACGCGGCACCCACACCGAACTGCTCGCCGCGGGCGGCCGATACGAGCAGCTCTACCGCACCCAGTTCGCCGACACCGACCAGCGCGCGCCGGTCCACTGAGGCGGCACGCGCACCGCGGGAGCCCGGACCGGGCGCACTGCGCCGGGGTTCAGCCGCGCCAGTTGCCGGTGGCCGCGAACTCGGCGAGCACCGCGCTCGGACCGGTCAGGTCCATGCCCTGGTCGCGCACCCAGTCGTCGTCGAAGTAGGTGCCCGCGTAGCGCTCGCCGCCATCACAGATCAGGGTGACGATGCTGCCCGCGCGCCCGGCTGCCCGCATCTGCGCGAGCACCGTGAACGCGCCCCACAGGTTCGTTCCGGTCGAGGCGCCGACCCGGCGGCCGAGGACACTGCTGGCGTGCCGCATCGCGGCGACGGACGCGGCGTCCGGGACGGTCATCATCCGGTCCACGACCTGCCCGATGAACGACGGTTCGACGCGCGGCCGGCCGATCCCCTCGATCCGGGACGGCATTCCGGTCCGGTGGTCGGCCGACCCGGTCTCGTAGCCTCCGATGAACGCCGAGTTCTCCGGATCCACCACCAGCAGCCGGGTCGCGTGCCTGCGGTAGCGGATGTAGCGGCCGATGGTCGCGCTGGTGCCGCCGGTGCCCGCCCCGACGACCACCCAGTCCGGCACCGGGTGCCGTTCGAGTCGCATCTGGTCGTAGATGCTCTGGGCGATGTTGTTGTTCCCGCGCCAGTCGGTCGCCCGCTCGGCGTGCGTGAACTGGTCCATGTAGTGCCCGTCGACCTCGTCGGCCAGCCGCTGCGCCTCGGCGTAGATCTCGGACGGCCGGTCGACGAAGTGGCAGCGACCGCCCTGTTCCTCGATCAACGCGATCTTCGCCGGGCTCGTGCTGCGCGGCATGACGGCGACGAAGTCCAGGCCGAGCAGTTTCGCGAAGTACGCCTCGCTGACCGCGGTCGACCCCGAGGACGCCTCGATGACGGTGGTGCCCTCGGTGACCCAGCCGTTGCAGATCGCGTACAGGAAGAGCGAGCGGGCCAGCCGGTGCTTGAGGCTGCCGGTGACGTGCGTGGACTCGTCCTTGAGGTAGAGGGCGACGTCCCACTCCCGCGGCAGCGGATACCGCAGCAGGTGGGTGTCCGCGCTGCGCTGGGTGTCGGCGTCGATCAGCCGCACCGCGCCGTCGAGCCAGTCGCGCGGGCCGCTGCGGTCCACGACGGTGGGCGTCACCTCACTTCTCGCCGCGCAGCTTCGAACGCAGGTCGTCGCGGTCCTTGCGGCGCTGTTCGTCCACCACCGCGATCTGCTGGTTGACCCGGGTGCGCAGCGACTTGAACAGCACCAGGGAGAGCGGCAGCGCGATCAGGACCGCGAAGATCAGGGCAACCAGCAGCGGCACGTCGACACCGACCAGCCGGCTGCCACCGAGGATGACCGCCGCGAGAGCCACGACCAGGCCGAGCCGGGCAACGGTGTAGAGCGCGAGATCGCGGGCCAGCTTGCCCTTCGCGTTCGGTGGGGTGGGGGCGGGGGTCGAGTCAGTCACCCCTCCAGGTTACCGACCGGGCCCAACCGGCCGGCCACTGCCGGACTTATCCGATTTGCGAATTACCTCCCCTTTACCGAACTTAGACAGTTCGAGTACCCGGGGGGTTGAGTGCCACGATGTCCGCACTGCCCGCGAAGCTACGCCCGCGGCCGAGGCCGCAGCGTGCCAAGACTCTAGAGGGAGGGTCTCGATGAGCGTCCCCGCGTTCCACGCCACCCAGGAATCACTTCTCACCCCTGGCCAGGTGGCCGCCCTGTTCCACGTCGACCCCAAGACGGTCACCCGATGGGCACACGCGGGACGCCTGGGATCCCTGCGCACTCCGGGCGGACACCGCCGGTTCCGCGAGTCCGAGGTGATGGCACTGCTCCAGTCGCTGACCACCGAGGCCACCGCGCACTGACCTTCGGCGGCGCGTCAGCCCCACCGAGTGAGCGGAAGCGGCCGGTCGACCACCTCGACCGACCGCTTCCGCTCATTCCGTTCGGGCGGGCTCCGGCGGCTCGGCGATGCCGTCGCGCTCGTCCCGATCGGCCCACTCCAGCAGCGGCGTCAGATCGTAGGGCGCGTCGTCGATACCGGCATGCAGGTCGCCGAGTCGAGCGAACCGCGCGGGCATCGACGCCAGCGTGAAGTCGTCCGGGAGCGCGTCATCCAGCTCGTCCCAGTGAACGGGAGCCGACACCCGCGCGGTCGGCACCCCGCGTACCGAGTAGGCGGCGGCCATCGTGTGGTCCCGCGCATTCTGGTTGTAGTCCACGAACAGGGCCGCCGGGTCCCGATCCTTGCGCCACCACGTGGTGGTGGCGTCGCCGGGGGCGCGCCGTTCCACCTCACGCGCGAACGCCAGCGCCGCGCGCCGCACGTCCGCGAATCCGTGGTCGGGCGGGATCCGGACATAGACGTGCAGGCCACGACCCCCGGACGTCTTCGGCCAGCCGATGGCACCGAGCTCGCCGAGGACCTCGCGCACGACACCCGCGACCCGCAGCACCCGGTCCCACCCGCAGTCGGGCATCGGGTCCAGGTCGATCCGCCACTCGTCGGGTTTCTCCACGTCGGCGCGCCGCGAGTTCCACGGATGGAACTCCACCGTCGACATCTGCACCGCCCAGATCACGTCGGCCAGTTCGGTGACGCACAGTTCGTCGGCGTCCCGGTCGTAGCGCGGGAAGTGCACCCGGACGGTCTGCAGCCACGGCGGGGCGCCGCGCGGCACCCGCTTCTGGTGCACCTTGTCCCCCGCGAGACCGTCGGGGAACCGGTGCAACATGCACGGCCGCTCCCGCAGCGCCCGCACGATGCCGTCACCGACGGCGAGGTAGTACTCGACCAGGTCCAGTTTCGTCGCGCCCGTCGCCGGGAAGTAGACCCGGTCGGGGTGGGTGACCCGCACGATTCGACCGCCGACCTCGATGGAGGCGGCACCCGAACCGGCGGCGGCCATGCCGCTCAACCTACCCCGGAGTCAGGGCCCGCTGGGTGGGAACTCGGCCCCGAAACCGGCCCGATTCGTGTAATACTGCAACGCGTTCTACCCGCCTCGTGACCACCCGCCGAGTCGGGTCTTGCCCCTGCAGATGAGGACTTGATGAGCGACGCGACCCCCGCCGTCGAGGGCTGGTTCACCACCGGCCCCGAGCCGGCCCTGATCGGAAGCTCGTGCCGGTCCTGCGGCACGATCTCCTTCCCCCGGGAAACCACCTTCTGCAAGAACCCTGCGTGCTCCGGCGAGGAGTTCGACGACGTCGAGCTGTCCCGCCGCGGCACCGTCTGGTCGTACACCGACGCGCAGTACAAGCCGCCGGCACCGTACATCCCGACCACCGACCCGTACGTGCCGTTCGCACTGGCCGCGGTCGAGCTGGCCGAGGGCCTGGTGGTCCTGGGCCAGGTCGCGGACGGCTTCGGCGTCGCGGACCTGAAGGTGGGCAACGAGGTGGAGTTGGTCGTCGAGACGCTCTACACCGACGAGACCGGTGATCGCACGATCTGGCGTTGGAAGCCGGTCACCGCACAGAACGGGGCACAGGCATGAGCAGCAACCACGATGTGGCGATCCTCGGCGTCGGCATGCACGCCTGGGGCAAGTGGGGCCAGCCGTTCGTCAAGTACGGCGTCGCCGCGGCCCGCGCCGCCCTCGCCGACTCGGGCGTGGACTGGCAGGACGTCGACTACATCGTCGGCGGCGAGACCGTCCGCAACGGCTACGGCGGCTACGTCGCCGGCGCCACCTTCGCGCAGGCCCTCGGCTGGAACGGCGCCCGCGTCGCCACCTCCTACGCGGCGTGCGCGACCGGCGCCCAGGCCCTCGACACCGCCCGCGCCCGGATCCTCGCCGGCCTGTCCGAGGTCGCACTGGTCGTCGGCGCCGACACCACCCCGAAGGGCTTCCTCGCCCCCAATGCCGGTGAGCGCTGGGACGACCCGGACTGGCTGCGGTTCCGCCTGATGGGCATGACCAACCCCGGCTACTTCGCGCTCAACGCCCGCCGCCGCATCGACCTGTACGGCGCGACCGTCGAGGACTTCGCCGCGGTTAAGGTCAAGAACGCCAAGCACGGCCTGAACAACCCGTACGCGCGGTACCGCAAGGAGGTCGCCGCCGCTGACGTGCTGGCGTCGCCGATGGTCGCGGACCCGCTGCACCTGCTCGACATCTGCGCCACCTCCGACGGCGGCGCGGCGATCGTGCTGACCTCGATGGAGTACGCCCGCAAGAAGGGCATCGTCGACCCGGTCAAGATCAAGGCGATCTCCACCGTCACCCCGACGTTCCCGCAGACGATCATGGACATGCCGAACTTCTCGACCGAGTCGGCCTCCGCGGTCCCGGCCCCGGAACGCACGTTCAAGCAGTCCATCGGCCACGCCGCCTACGAGGAGGCCGGCATCGCGCCGGAGGACATCGACGTCGCCGAGGTGTACGACCTGGCGACCTCGGTGGAGCTCGACTGGATCGAGGATCTCGCGCTGTGCAAGCCGGGCGAGGCCGAGCACCTGCTGCGCGCCGGGGACACCACCATCGGCGGCCGCATCCCGGTCAACCCGTCCGGCGGTCTGGCCTGCTTCGGCGAGGCCGTCCCCGCACAGGCGCTCGCGCAGGTCTGCGAACTGACCTGGCAGCTGCGCGGCCAGGCCGAGGGCCGTCAGGTCGAGGGCGCCCGCGTCGGCATCACCGCCAACCAGGGCCTGTTCGGCCACGGCTCGTCGGTGATCGTTTCCGTCTGACGTCGCACGCACCGAGAAGCCCTCGCCCGGACCACCGGGCGAGGGTTTCTTCGCCCTGTGACGGGGCGTGACCGTGGCGACTAGCCTTGAGGCAAGGAGGTGCGACGTGATCTACCTGTTGGCGCTCATCGGACTGGTGACGCTCGCTGTGCTGCTGTGGAAGGCATTCGGTCCCGACTTGCAGACGCCTGCCGGACGCGTGCAGGGACCGGACGACGATCCCGAGTTCCTGTGGCGGGTCGACCGGGAGAACCATCGCAGGACCGGGGACGCCCCGGACGGCACCCCGGGTGACCCCCAGGAGTGACCCGATCCGCAGTGCAGCGAACGAACCGTTCGGGAGCTCACGCAACCTGACCGGTTCGTCCACGCGGGATGGCGGCGGTCACTCCGCCGGCTTGGCCAGCGCCTTGAACATGCGGTCCGTCATCTTGACCGCCTGGTCGCCGCCGTCGGCGTCCTGAACGAACACCGCGAAGGCCAGGTCTCCCCGCGACCCGTAGAACCACCGGTCGTCTTCGTCGGCGCCGGTCGCGCCGATCAGGTCGCCGTAACCCGCGAGCAGGTTCGCCGGTCCCCGGTGCACGGTGTCCCTCATGATGCCGCGCAGCTGGTCGGTGACCTGCGCCGGGAGCTGCGACAGTTCCTCGTCCGTCGTGGCAGGTTGCCCGGCCGCGATGGTCGGGACGGTCGGCGCGCCTCGGGCGATCGACGCGGCCACCAGTGCCATGCCGAACGGGCTGACCGTCACCTGGTCGTCGCTCTTGCGGTCCGATGCGGCGCGCATCAGGTTCGGCCCACCGCCGACGAAGGACGCGGTCTTCTGGTCCAGGCCGGGAATCGTGTAGTCCACGCCGAGGCCCAGTTGTTTCGCCGCGTGTTCGACGTCGGTGTTCTGCGCGGTCGCCGCGATCCGGACCAGGTCGAGGGTGGAACCCGACGGGTAGAGCCCGGTGAACGCGATCGGTCCCAGGTCGCTGGCCTGGTTGTTCTGTGCAACCGCGAGGATCGCGCCGGTGGACGGCTGCAGCGCGACGATCGCGGCGGGGGTGCCGACACTGACCGCCGCGTCCTCGGCCGCCATCTGCAGCCGCGGCTCGATCGTCGAGCGGATGTCCGGACCGGGCGGCCCCTGGTAGCCGGTCAGCCGGACCGTCCGGCCGTCGGGCTCGACCGCGTTGACGGCCCAGCCGGCGGTCTCGTCCCGATTCGCCTGCCACACCCCTCGCATCGCGTCGACCACCGGCCCGTACACACGCCGGTCGATGGTGATCAGCTTGGGCTGCGACTCGACGACCACCCCGGGGATCGGGCGCAGCCGGTCCTCCAGCACGGCGAAGTCCGCGTCGCGCAGGTTGACCGCGGTGATCGCCTGTCCCTTCGCGGCGGCGAGGTCCTGCTGCAGCGACTCCGAGGTGATCAGCGGCGCGACCGGCTCGATGGCCTTCGCGAGGGCGGCGGCGCTGCCGACGAGGTCCGGCGTGCGGGCCGGGTCGAGGCGGATCGCGTTGATGGTCTGCTCGGTCATCATCGGCGCGCCGGTGATGTCGAACACGGTCGGCGGCGCGGCGTCGGTGCGGTCGAGGCGGACGGTCCGTCCGTTTCCGAGACCGGGCATGAACGTCGCCGGATTCCACGACACCCGCCAGCCGACCGACAGGTTCCGAACCCAGCCGTCGACGTTGTAGGTCCAGACCCGGTCCTTGCCGAGGTCCCAGGTGGCGACCGCGTTGAACATCCCCGACGAGGCGTCGAGATCGATGATCTGGTTGATGTCGAAGTGCACCGACTCGGGGGCGAGCGAGTCGAACGCCTGCGACATCGATTCCTTGGCGGCGTTCGGGTAGGACGTCAACTCGGCGGCGGCGTCGATGTCACCGTCGTTGATTGCGTCGACATAACGGGCGAGGACGGTGGGGGCGTCACTCTTCGGTTTCGACAGGACGCCGGTGACCACCCCGACCGCGAGCAGCAGGACGGCGCCGAGCGCAATCATGTTCCAGATCCGAAGCCGCCCCGACGCCCTGCGCATGTGTCGATCATCCGATACCGCAGCGGTCACTTCCAAGATCTCCCGGGACCTATGTGGTCACAACTCCGCCACGGTTCCGTGACCGTTAGTGTTTTTCGCTGTCGATTCGTGACCCGGTTTGCCGGACAAACGGCCGTCGGCTCAGTTCAGGCCCGCGTAGGAGTGCAGTCCGGACACCACCATGTTGATGATGAACAGGTTGAACAGCATCGCCACGAAGCCGGCCACATTGATCCACGCGGCGCGCGTGTCGCGCCAGCCCGACGTCGCGCGGGCGTGCAGATAGGCGGCGTAGATCACCCAGGCGATGAACGAGACCGTCTCCTTCGGGTCCCAGCCCCAGAACCGACCCCAGGCGGCTTCCGCCCAGATGGCACCCAGGATGATGCCCGCACCGAAGAGCGGGAACGCGACGATGGTGGTCTTGTACGCGAGGCGGTCCAGCGTCTGCGCATCCGGGAGCCGGCCCGCGAGCTTGCCGAGGATGCCGCCGGACTCCTGGCCCTGAGGCTGCCGGATACGAAGCAGGAACAGCAGGCTGGCGACGCCGGAGACGAGGAAGATGCCGCTGCCGACGCTGACGATCGTCACGTGGATGGGAAGCCAGTACGAACGCAGCGCGGGGACCACCGGGGCCGCGTCGGCGTACAGCACGGTGCCCGCGAGGAACATCAGGATCAGCACAGGGATGAGCAGGAACGCCCACAGCGACCGGTAGGTCTGCTTGCGCAGCCCCACCACGCCGACCGCGGTCGCGGCGGCGACCGCCATGCTGACGAACTCGTACATGTTGCCGAGGGGGAACCGTTCGGTCGCGAACCCACGGAGCACGATCGACGCCCACTGCAGCACGACGCCGACGACGAGCACCGACATCGCCATGTTGCCGAGCCGCTCGGACAGCGGCTTGGCCTGCGTGTCGCTGACCCGCCCCGGGCCGGCGGCCTCGGAGGTCGGCACACCGCCGGCGGCGACCAGCTCACGCTCCTGGACCGCCCGCGCCCGCGTCGTCGCGTACTGCGCGATGAGCAGCACGAACGCCAACACGAAGATCGCGAACGCGGACTCGAAGGCGAGGTCGCTGTACCGCGCCAGGGTCTCGTTGATCGGCATGGTTCTCTCTCCTGCGCGTCAGGCGCGGCTGTGCGGTGTCGTCTCGGTCGTCTGCGCGGGGCCGAGGTCCTCGAGCAGTCGTTGGCTGAGCCGGTCGAACTCGTCGCCCCAGCCCGCCTGATCCGTGCGGGCGAGGCCACCCAGCTCTACTACGGTACGTCGTCTTTCCGATCCCAATGTATCCGACACCGTGTCGGCATCTCCGTCCGAGGGGGCCGGATAGGTGCGCACCCAGATGCGGCGGCGCTTGACCACCAGCGACACCAGCAGGCCACCCATCATCGTCAGGGCGAACACCAGCACCCACTGCTGCGCCGGGTCGTGCGAGACCTGCAGGTTGACGAAGTCCGTCGCCCCGTCGAACCGCACCACGGTGCCGTCCGAGAGGGTCGCCGACTCGCCCGGCCTCAGGTTCACCCGGTCCTCCTTGACGAGCCGGCCCTGGTTCACCAGTTCCTTGCTCAGCGAGAAGATGGACTGCGGGTTGCCGGTGTCGAGGCCGGTGTCGCCCCGGTAGATGTCGATGGCGACGGCCGGATCGGTCAACGCCGGGTAGCTCGAGGAGAGCAGGTTGCCGTGGAGCACGGCGGTCGGCGCGAAGAGTCCCTCGATGCCGATCTGGTTCTTCCGGCGCTCGGCCTCGTCCGGGTACATGCCGCCGGGCGGGTCGAAGCGCATGGCGCCACTGGACAGGAAGGTGGTCGCGTCGTCGGGCCGCCACTGCAGTGTCTCGGTGCGGGTCTCGCCGTTCGGGAAGGTCACCGTGAACGTCGGCGCGTAACCGTGCCCCTGCAGGTAGACGCGGTCGCCCGCGGCGCGCAGCGGATGGTTGACCTGCAGCGTCGCCTGCCGCCACGTGTCGGATTCGAGGTCGTCGCCGGACTGGTAGTCGATGTTGGAGGTGAACATCTCGGCCTGACCGTTGTCGAGGTAGTCGGCCTTGAAGTCGTTGACCTTCACGCACAGCGGGGTCAGGCCGGTGCCGTCCTCCTTGAGTCCGGCCCGGAACGAGTCGAACATCGCCGGTGACGTGGTGCAGATACCGGGACCGCCGTCGGCGATCACGATGACGTTGCCCTCGTAGCTGAACAGTTTTCCGATCGCGATCGCGGCGAGCAGGCCGACAAGCGACAGGTGGAAGACCAGGTTGCCTGCCTCGCGCAGGTAGCCCTTCTCCGCGGACACCGTGATCTCGCCGGGCTTGCCGGAACGCAGCTCTTCGCCGGTGCGGGTGACCGTCTTCCACCCGCGCAGCCGGGACACGGTGGCAGCCGCCACCTCGTCCGGGGTGGCGTCGACGACGGCGTCGGTGTGGTGCGGCAGCCGGGACAGCCGACGCGGTGCGGCGACCGGCCGGGTCCGCAGCGCCTGGAAGTGATCCCAGCAGCGCGGGATGATGCAGCCGATCAACGAGACGAACAGCAGCACGTAGATCGCGGTGAACCAGAAGCTGCCGAACACGTCGAACAGTTCGAGCCGATCCATCCACGGTCCGAGGGTCGGGCGGTTCGCGATGTACTCGTCGACCTTGCCCGCGTTGAGGCTGCGCTGCGGCAGCAGCGCGCCCGGAATGGCCGCGAACGCGAGCAGGAACAGCAGGACCAGCGCGGTGCGCATCGACGTCAGACCGCGCCAGGTGTTGCGGCCGAGCGCCACCAGACGTCCCACCGCCGACTGCCGAGAAACCGCACTCCGGCTCTCGTCCGTCACTGCGTCCTCCTTCTGGTCTGCCGTCATCGGATGTTCGACGCGGATGCTCCCTTCGCAAGGGAGTGGATGCGCCGGTCTCCTTTCTGTCGGTGGGGTCGGTTAGGTTGCCCAGCATGGGGGAAGTGGTGCGGTACACGTTCCGGTTGCGGCCCGGCGCGCAGGCGGCGCGTGCGTTGACCCACGAGTGGCATCGGTGCCGGTTCCTGTGGAACGAGGCGGTCCACCAGCAGAAGTCGGGACTGCGACCGACGTTCGGAAGGCTGTCGAAACTTCTGACGGAGGCGCGGTCGCACAACGCGTGGCTGCGGGAGGGTTCGCAGGTCGCGCAGCAGCAGACGCTGCGCACCTACGCCCAGGCTCTCGACCAGTCGTTCACGGTGAAGGGGCGCGGCCGCCCGACGTTCAAAAACCGCAAGACCACGTTGCCAAGTCTGGAGTTCACGCGGCGCGGCTTCCGGATCCGCGACGGACGCCTGGTCCTGCCGAAAGGCATCAGCATTCCGGTCGTGTGGTCTCGGGAGTTGCCGTCCGAGCCGTCGAGTGTCCGGATAACCCTGGATGCGCTCGGTCACTGGTATGCCTCGTTCGTCGTCCGACGAGACGTACCGGCTGCGCCGGAAGCCAGAGGTGGGATCGGTGTCGACTGGGGTGTGTCGTGCACGGCCACCACAACGAACAGTGACTTCGACCTGCCGTATCTCGGACACCGCAAGCGGTGCGCCGCGGAGTTGACGAGGGCACAGCGGAAGATGGCCCGCCGCCACACCGGCAAGCGGGGCCCCCAGTCCAGTGGCTACCACCGTGCGAAGCGGCAGGCGGCGAGACTCCAGAAGAAGGCGGCCCGTCAGACCCAATACGATTCCCGGGTGTGGGCGAAGCAGGTCGTCGACAGCCACGATCTGATCGCGGTGGAGGACTTCAGTCCGAAGTTCCTGACCAAGTCCAGGATGGCGCGCAAGGCCGCGGATGCCGCGATCGGTGCGGCGAGGCGGGAACTTCTCGAGCGCGGCGTGCGGGCCGGCCGGAAGGTGGTGTTGGTGCGGCCCGCCTACACGACGATGACGTGTTCGAGGTGTTTCGCGAGAGCCAAGCAGCGCCTCGAACTCGGCGAACGAACATTCCGATGCTTCGACTGCGGGCACTCCGACGGTCGGGATCGGAACGCTGCCAGGGTGATCCTGGCTGTGGCAGAGCGCGGCCACACATGTGTTGACGACGTCAGACAATCTGTTCACCTCCTTCGGGTTGGTGGTCGGGTTGCGGTCTGAGCGTGGAATCTCCCGCTTTCGAGAGAAGCGTTAAATCGGCAGCGTCACTTCCGACACGAACGCATCCCTGATCCATCCGACGAACACATCCCAGGCGCCGGTGACCAGCGCGACACCGACCGCGACGAGCATGATGCCGCCGAACACCTGGATCGCCCGCGCGTTGCGGCGCAGCCAGCCGACGCCGCGCAGCGCGCTCGCCGATCCGAAGGCCAGCAGCACGAACGGCAGGCCCAGCCCGATGCAGTAGGCGACCATCAGCACCAGCCCGCGGGCCGCGGTCGAGCCCTCGGTGCCTGCGGCGACTGTGAGCACCCCGGTCAGCGTCGGGCCGAGGCACGGCGTCCAGCCGAGCGCGAACACGCCGCCGAGCAGCGGGGCCCCGATCAGGCCGGAGATCCGGCGCGGCTCGAACCGCACGTCGCGCTGCAGCGCCGGGATCAGGCCGATGAACACGAGGCCCATCGCGATGGTCACGACGCCACCGATCCGCTGGAACATCTCCCGGTTCACGGACAGCGCGGACATCGCGCCGAACACCGTCATCGTGGCCAGCACGAACACCACGGTGAATCCCGCGACGAACAGGGCCGCCGCGCCCGCGACCCGCAGCCGCGCGGTGCGGGTCTCGGTGCGCACGCTCGCCTGCTCGACCGTCACCGCCGGCGCGTCCGCGCCGACGACGCCGGCCAGGTACGACAGGTAGCCGGGCACGAGCGGCACCACGCACGGTGATGCGAACGACACCAGCCCCGCCAGGATGCAGACGGCGAACGCCAGCAGCAGCGGGCCGGTGGCGGCGGTGTCCTGGAAGGTCGCGCCGATTCCCTGGGCGCTCACGCTCACGCCCTGCGCGAGGATTGCAGTACTCACTGTTCGGCCGCGATCCTCTCGACCACGGGTTGCAGGTCGTCGACGAGCAACGCAGTCAGAAACACCGCCGCCACCCGGTGCTGACGGTCGAGCACGAGTGTGGACGGGATGACGCTGGTCGGGTAGCTGCCGCCGAGCGCCGTCAGGCTGCGCATCGACGGATCCCAGATCGACGGGAAGGCCACCTTGTTGTTGGTGACGAAGTCCTGCGCCTTGTCGCGCTGCGGGTCCTTGACGTTGATGCCGAGGAACGCCACACCCTGGTCGCGGGTGTTCTCGTACACCTTCTCGAGGTCGTCGACCTCGCCGCGGCACGGCCCGCACCACTGGCCCCACAGGTTCACGACGACGACCTGGCCCGCGAAGTCGGACAGCGAGAGGGTCTTCCCCTCCTCCATCAGGTCCTCGCCGGTGAGATTGCCGATGGTGCCGCGGTCGGCGGGCGGGTCGTAGAAGATCGACGTCTTGCCGCCGGGCGAGACGAAGTCGAAGGTGCCACCCTGCGCGACCGCGTCGTCACCGGTGGCGCAGGCGCTGGCCACGCCGCCGAGCAGCAGGCTCAGCAGCACGGCAACCAGCGCCCGTGCGCGTTCTTGGTAGCCCCTGCCACCAAGAGCGCGCACGGGTGGTGTAGCCGCACTCATGCCCCGGTCACCGTCGGATCGGAGGCGCCGGCGGGCTCGGAGTAGACGATGTCGACGAGGGTGTCGCCCTCGTAGACCAGCGACGTCAGCGACGCCAGACCGCACTGCCGGTGGCGCGGGTCGTGCCAGAGCCGCTCACCCTGCAGGAACCGGCGCAGCGTCCACACCGGAAGCTGGTGGCTCACGCACACCGCCTCGTGACCGACCGCGGAGATCCGGGCGGCGTTGACGGCGGCGAGCATCCGGTGCGCGATCTGCAGGTACGGCTCGCCCCACGACGGGGTGAACGGGTCGCGCAGCTTCCACCAGTGCCGCGGCCGGCGCAGCGCACCGTCCCCGACCGAGACCTTCAGGCCCTCGAAGTCGTTCGCCGCCTCGATCAGGTTGTCGTCGGTCGCCAGGGTCAGTCCGTGGGCGTCCGCGATCGGGGTCGCGGTCTCCTGCGCCCGCTGCAGCGGCGACGCAACGACATGGGTGATGTCGTGCCCCGACAGGACCGACGCGACCGTGCGGGCCTGGGCCTGCCCGGCCACCGAGAGCCGGTATCCGGGGAGCCGCCCGTAGAGGATGCCCTTCGGGTTGTGCACCTCGCCGTGCCGCAGCACGTGCACGATCGTGCGGGACTCGGCGGGGTCTGCGGACGGCGTCTGCTGCGGACTGGTCACGGTGGGCTGCTCCGGGAGCTTCGGTGGTTGACGGGTGGAGTGGTGTGTCGGACGGTCGGGTTCAGCCGGCGGGCGTCGCGGCTGCGGCCGCCGCGGCGGCGGCGGGCAGTGCGTCCGCGATCCGGTCGAACGCGCCGTCGTCGAGGGCGGCCGAGACGAACCACGTCTCGTACGCACTCGGGGGTGCGCACACGCCACGGGAGAGCAGCGTGTGGAAGAAGGCGGGGTACCGCCAGGTCTCGCTGGCCTTCGCCTCCGCGTAGTTGGTGACGGGCTGGTCGGCGAAGAACACGTTCACCATGGTGCCTGCAAATTGCACCTGGTGCCGCACCCCTGCCGCGTGGAGTGCGTCACCGATCAGCGTCCCGAGCGTCGCGGCGTTGCGGTCCAGCGCGTCGTACACGCCCTGATCTGCGGCTTTCAGGCTGGCGAGGCCGGCGGCGACGGCGACCGGGTTCCCGGACAGCGTGCCCGCCTGGTACACCGGTCCGGCCGGCGCCAGGTGTGCCATGACGTCCGCGCGACCACCGAACGCGGCGGCGGGCAGCCCGCCGCTCATCACCTTGCCGAACGTCATCAGGTCTCCGGCGACCCCGTCGATGCCGTACCAGCCCGTGCGGCTGGCCCGGAATCCGGTCATCACCTCGTCCATGATCAGCAGTGCGCCCTGCTCGGTGCACAGCCGGCGCAGTCCCTCGTTGAATCCGGGGAGCGGCGCGACGGTGCCCATGTTGCCTGCGGCGGCCTCGGTGATCACGCAGGCGATCTCGCCGGGGTTCGCGGCGAACGCCTGTGCGACCGCGTCGAGGTCGTTGTACGGCAGCACGATGGTGTCCGACGACTGCGCGCCCGTCACGCCGGGCGAGGTCGGCAGCCCGAAGGTGGCCAGGCCGGAACCGGCCTCGGCGAGCAGGGCGTCCACGTGCCCGTGGTAGCAGCCGGCGAACTTGACGATCTTGCTGCGGCCGGTGAATCCGCGCGCCAGCCGGACCGCGCTCATCGTCGCCTCGGTGCCGGAGTTGACGAGCCGAACCTGCTCGACCGGCGCGATCCGGTCGACGATCACCTCGGCGAGTTCGATCTCGCCCTCGGTCGGGGCGCCGAAGGACAATCCGGTCGTGGCCGCCTTCTGCACGGCCTCCACGACGGCGGGGTGTGCGTGCCCGAGGATCATCGGACCCCACGAGCAGATCAGGTCGACGTAGTCGTTGCCGTCCACGTCGGTGAGCGTGCACCCCTTGGCGGACGCGATGAACCGTGGTGTGCCACCGACCGAGCCGAACGCCCGGACCGGCGAGTTGACCCCACCGGGGATGACCGCGGAGGCCCGCTCGAAGAGCTGCGCGGACCGGACGGAAACTTGCCCGGCACCGCCGGGAGAGGGCTGCGCGGAGGCGCCGGGGGTGACAGTCACGGCCTCCAGTGTCCCAGTTCCCGAGATTCTGTCCACGACAGGGTGTAGGACAGCGATCCGGATGCCGGACTCGAGTCGATGAGTGAGGATGTGCGGCATGACATCGGAGCTCGAGTCCCTCCAGCAGCATCGACACCTGTTGTACGACCGATTCGCGATCGCCCAGGTCGCCGTCTCCGCCGACGGGCACGAGGTTCCGTTCGCGGGGCCGATGGAGACCGGTGTCCGGGTCGGCGGGTTCGCGGTGGTCGAGGACGACACCGGGGCACGCGTCGTGGTGCAGGTGCGCAAGGTCGAGGTGGTCGAGAAGGAGGGGCCCGAACTCGACGTGGACCTCGGGGAGCAGGTGCACGGGTTCGGGGTGTCCGCAGCACGAGCCCGGCCGATGGTGCGGGCCGTGCACGGGCGGGCGGTGACCCTCGGCGAGTTCGACGGAGACCGGTTCAACCTGCGCGGGCGCGTGGAGCCGTTCGGTGAACGCCCGATCCGTCCGGCCACCCCGGAGGAGGTCGCGGCCGTCGCCGCCGGGCTGTCCGCGGACGGTCCGGCATTCGACGTCGGCGCAATGGCACAGGCACCGGAGGTCGCCGCCCGCCTGCAGTCCCCCGGATTCGGCAGGCACACGTTCATGTGCGGCCAGTCCGGTTCGGGAAAGACGTACACGACCGGCGGGCTGCTCGAGAGGCTGCTCGCGTCGACGACGCTGCCGATCCTGGTGATCGACCCGAACTCCGATCACGTCTTCCTCGGCGAGGTCGCCGACCCCGACGACGATTCGCCCGCCGCGGTCCGGCACCGTGCGGTCGCCGCGGGTGTGCACGTCGCGCGGGCCCGCGGTTTCGGCTCCCCGATCACGCTGTGCATCGACTTCAGCGACCTCGACGTCGACACCCAGGCGTTGCTCCTGCAGATGCACCCGGTCCGGGATCTGGACGACTACCACGCACTACGTGAGGTGACCGCGACCCTGACCGCCCCCTATTCGGTCGCGGAGGTGGCGGCCGCCGCGAGTTCCTCCGTCGACGGCGATCGGCTGGCGAAGCGGATCGCGAACCTCGGGATCGTGGATTGGGAACTGTGGCGGCGCGACGGCGAGCGCTCGGCGGTCGAGTACGACATCCGGGCGTCGCGGTGCGTCGTCGTTGACGTCGGCAGCCTGGCGACCGCGGACGAGCGAACCGCGATCGTCCTGGCCCTGCTCGGCCGCCGGTGGGCGGCGCGGCGGTCGCGGGAGCCGGTGCTCATGGTGATCGACGAGGCGCACAACGTGCTGCCCGCAGTGACCGACAACCCGCTGCTGGCGGCGACCGCCGAGTTGGGCATCCTGATCGCCGGCGAGGGCCGCAAGTTCGGATTGCACCTGTTCGTCGCCACGCAGCGACCCGGCAAGGTGCACCCGAACGTGGTGTCCCAGTGCGACAACCTGGTGCTGATGCGGATGAACGGCTCCGCGGACATCGCGGAACTGGCGGGCTACTTCTCACACGTACCCGAACCGATGCTCGCGCAGGCCACCGGATTCGGGCTGGGCGAGGCCCTGTTCGCGGGGCCGATCGCCCCGGTGGCGCTGCTCGCGAAGGTCGGGCGCCGGGTCAGCCCGCAGGGTGGCGGTGACGTCCCCACCACGTGGGCCGAGGTTCTGCCGGGGTGCGAGTCCCCCGCCTGACGACGAAGGCCCGGGGCGACCGCGTCGCCCCGGGCCTTCGGCCTCGAAAGGTGCTGTGTCAGAGGACCACCGGGCTGGGCGCGTCGACGATGATGCCGTGGCAGACGCCGGTGGGCAGGCAGAATTCGTTGATCCGGGCCATGCCGATCCGGACGCCGTCGACGACGCGGTAGAAGGAGAAGGTGCGGCCGTCGATGCTGTGGGCACGCACGTCGGGCATCGTGGTGATGTCCTTGTTCGTGTTCAGCAGGTCGTCCTGCGTGAGGACGGGGTTGACGAGGAACTCGGTGTGCGAGCCGTCGGCCAGCGGGGTGAACCGCTCGGAACCGGCCGGGGCCGGGGCGGCGGTCGCGATCGCGGCGGCGCCGGCCAGCACTGCGACGGCACCGGCGGCGACGGTGGTGACTCGGGCGATTCGGGTGACTGCGCTCATAGTCCACTGATAGAACACGACCGGCGCCCGTATTTCCACCGCTAGCAGTACCGATCGGGTCACGGCGAGTGAACTGGCGATTGACTGTGTGGTCCCATCCGGTGCCGCCTGGGGCCGGTGACAGTGGGCCGGGACGACCCCTTGCCGAAGGCGCGCGAGCCGGGCCGCACGCGGTGCAGCACGGCTCGCGGCGACCGGGAGCACCGAGCAGTCGCCGGCCGGTCAGCCCATGTGCACGGCGCCCTCGGCGGGGAGGTCGTCCTTTTTCGCCTGCACCAGGACGGCGCAGCTCCAGCGCATGATGATCTGGGGACAACTGCAGGGCGAGGCCGCCCGCATGCGCGAGCAGGCCCAGAGCCACGACGAGTGGGCGATCCACATGGACTCGATCCGCCGGGCCCAGGCCGAGGGCCGGGTGGCGGCGCGGTGGGAGCCGATCGAACTGGTGACGCTGATCTTCGGAATCGTCTTCGGCTGGGTCGTCGCCCCCGGCACCGAGAGCAACGTGACGTGCGGCGCCGACGAGATCGCGCGACGGAGGGAGGCGGTCCGCGACGCGGTGACGCGCCTGTGTCGTCCATGACGGCGGTGTCAGCCGGCCACGTCGGGATGCCCCACGATCCGGCTCACAGATTTCCGCGCGCCGCCTGTTCGCGTTCGATGGATTCGAACAGCGCCTTGAAGTTGCCCTTGCCGAAGCCGAGCGAGCCGTGGCGCTCGATGAGTTCGAAGAACACCGTCGGCCGGTCTCCCAGCGGCCTCGTGAAGATCTGCAACAGGTATCCGTCCTCGTCCCGGTCGACGAGGATGCCGCGGGCCTTGAGCTGGTCGACGGGCACCCGGACCCGGCCGATCCGGGCCCGCAGTTCGGGGTCGTCGTAGTACGCGTCGGGGGTGGCGAGGAACTCGACGCCCTCGGCGCGCAACGCGTCCACGCTGGCGAGGATGTCGTCGGTGGCCAGGGCGAGGTGCTGGCAGCCGGGCTCGCCGTAGAAGTCGAGGTACTCGTCGATCTGGGACCGCCTGCGCCCCACCGCCGGTTCGTTGAGCGGGAACTTGACGCGGTGGTTGCCGTTCGCGACGACCTTGCTCATCAGCGCCGAGTACTCGGTGGCGATGTCGTCGCCGACGAACTCGGCCATGTTGATGAAGCCCATGACCTCGTTGTAGAAGCGCACCCAGTGATCCATCCGGCCCATCTCGACGTTCCCGACCGCGTGGTCGAGGGCCGCGAACACGTGCTCGGGTGCGCCGGGCCTGCGCACGAATCCCGAAGTGCGGGGCTCGAATCCGGGCAGGTACACCCCGCGGTAGCCGGACCGGTCGACGAGTGTGTGCCGGGTGCTGCCGTAGGTGGCGAGCGCGGCGAGCCGGACGGTGCCGTGCTCGTCACGGACGTCGTGTGGTTCGTCGAGGACGACGGCGCCGCTGCGTCGCGCATGCGCGACGCAGCGGTCCACGTCGACGACTTCGAGGGCCAGGTCGGTGACGCCGTCGCCGTGCCTGCGGTGGTGGTCGGCGAGCGCGCTGCCCGGGTCGACGGCGCCGCTGAGCACGAAGCGGGCGGACCCGGACTCGAGCACATACGACTTGTGGTCGCGCAGACCGGTTTCCGGCCCGGCGTAGGCGACGAGGGTCATGCCCCACACCGAGACGAAGTAGTGGGCGGACTGGGTGGCGTTGCCGCACACGAACTCGACCGCGTCCATGCCGAGGACGGGGAACGGATCGGCGGCGTCGTCGTGGTCGACCAGTCCGACCAGCCGTCGCAGCCGGCCGGCGCGCAGGTGGGCGGCGCGTTCGTGACTGGTGAGGCGCGCGGTGGTCATGCCTCACTGTCGGCCGATCGCGGCGGTTGCGCAACGGTCCGCGTTGACGCTGGTCATCGTGTACAGAATGCTGGTTCGTGAGGCGGTTTCACTGGACAGGATGACCAGGAGGCGACCATGACGATCGACCGGCTCGACGCGGCCCTGCTGACCCTGCTGCACGACGAGCCGCGGGTGGGCGTGCTGGAGGCGTCGCGTCGTCTCGGCGTCGCCCGCGGCACCGTGCAGGCCCGCCTGGACCATCTGGAACGCGACGGGGTGATCGCCGACCGCTCCCCCACCCTGGACGCGGCCGCGCTGGGGTTCCCGGTGACCGCGTTCGCGGCCCTCGAGATCACGCAGGGCCAGGGGCACGCAGCGGTGATCGAGCACCTGTCCGCGATCCCGGAGGTGCTCGAGGCTCACACCACCACCGGTGCAGGGGACCTGCTGATCCGGGTGGTGGCCCGCACCCACGGGGACCTGCAGCGGGTGATCAACGAGATCGTCGACGGCAGGCACGTGCTGCGTTCGTCGACCTCGATCGCGCTGGAGACCCCGATCCCGTTGCGGCACGTGCAGTTGGTGTCGGTCGCGCGGGACGGGCCCGGGTGAGTTTCAGTCCTGTCCGCCCGACAGGTGCGGCTCGATTTCGCGCATGATCGCGGCGCGCGACCGTGCGCCGGGCAGCCGGACGACCCGCTCGCCGCCGACGAACAGCGCGAGCGTCGGGGTTCCCATCACCTGGTGTTCGCTGGTGGTGACGGGGTTCGCGCCGACGTCGAGCGAGACCACGCGCAGCCGGCCGTCCTGCTCGGCCGCGATCTGTTCGAGCACCGGGGCGATCATCCGGCACGGCCCGCAGTTCGGGGCGGTGAAGTCGACGAGCACCGGCAGGTCGGCGCCGAGGACGTCGGCGGCGAAGCCGGCGTCGGTCGTGGTGGCGAGCGTCATGAACTGTCCTTCTTCCTGTCGTCGGGTGAAGCTGTCAGCGATTGACCTGCGCGAGGAGGCGTTGTCCCGGAATCACTTCCGCGCCGCACTCGCACACGAGGCGCGCACCGACCCGGCCTCCGCACCCGCCGTGCCGGTAGGCCACGTCGGACGCGGCGGCGGAGTCGAGGTGACGCTCCCCCCAGTCGGTGAGGGCGGCGAGAACGGGAAGCAGATCGAGTCCGGCGGCGGTGAGCGTGTACTCGAGCCGCGCCCGGCTGCCGGGGACGCGGTACTCCCGGGTGCCGAGCACCCCGGCCGCGACGAGCCGGTGGAGTCGGTCCGACAGCACGGTGCGCGGTGCGCCGGTGGCCTCGCGCAGTTCGTCGAAGCGTCGCAGCCCGAGCGACACCTCCCGCACGACGAGCAGCGCCCAGCGCTCACCGAGCAGGGCCAACGTGTCCGAAAGGGTGGTCACGAGGCTGAGTCTACATTTGATACTCAGGCAGCGGAACCCCGGCCGGCGTCAGTCCTCCACCGCGAGCATCACCTCGGTGGACTTGATCAGCACGGTGGCTGGTTTGCCGGGCTCGAGGCCGAGTTCTTCGACCGCCTCCCTCGTGATCGACGCCGTGACGATCTGGTCACCGCCGTCGAGACGCACCTTGACGGTGGCCATCACCGCACCGACCGTGACGTCGACGACGGTTCCGGACAACTGATTTCGGGTAGACAGGCGCATCGGTCTCCTCGATTCGGCCGGAGGGGCTCGGCGAACGGTGACCCAGCGCCCACCGGGAGGTGTCGCGAACGGCGACCGCCCGTCCTCACCAGCGGAGCGCACCTGAGGTGAAGCGCGGTTCACAGATCCGCAATGGCGGAAGAAGGATCCCGAAACATCCGTGTTCGAGACTCTGTGACGTTGGGTCGGCCAACGAGAAGGCCAACCGGGAATCGAGGAGGAGCACGTGGGCGCATCCGGCGACGCCGACATGGTCGACACGCTCTGCGCCTACTGCGGGGTGGGGTGCGGACTGGTCCTCGAGATCACCACCGACCCGGAGACGGGCCGACGCCGGGCCGCGAAGTCGTCCGGCCGCAAGACCCACCCCACCAACTTCGGCAGGCTCTGCACCAAGGGCGCGACCACCGCCGACATGCTCGCCGGCCCCGGGCGGATGGAAACGCCGTACCGGCGCCCCGAGCGCGGCGCGCCGGTCGAGGCCACCGACATGGATGCCGCGATCGCCGACACCGCGCGAGGGCTGCGGGCGATCGTCGACGAGCACGGACCGGACGCCGTCGCGCTCTACGTCTCGGGGCAGATGTCGCTCGAAGCCCAGTACCTGTCGAACAAGCTGGCCAAGGGGTTCATCGGCACGAATCAGATCGAGTCGAACTCGCGGCTGTGCATGGCCAGCGCCGGAACCGGCTACAAGCAGTCCCTCGGCGCGGACGGACCGCCCGGGTCGTACCAGGACTTCGACCACGCCGATGCCTTCTTCGTGATCGGCGCGAACATGGCGGACTGCCACCCGATCCTGTTCCTGCGGATGATGGACCGGGCCAAGGCAGGCGCGAAGGTGATCGTCGTCGACCCCCGGCGCAGCGCGACCGCGGAGAAGGCCGACCTGTTCCTGCAGATCGCGCCCGGCACGGACCTCGCCCTGCTCAACGGACTGCTGCACCTGATCGTGGCGAACGGGCACACCGACCCCGAGTTCATCGCCGAATTCACCGAGGGCTGGGACGCGATGCCCGGATTCCTGGAGGAGTTCACCCCGGACCGGGTCGGCGAGGTCACGGGCATCCCCGAGGCCGACATCCGCACCGCGGCAAGGTGGATCGGCGAGGCCGGGAACTGGATGAGCCTGTGGACGATGGGCCTCAACCAGAGCACCCACGGCACCTGGAACACCAACGCCCTCTGCAACCTGCATCTGGCGACCGGCGCCATCTGCAGACCCGGCAGCGGCCCCTTCTCCCTGACCGGACAGCCGAACGCCATGGGCGGTCGGGAGATGGGCTACATGGGACCGGGTCTGCCGGGTCAGCGGTCGGTGACTGTCGACGCCGACCGTGAGTTCGTCGAGGATCGATGGGGCATCCCGCGCGGCACCCTGCGCACCGAGGTCGGCGGCGGCACCATCGACATGTTCTCCCGGATGGCCGACGGCGAGATCAGGGCATGCTGGATAATCTGCACCAATCCCGTTGCCACCGTGGCCAACCGCAAGACCGTCCTGGCGGGACTGGAGAGGGCGGACCTGGTGATCACCCAGGACGCGTTCCTCGAGACGGAGACCAACGAGTACGCCGACGTCCTGCTGCCCGCAACTCTGTGGACCGAGTCGGACGGGGTGATGATCAACTCCGAACGCAACCTCACCCTGTTCCAGCAGGCCGTCGACCCGGTCGGGCAGGCTCTCCCGGACTGGCAGATCATCGCCCGGATCGCCTGCGCGATGGGCTACGCGGACGCCTTCACGTACTCGTCGGCGGAGGAGGTGTTCGAGGAGATCACGCAGTTCTGGAATCCCCGAACCGGATACGACCTGCGCGGGATCGGCTACCAGCGGCTGCGCGAGACCCCGATCCAGTGGCCGTGCCCGCCCGGCGTCGACAGCGACCGCCACCCGATCCGCTACCTCAACGACGGCGTCAGCCAGACCCTTCTCGTCCGCCCGGACGGCACGACCCCACGGCTGGCGTTTCCGACCGAGAGCGGCCGGGCCGTGTTCTTCGCGCGCCCGCACATGCTGCCCGCCGAGATGCCGGACGACGACTACCCGTTCCTGCTCAACACCGGTCGCCTGGCTCACCAGTGGCACACGATGACCAAGACCGGCAAGGTCGCCAAGCTGAACAAGCTCGACTCCGGCCCGTTCGTCGAGATCCACCCCGACGACGCGCAGCGCCTCGGTGTCACGGACGCCGATCGGATCGAGATCGCGTCCCGCCGCGGCCGCGCCGTCCTGCCCGCCGTGGTCACCGACCGGGTGCGGCCGGGGAACTGCTTCGCCCCGTTCCACTGGAACGACGCCTTCGGCGAGTACCTCGCGATCAACGCCGTCACCAACGACGCGATCGATCCGGTGTCCCAGCAGCCCGAATTCAAGGCCTGCGCAGTCACTCTCACCAAGGTCGCCGCCACGGATGTTCCGGTCACCGATGTTCCGGCCACCGATGTTCCGGCCACCGATGTTCCGGCCACCGAGACCGCGGAGCGGCCGGACGGCTCCGCCGCACAACCCTCGACGCAGGAGTTCAGCGTGCCCCGACTCGACACCCTCGCGGAGATCCTGGGCGTGGCCGACGAGCCCGCGCCCGAGCTGGGACACGTGGAGCGGCGCTACCTCGCCGGCCTGCTCGCAGCATTGAGGACCGACGCCGCGAGTGGTGCCTCCGGAGTGCCGGCGCTGCCCGCGGGCGCCCCGTTCGATCCCGGCACCCGCGCGTGGGTGGATGGCGTCCTCGCCGGGTTGTACTCCCGGAGCCCGATGCCCGGCGGGGGCGTTCCCGTCGCGCCGCCGCACAGCGAGTTCCCGGTGATAGCCTCCGGACCTGCCGGCCCGGAACCGAGCGGCGAACCCACTCCCGAACGTGCACCGATCGTGGTGCTCTGGGCGTCGCAGACCGGTAACGCCGAGGAGTTCGCGGCCACCTGTGCGACCTCGCTGGCGGGGGCGGGACTGCCGGCCGTACTGCGCGGCATGGACGAGTTCCCCGCCGCGGATCTCGCGTCCACCCGGGAGCTGCTGGTGATCACCAGCA
The DNA here is from genome assembly GCF_053589555.1 of Rhodococcus sp. NPDC003322. Taxonomy (NCBI): domain Bacteria; kingdom Bacillati; phylum Actinomycetota; class Actinomycetes; order Mycobacteriales; family Nocardiaceae; genus Rhodococcus; species Rhodococcus sp. NPDC003322. The sequence goes on along the minus strand of NZ_JBSFSC010000006.1, from coordinate 296,267 downwards.
CCTACGGGGACGGCGAAGCGCCCGACAACGGGGCGGATCTGTGGGATGCGCTGTCCGGCGACACCGCGCCGCGGCTCGCCGACACCCGTTACGCCGTGCTCGCGTTCGGCGACTCCAGTTACGACGACTTCTGCGGCCACGGACGCACACTCGACGCCCGGCTGACCGAACTCGGCGCCACCCGCATCCTCGATCGAGTCGACTGCGAACCCGACTACGACACCGCCGCCGCCACCTGGCTCACCGCAGTCACCGAGGCGCTCAGGTCGGCACCCGCCCGCGTCGGCGCGGGTGCCGGTGGCGGTGATCCGTCCCCGGCGTCGACCACCGTCATCTCGTCTCCGGCACCCGCTGCGGAGCCGCCCGCCGCGGGCACGCGGTACGGCAAGAGGGAACCACTGTTCACCACCCTGACCCGCAACGTCCCGCTCTCGCTGCCGGGGTCGTCGAAAGACGTGCGACAGTTCGGGTTCCACCTTCCCGCCGACACCCTCGACTACGAGGCCGGCGACGCGCTCGGGGTCTGGCCGCGCAACAGCACACCCTTCGTCGACGACTGGCTCGCCGTCACCGGCCTCGACTGCGAGGCGACGGTCGACCTTGCGGACCACGGCCCGATGACGTTGCGCACCGCCCTCACCGAACGGCTCGACATCACCCGCATCACCGCCGACCTGCTCCGGTTCGTGCACGAACACACCCGCGACGGGGGCCTCGCCGAACTGATGAAGCCGAAGAACAAGTCGCTTCTGGATGACTGGTTGTGGGGCCGCCAATCCCTCGACCTCCTCGGTCGGTCCCCCGTTCGTGCCTCCGTGGACGCCTGGCTCACCGTCCTCAAACCCCTTGCCCCACGGCTGTACTCCATCTCGTCCAGCCCCAAGGAGAACCCCGGCGAGGTGCAGCTGACGGTCTCCGCGGTCCGCCACAACGTCCACGGCACCGCTCGTCGCGGGGTGTGCTCGACCTACCTCGCCGACCGTGCGGAAACCGACGACATCGGCATCTACGTACAGAAGTCACGCCATTTCCGGCCGCCGGCGGATTCCCGCACCCCCATGATCATGGTCGGTCCCGGTACCGGCATCGCACCCTTTCGCGCCTTCCTGCACGAACGACGAGCATTGGGGCACACCGGACCGAACTGGTTGTTCTTCGGAGAACAGCACGCCGCCACCGACTTCTACTACCGCGAGGAGATCGAGCAACTCCACAAGGACGGATTCCTCACCGAACTCGACGTCGCGTTCTCCCGGGACCAGTCCGAGAAGGTCTACGTCCAGGACCGGATGCGGGAGCGGGGTGCGCTGCTGTGGGAGTGGTTGCAAGGCGGTGCGCACTTCTACGTCTGCGGCGATGCGAACCGGATGGCCAGGGACGTCGATCAGGCACTGTGCGGCGTCGTGGCACAGCACGGCAGGCTGGCGCCGCGCAGCGCCGAGGCGTACGTGAAGGCACTCGCAGCCGAGAGACGCTACGTGCGCGACGTGTACTGACCCCGTCTTCTCATGGAACCGGGATTGCGGCAAACTGGTCTCGAATGATCCGCGATTACCGACAGTCCACCTGTTCTGTTCCGCAAATACGAAAGGAGCGCGATGCCGTCGCTTCGCATCAAGGACGCCGCCGGCCTGCTCGGGGTCAGTGACGACACCGTGCGCCGCTGGATCGACAGCGGCGCCCTCGTCGCCGAGAAGGACGCGGCGGGCCGCAAGGTGATCGACGGCAGGGTGCTCGCGGAGTTCGCGACCGAGCACGCCAGCCCACCGCCGAATCCGATCGGAACGGCGAGCTCGGCCCGCAACCGGTTCGTCGGCCTGGTCACCAAGGTCACCGCCGACACCGTGATGGCCGAGGTCCAGATGCAGTGCGGGCCGTTCACCGTCGTCTCGCTGATGAGTTCGGAATCCGTGCGCGAACTCGGGCTCGAACCCGGCTCCGTCGCCGTCGCGATGGTCAAGGCCACCACCGTCATCGTCGAAACCCCCGAAGGAACTTCGTGACACACCATCTCGTGACAACCGGAAGACTCGCAACCCTGGTCGCCGCCCTCGCCGCCACCGCCGCGCTTGCGGGCTGCTCGAGCTCGTCCACCGACGACTCCGCGACGGCGACCACCGAGGCCGGCTCGGCTGAAGTGACGGGCGATGTGACGGTGTTCGCGGCGGCATCTCTGAAGTCGACGTTCACCGAGCTCGGTGAGCAGTTCGAGGCCGCGCACCCCGGCACCTCCGTCACCTTCAACTTCGCCGGGTCGTCCGACCTGGTGGCGCAGCTCCGGCAGGGCGCGCCTGCGGACGTGTTCGCCTCGGCGGACACAGCGAACATGACGAAGGCGCAGGACCTGGTCGCAGACGCCCCGGTGGACTTCGCCACCAACACCCTGACGATCGTCACGCCGCCCGGCAATCCCGCGCAGGTGACCTCGTTCGCCGATCTCGCGAAGCCCGGCGTCCAGGTGGTGGTGTGCGCCCCGCAGGTACCGTGCGGCGCCGCGACCGAGAAGATCGAGAAGTCCACGAACGTCCCGCTGTCCCCGGTGAGCGAGGAGTCGTCGGTCACCGACGTGCTCGGCAAGGTCACCTCGGGTCAGGCGGACGCCGGTCTCGTCTACGTCACCGACGCGACCGTCGCAGGCGACAAGGTCACCGCGGTCCCGTTCCCGGAGTCCGCCGGGGCGGTGAACACGTACCCGATCGCCACGTTGAGCGCGTCGGACAACCCCGATGCCGCGGCCGCCTTCGTCGCGCTGGTGACGGGACCCGAAGGCCGGAAGGTGCTGTCCGAGGCCGGATTCGCGGCGCCGTGATCTCCGGGCGGCGGGTGGATCACGACCCGGACGGGCGGGTCCGGATCGGACTGCCCGCCGTGGCGTATCTGCCCGCCGCCGTCGGCGCCGCCTTCCTGATCCTGCCCCTGGTCGCGGTGCTGCTCGAAATCGACTGGGGCAACTTCGTTTCCCTGATCACCTCCGAATCCGCGCGCACCGCCCTGCTCCTGAGCCTGAAAACGGCGACCGCGAGCACCGTGGCCTGCGTCCTGCTCGGTGTTCCGATGGCTCTGGTCCTGGCGCGCGGGCAGTTTCGCGGCCGCTCGGTGCTGCGCTCGCTGGTACTGCTGCCGCTCGTGATGCCGCCAGTGGTCGGCGGTATCACGCTGCTGTACACCTTCGGTCGCAACGGCCTGCTCGGCCAGCAGCTCGAGGCGTTCGGGATCCGGATCGCGTTCTCCACCACCGCGGTCGTGCTGGCGCAGACGTTCGTCTCGCTGCCCTTCCTGGTCGTGAGCCTCGAGGGGGCGCTGACGGTGGCGGGCCGGCGGTACGAGGAGGTCGCCGCGACGCTCGGGGCCCGGCCGACGACGGTGCTGCGCCGAGTGACGCTGCCGCTGGTGCTGCCCGGACTGGCGTCCGGCGCCGTGCTCGCGTTCGCCCGCGCGCTCGGCGAGTTCGGCGCGACCATCACCTTCGCCGGGTCGTTGCAGGGAGTGACCCGCACCCTGCCGCTCGAGATCTATCTGCAGCGCGAGACCGACCCCGAGGCCGCGGTCGCGCTGTCCCTGCTCCTGATCGTCGTGGCGGCGGTGATCGTGCTGCTCACGCACCGCAGCCGCCCGGCGGGTGCCCTGTGAGCGTGCTGCGGGTCGACGCCCGCCTCGACCGCCGCGGCACCGCCTTCGAGGTCACTCTCGCCGACGGTGAGGTGCTGGCCGTCCTCGGACCCAACGGAGCGGGCAAGTCGACGCTGCTGTCGCTGATCTCCGGACTGCTGCGACCCGACCACGGCCACGTCACCCTGGACGGCCGCACCCTCACCGACGCGGCGACCGGGGTGTTCGTCCCGCCGCACGACCGCGGAGCGGCGCTGCTGTCCCAGCAGGCGCTGCTGTTCCCGCACATGACCGCCGCGGCGAACGTGGCGTTCGCACCCCGCAGTCGCGGGCTGTCCCGCCGCGCGTCCCGCGACGCCGCGGACCGCTGGCTGCGCGAGGTGGGCGCGCAGGACCTCGCCGATCGCCGGCCCTCGCAGCTCTCCGGTGGCCAGGCGCAGCGGATCGCGATCGCCCGGGCGCTGGCCGCCGAGCCGCGACTGCTGCTGCTCGACGAGCCGATGGCCGCGCTCGATGTGGCAGTTGCACCGGCGCTGCGGCGGCTGCTGCGCCGCATCCTGCGAGAGCAGCGACGGACCGCGGTGATCGTCACCCACGATCTGCTCGACGCGCTCGCGCTCGCGGACCGGGTGATCGTCGTGGAGTCGGGCCGCGTCGTCGAATCCGGCACGGTCCGTGACGTCCTCGCCGCACCCCGCAGTGCCTTCGCCGCGCGGATCGCGGGCGTGAACCTCGTTCCCGGCACGCTGATCGGGCCCGGCACGCTGGAGTCGCCGTGGGGCGTGACGGTATCCGGGACCGCGGGTGCGGACGGCCCGGAGGTCGGGTCGTCCGCGGTCGCGCTGTTCCGGCCGAGCGCGGTGGCGGTGCACACCGATCCCCCGCACGCCAGCCCCCGCAACGCCTTCGCCGTCACGATCGCCGAGCTGGAGTTGCACGGCACCGCGATCCGGGTCCGCGCCGAGGAGAGTCCGGACGGCGGCACCGGCCTGGCCGCGGACGTGACGCCGGCCGCGGTCGCCGACCTCGACCTCGCCCCCGGTCGGCGGGTGTTCTTCGCGGTCAAGGCGCAGGAGGTGTCGCTGCATCCCGCCCTGCCGCCGCTCAGTGATTAGCTTGCCCCACGCATACACAGCAGGACGCGTCACACACGAATTCAAAGGCTTTGCAGGCGAGGAACTTCCACACCTTCCGGTCTCGCCGACGATGACGTGTCACGAGATGGGGGTTCGACCCTCGGGGTCGGGTACGACCACGGCGACCTCCCTGATCGACGCCCATTCGCACGCGCGAATGGACGCCCGGCGCACATCCGCGCTCGTGACACCGTGGCGGCGATCAGTCGGTGCGCGACGGTCACCGCTTGCCAGTAGAGGATTCCGACCAGTATCGACAGCGCGAAGGCCGGCCATGGATGCCGGTCACGGAGCGGTAGGTATACCTCGAAGTGGGTTATGTAGATGTAGAGCGATGCACTCGCCAATATCCCCGCCACCCGGATCAGTGCAGTGGGGCAGCGCACGGACCGGACCCACACGAGCAGGCACAGTCCGGCGATGACGATGACTTCCCGTTGGGTGTCGCCGAAGAAGAAGCCCGGCACGGTCGCCACGATCGCCGCCGTGACACAGATCCGCTGCCAGGCCGTTCCGGCCTTGGCGGCGGCCCAGCCAAGGGCGAACAGCCAGAAGACCACAGACGCGGTGAGGATGCGGTTGGTGCCATCGTCGACCGGGACGACTGCGTATCGGGTGAGCAGGCCGACCGCGACCAGTCCCATCGCGAAAAGGAAGGGGTACGCGCGTTCGGCGCGGTCCACGAGCGGGATGTACAGCACGGCGGCAGCGACCAGCACGATGTAGACGATCGCCTCGACGAACCAGTACCGCCACTCGATGGTCCATCCAGGCGGACCCAGGATCCCGTTGAGCAGGAACGCACTGGTGACGCGGTACTCGCCGGTCCAGGCGATGACCCCACCGATGAACACCATGGCCGGAATGGCGATCTGCGCCACGCTCCGGAGAGTGCGGCGCATCCGTTCGGCGCGGTCGTCTCCGCTGAGGTGGAACCGGGCGAAGTTGTAGCCGGCGACACCGAGGAGCACGTGCGCCCCACCGAGGATCGCGAACACGTGGATGTGCGAGCCCACGATCAGGACGATCGCGATCGCGCGGAGGAGCACATTGATTTCCACGGCCGGCCACCGACGTCGGCGTCGCGGCGTGAAATCCCCGATGCGGGTGGTGTGCCAGTCCTCGGGGAGATGGCCGAGCATCTGCTCGAGGCGCAGGGACATCCGCACGTAGGAGAGCGAGTCCCCACCCAGGCTCACGAAGGAGCTGTCGTCGGTGACGTTCGGGCAGTGCAGGATGTCGGCGTACAGTGCGCGCAGAGCCGCGGTGTCGGTGATCGGCTGCGCATCCTGCCGCGTCTCGTCGCCGCGGGCCAGGGCGTCCGCGGCCTGAAAATCGGGTTTGCCGGTGGCGGTGCGCGGTAGCGCGTCGACGCCGCACACCCGGATCGCGCCGACCGGAAGACCGGCGGCTTTCGCGGCCGCCGCTCGAGCCAGGGCCGCGTCGGCGTTTTCGGCAACCACGACCAGTTCGTCCGCACCGCCAACGCAGCAGGTCCGCAGCCCGCTCTCCGCGAGGGAGGACTCGACGCGCTCGAGATCGATCCGCAGGCCGAAGATCTTGGCAAACCGGCTGCGCCGCCCGACCACTTCGTACAACCCTGCGCCGCGCTGCCGGGCGAGGTCGCCGGTGCGGAGTTCGCCCCCGAGCGTGTCGCCGAGTTGCAGGTCGTCGGCGGAACGCGCGTAGCCGAGCATCACGTTCGGCCCCTCGTAGACCAACTCGCCGGCGCCGGCCGGTGCGTCGGCGACGGGGTCGAGCCGGAAGGATCCACCCGGAATCGGCTGCCCGATCGCCTCGGGATGGGTGGCTGCGAGCCCCGGTGGCAGGTACGCCATCCGGGCGGTCGCCTCCGTCTGCCCGTACATGACGAACAGCTCCCAGCCGCGCCGCCGGCCCAACTCGGCATACGCCCGGACCCGGTCCGGTGCCAGCCGGCCGCCGGCCTGCGTGACATAGCGCAGGTCGGGCAGGTCGAAACCGTCGAACCCGATGCGGTCGAGCAGGTCGAAGGTGTACGGCACGCCCGCGAAGGAAGTGCCGCCTGCGGTGCGGAACAGTTCCCAGAACCCGGGGTCGGTGACCGGACGCGACGTCAGGATCACGCCTGCACCTCGGAGCAGGTGGCTGTGGATGACGGACAGTCCGTAGCAGTAGTGCATGGGTAGAGTCGTCGCGGCCCGATCGCTGCTCACGATGGCGAGGTACTGCGCGATCGATTCGGCGTTGGCCTGAATGTTGCTGTGCGACAGGCGGACCAGCTTCGGCGATCCGGTCGACCCGGAGGTGGTGAGCAACAGCGCGAGGTCGGGGTGCAGCGAGTGCGCCGAGCCGGCGCGGACCTCCTCGAGCACCGCGTGTCCGGCGCTGTCACACCCGCGCACCACCACGTCCGGGCGGTACTCGGCAATCAGGGAGTCCAGGCTGTCCGGCCTGTCGCCAGGCACCAGCAGCACCGGATGTCCGGCGGACAGGGCCGCGAGGTAGACGACGATCAGATCGATCTCGTGGGCACCGGCGATCAGCACGAGGCGGCGGGTCTCCCCCAGCCGGTGGACCACCTCGGCGACTCGGTCGGCGAGGTCTCGGTACGACACCGAACCGTCCTCCGTGACCAGTGCGACCGCATCGCCGTACTCGCCGAGCCGGCACGCGAGGGGTACCCCGGGGCGGCGCTCGACACGGTTGGACTGGCTCGGCATCGGTCGATTGTATGAGGCATGCCGTCTCTGACCTCCGGAGAGTCGTGCGGGGCGGCACCGAAGGGCTCCACGGGAACAGACTGGACGGCTGGTCTTTTCGCCGTTTCCGCATCTACTCCGGCGGGACCCCATTCGACTCGCGTCCGGTGAGGGTTGCCAACCCTTCAAGTGGCAAGATCGTCGGGGAGACAGCCGGGAGAAGTCCCGCTGGGAAGAAGGACGGACGGGCGATGAGGAAACGGATCGGGCTGATGTCGGGGGTGGCTGCGGCCGCCGCTGCGATGATGGTGGTGTCGGGGTGTTCGAATTCCGGTTCGGACTCCGAGGGAGGCTCCGCCAACACGATCACCGTCTACAACGCCCAGCACGAGTCACTGACGAAGGAATGGGCCGACGCCTTCACTGCGGAGACCGGCATCGAGGTGGAGCTGCGCAACGGCAGCGACACCGAACTCGGCAACCAGATCGTCGCCGAGGGCGACAAGTCGCCCGCCGACGTGTTCCTCACCGAGAACTCCCCGGCCATGACCCTGGTGGAGAACGCCGGGCTGTTCACCGATGTGGCGCCGGACGTCCTCGATCAGGTGCCGAGCCAGTACCGGCCGTCGAGCGGGAAGTGGACCGGAATCGCGGCCCGTTCAACCGTTTTCGCATACAACAAGGACCTGCTCCCCCCCGACCAGCTACCGAAGTCGCTGCTCGACCTGCAGGACCCCGCGTGGAAGGACAGGTGGGCCGCGTCGCCGTCGGGGGCGGACTTCCAGGCCATCGTCAGCGCGCTCCTCGAACTCAGAGGTGAGGACGCCACCCGCCAGTGGCTGGCCGGCATGAAGGAGAACGTCCGCACCTACAAGGGCAACAGCACGGTGATGAAGGCCGTCAACGCCGGGGAGATCCCCGGTGGTGTCATCTACCACTACTACTGGTTCGGCGATCAGGCGAAGACGGGCGAAAACAGCAACAACGTCGCCCTGCACTACTTCAAGAACGAGGATCCGGGAGCATTCGTCAGTGTCTCCGGTGGCGGAGTTCTGCGATCGAGCACCAAACAGGATGCGGCGCAGCGGTTCCTGAAGTTCGTCACCGGCCAGAAGGGCCAGGAGGTTCTCCAGAACGGGACGTCGTTCGAGTACACCGTGGGCAGCGGCGTGCCCGCCAACCCGAAGCTGGTGCCCCTCGCCGATCTACAGGCCCCGCAGGTCGACCCAGCGAAGCTGAACAGCCCGCAGGTGACCGAGCTGATGACCGAAGCGGGTCTGCTCTGAATCTCGCACTGATCGGCCGGGCCCGGCCGGGGGACGCGAACACGCGTCGCCCGGCCGGTCGGCCGCGCCTTCCACTCCCGCTGGCCGTTGCCGCGCTCGCCGTGGTGGCCGCCTCGTTCATCCCGCTCGGCTACATCGTCGCAGCGAGCCTGGACACCGGCTGGGACACCGCGTCGGCGCTGTTGTTCCGGCCCCGGGTGCGGGAGCTTCTCACCAATACCGTGACGCTGGTCGTCGTCACGGTGCCGATCTGCGTCGTCGTCGGTGTCGCGTCCGCTTGGCTCGTGGAGCGCACCCGGGTGGTCGGCGCAAAAGTGTGGGCGGTCCTTCTCGCGGCACCGCTGGCCATTCCGGCGTTCGTCAACAGCTACTCCTGGGTGACCACGATCCCGTCGCTCGGCGGGCTGCCGGGCGGCGTCCTCATCGCAACCCTTTCCTACTTTCCCCTCGTCTACATCCCGACGGCCGCGACGCTGCGCCGACTGGACCCGGCGGTCGAGGAATCGGCACGCGCCCTGGGCGCCGGGCCCTGGGAGGTCTTCTTCCGCGTCGTGGTCCCGCAGCTGCGCCTGGCCATCTCCGGAGGCGCATTGTTGGTGTCGTTGCACCTGCTCGCCGAGTACGGCGCATTCGTCTTCATCCGGTTCGACACCTTCACCACCGCGATCTTCGAGCAGTACCAGTCAACCTTCAACGGGGCCGCGGCCACCATGCTCGCCGGCGTCCTGGTACTGCTGTGCCTGTCCCTGCTGATACTCGAGTCGGCCGTCCGGGGCAGCGCCCGATATGCCCGGATCGGCCCGGGCGCTGCCCGCAGGTTCGTACCCGCCGAGCTCGGCTGGCGATACTCGCCGGTTGCGCTGTCGTTCCTCGGGGCGCTGGTCGCGTTGTCCGTCGGTGTCCCGGTGGTCAGTGTCGTGCGGTGGGTCGTCATCGGCGGGAGCGCGGCCTGGGAGTGGGACACCGTCGCGTCCGCATTGCTGCAGACTCTCGGATTCGGGATCGCCGGCGCGGTCGTGACCTGCGTGCTCGCGTTCCCGATCGCTTGGATCTCGATCCGCCACCGCGGCCGGTTCAGCCGTTTCCTCGAAGGTGGCAGCTACATCTCCAGCTCGTTGCCCGGCATCGTGGTCGCCTTGGCGTTGGTGACGGTCTCCATCCGCTATCTGCACCCGCTCTACCAGACCGTGACCGTCGTGATCGTCGCCTACGCGCTCCTGTTCCTGCCGCGCGCCCTGGTGAACCTGCGGGCCGGACTCGCGCAGGCACCCGTCGGACTCGAGGAGGCTGCGCAATCGCTCGGAATCTCACCGTCCTCGGCGTTCTTCCGGGTGACGCTGCCGCTGGCCGCCCCGGCTGCCGCGGCGGGCGGAGCACTGGTGTTCCTCGGGATCGTCAACGAACTGACCGCCACCCTGCTGCTGGCACCGACCGGGACCCGCACCCTGTCCATGGGGTTCTGGGCCCTCAGTAGCGAGATCGACTACGCCGGGGCGGCACCGTACGCGCTGATCATGATCGTGCTGTCGCTGCCCATGACCTACGTGCTCTTCACCCAGTCGAAAAAGGTGGCCGGACTATGACATACGCACTCGAGGTGGACGGGCTCGACAAATCGTTCGGCGCCGCGACGGTGCTGCGGCACGTGGCGTTCGCCGTCGAGGCGGGCTCCACCACGGCGATCGTCGGGCCGTCCGGTTGTGGCAAGACCACCCTGCTCCGGCTGATCGCGGGCTTCGAGAAGCCGGACGCCGGGACGATCGCGCTGGCCGGCCGGGTCGTCGCGGGCAGCGGATGGACGCCCGCGCACCGACGGTCGGTGGGCTACGTCGCCCAGGACGGTGCCCTGTTCCCGCACGCCACCGTCGGCGCGAACGTCGGGTTCGGGCTGCCCCGCCGGGCACGCACCGCATCGAAGATCGCCGAGCTGCTCGAGATGGTCTCGCTCGACTCGTCGTACGCCACTCGGCGCCCCGACCAGCTGTCGGGCGGACAGCAGCAGCGGGTGGCCCTCGCCCGGGCCCTGGCCCGGGAACCCGACCTGATGCTGCTCGACGAGCCGTTTTCCGCACTGGACGCCGGCCTGCGGGCGAACACCCGCAGGATCGTCGCCGACGTCCTCGCGAAGGCGGGAATCACCACCATCCTCGTCACCCACGACCAGCCCGAGGCCCTGTCCTTCGCCGACCGGGTCGCGGTGATGAGCGCGGGCCGGCTCGCCCAGATCGGCACCCCCCGCGAAATCTATGCCACCCCCGTCGACGTCCCCACCGCACAGTTCATCGGCGACGCCGTCGTGCTGTCCGCGCACGTCGAGGACGGGCGGGCCCGCTGCGCGCTCGGCGAGATCGCCGTCACCGCGGGCGGTGTACGCGGTGACGCCCGAATCATGCTGCGGCCGGAACAGATCGACCTGCGGCCCGGCGCGGGTGGCGTGACCGGCACCGTGCTCGCGGTCGACTATCTCGGCTCCGAGACCATGGTCAAGATACAGCTTGATCCCGACACCGAGACCCTCCTCGGTGAACAAGTCACGGTCCGCCGGTTCGGAACCGACACGGTTGCCGCCGGTGACCGCGTCGCCGTCATGGTCCGCGGCTCGGCAGTCGCCTACCCCAGCTGACCCGCCCCACCACATCGGCGACGTGGCCACGAAACACACTGCCGCGCAGCAGATCATCCAGACCCTTGCAGCGTAGATCCTGATCGAGGGGCCGACGGCCCCGAATCCGCCCTCGACAGGGCGATGCTCCGCCCGCTAGCCCGCCCCGGGAGCCACCCTCAGGATCCGGTCGCCCGACCCGTTGTCGGTGGTGACGAGCAGCGTGCCGTCCGGAGCCGGCGTGGCCGAGCGCAGCCGGCCGAACCGGCCCTCGAGCGCCGACGCCTCGTCGGTGACCGACCGCCCGTCGTCGGACAGGCGCAGCAGCACCAGTTTCTGCGCCTGCTGGCTGGTGACCGCCAGCGCCCCCGACCACGCACCCCAGTTCGGCCCGGGGAGGAACGCACCGCCCGGGGTCGCGATCGTCGGGGCACCGGAACTCCACACCGCGGGAATCGCTCCCGGCACCCGCTCCGGGTCGGTCATCGGCACCGACTCGTCGTAGACGCCGGGACGCCGGTCCGGCCGGTAGCCGTAGTTGCCGCCCGCGGTCAGCAGGTTCACCTCGTCGTCGACCCGGGTGCCCTGCTCGATGCCGTACAGCCGCCCGGTCCCGGGCTGCAGGGCCAGGCCCTGCACGTTCCGGTGCCCGAGGGTGAACACCGGACTGGACGGGTCCGGGTTCCCTGCGGCCGGGGCGCCGTCGACGTCGACGTGCAACACCTTGCCGCCGAGCGACGCCCGGTCCTGGGGCACGGTCGGGGACGCGGAGTCGCCGGTACCGGCGTAGAGGGTGCCGTCGGGGTGCGCGAGCACGCGGCAGCCGCCGTGCCTGCCGCTGTCCGCGAGCGGGAACCCGGTGAGCACGTCGGCACCGCGGGCGAGCGTCGTCCACCCGGCGTCGACGGTCCAGGACACCACCCGGATGTCCCGGCCGCCCGCACCCTGATGTCCCTGGCAGGTGTAGAGCGTGCGGTTCGCCGCGAAGTCGCGGTCGAGGGCGATGCCCATCAGGCCCGTCTCGCCGCGGGCGTACAGGTCCGACAGGTCCGCGGTCACCTCGCCGGTGCTGCCGTCGGCCCGCCGCACGACGAATCTGCCGGATCGTTCGCCGGTGAGGATCGCGCCGTCCGGGGCCACCACGACATCCCACGGCGTGGCGAGCCCGTCGATGACCGTGGTGACCTCCATCGCGGGCGGCTCGGCATACGCGGCGGCCGCGGCGGAGCCGGTCGAGACGGTGGACCCACCGGTGTCGGCGGGCTGCGCGCACCCGGCGAGCAGGACGGCGGCCGCCAGTGCCACACCGCGGAGAATCCACCCGTCCACGTTCACACACCTCCGACCGCCGGTACTCCGAGGGCGTTGCGCCCCTCCCCAGTGTGACCTCCCGATCGCGACCCGCAGCAATGCTCAGCGAGGTCGGGGGTAGCTCAATTCGTACTCCTCCGGCCGCACCCGTCGGGTCCGCAGCCGGTACCGCCAGGAGAATCCCGGCCACAACGAATGGTTGACGCCCTGACCGTCGAGGTACCAGCTGGTGCAGCCGCCGGTGCTCCACACCGCCCTCCGCAGCCGGCGCTGCACGTCGCGATGGAAGGCGTCCTGCGCGTCCTCACGCACATCCAGTGCCACGGCTCCGGCGCGGTCCACGGTCGCGATCGCGTCGAGGACGTACCGGACCTGCGATTCGATCATGAACACCACCGAGTTGTGGCCGAGCCCGGTGTTCGGTCCGGACAGCAGGAACGCGTTGGGCAGTCCCGCGACGGTGATCCCGAGGTGGGTGCGGATGCCCCCGCGGTGCCACAACTGCTGCAGGGTGACCCCGTCCCGCCCGGCGAGCGGCAGCCGGGCGAGCGAACCCGCGACCCGGAATCCGGTCGCGTGGACGAGCACGTCCACCGGTCGGGAGACACCGTCCGCGGTGACGACGCCCTCCGGGGTGATCCGCTCGACGGCCTCCGTGACCACCTCGACACCGGGCCGGGTGAGCGCGGGAAAGTAGCTGTCGGAGTGGAGAATCCGCTTGCAGCCGATGCGGTGGTCCGGGGTGAGCGCGCGACGCAGTGCGGGATCGTCCACGTGCCGGTGCAGGTGGCGCAGCGCCCGGCGCCGCAGCCGGGCGGACGCGGCGGGTGGTCCGGCGAGGGCGGGCACCAGCGCCTCCCCGCGCCAGTACTCGACGGTGCGGGCCAGCCGCGGCAGGCGCGGCGGCCGCGTTCCCCGGGCCGGGAGCACCCAGGCCGGGGTCCGCTGATACAGGTGCAGTTCACCTGCCCGCGAGGCGATTTCGGGGACGACCTGGACCGCGGACGCGCCGGTGCCGATCACCGCGACCCGCTTGCCCTCGAGATCGACCGCGTGGTCCCACTCGGCGGTGTGGAAGGCCGGACCGGCGAACGTCTCCACGCCCGGGATGCGCGGGAGCTTCGGCAGGTGCAACGCCCCGGTCCCGACGACGAGGAACCGCGCGGCGAACCTGCGGCCGTCGGTGGTGGTCACGTACCAGCACGCCGCGTCCTCGTCCCAGCGCCCCTGGGCGACCTCGGCGCCGAACACGATCCGGTCGCGGAACCCGGCACCGACGCCCCGGAGGTAGTCGAGAATCTCCGGCTGGGCCGCCCGCGCCGCACTCCACCCCGCGCCGGGGGCGAAGGAGTAGGAGTACTGCACGGACGGGATGTCGCAGGCGCACCCGGGATAGGTGTTGTCCCGCCAGGTGCCGCCGACCTCGCCGGCCTTCTCGAGCACCAGGAAGTCGCGCTCGCCGGACCGCTGGAGCGCGGCCGCCATCCCGAGGCCGGCGAATCCGGCACCGATCACAAGCACCCGAGTGTCCCGCACCTCGTCATCACTCGTCACGCCCATACTTGAACACTGTTCAAGTATGGGCGTGAGAAGGCAAGTAACAGGTATCCCGCGCACCTGGATCCCGCTCAGGCCCCGAGGTACCACCCGTACGGACTCGGGATCGCACCCGCGGCGGTCAGCGGGGCGTAGTGGCGGCCGTACAGGGTGGCCACCAGATCACGACGGCTCGAGATCTCCGCCTTCGCGAGGATCGACTTCACGTGGTCCTGCACGGTGTACGCCGAGATGAACAGGGCCTTCGCGATCGCGTCGGTCGAGGCGCCGCGCAGCACCAGTTCGGTGATCTCGCGCTCGCGCGGCGTCAGCCCGTACGCGCGCACCAGCACGTCGGACAGGTGATTCTCGGTCGCCGCCTCGAGGATCACCGCGACCGAACCCGAACCCGCGAGCACCGAGCCGTGCGCCAGGATCCAGCCACCGCCACGGCGCGGGAGCCGGGCGTGCGCCGGCCGGTCGCTCGCGCCGTCCGCCGCGGACCTCGCCGCGGCGGCCACCGACCGGAAGACGCTGGGAACCACGTTCCCGTCCGCGATCTCGGCGAGCCAGCGCTCGGCCTGCGGTGTGACGTCGCCGAGCGTGCCGTCCGGTTCGACGATGGCGATGCCCGGCGACGCCACCGCGTCCACAGCCCGGTCCGCGGCGGTGTGCAGCATCGCGCGCCGCAGTCCGTCCGCGACCAGCGGGCCGATCTGCGCGATCAGCGCCACCTCGTCCGCACGGAACGGGGCACCGCCCATGCGATAACCGACCAGGGTGCCCCAGCAACTCGCACCGTCGAGGAAGGCGGCCCTGATCTCGTCGGTGACGCCGATCGGTTCGAGGATCGTCCGCCAGCGCGGCGACCGGTCGAGCCGGCCTCCGGTCGCGGCGTGCAACGCGGCGACCGGCGGAACCGACCGGGCGAGCGCCGCGAAGGAGTTCACATCCGGGACGCGGAACTCGCTGTCGAAGAGCCGGGCCTCGGCCTCGTGGTCCTCGGCACGCCCGCTCAGCACGCAGCTGGTGAACAACAACGTCGCCGGATCGGTGGTCGACCAGGCCGCCACGTCCCAGGGCACGAACCCGCGCACGAGTGCGTCGAGTTCCTCGCGAAGCGCGTCGAGCCCGAGACCGCGATGCGTCAACCGCACGACCGCGCGTTGCAGCCGGTCACCCTGGGATTCGGTCATGGGCGAAGGCTAACCGCCCCGAATCGGTCCAGGCATCCCAGATAGTGGGGATGGGCGCGGCGTGTGCCCGCCGCCACGCTGAAACCCATGACGAACACCACCGACTCCATCACGATCGCCGACCGGAACATCGCCACGATGCGTCGCATCTACGACGAGATCTTCCGCGAGGGCCGCCTCGACCTGATCGACGAACTCTTCGACCCCGCCATGGTCAATCACACGGCGCCGGAGCCGCACCGCCACGGCACCGCTCCGCTCCGGGCACTGGTGACGATGCTGCGGACAGCCTTCCCCGACAGCCGGACGGACTTCGAGGACTTCGTCGCATCCGGCGACGTCGTCGTCGGACGGAACTGGTACTCCGGAACACATCTGGGCGAGTTCATGGGCAACGCCCCGACCGGCCGCGCGTTCCGGTTCCGCCAGATGCACTGGATGCGGTTCTCGCCCGAGGGCCGGGTCGTCGAGCACTGGGGATTGCGCGACGACGTCACGCATCTCCAACAGCTCGGCATCATCGCCTGAGCCGGCCCCGGCTCAGGGCCATCGGGTTCGGCGTCGGCTCAGCGGAAGCGACGCAGGCGCAGGCTGTTGCCGACGACGAACACCGAGGACGCCGCCATGGCGGCGCCGGCGATCATCGGGTTGAGCAGGCCGAGGGCGGCGAGCGGGATCGCCGCAATGTTGTAGGCGAACGCCCAGAACAGGTTTGCCTCGATGGTGCCGAGGGTCGCGCGGGCGAGCCGGATCGCCTGCGGCACCGACCTCAGGTCGCCGCGCACCAGGGTCAGGTCGCCGGCCTCGATCGCGGCGTCGGTGCCGGTACCCATCGCGAGGCCGACGTCGGCGGTGGCCAGGGCCGCGGCGTCGTTGACGCCGTCCCCGACCATCGCGACGGCGCGGCCCTCGCCCTGCAGTCGGGTGATCACGGCGGCCTTCTCGTCCGGCAGCACGCCTGCGATCACCCGCTCGATGCCGACCTCGGCCGCGACCCGCCGCGCGACCGCCTCGCCGTCGCCGGTGAGCAGGACCGGGGTCATCCCGAGCTCCCGCATCCGCGTGATCGCCTCGGCGCTGGAGGGTTTCACCGCGTCCGCGACGGTGATCGCGCCGCGCACCGCCCCACCCCACGACACCGCGACCGCGGTGTCACCGGAGGCGAACACCTCGGCCAGTTCCGGCGGCACCGGGTGTTCCGGCCTGCCGACCACGACCCGCAGGCCGTCGACGACGCCGACGACGCCACGGCCCGCGCGGTTCTCGAAGTCGGTCACCGCCGATGCCGTCCCGGCGGCGGCGATCGCCCGCGCCACCGGATGTTCCGAGGCGTACTCGACCGCGGCGGCCCGCGCCAGCACCCGGTCCGGATCCTCCCCGGCCGCGGCCACGACCCGGCCGACGGCCATCGCGCCCGTGGTGACGGTGCCGGTCTTGTCCAGGACGACGGTTTCGATGCGTTTGGTCTGCTCGAGGACCTCGGGTCCGCGAATCAGGATGCCGAGCTGCGCGCCGCGTCCGGTGCCGACGAGCAGCGCGGTCGGCGTGGCCAGCCCGAGTGCGCACGGGCACGCGACGATGAGCACGGCGACGGCGGCGGTGAACGCCTCGGTGGCGGCGTGCCCGGTGACCAGCCAGCCGGCGAGGGTGGCCGCGGCGAGCACCAGCACCACCGGCACGAACACCGCGGAGACCCGGTCCGCGAGCCGCGCGACGGCGGCCTTACCGTTCTGCGCCTCGGTGACGAGCCGGGCGATGTGCGCGAGCTGGGTGTCGGCGCCGACCTTCTCGGCCCGCACCACCAGGTGCCCGTCGGTGTTCACGGTGCCGCCGATCACGGCGTCACCCGCGGCGATGTCGACGGGGACCGATTCGCCGGTGATCGTGGCGGTGTCGAGGGCGGCGCGGCCGCGGACCACGACGCCGTCGGTGGCGACCTTCTCCCCCGGGCGGACCACGAACAGGTCGCCGACGGTCAAGCGGTCCACCGGGATCCGCGACTCCGTGCCGTCCGAGCCGAGCACCGCGACGTCCTTGGCCCCCACCTCGAGCAGGGACCGCAGCGCGGCGCCGGCGCGCCGTTTGGCCTTCGCCTCGGCGTACCGGCCCGCGAGCAGGAACACCGTCACCGCGGCCGCGACCTCGAGATAGAGCTGGCTGGACGGATCGTGGGCCCCGAGGCGCAGGGAGAACTCGTGGGTCATGCCGACGTGTCCGGCGGTGCCGAACAGCAGTGCCCACACCGACCATCCGTACGCGGCGAGGGTGCCGAGCGAGACGAGGGTGTCCATCGTCGACGCGCCGTGCCGGGCGTTGACCAGCGCAGCGCGGTGGAACGGGTAGCCGCCCCAGAACACGACCAGGGTGGTCAGCGCGAGGCACACCCACTGCCAGTGGTCGAACTGCAGCGCAGGCACCATCGACACCGCGACCACCGGCACCGCGGCGATCGCGGACACCAGCAGCCTCGGTCCGAGCGAATCGGAGTGCGCGGGAACCGGTTCCGGTTCGGCCGGCACTTCCGTCGCGGTGTAGCCGGCCGCTTCGACGGCCGCGACGAGGTCGCCGAGCGTCACCGTGTCCGGGTGGGTGACGTGTGCGCGTTCGGTGGCGAAGTTGACCGTCGCGGTGACCCCGTCGAGCTTGCCGAGCTTGCGTTCGATGCGGTTCGCGCAAGATGCACAGGTCATGCCGCCGATGTCGAGATCGACACCGGCGGCGGCCACCGAGACGTCGGTGCTCACGATGCCAGCTCGTAGCCCGCCTCTTCGACGGCCGCGGTCACCGCGGCCAGGTCGAGCGGCGCGTCACTCGTGACGTCGACCCGCCCGCTGTCGAGGTCGACGGCGACCGCGGTGACCCCGTCGATCTCCGAGAGCTCCTCGGTGACCGAGGCGACGCAGTGCCGGCAGGTCATTCCGGTGACGGTGTAGGTGCTCTGCACGGGTTTCTCCAGTTCTACGACTTCACGAGGCGGGCGATGGCGTCGGACGCCTCCTTGACCTTCGCGTCCGCCTCGGGCCCGCCCTTCCGTGCGGCCTCGACGACACAGTGCGAGAGGTGCTCGTCGAGCAGCTTGAGCGAAACGGACTGCAACGCACTGGTCACCGCGGACACCTGGGTGAGGATGTCGATGCAGTACCGGTCGTCGTCGACCATCCTCGAGATGCCCGCGACCTGTCCCTCGATGCGACGCAGCCGCTTGAGCAGGTTCTCCTTCTCGGGCGTGTATCCGTTCATGCCCCTAGGATACCCCCCTTGGGTACCACCTGTCAGTGTCGGCGCCGCCACACGTCGAGCAGAGCGAGGCCGGCCACGATCACCGCGGCACTCGCGGCGCCGATCCACGGCCCCGAGTAGTGCGTCGCCGTGAATGGCGGGGCACCGTCGACGACCGGCGCGAAGTCGGAGGTCGTCACCCCGCGCGTCCAGCACCAGACCGCGGCGACCGCTGCCACCACCGCCGTCACCACCGCCGCGGCGTCCCGAACCCGACCGGTCACGTTCCGCTCCCCTCGTCCCGACCCGCCGACCCGGCCGCGGCCTCCAGCGCCGCCCGCAGCCCGTCCCCGTCCCGCGCCCATGCCCGCACCAGGTCGCCGTCGGTCAGCCGCAACCCGATCCCGGTGCGGCGGCGCGGCACCCCGGACAGGTCGCCGAGCGCGCGTGCCGTCTCCCACGGCAGAAGATCCTCCGCGAAGGGATCCGCCGCAGGCAGCACCTCCGCGACGTCGGCGAGCGCGAGCGTCTCGGTGCCGCACCGCAGCACGGTGTCGGTGACCTCGACGCTCGCGTGCGTGCGCGCCGCCTTGATCTGCACCGCCACCAGGGCGGCGAGCACGAGCGCGAACAGCGTCAGCCCGAACACGTGCACCCCCACCCCGACGAACAGGTCGGCGACGAGGACGATCAGGCAGAGCGCCGGTCCCAGTGCCACCACGCGCCAGCGTCCGCCCGGTTCGGCGAACACGGCGTCAGCCACGAACGAACCAGTCGCGGCCGGACGGCAGGTACACCAGCACGGCGGCGACGACCATCCCGATGGCGGTCAGCAGCGTCGGCAGCTGACCGACGCCCGCCGCGACGGACACCAGCTGGATCGCCGCGTACACCCCGCACAGCGCGACCGCGGCACGGCGGAAGCGCGCATCGCCGGCACGGACCGGGCCGGCCAGGAACCCGATTCCCAGTCCGACCGCGACGGCCAGGCCACCGGAGCCGCGCAGCAGCGTCACGAGCGCGTCGACGTCGTCGGGGCTCGCGCCATTGGCGAGCAGCTGCTCGCGCACCGCGTCCCCGGACGCGGTCAGCGACAGCAGGCCGAAGAGCACGAGCAGCGCCGCGCACGCCAGCCACAGCCAGTAGGCGACCTCGACCGGACTCGGCCTGCTCCCCCGCTCCCCGTTCGATGTCATCGCGGCTGCACCCCGGGAAGGAAGTACCGGTTGGAGTCGCCGCGGTGCATCAGCACGATCGCCCCGACCGCGAGGACGGCCTGCAGGATGCCTGCACCACCCGCCACGATGACGGCGCCGCCGCCACCGGCACCGAGCCCGAACAGGGACGGGATCGCGACGAACACCATCATCACGCCGATCATCGTCACCAGCATGCGCGCCCAGTTGCGGCCCGCCCGCATCTTGTGGACGAACAGCAGATACAGCGCCGTCGCCCCGAGTCCGATCAGAGCGGTCAGGCCGAGCCCGACCACCAGCAGGGTCTGCGCGGTGTCCCGGCCGATCTGCACGGTCGCGTCCTGCGCCGCGACGTCGCGCAGCAGTTGGTCGACGTAGGTGTCGCGGTCGGCGTAGACGGAGAGCAGCGACGCGATCATGTTGACCAGCCCGAGCGCGGCGACCGCGTACAGCAACTGGAAGGCCGTGACGACGTCCACCGGCGGTTCCGGGCGCGGCGGGACCGGGGGCGGGCCGTACTGTGGCGCACCCTGCGGCGGCCCGTACTGTGGCTGACCCTGCGGCGGGCCGTACTGCGGCCGACCGGACCCGTCGGCCTGCCACGGCGTCCCGGGCTGCGCACCCTGCGGCTCAGATCCCTGCGGCTCAGATCCCTGCGGTGGAGGTCCCTGCGATGGCCACGAGCCCGGAGGCTGCGCAGTCACAGCCGGCCCGCCACTTCGGTGGCCCAGTACGTGAGCACGATGTCGGCGCCGGCCCGGCGGATGCTCAGCAGCGACTCCAGGATCGCGGCGTCACGGTCGATCCAGCCGTTCTGCGCGGCCGCGGTGATCATCGAGTACTCGCCCGAGATCTGGTAGGCGGCAACGGGAACCGTGGACATGTCGGCGACCTCGCGGAGCACGTCGAGGTAACTCATCGCGGGCTTGACCATGACGATGTCGGCGCCCTCCTCGAGGTCGAGGTCCACCTCGCGCAGCGACTCGCGGCGGTTCGCCGGGTCCTGCTGGTAGGTGCGCCGATCACCCTCGAGGGAGGATCCGACGGCCTCCCGGAAGGGGCCGTAGAACGCGGACGCGTACTTCGTCGCGTACGCCAGAATCCCGGTGTCGATGTGCCCGGCGTCGTCGAGACCCTCCCGGATCGCCGCGACCTGACCGTCCATCATCCCACTCGGACCGAGCAGATGCGCGCCCGATTCCGCTTGCGCCACAGCCATGTCCACGTACCGGGTGAGGGTCGCGTCGTTGTCGACGGTGCCGTCGGCGGTCACCACACCGCAGTGTCCGTGCGAGGTGAACTCGTCGAGGCAGGTGTCCGCCATCAGCACGGTCGAGTCGCCGAGTTCGTCGCGAAGCGCCCGCAGTCCCCGGTTGAGGATGCCGTCCGGGTCGGTCGCTCCCGAGCCACTCGCGTCCTTGTCCTCCGGCCGCGGAACGCCGAACAGCATCAGCCCGCCCACCCCGGCGTTCACCGCCTCGGTGGCGGCGACACGCAGCGAGTCGAGCGTGTGTTGGTACACGCCCGGCATCGACGTGATCTCACGCGGCGCGTCGACGCCGTCCGCCACGAACATCGGCAGTACCAGATGCCGTGGCTCCAGCGAGGTTTCGGCGACAAGCCGGCGCAGCGCCTTGGTGCTGCGCAGACGGCGTGGTCGTTCGGCCGGGAACAAAGAGGGGCCCTCCTTCGTCGGGCCTGTGAGTCCTTGCGGCCCGCCAGGGGCCACAAGGACTCACAGGTGCGTCAGCGCCTACGCGACTTCTTGCGCGGAGGAGGCAGCGCGCCCTCGGCACGCAGTCGCGCGGCGTGCTCGGCGAGTGCCTCGACCAGCGGACCGACCTGCGCCGTCTCCGGCTGCACGTCCACCCGCAGACCGAACTCGATGGCGGTCTCCGCCGTCTTCGGGCCGATGCACGCAACGATGGTGCGCGCGTGCGGCTTTCCGGCGATACCGACCAGATTCCGGACCGTCGACGAGGAGGTGAAGCACACCGCGTCGAAACCGCCCGTCTTGATCATCTCGCGGGTCTCGGCCGGCGGCGGCGCCGCCCGCACGGTCCGGTAGGCGGTCACGTCGTCGATCTCCCAGCCACGCTGACGCAGCCCCTCCGCGAGGGTCTCCGTGGCGATGTCCGCGCGCGGCAGCAGCACCCGGTTGACCGGGTCGAAAACGTCGTCGTACGGGGCGAACTCGGCCAGCAGGCCCTCCGAGGACTGCTCACCCGACGGCACCAGCTCCGGGTTGATGCCGAAGCTGCGCACCTTGTCGGCGGTGGCCTGCCCGACACACGCGATCTTCACGCCCGAGAACGCGCGGGCGTCCAGCCCGAACTCCTCGAACTTCTCCCACACCGCGCGGACCGCGTTGGTGGAGGTGAACACCACCCACTGGTAGCGGCCGTCGACCAGACCCTTGACGGCGCGCTCCATCTGCGCGGGGCTGCGCGGCGGCTCGACCGCTATCGTCGGGACCTCGATCGGGATCGCGCCGTGCGTGACCAGCCGATCGCTCATCTCCCCGGCCTGGTCCTTCGTGCGCGGCACCAGCACGGTCCAGCCGTACAGCGCCCGCGACTCCCACCACGACATCTTGTTGCGGTGAGTGACGACCTTGCCGACGGTGACGATCAGTGACCCGACCAGCTCCGAACCCGCCTCGTTCAGCGTCGCGAGGGTGGCCTCGACGGTGCGCTGCTGGCGGGTGGTGCCGCGGACGGTGATCGCGGCCGGGGTCTGCGGCGCCAGGCCATGCTCGACCAGTGCGCTCGCCGTCTCGGCCAGGTGGGCGGCGCTCGCGTGCAGGACCAGCGGTCCGGGCGCCGCGGCCAGCGCGGCCCAGTCCACCTCGCCGCGCACGTCGGCCTCGGTGTGCCCGGACCCGAGCGCCATGCCGGCGTAGCTCGGCACCGCGGACCCGGACGGCAGACCCGGCAGGATCTCGAACACGACCTGGGTGCGGGCGACGGCGTTGACCTCCGCGATCACCGAATCGGTGGTCAGCGGGTCGCCGGACACCAGGCGCACCACGTCGTGCCCGGCCTTCGCCTCGTGGACCAGGGTCTTTGCGACCTCGGCGGGCTCGCCGAGTGCCGGACGGACCTCGGAGATCGGGTTCTCCGGATCCTCCTCCACGCCCTTGACCCGCAGCGCGGTGCCGACCAGCGCGGTCACGCCCTTGTCGACGTCGGGGTCGGTGAAGGCGAGCGTCGCGTTGGCGAGGACGTCGCGGGCGCGGACCGTGAGCAGGGCGGGATCTCCAGGGCCCGATCCCACGAACAGGATCCGTCCGGGGGTGTTCTTTCGGACTCGGCTCATCGGTTGTTCTCCAGTGCGTTCAAGATGCCGGTGTTCGGGGGTGAAGCGTTGGGGGGTGTGGCGAGCGGATCGGTGCGCGGTGGTCGCGCGCACCGTTTCGCCCGCCGGGAGGTCGGATCAGTCATCGGCGGCACCGTCCTCGGCTTCGGCGGCGACCATCAGCTCGCGCGCACCGAGGTCGAGGAGTTCACGGGCGACCGCGCGCCCCAACTCCTCGGCGCGGTCCGGCGATCCGACGGCGGAGGCGCGGAGCGAGTCCGATCCGTCCACCGCGGCCGCGCATCCGCGCACCGACAGTTCCTCGATCACCCGGCCGTCGTCGTCCAGCGACTCGACGACCTCGGCGATCGCGCCGACCGGCGCGGTACAGCCCGCCTCGAGCTCCGCCAGCAGGGCCCGCTCGGCCACCACGGCCGCGCGGGTCGCGGCATCGTCCAGTTCGGCGAGCACCGCAGCGAGGTCGGGGTTGTCGGCCCGGCACTCGACGGCGAGCGCACCCTGCGACGGCGCGGGCAGCATCTGCACCGGCTCGATCGACTCGGTGATCGCGTCCAACCGCCCGATCCGGGACAGCCCGGCCCTGGCGATGACGATCGCGTCCAGCTCGCCGGACTCGACCTTGCCGAGGCGGGTGTCGATGTTGCCGCGCAGCGGCTGAATGTCCAGACCGAGGCCCAGTGCACGCAACTGCGCCCGGCGGCGCGGCGCGGACGTCCCGACCTTCGACCCCGGCGGCAACTCACCGAGGACGAGACCGTCGCGGGCGACCAGCGCGTCGCGCGGGTCCTCGCGGGGCGGCACGGCGGCGATCACCAGATCGGCGGGCTGCACGGTCGGCAGGTCCTTGTACGAGTGCACGGCGACGTCGACCTCGCCCGCGAGCAGGGCCTCACGCAGTTCCGCGACGAAGACCCCGACCCCGATGCGCTGCACCGGGCCTGCGGTCACGTCGCCCTTGGTCGTGATGATCACCAGCTCGGCGGGGTGCCCGGCCGCGATCAGGGCGTCGCGGACGGTCCCGGCCTGGGTGGTGGCGAGCAGGCTGCCGCGGGTGCCGATGCGCAGGGTCTTGCGGGGCGCGTCGGTGCCGGGCGTCCGGTCTCCGGGGAGGGGGGTGGTCACGTTCATTCCTGCATGCCCTTCCACCAGTTCACCGCATCCTCGTCACCGCGTCCGGCGGTGAAGTTGTCGGCGAGCTCGACCGCCCGGATCTCCATCGGGGCGGCGACCGCCTCGGCGCGTCCGGGCGCCAACTCGAACAGTTCACGCAGGGCGGCCGCGTAGGCGTCACCGCCGGGCGTCGTCGCGAGCTGCTTGATCCGCACGGTCGGGGCGTGCAGCAGCTTGTCGACCACGCGGCGCACGGTGCGGGCGACCTCGTCCCGCTGCGGGTCGTCGAGACCGGGCAGCCGCGACTCGAGCCGCATCAGTTCGCTCTCCACCACCTCGGCGGCGCGCTGACGCAGTGCCGTCACCGTGGGAGTGACCTCCGCGAGCCGCTGACCGGCCAGGTAGGTGGCGAGCTCGCCGGCGACGATCTCGCGCGCCGCGTCCGCATCGGCGGCCGCGGCGCCTGCACCCGGGTCGGCCTTCATGGTCGCGATGTCGAGGAGCGTGACCCCGGGCAACCCGGCGACGGCAGGCTCCACGTCCCGCGGCAGACCCAGATCGCAGATCACCAGCGGACGCTCGGCAGCGTTCCTCGACGCGAGCGCGATGTGCGCGTCGGCGAGGGTGACCACCGCGCCGACCGCGCCGGTACACGCCACCAGCACGTCCGCCTGGGTGAGCGCGGACGCCAGATCGGACAGGTCCACGACCGAGGC
This sequence comes from Rhodococcus sp. NPDC003322, assembly GCF_053589555.1. Lineage (NCBI taxonomy): Bacteria > Bacillati > Actinomycetota > Actinomycetes > Mycobacteriales > Nocardiaceae > Rhodococcus > Rhodococcus sp. NPDC003322. The sequence goes on along the minus strand of NZ_JBSFSC010000006.1, from coordinate 271,351 downwards.
ATCGACACCGGTCGCACGCACGGTGTCCGCGAGATGTTCGGCCCGCTCGCGGGTGCGGTTGGCGACGATCACCCGGCCGATGCCGTTCCGGGTCAGGTGCGCGACCGACAGACCACCCATCGACCCGGCACCGACGACCATCGCCGTCTTCCCGGTCAGCCCGTACTCGTCCGAGTCGCGACCGGCCAGGACCGTCGCCGCCCGGTCGAGCGCCACCGACACCACCGAGGCGCCTGCGCGGTCGATACCGGTCTCCGAGTGCACCCGCTTGCCGACCCGCAGCGCCTGCTGCGCGAGCTCGTGCAGCACCCGGCCGGCGGCCTTCTGCGTGTCGGACACCGCGTACGCGGTGCGGATCTGGCCGAGGATCTGCTGCTCCCCGATGACCATCGAGTCGAGACCGCTCGCCACCGCGAACAGGTGCTCTGCCGCGGCCTCGCTGTAGCGGACGTAGGCGTGCTTGGTGAGGTCGTTCAGGTCCAGGCCGGAATGCGCAGCGAGCATCTCGCCGACGTCGGCGAGCGCGCCGTGGAAGGCGTCGACGACGGCGTAGATCTCCACCCGGTTGCACGTCGAGACGATCATCGACTCCGACACGTGCGGGGAGGCCAGCAACTTGTCGATCAGCTTCGGCCGATCGGCGTCCGCGACGGCCACCCGCTCGAGGACGGAGACGGGAGCGCTTCGATGCGAAATCCCGACCAGGAGAACACTCACGGTGCGATCACCGATCCATTCTTTGTCGAACCCAGGTCTTTCGAAGTCGAACGTGCGGCGGCCCGCGGCGCCCGGCCCGCGAGACCCACCGCCGCCTTCGCGGCGTCGGCCTCGCTCCTGCGGGCACTGTTGAAGGACAGCACCTGCATCTCCACCGCGATGTCCACCCGGCGGAGCTCGACGTGCGCCGGAACCTCCAGCGGGGCGGACGCGAAACTCATGATGCACCGGACACCGGCGGCGACGAGGCCGTCACAGACCTGCTGCGCAACCTCGTCCGGGGTGGCGACGACGCCGATCGTCGCGTCGAGTTCACGGCACGCGACCTCGAGCTCCGCGACGTCGCGCACGGTCAAACCGTCGATGTCGACGCCGATCCGGTCCGCGCTGCGGTCGAACAGGCCGACCATCGTGAAACCGCGGCGACCGAATCCGCCGTAGCGGGCGAGTGCCTGCCCTAGGTTCCCCACCCCGACGAGCACCACGCGGTGCCCCTGGTCCAGCCCGAGCGCCGCCTCGATCCGGGCCCGCAGCCGGGTGACGTCGTAGCCGACACCGCGGACGCCGTTCGGGCCGAGGAAGGACAGGTCCTTGCGGAGCATCGCCGAGCCGACCCCGGACGCGGTCGCGAGTTCCTCGCTCGACACGATGAGAATGCCGTCGTCGGCCATCACCCCGAGCACCCGCAGGTACGTGGCGAGCCGGGTGACCGTGGCCTGCGGCAGGTCCTTCACGGTGCCCTGCGCCCGAGCGCCCGACGAGGCCGCCTCGGCACGAGTGGTCGCATCAGCCCCGGCGACGCCACGGGCGGAGAACCCATGCGACTGGTGCTGTTCGCTCACTTCGTTTGGCTCCTCGTCCGGCCATGCACACGACCGGAACTCAGTTTGATCCGGGGGGATGTTCCCACCCACGGTAACTGCTTGTGAAGCCATGCACAAAGTTGCTCAACCCGCCGCGACCTGCACAGCGACCGAAAGTCGGGGCGAGCCGTTCGCCCTCAGATTGTCAAATCCGAGCGCAGCCGAACCTCGTCGACCTCCCAGTAGCTGTGCTCACGACCATCGAGCAGCACCACGGGAAGACGGTCGCCGTACTCGGCCCGCAGTTCCGGATCACGGGCCGCCGCCTCGTCGACGTCGACGGTTTCGAGCGGAATGCCGAATTCCTCACACAACGGCACCAGCCGCTCGTGGGCCGCGACGCAGGAGCCGCAGCCGGCCCGGGTCAGGAGGGTGATGGTGTGCGTCGTGGCCGTCATGGCCACCACCCTGCCACCCGCGTCGCGCCGCTTCGGCGGCACCAGCGGAGACGGACATCACAGCGCCGCCGTTGCCCGGCCCGTCCGCCCGGTGCACCCTCGAATCGGGGGATAGGGTTACCCAGGATTGCCAACCACAGGAGGTGCGAGTGCCTGGGCTGACAGGGCCGACCGGTGCGGGAATGGGTGCCGGCTGGTCGCGCGTGCGGCGCCGTGGGCGTAACCCGCTGGGACCGACCGACGCGCAGCTGCGCGCGAACCTGGCCGGCGAGGCCAGCGCCGACGCCGCCCTCGCCCTGCACGAGGCCGACACCGCCGTCGACCTCGGTGTGACCGGCCCCACCGACGAGTCCGCGATCCCCCGCGACCTGACCGCCGCCGCGTTCTTCGACGTCGACAACACGATGGTCCAGGGCGCATCGATCATCCACTTCGCTCGCGGTCTCGCGGCCCGCAAGTACATCTCCCTCGGCGACATGGCCGGATTCGCCTGGCAGCAGCTCAAGTTCCGGGTCACGGGCAAGGAGAACAGCGACGACGTCGCGTCCGGCAAGGAGAAGGCACTCGCGTTCATCGCCGGCCGCGAGACCGCGGAGTTCACCCGGCTCGGCGAGGAGATCTACGACCAGCTCATCGCCGACAAGATCTGGCCGGGCACCCGCGCGCTCGCACAGATGCACCTCGATGCCGGCCAGCAGGTCTGGCTCGTCACTGCCACGCCCGTCGAACTCGCACAGGTGATCGCCAAGCGCCTCGGCCTGACCGGTGCGCTCGGCACCGTCGTCGAGTCCGAGGACGGCAAGTTCACCGGCCGGCTCGTCGGCGACATCCTGCACGGCGCGGGCAAGGCGCACGCGGTGCGCACCCTCGCCGTGCGCGAGGGCCTGAACCTCAAGCGGTGCACCGCCTACTCGGACAGCCACAACGACGTCCCGATGCTGTCACTGGTCGGCACGGCCGTCGCGATCAACCCGGACGCCGACCTGAAGGAGGTCGCACGCAACCGGGGCTGGGAGATCCGCGACTACCGCACGGGGCGCAAGGCCGCGAAGATCGGTGTCCCGACCGCCCTCGTCCTCGGTGCGGCAGGCGGCGCGCTGGCCGCGGTCGTCAGCCGCCGCAGGCACTGACGTGCCCGAACAACGGGCGGCTCCGCTGCGCTAACCCGCGGACGGAACCGCTGCGCTAACCCAGGAAGACGTTCCGGCGCTGCGCGAGCAGCCGGTAGAGGGTCTGCTGGATCGTTTCGCGGACGTGGTCGGTGAGTTCGAACATCACCATCGGATCCTCGGCGTCCGCGTGGTCGTAGGTGTCGGTGCGGATCGGTTCCCCGAACTCGATGTACCACTTCGACGGCAGCGGGATCATCCCGAGCGGTCCCAGGTGCGGGAAGAACGGCGTCACCGGGAAGTACGGCATGCCGAGCAGCCGCGCGAGCGACTTGAGTTCGCCGATCTTCGGGTAGATCTCCTCCGAGCCGACGATCGAGCACGGCACGATCGGGACACCGGCGCGCAGCGCGGCCGACACGAACCCGCCGCGACCGAACCGCTGCAGCTTGTACCGCTCGCTGAACGGCTTGCCGATGCCCTTGAACCCCTCCGGGAACACCGCGGCGACCTCGCCGCCGCGCAGCAGTCGCTCGGCGTCGGGGTTGCAGGCGAGGGTGTGCCCCGCCTTGCGGGCGACGGTGCCGATGACCGGCATCTCGAAAGCCAGGTCCGCGGCGAGCATCCGCAGCGGACGATGCGCCGGGTGGTGGTCGAACATGGCGACCGAGGTCATCAGTCCGTCGATCGGCACGACACCGGCGTGGTTCGCGACCACCAGCACGCCGCCCTCGTCGGGCACGTTCTCGATGCCCCGCACCTCGACCCGGAACCACGAGTCGAACAGCGGACGCAGCAGCGGCAGCCAGATGTTCTCCGCGAAGTGCGGGTCGTACCCGAAGTCGTCGACCTGGTAGTCGCCCGTCAGCCTGCGCCGGATGAACTCGGCCGTCGCCACGACCTGATCCGCCACCAGATCGCGGGCCGCATCCCGCAACGACCCGGTCAGCGACCCGGACGCGGAAGGGGTCGGTTCCGCGGCGTGCGACGGGAACAGCTCGGTCGGATCGGACGGTTCGAGCCGCGACGTCCGGGTGGAGCCACGGGCGGCGCGGGCGGCGCGGGCGGCGTCACCACGTAGTGGAATGACCTTGGCGACCTCGTTCATCGTGCTCCTTCACCGACGCCGACCATGTGCTGGATTCCTGTCTCCACCGACCTCAGCCACTCCTTGCTCACCAGTGGCCGGTTCGCCGCGCCACCGATCATGTCGTCGAGTGCCTGCAGTGTCGTCCACCGCGGTTCGAATCCGAGTTCGGTGCGCATCCGGGTGGTGTCGAGTCCGCACCCGAAGTGGAAGTAGTCGAGCTGTTCCCTGGTGAAGCCGCGGAGCCCGGCGCCAGGGAGCATCCGGCCGATGGAACCGAGCAGCGGGAACGGCATCGGGACCTCGACGCCGCCGGCCCGGCGGATCGCCTGGGTGAGCATCACCACCCCGTCACCGGCGATGTTGAAGGTGCCCGCCGGTCCGGCGAGGGTGGCCCGTTCGAGGGCGGCGAGCGCGTCCTCCTCGTGCAGCAGCTGCATCCGGGGGTCCCGGCCCAGGACCGTCGGCACCACCGGCGACTGCAGGTACCGGGCCACCGACCCGTGCAGGTTCGGCCCGATCAGTGGCGCCATCCGCAGCAGTGAGACCGCGATCTCCGGCCGCCTGCGTCCGAGCCCGCGGGCGTAGCCCTCGACCTCGATGCTGTCGCGCGCGTATCCCCCGCTCGGGGGCTTCCGGGCGCTCATCTCCTCGCTGAACTTCGCCGGGTCCTTCGCGCTGCTGCCGTAGACGGCGGCCGACGACCGGACCACCACCTTGCGGACGTCCGGCGACTTCTGGCAGGCGGCGAACAGCTGCATCGCGCCGAGGATGTTCATGTCCTTCATCGCGGTACGACTACCCGACTTGGGCGGCTTGACCATCGTGGAGGCGAGCACGACCGTGTCCACTCGCGCGCCGCGCAGCACCTTGCCGATCAGCGGGTTGCGGATGTCGGCGCGGACGAACTCGGCCCGGCCCATCCGGCGCAACATGTCCTTCGTCGGAGATTTCGAGTCGACGGCGATGACGCGTTCGACGGCGGGGTCCTGCGCCAGCCTCGCCACGAGGTATCCGCCGAGGAACCGGCTGGCTCCGGTGACCAGCACCACCGATGGGGGCTGCACCCCGCGATCACCTGCCACGACCACCCCTGCCCGTGTTTCGAAGCCGTCACCGATCGGTCACCGTCGAGCGTAGCGGGTTCGGGCGGCGCCGTTCAAAAACTTAACGAGCTCGAAACCGCCCGTCTGCCAGGTGTTTTGACAGACTCCGAAACTAGTTCGAAATGGTCGGACGACCGACTCACGAAATGCCCGATTCGTCCCGGGGCAACCCCGAATGCACGCGATGCCCGCCACCGAAGAAACGGTGGCGGGCATCGAGTTCGACCCACGACAGTGGCGAGCCCCGCTCGAAACTCGAGCGGACTACTTGCCGAGTTTCCGACGCTGCACGCGAGTCCTACGAAGCAGCTTGCGGTGCTTCTTCTTCGACATGCGCTTGCGTCGCTTCTTGATCACTGAACCCATGGCGGGAGTTCCTCACGTTCTTCTCTAGCGTTCCTGCGCACGCCGGTGACGTACGTGCGTTCGGTTGGCGCAAACCAACCTGGCGCTGTGGCCTCGTAGCCGTAAGCCCAGCGCCTGACGACACCCGGCTGGCTGGCACGACGAGTAGTCATCGTACCGGGGCGCCGCGGGCGGATCGAAACCGGACTGTCAGCCGGCGTCGAAGTAGGACGTTTCCAGGTAGTCGTGCACGGCCTTCGCGTGCACCCGGAACGACCTTCCGACCCGTACGGCGGGTAGTTCCCCGCTGTGCACCAGTCGGTACACCGTCATTTTCGACACGCGCATCAACGCCGCCACCTCGGCAACGGTGAGGAATTGTGTGCCGCCCAGGACGGGTTGATTCTCCGCACCCGATCCCTTCGACTTGTCTGTGGACACCATTTGCATACCTCCGGCACGTGTCGCGCCGCCGGCTTCCCCTCCGGCGGAACAGACACGCACGTGCTGCCCCGAGCTTAACGGGACAGGTGGGGTTACTGCGACGGGTGTGAGGTATCGGATTTCATTCCGGACCAGCACCGAGTTCCGCGGAACGTCGCTTCGCAGCGGCCAGCGCGTCGTTGAACGCGGTCCGCAGGCCACCCCGCTCCAGCTCCCGGACGCCGGCCGCAGTCGTCCCACCGGGCGACGTGACGTCGGCGCGCAGCTCGTTCGCGGTACTGCCCGACCCGTCGAGCATGGCCGCCGATCCGACCATCGTCTGGACGACGAGTTCGGTGGCGACGGCCCGGGTGAGCCCGAGTCCGACTCCCCCCTCGATCATCGCCTCGGCCACGAGGAAGAGGTACGCGGGACCGGAACCGGACACCGCGGTGACGGCGTCGAGCTGCGACTCGGAGACGGTGACGACCTTGCCGACCGCACCGAGGAGCTCGCGAACCTGCTCGAGGTGTTCCGCGGTGGCGTAGCGACCCGCGGCGATGGCGCTGACGCCCTCGCCGACGAGCATCGGCGTGTTCGGCATGACCCGCACGACGGGGAACCCGGCAGGCAGCTTGCTCTCGTAGCGGGCGGTCGGGATCCCCGCGGCCAGCGTGACGACCAGCTGCTCGACGTCGCCGTCGAGGTCGATGGAGCCGAGCTCGGTCATCACGGCGTCGACGTCGGCGGGCTTGACCGCGATCACCACGACGTGGGCACCGTCGGCGGCGTCCGCCACGGTGGTGGTCCGGATGCCGTACTGCCCGGCCAGTTCCTGCGCGCGGGGCGGGTACTGCTCGGCGACGACCAGGTCCTTGGGTGCGTGGCCCGCCTTCACCAGGCCCGCGATCAGGGCCTCGCCGATCCTGCCGCCACCCATCACTGCGATTCTCGTCATGACCGAAAGCCTGCCATGCACGGCTCGGGCGAAACCCGTCAGCCCTGCCCGGCCGTCAGAGCTTGGGGATCATCGCGAGCTGGCGGCTCTGCACGACCACCTGCCCGCTGGAGTCGAGCACCAGGTGGTCCTCCTCGAACCAGGTGTCCCCGATCACCTGCGCGCTGGCCATCACGCGCAGCCAGCCCGGGGCCGGGCGGCGGCGCAGGTAGGTGGTCAGCTGGACGGTCGGGGCCCAGCCGAACATGCCGCGGTTCATCGTCACCGGGGCACTGATGTCACCGAGCATGATCGCGAACAGTGCGGCGGTGTCCGCATCGGCCTCGTCCTCGGCCAGCGGGCGCGCCCACATCCGGTTCACCGGGTCACCCCGCTCGCCGGTCAGGAACCGCGCGGCGGTCGGGTCGACCCGCAGGTCGCATCCCTTGGCCACGTGCACGATCTCGGCCATCGGGTGGCCGTCGGTGATGACCGCCGAGTCCGCGGTCGGCTCGGCGGGCAACGCGTCGAGGGCGAGCGGCTCCCGATGCCGGGGCTCGGCGGTGTCGGGCACGCCGAGGGTCACGGCCGCCGAGACCGCGACCCGGTCCCCCTGCAGCAGGTCCACGTCCACCAGGCAGACCTGACGGCCACGCTTGCGGACGGTGGTCACCAGCCGGACGTCGCCGGGGTCCGGTGCGGCGAGGTAGTTCGCACTGACCGCGACCGGCTGCATCGCGGTCGCGCCGTCCGCGGCGCCACGGACGGCATCGCGGGCGGCCGCAGCGCAGACCGCCATCATGCAACCGCCGTGCACCTTGGGCCCGATCGTCCAGATCGGGTCGATGTGCGCCCCGTACGCGCCCTCGCCGAGATCGGTGAGGGCGGTCAACTCGGTGAACGGCCGGGTGGAGGTGAGGGTCTTGACCTCGGTCATCTGTTGTCCTTACGTGCGTGTTCGGTGGTGGGGCCCGCGACATCACCGCGGCGGACCGCGAGATTCTCACCGCGGCGGGCCGCGAGATTCTCACCGCGGCGGGCCGAGATGTCCTGGTGGGCGAGCCTGCGCATCGCGGCGATCACGGGTTCGTAGACGGCCGTTCCGAGGACGGCGTACTCGACGGCGCGCTGCGGGGAGTCCGTCGGCATCAGCGCGAGGTCGAGTTCGGCGATGCCCCGGATGTGCTTGCCGTAGGCGTCGAGGCGTTCGTCGGTCATCGGGATGCCGACGTTCTCCACGGCCTCGAGGGCCCGTTCGAGTTGGTCGACGGCGGGGTAGCCCGGGTCGTAGACCTGCCCGAGCCGTTCGAGTGTCCGGCGGGCACGGGGGTGGTCGGTCCGTGGCGGTCCGTCGGGGTAGGGCGGGAGAATCGCGATGGCGTGGCCGATGGTGTCGCGCACGTCGTCGCCGGGTTCCTCGATCAGGTCGACGATGCGGCGGATCTTGTGAATCGGGAGGCCGGCGCCGGCGAGGGCCTTGATCAGGGCGAGTCGGTGCAGGTGTTCGTCGCCGTAGTCGGCCTGGGTGGCGCTGGTCGCCGTGCCGGGCATGAGGACGTGTTCGCGCAGGTAGTACTTGATCGTCGCGAGTGGCACCCCGGAGCGGGCGACGAGTTCCGACATGCGCACGGGTACCTCCTCGAATGATTCTGTCGTCGTTCGGGTCAACCCTTGACGCGAACCGATTGGATACCAATACTATCCAATACTGGATATCGATACTATCCAATCCCGTCCGAAAGCACTTCTCCGACCCGAGGAGCCAGTGATGGACCCAGTTCTCGCCCTCGTCACCGGTATCACCCTGCTCACCGTCGTGGGTATCGCCTTCGGCGGCACCTTCATGCTCCGGGTGGTGACCGGAGCCCACGGCGCGAACGACCTGCAGAAGACGATGTTCCGAGCCGGGCACGCGCACGCCGGCGTCCTGGTCACCCTCGGTCTCGTGGTCGCATTGCTCACCCGGGCCGCCGGAGTCGGCAGCGGGTGGTCGACGTTCGGCGCCGTCCTGGTGCTCAGCGCCGCGATCTTCGTCCCCGCCGGATTCTTCCTGTCCGTCCTCGGCACCGACCCGGAACGCCCGAACGGCTGGATGCGCTCGGTGTGGGCCGGCTTCGCCGTCCTCGTCGCCGGACTGATCGTGTCCGGAGTGGCGACGATCACCGCGGCCGTCGCGGCCCTCTGACCCGCCCCTACCGGGCGAGGTGTTCGCGGGCGAACGCCAGCGACTGCGCCAGCATCGACTTGCGTTCGGCCCGGGTGCGCGCGTTCTGGGTGTTGACCTCGAGCACCGCGTGACCGTCGAACTCGGACGCCGCGAGCGACCGGCAAAGCTCCGCGCACGGCTGGTTGCCGTGCCCAGGGATCAGGTGCTCGTCGGCGGAGGCGCCTCGCCCGTCGGCCAGGTGCAGGTGGGTGAGCCCACCGCCCATGCGGCCGGCGAGCGCGAACGCGTCCATCCCGGCGGTCGCGGTGTGTGACAGGTCGAGCGTGTAGTGCTCGTGCCCGACATCGGTCGGGTCGAAGGAGGGCGCGAACACCGACACTCCCGGTCCCGGACCGCCGCGCCTCTCGAGCCGCTCGGCCGACTTCGATTTCGCACCCCAGAAGCGGTCCGCCCGCATCGGGAACATGTTCTCCACTGCGACGGTCGCGCCGCTGCGCTGCTCGAGGTCACCCACCTGGTCCGCGAACCCGTCCGCGTACCGGCGCTGCCAGCGGAACGGCGGATGCACCACCACGGTCCGGGCGCCGAGGGTCTCCGCGGCGCGGACGGACCGCTCGAGCTTGGCGACGGGATCGGCACCCCAGACTCGCTGCGAGATCAGCAGGCAGGGGGCGTGCACGGCCAGCACCGGGACCGCGTACTTGCGCACCAGACGCTTGACCGCGGCCATGTCCTGGCTGACCGACTCCGCCCATACCATCAGCTCCACACCGTCGTAGCCGAGTTCGGCTGCGAACTCGAACGCCGACTCGGTGTTCTGTGGGTAGACCGACGCCGTCGACAATCCGACGAGGATCCGGTGGGCCCGACCCGCGGGCCGGTGACCCGGCCCGCCGCTTCCCGCCACGGCCGTCAGCTCGAACTGAGCACGAACACGAGCGGGCCGATCGTGACGAACACGCCGACGATCACCGCGATGAGCAGGCTCAGCAGGTCCTCGGTCTGCCGCAGGATGCGGACGACCGCGACCAGCCCCGCGATCACCAGCACCGCCAGCACCAGGGCGACCCACGGCAGCGAGTCCCAGAGCTTCTCGAAGCCCTTGAACAGCAGGGCGCCCGCGACGATCGCAACGACGGCCTGACCGGCAAGCATCGCCCACTGGCGGACCGCACCGCCGGCAGGAGCCTTGTCGGCCGACGTTGCGTCCGCGCGGTCCGCACGAACCGCCCCGTCGGTGGCCTTCGTGTCGGTGGCCTTCGTGTCGGTGGCCTTCGCGGCGGCGCCCGTCGCGGCGGACGTCACCTCGGTGGCCTCGGCCGGGTCCGGGGTGTCGACGACGCGCGGGGACTCACCGGTCGTGTGGACCAGCGCTCGTGCCTCGTCGATGGACTCGGTGCGCGCGCTGCGCGCCTGACGCAGCAGATCCGCTTCGAGGCTGGAGCCGGACAGCAACGCGGGCTCGCGGACCGCGGGCGTCCCGTTGAACGGCTTGAACTTCGGTTCGGCCGAGGGCTCCACCTTCGCGGCCGGTGCCGTCGAGGGCTGAACCGTCGCGGCGGGCGCGGTCGGGGGCTGGACCTTCGCGGCCGGCGCGGTCGCGGGGGGCTCGGGTCGGGACGCGCGACCGGCGTCGGGCACAACCGTGGTCTTCTCGGCTTCGGATGCCGTGTCGACCACGGCTGCCTTCCCGGCCGTTGTTGGGGTCACCGCGGCGGTCTTCGTCGGCGAGGGTGTGGTCGCGGCGGCTTTCGCCGGCGCGGCCGGGGTCGACGGCGCGCTGTCTTTTGCTGCCCGGTCGGCGGCGGCCTTTCGATCGGCGTCCGCCTTGGCGAGCACGGCCCGCCGCAGCGCGGGGATCGACTGGGTGCGGTCGATCGTCGGTTCCACGCCGGCAGCTGTCGGCAACACCGGCGCCTTCGCCTCCGGCGCCTTGATCTCGGGCACCTTGATCTCCGGTGCCTTCACCTCCGGCACCTTCACCTCGGGCACCTTCGCCTCGGGGGCCTTCGTCTCCGGGGCGCTGATCTCGGGCGCCTTCACCGGGACGTCCGGCTGCGCCGGAGTGACAGCGGCGCCCACGGCCGGCGTACCGGTTGCCTCGTCGTCCGTGTCGGGCGCGGCGCGACGGTTGCGCGGCGGGAGCGTGCCGTCGGACAGGACCGGCAGCTCGCCGGTCAGTTCCGCGACGCTGATCCCACCCGCGGCGCCGCGGCGCCGGCGACCGCCGCGCGACTCGACCTGCTGGCCGTTGCGGGCGAGCAGCTCGGCCACGGAGATCTGGCCGGTGTTCTCGCTCTGCTCGCTCATCGCGCCACCACCAGTTCGCCACCCATGTCCGTGTCCAGTTTGCGCAGGATCAGACCCTCGCGCAGCGCCCAGGGGCAGATCTCCAACTCGTCCACCGACAGTGCCCGCATGCTCGCCTCCGCAATCAGTGCACCGGCCACGATCTGCTGCGACCGGTCCGAGCTCACACCCTCCAACTCAGCGCGGTCCGACGCCGTCATCCGGGAGATGAACGCAATCAGCTGACGCAAACCGCTCGCGGTCAGTGTCCTCCGAACCCGCGGTCCTGCAGCGGAAGGCGCGGCCCCGGTGAGTCGCGCGAGAGACCGGAACGTCTTCGAGGTTCCGACCACCCGGTCGGGGACGCCCGACGCTCGCAGTTCCTTGGCCGGTTCCACGAGTTCGGCGTCGAGCCAGTCCCTCAGCACCGCGATCCGCCGTTTGCCGGGCGGGTCGGACTGCAGCCAGTCCCGGGTCAGTCGTCCCGCGCCGAGTTGCAGCGAGAACGCGACGTCCGGGTCCTCGTCGCCACCCGCGGTCAACTCCAGCGAGCCGCCACCGATGTCGAAGTTCAGGATGTGGCCGGCGCTCCAGCCGAACCAGCGGCGCACCGCCAGGAAGGTCAACCGCGCCTCGTCGACACCGGAGAGCACCTCCAGGTTCACGCCGGTCTCGGCGCGGACCCGGGCGAGCACCGCTTCCGAATTGTTGGCGTCCCGGACCGCGGACGTCGCGAACGCCATCAGCTCGCCGCATCCGGATGTCGCCGCGATGGACGCGAAATCAGCGACCGCCGCGACCAGCCGATCCGCGCCGACGACGGTGATGTCGCCTGCGTCGTCGGTGTTCTCGGCGAGCCGCAGCGTCGCCTTCGTCGAACTCATCGGGGTCGGATGCGCACCCCTGTGCGCATCGACCACCAGAAGGTGGACGGTGTTGCTTCCGACGTCGAGTACCCCTAACCGCACGTGACCACGGTACTGGGTCTACCGTCTGGCACTGTGACAGCAGGCGCCGCCCCGTACTCCTTCAAGATGACGCCCACCCCCGAGGTGGACCTCGACTTCCCGCGCGAATGGATCGAGTTCCTCGACCCGGCGAACCCCGAACACGTGATCGTCGCCGACCTGACCTGGCTGCTTTCCCGCTGGACGTGCGTGTTCGGCACCCCCGCATGCCAGGGCACCGTCGAGGGCCGCCCCGACGACGGCTGCTGCTCGCACGGCGCGTTCCTGTCCGACGAGGAGGACCGCGAGAAACTCGACCGCTGCGTGAGCATGCTCACTCCCGCGGACTGGCAGTTCATGGACAAGGGACTCGGCAAGAAGGGATATGTCGAGGAGGACGACCTCGACGACGAGCCCGCGGTCCGGACGCGGCGGTACAAGGGTGCGTGCATCTTCCTGAACCGGCCGGGATTCGACGGCGGCATCGGATGCGCGTTCCACCTGATGGCGATGCGCAACGGCATCGAGCCGTTGGAGGTCAAGCCGGACGTGTGCTGGCAGCTGCCGATTCGCCGCACCCAGGAGTGGGTGGACCGTCCCGACGGCGAGCAGGTCCTCAAGACCACGATCACCGAATACGACCGCCGTGGTTGGGGCGAGGGCGGCGCGGACCTGCACTGGTACTGCTCGGGGTCGCCGGATGCCCACGTCGGGACCAAGCCCGTGTGGCAGTCCTACGGCCCGGAGCTGACGGAACTGCTCGGTGCGCCCGCCTACGAGGAGCTGGTCAAGCACTGCCGTCGGCGCGCCGGTCTGGGGCTGATCGCGGTGCACCCGGCGACCACCGCGGCGCGGGACGCGAAGGCCGCCTCCCGGCTGCCCCGGCCGGCGACCGAGGCCTGACCGGGCCGCACCGCAAGATCACCGAACGTAACGGTCGGTCTGCGCGTTCCCGATTACCGATCAGGAGGGTGCGCCTGCCCCTCCCTCCGGTAGGAGGACGCTCATGCTCACTCGCACCCTGGCCACAGCCGCACTGGTCGTCGGAACCGCGCTGTCCCTTGCGCCGGGCGCGTCGGCCGATGCGGCCGACGACCCGTACGGCTTCAACGCGGTTCGCGACCGAACCGACTACTTCGTCGCCCCACTCGATCCGAGCGCATTGTTCGGCGCCAACACCTACAAGCCGCTCATCCTGAGCCCGTACGGCGCCACGCGCAAGATCGAGTGTCGAGGCGACGGCCACTACGTCCAGATCCACGAGTGCAGGCAGTACGACGCGAACGGCGCCCCGCACGACCTCCGCCTTCTCGCCAACCCGATCCGCCCGCTCTACCTGTACATCTGAGTCCGGAATGGGTTCCCGCCCGGCGGCGGCCCGGCTTCGGGATCGTCCCCACGCGGGTCGCCTCTGAAAGCGGGTGGCCGCCCGGATGGGCGGCCACGTCGCGCGCTCGGCGCCCTGACCCGGTCGACTGACGCGATCGGGTCGAGCGACCGACCCACCTACATCCTCACTGTCGGAATCCTCACTGTCGGACCATGCCGTCGACGGCGGCGGCGTCCAGGCTCTGCCGACGCGCCGACAGGTGCTCGCGTGTGACCGGACCGACCGTCTCGAGCGCATCGGGCGACGTCATCTGCCAGTGTGTGCTGTCGACCGCGCGGTTCTCGATCTCGCCCAGAACGTACGGACGCCACGTCTGCGCGCCCCGGGTGCCCGTCGAGTCGTCGCGTGCCGCGGTGAAGTAGAGCACGTCACCCTCGTACACCCCCGGCCGATGACGGTCCATGAGCTCGGAGTTGTGCCGTGCGCTCGCGAGCATCCGCTCGACGCGCTCCTCGGTGAGCGCCGACAGCGGGCCACCGAGCAGCGGAAGCACCTGCGCGATGGCGCTCAGGTCGATTCCGTCGAGAGACTCCGTTCCGGCGAAGTCGAACTGATCGCCCACTGAGTCGGGATCCATCCCCAGGCCGGCGAGCAGATCCTCGGCGATCGTCGACGCTCCGGCCGTTGCCGGTGCGCCGTCCGCCGCCTCTGCAAGTTCGGCGAAGCTGTCCAGCATGACGAGGCTGGACACGCCCTCGCCTGCCTGCTGCAACCGCACCGCCATCGCGTGCGCGATCGCGCCACCGAGCGACCACCCGAGCAGGTGGTACGGACCGTGCGGCTGGATCCGCCGAATCTCGGTCACGTATCGCTCGGCGAGTTCGTCGATCGAGGCCGGCAGCGGGCCGTCCTCGGCGATCGTCGGCGACTGGAGACCGAGGACCGGCCGATCGGTACCGAGGTGCTGCGCGAGACCGGTGTAGCACCAGGAGAGACCGACGATCGGGTGGACACAGAACAGCGGCGCCTCGGTCCCCGCGGCGCGGATCGGGTACACCACCTGCAGTGCCGCGTCCGCGTCACTGGCGTCGTTGTCGATCCGGTCCGCGATGGACGCGGGCGTCGGGTCGGTCATCAGCCACTGCAACGGCACGTCCCGTCCGGTTTCCTCCCGGAGCCTGCTGGCGACCCGGACCGCGGAAAGCGAGTTGCCGCCGAGGTCGAAGAAGTTGTCGTCGACCCCGACTCGTTCCGCGCCGAGAACCTCCGCGAAGACGTCTGCGACAAGGGCCTCCGATTCCGTTGTGGGGGCACGGAACTCACGTGCCACCAGGACAGGCTCGGGAAGGGCACGTCGGTCGATCTTGCCCGCAGGTGTCATCGGAATCGCATCGAGCACCGTCACCGAGGCCGGCACCAACGACCGCGGCAGATGCCGACCCGCCTCCGCGAGCACCTCGGCCACATCCACCGTCGCACCCGCGACCGGCACCACGTACCCGACGAGTAGGTCACCCGCCGACCCGGCACGATGCACCGTCGCCGCCGCCACCGACACATCCGCATGCCGCGACAGCGCCGCCTCGACCTCACCCAGCTCGACACGCAGGCCGCGCAGCTTCACCTGGGCATCCGCACGACCCACGTAGTCCAACAGGCCGTCGGCATCGAGCCGCACCAGATCACCTGTCCGGTACATCCGGGAACCACTGTCCCCGAACGGGTTCGCGACGAACCGATCAGCCGTCAGGGCACTGCGCCGGTGGTAGCCACGCGCCAGCGACGGACCCGCCACGTACAGTTCACCCACCACTCCCAGCGGAACCGGATGCAGGCGGCTGTCGAGAACCATCACCTCCACGCCCTGGATCGGCGGACCGATCGTGATCCGGTCACCCACCGACAGCGGCTGCGTCAAGGTGACGATGATCGTCGTCTCCGTCGGGCCGTAGCCGTTGAGGAAACGGCGACCCGGCGCGAACTGCTCCACCAAAGCGGGCGGGCAGACGTCACCACCGACGCCGACCATCTCCAGATCCGGCAACCGTGCCGCATCCACCGTGCCCAACGCCGCAGGCGCCGTCATCACGTGCGTGACCCGCTCCCGCGCCATCAGGTCGGTCAGCTCGTCGCCGCCGATCACCGATGGCGGCGCCACCACCATCGTCGCGCCCGCGTTGAACGACTGGATCATCTCGCTCAGCGACGCGTCGAAGCTCGCCGACGACAACCGCAGCACCCGGGACGACGCCGTCACCCCGATCTCCGGACGCGCCTGCGCGGCGAACGACGACAACCCGGAATGGGTGACCACGACACCCTTCGGCATACCCGTCGAACCCGACGTGTAGATCACGTAGGCCGCATGATCCGGACGCAACGGACTCAGACGATCCGCATCCGTCACCGTCGCCGACGACTGATCACCCTCATCCGCCATGTCGACGGTCAGCCACTCCACACCGGCGGGCATCGCGGCCAACCCGGCCTCGTCCGTGAACCCGAGCGCGACTTCCGAATCGGAGATCATGTGCGCGATCCGGTCCTCCGGGTAGGACGGATCGACGGGCACGTACACCGCACCCGCCTTCGCCACCGCCCACAACGCCACGAGCGACTCCACCGACCGCGGCAGGACGACCGCGACCGCACGCTCCGGACCCGCACCACGACCGATCAACGCACGCGCCAACCGATTCGACCGCGCATCCAACTCCGCGTACGACAGCTCACCGCCCTCGAACACCACCGCGACGTCACCGGCGTCGACCCCGGCAGTCAGCAGGTCCGGCAACAGCGCCGACGGCAACGCCGGCACCCGCAACGGCACCGCGGCGTGCTCGTCGACACCGAGCATCTCGACATCACCGACGGGCATCTGCGGTGCGGTGAGGACGGAGTCGAGGATCCGGACGAACCGCTCCGCGACCTTCTCCGCGGTGCCGCGATCGAACAGGTCGGTCGCGTAGGTGATCGCCGCGGGGAGCGAGCCGTCGGCGTCGGCTGTCTCCGACACCGACAGCCCCAGGTCGAACTTGGCGACGACCGCATCGGAGTCGAGCGGCGTCAGCGTCAGTCCCGGCAGTTCCATCGGGCCCGAGGCGAAGTTCTCGAACGCCAGCATCACCTGGAACAGCGGCGTGAACGAGGTCGATCGCGGCGGCGCCATCACCTCGACCAGCCGTTCGAACGGCAGGTCTGCGTTCGAGAAGGCTGCCAGGTCACCGTCCCGGACGCCGGCGAGGAGGTCTTGGAAGGAGCCGGCCGGATCGACGTCGGTTCGCAGGACCAGGGTGCCGACGAACATGCCGACGAGGTCGTCGAGGGCCTGCTCGCCGCGTCCGGCGACGGGCGTGCCCACCACGACGTCCCTGCCTGCCGAGAGCCGGCTGAGCAGCAGCGCCAACGCGGCGTGCACGACCATGAACACCGTCACGCCCTGCTCCGCGGCGTAGTCCCGGAGCCGGGTCGTGACGTCCGCGTCGAGCGTGAAGGCCACGCGGTCGCCGTGGCCGGAACGAACCGCCGGTCGCGGCCGGTCGGTGGGCAGGTCGATCACGTCGGGGATCCCACGCAGGGTGGTGCGCCAGAATTCGATCTGCTTCGCGGCCAGCGACTGCGGGTCGTCCTCCGATCCCAGTACCTCGTGCTGCCACAGTGTGAAGTCGGCGTACTGCACCTGCAGCGGCGTCCACGCCGGGGCGAGTCCGTTCCGCCTCGACTCGTAGGCGACGACGATGTCCCGTGCCAACGGTTGCGACGAGAAGCCGTCGGCGGAGATGTGGTGGACCGACAGGACCAGGACGTGTTCGTCGGCCGCGACGCGCAGCAGACGGCCACGAATCGGGATCGCCGCCGTGACGTCGAACCCGGCACCCACCACCGACAGCGCCTCGGCGGCAACCGCCTCCGCCGCCACGGAGACGGGTTCGAGGTCGAGATCCACCTGATCGACCGGCAGCACCACCTGATGCGGGCCGTCCGCCGAATCCGGGAACACCGTCCGCAGCGACTCGTGCCGCGCCAGCACGTCCCGCACCGCGGCCTGCAGCGCCGCGACGTCCAGGTCGCCGCTCATACGGACCGCGAGCGGAATGTTGTACGCGGCCGACGCCGTGTCGAATCGGTTCAGGAGCCACATTCGAGACTGGGCGAGGGACAACGGGATCCGCGTCGGGCGCTCCCCCGCGACGAGCGGGGGCAGTGACGCCGACCGGGGCGCGAGCTCGGCGCGAAGCGCCAGCCCGGCCACCGTCGGCGCCTCGAACAGTTCGCGCACCCCGACCGTCACTCCCAGTGCCGCATTCACGCGTGCGATCACTCGGGTCGCGACCAGCGAGTTGCCACCGAGCGCGAAGAAGTCGTCGTCGGCGCCGACCTGCTCCACACCGAGCAACTCGGCGTACACGTCGGCCACCGCAGTTTCGAACGGTGTTCTGGGCGCGACGTATTCGACAGCGCCGCCGAATGCGTCGGGTGCGGGCAGGGCGCGCCGATCGAGCTTTCCGTTGGGACTCAGCGGGAAGTCGTCGAGGACGACGATCGATGCGGGCACCATGTACGAGGGCAGGAGTCGCGCCGCGGACGCCTTGATGTCCCGGACACTGGGCGCCTTACCCGGCTCGAGAACGACGTACGCGACCAGCTGGCCACCAGCGACGGATTCGGTCACAACCGCGACGGCGCGGTCGACGTCCGGGTTCGACTGCAGTGCCGACTCGATCTCGCCGAGCTCGATCCGCAGCCCCCGCAACTTCACCTGGAAATCGGTACGCCCGATGTACTCGAGAGATCCCTCCCGATTCCACCGCACCAGGTCGCCGGTGCGGTACATCCGATCACCGGACTCACCGAACGGATTGGCCACGAAACGATCCGACGTCAGATCGAACCGCCCACCATAACCACGCCCGACACCGACACCACCGACGTACAGCTCACCCTCCACACCAACCGGAGCGGTGTTCAACCGACCATCGAGGACGAACAGGTCGAGGTTCGGCACCGGACGACCGATCGGCACACCCGCCACGTCCGCAACCGTCGCCGCCTGGAAGGACACCACATCCGACGCCTCGGTCGGCCCGTAGCTGTTGACCACCCGCACACCGGATTCCATCAACGCCGCGAGCGCGCCGACGTTGATCGGCTCACCACCGAGGAACACCACATCGAGCCCGGCGAGCGCGCCGTCGGTGTCTCCGTCGACGACCGCCTCGAAGGCGCTGGGCGACATGTTCGCCACCCGAACACCGCCACCGGCAACGAGTTCCAGGATCTCCCGGGGATCGAAACCGTCCGACGCGAGATACACGGCGCGGCCACCCGCCAACGCCGCCCATACGTTCTTCTGGGTCAGGTCGAAACTCGGCGACGACGCGATCAGCAACCCACCCTCGGCGGGCAGCTCACTCTCGTACCACGCCACCGTGTTCTCGATACCCGCCATCGGAACCAACGTCGGCTTCGGCTTACCCGTCGAACCCGACGTCGAGATCACATAACCCAGACGACGCCCCGCATGCTCCTCACGCCACCGGTCCAACCAGCTCACCGCCACAGGTCCGGTCACCGCATCACACGCGATGACAGGAACCGTCAGCTCACCATCGGCCTCGCCGATCACGCACCGCGCCGCAGTGTCCACCAAAATCGACTCGACCCGCTCCGCCGGATGCGACGGATCGATCGGCGCGTACGCCGCCCCCGCCTTCCACACCGCGACCATCGCCACGATCCACGACACCGACCTCGGCACCATCACGCCGACGACATCGTCGACACCGACGCCACGACCGATCAGCTCCTGGGCCAGTCCCGTCGAACGCCGGTCGAGTTCCGCATAGGAGACCGACTCCCCGCCGCACACCACCGCCGGGGCGTCCGGAGTCACCTCGACCCGGGCGGCGAACCGCCCGAGCAGCGACGTCTCGGGCCCGGGCACGCGCGGACCACGCGACCACCCCAGCACCCGCTCACGCTCCCCCGCCCCGAACAGATCGATGTCACCGACCACGGTTCCAGGGGCCGTGACGGCCGCATCGAGGATGCGGAGGAACCGGTCCGCGACGGTCTCGATCGTCCCGCGGTCGAACAGATCCGTGGCGTAGGTGATCGCCGCGGGTAGGTCGCCGTTCGCGCTCGCATCCTCGGACACCGTCACCGACAGGTCGAACTTGGCGACGGTCAGGTCGGATTCGAGTGGAGCGAGGGTCAGTCCGGGCAGGTCCACCGGCGCCGACCCGAAGTTCTCGAACGAGAGCATCACCTGGAACAGCGGGGTGAACGCGGTCGACCGGGTCGGGGCGAGCACCTCGACGAGCCGTTCGAACGGCAGGTCGGCGTGTCCGAGCGCGGCGAGGTCGGAGTCGCGGACGTCGGCGAGCGTCTGCTCGACGGTCGCTCCGGGATCCACCTGTGTGCGCAGCACGAGGGTGTTCACGAACATGCCGATCAGGTCGTCGACTGCCTGCTCGCCACGACCGGCGACCGGGGTGCCGACCGCGATGTCGCCCGAACCGCCGAGGCGGCTCAGCAGGACGGCGAGCGCGGTGTGCACGACCATGAAGACCGTCACGCCGCGGGCCGCGGCGAACTGTCGCAGCCGCACCGCGAGATCCGCGTCGATCGCGAACTCCACGCGCGCGCCGGCACCGGATCGCACGGCGGGCCGAACCCGGTCGGTCGGCAACTCCTGGACGTCGGGCAGACCGGCGAGGGCGTCACGCCAGAACTCGATCTGCCGTGCCGCACGGGACCCGGGATCGTCCTCGGAGCCCAGCATCTCCCGCTGCCACAGCGTGTAGTCGGCGTACTGCACCGCCAACGGCGACCACATCGGCTCGGCGCCGTGGCGCCGGGACTCGTAGGCGATCACGACGTCGCGGGCCAGCGGGCCGACGGAGAAGCCGTCGGCGGCGATGTGGTGCACCGCCATCAGCAGGACGTGTTCGGCAGTGTCCCGGGTGACGGCTCCGCCGTCGGCCTCGACGCGCAGCAGCCTGCCGCGGACCGGGACACCCGTCGTGACGTCGAATCCGGTACCGAGAACCGCGAGCGCCTCGGCGGCGATCGCGTCCGCGGACACGGGCACCGGGGTCAGGTCGAGTTCGATCTGCTCCGCGGGCAGGACCACCTGATGTGGCCCGTCCGCCGAGTCAGGGTAGACCGTCCGCAGCGTCTCGTGGCGCCGCACCACGTCCCGTACGGCGGCCTGCAACGCGTCGACGTCCAGGTCACCGGTCAGCCGAAGGGCCAGCGGAATGTTGTAGGCGGCCGACGCGGCGTCGAAACGGTTCAGGAACCACATCCGCGACTGCGCCGTCGACAGCGGGATCCGGTCCGGTCGCGGTCCGGCGACGAGCGGGGGCCGGCCCTCGCCGGGAACCTGCGCGGCGAGCGCCGACGCGAGCGCGTGCACGACGGACGCGTCGAACAGCATCCGCACGGCCACGGACGTTCCCCGCGCCTCACCCAGTCGGGCGACGACCCGCGTCGCGGACAGCGAGTTGCCGCCGAGCGCGAAGAAGTCGTCGTCGGCGCCGACGCGTTCGACGCCGAGCACCTCGGCGTACACCGCGGCGACCAGACGCTCGGTCTCCGTCGTCGGCTCGCGGTATTCCGCTGTGAGGGAGGAGAACTCGGGGGCCGGGAGGCTGCGCCGGTCCACCTTGCCCGCGGGCGTGGTCGGAATCTCGGCGAGCACCACCAGTGCAGCGGGAACCAGGTTGCGGGGCAGGTGCTGGGCCGCGACGGCCAGCACCTCCGCGGTGTCGATCACGGCCCCGTCGACCGGGACGACGTAGCCGACGAGTTGGTCGCCTGCGGTCGGGTGGCGGTGCACGGACGCCACCGCGTCCGCCACCGACTCGTGTTGCGTCAGAGCGGATTCGACCTCGCCGAGTTCGACCCGCAGGCCCCTGATCTTGACCTGGGCGTCGGCGCGGCCGACGTAGTCGAGGCGGCCCTGCTCGTCGCGCCGCACGAGGTCACCGGAGCGGTACATCCGCGAGCCGGGGCCGCCGTGCGGGTTGGCCACGAAGCGTTCCGCGGTGAACCCGGTGCGGCGGTGGTAGCCGCGGGCGAGGCCGGGCCCCGCCAGGTACAGCTCACCCACGACACCCAGCGGAACCGGCCGCAGGCGCGCGTCGAGCACCATCGCCTGCACACCCTGAATGGGGACGCCGATGGTGATCTCGTCCCGGCTCGTCAGGGGCTCGGTGAGGGTGACCACGATGGTGGTCTCGGTCGGCCCGTACCCGTTGAGGAAGGTGCGACCGGGTGCGAACTGGTCGACGAGGTGCGGCGGGCAGACGTCGCCGCCGACACCGACGAACTCCAGGTCGGGCAGCACCGCCGGGTCGACGGTGCCGAGGGCGGCAGGTGCCGCCATCACGTGGGTGACCTTCTCGCGGCGCAGCAGCTCGGTCAGCTCGTCGCCGCCGATCACCGTGGGCGGCGCCACCACCATGGTCGCTCCCGTACTGAACGAGAGGATCTGCTCGAAGAGCGAGGCGTCGAAGCTCGACGAGGACAACCGCAGGACCCGGGACGCCGCGGTCGCCCCGAACTCCGGGCGGGCGTCCACTCCGAACATCGCCAGGCCGGTGTGCGAGACGACCACGCCCTTCGGCAGGCCGGTCGATCCGGAGGTGTAGATGATGTACGCGGCGTGATCCGGCAGCAGCGGAGTGCGCCGGTCGGCGTCGGTCACCGGCTCCGGGGACATCGCGGCGCACGCGGAGTCGAGCTCGGTGTCGTCCAGCGCCAGCCACTGCACCTCGGCGGGCAGTTCCTCGCGATGGGCGAGGTCCGTGAGGCCCAGCGCGACACCGGAATCGGACAGCATGTGCGCGATCCGATCCGCCGGGTAGGTCGGGTCGACGGGCACGAAGATCGCACCCGACTTCGCAACCGCCCACAGCGCGATGATCGCGCCCACCGACCGCGGCAGCGACACCGCGACCGCATGTTCGGGCGCGGCGCCGCGGTCGATCAGCAGGCGTGCCAACCGGTTCGAGCGCTCGTCCAGTTCGCGGTAGGTCAGCGCGCCGCCGTCGAACACCACGGCGACTCCGTCCGCGGACGTCCGGAGGCCGGCGGTCAGCAGGTCCGGCAGCAGCGCCTGTGGCAGCGCCGGAATCGCCTCCGGGGCCACGAGCTCACGCTCGGCGTCGTCGAGGAGGTCGATGTCGCCGACCACCACGGCCGGGTCCGTGACGACGGACTCGAGCACCCGCAGGAACCGATCACCGAACACCGTCACCGACGACCGGTCGAACAGGTCCGTCGCATAGGTCCACGACACCGTCGCACCGCTCCGGCCGGTCCGCTCGTAGACCGTCACCTGCAGGTCGTTCTTCGCCGGGACGATCTCGAGGTCGACGACCTCGATGTGCAGGCCGGGCAGGTCGAGACTGCTGACTTCCTGGTGCTCGGTGGACAGGCTGACCTGCGTGATCGGCGCGTACGCCTGCGACCGGGCCGGCCGCAGCACGTCGATCAGCCGCTCGAACGGAAGATCCGCGTTGCCGAAGGCCGCGAGGTCCGTCTCCCGGACCGCGGCCAACAGGTCCGTGAAACTCGCCCCCGGATCCACCTCGGTGCGCAGCGCGAGGGTGTTGACGAACATCCCGGCGAGATCACCGAGGTCCCGCTCGACACGTCCGGCGATCGGGGTACCGAGCACGATGTCGGTGCTCGCGCTCAGCCGCGCCAGCAGGACCGCCAGCGCGGCGTGCAGCACCATGAACCGGGTCGTGCCGCGGTCGCGGGCGAGGTCGTCGATCCGGCCCAGCAGTTCCTCCGGGCAGTCGACCTCGACGACGTCACCGCGCAGGGACGCGACGTCAGGGCGTGGCCGGTCCAGGGGCAGTTCGAGCAGTTCCGGTGCCCCGCGCAACTGTTCGCGCCAGTACTCGGCCTGCTGCGACGCCCGGCTCTCCGGATCGTCGTCGGCACCGAGCACCGTGTGCTGCCAGAGGCTGAAGTCGGCGTACTGCACGGGTAGCGGCGACCAGCCGGGCGCTGCGCCTGCGGTGCGGGCGGTGTAGGACGTCACCAGATCCCGGGCGAGCGGCGGCACCGAGGCACCGTCGGCGGCGATGTGGTGCACCACGAGCACAAGCACGTGGTCGTCGCCGAACCGGAAGATGCTGCCACGCATCGGAACCGACGTGGTCACGTCGAATCCGCGGGAGAGCTCGGCGAAGATCGCGGCGCGCAGCGCCTGCTCGTCGTCGACGACGACCGGATCCGGCAGCACCGCGCCCTCGAAGACATGCCCCGTCGCCGCGCTCGCCCCGGACGCGGGCAGGATCAGCTGGTACGGACCGGACTCGGTGTCCGGGTACACGGTGCGCAACACCTCGTGCCGCTCCACGAGGTCGGAGACCGCGGCCTGCAGCGCGGCGACGTCGAGGTCGCCCGACAGCCGCAACACCAGCGGGATGTTGTAGGCCACCGACTCGGGGTCGTAGCGGTTGAGGATCCACATCCGGGCCTGCGCGGGCGAGAGCGGAATGTGTTCCGGCCGTGGGCCCGCCACCAGGGCGGGCCGGTCCGAGGACCCCGCCGACTCGACCACCTGGGCCAGGGCCGCGACGGTCGGCGCGTCGAACACCTCCCGCACCGCGACCGCCGTCGCGAAGGCGGCGTTGACGTGCGCGACGACGCGAGTGGCGGTCAGCGAGTTGCCGCCGATGTCGAAGAAGTTGTCGTCGGCGCCAACCCGCTCGGCACCGAGCACCTCCGCGTAGATGTCGGCGATCATCGTTTCCGTCACCGTGCGCGGCGCGACGTACTCGCGCGGGGCGTACACCGGGTCCGGCAGCGCGGCGCGGTCCACCTTGCCCGCGGGCGTGGTGGGGATGGAGTCGAGGATCATCGCCGTCGTGGGGACCAGCGCCCGCGGCAGGTGCTCCGCGGCGGTGGCGAGCACCTCGGCGACGTCGACGGTGGCGCCGGCCACGGGGACGACGTAGCCGACGATCTGGTCGCCGCGCACACCGTCGCGGTGCACGGACGCGGCGGCGGTGGCGACGTCGTCGTGGCGGGCCAAGGCCGCCTCGATCTCACCGAGCTCGACACGCAGGCCGCGGACCTTGACCTGCGCGTCGGCGCGACCGAGGTAGTCGTAGTTGCCGGCCGGGTCCCGGCGCACGAGGTCGCCGGTGCGGTACATGCGGTCGCCCGGAGTGCCGAAGGGGTTGGCCACGAAGCGATCCGAGGTCTGTCCCGGGCGGCCGCGGTAGCCGCGCGCCAGTCCGGGGCCGGCGATGTACAGCTCGCCGGTCACCCCGAGCGGCACCGGCCGCAGCCGGGTGTCGAGGACCATCGCCTCGGCGCCCTGGATCGGGGCACCGATGGTGATGTCGGCGGGGGTGGCGAGGTGACCGGTGAAGGTGACCACGATGGTGGTCTCGGTCGGACCGTAGGCGTTGAGGAAGCGGCGACCGGGTGCGAACTTCTCCACCAGGTCCGGCGGGCACGCCTCGCCGCCGACCGCGACCAGCTCGACGTTCGGCCAGCGCGCCGGGTCCACGGTGCCGAGAGCGGCCGGGGCGCTGAGCACGTGGGTGACGGACCGGTCCGCGACGAACGCGGCCAGTTCCTCACCGGCGATGACCTCCGGCGGGGCGATCACCAGGGTTGCGCCGGCGCTGAAGGTCAGCAGCTGTTCGAACACGGAGGCGTCGAAGCTGGACGAGGCCAGCCGCAGGATCCGCGAGTCCGGTCCCGCGAGCATGTCGGCGCGGGCGGACGCGGTGAACGCCGACAGCCCGGTGTGCGTGACGACGACGCCCTTCGGCAGACCGGTCGAGCCGGAGGTGTAGATCATGTACGCGACGTGCTCGGGGCACAGCGGCGTGGTGCGCTCGTCGTCGGTGACGGGAGCGGCGGGCAGCGCGGCGATCGCGGCGGCGACGTCGTCGCCGTCGATCGCGAGCCACTCGACCCCGCCCGGCAGCCGGTCGAGGTTCGCGCGGTCGGTGAGACCGAACACCACCCCCGAGTCGGTGATCATGTGCTCGATCCGCTCGACCGGGTAGCCCGGGTCGACGGGCACGAACGCGGCCCCGGACCGGGTCACCGCCCACATCGCGACGACCGAGTCCACGGTGCGCGGGAACGACAGCGCCACCGTCGACTCGGGACCGACGCCTCGTCCGATCAGCATGCGCGCCAGCCGGTTCGAGCGCTCGTCGAGTTCTGTGTAGGTGAGCCGTCCGCCCTCGAACTCCACCGCGACCGAATCCGCGCCGGCGGTGGCGCCGGCGGCGAGGAGGTCGGCGATCGTGGCGGCGGGCAGGGCCGGACCGCCGGAGTGCACCGCGACCGCGTCCCGCTCGCCGGCCGCGAACAGGTCGACGTCACCGACCACGGCGGACGGGTCCGCGAGCACGGCGTCGAGCAGTCGGGTGAACCGGTCCGCGATCGCCTCCACCGACTCGTCGTCGAACAGGTCGCGGGCATAGGACCAGGTGAGCCGGGCACCGGACTCGGAGTCGGGGGCGAACGCGACGGCGAGGTCGAACTTCGCGACCTCGAAGTCCATCGGTTCCAGCGAGACGGTCAGATCCGGCAGCTCGATTCCCGGTGCGGGACCGTCCTCGACTGCGAGCATCACCTGGAACAGGGGATGGTGGGCCGTGGATCGTGCACCGGGCACGGTGTCGACGATGCGCTCGAACGGCACGTCGGCGTTCGCGAAGGCGTCGAGATCCGCCTGCCGGGCCGCATCCAGCACCTGGCGGAAGGACATGCCTGCCTCGACCTGCGTGCGGAGCACGAGGGTGTTGACGAACATGCCGACGACGTCGTCGAGTGCCGCGGCACCGCGGCCACCGACCGGGGTGCCGATGGCGATGTCGGTGCTCGCGCTCAGCCGGGCCAGCAACACCGCGAGAGCGGAGTGCAGCACCATGAACGGCGTCGACCGGGTCTCCCGCGCGAGCTCGCGCAGCGCGGCGAGGGTGGTCTCGCCGACCTCGGCGTGCACCGTTCCGCCGCGGTACGACGGCATCGGCGGATGGGGGCGGTCCGTCGGCAGCTCCAGCCGCTCCGGGATGCCTGCCAGCGCCCGGGTCCAGTAGGTGATCTGCTGGGCTGCAACCGAATCGGCGTCCTGTTCGGCGCCGAGGGTGGCCAGCTTCCACAGCACGTAGTCGGCGTACTGCACGGCGAGCGGAGTCCAGTCCGGCGCGACACCGCCACGCCGGGCGGTGTAGGCCACCATCAGGTCGCGGGCGAGCGGCTGCATGGACCAGCCGTCGGCCGCGATGTGGTGCACGACGAGGACGAGGACGTACTCGTCGGGGGCGACCCGCAGCACAGCCGCCCGCAGCGGCACGTCGGAGGTGACGTCGAAGCCCTCGGCGACGAGCCGGGCGACCGCACCGTACAGGTCGGCGGGGTCGACGTCGACGGGTGCGAGATCGGGACCCGCGTAGTCGATCGGGAGGATCAACTGCTGCGGGCCGTCCGCGGAGTCCGGGTACACGGTACGCAGCACCTCGTGCCGCGCGATCAGGTCGGCCATCGCGGCGTGCAGCGCGTCGACGTCGAGGGTGCCGGACAGCCGCAGCGCGGCCGCGATGTTGTAGGCGCCGGAAGTCGTGTCGATGCGGTTGAGCAGCCACATCCGGGACTGCGCGGGTGAGAGCGGCAGCCGGTCCGGCCGGGG
The DNA here is from genome assembly GCF_053589555.1 of Rhodococcus sp. NPDC003322. Classification (NCBI taxonomy): domain Bacteria; kingdom Bacillati; phylum Actinomycetota; class Actinomycetes; order Mycobacteriales; family Nocardiaceae; genus Rhodococcus; species Rhodococcus sp. NPDC003322. The sequence goes on along the minus strand of NZ_JBSFSC010000006.1, from coordinate 243,949 downwards.
ACCGGCCACCGGGATCGCCGGCGCCGAGCCGGTCGAGGCCGACACCGCCGCGGCCAGTGCCCGCACGGTCGGCGCCTCGAACAGCTCGCGCACGCCGATGCCGGCGTCCAGCTCGGCGTTGATTCGCGCCACCGCGCGGGTGGCGGTCAGCGAGTTGCCACCGAGGTCGAAGTAGCTGTCGGTGGCGCCGACCTGCGGCACGTCGAGCAGCTCCGCGAACACCCGGGCGACGGCCGCCTCGGCGGCCGTCGCGGGGGCGACGTAGTCGGTGGCGGCGCGCTCGGGCTCGGGCAGCGCCCGGCGGTCCAGCTTGCCGTTGGCACTCAGTGGCATCGCGTCCAGGACCACGAACACCGACGGCACCATGTACGACGGCAGTTCCGCCGCGGCGAACGCCGCGAGGGCGGCCGGGTCCGGTGCCACGTCGCCGGTCGCGGTGACGTAGCCGACGAGGTTCTCGCCGCCGGCGCCGCCGCGCACCACGACCGCCGCCTGTGCCACGTCGGGGTGACGCAGCAGCGCCGACTCGATCTCCCCCAGCTCGATGCGCAGGCCACGCAGCTTGACCTGGAAATCGGTACGACCGAGGTACTCGATCTCGCCGACCGTCACATCCCCCGTCGCTGCGCTCGCCCCTGCGTTCCAACGCACCAGGTCGCCCGTGCGATACAACCGACCACCGGCACCGAACGGATCCGCAACGAAACGGTCCGCAGTCAGGTCCGGACGGCCCACGTACCCACGAGCCAACTGGACACCGGCGAGATACAACTCACCGGGCACCCCGGCCGGCACCGGACGCAACCGCGCGTCGAGCACGTACACCCGGGTGTTCCACACCGGCGCACCGATCGGCACCGAACCCACATCACCCGCACCCGTCCGATGGAACGTCACGTCCACCGCGGCCTCGGTGGGACCGTACAGGTTGTGCAGCGCCGCAACCGAACTCGCATGCCACCGCTCGACACTGGCGCGAGGCAACGCCTCACCACTGGCGAACACCTGACGCAGTGAGGTGCACGCGGCGACGTCGGCGTGCTCGAGGAACACGTCCAGCATCGACGGCACGAAGTGCGCGGTCGTGACCCCGTGGTCGCGAATCAGCGCGGCCAGATGATGCGGGTCCTTGTGCCCATCCGGCGCCGCCACCACCAACCGAGCCCCGGTCATCAGCGGCCAGAACAGTTCCCACACCGACACGTCGAACGTCGCCGGAGTCTTCTGCAGCACCACGTCACGCCCGTCGATCGGATAGGCGTCCTGCATCCACAGCAGCCTGTTGACGATCGCGGCGTGCGAGACGGCGACCCCCTTCGGCCGGCCCGTCGAGCCCGACGTGAAGATCACGTACGCGGTGTTGTGCGGACGCAGCGGTGCGGTGCGGTCCGCGTCGGTGACCGGACTGTCGGCACAACCGGACACGTCGAGCCGATCGAGCGCCACCACGTCGACGCCCGCGGGCAGCGCGTCCGCGTCCTCCGTGGTGGTCAGCACCAGGACGGGCGCCGCGGTGTCGAGCACGTGCCGGTTCCGCTCGGCCGGGTGGTCCGGATCGAGCGGGACGTAGGCGCCGCCCGCCCGCACGACCGCGTGCAGTGCAATCACCTGCTGCGGGGACCGTCGCATCGCGACGCACACCAGCGACTCGGGCCCGACTCCGTTCGAGACCAGATGTCGCGCAAGTCTGTTCACGCGCGCGTCGAACTCCGCGAAGGTGAGCGAGAGCGCGGCGTCGTCGGCGAGTGCGCCCGCACCACCGTCGGTGAGTGCGGTCACCGAGGGTGTCCGCGTGGCCTGCCGGTCGAGCAGGTCCGCCAGCGTGACGTCCTCGACGTCGTGGCCGGTGTCGTTCGCCCGCACCAGGATCGCGTCCCGCTCGGCCTCGGAGAGCACGTCGAGGTCCGCGACGAGGGCGCCGGGATCGGTGCTCAGCACCGCCAGGACGCGGGCCAGCCGCGCGGCCAGGAGTTCGACGTCGGCGGCGGAGAACACCTCCGGCGAGTACTTCAGCGTGAGGCGCAGCTCCGGCTCGAGCAGCGTGAGCAGCGCCAGCGGGTAGTGCGTGGCGTCGATGAGATCGATGCCCTGCACTCGCATCCCGGCGATGTCGGTGTTCTCGTCGAGACCAGCGCGATCGATGGGATAGGACTCGAAAACGGTGAGGGTGTCGAACACGGAACCGGCACCGAGGGTGGCCTGCAGCTCACCGAGTCCGACGTGGTGGTGATCGAACAGGCGCACCTGCTCGCCCTGCAGGCGCGAGAGCAGCGCAGCGCCACTTTCGGACGGGTCGAGCCGGACCCGGACCGGCACGGTGTTGATGAACAGGCCGAGCATCTCCTCGACGCCGGCGAGTTCGGCCGGACGTCCCGAGACGGTCGCGCCGAAGACCAGATCATCACGGGAAAGCAAGCGTGACAGCATGATTCCCCATGCTGCCTGGATGACGGTGTTGACCGTCACGCCGTGCTGGCGGGCCAGATCGGCGATGGAATCGGCGAGCTGCGGCGTGATCGGGGCGTCCACCGCCGCGGGCAGCGCGGACAGCGTGCGGCCCGCGTACTCGGGGGCGATGAGGGTCGGCTCGTCCAGGCCCTCCAGCGCGTTCGTCCAGCTCTCGAACGCACCCGCACGGTCCTGCGCCGCGAGCCAGTTCAGGTAGCTGCGGTAGGCCCGGGCGGGGGCCGCGATCGGGGTGTCCATCGCGTACAGCAGCAGCAGATCCTTGACGTGCAGCGGCATCGACCAGCCGTCGAGAAGGATGTGATGGTTCGTGACCATCAGGGTCGCGGTGCCGTCCGGCTTCCGGGCGAGCAGCCAGCGCATCAGCGGCGGCGCGGTCATGTCGAACGGCGTCGTCCGCTCGGTGAGCGCGAGCTCGGCGAGCTCGGCGTCGTCGGCGACCCGCACCTCACGCCACGGCGCGGTCAAGCCCGTCATCACCAGCTGCGCGGGCACACCGTCCGCGTCGTACACGAAGGCCGAACGCAGGTTCTCGTGGCGTTCGAGGAAGCGCTGCGCGGCGCGGTGCATCCGGGCGCTGTCGATCGACCCGCCCAGCTGCAGCACCAGCTGTCCGGTGTACACGTCCATGGATGCCGAGGTCAGGCCGGCGTGGAAGAGCAGGCCCGCCTGCAGCGGCGAGAGCGACCAGATGTCCTGCACGCCCGGGAACCGGGCCTCCCAGGACTCGATGGTGGACTGGTCGACGGACACCAGCGGGGTGTCGCTGGGGGTGAGACCACCGGCGTCGGGGCGGCGCGCGTGCGTGGCGAGCGCGAGGAGCGCATCGCGCCACAGGTCGGCGAACTCGGTGACCTCGGCCTCGGTGAGCACACCGGACGGGAAATCGAAGGTCGCCGTCAGCTTGCCGCCGGTCTCGGAGCCCGCGGCGGGCTCGACCATGGCGTTGATGTCGATCGCGACGCGCGCGGGCATCCCGGCGCCGCTGCCCGCGGTGAGGTCGAGGGCGCCGGACTCGGGCACCCAGGGCAGGTCCTTGCCGACCTCGCCCGTGGTCATCCGGCCGAGGTAGTTGAAGCTGATCTGCGGCTGCGGCGCGGTGGCCAGCTCGGCGGCGGTATCCGCGCGCAGGTGGCGCAGCAGTCCGTAGCCGGTGCCGTTGCCGGGCAGGGCGCGCAGCTGTTCCTTGACGGCCTTGATCGCCGAACCGGCGGAGGGCCCGCCCGCGAAGGCGTCGTCGAAGTCGATGCCGCTCACGTCGAGGCGCGCGGGATACGAGGTGGTGAACCAGCCGACGGTGCGCGAGAGGTCGGCGCCCGGGATGAGTTCCTCGTCGCGGCCGTGCCCCTCGAGGGTCAGCAGCACCGAACGCTCGTCGACGCCCTGGCGTTCGCGCCAGGCGGCGACGGCGAGCGCGAGGGCGGCGAGCAGTCCGTCCGCGACGCCACCGCGATAGGAGGCGGGCAGCGTCGTGAGCAGCGCGTCGGTGACGTGGGCGGGCAGCTCGATGTTCACGCGCTGCGAGGTCGCGCCCGTGTCGAGTACCGGATCGAGGCGGCGGCGGCCGATCATCGGGTCCGGGCCGTCGAGGATCGCGCGCCACTCGTCCAGATCGTCGCGGATCTGTGCAGCGGAAGCAGTTTCGGCGAGACCGTGCGTCCATCGCCGGAACGAGGTGCCGATCGGGTCGAGCGTGGGCTCGGCACCGGAGATGACGTGCGCCCAGGCAGAGGCGAAGTCCGGCACGAGGATTCGCCACGAGACGCCGTCGATCACGAGGTGATGCGCGACGATGAGCAGGCGCCCGGGCGCACCGGTGGAATCGAGCCACACGATCTGGAGCATCACGCCGGCGTCCGCGTCGAGCCGGCCCACGGCGGCGGCGCAGCTCGCGGTGAGCGCGGCGTCGAAATCGTCGCAGCCCGGTTCGGCAGTGATCTGCACATGGGTGATGATGTCCTGCGGTGCAACCGAACCCGCCGGACGAACGATCAGTTCGCCGGCCGCGGGATCGAGCACCGAACGCAGCGCGTCGTGGTGGTCGACGACGGCGGCCACGGTGCGCGCGAGGATCTCGTCATCGAGGCCGTCGGGTGCGGTGAGCACCAGCGCCTGGTAGAAGCGGTCGATGTTGCCGCCCCCATCGAGCACCTCGGTGGCGTGCGGAGTCAGCGGCATCGGGCCGACTCCGCCGCCCGGTAGCTCGAGGAGGGTCACCTCCTCCGCTTCCTCGGTGGCGACGTCGGCGAGCGCGGCAACTGTCTTGCGCTCGAACACGTCTCGCGGGGTGAACCGAACACCCTCCGCCTTCGCGCGGGCGACCAGCTGGATGGCGATGATGCTGTCACCACCGAGCGCGAAGAACGAGTCGTCGACGCCGACCTGGTCCAGTCCGAGAACTTTGGCGACGGCAGAGGCGATGATCGCCTCGACCGGATTGGACGGCGCCCGGTAGGCGGTCGCGCGAACACCCGGATCGACCAGCGCCTTGCGATCCACCTTGCCCGAGGCGGTCAGCGGAACCTCGGTCAGCTCCACGATGTCCGACGGCACCATGTGGCCGGGCAGGAACTTGCCGGCGAACGCCGTCAGGGCGCCCGCGTCGAAGGTGTGCCCGTTACCGAGGTACACGTAGGACACGAGCACCGTGGAATTGCCGCGCTCATGCGCGACGGTGACCGCGAAGTCGACGGAATCATGGTCGGACAGCACAGTGTCGATCTCGCCGAGCTCGATGCGCAGGCCACGCAGTTTCACCTGGAAGTCGGTGCGGCCGACGTACTCCAGGGACCCCTCGCGGTTCCACCGGACCAGGTCGCCGGTGCGGTACATCCGGTCGCCGGGCTCACCGAACGGGTTGGCGACGAACCGCTGGGACGTCAGGTCGAACCTGCCGCCGTAGCCACGGCCGACACCGATGCCGCCGATGTACAGCTCACCCTCGACACCGACCGGCACCGTATCGAGTCGTCGATCGAGAACGAACAGATCGACATTGGGCAGCGGATGCCCGATCGGCACACCCGCCACATCGGCGGCTGTCGCTGCCTGGCAGGACACCACGTCCGACGCCTCGGTGGGTCCGTAGCTGTTGACCACGCGCACACCGGATTCCATCAGTCCGGCGAGCCGGCCGGCGTTGATCGGCTCACCGCCGAGGAACACCACGTCGAGCGTGGCGAGCACGCCGTCGGCGTCGCCGTCGACGACCGCGCCGAAGGCGCTGGGCGACATGTTCGCCACCCGGACACCGCCACCCGCGACGATCGCCAGGATCTCCTCGGGATCGAAACCGTCCGCAGCGAGATACAGGGACCGGCCTCCCGCCAGCGCCGCCCACACGTTCTTCTGGGTCAGGTCGAAACTCGGCGACGAGGCGATCAGCAGTCCGCCCTCGGCGGGCTGCTCGCTCTCGTACCAGGCCAACGTGTTCTCGATGCCCGCCATCGGAACGAGCGTCGGCTTCGGCTTGCCCGTCGAGCCCGACGTCGAGATGACGTAACCCAGGCGCCGGCCCGCGTGCTCCTCGCGCCACCGGTCGACAACGCCCGTCACCGCACGTCCGGCCGCCGCATCGGGTGCGATGACCGGAACCGTCAGCTCATGACCGCTCTCGCCGATCACGCACCGCGCGGCGGTGTCGATGACGATCGACTGGACGCGATCGGCCGGGTACGACGGGTCGATCGGCGCGTACGCCGCCCCCGCCTTCCACACCGCGACCATCGCCACGATCCACGCCACCGACCTCGGCAGCATCACCCCGACGACGTCGTCGGCGCCGACACCACGGTCGATCAGCTCCGCGGCCAGCTCGGAGGACCGCCGGTCCAGCTCCGAGTAGGTGACCGGCTCGCCGCCGCAGACCACTGCCGGCACATCCGGAACCGCGTCGACCTGGGCGGCGAATCGCCCGAGCAGGGACATCGCGGGTGCGGGGACGCGGGGTCCGCGCGACCATGCGAGGAGGCGCTCACGCTCATCCGCTCCGAGCAGTTCGATGTCGGCGACCGGGGTGGTGGCGTCCGCGTGGACGAACTGGTCGAGGACCCGAAGGAACCGGCCGTGATGGGCCTGGAGCTCGTCCTCGGTGTAGCAGTGCGGGTTCGCCTCGAAATCGACCCGGGTGCTGCGCCCGACGACGCTCGGGTAGATGTTGATCGACAGGTCCTCGACCGGGCCGGTCGAGAGCACGTGGAACTTGCCCGTTTCACTGCCGAGGGTGATCTCGGTGTGGAAGTTCATGATGTTGATCGCCGGGCCGAAGAACCCGCGCCCGCCGTCGAGGTCGCCGATGTCGCGGCGAATGTCCTCGTGCCGGTAGCGCTGATGCCGCAGCGCGCCGGTCATCTCCAGCCCGACCTGGGCGACGAGCTCGCCGACGGTGGTCTCCGGGGTGACGGAGATGCGCAGCGGAACGACATTGGAGACCATGCCGCCGGAGCGGCGGAGCACCGCGGTGGTGCGCGCGGAGACGGGCAGGCTCAGCACGATGGCGGTCGCGCCTGTCATGTCCGCGAGGTACACGGCCATCGCGGCCACGGTGATTGCGGTGTCCGCGGAGTTGTGCCGGGTGACCGCGTCGTCGAGTGCGGTGAGGATCCGGTCCGGCAGTGCGCCGCCGACCAAACGGGAGCGCACCTCCAGTCGTCCGGTCCGGTTGGACAGCGTCAGCGGCGCGGGCAGATCGGTGGCGCGCGACATCCAGTACTCGCGGTCGGACTGGAACCGGGTGGACTCGCGGTACTTGTCCTCGGCCTCGTTGACGGCGATCAGGTCACTGGCCACCGACGGCGCCGGATCCCGACCGAGGACCGCCGCGGTGTAGACCTCGGCCATGCGGGCCATGAACGTGACCGCACCGAACCCGTCGAGGGCGATGTGGTGGATGGCGAAATACCAGTAGTAGTGCCGGTCCCCCAGCTGCAGCACCGCGCCCCGGATCAGCCGCTCCGTGAGCAGATCCATCGTGGCGGAGTAGTCCTGGAGCATCCACTCCATGGCCGCGGCGTGCGGATCGATCTCGCCCCTCAGGTCCCGGTAGGGCATCTCGTCGTCGAGGGTGTCGTCGACCACCTGGTACGGCTCGGAGTCGATCTCGACGATCCGCAGCAGGGGGGTGCCGAACTCTCGCGCGACGGCGGGGCCGACGCGCCGAAGCACGTCGATGTCGAAGTCGCCCTCGATCTCGATGTACTGCGCGATGGTGACCGGGACGTCCGGCACCAAGTGCTGGGCGAACCACATGCCGCGCTGAGCGGCGGAGAGCGGGAACGGCTCGCTGCACCGGCCGACTGCGGGAGCGGCAGCCGACGCGGCGACGCCATCGGGGACCGAGCCGGATGCCGGGACGCGGGCGGTAAGGGACTCCGGAGGATTGAACACAAAAATCCCTTCGTACGACGCGCTCCGACGCGGAGCTGTGACGCGTTCACGAAGCGGAGTTGGCGCAGGTCAAGCGGCCGCCACCGAAACGGTGCGATCGATGATCCTGAGAATTCCTTGAGCGCCGAGAATACAACGGCATACGTGGTCTTGTTCACGAATCGAAACCACTTTGCGCTGGTGTTCGTGACCAACACATGCTAGGGATTTGCTGTCGATTCCGCCGCAAAACCGGGCAACTCAGGGTATAACGCCATACCTCTGGCGACTGCGAAACGGTGGTACCGCGCTGACGCGGCACCCTCCTCCTACCCCTCGAGCTTGTAACCCAGCCCGCGGACGGTGACGAGGTGCTCCGGCTTGGCCGGGTTCGCCTCGATCTTCGAGCGCAGCCGCTTGACGTGCACATCGAGGGTCTTGGTGTCGCCGACGTAGTCGGCGCCCCACACGCGATCGATCAACTGGCCGCGGGTGAGCACCCGGCCGGAGTTGCGCAGCAGGTACTCGAGCAGATCGAACTCCTTGAGCGGCAACGTCACCGGCTCACCGTTCACCTGAACGGTGTGGCGTTCGACGTCCATCCGGACCGGCCCGGCCTCGAGCACACCGTCGGCAATCCCGCTGTCGGTGTCGTTGTCGGCGCCGCGGCGCAGCACCGCGCGGATCCGGGCGATCAGTTCTCGCGCCGAGTACGGCTTCGTCACGTAGTCGTCCGCGCCGAGTTCGAGACCGACCACCTTGTCGATCTCGCTGTCGCGGGCGGTCACCATGATCACCGGCACCCCGGAGCGGGCACGCAGTTGCTTGCACACGTCGGTGCCGCTCATACCCGGCAGCATCAGGTCGAGGAGCACGATGTCGGCCCCGGCGCGGTCGAACTCGGCGAGCGCGGACGGACCGTCACCGACGACCGTCGCCTCGAATCCTTCCCGGCGGAGAAGGAACGCGAGCGGGTCGGCCAGCGACTCCTCGTCTTCCACGATCAGCACGTTCGTCACCGGTTGGCCTCCATGTTCGTTGCGCCCTGACCGGGTCGCTCTGGGTGAATGGTCGTAATGGACTTGCCTGAGGTTGCGGCGGGGCGCCCGAGCGCGTCGGGCGCCGGTTGGTCGTCGGGTGAATCGGCTTCCTCGGTGTGCGCGGGCACGACCAGGGTGAAGGTGGAGCCGGTCCCGGGCTTGCTCCACAGGGTGATGGAACCGTTGTGGTTGGCGGCGACGTGTTTCGCGATCGCCAGACCCAACCCGGTGCCGCCGGTGGAGCGGGACCGGGCCTTGTCGACGCGGAAGAACCGCTCGAAGACCCGCTCCTGGTCCTCCTTCGCGATGCCGATCCCGCGGTCCGTGACGGCGATCGCGACGTCGTCGCCGCGCAGCGATCGGCTCACCGACACCGCCGACCCCTGCGGCGAGTACGCGATCGCGTTCTCCACCAGGTTCGACAGCGCGGTCACGAGCAGGGTGCGGTCGCCGAGCACCTCGAGGCCGCTCGGCTTGTCCGCGGTGACGGTGATGCCCGCGTTCTCCGCGGTCAGCGTGCTGCGCCGAATGGCCTCGTCGATCACCTCGTCCACCGCGACCGGCTCGAGGTCGGGCAGCTTCTCGGCGCCCTGCAGCCGGGACAGCGCGATCAGTTCGCCGACCATGTTGCCGAGCCGCCGCGACTCGGACAGCACCCGCTCACCGAAGTGCCGGACCGACGCGGGATCGTCGGCGGATTCGAGCAGGGCCTCGGCCAGCAGTCCCATCGCGCCGACCGGGGTCTTGAGCTCGTGGCTGACGTTGGCGACGAAGTCCCGGCGGGTGGCTTCCATCCGCGCCACCTCGGAGTCGTCGTCGGCGAACAGGACGACGAATCGGCGGTCCTCCTCGCTGAGCAGCTGGGCGAGTCCACGGACCGCGATCCGGCCGCGGCCGCGCCCGGGGTTCTTGACGCTGAGGTCGACCTCGACGGGTTCGCCGGTGTCGAGGACCTTGTTCGCCGCGGCCCAGGCGCGCGGTTCGATGGTCCGGTTGTGCACCAGGCCGAGTTCCTCGGCCCGCGGGTTGAACAGGACCACGTCGTGGAATCGGTCGACGACGGCGATGCCGCTCTGGCTGGCGAGCACGATCAGGTCGAGTACCTGGGACATCGTCAGGCCGGCCTGCTCGGCTTCGCGCCGGTTGTAGCGCGCCTTCAGTCGCGGGACGAGCACCCCGCCGACCAGGTAGCCGATCACCGCGGCGGCGGCGACCAGAACGACGACCTGAACAACAGTCACGAGTGAATCGTACGACCGCGAAAACACCGATCGGCGCCGGGTGCAGGCGTTTCGCTGCACGTCACGGCGCCGAACGGCACTGTTTTCCTGCTGTTCACCTGGCGTTCGACCCGGGTCCGCGGATCCGCGTGCGGGGCCCGGGTCGTCGTCATGGTGTTGCTACTTCGCGCCCTGGTTGGCGACGGCCGCGGCACCGGCCGCGGCCGCCTCGGGATCGAGGTACGTGCCGCCCGGGTTGAGCGGCTTGAGGTTCTCGTCGAGGTCGTAGCGCAGCGGGATGCCGGTCGGGATGTTCAGGCCCGCGATGTCCTCGTCGGAGATGCCGTCGAGGTGCTTGACCAGGGCGCGCAGCGAGTTGCCGTGCGCCGCGACCAGCACGTTCTTCCCGGCGAGCAGCTCCTGGGAGATGGTGTCCTCCCAGTACGGGATCAGGCGCTTGACGACGTCGAGCAGGCACTCGGTCAGCGGGACCTGCTCGAGGTTCGCGTACCGCGGGTCGGCGTCCTGGCTGTACTCGCTGCCGGCCTCGATCGGCGGCGGCGGGGTGTCGTAGCTACGCCGCCACAGCATGAACTGCTCGTCGCCGTACTCGGCCTTGGTCTGCGCCTTGTTCTTGCCCTGCAGCGCGCCGTAGTGCCGCTCGTTCAGGCGCCAGTCGCGGACAACCGGGATCCAGTGCCGGTCGGCGGCGTCGAGCGCGATGTTCGCGGTGCTGATCGCGCGGCGCAGCAGCGAGGTGTACAGCACGTCGGGCAGCAGGTCGTGCTCCTTGAGCAGCTGACCGGCGCGCTTGCCCTCCGCGACACCCTTGTCCGTGAGCGGGACGTCCACCCATCCGGTGAACAGGTTCATCGCGTTCCATTCGCTCTCGCCGTGGCGGAGCAGCACAAGGGTTCCGGTACTCATGTGGTCAATCGTGTCATGAGTCCAACCCCGACCGGGGGCTCGGGTCGAGGTCCCGACGCAACCCGCCCGGCAACCACGCACGGGAAACGCTCGACGGCAGGACTGCGCCGAACGCCGACCACGCCGACCCGGATCCGCACGTGCCAACCGAGCGAGCGGAGCGGTCTCCACCCGAACTGTGAGCCGGCCGGCGCACACTGGGTTCATGAGTTCGCCGCCACGTGACCGGTGGGTGCTGCACGTCGACCTCGACCAGTTCGTCGCGGCGGTGGAGGTGCTCCGGAGGCCGGAGCTGCGCGGGCGGGCGGTCGTGGTCGGCGGGCGCGGCGACCCGACCGAGCGGGGCGTCGTCTCCACCGCCTCGTACGAGGCCCGCGAATTCGGCGTCGGATCCGGGATGCCGCTCAAGGTCGCGGCGCGCAAGCTCGCCCACGTGCCGGGAGCGGCCTTCCTGCCGGTCGACGCCGCGGCCTACACGGCGGCGTCGGCGAGGGTGATGGCGACGCTGCGGGGACTCGACGTCGTGGTCGAGGTGCTCGGTTGGGACGAGGCGTTCCTCGGCGCCGACACCGCGGACCCGGAGGCGCTCGCCCGGACCGTGCAGGCCGACGTGTTCGCGGCGACCGGCCTGCACTGCTCGGTCGGGATCGGCGACAACACGCTGCGCGCGAAGATCGCCACCGGATTCGGCAAGCCGCGCGGCATGTTCCGGCTGACGGCGGAGAACTGGTTCGAGGTGATGGGTGGGCGCGACCCCACCGCCCTGTGGGGTGTCGGGACGAAGACCGCGAAGAAGCTGGCCGCCCAGGGCATTCACACCGTCCGGGAACTGGCGGACGCGGACGAGGGCGACCTCGCGGCCGCGTTCGGGCCGACCACCGGGCCGTGGCTGGGCCGGCTCGGCCGCGGGTTGGGCGCGACGCGGGTCAGCGACGAGCCGTATGTCGCGCGCGGACACGGCCGCGAGACGACGTTCCAGCACGACCTCGCCGACCGCACCGATGTCGAGGCCGCGGTGCGGGCACTCGCGAAGCGGGTCACGGCAGACGTGCGAGCCGAGGGCCGCGCCGCGGTGCGGGTGACGCTGAAGGTCCGCTACGCCCCGTTCGAGACGCACACCACCGGGCGGGCGCTCCCGGAGCCGACGGACGACCCGGCGGTGATCGCGGACGCAGCGGTCGCGCTCACCGGCCGCCTCGAGCCGGACCGCTCGATTCGGCTACTGGGACTGCGCCTCGACATGACCGCCCCTCAGGAGACACCGGCTCGGCCGTGAGCGGCTTCGGTCGGGCGCGGTCGTCAGTCCCGCTCGCCGCCGAAGAAGGTCGCGAACCAGATCCGGGTGACGACCTCCGCCGCCTGCTCCACCGGCATCGTCCGGTCCTGCAGGGCGTCCTGCGCGTACCAGACGTACGCGGACTGCTCGACCATGCAGGCCATCGCCTCCACCATCACCGAGGAGGGCTGGCCGGCGACCTCGACGATGCCACACTTGGACTTCAACGCGGTGGTGAACCGGTCGATGTGCCGGTTGCGCATCTTCCACCAGAACTCCCGGAACTGCGGATCCACGCTGGCGGCCTCGACCAGGGTGCGCATGATGTCGCGGTTGTCGTAGTAGTGCGCCAGGTAGCCGGTGTTCGATTCGAGCAGGGCCTCGTACGGTTCGTCCTCGAGCCGGTGCTTCAGGTTTCCGCTAGCCCGGAACAGGTCGTCGTGGGTGTCGGCGATCAGCGCCGAGAACAGGTCGTCCTTGTCCTTGAAGTACCGGTACAGCCCCCCGAGCGACATGCCGGCCTCCGTGGCCACCCCGCTCATCGTCGTACCGACGTAACCATCACGCGCGAACACGGCCCGGGCCGCGTCGAGGAGGCGGGTGCGAGTCTGACGCCCCTTGGTGGTGTTCGGTACGTGCGGCATACCTCTCCTTTTCGTTGCGCGAATCGTAGCTGGTTAACAGACTGATGATCAGAGTTTACAAAAAAGCGACGTCACTCTCTTGACTGTGAGCCGGGTTACCCCACAGAATCATTCCATCGACGCCGCGATCTCCCCGCGTTGCGCTTCCCCCACCCGGCTTTTCACCGAAACGGAGTCGCTGTGAATTCCCGCGTAGCCACTCTCGCCACCATCGCCCTCGACGGGTGCCCGGCCGGCGAGTCCCCCACCACCGAGACTCCCCTGGCCCTCTTCCGCGGCCACCTGGCGCGGGATCCGCAGGCCGTCGCCGTCCGCGACGACCGCGACCACGTTCTGACCCGCCGCGAACTGTGGGACCTGTCCTCGGAGATCGAGGCCGAACTGATCGAACGCGGCCTCGTCGCCGGCGACGTCGTCGTGGTCTGCCTGCCGAACTGGACCGAGTGGATGGCCGCCTACCTGGCCGTCGTCCGCGCCGGACTGGTCGCGGGCACCCTCCCGGTGACCACCGACCCGAAATCCGTCGCCTACACCGCGAACCTGGTCGGGGCGAAGGCCGTGATCCTGCCGCGAGCCCATCGTGGACGCGACTTCACTGCCGAATCCGATGTTCTTGCAGCCGAACTCGGCCGATTGGTCCATGCCCTGCTGATCGACGGCGACCACCGCACCCGCACCTGGCGCACCTTCGACGGACCGGACGCCGTCGTCCCCGAGTACCCGGCCGGACTCGCGCACATCCTGTTCTCCTCGTCCACCACCGGCAAGTCGAAGGCGATCGCGCACTCCGAGGCCGGCCTCAGTGCCTACAACCGGATGGTCATCGACCGCTATCAGGTCACCGGCGAGCACCCGATCTTCATGCCCTCCCCACTCGGCCACAGCACCGGCTTCTGGCACGGCGCCCGGATGTCGATGATGACCGGAGCGACGCTGATCCTGCAGGACGCCTGGGACCCGCGCCGGGCACTCGATCTGGTCGACCGGTACGGATGCGAGATCACGGTCGCCGCCACCCCGTTCCTCAAGGACGTGGTGGACGCCGAATGGGACTCGGACACACCGAAACTGAACGGATTGCGCGTCTTCCTCTGCGGCGGCGCGCCGGTCGCACCCAGCCTGATCGAGCTCGCCCAGACCCAGATGCCCGGCACCCGCATCGCCGCGATCTGGGCGATGAGCGAGGGCGGCGCCACCTCCAGCCTCCCCGGCGACACCACCGAACTCGTCGCGCGAACCTGCGGGAAGGTGATGCCCGGGGTGGCACTCGAAACGATCACGAAGGACGGCGCCATCGCCCCGCGCGGGACCGACGGCGAGATCGTGATGCGCACGCCCTCATTGTTTCTCGGCTACATCGGCCAGGACGAGCTGTACCGCACCTCGTTCACCTCCGACGGCTGGTTCCGCACCGGCGACACCGGAATCGTCGACTCCGACGGCTACCTGAGGCTGACCGGCCGGATCAAGGACCTGATCATCCGTGGCGGCGTCAACATCTCGCCGGTGGAGATCGAGAACGCCGTCGCCGGACACCCGCAGGTGGCCCGCGTCGCCGTCATCGGACGCCCCGACGACCGCCTCGGAGAACGGATCTGCGCCGTCCTCCAGCCGCTCGGCACCGCCCCCGGCTTCGACGAGTTCGTCGGCTGGCTCGCCGAGCGCGGCGTCCCGCGCCGGCTGTGGCCCGAGTCCATCGAAGTGGTCACCGAAATGCCCGAGACCCCCGCCGGAAAGATCCGCAAGAACGTTCTCAGAGACATGATCTCGACAGGAGCAGACATGACCAGCGGCACCACCGATCTCGTCACCGAGACCGTCACACTGCGCGACATCGACGTCACCTACACCCGCGCCGGCTCCGGGCCCGCCGTCGTGCTGATCCACGGCCTCGCCGAGGACCGCCTGAGCTGGCGCACGGTGCAGGAGGCCGGAATCGGCGAGTACACCACCTACGCCTACGACCTGCGCGGGCACGGCCGGAGCACCGCCGGCTCCGGCGACGGCACCCTCACGCAACTGCGCGACGATCTGATCGCCTTCCTCGAGCAGGTCACCGGACCGGCCGTCTGCATCGGTTTCTCCCTCGGCGGCACCGTCGTCCTGTCCGCCGCCGCGCAGCGCCCCGACCTGGTCACCGAGGTCGTCGCGCTCGGCACCTCCAGCGTCGTCGGCCGCGGCGCCGCCGGCTTCTACGCCGGCCGGATCGAACTGTTCCGCGGCAACGACGAGGCCGCACAGCGCGAGGCCCTCCACGCGGACACCGCTGCCGCCCTCCACAATCCGTCCTCCGACGTGGACGCCGTCACCACCGCCCGGCTGGCCGCCGTTGGAGACGCCGCGGGCTACCTCAACGCTTCCACCGCGATGGCCGCGCTCGTCGACGCACCGCTCACCCCGGCCCTCGCCGAGATCGGCACCGACACCCCGGTCACGATCATCGGCGCCGACCACGACAACTTCTGTCCCAGGAAGGCCGCCGACATCGTCCTCGGCGCGATCGGGCACGCGAGCTACGCCGAGATCACCGAAGCCGGGCACCTGATGCTGGTCGACCAGCCCCAGCAGACGATCGCCCTCCTCCGCCGCACCCTCGCCGGCTGACCCCGCGCACCGCGCACCCCTTCCCCCCTCGAAAGGCCTTGCCATGCAAGAACGTCCCACTGCCCTCGTCACCGCCGCCGCCGGAGCCGGCATCGGCGCCGCGATCGCCTCACGCCTCGCCGCGGACGGCTTCGACGTGATCGTCACCGACATCCACGAGCGCCGGTGCGGCGAGCTGGCCGCCAAGCTGTCCGCCGAGCACGGTCGCGAGTTCTCCCACCACCTGCTCGACGTGACCGACGAGGCGCAGGTCGAGGCCGTCGTCGCGAAGATCGCCGAGACGAAGGGCCGCCTCGACGTGCTGGTCAACAACGCCGGCTGGTCGAAGATCGAGCCGGTCGCCGAGATGTCCTCCGAGACCTGGAAGCGCTGCCTGGACGTCGACCTCACCGGCACCTTCCACACGATGCGCCACGCCCTGCCCCTGATGCAGCAGGCCAACTCCGGCGCAATCGTCAACATCTCCTCGATCTCCGCCTACGAGACCAGCACCGAGCACGGAGCCGCCTACTCCGCAGCCAAGGCCGGTGTCCTCGCGCTCACCCGCGTCGCCGCCGCGGAGAACGGCAAGTTCGGCATCCGCGTCAACGCGGTCACCCCCGGCCTGATCTACAACGACTTCCTCCGCAAGATCTACCCCGACGAGTTCTTCTCCGGCTACGCCGAGGACCGGTCCCTCGTCGGCCGCGTCGGCCGCCCTGAGGACGTCGCAGGCCTGGTGTCGTTCCTCGTCGGCCCCGACTCCGGTTACGTCACCGGCGAGGTGTACGGCATCTCGGGTGGGGTGCATCCGCATGGCTGAGTCTCCCCTGTACCTGCCGGTGCGTGAACTCACCGGCGCCTACGCCCGCGGCGACCTGGACCCGGTCGAGGTCACCGAGGAGGTCCTGGACCGGATCGAGCGCCTCGACGGCCGACTCCACGCCTACGTCACGCTCACCCCCACGCTGGCCCGCGCGCAGGCCGCCGACGCCGCCGCCCGCTACCGGGCCGGCGAGACCGGACCGCTGCTCGGCGTGCCGGTGTCCATCAAGGACGCCTTCCACCTCGCCGACACCGAAACCGGCCTCGGCTCCCTCACCCAGCGCGGCCGCATCGCCCGCTCCGACTCCGGGGTCGTCGCCCGGCTGCGTGCCGCAGGCGCCGTCATGCCCGGCAAGACGAACGTTCCCGAGTTCTGCCAGTCCGCCACCAGCGACAACCGGCTCGGCCCCGACACCGGCAACCCGTGGGACGTCACCCGCACCCCCGGCGGGTCCAGCGGTGGCGCCGCGGCCTCCCTCGGCGCCGGCCTGGCCTCCCTGGCACTGGGCTCCGACGGCGGCGGCTCCATCCGCATCCCCGCCGCGTTCAGCGGCCTCGTCGGGTACAAGCCGACCACCGGCATGTGCCCCGACGAGCGCGGGTTCCGGGCGATGACCGACTTCGTCACCGCCGGCCCCCTGGCGTGGACCGTGGACGACGCCCGTCTGATGGTCGAGGTCCTCGCCGACACCACCCTGGTGCGGCGCACCGGGCCGAAGCTGCGGATCGCGTACTGCCCACGGCCCGAGGGCCGTCCGGTGGATCCGGCGATCGCCGCCCGGCTCGACGTGGTCGCGGGCGTGCTGTCCGATCTCGGCCACGAGGTGGTGCAGCGGGACATCCCGATCGACGGATGGAGCGACATCTTCGGTCCGCTCGTCCTCGACGACGAACTGCGCGAGCGCGGGCACCTGCTCGCGAACCCGGACCTGCTCACCGCATACGAGCACGCCAGTCTGCGGGCGGCGAACAGGCTGGCCAGTTCCGACGTCGCCCGGGCCAGGGAGGCGCTGCCGGAGTTCCGCCGCCGAATCGACCTGTTCCTGGGTCGTTTCGACGCGGTGCTCACCCCGACCGTTGCGACGGTGGCGTTTCCGCACGGCGACCGGCCCGAGGCAATCGACGGCGTCGAGGTGGACTGGCTGTGGGGAGCGTTCCCGTTCACCTCCCCGTTCAACGTGGCCGGCACCCCCGCGATCACGCTGCCCGTCGGCCTGTCCGACGGACTGCCGATCGGCGCCCAGCTCGTCGCCGCGCAGGACCGGGACGCGGACCTGCTGAACCTGGCCGAATCCCTCGAATCGGCACTGGCGTTCGACTACAACCCGCTGCGTGAGCGGTGGGCCGTCCCGCGTCTAGACGCCGTCGAGGTCATGCCACAACCGGAGCCGGTGTCGTGACCGGCGGCATGCTCGCCCAGCGCCGGCACGGGGACGTCCTCGAGGTCGTCCTCGACCGCGCCGACCGGCGGAACGCGTTGTCCCGCAGTCTGCTGCGGGAGCTGCGAGACACGTTCACCGCTCTGCCGGCGGACGTGCGGACGGTTCTGCTCACCAGCAGCGGACGCGTGTTCTGCGCCGGAGCCGACTTCGCGGACATCACCGGCACGTCCGCCGACCTGGACTACGACGCCGATCTCGACGCGGCGGCCGCCGCGATCCGTGACTGCGCGGTCCCGGTGGTCGCCGCGATCGACGGACCGTGCGTCGGCGCCGGGGTCGAGCTGGCCACCTCCTGCGACGCCCGCATCGTCGGCGCCGGGGCCTGGTTCCGGGTCCCCGCCGTCGAACTCGGGCTGCTGTACAACCCGAAGTCGATCCGCAGGATCCACGCCACCCTGCCGCGGGCCACCGTCACCCGGCTGCTGGTGCTCGCCGACCGCTTCGACGCGGACGACGCCGTCGCCGGCGGCCTGGCGACCCACCGCGCCGACGGTGAGCCGCGCGAGCAGGCCCTGGCGCTGGCCAACCGGCTCGCGTCGATCCCGCCGGACGCGCTCGCCGCGACCCGCGCGCTGCTGCGCAGTCTCGACGACGGCCGCTACGACGACACCGAATGGCAGGCCACCCGCATCGGCCTGCTCGACAGCCCGGCCCGGCACGCCGCTGTCGCGGCCGCCTCCGAAAGACACGGCGGCAGTGCCGCTGTCACCACAGTCCCCGAACCCACCCCCGGCGGCACCGCCGCCCCCACCCCCGGCGGCACCGCCGCCCCCAAGCGCTGAGGACATTCCATGACGAACACCTCCCTCACCCCCGATCCCCGCGACTTCCTCGCGCTCGAGCAGCTGCTCAGCGAGGAGGAGCGGATGGTCGCGCACACCGTCCGCCAGCTCGTGGGCGAGCAGATCAAGCCGAACGTCGGCGAATGGTTCGAGAACCACGAGTTCCCGAAGGAGATGGCGCTCGAGTTCGGCAAGCTCGGCATGCTCGGCATGCACCTCGAGGGCTACGGCTGCGCAGGCATGAGCGCCGTCGCCTACGGCACGGCCTGCCTCGAGCTCGAGGCAGGCGACAGCGGCGCCCGCAGCTTCGTCTCGGTGCAGGGCTCGCTGGCGATGTTCCCGATCTGGAAGTTCGGATCGGAGGAACAGAAGCAGGAATGGCTGCCGCGGATGGCCGCCGGCGAGGCCATCGGCTGCTTCGGCCTGACCGAACCCGACTCCGGCTCCGACCCGTCGAGCATGCGCACCACCGCCAAGCGCGACGGGGACGACTGGATCCTGGGCGGCACCAAGATGTGGATCACCAACGGTTCCCTCGCCGACGTCGCGGTGATCTGGGCGATGACCGAGGAGGGCATCCGCGGGTTCGTCGTCGACACCAAGACCCCCGGCTACCAGGCCCGCAAGATCGAGAAGAAGCTCTCGCTGCGCGCCTCGGTGACCGCCGAGATCGTCCTCGACAACGTGCGCCTGCCCGGCTCAGCGGTGCTGCCGAACGTCGTCGGGATGAAGGGCCCGCTGTCCTGTCTGAACGAGGCCCGCTTCGGCATCCTGTTCGGCGCGGTCGGCGCCGCCCGCGACTGCTACGAGACCGCGCTCGAGTACACACTGCAGCGCACCCAGTTCGGCAAGCCGATCGCCGGCTTCCAGCTCACCCAGGGCAAGCTCGCCGACATGCTGATCCGGGTCAACCGGGCGCACCTGCTGGCGATCCACCTCGGCAAGCTCAAGGACGCAGGCCAACTGGCTCCGGCGCAGATCAGCTTCGGCAAGAAGGACAACGTCGCCCAGGCCCTGCACGTCGCCCGCGAGGCCCGCGGCATGCTCGGTGCCAGCGGAATCACGTTGGAGTACCCCGTGATCCGGCACATGAACAACCTCGAGTCCGTGTACACCTACGAGGGCACCAACGAGGTGCACACCCTGGTCCTCGGCCAGGCCGTCACCAACATCGGAGCCTTCCGGTGAGCGCCGTCGCCGCCCTCGAGGGCCACGACCTCGGCACCCGGGTCGTCTCCTACACCGAGACCGACGCGATCCTCTACGCGTTGTGCGTCGGAGCGAAGCCGGACCAGCTGCCGCTGGTCTACGAGCGGGACCTGCGCGTGCTGCCCACGTTCGGGCTCGGCCTGGGCCTGTGGGCCGTCGAGGACGCGGGCGGGCTCGGCGCCTACGACCGGCTCGAGTCGCTGCACGCGGCGCAGCAGTTGGTCGTGCACGCTCCGCTGCCGAAGGCCGGGAAGCTCGAGATGCGCGGCTCCGTCGCGCAGGTGTGGGACAAGGGCAACGCCGCCACCATCGACATCGCCGTCGAGTGCGAGCAGTTCACCGCCACCTACGCCATCCACCTGCCCGGCTCCGGCGGCTGGGGCGGCGAGCGCGCCCCGTCGAGCCCACGCGTCGATCTGGACGGCGCCGCCTTCGAGCGGCAGTTCCGGGTCGAGCCGAATCTGCCTGCGCTGTACCGGCTCACCGGCGACCTGCACCCGGTGCACATCGACCCCGAGGTGTCCACCGGCTACGGCTTCGACCGCCCGATCCTTCACGGCCTGGCCACCCTCGGCATCGCCGCCCGCACCGTCGCGGAGGCGGCCGGCGCCCAGCCCTGGGAACTGACCGAATTGCGGGCCCGGTTCGCCGCACCGGTCCTGCCCGACAACACCCTCACCATCCGCGCGCAGGCCGGCGATGGCGGCGTGGACTTCGACGCCCGCATCGACACCACCGGCGTGCTCACCGGCGGGCACGCTCGCTTCTGACCGCTCGCCCAGTTCGAACCGGATTTTCAGCTCTACCGAAGGACCCCCAAGTACCTCGAGAAGTCCCCGCTGAAAGGGCACCTCCCATGACCACACCCGCAGCCTCCAGCTTCGGCACCAAGCAGCAGAAGCGCGCCTTCCTCGCCAGTCTCGTCGGTACCACCGTCGAGTGGTTCGACTTCTTCATCTACGCCACCGCGGCCACCCTGGTCTTCAAGACGATCTTCTTCCCGGCGTTGGGGGGCAACGTCGGCACCCTGGCATCATTCGCCACCCTCGGCGTCGCGTTCCTCGCCCGCCCGGTCGGCGCGTTCATCTTCGGTCACCTCGGTGACCGGCTCGGCCGGCGCACCACCCTGATCACCACCCTCACCGTGATGGGTGCCGCCACCGGCCTGATCGGTCTGCTGCCCACCTGGGATCAGGTCGGCATCTGGGCGCCGATCATGCTGACCGCCCTGCGGTTCCTGCAGGGCGTCGCCGTCGGCGGCGAGTGGGGCGGCGCGGTGCTGATGAGCGTCGAGAACGCACCGAAGTCCCGGATGCGCTTCTACGGCTCGGCGCCGCAGATCGCCAGCCCGCTCGCCCTCGTGCTCGCCACGATCGTCATGTACTTCGTCGCCCGGATGCCCGAGGACCAGCTGATGTCCTGGGGTTGGCGGATCCCGTTCCTGGCCGGCTTCGTGCTCGTCGTGATCGGGATGATCATCCGCCTCGGCGTCGAGGAGTCCAGCGAGTTCACCGAGGTGAAGGAGACCGCCGCCGTCGTCGAGCATCCGATCCTCGAGGTCATCCGCACCATGCCCGGCAAGGTGCTCGCCGGAATCGGCTTGCAGGCCAGCGTGATCGTGCTGTTCTACCTGATCACCACCTACATGCTCACGATGGCCACGAACATCCACGGCTTCACCCGGAGCGACACCCTGATGATCCTGCTGATCGCCGCGACGGTCGACCTGTTCGCGATGATCGGGGTCGGCATCCTCTGCGACAAGGTGCCCGCGTGGACCGTCTTCATCGGCGGCGTGGTGTTCACCGGTGCCTTCGCCTTCCCGCTTTTCGCCCTGTTCAACACCGGCAACATGGCGCTGATGACGGTCGCGTTCACCGGCGCCCTCGTCCTCGGCCACGCCACCACCTACGCCGTCGTCTCCTCGATGACCGCGCAGCTGTTCCCGACCGAGGTCCGCTACAGCGGTGTCGCGCTGTGCAGCGCGTTCGCGGGTGTCGCCTGGGCCGCCCCGACCCCGCTGGTCGCCGCCGCACTGGTACCCACCGACGGCTCGAAGCACTGGTGGCCGCTGGCTGCGGGCCTGGTCCTGTGCGCGATCATCTCGTTCGTGTCCGCGTACAGCACCCGCCGCTCGTTCGTCACCGAGACCGAAGACGCCGTCGGCGAACGCGACACCGTCGCCCGACCGGTTCCCGTCGCAGACCCGGTGTGACCCACCCCGCTGCGGCCGCAGCCCATCTCGCCCATCCAGCCAGGAGTAACCATGACCGTCACGCTCACCGAGGAGCAGCGCGAATTCGCTGCCGCAGTCCGCGACTTCTGCCGCCGTGAGGTCGGTACCCGCGAGCAGCGCGACAAGCTCACCGACTGCGGCCGCGAGGGGCACAGCCTCGAACTGAACCGGCGGATCGCCGAATTCGGCTGGGCCGCCATCAACGTCGCCGAGGAGTACGGCGGCGCCGGTGGCAACCACGTCGACCTGTGCGTGCTGCTCGAGGAGTTGGCCCGCGGCATGGCGCCGGTGCCCTGGCACGGCACCACGCTGATCACCGGCGGCATCTACTCCAAGTTCGCCTCCGAGGAGCTCAAGACACAGGTCCTCGGCCGGCTCGCCGAGGGTGCAGCGCTGGCGATCTCGATGTCGGAGCCGGGCGCCGGATCGGATGTCGCGGCCCTGGCCTGCCGCGCCGAGCGTACCGACGACGGCTGGATGATCAACGGCCAGAAGACGTGGTGCACCAATGCGCACCTCGCCGACAGCATCCTGCTGGTGGCCCGCACCGAGCGCGGCGAGCGCAAGCACCACGGGCTCACCATGTTCCACGTGCCTGCAGGCACGCCGGGCATGGCGGTCAAGGGCATCGACACGATGAACGGCACCGAGGTCAACGACCTCTACTTCACCGACTGCGTGCTGCCCGCCGACGCGGTGGTCGGTGAGGTCGGGCAGGGCTGGGCCCAGCTGATGGCTGGGCTGGCCACCGAGCGGCTGATCCTGGCCGCGCAGCTGCTCGGCACCGCCGAACGGGCCTTCGACGACTGCCTGGCCTTCGTCACCGACCGCACCCAGTTCGGTCAGCGGGTCGGCTCGTTCCAGGCGGTCAAGCACCGGCTGGCGGACCTGGCGACGGAGATCGAGTGCGCCCGGCTGCTGGTGTATTCCGTTGCGGCACAGGCCGACGACCCGGCGAGCACCGGAAACCTCGCGCGGGCATCGTCGATGGCCAAGCTCAAGGCCACCGAGGTCGCCAAGGCGATGTCCCTCGAGGGCATGCAGATGATGGGCGGCTACGGCTACTCCACCGAGTTCGACATGGTGCAGCACGTCCGCACCGCCCTCGGTGCCACCATCTACGGCGGCACCAACGAGATCCAGCGGGAGATCATCGGAAAGTCGTACGGTCTCTGAGCCGCCCGCCGCCTCCCCGGGTGGCCGGAGACCGTCACAGAAGTGGGCGTCGGGCACGGGAAGCGATTCCCTTGCCCGACGCCCACTTTCCGTCGGCGGCTGCCGCGCCTAGGAGGTGTACTTGTAGAAGCCCTCGCCCGTCGCGACCCCGAGTTTGCCCTTGTCGATGTAGTTCTCCTTGATGTACTTCGCGAACCGCTGCTGCGGCTCGTCGCCGGCGGCGGAGATGTTGTAGGCGGTGGTCAGACCGACGATGTCGTAGATCTGGAACGGTCCGAGCGGTGCTCCGGTGCCGATCCGCCACGTCTTGTCCACGGTCTCGGGGTCGGCGATCCCGTCGACGAGCAGCTCGGCGCCCGCACGGAGGAACGGGACGAGCAGCGAGTTGAGGACGTAGCCTGCCTTCTCCTTCTTGAGCTCGATCGGGACCATGCCGATCGCGGTGGCGAAGTCGACGACGCGGCGGTAGACCTCGGGATCGGTGCTGTCGGTGCCCATCACCTCGGCAGTGTTCTGCCGCCAGACGTGGTTCGCGAAGTGCAGGGCCAGGAACTTCTCGGGGCGGCCGGTGAACTCCTTCAGGTCGCTCGGCAGCAGCGTCGAGGAGTTGGTCGCGAAGATCGTCTTCGCCGGCGCCACCTCGCCGAGCCTGGTGTAGGTGTCGCGCTTGAGGTCGAGGATCTCGGGGATGGCCTCGATGACCAGGTCGGCGTCCCTGACGGCATCTGCGAGATCCGAGGAGTACGAGATCCTGTCGAGCGCGTTCTGCACCAATTCGTCACTGGCGCCGGGAACCTCGGCCTTGTAGGTCTCGGCGAGGCCCGCGAACCGCGCCTTCGCCTTCTCGAGGATCTCGTCGCTGATGTCGTAGGCGACGACGTCGACGCCGTGATAGGCGCTCTGGTAAGCGATCTGGGAGCCGAGGACACCCGTCCCCAGCACGGTGATCTTGGTGATGGCGGTCATCAAGCTCTTCCCTTCGTTGACTGCTGTTGTGGACGGCGGGCCTGGTAGCCCGCCACGATCAGTTCGACCTGACGGCGCAGCGCGCCGGAGGCGACGCCGGGCTCGGACGCCCGGACGACTGGCCCTGCGATCTCCAGGTGGAGGACGGCGAAGACCGCCCGCCCGGCGGCGGTCGCGTCCTCGTCCGCAGGATCGCCGCCCGTGAGGCACGCGGCGATCAGCTCCTCGAGGCGGGTGACGATCTGCAGCCCGGCCACCCGGAACGGGGCGTCGGGCGGACCGAACAGCAGGTCGCGTTGATAGGCGACGAGGTTCTCGTCGTGATCGCGGCCCGAGTGGATCACCGGGCCGATCAGCGCGAGCACCCGCTGCACGGGGTCGGCGACTCCCGCCGACTCGACCTCGCCCTGGGCGACCGCCGCGGCGAAAGCCTCGTTGTAGACCATGAGAAGCAGTTCGGCCTTCGACGACGCGTATCGGAAAAGCGTCCCGATCGCGACGTCCGCGCGGTCGGCGACCTGCTGGGTCGTCACGGCCTCGTAACCGTTCTCGGCGAACAGGTCCCGCGCGGCGCGGCAGATCCGGGTCTGCTTCTCGGCCTTGCCGCGTTCACGGCGACCGGAGACTCGTTCCATCGGATCTCACCTCCCGCAGCCACCTGATCGGATTTGACTCATTAATGAGTCTACTCAGTTTTCTGCCTTTGACCCCAGGTAGTGGTGGGTTTCACGCGGCACCACCAAGCCGACCCGAGCCACGACGGCGAATACCACCCTGACACAGATGGGCTAGGTCCTCCGGGTGAACCGAATGCCTGAGCACCTCGGCCAACTCCGATGATCCGGGCGCACGCTTGCGGACATGTGTGGGTACGCGCTCCGATTCGCGGGTCGACATCCGAGCATGTGGGACAGCGGATACATCGGCTTCGTCAGGGCGCGTCGCCGTCGTCTTTCCCTTTCCGGTCGCGCCCCCACCGCCGCCGATGCTGGCGCAGTTCTGCGTCGCGGCGGGCGCGGTGGTGCGCCAGCGCTGCGGCGAGGATGTCGTCGAGGTGGTGGCGGTGATTGACGCGCGGTGTGCGGGTGGGGTCGATGTGCGGTGGTGGGATCCATTCGGTGCGGCCGGCGTGGCCGCTGCGGTCGGGGGTCGTCGCCGCGGTACGGCTGGTGCGGCCTGCATTGCCCGTTGTTTCTGCTTCGGTACGGCGGGAGCAGCGTGCGTGGCCGGTGGCTTCTGCTGAGGTTCGGCGGGTGGTTTCTGCCATGGTGCGGTCGGCGCGGTGGGTTGTGTTTGCTGTACTGCGGGTCTGCCAGCCGCCGGGGCCGTCGTGGACGAGGGCGTGGCAGTGATCGCACGCGAGATCGAGAGCGTCGATGTCGGTGCGGCCGCCCTTGTTCCATTCGGTCAGGTGATGCACGGCGGTCATCGACGCCGGTGCATCGCAGCCCGGCCGCGTGCAGCCACGCGAGGCGGCGATGAGTGCGAGTCGCTGATCAGCCGATGCCAAACGCTTCGACCGACCGAGATGCAGCGGCCGGCCGTCGTGATCGAAGAGCGCGAGCACCGGATGTGCCTTCTCGGCCATGCGCAGCGCATCACGGATCGGGACGAGGCCGCCGGTGGCGGTGGTGGCCACCCCGGATGCTTCCTCGACCTGCCGCACGGACATCGTCAGGATCGCGGTGACGGGCAGTCCGCGGTGACTGCCCAACACCCCGGACGAGAGCAGGTGCCGTAGGGCGACTTTCAGTGCGTCGTGGTTGCGTTGCACGGCGGTGCGGGTGTCTCGGGCGGCGGCTTTCGCCAGCGCCGTTCGGTCGAGGGTGTCGGATTCGATGTCGCCGCAGGGCGATTCGGGGTCGTCGGGGTTGTTCATGCCGGGGCGGGCGAGTTTCGCGAGGACCGGATCGAGCAACGCCTTCGTTTCCGGATCCAGTAATCCCGAGATCGGTGTCATGAGATCGGCGCCCTGCTTCCCGATGCGCAGGCCCCGACGGCGCTTACGGTCCTTCTCGTCGGGACCGTCACCATCTGGGTTCAGGTGCGCGAGCAGATGCACACCGACCTTCGTGACGTCTTCGGGTGGCATGGTTCGGGCGGCGTCGGCCAGGATCTTCTCCGCCACCGCGATCTCGTCGGCGCCGGTGCCGTGGGGGACCTTGCGCATGGTTTTCGCGATCGCCGCGACGTGATCGGGCCCCACGTCGCCGTCATGAACAGCGCGGGCGGTCACAGGCAGGACTGGATCCTGATCGTCGCCGCCCAGGGTGTGCCATGTCCCAACTTTGTTCGCGCCCTTGACTCGTCGGGCGGCGTCGGCGCCGGAGATTCGCAGGGTTTGGGTGAGGAATTCGTTCACCGATCGGCAGTGCAGGTTTCCAGGGATCGACCGCTCCACCGTTTCGACGATCAGCCGGTGTCCGAGTGCGGATGCCTTCCGCAGCGTCACTTCCATTCGCTGCAACGCGTCGATGACCTCACTGTCGGTGAGCCCGGTCAGCGGGTCGGTGAGCAGGCCGTCAACGGCGGCGGCGAGCGCCGTCAGGTGTTCGTCCATCCGCTCGTCACCCCCCCGTGACATCGAACTTATGTTCGAATTCTAGCGAAGAATGGGCTCGATGTATGTACTTTCGCGCGGTCAGCCAACCTCAATCCGCTCGGGAGGCACATTCCTCTCGCACGATCGCGACGGACCACCCGTGAATGACCAGGGCGCCGTCGTCCGGTTGAATCAGACGACGGCGCCCTGCGACGGGACCCGACGAGAACTACCCTTGCGCCTCCGCGGCCCGCAGATCCTTGCGCAGGATCTTGCCCGCCGTGGACTTCGGAACGGTGTCGATGAACTGCACCCGGCGCACCTTCTTGTGCGGCGAAACCCGCTCGGCGACAAATGAGATGACCTCTCCCTCGGTCAGCTCCGCGCCGGGCTGCAGGACGACGAACGCCTTCGGCACCTCCTCGCCCTCGTCGTCGAGGACGCCGATGACCGCGGCGTCGGCGATCTTCGGGTGCGTGAGCAGCAGTGCCTCGAGCTCCGCCGGCGGCACCTGGTAGCCCTTGTACTTGATGAGTTCCTTGAGCCGGTCGACGATGTAGACGTTGCGGTCCGCATCGACGACGGCGATGTCGCCGGTGTGCAGATAGCCGTCGGCGTCCAGGGTCTCCGCGGTCGCGGCGTCGTTGTTGAGGTAGCCGAGCATCACGTTCGGCCCCTTGACCCACAGCTCACCCGGCTCGCTGCGCCCCTCGGCAGGGACCGCTGTCTCCTCGCCGGTACCGGGGTCGACGATCTTGTTCTCGGAGTTCGCGACCGGCTTGCCGACGGAACTGAGCGGCACACCCTCCTCGTCGTACGCGAGGTTGTGGCTGACCGGGCTCAGCTCGCTCATGCCGTAGCCCTGCAGCACCCGCAGGCCGAGGCGGGTCGCGACGGCCTTGCCGAGTTCCTCGTCGAGCGAGGCCGCCCCGGACAGGATGGTGTGCACGCTCGACAGGTCGTACTCGTCGACCATCGGATGCTTGGCCAGGGCCAGCGCGACCGGCGGTGCGACAAAGACGTAAGTGCACTTCTTCTCCGACACCAGCGTCAGGAACTCCGGCAGGTCGAACTTCGCCATCGTGACCAGGCTGGCGCGCTGGTACAGCGAGGCGTTGAGAAGCACGGTCAGGCCGTAGATGTGGAAGAACGGCAGCAGAGCGAGGACGCGGTCGTCGGTATGGACCCCGAGTCGGGGCCGGATCTGGCAGACGTTCGCGACCAGGTTCCGATGAGAAAGCTTGACGCCCTTCGGGTTACCGGTGGTGCCGGACGAGTACGGCAGCACCGCGACCTGGGTGGCCGGGTCGAAGTCGACCTCGGGGGCGACGGCGTCCTCCGCGATCAGGTCGGCCAGAGACAGGTGGCCGTCGGCGCCGTCGAGCACGAAGACCCGCTCGGCGGGGATGCCGACCTGCTCGGCGGCGGAGACCGCCTGGGCCAGCATCGGCGAGACGGTGAACAGTGCCTTCGCCCCGGAGTCCTTGAGCTGCTTGGCGATGTCGGCGGCGGTGTAGAGCGCGTTGATCGTGGTCGCCGTGCCGCCGCCGCGCAGAATGCCGTGGAAGGCGATCGCGAACTCGGGCGAGTTCGGCGAGTGCAGGCCCACGACGTCCCCGACCTGCAACCCACGTGCCGCGAGCGCGCCGGCCACGGCATTGACCTTCGCGATCAGCGTGCGGTAGTCGGTCTCCGCACCGGTTCGGCCGTCGATCAGGGCGACCCGGTCCAGGTCCGCCTCCGCGATCGAGCCGAACAGGAAGTCGTAAAGACCGAGGTTCGGGATCTCGACATCGGCGTAGGGGCTCTTGAAGCTCACGGGACCACTCCTCGTCCGGGTACAGAACTAAGCGCGCGCTCAGTGTCCCGAATCTACTTCAACACGTCCCCACGGCCGATGCCGGGGTGGCGCGTCAGCGCCGGTGGCATCCGTTGCTCACGAGAGGTCGGACAACCACTCCACCACCGACCACCTGGTGACAAACCGCACATGACCTCAGTGCAGCCGTCGCTCGCGCATCTCCCGATCGAAGAACGGCAGCGGAGACCCGCTGCGAATGGTTTCGGCGATCGCCGGATCGGCCAGGTGCAGCCGACCGATTCCGACGAGGAGCAGGTGCCCGTGTCCTCCATGGATCGCGATGCCGTCGAAGCCGACGTCAATGGCATTCCGGGCCAACCGTGCATACGCGGCGATGACATCGGCAATGTCTTCTTCGGTCATCGCTTGCACCGGGACACAGGCGCGTTGGATGCAGTCGGGCGGGTAAACAGTGTGACCGACCGTGCCCCACAGACCCGAGGGGCGCATTGGTCTGATGGCGGGATCCACGTCGACCATCGCGCCCACAGCGGACCGACGTGTCAGAGTTGCGGGACGACGCGCCCGCCGGCGCCATGAACGGATTCATGGCCACGCGGCGCCACCCCGCCAGCGCATCATCACCATGCAGACGTGGAACGTCCGGATTGTCCACCGCCGTCGAGTGGTCGATGGCGACACCCTCGGTGATCAGCAGTCCGGTGCCGCCTTCAGCTCGGCGCCGGTAGTAGTCGACCACCTCGGTAGTGGGGACGCCACGAGGCGAGTACCCCCTGGTCATGGGAGACATCACCAGGCTGATTCGGCAGCGTCAGCGTGGTAATGCCCGTAGCCGTGCAGGTGTTCCTCGGCGTCACCGTTCGTCCACCACAGTTCGTCCTCCATCGCCCAGATGCCACGGGCCGTGGTGTCCGAGGCCAGCTCGATCTCGGGTGTGTGGCCGTGGTGGACGGTGGTGACCCGGGTCGGCCCATCAAGGAGGCCGCTGATTGCCTCCGTCAGCCTTTCCTTGCCCACAATGCGATTTGCCGTTCCATCGGTCTGCGGCTGCTGATCGTCCGGCAGGTCGCCCCACGTCTCCGACACCACGTCGTCCGTGTGCAGCGTGGGGTAGCGGTGAGAGGGGTCCAACGCAACTGTCCGTTCAGTGGACCTCCGCACGATCACCGCGGTTCTCCTTGCCACGTGTTCCGACCCGAGAAATGATCGTTCGCCGAGCCGATCGCAGCACGGGCCCCGGGCCGGCATCGAGCAACACGCGCACGTACCCCTCGGGAGGGGACCGCTAGATCTGCTCGGTGGTCCCGGTCTCGACGACCTCATCAGATCTCAAGACCACCACACGGTCGGCGATCAACCCTCGGTACATCCCACGCCCATGACGGCGGAATCAGTGATTCGCACTCATCGACGCGTAGCGACGGTGGCTGAGCTTCCAACCGTCTTCTGTACGACAGAGCGTGTCACGGTAGTGGCCTACGGCATCGATGACGGGTCGCGGTTTCGCCCCATCGACGATCAGGAACTTCGAATCGGCTTGGGCGGTGTCGTCATCCGATACCGTCACGGCCAGGGTGGTGATCAGGTGCCGGCCGGTCCGGCCGGGACCGAAACGCCCCGAGTCCCGCATCCGCTGCCGATCCGCGAGAATCAGATCCCGCCCCACCAGCCGGGTGTCGAGGTGGCTGCCGCGGCCACCGCCATCGACACGTTCCCAGATCGCGTCCTCGGTGAAGTTGGCCCCGTACACCTCCAGATCGGGCTCCTCATCCGCCATCAGGTACACCCTGGCGATGAGATTTCGAATCTCGAGCTCGTCCACCGCCCGCTGCAACTTCTCCATCGGATCCATCAGACTCTCCGTCCTACTGTTGACATTCGAATCGGCGCGACGCTCGTGGTCGGCCCAAGTCTCGTGGTGATCAGTCGGCGACGAGCGCCGGCTCACGGACCTCGGCCTGCGGAACCCGGATCTGCTCGATTCGCCGGGGAAGGGCGAACAACACCAGGGCGCTGATCACGGCACATGCCGCGGCAATCAGGAAGGCGGCCTGAAATCCACCGACCTCGTAAACGACAGCGCCCTGCGTCATCTCCTCCGGAAGGTCCGCGATGAAGGAGTTGTTCATCACCGCGAAGGCGATCACTGGTGTCACCGCCGAGAGCATGGACTGCACGACGCCGACGATGCTGGCGGTGCTCGCCTGCAGTTGCGGCGGGACGGCCTCGATGAGCAGGTTCGGAATTGCCGCGTAGCACATTCCCATTCCGGTGCCGAAGACACCGGCGGCGAGGATGACGGCAACCTTGCCGTCCGGCACTGCGGCGACACACACCGCGGCCGCAGCCATGAGCAGCGACCCGATCACGATCAGTCCTCTCGGACGGATCCCACGGCCGACGAGCACGCCCACCGCGATGCCGCCGATCACGATCATGCCGCCAAGTGGCGTCTGGAAGATCGCAAAGCCCCCTGCGCTGACACCGAATCCATAGCCGAGCCCGAACACGATGGGGGTCATTGCCAGCATCGGCAGCATCAGCGTGAACAGGCTCGTGGTGCCGTAGACAAAACCGGCACCGAGTGAGGTCAGCAGTACGGGGCGCCGTCCGAGCACGTCCAGATCGATCAGCGGTTCCCGGACCACCCGCGCGGACCAGAACCACGCCCCGATCAACAGCAATCCGGCAAGCAGGAAGATCATCGTTCCGCTGTCCGCCCAGCCCCATGTCGGACCGAAGCTGACGGCGACGAGGACACCGGCGATACCCGTGGCCAGGAGCAGCGCGCCGACCAGGTCGATACGCGAACGCAAACGCACGGTGGACTCGGCGGTCGTGATGCGGATGAAGACGGCGAGGACGGCCAGGCCGACGGCACCGAACCAGAAGACGCTCCGGAACCCGAACGTGTCGATCAGCCACCCGGACAGGAACGGCGCGGGAATCGCGATCAATCCCATCCCGCTGGTCGCGATGCTCACGGACAGTGCGATCGTCTTCGCGGGGAACACGTCCCGGATCAGGGAATAGCTCAGGAACAGGGTCGGCACCATCATGCCGGCGATCGCACGGCCCACGATGAGAACGGAGAAGCTCGGCGCCAGGGCACAGATCAACCACCCGACCGCCGAGATCACCACGCACGCGAGCAGCAGCCTGCGCTTGCCGTGCGTGTCCGCGAGCTTCCCGACCAGCGGCGACGCGACCGATCCGACGATGAGAAAGCCCGTGAGCACCCAGGCACCCTGTCCGGTATGGAAATTCGCCGAAATG
The DNA here is from genome assembly GCF_053589555.1 of Rhodococcus sp. NPDC003322. Taxonomy (NCBI): domain Bacteria; kingdom Bacillati; phylum Actinomycetota; class Actinomycetes; order Mycobacteriales; family Nocardiaceae; genus Rhodococcus; species Rhodococcus sp. NPDC003322. The sequence continues at coordinate 212,153 of NZ_JBSFSC010000006.1, read as the reverse complement.
GTCGGCAGAGCCATCGACACCATGATGTAGCTGAAGGACAGCATCTCCCCCAGCAGCACGATAGCCGTGAGGGAAAGAATCAGCCTCGGACTCCACCCCCCCGAGATGCCGTTGCCCGAATCCGGGGCAGTCTGCGGTTCCGCGATCACGTTCGAGTTCCTTCCCGATGCCTGGCGAACCAGAAGCCTGACGAAACGCACCCGGACTCGATACCGCGCGCGACCCACATCACAGTTCCCCTGGGTGTGTAGCGCCACCAAAGCTTCCGGACAGCGGGAAATGCCTGAACGACACAACAATTGACCACCCGACGAGTCACTTCCACTCACCGGACCGATCACTCGCCTCCAAGCCGGGGATGGAACACCGTCTACCTAGAGACAGTTCCTGTACCGGAAAGGACACCATGAGGATCGGCATCGACATCTTCGGAACGGATCGACTGTTCGGAGGGGACCTGCGCGGCATGCTCACGCTGGCGGCAGAGGCGGATCGGCGAGGCGTCGATCTGCTGACCACGTCGGACCATCTCGGCTTCACCACCGAGACCCACGCAACACGAGTCCGCGACAACAGTTTTCCGTGGGACCTGGACCAGTCCTGGCCAGAGGCCATGTCGCTGCTGTCCGCGGTCGCGGCGGTGACGGAGCGGGTCCAGCTCGGAGCGTTCGTACTGATCGCCCCGATCGGCCGGCCCTCCTACTCGCCAAGCAGATCGCGACGCTCGACGGGCTCTCCGGCGGCCGCTGCCACATGGGCGTCGGCGTGGGTTGGCAGGAGGCCGAATACGACGCGGCGGGAATGCCGTTCGACAAGCGGTTCGGGCGTCTCGAGGAGACGGTGGCCGCGTGCCGGGCACTGTGGGGGGCGCAGCCGGCATCGTTTTCCGGGAACACAATCGAGTTCGCAGACTTCCACAGCCTGCCGCGGCCCATTCAGGACCGTATCCCGATGGTGTTCGGTGTCGCCCCATCCAAGCGGAACTTCGAACGCATCGCACGAGTGGGCGATGGTTGGGCGGCCGCACCAGCGGATGTGAACCAACTCGAGGAAGGTCTAACGCTCCTACATCGCTGCTTCGAGGAACAGGGCCGCGATCCTCGGGTCGCGGAGGTTCAGATGATCATTCCTCCGGTCAGGGACAACGCCGGCGCAGTGGATTACGGTGCGATGACCACCGCAGCCGAGAAGGCCGTTGACGCCGGCGTGAGTACCGTACTCGTGCAGGGATCCATGCTGGTAAAGACGTCCGACGACATCGACCCGGTGCTCACCTGGCTCACTGGACTCAAGGGTTGAGAGGACCGGGAATCGACATACGGCCACTCAACAAATGACCGTACGTCGAGATGCGTTCCGGAGGTCTACCTCGGCACGGACGCGTCGCTCACGTCCAGGGCAGCGGCGCTGCGCGCCAAACGGCGCGACGAGAAGACCGTCAACAGGAGTACAACCGCAAATCCTGCCGCCCCGAAGATCAACAACGACCCGTTCCGGAATCCGACGGCGCTGTAGGAAATGCCCTCTGCGGTGACCGTGGCACTCGCGGCGAGGACCGCGAACAGGACCACCGGTGCTGCGCTGGACAGTGCACTGAGTGCAACCTGAACGTTCGCGGATATCGAACCTTGGTCCTCGGCTGGTGCGTTCTCGATAACGAGATTGGGCACCGCCGCGAGAGTGAGACCCGTACCGAATCCGATCAACAGAACCGCGATCAAGTACTGGCCATAGCTGTCACTGAGGAAGGCTATCGAGAGACCACCGGCCGCAAGCAGGGTACATCCCGTCAGTAGGCAGATGCGGCCACCGGCACGCCCGACAACTTTGCCGACCACGAAGCCGCCGACCACGATCGCCAGTGACCCCGGCGCCCCCAGCAATGCGTACTGGGTCGGTGTCATGCCCAACCCGTACCCGGACTCCTCGCGTGACGCCATGGCCATCATGGGAAAGGCCACCCCGTAGACCGTGAACGCTGCATAGCCCAGTGCACCTACCACAGTGGTCATGAGAATCGGTCGCGCGGAAAGCAGTCTCAGGTCGACGATCGGATCAGCGATGCGGCGCGCATGGAACCAGAAGACGGTGAGCGCCGTCGCACCTGCCACTACGCAGAGACCGACTCCGACCGATGTCCATCCCCACGAACCGCCCATGCTCACTGCCACCAGAACCGCAGCGATCCCGCCACCAAGGAGGAGGCCGCCCGTCAGGTCAAGTTTGGCGGGGGTGCGCAGAGACGTTTCGGGGGTGGTGGCGACGATGATGACGCAGATTGCCACGAGGACTCCGGCGTCGAACCAGAAGAGGCCACGGAATCCGATGTTCTCCAGCAGCCAACCAACCAGGAAGGGAACTCCAATTCCGAAGACCCCGATACCGGTGGCGCACAGGCTCGCAGCGAGAGGCAGGATTTGCCGCGGGTACACATCGCGCATCAGCGAGTAGGACAGGAAGAGCCCGGCGACCGCCACACCTTCGACACAGCGCCCCAGAATCAGGACGGATATCGAAGGAGCTGTTGCCGAGATGACCCCGCCGATCGCGGCGACAACGAGCACGAGCACGAGTATCCTCCGCTTGCCGTACAGGTCAGCCATCTTCCCGAACAGCGGACTGGTCACCGCTCCGGTGAGCAGGAAGCCGGTTACCAGCCATCCACCCTGGCTCGTGGCAAAATATGTCGTGATCGAGGGCATTGCCATGGAAACCATGGAGACACTGAGCGCAACGTACTCCTGTACGAGGACCATCGCGACGAGCGAGATCACCACGGGCGCAGTCCATCCACCCGATTCGGCGAAGCTCCAGGTCTTGCTGCCGCGCCGTGCGGATTCCGTCATATCCATCTCCTGACACAGTCGATGCAAAGTGGAGGACCCGGAGCGTGCGCGTGCTGTCCCGACGCCCACAGAAGTCATCCACATGCCTTGCAATGCAGATCTTTTGACCGCGCGCCCGGGAAGAGCGCCGGACCGACGCTAGACCCGTGTGCGGTCCGTCACAGATCGAACTTCCCACTGAATGGAAGTTGCCGACGTTCAGGCTCGCGTGTGTTCCCGCTGGGCGGAATTCTGTCGAGCGCAGGCGGACCGACCTACCTACGGTCGACTCACCGCCACTAAGCAGATGTCCGCGGTCCCGAGTCCGGGATACAACACGAACGAGGAGTCCCAAGTTGAGCAATCTGGACGTGAGAACCCGCACCGCATCCGACATCCGGCCACGCGCGGCCGCGACCTTCTTCCAGGACGAGCTGCCTCGATTGCTGTCGCATCGCTCGCATCTTGTCTCCCGAGCTGCAGAACTGTACAGCCCTGGGCCACTGACAATCTCGACGGAGTCGGGATCCTGGACGATCGTGTGTGACTCGTCCGGAGTCCACGTCACCGCACACGAGGAGGGGGCCACGTCGATCCGCCTCACTGACGGGGACTTCAGCGACTTCCTGAACGACCTGACGACGGTGGATATGCTGTTCAATCTAGGAAGAGTCGGACTCGACAGAGGGACTCGCGGGAGCGCGCACTGTTGGGAAGTCATCCTCCGGGCGCTCATCGACGGAATCCCAATGTTCACACCGGGCTCCGTCGTCCTGCGCGATCCACAGGGCGCGCCGCTAGACCTCGATCGCTCGTTCGCCCCCGAAGCCGAGGTCAGCGACATGGCGCACTTCCTGGCCGAGGCCGGCTATCTACACCTGTCGGGATGGCTCGATGTCGACCTGATGCGCGAGATCGCCGAGGACATGGACCGTGAGCTTGTCCGGTGCACACCGACGGACGGCTCGTGGTGGGTGACTGTGGAAGACGGCTCACGGCGACCGGCGCGGATCCTGAACTTTGCCGAGAAGAGTGCTGCTACACAACGTCTGCTCGGCAGTGCCGCCTTCCGACGCGCAACGAAGATCACCGACGACGGATACCTCCATCCGTACGATGTCGAAGCACTGCAGAAGCCGATCGGGGTCGTCAGCGGAACCAGCGACATACCGTGGCACCGAGACTGCGATGGGGGCATGCACTCCTTCCTGTGCCGATCCCTCACGATAGGAATCCAGGTCACCGGCGCAGGGCCGGGCTCCGCACAACTCGGCGTCGTTCCCGGATCACATCGAGCACTCATGCCCATCATCCGATACCACGCAGCCGGAGGCGGACTCGAGCCGCGGTATCTCACCACCGAGACCGGGGACATGACGATTCACGCCTCGTGCCTGTTCCACACCGCGCTTCCCCCGACCGAGCGCGAAAGGAAGGTGCTGTACATCCCACTTACGCTGCCACGGGACTCCGCACTCGAGACTGTGCTGTCGGACATGGCAGCGAGACGACAGAATGTCGGCGCGATGACAACCACCGCCTGACTGCCACGCCTTTCCGACAGCGGTCGGTCCATGGGCCCTGGGCCGTGGACCGACCGTTTCAGTGGCTCTCCACGTCCGAGAGCTGCCAACCTGTCCCGCAGCCGGCCAGCGGCCACAGGACTCCCTGGTGTCCCGGGCTCACCCGTCGGGCGAGCCGGGACACCAGGTCTACTGAGAATCCACCAGGAAGATGCCGTTCTCGACGTTCCTCTCGACCTCCTCGGTCCACACCTCGGTGGCCCGGGACGTGTCGATCTCGAACTCGAATCGGTTGGTCATGTCCTCGGTGATGTCGGCGACGTCCACGTAGAACTGCTCGTACCAACGGCGCAGCTGGTACACGGGGCCGTCCTCACTGCACAGGAGCGGATTGTCGATCTTGGACTTGTCCTTCCAGATCACAACGTCCTGCATGAAGCCGGCACCGATCGCATCGGCGCGAGCCTTCGCTGCCCGATCCGCATCCTCGCGCGACATGTCCTCGTTTCGCTTGACCACGACACCCCACTGCAGCACGAACGAGTTGCTGTCGATCGGGTAGTGGCATGTCACGAGAAGCGACTCCACCTCCGCCTCCTCGGTTCCGCCGTCGAGGTTGCGGTACCAGTTCAGCATGTACGAGGGACCGAAGTAGGTGGCCTCCGAAATCTGCTTCGGGCCCATCGCGTCCATGATGCCCTCCGACACGTCCTTGCGGACCGGCGCGATCGAGAACTGGGTCGCCGTGTGTTCGTCGAAGACGTTCATGAAGTACTCAGGCATCGCGAAATGCACGTAGTAGAAGTGGGCCATGTCGACGACGTTGTCGACGATCTCCCGACTGTGCGAATTCTGGATGACGACCCGATCCCACGTCCAGTCGCTGTAACGGCCCGATGAGTACTCCGTCGCCTCGGGAATCATCTGTTCCTCGATCGGAGAGTTTCCCTCGGGGTCGTTCCACACGAAGACGTGGCCGTGGAGTTGCATCGCATGCCACTTCCGGGTCCTGGCCAGCGGCGGAACCCGACGCGCGTACGGAATGTTCCGGCACTTGCCGGATCCGTCCCATTCCCAGGCATGAAACGGGCAGGCAACCCGGTCACCGATCACGGTCCCGTTGGCGAGGTTTCCGCCCATGTGCCGGCAGTAGGCGTCGAGGACCTGGATGTCGCCCTTCGAGTCGGCGAACACCACTAGGCTCGTACCGAATGCCTTGACCTGGTGCGGCTTTCCGTCGTTGTACTCCCGAACCAGCCCGATACAGTGCCAGCCGCGCGCGAATCGCGTGGGGTTCGCACTGGCCTCGATCGTCCGCACTTCGGCATCCGGTTCGGTCACAGATGGATTCTCGGCCACTTCTACTCCTTTGTTGGTGCGCTGCATTCGCCCAGTCAAGACCGGGACACCGGTCCATTGACAGCAAAGTTTTCGCTGGTTGGGAAAAGAGCGATTCCCTTGCCCTCGCCCGGTCGAGTCACGAATCTCCGTGACTCGAACAGCTACCGTGTCGTCTGCACGGTCTGGAGTGCCTCCTGCATCGCGCGGGCCGCGCGGTAGCCGAACACCATGCCGGATCCGATCGGGACCCCGGGTCCGGGATAGACGTGTCCGGCCACCGACGCCGAGGAACCACCGGCAGCATAAAGCCCGGGAATCGGTGCACCATCCCGATCGAGCACTCGTGCCGAGGTGTCGATTCTGGCGCCGCCCTTGGTTCCGATGTCGCCGAGCACGATGCGCACGGCGCGGAATTCCCCTTCCGAGACCGGTACGAGGGCCGGGTTCGGGCCGGTACCGAGAGCGAAGAAGCGGTCGTAGTCGTCCTCACCCCGATGAAAGTCGGGATCGACACCGGTGCGGGCGAACTCGTTGTACCGCTCGATTGTCTCGGACAGCGCAGCGGCGTCCACGTCCAGTGCCTCGGCCAGTTCTCGGACCGTCGCCCCGCTGCGCCAGATTCCGGCGGAACGGAACTCGTCCTCGTCCACGGGTGCTGCGCAGTATCCAGGGATGTTCGGCGTGTTCGAGTCGAACACCCACCAGAGTTCCGCCTCGGAGCCGTGCTCGCGGAGGTGATCGCGAATCTCGTGTCCGAGCCGGTCGTAGGGCAGCGACTCGTTGGTGAAGCGCTTTCCATCAGGGCCGACGAAGATGCCGCCGCTGATGATAACGGCGAACGCCGCACGACCGTTCGGGAACAGGATCGACGGGCACCACCAGGATTCGTCGAGCAGATCGATCGACGCCCCGACCGATTCGAGAACCGTCAGTGCGTCACCGGTGTTGGAGCCAGCCGGGGACGAGGCCCATTCCGCGCCCGGGAGACCCTGGAACTCCCGGCGACGCTCGGCATCGCACTCGAAACCACCCGCCGCGAGGAGGACTCCGGCGCGGGCGCGGACCTCGTGACCATCGTCACCGACCCGTACACCGGTGACGGCGCCGTCCGTCACCACCAGCGACGTCATCGGTGAGGAGACCCTGATGTCCGCGTTGCCCGTCGAGTCGAGCGCGAGGACGAGCCGGCCGATGAGCGCGTGCCCGCCGTCGAACAGCGTGCGGTCGTCGTGGACGCCGAACGAGTCCTCGGGCGTCTGGCCGCGAATCAGGTCGAGTCGCAACCCCAGCTCGGCGCAGGCCAGCGGCACCGGACGAATAGTGCGTCCGGTCGGGCGGGCACGACCCGGTGCCTCGAAGTAGTCGGGGAATGGATGCGATTCGAACCGGATCACCGGGTTTGACTCGAGGAAGTCGAGTAGTTCGGGGCCAGTGCGGACGTACGCCTCCTGCAGGTCCGAGGGCGTGCGGCCGCCAACGGTCGCGCGGAAGTACGTCAGGCCGTCCTCGACGTTGTCGACGACGCCGTCCCGGGCGAGTGCGGCGTTACCGGGAAGCCACACAGCGCCACCGGAATACGAGGTGATGCCGCCGACCAGTGGCATCTTCTCCAAGACCAGGACCTGCATCCCCTTGGCGGCAGCGGTGTAGGCGCCGGCGAGTGCCGCCGCACCGGATCCGACGACGATGACGTCGACCTCGTCAGGCAGGGTCTGCTGAACTTCGATGTTCGACATTCGAACTCCTTGATCGGATTCGTTGGCGTGATGGCGACGCTCCGTGATTCGCCTCCAGCGGTGCGCCGCGGTGGAGGATCAGTCCACGTCAGGGGTAGGGCGCCATAGGTAGGCGCGGGAGGCGGACGCGCACAGCCGCAACGGTATCCGCCGCATGGAGGCTGGTCGCGGAATTCTCCCGTTGAGTGGAAGCGGTCCCGCGGGTGTCAATCTGAACCGGAGTGCCCCGAATGTTGAGCGAAGGGGACAGTCGGCATCGCACCCGGGTCTCTCCGGCTTGGCGGTAAGGCCCTACTCGTCGAAATCCAAACCGGCCCTTGTTGCGATCATGGCAAATCGCGGGTTGTCGCCGAACCTGACGACCAGAGGCAGAACCGGCTCCGCTGCGGCATTCGTGGTCGTCCGGTCCGGTTCGACGCCGACAAGCACAAGGGCCGCAACGTCGTCGAGCGTTCTTTCCCCACAATCAAGCTGTTCTAACCGTGCGCAATTGCGGCGATCGAAACGGCCACACCGAGCAGCGCGAGCGTTAGGACCAGTCCGACTATCCCGATCAGGGTTGGCCAGCCGTCGCCGCGGTCGTGAGCACGTTCGGCTTCGGGTCCCCGCGCCGATCCGGTCGGGAAGCGGCGGACAGCGAGGACTCCGACGCCAGTGCAGACGACGACCGCGCAGGCGGCCAGGATCGGTGCGTGCAGTCTCACGGCACCGAATCCCGTCATGACGCAGGCAACCAGCACCGCCAGGCCGGTGCGGTGCCACACCAGCGCGGTGCGCTCCGGCTGCAGTCCGGGGACGGCCGTCATCCCGGATGAATCACAGATAGGGCCGCGAATGCAGCCAACCCGACCGACAGGGGGACGATACCGCCGACCAGCCAGAGCAGCGGCAGCGGTGACGGCAGAGGCTGATTGAGCCTCAGTGCGCACTCGTTGCGCCGCCACGACAGGAGGGCGACGAGGGCGAGGATCCCGCCTGTGCAACAGGCGAAGATCGCGACAAGGTGAATGATGACGGAAGCCCCGGAAGCATCGGCCACGGTGGTCAGCGTGACTCCGCCGGCAACCAGCGCAAGCGCGGTCCGGACCCAGGCCAGGGCGGTGCGCTCGTTCGCCAACGAGAACCGGACGTCGGGTTCTTCGCCGACCGAGTAGACAGCGCTCGGCCGGCGCCGAACGGGTGTCACAGTTCGCGCCTGAGATTCAGTACGCATGGCCCGCAGCGGCCGCTCCTGCCCGCCTGCCGAAGAACATGCCGTCCCCGAGTGAGGTACCACTGATGTTCCCCCGCGCATGCAGACCTGACGTGGCACGGCCGGCGGCGAAGAGTCCCGCGACAGGTTCACCCTCGAGATCGAGGACATGACCGTCGACGGTGGTACGGAGGCCGCCGAGCGTGAAGATCTCGGCGCCGCCACCACCGGCTTCACCGTATTCGGGTGCCGCCATGCCGCGGCGAACATCGATCGCGGCGAACGGTGACTCCAGGGGACGCAGCCAGCGCGCCGACTTGTGGAAGTAGGGGTCTGCACCTTCCGCGGCGAACCTGTTGTATTCACCGACGGTCGTCTGCAACGCACCGTCGGGCATTCCGATCTCCCTTTCGAGCTCCTCCAGTGTTTCGGCCACAAAATGCGGCTGCACTCCCCATCGTTCGTCGACCGGGACTTCCTCGTAGGCTTGCTCGTCCAGGATCACCCAGACCTGCAAGCCCTGCTTGAACAGTGCAGCCTGCCCGACCAGGCCCGGGTAGATGTCCTCGTTGACGAACCGTTGCCCGACGCCGTTGACGATCATTCCGCGGACCATCATTGCGGGTACCACCGCCAGGCCGACATTGCCGGCGCCCATGTTCTTCACCGCGGCGCCCGCCGCCTGCGCCATCACGATGCCACGGCCGTCGTCGCCACCGTCGCTGGTGACGCCCAGGCCGACGAGGTGAGGAGCGTGCTGCGCGAGCATCTCCTTGTTGTCGGCGAACCCACCGGTGGTGAGAACGACCCCGCGCCGCGCGCGGTACATCACGGTTCGGTCGAAGTGCCGCGCGACCACGCCGACGACGGTGCCGTTCGCACTGTCGATCACCAGACGGAGGGCGGTGGTGTCGGTGTGGACGGCGACTTCGGTCTCGGCGACTGCGTCGCTGAGCGCAGACATGAGGACCTTGCCGCCGAATCCGTCGGAGGTCACGCGGTGCCCGCGCGGCGCCGGCACGGCGATCTCGTTGAACGGGTACGAGTTCTCACCCATCCACATCAGTCCGTCGTCGGTCGGCGGCACCCAGGTGGGCGAGTCCCACAGCGACGGCTTGAACGGCACGCCGTGGCCGACGAGCCACTCGTAGTGGGCGACGCTCTCGCGACTGTAGAGGGCGATCTTCTCCTGGTCGGCATCGGGACCGAGAGCGGCGAGCAGGTACTTCTCCATGTCCTCGACGGTGTCGGAGAATCCGCACGCCTGCTGGATCTCCGTGCCGCCGCCGAGATAGATCTCGCCGCCGGACAGCGCCGACGAGCCGCCACCACCACTCCGGCCCTCCAGCAGAATCACATCCGCTCCGACAGCGTGCGCCTCCAATGCGGCAGCCGCTCCGGCGCATCCGTAACCCACGACCAGGACATCGGTCTCGTGGTCGTAGGTGTCGATTTCGGCGGCATCGATCGGGGTGATGGGCACGCGTGCACTCAACGGAAACTCCTGTCGTCGGAACCGAAATCTACTGTGACGGCGGTCACCGTAGGTGCCGGCTGTGGCTTCGGGAAGCTGGTTTCCCGATCAGCGGAAGCGCTACGCGGAGTGGCGAGGTCGGGACGGCGGCGAATCCCGGGCGTTCGTCGGCTGCGAGGAAAGGAACGACGAGGATTCCCCAGAATCCGAAGAACGCCTTGACTCTTCGCTCTTGGGAGCGCAGCGGGGAGAATGAGAGCGACTCCGAAGCCCCGGCACGATTCACGGAAGCGCCCGCATGGTCGAGGTGGCCGGCAGTGGCCGCGGCGAAGCGCGGGCGGCCACTGCTGGCCTCTCGTCATCTCCGGCAGATTTTCGTCAGGCGTGATGACCTTTCAGGTCATCACGCCGATGTCCCACCCACGGTGATGCGCCGCATCACGCGTCGGGCGGGAAAGTGATCGTCGACCGCATAGTGCTGTGTCGCGAATTCGTCCCAAATGGCAACATCACCTTCCTGCCATCGATAGCGGCAACTGAATCGCGGGTCTGCGAGATGCTCGAAAAGCAGCGTCAGCAATGCCTGACTCTCGTGCTGCGAGAGCCCTTCGATGTGCGTGGTGAATGCACGGTTCACATACAGCACTTGCTGGCCGGTGACCGGATGGGTGCGCACGACAGGATGAGACACTCCCGGAAACGCCTGCTCGAGTTCCAGTGTCCTGATCGGATCGAAACCTCGTGGGACCAGGTTGGCGCGCATCTTCGGATCATGGTGGGCGGTAAGACCTTCGAGCAATCGGCGCGTGTGGTCGGACAGCCATGTGTAGGCAACGCCCATGTGAGCCCACATGGTGTCACCCCCACACTCGGGCGATTCCAGTGCGCGCAGCACTGCATAGTGGGGTGGTTCCGGGAGATACGTTGCATCGGTGTGCCACTCATTGTTCTTGGGTGCGCTGTGCTCGTTGTCCTCCAGCTGCTGAATCACCGCACCCTCGGAGAAGTACGCAGCCACCGGATGGACCGACGGGCGACCGAATTGCTCGGCTACCCGCAAATGTTCGTCGTCGGACAGGTGTTGCCCCCGGAAGAACAGCACGCCGTAGCGGGCGAGCAGATTCTTCAGCTGTTCGAGCTGCGCCGGCGACCACGCCTCTCGCAGGCTGACGCCCTCGATCACGGCCCCGCACGCAGCCGTCTGCGGGATGACCTTCAACGCGTTCGCACTACTGGGGGCCACTACCTCGGTCATGAACTTCCGCCCTTCTCTCGAGCTCGTACGCTGTGACAGCGCCAGGGATTCAAACGCTGTTTCAAACTGTGTTTGAAACAAACATAGCGTCGTACCAATGCCCACACAAGAGGTGAGTTCGAGCATCCGCAACGAAGCGGTACCATGCGGACCATGCGGATTACCGCGCCGGAGAACGACAGCGGCTCCCCCAAGGCGAACTCGCCTCGTGTGGCCCTGCTGGAGGTTGCAGAGCGACTCTTTGCCGAGTCGGGCATCGATGCCGTGTCGATCCGGGACATCACGGGGGCTGCCGGTGCCAACGTAGGGGCAGTCAACTACTACTTCGGTTCCAAGCTGGGGTTGCTCGATGCACTGGTTGATCGAAGGCTCAAGGAACTCGCAGACCGGCGCCGTCCGTACGTGGAGGCGCTCGACGCCGCGGGGCGATCGCCATCGGTCCGGGCAGTTGTAGAGGCCTTCGTGCGGCCCCTGGCCGAACTCGTCTCCGAAGAGGGGCGCACCGGCCAGTACTACGTCACCCTGCTTGCGCGGGTCACCCTTGCCGATCTCGACCTTCCGTCGTTACGGGATCGCCGACAACTGAGTACCCGCTACCAACAGCTGTACCAGCGTGCCATGCCCGGCATCGATGCTCCGACTGCGGCTGTGCGGGTCGCCATGGCCACGACACTCGCGCTGGAGGTCCTCGGCCGCCCGCTCGGCGACGGTCGGCCGACCTCACTCCTGCTGGGCCGTGACTCGCATGACCTGGCGTCGCCGCTCATCGATTTCATCGTAGGTGGCCTTTCTGGACCACCTTCGAGCGAGAATGCCGATTCGTCCGGCTCGGCCATCTGAATCGGGTCAAGTCCAGGGGCGTGGTGCAGCTACCGGGTCGGCCCAAGGTCCTGATCCGCACCGATGGCGCGTGCGGCCCCAAGCCCGGCCCGCCTGCCGAAGAAGCTGCTGTCGCCAAGGCTGGCACCGCTCGCGTAGCCCCCGGCACACACTCCGGACGTGCATCGCCCTGCGGCATAAAGACCCGATATCGGTTCTCCCGAGATGTGGAGAACCTCGGCATTTACATTCGTCTTCAGGCCGCCCAGCGGGAATCCAATCGTCTCCTTTCGAAGATCGAATACTGCGGCCGGCGCTTCAATGGGCTTGACCCACTCCTGCTTCTTTCCGAACAGTGGGTCTGCACCATCTCTGGCGTATCCGTTGTAAAGGTCGACTGTGGATGTCAAAGCACCTGCAGGAAGACCCATCTCGGCTTCGAGTTCGTTGAACGAATCGCTCACCCAAGTCGGGTTTTCGCGTAGGAGTGCAGTGGTCGATCGTGTTCGCAAAGCCTCTTCGTATGCTCGTTCGTCGATGATCAGGAATGCGTCATCGTTCTGATGAAAGAGCACTTCTTGGGCGACCCGTCCGACATAGGTGTCCTCGGCTATGAATCGCTGACCACGCCCATTTACGATGATCCCGCGGTATAACATCTGCGGGTCCGTGTTGATTGCGACTACTGCCGCATCCATGTGACTCGTCGCAGCGCCCAACGACTGCCCCATCCGGATCGCCGTCCCGTCATGAGCCTCGATTGCGGCCCCTGGACGTCCAACCAGTGACGGCGAATGGTCGCGGAGCATCGATTCGTTGTATGCGAATCCTCCCATCGCCAGCACCACACCACGGCGTGCGCGAACGGCCAAGGTCTTTCCATAGCGTTTGGCGACGATTCCGACTACGCGGGCGGATTGGTCGACGACGAGCGACTGGACGCGAACGTTGTATTCCGCCTGCACACCAAGACCTACTGCAGCGTCCACAAGCGGCTTCATCAGCATATAGCCGCCACCCTTCGCGCCGGACTTCTTGTTCGACATCTGTGGAACGTGGCCTCGCGGCGCGGGTTTGATCAACTCGTTGAAAGGTGCGGAGTTCTCGCCGCCCGTGTACATCAGCCCAGCATCGTTCACTGGTTCATATCCCGGCTCGGACCAGAACTCCGCCTTGAAGGGGACCCCCGCACCAACAAGCCAATTGTAGTGATCAACACTGCCTTCGCAGCGCGTCGACCTTTACCTCGTCCGCGGCAGGGCCGAAGGCGGCCTTCATGAAGGCCTTCATGCTGTCGACTGTGTCGTCGAATCCACACGCCTTCTGCAGCGGCGTGCCTCCCCCTAGGTAGATCAATCCGCCCGACATCGAAGCCGCTCCGCCCCAGTCGCCCGACCTCTCCAGAACGAGAACCTCGGCACCTGACCGAGCCGCTTCGATTGCGGCCGAAGCTCCGGCAACTCCATAGCCGGCCACGACAACATCGGACTCGTAGTCCCAACTCTTGATCGACGATTCCGGGATGGGCCGAACAGCGGGATCGGTCATTGCACTCCTCCTTGACGAAACATGCGCTCGGAACTTTTCGGGGATCGATCGGCCACGTCCTACGGGCGCCCGTCTCGGCGCCGGTGGCCGCCCACGCCGTTGTCGCCGAGACAAACCGGTGCCTCTCTCGAAGACCCACACGGAGAACGTCTTTCGTCGGGTTGCGTCCCGTCGATCATCGGGAATGAAACCGGCTCGTACACCATCGTGATGGCGTACGAGCCGGACGGGGCACGTTCTTCGGTCTCCGGGCGGGGGTGGTCGCCGCCCGATCGTGGGACTTCACGGCCGCACCCGTTCACCGGATCAGACGTTGTGGCATGCGACGTAGTGGCCTTCGCCGACACCGCGCAGCAAGGGTTCTTCGGTGGAGCACCGTTCGGTTGCCAACGGGCATCGAGTCCGGAAGCGGCATCCGGACGGCGGATCGAGCGGCGAGGGAAGGTCTCCCTCGATCTGCGGTGTCTGGGAGGCTTCTCCACGGAGAATGTCCGGGTCCGGAATCGACGACAGCAACAAGCGGGTGTACGGATGTACGGCCTGGTGTTCCATATCGCGACTCGGCGCAACCTCGCAAACCTTGCCCAGGTACATCACCATCACCCGGTCGCTGATGTTCTTGACCACGGCCATGTTGTGGGCGATGAAGATCAGAGTCAGGTCGAAGTCGACCTTCGTTCGCTCGAGCAGATTCAGGATCTGAGCCTGGACCGACACGTCGAGGCTCGAGACCGGCTCGTCACAGATCAGCACCTTTGGCTCGAGCATCATCGCCCGCGCGATGCAGATGCGCTGGCACTGCCCACCGGACAGTTCTCCGGGCACTCTCTCCCACACCATGTCCGGGTCAAGGCCGACGGCGCTCAACAGTTCCCGGCCACGCTCCTCGAGTCGCGCCCGGTCCCGGTAGCCCCACATTCGGGCGCCCTCCGTCACCAGGTGTTTGACCTTTCGGCGCGGATTGAGCGACGAGATCGGGTCCTGCATGATCATCTGCATCCGGGACCGCATCCTACGCAGCGCGGCCGGTGTCAACGTCGTCAGTTCGACTCCGTCGATCTGCACACTCCCGGATTTCGGTGCAGGGAGTTGCAAGATTGCGCGGCCGGCAGTGGACTTACCGCAACCGGACTCGCCGACGATGCCGAGCGTCTCACCTCGAAGTAGGTCGAAACTGATGTCGGACACGGCATGAACGGTCTGGTTGTGCCCGGCGGGGTACTCCACGGTCATGCCCTCGACCGCCAACACCGGGTTGTCGCTGTGCCGCAGGTGCGCGATTCCGCTTCCCGCCATCAGATGACCTCCGCCTTCAAGTCGTGCGAGCGTGCCGCCACAGGTATTCCGAGGTCGGCGACGGTCTCGCCGTCCAGCGGGAAGTGACAGGCAACGTGGTGCAGGTGCCGGGTTCCGGCCGTGTCCGGTGTCACCGTCGGGAGCGGGACGCTCTCACGGCACTTCTGCTGGGCGTACGTGCATCGGGGCGCGAACGCGCACCCCTTCGGAGGTTTCGTCATGTCGGGCAGCCCACCGTCGATGGATTCGAGCGGTGTGTGCGGCTCCTGTTCCAGGCGCGGGACCGCCGCGAGCAGTGCCCGGGTATAGGGGTGCTGAGGCCGGGCGAACAGCTGCCGAGTCGGCGCGGTCTCGACGATCCGGCCCGCGTACATCACGGCGACACGGTCGGTCTGCCCGGCGACGACTCCGAGGTCGTGGCTGACCAGGATACCGGCCATTCCGGCTTCGTCACGCAAGGATTCGAGCAGCTCGAGGATCTGTTTCTGCACCGTGACATCGAGCGCAGTGGTCGGCTCGTCGGCGATGATCAGCTTGGGATCGCACGCCAGCGCCATGGCGATGACGACGCGCTGCCGCATTCCGCCGGAAAGTTCGTGCGGGTACTGGTCGATGCGGCGCGTCGGCTCGGGGATCCGGACCTTGCGCAGCAGTTCGATCGCTCGTTCCCGCGCCTGGGCCTTGTCCAGGCCGAGGTGCACCCGGAGCGACTCGGTGATGTGCGTTCCGATGCGTTTGAACGGGTTGAGGGCGGACATCGGGTCCTGGAACACCATGGCGACGTCCTTGCCCCAGAACTGTTGCTGCTCCTTACGGCTCAGCGCTTGCATGTCGCGACCCATCAAGTTCACGGACCCGGTAACGGTGGTGGTGCGGTCACCGGATACCAATCCCATGATCGTCTGTCCCAGAACGGATTTACCGGATCCTGATTCCCCGACCAGGCCCAGCGTCTCGCCGGCGGCAAGCGTCAGGGACACACCGTCCACGGCCCGGAGCCGACCTCGTTTGGTGGTGAACGCGACTCGCACGTCGTCCACGGTCAAGAGCATTTCGGTGTTGCTCACAGTTTCACCTCCCGGCTGGAGCCGGTGCGCTTCTGGGCCTTCTCACCGATGATGTTGAAAGCGAACACCGTCAGGAAGAGGAACAGCCCGGGCACCAGCACGATGTGCGGATGCTGCTTGAACACGGTTCCCTGCCCCTCGGAGATCATGTTGCCCCAGGTCGGAGACGGTGGCTGAATACCCAGTCCCAGGAAACTCAGCGAGGCCTCGGCAACGATCATCACCGAGATCAGAACCATAGCCAGTGAGGCCAGCGGAAGCACCACGTTCGGCGCAATCTCCCGCACCATTACCCGCCACCGGGTCGCACCCATAGCCCTTGCAGCCAAGACGAATTCACGTTGAGAGAAGACGATCGTGTTTGCTCTGGCGATCCGCACCATGCTGGGAATCGCGAGCACTGCCAGCGCGATGGAGATGTTCAGCAGGTTTGTTTCGAGCACCGACGCCAGCGCGATCAACAGAATCAGCGCGGGCACCGCCAACAACGAGTTCGTCAGGATTCCGATGATTCGATCGATCACGCCACCGAAGTAGCCCGCGAGGATCCCGATCGTGCCTCCGACGAGCATCCCGATCAGAACGGCGGCGACCGCCACTATCAGCGACGATCTCGCGCCGTAGACGGATCGGGCCAGCATGTCGAGGCCAAAGTTGTTGGTGCCCAGAGGGTGTTCGGACAACAGATTCGGCGGCGCGTAACTCTTCGCGCCGAGCGTCTTGGTGGTGTCCTCGTGTTCGGCGAACGGCAGCAAGGGCGCGAATGCCGCCGCCGCCACGAGTACCGCAAGCCAGACGCAGGACAGCACGAACGTCAAGTCGAACGTGGGGCCGACACGCGCCAGACCCACGCGCCGAATACCCGCATACAGCACGCCCAACCCAACGAGAACCGACACGATCCGGATGGGCATCACCAGCGCAGCAGCCGCCCCGCCGCCAGCAACAAGGACCAGCCCGGAGACAGCCAGGGCCGCACCCACTCGATACAGGCGGGAAGGGCTGTTCCGATCCGCGGGTTCGGCCTCCGGCAGAGAATCCAATTCGGCGGCTATCGGACCCACAGCGACCTGCATCTCGGGGTCGGCGGTTGTCGTCTCAGACGTGGGCACGTCGGCTCCTCGGGTCGAGATATCGGTAGGAGAGGTCGATGACGGCGTTGACCACCACATAGATGACGGCGATCACCAGCACCGCGCCCTGGACCGTCGGCATATCCGCCTGCTGGGCCGCGCGGACGATGAGCGATCCCATGCCCGGTAGCGAGAACAGGGTCTCGACGATGACGGTGCTGCCGATCATCGAGCCGATCACGATGCCGAGCATCGTGATGAGCGAGAACGAGGACGGCCGCAGCGCGTCACCGAGGAGCAGACGGGTGTTGGACATGCCCTTGGCCTTCGAGACGAGGATGAAGTTCTCCTTCAGCGTCGTCACGAGGTCGCTACGCAGGATGCGGATGAACATCGCTATCTCCAGCAGGCTGATGGTTATCGCCGGCAGGATCGCGTGATAGAGGTTCTGGCCGAGCCCATCCGAGAGGCGCCCCCACTGCGACCGCGGGAACCACCCGAGGTAGTTCACCATCACCATGATGAGCAGCAGACCCGACAGGAAGCTGGGGATCGACAACACGCCGAAGGTCGCGGCGCTGATCGTACGATCGATCCATCCCCCCTCGTGTCGCGCGGAATACATGGCGAGCGGGACCGCGACGACGAGAGCGATCACCAATCCCATGGTCGCCAGTTGCAGGCTGACGGGCAACGCCGCGGCGATGCTCGTGGAGACCGATCCTTGCGGTGGGACCATCGACTGTCCGAGGTCCCCCCGCAACGCGTCGGACAGCCACGCCCAGTACCTGGTCAGGAAGGGGTCGTCGAGCCCCATGTCCGCACGGGCCTGGGCATACTCCTCGGCTGTCCGCCCTTCGCCGAGTACGGCCACCGCCGGATCACCGGGGATGAACGACACCAGAGCAAATGTCCCGAGGCTGACGACGAGGAGCACGAGGATCAGTTCTGTCAGCTTGTTCAGCACTGTCCGAGGCATCGCGCCACCGCCTCCTTTCGGACTTTCCGATTTGTCGCGCCCGTGGGTCGATCTACGGTGCAGGGGTTCATGTCACACCTTCAGGTCGAATAGTCCTCGGCTACTTGCTGATCCAGGCGTCGTCGAACAGCATGACGTTGTCCGTCGACACCTTGACGCCGTGGACGTCCGGCTGCCATGCGGCGAACACAAGGGTCGGACCCCAGATCGAGAACGGCGCCGTCTCGTTCGCACGCTGCTGGATCGCGTCGATCGCGGCCTGCTCGGCCGCCTCGTCCGGCGCCGACTGAAGCTGCACCAGCAGCTCGTCCATCTTCTCGTCCGCGTAGCCGGAGGCGTTCAATTTCGAATCACTACCGAGCGCGGAGTACAGCCGCACGTACGGAGCCGCGTCGTACAGGGGCGCTCCCGATCGGGCCATGTCGAAGTCTTTGTCCACATAGATCTTGGTGGTGAACGCCGTGGGCGTCGGCTCCTTGCTGATGGCGACGTCGAATCCGACGGCGTTCAGCATCGCCTGCACGCCGAGTGCGATGTTCTGGGTGGCCTCCAGGTTGACCGACACGTAGTTCAACTTGCCGTCGTAGCCGTCCGCTTTGGCCTCGTCGAGCAGGCTGCGTGCCTCGTCCGGGTCGTAGGCGATACCAGGCACATCCGGGTTGTGCCACTTGGATCCCTCGGGGAAGAGCGCCGTGCTGACTGGATTCTTCCCCTGACTGACGCGCTGGTTCAGCGCCTCGGGGTCGATCGCGAGTGCGATCGCACGGCGAACCCGAACATCGCTACCCGGGGTGCCTTCCTGGGCGTTGATGATTCCGATGACACCGGTGCCCTGCACGTCGCGGTAACCTTCCATCCCCGCGTCGATCGCGGTGTCCATCGCTTCCGCACTGTTGTACAGGTAGCCGGCGTTGAGCTGACCGCTCTGCACGGATTCGACGAGCGCGGTCGGATCGGGCGAGGGAACAAATCGCAGCCCGTCCAGGTGCGGCTTGCCACCGACATAGTCGGCACGCGGAGCGAGCTCGAGGACCTCGTTCGGCGCGAACCTGGTCACGGTGAAGGGTCCGGCGCCGGTCGGCGTGAATCCACCGTTCGCAGCTGAGCTCGGCGCGACGATCGCTCCGGCAACGCTCGACAACAACGACGGAAAGTCGTTCCACGGCCGAGCAAGGTGGATGACCACAGTTCGCGGGTCGGGTGTCTCGACTCGATCGACGATGTTCGACCAGGTTTGAGCCTCACTCCGCCCGGCTGCGACAAACCGGTCGAAGCTCCAGGTGACCGCGGCGGAATCCAGCACCGTGCCGTCACTGAAGGTGGTTCCCTCGCGCAGCGTCACGGTCCAGACCTGACCGCCTTCGGAGGATTCGACGCCCTCGGCCAACTGCGGAACGAACTCGTGCTGTTCCGGATCGAAGCGGACCAGCGTGTCGTAGATCGCGGTCAGTTCCGACCCTCCTGTCGAACCGGACATGGTTGACTGCGCCGGATCGAGTACGGCCGGGAATCCGAAGGAGCCGAAGCTCACGACGCCACCGTCGGCCGGGGTGCCCGACGTCTGTTCTCCGATGAATCCGACCGCGAAGTCACCGCCACCGGCGGACGATCCGCCGAGGCTCGATTCGTCCGTCGACGCACATCCGGCGAGTGTCGCCGCACCGACGGCGGCGATTGCGGTCCACCGGGCACAGTTCCGCCACGACTTCTTGTTCATTGAAAACCCTTCCGGGAACGATGTTCGGGCTGGAGTCGATCCAGCGATCATGCAGTTATTCCGTTGATATGAAACGACTTACGTCCCGAGATCGAACACCCAGTCACGACGCCCCTGCCCCGCAACCACACGCCCGAACTGCATTCCCGGGAAATGTGCGGCGGTGACCATTGCATCCGTTCCCTCGAGTTCACGGGCAAGTGCGTCTCGGACCGACTGCGCCATCTCCGGGTCGACATCGACGAGAGCCGCCCAGTCGTCCTCGAGCAGCTCTGCCGGGCAATGGCAGGTGTCACCGAGCAGGAGCGCACGGTCCGCGCCGGAGGACAGCACCACAATGGAACTCCCCGGCGTGTGCCCGGGCGTCCGGCGGATACTCACCCCCGGTGCGATCGTGGTGTCGCTGTCCCAGAGTTCGACGCGACCTTCGATCGTCGTCATCGCATCCTTGATCTGCTGAGGACTTCGATCCCACTCCCCGTGACCGGTGAACGCGGCTTCCGGCCCGACGAAGTAGTCCCAGTCCCGGGTGTCACAGTGGTAGGTGGCGTTCTCGAAAGTCACGATGTCTCCGTGGGCGGCCCACCCGATGTGATCGTGGTGAAGGTGGGTGAAAACGACATCGGTGATCCGATCGGGCCCGAGTCCGCCGGCCACCAGGTTCTCCAGGAGTTGCCCGTCGCCGTACCCGAGATCGACGAGGATGTTCCGGTCCTCCGACCGAACAAGGAAGGCTCCGAAGTCGAGTTGTAGGAGCCCATCAGCATCGAGGAACTCCCGGTGCGACTCCATCCGGTCGAAAGGTGCGGGAAAGACCTTGTCGGGATGCAACCTCAGGGTCTTGTCCAGTACCTGCTCGATGCTGATTTCTCCGACTTTCACCAAGTGTCCTTTCCGATTCGCGACAGGAGTGACGACGACGCCGCGGGGATCGTGCGCGATTACGGACCGACCGGATCCAGAACAACCCCACGGGAAGGAACTCCAACCGGCCCTCGACTGACTGCCGCAGACGATGCACTGGCATCGAGAGACTCCCGGTTCGAAATCCGGGTGTGACGGACCTTACGAGTGTTACGTGGGTCACGCAACGCGCATTTCCCACTGAGCGGCATTTCTCCACGAATACCGACCACATTTCGAAATCGACTGGCATGCAGTGCATGTCGATGCCCGGCGGATGAACTTCCGGCAGACCGGGGACCACGGAACGCAACGGCCGTGGACACCGATCCACTGTTTCCACCACGCGGACATTCCGATTGCGCATGATCCACGCTCGTGTTCTCGTGCGTGGATGTACGTTCGCCCATTGTCGTCGCGACCGTCGGGCCGGGCACTCGCTCCGCCGACTGGGCGCATCCGCTTCCCCCAGGAGATTCGATGAGTACATACGTGGTCACCGGCAGCGCTTCCGGTATCGGTGCCGCCACCGCGACAGCACTCGAACGTGCGGGCATCGCGTCGTCGGAATCGATCTCCGCGACGCCGACGTGACGGTCGACCTGGGCACGACCGAGGGGCGAGCCGACGCAGCCTGCCGGAATGGTCGATGGAACTGACCGAGGCATGCCTGGACGGCAACGAGGAAGCGGCCGGTACCCTCGCCGACGTGATCGGAGGGGAGGCCGGTGGGCTTGCCAATCCCGCAACGAAGGCAGCCATCGCGTACTACACGCAGACCCAGGGCCGCCGAGTACATCGCTCAGGCATCCGACTCAACGCCGTGGCACCGGGCGTCATCGACACCCCGATGAGCCGAACGAACAAAGACGACCCCACGGCCGGGGACGCCGCGGAAAGCTACCTGGCTGCCGTGCCAGCCGGACGGGCCGGGCGTCCCGAAGAAGTCACCTCGGCGATCACCTACCTGCTCGGCCCAGAATCCTCCTACACCGTCGGTTCGGTCCTCTTCGTGGACGGTGGAACGGACGCGAAGTGCCGTGGGATGGACTGGCCCCGGGTCTGGGCCCCGGAATCGTCCGGGTCCACAGCGATCGATAGCAGTGCATCCCGAAGCCGGGCATGCTCAAGCATTATCTCGGCGCACCGATGGCAGCGAAGTCGGCCGCCGAGAAGAAGGGAACGACAGGAATGACCGATTCACAGCGGATGATCGAAGATCTCGTCTACGAGTATGCCGACCGCATCGACGCCGGCGACCTCGACGGCGTGGCCGCGCTGTTCACCCATGGTCGCGTGTGCGGTGTCGAGAACGGCCCACCCGAAACCGTGTTCAACGGCGCCGACGAGGTTAGGCAGATGTACTCGAACGTGATCCTCTACGAAGACGGTACGCCCGGCACAAAGCACATGACTTCCAACGTCCGCGTTACCGTGGATGATCGAGGCGGCTCCGCGCAGGCAACGTCGTACTTCCTCGTGACACAATCCGCGCCCGATCACTCGATTACGATCATCGCCGCCGGACGCTACCGGGACAGCTTCCGGCGGCTCGGCGAGACGTGGTGGTTCGACACTCGTGTCATCATCGTCGATCAGTGGGGAGATCAGAGCCGGCACCTCCGTCCGTGATCCACCGCGTCCCTGCCCGGTGACACAAGTGTGCGGATGACTTCCATCCATCGGGAGGAACATTCGTCCAAGCGCCGCGGAGCTGGAAGCGTTATGGACATGACTGACACCACAATTCACCAGGATGCGCTTCTCGAGCTGCCCACTGAGCAGGGCATCCTGCGGTACCGGGACATAGGTGAGGGCACTCCGCTGATCCTGCTGCACGGGTCCGGCCCTGGAGTGACCGGCTGGCTGAACTACCGGGACGTGGTCGGCGAACTGGCCGAGCGATTCCGATGCCTCATCCTCGAATTCCCCGGATTCGGCGTCAGCGATCCAGGCCCCGGACACCCGATGACGATGGCCCAGTCCGCGGTCGGGCATTTGATGGACGGTCTCGGCATCGACAAGGCCGACGTGATCGGAAACTCGCTCGGTGGGGCTGTCGCTCTCAACATCGCGATCAACGAACCGTCCCGGCTGGATCGGATCGTCACCATCGGTGGCATCGGTCGCAACATCTTGGGCTCCTTCCCTAGCGAAGGAATCAAGTTGCTGGCCGAGTTCACGGACAACCCGACCCGTGAATCACTGGTCCGGTGGCTTCATTCTATGGTGTCCGATCCTGCGACGATCACCGACGAGCTGATCGAGGAGCGTTGGTCGCTGGCGACTGGCGCGGAGACCCTCGAGATCGCCCGCAGAATGTACAGCAGCGCGGCGCTCGCGGCGATGATGGAGGCAAACAAGAGCTCCACGACTCCCCCGTACTGGACACAACTGGGACGAATCTCCTCGCCGGTGCTGGCCACGTGGGGTCGGGACGACCGCGTGAGCCCCGTCGAGATGGCGCTGCTTCCGATGGCGGACATCCCGAACTGCGAGGTCCACGTTTTCCCTCGCTGCGGCCACTGGACGATGCTCGAGGCGCGAGATGCATGGCAGTCAAGCGTCATCGAGTTCCTCAGCCGCGGTCGACAATTCGACTGAGTTGATGGAGCGCGACCCGAGGCTACGTTGCGCTCCCGGCACATAGGTGATGTCGACTGCGGCGATCCCTCTCCGCATTCCACACGGTTTCATCGAAACAAGAGAAGGTTGAACAAGATGTCGAAAGTGTTGGACAACATCCTGCAGTTCGCGGACGAGATCCGAGAGCAGGCCACAGAGGGTGAGAAGCTCACTCGGCTGAGCGACGCGTCCGCGAAGCGACTCCGAGACTCGGGCGTCATCCGCATGCTCGCACCGGCCGCCTTCGGCGGCCTCGAATCGACGCCACGCGAGTTCGCAGAGACCGTTATGGCGATCGGCGCAATCGACGGTTCAACCGGCTGGGTGAGCGGCATCGTCGGCGTCCACCCATGGGAACTCGCCTTCTTCGACGAGCAGGCCCAGCGAGAGGTACTGGGCGAGAACCCCGACACCTGGATGGCGTCGCCCTACGCCCTCATGGGTGTCGCGGTCCCCACCGACGACGGATACATCCTCAACGGGCGGTGGTCGTTTTCCACCGGCAACGATCACAGCGACTGGGTCATGATCGGCGCGATGGTCGGTGACACCGACGGCAAGCCGCTCACACCTATGAAGGCTCTGCACGTACTCGTCCCCAAGAGCGACTACACCACGCTTCACGACAGCTGGAACGTCGTCGGGCTGCGCGGCACCGGCTCGAAGGACTTCGTCGTGAAGGATGCCTTTGTCCCCGAGTACCGCACGCTCGATCCGACCGACGTGATGGAAGGCACCGCATGGAAGGAAAAGGGGCTCGACTCGCCGATGTACCGGATGGCATTCTCCTCGATTTTCCCCCTCGGAATCACGTCTTCGCTCATCGGAATGGCGGAGGGCGCGCTCGCCTGCTTCGTCAACAGTCAGCGCGAACGCGTCTCGGTCTCGGGAACCGCCATCAAGGACGATCCGTACGTCCTGTCCAACATCGGTGACGCAGCCGCGGAGATCGCTGCAGCGCGAGTGGTGATGCTCGACAACGTCGACAGGTTCTGGGACATGGCGGTCAACGGCCGAACCGCGACCTACGAGCAGCGAGCGGCAGGCCGTCGCACCCAGGTTACGGCGGCGTGGCGGGCGGTTGGCGCCGTGGACGAGATCTTCGGCCGCGCCGGCGGCAACTCGCTCCAACTGTCGTCCCCGCTGCAGCGGTTCTGGCGCGACGCCCATGCAGGCCTGTCCCATGCGATCCACGTCCCCGGTGCGGTGCTCCACGCAGCCACCCTGGCTCAGCTGGACTTCCCCGAACCCCCGAACCTGCGTCCGATCATGATCTGACACAACGACAATCAACACCAGCGGTGGTTCGGATGGGAGTTCCGAGCAACTCCCATCCGGACCCGCCGCGCCAGACTTGCGCGTCCACGTTCGGGTGAACCGGGCCGCAGAGGTTAACCCAGTCATGAAATGGACGCAACACGTGATGTTAATGTCGACCGATGGATAGTCCGCGCGCGGCCGACAGGCTGGCTCCATCGAGCCATGCTGTTCTCGCACTGCTCACCCTCAGTGACCACCTCACCGGTAACGACTTCAAGAAGCTGGCCGAGTTGGGCGTCGGAAAATTCTACTGGAGCCCATCCACCAGCCAGGTCTACACCGAGTTGAAGAAGCTCGAGCAGTACGGGCTCGTGAAGTCCGAGGACGTCAGCGAGGCCGGAGTTCGTGGACGACGTGAGTACTGCCTCACGCTCGCCGGCGTCGAGGAGGTTCGACGCTGGGTGAACAGCGAGGATGTCGAGCCGTACATGCTGCGCCACGGAAGCATGCTGCGCATCTGGGCCGGTGCGCTCGCCGATCCTGCCCGGCTGCGTGAGATCTGGCTCGGCCACATTCGGGACATCGAGGAACAACTCGCGGTCGCCGAGCAGAATGCCATCGGAACCGACGGCGAGCCGGCGTGGGTGTTCGCCCACCTCGCGATTCGGTGGACCGCCAAACGATACCGGGCCGAACTGGACCTCGCACGAGAGATGCTGGCCGACCTCGACGACGCCATCGCGGAGGCGGAGCACATCACCGAGATCGACGAACGGGGAATTCCGCAACCCACGTCCCCCCGCCACAAGAGGATCATGGCCGAGGTTCTGGGGCGGTCGCTTCCTAGCTGACCCCGCTCAAGAGACGACGACAGCGCGGGCATTCCCGGCACGTCGGGGTCGAATAGGCATTCTCCTGTGTCTCACTTCACAACGGTGGCGTAGTGTGGCACACTTCCAGCCTGGAACAACCACTTGAACGGCTATTCCATTCTGGAATAGCCGCGGCGGTGCTTCACGGATTCGGGAGAATGTCCATGACTGTCGACACCTTGATCGCGACCGACGACACCCCTTCCAGCGTGCTCGATCGGGTGGCACTGTTGCTCAGCGCCTTCGATGACGAGTCGTCGCTGACCCTGTCCGAGATCGTCGACCGCACCGGCCTACCACGCTCGTCGATCCACCGGATGCTCAACCGGCTCGTGATGCTCCAGTGGCTGCGACGCACCGACCGCAACTACCAACTCGGACGCCGATTCATAGAGCTCGGATCCCTGGCGCGCGAACAGGACACCCTTCATCGTGTCGCGCTGCCCCTCATGCACGAACTGCACCGCATCACCGGCATGGTCGTTCACCTCGGCATCCTCGACGGATGCGACGTGGTCTATATCGAGAAGGTCGGCGGCATCCTCGGAACCACGGTGCCGACGCGAGCAGGTAGTCGATTCCCCGCGAGTCGCTCGGCCCTCGGCAGGGCACTGCTCGCGTATGTGAATACCGACACCGGTCCCGAATGTCGGACCGAGAGCCTTGCCGCGGTCAGAGAGAACGGTATTGCGGTGGAGAGCGGACAGGTGCTGCGTGGATTCAGTTGCCTGGCCGCACCGATCGGCCCTCCGGGTGAGCCGGTGGCCGCGATCTCCATCTGCGGACCGAGCCCGCGAATGAAATTCGATCACCAGTCCGCCGGTCCCGTCAGAATGACGGCGGGAGCGGTCTGGCGCAATCTCAATCACGGCCCCCGGTCCGCCGATACCCGCCGAGTCAACAGTTCGCTGCAGGCGCTTCCTTCCACCGCCGACGCTCGGGGCTGAGCCCAGGCGGACAACCAGGCATCACCACACCACCTCGAGCCCACCACATCGGCTGGCGTATTCAACTGAACATGCTTCATTACAACAACATTCATATTCGCTGGCGAAGAGTTCACCCCTCCCATCCAACGCTTCGGGACCACTTCCACCCAACGGGAATCTTTCTCGCCCGGTGTGCGCAGATGCTGGAATCCTGATGGGACGTACCACGCGCGACAGCCCCCTCGCCGCTGGTACCCCGAGAATTTGCGATCGGCCGAGGACTGGCTAGCGCAATCCCTTCTACCGTCCGGACCGGCCACCTCGACGGGCCAGAGACTGAAAGACGAGTGTTTCATGGATGTTTGGGATCAGTTCAAGCTTGGACCCATCACTCTGAAGAACCGGATCATCAAGGCAGCAACCTTCGAGGGAGCCGCACCGGACGGCGTGGTAACCGACCGCCTGATCGAATTCCATCGCGAGATGGCGGCAGGCGGGGTAGCGATGACTACCGTCGCCTACTGCGCCGTCTCGCCCGGTGGACGAATCCACAAGGACTGCCTCATCCTCGACGAGGCCACGTTACCCGGCTTGCAAAGGCTCACCGAGGCGGTTCACGCAGAGGGCGCGAAGGTCAGCGCCCAGATCGGACATGCCGGCCTGGTCGCCAGCCCGCAGTCGAACGGCGTTCCGAGCGTTGCCCCGAGTTCCCAGCTCAGCCTGGTCGCGCAGGCATACATGCGCGGTGCAACGGAGCAGGACTTGCAGACCGTCATCGAGGACTACGAGCGCGCGACCCGTGTAGCGGTAGAGGCGGGGTTCGACTGCGTCGAGGTTCACATCGGACACAACTACCTGCTCAGTTCCTTCCTCAGCCCCAACCTGAACAAGCGGAAGGACAAGTACGGCGGCGATATCGAGAACCGGGCGCGGTTCCCCCGCGAGGTGTTGCGCCGGGTGCGCGCCGCCGCAGGTGACTCGATTGCCGTGATCGCGAAGCTCAACATGACCGACGGCGTCCCGAAGGGTCTGTGGCTCAACGACAGCATCCCGTTCGCGAAGATGCTCGAAGAGGACGGTTCGGTCGACGCACTGGAACTCACCGCAGGCAGCTCACTGCTCAACAGCATGTACCTCTTCCGTGGCGACGTGCCGCTGGCCCAGATCTCGAGCCTCATGACGGGCATCAAGAAGATCGGGATCAAATTCGTCGGAAAGCAGATGTTCAAGGAGTATCCGTACGAGGACCTGTTCCTGATGCCACTCGCCCGTCAGTTCCGGGAAGCACTGAACATCCCGATCATCCTCCTCGGCGGTGTGACGTCGCTGGCGAATATCGACACCGCACTCAGCGAGGGATTCGAACTCGTCGCAATGGGCCGAACGTTGCTCCGCGACCCCAACCTGATCAACAACATGCAGGCGGGCAGCACCCACTCGAGCACATGTATTCACTGCAACCGGTGCATGGTCGGCTCACTCGACCCGAACGGAACGAGTTGCCCGGTTCGCGACGCCATGCCGGCGTCGACGACCGGACCCACCCTGCCGCTGTCGACGGTGTGATCATCCGCCGATGTCACCGTGATTCGCGGCCGGTGACGGGACGGTCGGAATCAACAGATCAGATCGAGGAGTTGTGATGTCACTGCGATTGGAATCGCTGGGGACCCTCGTAGTTCACATCGACCAATCTTGGCGGGTCGAGAATGGACCCATTGCGGTCCGATCCTGCTCGAGCTTCAAGCAGGTCGTCTGGGAGTCCCCGCTGTTCACCGCGCGTTCGGTGTGGGCCAACGGAGAGTATCTTCAGGGCGATCACGTCGCCGAACCGAACATTCGCATCATGTTCAAGACGGACGACGACTCATCCTTCTATCTCAGTTATGGCGCACGCACCGATCTACCGACACACCATCTGGGTAAGTCCCCGGTGATCATGACCGGACGGATAGAGGCGGGCGAGACGAACCCGAAATACAACTGG
The DNA here is from genome assembly GCF_053589555.1 of Rhodococcus sp. NPDC003322. Classification (NCBI taxonomy): domain Bacteria; kingdom Bacillati; phylum Actinomycetota; class Actinomycetes; order Mycobacteriales; family Nocardiaceae; genus Rhodococcus; species Rhodococcus sp. NPDC003322. The sequence continues at coordinate 183,732 of NZ_JBSFSC010000006.1, read as the reverse complement.
CTCAATCGCACTCAGATTGTCGGGCACGGCATGCTCGATGTGGACGCCGGCACCCAGTCCTATCAGATCTCAGTCCTGCGGTGGGACGGAGACACAGGACCTCGGTTCCGGTGAAGGGCCAATCGGTGAAACTCTCGGTGAGCCGGGTCGTCGACGAGGCGAACAGGGTGCGCGTGATCGATCTTGTCTGCGCGCCCGCCGAGCACGCAGAGAAGTTTGCCTACCGGTCTGGGCAGGCGGTCTCCGTGCTGCACTCGAACTCCGACGCACGCAGCGAACGAACCTTCTTCCTGTCCAGTTCGCCCGAGTGTGATCGGTTCATCCAGTTCGTCGTTCCCGAGGCCTACGCCACCGCAGCGAACCTGCACTCAATCGCTGCAGGAGATGTTCTCGAGGTTGCTCTGTGCGACGGATTCTTTCCGGTAGACCCACACATCGATCTGGCAATGTTCGCCCAAGGTTCCGGAATCGCGCCGCTGATCTCGATCACGAAGTCCCATCTTGCATCTGGAACCTCGAAGTTGGTGCTCTTTACGCGAACTCCTGCTCGTCATCGGTACTGTTCCACCGTGAGTTGCAGTTTCTCGCCGAAGACCATCCTGACCGGCTGACCGTTTTTCATCTACTCGAGGACCTGCAAGGGACCCTCGATCCCACACAGTTCGAGTCGATGGCAAGTCCGTATCGCGACCGCGAGATCTACGTGTGCGGCGAACGCGGATTCACCGAGACGCTCGCGACCGCACTGAGGGGCCTCAATGTCCCGGCCGGGCGGATACACGTGGTGCAGCTTCCGGGCCCGGCCCCCGTCGTGTGATCGTCCATGTCCTGCTTCCACCGAACGGGAAGCACCGTTGGAATACTCGACGGATCCGCTTTACATGTAGGCACATTCGACCTCGAACGCAGGCGGCAGAGGTGCATCGTGGCTGATGATGCTCCCCCGCTGTGTCGCCCGCGACGATGCCGGATCAATCAAAGCGTATCGACACTCCGTCGCAGGCCGAACCGAGCCCCGGGGTGAACGTCGCGTGAAGCTCACCGACTGATACGCGACGAGCAAAGGAGACACACATGACTGACAACCACTCGACCCTGATCAAGGGGCTCGGGTATGTCCGGGTCCAGACCACCGAATTGGATGTCTGGCGCACGTTCGCACTCGAGGTACTCGGCTTTGCCGAGGGGACAGGTCCTGATCCGGACGGACTATATCTCCGAGTCGATGAACGGTCCCATCGCATCGCAGTCGTGCCCGGCACGGACGACCGTGTGACGGAGGTGGGATGGGAGGTCGCCGATCCTGCAGCCCTGGAGAGTGTCGAACGCAGCCTCGCAGCTGCCTCGGTGCCGTACAAGCGTCTTTCACAGAGCGAGGTCGACGAGCGGCGTGTCCGGGACGCCATCACTTTTGTCGATCCCGGCGGCACGACGGTCGAGATCTTTCACGGCGCCGTGTTGGACCACAGCCCCGTGGTCACGCCGTACGGAGCCACCTTCATCACCGGTGACCAGGGACTGGGTCACGTGGTGCTTCCCGCACCCGACACACCGGCCGCCTTCGCGTTCTATACCGAAGTGCTCGGGTTCTACCCGCGTGGGTCGTTCCGTCTTCCGGGCGACGAAGGGTCGGCCGTCTCGCGCTTCGAGTTCCTGGGAGTGAACGAACGTCACCACAGCCTCGCGTTGGCACCGGTGGTCCGGCTGCAGGATCCGGGGCTGATTCACATCATGGTGGAGGTTGACACGCTCGACGCCGTCGGACAGGCCTATGACCGGGTGAAGGCAGCCGGCTACCCGATCACATCCACCCTGGGCCGGCACACCAACGACAAGATGGTCTCGTTCTACGTTCGCGCACCGGGCGGGTGGGACCTCGAGTTCGGGACAGGCGGGCGGCGGGTCGACCAGAGTTCGTACTCCACCGAGGAGATCACGGCGGACAGCTACTGGGGCCATCACCAGGCCGGCCTGATGCCGAAGGCCATGTTGCCGTAGCGGACTTCCGCCCTCTGCGGAATCGAATCGATGTTGAACGAGACGAGATCATGCTGAACAAAGTGACGTGCTCGACGTGCTCATCTGAGCTCCTGGTGGAGAAGTACAGTGCCGAACACACCAGCATCCAGTGGGCCGGACCATCCCGTCGGTGCCCGGAGCTGGCGAGACAGAGCCAGGTCGAATCCGGTGCCCTCACCCGAACGTGCGCCACACTGCGCCGCCGGATCGACGAGTTGGTCTCGGATGGGAAGATCCCGATCTCGGCACGCACTTATCCCGTACCAGGGCGGGTGGACCAGGTGATGTGATCGCAGCGCCGCCCGCCGCGGACGACTGGCACCTCGCTCCCAAGCGGTGCCCACCTTCCCCGAAATGCCGTGTGGCCAGTAGATCTGGGCCACACGGCATTGTGGTCTTGCTGTCCCGCGGCCTGCAATCCCCACCCGCTTCGCTTCCTTCCCGTTCCCCGCCTGGGAGTGGGAAGGAAGCGGCATGTGCGCAAACATCCCGTATGCATGCCGGGTACCGCCCATCGCATGAACGTGAGAATCGAAACCTCGCACAGCCGTGAGATCGTCGACAATGTCGTCGATCTCACGGCCCACTTCCACTACGTCCATTTCGCGATGCCGGAGTACTTCGTCAACGTCGACGAGGGCGCTGCCCGCATCCGGGCCACGCCATCGGTTCCGGCTTCGTGCAGTGGAGATCTGGAAGGCAGCAGCCCACAGGGTGGGCGCCGGCAGACCTCGGTTGAAGGACCTCGACTTCGACCCCATATGGGATACCCCGACAGACCGTCGCCTGCCGGGGTATCCCATGCCTGTTCTGCGGTGACCGGAGGTCAGGAACCGACTGCGGCGTCCTCGCTGACAGTGAAGGCATCTGTAGCGAGCATCGCGTTCACCGCCCGGTAAGCGAACACCATTCCGGAGCCGATCGGCGTACCCGGTCCCGGGTAGACGTTGCCGGCGACCGACGATGCGGAGCCGCCCACTGCGTACAACCCGTTGATGGTGTTTCCATCGGTGTCACGAACCTCAGCGGAGGCGCCGGTGACGGCACCGCCCTTCGTGCCGAGATCGCTCAGAACAACTCGCACGGCACGGAAGGGACCGTGCTCGATCGGGATGAGCTGGGAGTTCGGGCCCTCGCCCTGACCGAAATGCAGATCGTAGTCGTCCTCGCCGCGGTGGAACTCCGTGTCGATGCCGATGCTCGCGTTCTTGTTGAACAGCTCGATCGTCTCGCGGAGCCCGTCCACCGAAACGCCGATCTCGGCGGCGAGCCCTTCGACAGTGTCTGCGCTTCGCAGGTAGGGGGTTCCGACGAACTCGTCCACAACGAGACTGGGGACGCAGACGCCGGGCGCATCCTCCTTGCTGGAGTCGAAGACCCACCAGAACTCGCTGTCCTGGCCGAACTCTCGAACCTTCGCCAACATGTTGTGCCCGGCCTGGTCGTACGGCATCGACTCGTTGGTGAAGCGTCGTCCGTCGGGCCCGACGAAGATTCCACCGCGAACGATCGGCAGGAACGCCGCCCGGCCGTTCGGGAAGAGAATGCCCGGGCACCACCATGCCTCGTCCAGCAGATCCACAGCCGCACCCACTGCTTGAAGCGCCTCGAGCGCATCACCCGTGTTGCCACCGGGCGGGCACGACGTCCAGTTGGTGGTGGGCACGTCGTGCAGTTCCCTGCGGCGCACCGGATCGTTGTCGTATCCGCCTGCGCCGACCAGAACGCCGCGGCGCGCACGGACCGTCTGGCCGCCGGCTGCCACGACACCGACGACCGTGTCACCCTCACGAACGAGCGACTCCATCGGGCTTTCGACTCGGATCTCGGCGTTGCCGGTCTTGTCCAACGCAAGGAGCAGCTGGCCGATCAGCGACTGCCCCCCCGTGAGCACGTCACGGGGCTCGTCCACGTCGAACTTGTCGGCGCCGGTCGTCGGACGGAGGTACTCGAGCCCGGCACCGAGGGAGCTTCCTTCGATCGGGCTGGGGCAGATCGACCGCCCTGTCGGCTTGGCCCGCCCCGGCGCATCGTAGTAGTCGGGGAACGGCAGGTACTGGAACTCGAGCCCCCTGTCCTCGAGGAACTCCACCACCTCTGCGCCGGTGCCGACGAATGCCTCCTGGACGTCGCTCGGCGTGCGATCGCCGACGACCGACTTCAAGTAGGTCAAACCAGCTTCCGCACTGTCGTCCACCCCGGAGCGAGCCAATACCCGATTACCTGGAAACCACAGACCCGCGCCCGCATAAGCACAGGTACCGCCCAGGTGTCGTGTCTTCTCGAGTACCAGAACGCTCAGTCCGTTCACGGCGGCGGTGAACGCTCCGGTGAGCGCAGCGGCACCCGATCCGACAACGACCACATCGACCTCGGCCGGCAGGACCGTCGAGGTGTCAACGACAGGTACTGGCATGGCAACTTCCTCCAGATTCGAATTGATGCGACCAATTCTGGCCGATGACAGGCTATTTCGACTTCCCGGAATCGACCTTGACAACTTCTCGCTGAGCGGGAAGACCACGACGCCGGCACTCTCCTCATCGTCACCGATGGATGAGCCACACGGCACCGGTGGGCGAAGCTGTGACCAGCGACAGGCGAACCCTCCCCTGTGCCTCACTTCACAAACCGACAGAGCTGTGACACACTTCCATTCCGGAACACCTAACTGACCACACTCTTCCAGTCTGGAAGTTTTCGGTTCGGTGATTCGTTCAGGTCAGGAGATGCTCATGACAACAAATGCGACACTGCTCACCGAGGAGTCGCCCTCCAGCGTCCTCGATCGCGTGGCACTGATTCTCAGCGCCTTCGAAGACGGGGAATCGCTCACCCTGTCCGCGATCGTCGATCGCACCGGTATCCCGCGGTCCTCGATCCACAGGATGCTCAACCGCCTGGTGATGCTGCAATGGCTGCGCCGAACCGACCGCACCTATCAACTCGGATTCCGGTTCATCGAATTGGGCTCCCTGGCACTACAGCAGGACACACTCCATCGGGCGGCACAGCCGCTCATGCACGAACTCCATCGGATCACCGGCATGGTCGTACACCTCGGCGTGCTGGATGGACACGACGTGGTGTACGTCGAGAAGATCGGCGGCGTGCTGGGAACCAGCGTACCGACACGGGTCGGAGGGCGCCTGCCGGCCTGCAAATCCGCCGTCGGCCGGGCCCTGCTGGCCTTCGCGAACTCCGCATCGGACGACCACCGGCCAGAGTTGACCCGGGTGCGTGAGAGCGGAATCGCGATGGAAAGCGGTGAGGCTCTGCGCGGTTTCAGCTGCCTTGCCGCGCCGATCGGCCCGCCCGGCAGGCCGGTCGCAGCCATTTCCATTTGCGGGCCCTCGCCTCGCATGCATCTCGATCACCGCGCCGCAGCCCCGGTCCGGATGGCTGCCGGCGCCATCTGGCAGACCATGAGCCAACGCCCACGCTCGACTGACACCCGCCGCCGTCTCACCGCACTCCAGGTCCTCCCCTCAGCCGCTTCAGTTGCCGAGTGAATGCGCAACGAGTTGGAGCCCCGTGCCGACGACAAGTCAGACAGGACATGACAATGACATCTCAACTCACCGTGAACCGACGGCCGAGCGCGCTCCTTCGGCACTCCACCATTGGGCACACCGACCGAGCCACCCAGCGTCGGCTCCACCATGCGGGCAGCGAAACACAAAGGGACGCCGCAGAGTTCATCACGTTTGCCGTGACCTGGGCCCCTTACGAGCTCCCTGCGGCGGAAGTGTTCGTCAGATTCGGAATGTCTACGCAACGGTTCACCGAACGACTGTGGGATCTGGTGCACCACTTCGGAAGTGACGACCGTACGCTGACCATCCTGCACCACGCCTATTCGCCTGCGGAACAACGCGCCATGTGACTGGCCCGAAGCCGGCACGCCCATGTGCCACTGGACGAGCCAGGAGGCCAGGCACTCCTCTGCTCGACGATCCACACCGCAAGCTGTGCGCGAGACGAGAACCCCAGCTTGGACATTCCGTGCTCGACGTGACCGTGCACGGTCCGGCGCGAGATCACCAGGCGTGCGGCGATCGCCCTGTTGGTGAGGCCCTCGGCCACGAGCTCCGCCACCCCGCGCACACGCTTGGCCAGGAGCGTCGCCGCTCCGCGCTGGCCGAATCGATGCGCGTCCGCACACCCGAGGCGAAGTTCTTCTCGAAGTCTTCTTGGTGTGCACGTCCGACGAACTCGGCGACGTCGGACGAGACCCCCAGTTCGCGGAGATCAGGAATCGGCGTGGCGGTGATCCAGATGAACTGGGCGACCACGTCCTCGCGCTCATACCACTCGAACACGGTATGGCCGGTGAAAGCTGCTAACAGCACGGACCTTTCATCTCACCAATGCGCTCGAACTCCACACCGGTCGACGTGAACCGAACATCACCTCCGGATCTCGGGAGATGCCTGATCCGAGTCGAGGGACCGATCAGAACTGCTCGGTCAACTGCCGATCCGAGCAGTTGTCGTCAGGAACGTATCCGCGCGGATCGCGCGCACCGCCCGAAGTAGCACAGGTCAGCCTGTCACGCGTGCGGCGTTGCCTGCGTCGATCGGCAGAACCATCCCGCTGATGTGGGCGCTGCCGTCTGCCGCGAGGAAGAGAACGGCGCGGGTGATCTCGAACGGATCGAGCCATGGGACCGGCTGGGCGTGCAAACTCTGGAAAATCGGGGCGACATCGTCGATCGAGGGCTCGTCGAGGTCTGGCCGCATGACAGAGTATTGCGCCGTGTTGTGGATCATGGGGGTCGAGACGTTGCCTGGAGCAATCGCATTCACCGTGATTCCGTGCTGCGCGAGGTCCAGTGCGGCGCTTTTCGTCGCGCCGATGACACCCCACTTCGACGCGGAGTACGCAACCACCCCGGTGGTCCCGGCCCGTCCCAACATCGACGAGATCGTGACGATTCGTCCGTAACCGCGCTCGATCATGCCGGGTGAGACGGCACCGATCGTATTGAAGACACCGGTCAGATTCGATCCGATAACTTCGTTCCACTGCGCGGAGGTCATCGACTGGACGGGTTCCATCAGCGCGACACCGGCATTCGCCACGGCGATGTCGATGCGGCCGAACTCGGATTCGGCCCGGCGCACCAGCTCGTCCATCCCCGGCCGGTCCGCCGTGTCGGCCTTCACCGCGATGCAGCGCGCACCCGTCGCCTCCACCAGACGGACGGTTTCGGCCAGGTCTTCCTCCGTCGCGAGCGGATAGCCGATCACCTCATTGTCCTCACACCGGTCACAGATGACGATGTCGGCACCACGGTCAGCGAACGCGATCGCATGTGACCGGCCCTGTCCCCGTGCCGCACCCGTGATCAGTGCGACCCTGCCCTCGAATTCCTTCATACCGTTCCTCTCTCGCAGCCCAGCTCGATCGAATTACCTGTGCACGTCGCATTCGGTCAGCACAGTCACCACGTCAACGAGGTCCCAGAACGGTGCGGTCGCCGATCTCGTGATGCACCTCGAGGACCAGTTCGCTGACCCGCCAACCGGCAGTGGTCCGACGAAAGTCGAGCCGATAGACGCCGAAGCACTCGTACGGGACGAGCCCGGCCCGCTCACCGGCCCCGAAGTGACAGACACGGGCCTTGCACACCGTTTGTGCCGTGTCGCCGTCGATGGTGACACAGAGGTTCCCCATCAGATGCTGAGTCGGCCCGCACCCGTCCAGGTTGGAGCGAATCAGCCGAACGATGGCTGCCCGCCCGACGATCGGAGGGTCGCTCCGGTCACCGTAGTGAGCGACCGCGTCCCCGGCGAAGAACTCGTCGAGAAGAGGCCAGTTCCGATCGTCGAGTGCATATGCATAACGATTGGCAACAATCGTGACGTCCGCTTGATCACCCTCCGACACAACGATTGCCGAGCGCGGATCACACGATCGATCCTGTGCCCGATCCGCACTCGGACGCATCACTCCTCCACTACGCCGGCCATCGCGGGAGCGACCTGGGCCAGCTCGTCGACGGTCCAGCGACCGGCCTTGCGGACCATCCGGCTACCGGTGACGTCGAGCGGGTTGGAGTAGAAGATCACGTCGCCGCCGGCGGCGTACACGATCTTGCCGCTGATGTCCGCTGCTTCAGGGGTGCTCAGGTAGGCCACGATCGGTGCAACGTCGTCAGGCTCCATCGACTCCGCGGCAGGCACGCCGCCGAGCCGGCGGGGCTTGAGCCCGGGGAAGAGCTGTGTCGCCGCACTGGGCAACAGGGAGTTCACCGTGATACCCGTATCCCAGGTCTCGATGGCGAGAGTCGTCGTCAATCCGAGAATTCCCGCCTTCGCGGCGGCGTACGCCGTGCTCGCCGGCTTGCTGGCCGGCGACTCCTTCTTGCTGGCCGGGACCTGGAAGAACGCGGCCCGGGAACTGACGGTGACGATGCGGCCGTAGTTCTGCTCGAGCATGTGAGGCAGCGCGGCCTTGCAACTGAGGAAGTGGCCGCGCAGGTGGAGGTTCATCAGCGAGTCCCACTGCTCGACGGCCAGGTCCTGGAGCTTGCCGTAGACGGCGTTGCCGGCGCAGGTCACCAGGATGTCGAGCCTGCCGAACCGCTCGATCGTGGCATCCACCATCGCCTGCGAGCCCTCGCTCGTCGTGACATCCTCCGCCAACGCCAGCGCCGCACTGCCGAGGGCCTCGATATCCTTGGCCGTCACGTCCGCCGCCCGCACGCCGGCATCATCCACGTACACGTCGTCGATGGCCACCGACGCGCCCTGCTCGGCGAGGGCGAGCGCGATGCTCCGGCCCAATCCGCGTCCGCCGCCGGTGATCAGTGCAACCTGTCCGTCAAGTGTCTTGCTCATCAGAAGTTCCCTCTCGATTGTGATATTCGGATAGATGTGCCCGGTGCTAGGCCGTGGCAGTGGCTGCGGCGACCAGTGCGAGCAGCGCCCCACCGCCGTCGTCGATCGTCCGCTCGCCGAAGTCGGGGCCGACCTTGGAGTCGTGCGCGGGCACCACCGTCGCACCGGCCGCCTCCAGCGCACGGAGTCGCTCGTATGACCGGTACATGTCGGGGACGTCAACGACGATGGCGACGGGCCGGTCCAGACGCCAGGTGTCGTAGAAGGCCCCGGCATCGGACGCCAGGACCACCCGCTCGCCTCCCTCGGTGTCCACCACGAGCCCCTGCAGACCCGCGGTGTGCCCGGGAAGGAGGATCACCTCCAGTCCGGGAGCCAGCACGGTGTCACCGTCGAGGAGCCGGATCCGGCCCTCGCGGTCGACCTGCTGCAACTGCTCGAGGTAGTGCTGCGAGAAGTTGGAGGCGAACTGGCCCCGCACGCTCATCGGGCCGTAAGCGAACTCCCACTCCGCACGCTGAACGAAAACCTCGGCGTTCGGGAACAGGTCGATGTTGCCGCAGTGGTCGTAGTGCAGGTGGGAGAGGACGACGGTCCGAATGTCGTCCGTCGAGATTCCGAGTTCCTCGAGCCCACGGGCGATGGGCATCGGGGTGGCGTGGGTTCGCCGGCTGGCCTCACCCGCATCGAAACCGGTGTCGAACAGCACAACTCCCCCGGGTGTCTCGATCACCCAGTAGAAGAAGTCGTAGGTGATCGGTCCGTCCGGCTCGCGGTACGTGTAGTACAACCCGTACGTGCTCGACAACTTCGATGTCGCCGTCGAGTACTTGACCGCGTGCACCGCCGTCGGCCTCGCACCGTCGACCGAACGCCCACTGGCGACACCGGATTCGTGATGTGGTGACATTTCCTGGTTCTCCTACTCCCTCTGGGCGGTTGGCTGCCGAGTCGTCACACGCGACCGAAGTACACGTCCCTGAGGATCGCGCGCTGTCGTCGATGCCGGATCAGGAGGCGCCATTGGCCGGGTTGCCGAACTGGCCGTTCACGATTCCACCGGGTGCGATGAACTTCAGCTCGTCCTGCGTCGGGTTCGGACCGTGGTCCTCGGCCGTGAAGTGGTACCGCGACACAAAGGCCGTCTTCGCGTTCTCCTGCACCTCATCTACTTCGAGTGCCCGCGCCAACTGCTCGGCATCGGTGGTGGTGCCTGCCTTCCGCGCGGCCGCCGCCACGAGCGGAAACGCGTCGTAGTTCGACGCCAGCAGAAGCGTCGACGGGATGGCACCCAGCGAGGCCATGGTGTCGACCATCTTGTTCACCGCCGCGTTGCCCGAGTCGTACACCGTGCTCGTCAGGACCTGTGTGACGAGATTCTTCACTTCGGGCGTGCCGAGGACGCCGTTCGGGGGCTCCTTGGTGATCAGCGAGCTGCTCGAGACCGACGGGTTGCCGATCAGCGGCACATCCCAGCTCAATCGCTGCAGGCTCTGCAGGATGTACCCCAGCGGCGCACCGTATGCATCGAGCGCGATCGCCTTGGCGCCGGCGTTCTTGAGCGACTGCAGCTGCGCCGTCATGTCAAGGGCCGTGTACTCGTACTCCTCGTTGCCCGCCTGCTTCAGCCCGGCTTCGTCGAGCTCGGACGCCATCTCGGCGCCGAACAACTCGCCGTAGGCGGTGCTGCCGTGGATGACGCCGATGTCGTTGTAGCCCTTCGCCTTCGCGTGGCCGACGATGCCACGAGCATGGTCCCCCGCGACCGTCGTGATGTCGAAATTGAGCGGGAACTTCGCCGGGTCGTCCGAATCCGCGGTCGGACCGACGTTGAACGAGAGGATGTCGTTCTGGTTCAGGATCGGGAGGACCGCCGAGCTCACCGACGACGGACCCGAGTTCAGGTAGAGGTCGGGCTTCTGCGAGTTGATCGCCTTGCGGAGTTCCGTGACAGCCTTCGTCGGATCACCGCCGTCGTCGACGACTGTCAGTTCGATCCGCCGTCCGTCGATTCCGCCCGCCTCGTTCTGCACCTGCGCGCCGGCCTTTGCCGCGAGGATCGACGTCTGGGCATTCGCGGCCAGCTCGCCCTGCGCGCTGATACCGCCGGTGAGGAGGACCCGATAGGGCTGGTCACCGGACGCGGCTTCATCGGAGTCCGTGCTTCCGCAACCGGTCAACACGACGGTGCACACGCTGACGGCCACAACGGATGTACGACGGAGCGATCCCATGAATCGTCCTTCCTCGGTGATTCTCGCGACGTGCGATGCGGACCGACCGGGACGCGCCCGGACCGTCCGTTCTCTCCCGCCGCGGTGATCCGGGCGGCTGTGTGTCCGTCAACGTATCGAGCGTCACGTCCGTCGCCCAAACGAAACTTCCTCTGAGCGGGAACGCCCGACCCGACACTCGGGGATGGTCGAGATAGGTTGGGTAGCAACAAATACGGCGAGGCCAGAGCGGAATACCGCTCGGGCCTCGCCCTGTCGACGGATCGGGTCGCGACAGGCTCAGATGACCCCGTCCTCGCGCAGTCGCGCGATCTCGGTGGTCGGGTACCCGAGTATCTCCCCCAGGACGTACTCGTTGTCCTCGCCATAGCAGGGGGCGCCGCGGTCGATCAGCCCACCGACGTGCGCCGGCGACTCACTCATCTTCGCCGGGAAACCGGCGACCGGCCAGCGGCCGATCTTGGTGCCAGTCACCTCGGTCAGCCAGTCCAGCTCCGCAAGCTGCGGATCGGACTCGCACCGATCCTCAGCCGTCTGGCACACGCCTGCCGCGACACCGGCCTTCTGCAGTCGATGCATCAGTTCGTAGCGGTCCTGGCCCGCGGTCCACGACGACAGCAGACGATCGAGTTCGTCCTGGCGCGCGATCCGGCCCGCGAGGGTGGCGAACCGCGGGTCGCGGCACCACTCCTCGTCACCGGCCACCGTCGTCAGTGCCGCCCAGTCGGCATCGTCGAAGCACGCGATCGCGATCCACCGGTCCACCCCGGCGGCCGGGTAGATACCGTGCGGAGCCGCGGGCTTGTTCGGGGAGCGGTTGCCGGTGCGCTGCCAGGTGGCGCCGTTCGCAGTGTGGTCGAGCATCGCCAGGCCGGACAGGAAGATTCCGGTCTCGGTCTGCGATGCGTCGATCCACTGACCGCGCCCGGTCTCGTCCCGGTAGTGCAGGGCCGACATCATCGCGACCGAGAAGCTGTACGCACCGATCCAGTCGAGATACGAGTAGCCCCAGCCTGCGGGCATCGCGGGCGACTCCAGCCCGGACATCTCCGTCAGCCCTGACAGCGCTGCCGCAATCGGGCCGACAGCGCGGAACTTGCCGTATGTGCCCGCGGTACCCATCCCCGACTGCTGCGCGTAGATGATGTCCGGCTTGATCGCACGGAGCTCGTCGTATCCGAGCCCCCACTTCTCCATGACACCCGGAGAAAAGCCCTCCGCCACGATGTCGGAGACGGCCACGAGTTCCCGGGCGATCTTCAGCCCGTCGGGATGGCGGACGTTGAGCGAGAGCCCGCGCTTCCCGGGATTCTTGTTGTTGAACTGGCCACCCATGTCACTGTCCGTGACGCCGGGGAGCGGTCCGGTGGCCGCGGCGCGGGCTTCCCGGCCACCGATGGGTGCCATGGCGCCCATACGGGTGTCGGGGTTCGCGGCCCACTCGACCTTGATGCACTCCGCACCTAGGGCCGAGAGGAATCGGGTACCACCGGCGGAGGCGAGGAACCACGTGAAGTCCAGGATCCGGATCCCGTCGAGTGCCATCGGCTTGCCGTGAACCGACCGGCGTCCACGGTGCCACTTGGGCGCGGCCTTCGGCTCCCGGGGAGCGGTGAACTCGGCGACGGTGTCGGCGTCCTCGTTGAGCAGGGGCGCGCGTCGGCCCGGCCGCCACGAGGTCTCCGAGGAGAGCCACTTGCTGGTGACGTAGGTGAACTTCTCGCCATGCTCGGGATGCTCGACCTCACTGAAGGTCTTGCGGGCCTGCCAGTGCGGGTCCTCGAGGTTCTCCTCGGGCTTGCGGATGGGCACACAGATGATGCCGGCCTCCTGCGCCTCGCGCCAGGGGGCGGTCTCGTAGCTGAAGCGCCGGAAGAGTCGCTGCACCACCTCGACGACGTGGTTGTGGGCCTCGCTCGCGGCTTCGCTGCCCGGGATCGCCCGTCCACCCCCGCCTCCGGCGGAGTCCTCGACCACCAGGTCGGCTGCCATTCCGTACTTCTCGAGGAACCGCACCAGGTTGGTGCGGTCGTTCTTCCCGATCAGCAGGAGAACGAACCAGCGACCGTCCTTCGTGTGCACGAGATTGGTTCCGGTCGAGATCTTCTCACCCGCGTGCACCGCGGTCTGCCGGTGCAGCGGCGCGTGCCGCATGACCCAGTTCATCAGGTCGAGTTCGGTGTTCTTCGCGGTGGCGTCGTGCACCGCACACGACACGATCTGACCGTCCCCGGACTGCTGACGGTAGACCAGTGCACCCAGGATCGAGATGAGCAGCTGCTCGCTCGCCACGTGGTAGGCGTGCCACTGCTGCGGTGCGATCGGAGGGAGGTCGTAGGTGCCGTCGGGCTGCGGCGAGTATCCGCAGTTCATCGTCTGTCCGCCGAGCGCCAGGTGCACGAGGTCCGAGCCGCGATAGTCTCGCCACGGCCCGCTCTCCCCGAAGGGGGTCATCCGGGCGATGACCAGGCTAGGGAACTCGGCGCGCAGAGCCTCCGGATCGATGCCCAGCGCACGCTGGGCGATCCGCTCCCGTGGCGGCCGGGAGTCAACCAGCACGTCCGCGTTCGCGAGAAGTTCCCGCAGCGCGTTCGCGCCGTCGACCGTCTCCAGATCGAGGACGACGGACCGCTTGCCGCGGTTGTAGTTCCAGAAGTGGAGCGACGCCTCGGGGTCGGGGGTGCCTCCGTGGAACGGCCCGATCTCCCGCGTCGGACTGCCTCCCGGCGGCTCCACCTTGAGTACGTCGGCGCCGAGCCCGGCGAGCACCAGCCCGCAGTACTCCGCCTGTTCGTCGGCGATCTCGACGACCCGGATCGAGGAGAGGAGGTGAGCGTCCATGGTCACAGAACTTTAGTCTCCAGCCTGTTTGTCTGTCAATGAAAGTGGCTCCACTACAGCGGGTTACAAGGCAAGGACAGGCCGTTCATCCGGCAACGTCCACTGGCCGGAAGCGTCGCGTGATTTTTCCCTTCGTGCGCGGTACAACCGCGCACGAAGGAGTATTCACCGAGATCGGGAAGCAGGACATCGTGGACAGATTGCAGGAAAAGGTCGCCCTCGTCACCGGTGGCGCATCGGGCATCGGGGCCGCCACGTGCCGGGCCTTCGTACGCGAGGGCGCACAGGTACTGATCGCGGACGTCGCCGACGGGGCCGGCCGGGCGCTGGCGGAGGACCTGGGACCGAGCGCGACATTCGTCCACCTCGACGTCACCGACGACGTGCAGTGGCGCGACGTGGTGCATGTTGCGCGAGAACGGTTCGGCCGGCTGAACATCCTGGTCAACGCCGCGGGCATTCTGCGCGCCGCACCGCTCGACGCCTACGACCGCGCCGCCTGGGACCTGACCATCGCGATCAACCTGACTGGCCCCTTCATCGGTATGTCGGTCGCCGTGGAACTGCTCGAGCAGTCCCGGCCGTCGTCCGTCGTCAACATCTCCTCGTACGCCGGAATCCGTGGTGTGGCCGGTCAACCTGCCTACACCGCGTCGAAGTTCGGCCTCACCGGACTCACCAAGTCGGCAGCGATCGAACTGGCCGATCGGGGCGTGCGGGTCAACTCCGTGCATCCGGGCGGCGTCCGGACACCGATGATCGCCGCGGCACTCGAAGCCGCCGCGGAGTTCCTCGACGGAGCCACGAGCACACTGATCCGCCCGGCCGAACCGGATGAGATCTCCTCGCTCATCACGTATCTCGCGAGCGACGAGTCGAGCTACTCCACCGGCGCCGAGTTCGTCGTCGACGGCGGCATGAGTGCCGGAATGTCGCCGGCCTCACCGGTCTGATCACCCGACAGCTCGGGCCGGTGGGGGGATCGACTGCCCGATCCACCCACCGGCCCGGCGCATTCAGCTGGAGATCAACTCGGTGCGAGGACCTGCTCCCCATCCTCCCTGTGCACAGCGGACCGCAGCTCATCCGGCACGCTCACCTGCTCGATCCGACGCGGAAGCAGGTAGGCGATGAGCGCACCGAGCACCGCCACAGCCGCGACGATGAAGAAGGCGATCTGATAGCCCGTCTCCTCGTAGAACACATATCCCTGGGTGACATCCGGCGACAGCGGCGCGATGTACGAATTGTTCATCACCGCGAACGCGATCACCGGCAGAACCGCGGGGAAGATCGCCTGCGACACTCCGACCACGCTCGCGCTGCTCGCCTGCAGCTCCGGCGGGACCGCCTCGATGAGGAGGTTGGGGATCACCGCGAACCCCATGCCCATGCCGAACCCGAACAGCGCCGCCAGCACGATCAGCAGGGGCTTGTTGTCCAGCGCGAATGCGACCAGTACGGCGAATACCCCGGTGATGAGCATGCTGGCGATCATCAGCAGTCTCGGCCTCATGTCACGGCCGACGAGCGTGCCGACGACCAGACCGCCGATCACGAGCATCAGTCCGATCGGAGCCTGAAAGACCGCGTACCCCTCGGCGCTGACGCCGAAGCCGTAGCCCAGACCGAGAGCCGCCGGCGTCATGGCCATCATCGGCATGATCACCGTGAACAGGCCGGTCGTGCCATAGCAGAGACCCGCACCCAGCGTGGTCAGAAAGACAGGGCGCCGACCGAGAACACGGAGATCGATCAGAGGCTCACGCACGACCCGCGCGGACACGTACCAGGCGCCGATGAGCACGAGCCCACCCACCAGGTAGGACAGAGTCGATCCGTTCGTCCAGCCCCAGGACGGACCGAAGCTCACCGCGACGAGGACACCCGCGATGCCGCCACCCAACAGGATCGCTCCCACGAGATCCAGCCGGGTACGCAACCGCAGACTCGACTCCGGAGTGGTCAGCGCAATCGCCGGGCCGAGCACCAAGAGACCGATCGCCATGAACCAGAAGACCCCGCGGAACCCGTAGCTGTCGATCATCCACCCCGACAGGAACGGGGCTGCGATCGAGATGAGGCCCAGGCCACTTGTGGTGATGGAGACGGCGAGTGCGATCGTCCGCTTCGGGAAGACGTCACGGATCAGCGAGTAGCTGAGGAACAGGCAGGGGATCAGCAGGCCCGACAGCGCACGCCCCGCCACTACGAGGGCGAAACTCGGCGCGATCGCCGACACGACCGCACCCGCGCCGGCGAGCAGGACGCAGGCGAGCATCATCAACCGCTTGCCGTACATGTCCGCGAGTTTGCCGACCAGGGGCGAGACGACCGCTCCCACCAGCGAGTTCGCGGTCAGCAACCAGGCACCCTGCGTGGTCTGGAAGTGGGCTGACAAGGACGGAACCGCCGTCGACACCATCATGTAGCTGACCGACAACAGTTCGATCACGAGCACGATCGCCGCCAGAGACAGCCCCAGCCTCAGAGACCAGCCTTCGTCCGCCGCTCGATCGTCGGGTGGGGTGTTCGGCAACGTCGTGCTGCTGTCACTCGGATTGGTGACCATTCGAGATCCTTTCAGCCTCGACCGCGGCGTCGACCACACCGGCCACGGGAGGAATCGTCAGGGGGATGCAACCACACCTGGGACCACCAGGGCGTCGCCTGCATCACACCAACCCGACCACCGTGTCGCCACTCACACTTCCACCCAGTGGGAGTGTGAGTAAGATTCCCGTCCCAAACCCGATAAATCACCGAAATACGCAACGCAATAACGTCTTTCGCGGCACCACGAATCCCGGCCGAGGCTCTGGATCCCGGTGCAGGTCACCTCTCGTCGGCGTCGGCAATCGCCTCGAGTTCGGCGAGAAGCTCCGCCGAGTTACGCAGTTCGTTCTCATAGCCGCGCCGGCAGTACTGCATCACACTGCGATGCCATGCCGTGCGCACCCTGAGCACCTGCAGATCATCCGAGTCCGTGTCCTCCGTCCGGGCGGATTCGCGCTCCCCGAGCCGATCGCGACTCGAGTCGATCTCCTCGTCGAGGGCCGTCAACTCGCCCTCGACGTGCTCGATGTGCCGCTTCAGTGCCTGTAGGACCTGGTGCGCGTTGTCCGCCCGGCGCCCGAGCCAGAGCCGCAGGATGACGGCGTTCTTGATCACGAGGGGGTCGAAGTCGGGCCGTTCGGCCCACTCCGCCAGCGCCTTCGAGCCGAGGTCGGTGATCCGGTACTTCATGGTCCGTTTCACCCTGCCCTGCGGCACCACCCTGGAATCGACGTATCCGAGATCGTCGAGCCTGTTGAGTTCCCGCCGGACGTGACTGAGCGCGGGAGCCCAGTAGAAGTGCCGCAGCTGCTGATGCCCACGGTCCTGGACCTCGACAGCCGTGGACCATTCGTTCGGGGACAGCAGGCCGAGGGTCGCGTACCCGGTCAGCGGAAGGGACTCGGTGATGTCACCTCCGGCCTCCGTGGAGACCGCGGCGCGCGGGGAGGGTCGCTTTGCCATCGTCAATCGATTCCTCTTCCGTCGATGCCGCCGCTACCGAACCCGATCGCTCGAGATCCGCGACCCATCGTAGCAACCCGAGCCCTGACGAAATCGCCGGTCAGACGCCGTAGCCACCGTCGATGTCCAGTTTCTGACCGGTGACGAAGTTCGCCCGATCGGACGCGAGGTAGAGGACCGCCTCCGCAATGTCCGCGGCATAGCCGAATCGGCGCAGCGGGATGTTTGCCTTCGTCACCTCGAGGGCGCGTTCGTCGAGCTCCCCGGACGAGATCAGCCGATCGGCCATGCCGTCGACCAGCATGCCCGGTCCCACGCTGTTGAACCGAACGCCGAAGCGGCCTTCCTCCGCCGCAAACGCCCGCACGAGCGACTCGACCGCAGCCTTCGGTCCGGCCGACATCCCGTCGCGGACCGGGTACCGGCTCGTTGCCGCAGTGGTCACCGCAACCACGGAGCCTTCCGACCGCCGCAGTGCCGGCAACGCCGCGGACACCAGATTGAAGAACGCCTTCACCTCGGCGTCCACCGCCGTGCCGAACTGCTCCGGCGACACCTTCGACAGGTGGGTCATCGGGATATGGGGGCCTGCCGCGTGCACCACAGTGTGCACGCCACCGAACTGTTCGGACACCGCCTCGACCCAGCGTGCGGTCGCCGCCGCGTCCGCCAGATCGAGCGAGTCCGCCCGCACTGTCGACCCGAGGTTCACGATCTCCGAGCTGAGCTTCTCGGCGGCCTCCTGGCGGCTGTGGAAGGTGAATGCCACATTGCTACTCGCCTGGGCGAACTTCCTGCAGATTTCGGCGCCGATTCCACCGGTACCACCGGTGACGATCACTGCGCCGCGGCCGCTCTCGGTTTCTGACATTGGGGCCTCACCCTTCTCGAAACTGATTGAATGGACGTCGCCGTCAGCTCGTGCTGATTCGGCGATGTGCGAGCACCCAGCCCTGCGGGGTGCGCACGAACCGGTCGCGGTACACACCGCTCGACCGGATCGCAGGAGTACCGGGGAGCCCGGTCACGAAGTGCCAGTAGGCCATCGAGGTGGCCGACTCCCCGTCCGCGTTGGGTGTCACCGAAATGTTGGTGACCACATGGAGCGTTCCGGTACCAGGACCCTGGAGTCCACTCTCCCGCCGCTCCCGGGCACCGGTGAGCGCGTCTCCGCGGCCTCGCCGCACCTGGGCCGGCAGATTGTTGGCCTCGACGCCCGGGTACTCCCACACGACGTCCTCGGCGAGAAGCGCGCCGTACTCTTCGAGTGTCCCGAAGTCCGCAGCCTGGGCCAGCCGGGCGTACAGGCTGGCCACGAGCGTGATTTGTGCAGCCTGCTCGATGTCGTTCACCGATACGACCTCTCTCATCTTCGTCGGAGTCCCGAACCGGGACGGTTGTGCGGCCCACCGCAACGGCGGGTGTATCCGTCCCGCTGGACTGATACACCCGCCGATCGCACCGAATTCAGGACGGCGCCAGCTTCCACTGCAGCAGCCGTACCGGGTCCTGGCCAACCCGTTCCAGGGGCGCCGTCCAGCAACCGACCACCTGTCGGCCGATCCGGACCTCGTCGGCAGCCGCGTCGAGGACGTTGCCGACGATGCGGACGTGCGGGTGCGCCTCGAGCTCGACGATGACGACGTTGTACGGCACCCTGTCCACGAGCAGCGGGTGCGTCGCGTGGTGAACGATCGTGTGGCTGCTGATCACCCCGCGCGCGGCGGTCTCGACGTAGTCGAATTCCATACCGCCGCAGGAGAAGCAGAAGTCGCCCGGCGGATGCTGGACGGACCGGCACGCCTTGCACGTCTGCACGGCGAGCGTTCCGCTGGTGTGGAATGCCCGGCTGAACTCGGTGACCTCCGGTACCGGAAATCCGTCGGGGAGGTACCGCGCTTTGTCACTCATGATCGCTCCCGAGAGAACAGGATCGCGCTGCCGGGCGGAGTGCCCGGGCCGGCGACGGACAGACTCAGATCGACTGCGGGAACCTGGTTGACGGATTCCCCACGCACCTGGCGCACGGCCTCGTTCACGAGTTGGAGGCCGTGGATGTACGCCTCGGCGAGGTTGCCGCCACTGGTGTTGATCGGCAGGCCGCCGTTGCGGCCCTGCAACCGGCCGTCGGCGACGAAGTCCGCGACCTCGTCGGGCTTGCAGAAGCCGACGTCGGCGATCGCCATCAGGGTGGTTCCGGTGAAGTTCTCGTAGAACTGGGCCACGTCGATGTCCTCGGGTCGGACACCGGCCCGCTTCCACAGATCCTCGCCGATGGTGCGGTATCGGCCGCTCGGGTAGGCGTCGTCGTTGAACGCCCAGTACCCCCCGTGCGGCTCCATCCCGCTGGCCGCGGCACGGATGTACGCCGGCGGCTTCGCAAGGTCGGCGGCTCGATCGGCGGTGGTCACCACGACCGCGCACGCCCCGTCGCTCTCCTGACAGCAGTCGTAGAGGTGGAACGGCTCGGCGATCCACCGGGAGTCGTGGTACTTCTCGCGGGTGAGCGGCCTGCCGTACATGATGGCCCGGGGATTGTTCTGCGCGTGCGCATAGGACGCGAGCGCGATCTCCGCCAGGGCGTCCTGCGAGATCCCGTGGTCATGCATGTATTTCGTCGACAGGATCGCGTTGAACGCGACGGGTGCACCGAGACCGTAGGGCACCCTGTACGCGGCCTCACCGGAGGCGATTGCCGCGCTGTGACTCTGGCCGTACCGCACCTCCTGCTTCAGTGCCCGGTACACCACGACATTGGTGGCGTAGCCGGCACTGACCGCCGCATCGGCGAGCGAAACGGCGGCGGCGCCGAGATTGCCGCCGCCGCTCGTCGGGCTCGCCGAGAAGCGAAGGTTGTCGATGCCGAGCCAGGCAGCCAGGTTGGCCGAATTCATCGACCGGCTGTCGAGCGGCGTGGTGAACGTGACGAGGCCGTCGATGTCGGCCATCGTCAGACCGGCATCCTCGACAGCTTTCCGTACAGCGGTGGCCGCCATCTGGGCCACCGTGTGGGGCGAGCGTCCCGGCCGGTGGTACGCCGATTCACCCACTCCGACGACCGCAGTCTTTCCGAACACTGTGGTTCGACCTTCCTTCGCTGGTGGTGTCGGGTCAGGCGGGCAGCCGGTAGAGCTTGATGGCGTTCTCGCTCATGACCTTGCGGGTGACTTCCGGACCCCAGGGCTCGAGCACCTTGATACCGTGCTCGACCGGGTTCGGATACAGGCAGGTCGGGTGCGGGTAGTCGGTCTCGAAGAGCACGTTGTCGAAGCCGATCCGGTCGAGCAGACGACTGGGCGCCATCTCTTCGAACCAGAAGCACGAGTACATGTGGTCGCGGAACTTCTGGGTCGGCGAGGTGATCTGGTAGCGGTCGTCATGGGCCTCGAGCATCTGGTACTCGAGGCGTTCGAGGACGTAGGGAATCCAGCCGATGCCGCTCTCGACCGACACCCACTTGATCTTCGGGTAGCGGTCGAAGAGGTCGGCGGTCAGGAGATTGGCCATGATCTTCGCGTTGTGCAGCTCGATCATGGTGGATCCGACGAGGGTGCGCTGCCACTCGCCCTGTCCCTCCCAGGCACTCTTGAAGAACGCCTCCATTCCGAACTCCGAAGCGCCCACGTGGAAGTTCACCACCATCTCCCGGTCGGTGATGACCTCCCACAGCGGATTCCAGTGCTTGTCGAGCAGCGACGGGAGCCCACCTGCGTGCGGTTCACTGCACATCGTGATGCCGCGCAACCCCATGTCGGCGCAACGCTGCACCTCACCGATGGCCGCGTCGAGGTCCCAGAAGGGAAGCAGACCCATGGGGAAGCAGCGGTCGCCCGACTCCTCCTGGAACTCGCTCATCGCCGTGTTGTACGTCTCGGCGATCAGCCGCGCCAGCGACGGATCCGGGATCTTGACCAGCTTGTTCGCACCGAACCCGGCAACGTTCGGGTAGACGATCTGAGCCCAGATGCCCATGTCGTCCATGCGCTCGAGGCGGGTGGGAACGTCGTACGATCCCACGTCCACCTCGTCCCACTGAAGGCCTGCTTCGAGGTTCCAGTTCCAGAAGGACTCCTTCTGTCCGTCCTTCTTGATGACCGCCGCGGCGCCGGCCGGACGCGCGAAGATGGCATCCCCGTTGTAGTACCAGGTGTCCCGGCCATCCTCGCCTCGGACTTTACGGGGAACCCGTTCCTGATCCTTCTTGGCAACGCGCGAGGTCCACAGGTCTGGGGGCTCGGTGATGTGGGTGTCTGCATCGACAACCTTCATGCCGGCGAGGGGGCCGGAGCTCAACGCTTCAGGTGCGGGCATCGATGGATCCTCTCCATGTAATCGACGTGAGATGATGTTCGGAACATTAGTCTTGAAACTATTAGTCTGTCAACGGTCGAGTTACGCGACGTGACATCACGGTCGACCCGAAATGCTTAAGGACAGAACATTTTTCCCGCTCAGTGGACATTGACCGACCTCCGGATCCGGGGCTAATGTTCGAGCTCGTGGGCGGGTGCTCCTGGAGAACGAACCCGGCCCCTCGCCTCATATCGGAAGGTCGACCGACAATGCTTCAACTCGATTTCCCCGCGCTTGTCGCGCAAGCCAATTCGGACCGCGAGTTTCCGCGGGCGGCCCGATACTGGGACGGAATCCTCGAATTCGTGATCGGGGACGATGCAACGTCTCTTCGCGTCACCGACGGGCGGATCGAGGTGGCCGAGTCAGGCACATCTCCCGGCGGTCACGACATCACGATCTCCGCGGATGCCGAGGACTGGTGCAAGCTCCTTTCACCGAATCCGGCCGCCGGCTGGCACGACGTCGCTTCCGCACGCGGTTTCACCGTGACTG
This sequence comes from Rhodococcus sp. NPDC003322, assembly GCF_053589555.1. Lineage (NCBI taxonomy): Bacteria > Bacillati > Actinomycetota > Actinomycetes > Mycobacteriales > Nocardiaceae > Rhodococcus > Rhodococcus sp. NPDC003322. The sequence continues at coordinate 161,426 of NZ_JBSFSC010000006.1, read as the reverse complement.
CGGACATCCTCGACTTCGGTCCGTACTACGCCGCGATCCGCCGTCTTGTCGCACTGATGACCGAGCAGATCCACGGGCCGTCAGCCTCCTCGTACCGGCCCGCACCGGCCACGCGAAGCCATGACGACACCGTCGGCCGGTACGTCCACCTCGATGTGCTCGGCTCTCAGTACCGGGTCTATTACGAGCAGACCGGACAGGGAATTCCGCTCCTGCTGCTCCATACAGCGGGTGCCGACGGTCGCCAATGGCGACATCTGCTGGAGAACCGCGACTACCAGCAGCGCTACCAACTGGTCGCCGTTGACCTCCCCTACCACGGCAAGTCCCTTCCCCCCACAGGGAAGGACTGGTGGAACGAGGAGTACCTGCTCACCCGCGACTTCCTGATCTCCTTCATGGATGCGTTCACCGATGCGCTCGGACTGAACCGTCCCGTCTTCATGGGCTGCTCGGTGGGCGGCCTGCTCGCACCGGACCTCGCCTACTACCGGCCCGGCAAGTACCGTGCCGTCGTTGCCCTCAACGGCGCTCTCGCGATGCCGTCCACGCATCTCGCCAAGCCGGACAAGGTTCGCAGCTGGCACCACCCACGCGTATCCAACGAGTGGAAGTCGTCGAGCATGCTCGGCTTCATGGCACCCCGGAGTCCCGAGGTCTACCGTCGAGAAACTGCCTGGGTGTACAGCCAGGGCGCCCCCTCGGTGTTCGCCGGCGACATTCACTACTACATGCACGACCACGACCTGACGGCCGAGCAGGCCAGCACGATCGACACAGCACAGACCGGTGTCTACCTGCTCACAGGTGAGTACGATCCGCTCGCACTGAGCGGCCTGAGCAAGAAGCTTGCCGATGCGGTCTCCGGCTCCCAGTTCGAGATCAACACCGACATAGGACATTTCGGGCCATCGGAGAACCCGGACGGCTTCATGGAGGCCCTGAATCCTGTCCTCGACGAAATCGCCGCGAAGTACCCGAACTGACCTCCGATCGATTCGTGAACACTGCCACTACTAGCGGAAAGCCTCAGTGATGCAAGAAAGACTCGGAATCTTCGTCGACGGTCAATGGCAGGACTCGTCCGGATCGGACACCGTCACCATCGTCAATCCCACGACAGAGGAGCCGTACGGGATTGTCCGTGTCGGAACCGCCGCCGACATCGACCGCGCAGTCGTCTCGGCCGATCGCGCACTGGGCTCGACCGCATGGCGCGACGCCACGCTCGACGACCGCTGCAAGATCGTCGCGCGGATCGCCGAACTCCTCGAACAGAAGGCACCCGAACTCGCTCGTATCCAGACCGAGACCACCGGTGTTCTACATCGGAACGCACTGCGCCTCGGCGAGTCGGTTGCGCTCATCGAGATGTTCCTGGAGTCGGCTCGCCGCGTCAACTTCCGGTACCTGCGGCGCGACGCATACGGTGACGCACTCGTCACCCGTCGCCCGGTCGGTGTGGTCGCCGCCATCGTTCCCTGGAACGCACCGATTCGCTCCGAGGTCAAGAAGGTGATCCCCGCGCTGCTGGCCGGTTGCACGGTCGTGGTCAAGCCCTCCCCGGAGGTGTCGTTCGGCACCGCTCTGTTCGCCGAGATCTGCGCCGAAGCCGGAGTGCCGCCGGGGGTTGTGAACGTAGTGCTGGGAGACGGTTCCACGGGTGACGCGCTGGTGCGACACCCGCTTGTACGCAAGGTCGCCTTCACCGGGAGCACACCCACTGGTGCGAAGATTGCCGCTGCGACGAGTGGCTCCTTCACACGGCTCCAACTCGAGCTCGGCGGCAAGTCCGCCGCGATCCTGCTGGACGACTTCGACCTCGACGCCGTGCTCCCGTGGCTCGTCCGGGGAAGCTGGGCGAACTCCGGTCAGGTGTGTGTCGCGCTCACCCGGATCCTCGTCCCCCGCAGTCGGGCCGGCGAGGTCGTCGACGCACTCGCTGCGGCTGCACGGAATCAGGTCGTGGGAGATCCCTTCGACGAGAACACCACCCTCGGCCCGCTGGTCACTTCCCAGCACCGGGACAAGGTACTGGGGCTGATCGAGGCAGGACTGCAGGAAGGCGCCAACCTCGTGACCGGCGGCAGAAGCAGCGACCTCCCCGGCTGGTTCGTCGAACCGACCGTCTTCGCCGACGCCACGAACGACATGCGCATCGCCCGCGAGGAGATCTTCGGACCCGTCGCGACGATCATCGCGTACGACTCCGTGGACGAGGCCGTTGCCATCGCGAACGACTCACCGTACGGGCTTCACGGTGCGGTCTTCGGCGCGGACGAGACTCGCGCGCTCGAAATCGCCCAACGGGTCGAGTCAGGCAGCCTTGGAATCAACCGGGCGCTTCTTCCTCATTCGGCGCCGTTCGGTGGCGTCAAGCAATCCGGAGTCGGGCGCGAGCACGGACCGGAAGGATACGACTCCTTCCTCGAGTACGTCTCGTACAACATCTCCTCCACGCTCGCCGACCAACTGACGTCCGAACCGGCCGACCCCTTCGCGTGAGATCACCACGCGTCCAGGCAATCGACCGCCCGGACGCCGGACAGGAAGGCGCGACCCCCGCGGGTCGCGCCTTCTGGTTCCGATCATCGTTGCCGCAGCGATCTTCCAGGCGGCGCACGGGGTCAACGCGTCCGTTGCACTGCTCAGTTCGACCCTCGGATTCGGGACCGCGCTGGCGATTCCGTTCTCCGCGGGAATCTCGCAGGTCGCAGGCTGGCACCTCACTTCTGGATCACCATGGGGTTGGGGATCGTCCTGACAGCCGTGGCGGCGATGTGCCTCTCGGCAACATGCTCATCACGACACAGTTGCTGCAGGGCCCTGGGGGTGCAGCTGCCGGGTACGGACTGCCGATGCTCACCGCGGCGTTGTGCCAGATACCGGCGAGCATCGTCCTGATCGCAGTCGCGCCGGCCTCGGCCAGTGTCACCGGACGGTTCGGGGCCCGCACCACCCTGCCGATCGGTGCCACGTTCCTGACCGCCGGCTACTGCCTGCACGCTGTCGCCGAAAAGCCACTGTGGGGCGTGATCGCTGCGTTGAGCATCACCGATGTCGGCACAGCCTTCTGCTACAGCACGCTGCCCCTGCTGACCCTCGCAGTGGTGCCGCCGCAGCATCTAGCCTCCGAGAACGGCGTGAACTACCTGCTCCGGACCACCGGTAGCACGCTGTGCAGTGCAACGGCCGCAACGATCCTGGCGGCCTTTGCGCTCGACGGATCCGAGAAGGCCATGTCGTGGAGCGGGTTCACCGTGGCCTACCTCGTGTGTGCGGCGTGCGCGGTCGTCGTGTTCGCTGTGTCGACGCGGCTTCCACGACATCCCGTGTCCCGGGATCGCTGACGACCACTCCGCCGGCCGACGAGGGCCCCGCGCAGTGCACTGCGCGGGGCCCTCGAGATGTTCGCTACTACGGCGCGGTGGCCGCGGTGCTCGGAAACAGTGAATCCAGAGTCGAATTCAGCTCTCGACAGAAGTCTCGGAGTTCGTCCGGCTTGTCGATGTACACCGCCGGCTTGATCGCCAGCATGTCACATCCCTCCGAAACACGCAGCGGCGCGAGCTCTTCGAGTGTCCGTCGAATGTCGGCCGCCGCCCCGCCCGGCGGGAACTCCGGCGGGGCGACCCACCCGACCACCTCGAGGTCCTCGCTGCTGCGACCGACCGCATTCAGCGCTGTCTCGAGGGTGACCCGGTCCTCGTCCGTCAACGGGAATCCGAGGAAGATCCCGTCGGCGTACGTCGCGATCCGGCGCAGCGCGGTCTTGTTGAGCGAACCCCCACCGATCCAGGTGGTGACCTTGCCGGACGGCGGCTTCGGGGAGAAGTAGGTGTCGGAGAACTGGTAGAACTGCCCATCATACGCGGCCGGGGTGTCCCGCCACAGTCGCTGCCAGATCTCCAGGTGCTCGTCGAGTTGCTTTCCGCGACTGGCGAAATCGATCTGAAGGGAGTCGTACTCCTCGACATGCCAGCTCACCGTCGGCATCACGGTCAGCCGGCCGCGCGAGATCAGGTCGAGCGTCGCCAGATCCTTCGCCGCGATGATCGGGTGCCGCAGGGGTGCGATCAGGCCGGCCGAGATGAGCCGTATCTCCGAGGTCGCACCGGCCATCGCGGCCAGCTTGATCAGCGGCGACGGCCACGGCGTCGCCGGATCCTGCATACCGGGCCGAACCCAGTCACGAGGATTCTCGGGCTCGCCGAGCGAATCCGCGGTCGAACCCATGACGACGTGCTCGCTGACGAAAAGTCCCTCGATTCCCTCGGACTCCGCAACCTGCGCCATCTCGATGTGCCGGTACTCGTCCGCGGGGTCCAGCAGGGTGAACAGCTCGCTCATTGCGAGCATCACCTTGGGGCGCCGGCCGGAATTGTTCATTTTCCGGTCTCCGCGACGTCCTTGGCGAGTTGCGCCGCGAGCGTGTCCGCGGTGTAGTCGGCCTCACCCCAGTAGGCACGCATGTACGTGATCAGCCCGTTGTCGTCGAAAGTAAAGGTGTCGATCGGACTGGAGACGTAGGTCTGGCCCTCGTACACGCTGATGACACGGAAAAATGCAGCGGCACTGCTGTCGGTGATCCGCAGTGCGAGCAGCGACGTCCGGAGCTCACTCTGCGACGCCAGATCGAAATGTGCCCGGATTGCGGCGGTCCCCGCCTTCGGCACACTGCCCTCGGGATCCTCGATCACCCCGTCCTCGGCGAACAGCGCGGTGAGCTTCGCCGCATCGCCTTCCTGAAGATACGCAAGGTAATTGGTCACGCCGGCCCGGATGAGGTCAGGACTGGTCACGAGGAGCCTCCATTTCGTCGATGTCCTTCGAGAAGATAGGCCGTGACCATCCGAACAGCCTCGCAGGATTTCCACTCAGTGGACGCCTGCAACCCGGTACATGCACACCCCTCGCACTTGTACGCTGCGGGACCTTTCGTCACGAACCAGATGACGAAGCACGGCGACGACACGGAGTTCTGATGGATCTTCGACTCCCGCACGCCCGGAATCCCCGACTACGCCGCCGCGCCGTGAGGAGTTGGAGAAGGCCGGCCTGTGGCGCACCACGGCCACCCCCGAGGATCCGCCTGCGGCGATCGGTGGTCCCGCCGAGTCCCTACGGGAGGAGATCGACCGGTTCAACGAATTCTCTTAACTGGGAACCGATTCCGACTTCCACCGGGGCGAGCACGACAACGACCGGTTCTTCGGCGCCGGATCCGGCGACAACCCGGCACTGGTGCCCATCAGCGATGGGCGAACTGCACGCCGTCCGCCTCGTGCTCGGCGACTCGATTGCTGCGCCAATCGCCAGAATTGCTGATTTGCTGGCCTATTGGGTGGAGAGATTGAACTTCTGGCAACTGGCGCCCTGACCATTTGGCAACCCTGAGTTTCCGCAGCCACGCCAAAGAGAATCCGCGGCGAGAACTGGGCGCTCCTGCGTCACGTGAGGAGTCGCCCAGTTCACCACGGACGCGAGGCTAACTCGTCGAGAGCCCGCCGGCGTTGACGATGCCAATCACACCGACTACAGCTGCGAGCCCGGCCAAGATTCCGGACGCGACGCCCGCAACCGTGCCAACATCGCCCAACATGGCCATTTCAGATTCACTGGAACCCACTGTGTTTCCTTTCCTAGTGCGCGGAGCATCCGCGCGGAGATCACCCGCCTGCAGGAGTGCAGAGGTCGCGGCTGATCAGGTGAATTGCGGACAAGGACGATCAACGAACTTCACTGGGTGAGTTGGTCCCGATCCGCAGGCGGGTGAACAGTTCACTGAACCGCCGTGACCCACACTACATCCCCGAGCTGTGACTGTACAGATCACATTCGTTGGGACGCAGCCTTTTTCATGATTCAGCGCACGAGAATGAACAATGGATACCGCCCAGCTGAGGACCAGGAGACGACAAGTCGTTCGTGACCGCCATCGATCAGCACCAGCTGGCCAACTCTCGGGCGATCGCCACGCACGCCATGACAGGTCGTTTCCGCCGTTCGAGAGACCCGATCCACCGCCGATGGAAGCGGCGGCTCCCCTGCCCCTTGGGGAGGCTCGACAGCAGCGGGCGCCCACCGGGGGTCAGATCTGCGATCCTTCGTCCCATGGCCCGGGCGCCACTGGTGTGAACTGCTTTCCGCGCATGTAGTACGGGTTCCGGTTTCCCGCATACGACTGGTACGCCTCGTACGGGTACCGCCACGGCCTATCGCTGACCTCGTCCAGCCGCTTCATCTCGTCATCGCTCAGATGCCATTCCGCGGCCGCCAGGTTTTGGTCCAACTGTTCCTCGGTGCGTGCACCGATCAGCACCGAGGTGACACCCGGCTTGCGCACCAGCCAGTTCAATGCGACCTGTACCGCGGTGACCTCCCGGCTCGCGGCGATCTCGCGCAGGACGGCGATGATCGCGGCCAGCCTCTCCCCCTCCTCGCCGTCGGGCAGGTAGCCGTGCGTCCTGGATGTACCGTCCGCGGTGCGGTCACCGTGGTACTTGCCGGTGAGCATCCCGTTGTGAAGCGGCCCCCAGATCACCATGCCCACCCTCTCCTCGAGACCCAGCGGGACCAACTCCGCCTCCACGTCCCGGTTCATGAGGGAGTAGTTCACCTGCTGGGAGACATAGCGATTCACGCCGAGTCGGTCTGCTGTCGCCAAACCCTTCATCAGGTGCCAGCCACTGTAGTTGGAGACGCCGACGTACCGCACCTTGCCAGACCGGACCAGGTCGTCCAGCGCCCGAACCGTCTCCTCCTGGGGAGTCAGGCCGTCGTAGTTGTGCATGTAGTACAGGTCGATGTAGTCCGTGTTCAATCGACGAAGACTGTCCTCGCACGCACGGACGATGTACGAACGCGACGATCCGATGTCGTTCGGCCCCCGGCCGATGCGGTTGTACCCTTTGGTCGCGATCACCGCCTCCGCCCGACGCGTCTTGAGCGCTGCCCCGAGAACTTCCTCGGACCGCCCCTCGGCGTAGGTGTTCGCGGTGTCGAAGAAGTTGACGCCCGCGTCGAGACACTTGTTCACGATGCGATCGGCCTCAGAACCCGTGGACCCGCCCAGGTTCGAGTAGAACCCGTCCGTGCCCCCGAAGGTCATCGCACCGAATCCGAGCGTCGAGACCCTCAGTCCGCTTGCGCCCATGTTTCTGTATTCCACCGCCGCCTCCTGTCGATTGTGCCGCAATCGGCGCGAACCTAACGGCGTGGATGGCGCTGGCCAAGCATACTTCTCTGTCAGCGGGAGACCGCCAGGTCGCCGCGCGGAACTCCGTTGAACGAACCCGGGTCAGCGGCCCCTCTGCTCGACGACCCACGCCGCTATCTGCGCACGGGACGAAAAGCCCAGCTTGGTCATGGCGTGCTCGACGTGACCGTCCACGGTTCGTGGCGAGATCACCAGGCGAGCAGCGATCGCCTTGTTCGTCAGGCCCTCTGCCACGAGCTCGGCCACTTCACGCTCGCGCCTGGTCAGGACCGTCGCCGATCCGGCGCTCGTCGCGGCGGCTCGGGTCCGCTCACCCAAGGCGAATTCGATCGCGGAGCGGAAGCTCAGCGTTCGGCCCTGGGCGTGGGCTTCCTCGAACGCCTTCTGGCCCAGTGCGGACCGCGCACGGTTCTCGCAGTCGTCGTGATGTGCACGCATGTTCGGGGCCACCACGACCGAGCCCCCTGCGTGTCCCTGCGCCTGCGCCGCGCCCAGCAGCGTAGCGGTGCGCCCCGTGTCACCGTCCGCCAAGGAAACCCAGGCGAGGACTTCCAGGCACACGGACACCAGGTGGAAGTCCCTCCGCGACCGGGCCATCTGCAGCGCCTGTCGCGCTGCGTCGCGCGTCCGGTCGACATCTCCGATGCGCCACGCCGAGATCGCGATGCCGCACAGGGCGTGTGACCTCCACACCGACTCGGATCGGGGTTCGGTGACGGCGAGAACCCTGCCGTAGCAATCCGCAGCCCCCTCGGCATCGCCCTGAGACTCCCGTGCCCAGCCGAGTGTCATCAGCGCCAACACCTGCGCCTGCAGATCTCCCTGCGCAGTGAGTGCCTCCACGGCCGCCGTCAAGAATTCGTCCGCACGAGACAACTCATCGGCGAACACCGAATGGTGCCCGTCGGCGAGATCCACGTAGGCGCGCGCGATCGGATCCGACACCAGGTCGCCGAGAGACCGGGCCGTCGCAATCAACACCTTCGCCGTCTCGCCATCGCCCTGAAGATCCGCCAGAAGTGCGCTGTTGCACAACGCTTTCACCCGCACGGCCGATGGCACCTCGCCATCGAGCTCGAGGACACGCCCCAGCCAGTAGCGCCCTTCGCCGAGCCGGCCGGTCGAGAACCAGAACGGGTGAAGCGCAACGGCGAACTCCAGCGCGAACTCGCCGGGGACGTCGCCGGAGTCCGCCCCCAGTGCGCACTCCAGCGCCTCCCGAAGATTGGCTTCTTCGCGGCCGAGTCGGCCAACCCAGTCGAGCTGTTCGGGACCGATCCACCCTTCTGCCGAGTCCATTGCCAGCTGCCGGTACCAGTTCCGGTGGATACGCGCGAGCGCCACATGTCCGACATCCAGATCGGCCTTCGCCCAGCCGTATTCACGAAGTGACTCCAGCATCCGGTAGCGCACGCCGCCGCCCCAGTCCTCGCGCGTCAGGATGGACTTGTCGATCAGTGCGGTCAGCAGGTCGAGTACGTCGGAGTTCTCCTCCGCACCGAATCTCCCGATCTGTTCGGCGGCGTCGAGTTCGAAGCTGCCCGCGAACACGGACAGGCGCACCCATGCCTCTTTCTCCTCGGTGGTGCACAGGTCGTAGCTCCAGTCGATGGATCCGCGCAGGGTCTGCTGCCGGGTCGGCACGGCCCGACTTCCGTGACCGAGCAAGCTGAAACGATCGGTCAGTCGCTGCAAGATCTGGTCGAGCGACATCACTCGCAGCCTCGCCGCGGCAAGCTCGATCGCCAATGGGACGCCCTCCAGGCGCCGGCAGATCTCGGCCACGGTCGACGCAGAGCTCTGATCGAACTCGAAGCCGGGTAGAGCGGCGAGAGCCCGGTCGACGAAGAGATCGACCGCGTCACCCGATGCGACGACGCCACCGTGCTCGTCCGACCCCGGGAAGCTCAACGGCGGCACGCGCATCAACGCTTCTCCCCCGATCCCGAGCGCTTCCCGACTGGTGGCGAGCACTCTCGTCTTCGGGCTCGCACGAAGCAGCTCCTGCAGGAGACCCGCCACGGCGTCCGTGAGGTGCTCGCAGTTGTCGAGGACCAAGAGCAACTCGCGCGCCGCCACGAACTCGGCCAGCACCTCGGTCGGTGGCCGCGCGGTCTGGGACCTGACCCCGAGCACGTTTCCGACCACGTCGGGCAAGAGCGTGCCGTCCTGCAGCTGGTCCAGCTCGACCAGGAACACCCCGTCGGCGAAATCGCGTCGGCTCTTCTGGGCGACGCGCAGTGCCAGCCGCGTCTTGCCGACACCGCCCGGACCGGTCAACGTCACCAGCCGCGAGCGCGCCAACAGCCGCCGCGCCTCGGCCACCTCTGCTCGTCGCCCGACGAACCTGGACACCTCGGCGGGAAGGTTCGCGTTGCGGACCGACGACTTCTCGCCGGAGCGGGGTCCCGCACCGGATGTGCGGCCGGCACCCGACCCGGACAGTTCGGGATCGCCGCCCGAAGGTGCCTGTTCCGTGCTCGGCATGGCCAGGTCGTCGACGCGCAGGCCCCTCCCTTCCTGCAATCGCTGAAGTTGCTCACCGAGTGCGATCGCGGACGGGCGCTCATCCGGATTCCGCGCCATGGCACGTTCGACGATCTCGGCGACGTCACCCGCCACACCCAGCTCGTGTAGGTCGGGAACCGGCGCGGTGGCGATCCTGATGAACTGGGCAATCACGTCCTCGCCCTCGCGCCGCTCGAACACGGCATGGCCGGTGAAGGCGGCGAACAGTGTCGCACCGAGGCTGTACACATCCGATGCGGGTGTCGAGGGTTGCCCACCGAGTACCTCCGGCGCGGTGAAGGCCGGGGACCCGGTGACACTTCCGGTCACGGTGGTGAATCCACCGGTGAGATGAGCGATGCCGAAATCCGACAGCGCCGGCTCACCGTAATCGGTGACGAGGATGTTCCCGGGCTTGACGTCACGATGGATGATGCCGACGCGGTGTGCGGTCGCCAGCGCACCTGCGATCCTCACACCGAGCCGCAGCACGTCCTCGACGGACAACGGGCCTTGCCGCCGGATTCGGTCCTCCAGGGAGCCCTGCGGGTGATACCTCATGACGAGATACGGCCGGCCGCCCGCGATGACCCCGACGTGCAGGACGGCCACGATGTTCGGATGTCCGGTCAGCTGCCCCATCGCCCGCTGTTCGCGGAGGAACCGCTCCGTGTTGTCCTCGTCCAGGTCGCCTGCGAGGACCTTCACCGCAACCAGGCGATCGAGGGACGGCTGGCGGCAGCGGTACACCACGCCGAATCCGCCTCGCCCGATGACCTGGGCATCCTCGAATCCCGCGTCGCTCAGCTCCGCCACAACGCTGGATGCCTCGTCGCGCCGGGTTCGCAACGGATCCGTCATCACACAACACACTCCGGCTGCCGCACCGGGATCGGCGACAATCGGGCGTCACCTCCGGATTCAGGATATGCCGGAGCGGGTGGCACCGACCGTGGCCAGCGGTTCGGCCGGCGTCACCCCGTCACGCGAGCGGCATCACCGGCATCGGCCGGGAGCACGGTGCCACTGGTTCTGCCGCGAAACCGTGACATGAATTCCCGGTCGAGGTTCGGCCGAGTTCCTAGACTCGAAAACATGACAGCTTCGCGCGCGTCAGACGAGGTCGTGGACTGGTCCAAGATCGAGGAGCGGGCGCCGTCGGTTGCCCAGTTGTTCGTCGATCGGGTGGCAGCGACACCGACATCCGAAGCATTCCGATATCCCGCGGGCGACGACTGGTCCAGCGTGACGTGGTCCGAGGTCGGCACACGCGTCCGGACCCTCGCCGCGGGGCTGATCGCGCTCGGCGTCGAACCCGAGCAGCGGGTGGCACTCGCCTCCGCGACCCGGTACGAATGGGTGCTCGCGGACCTGGCGGTGATGTGCGCCGGAGCCGCCACCACCACGGTGTATCCCACGACGACGGCGTCGGATGTCGCGTTCATCGTCTCCAACTCGGGCAGCCGTGTCGTCGTCGCCGAGGACGAGGCGCAGCTCGCGAAACTCCGCGAGCACCGCGCAGAACTGCCGGACGTGCACCGAGTGGTACTCATCGACGGCACCGCGCCCGACGACGACTGGGTCATCGGATTCGACCAGCTCGAACGGATCGGGGAGGTCCTGCTCGACGAGCGTCCCACTGCCGTCGACGAGCGAATCGCCGGTATCTCCCCGGACAGTCTCGCCACCCTGATCTACACCTCCGGCACCACCGGCCGGCCCAAAGGGGTGCGCCTACCGCATTCCGCGTGGACGTACGAGGCCGCCTCGATCGACGCTGTCGGCATCCTCGACGCCGACGACCTGCAGTACCTGTGGCTCCCCCTCTCGCACGTGTTCGGCAAGGTGTTGCTGACGCTGCCGCTGCAGATCGGTTTCGCGACCGCCGTCGACGGCCGGGTCGACCGGATCGTCGACAACCTCGCGATCGTGAAGCCGACGTTCATGGGTGCCGCGCCGCGCATCTTCGAGAAGGCGTACGCCCGCATCGTCGGGACGGTGGAGGCCGAGGGCGGCGTGAAGAAGAGGATCTTCGACTGGGCGATCGGCGTCGGACTCGACGTGTCGAAGGCACGCCAGGCAGGAAAGCCGCTGTCGCGCATGCAGAAAGCCCAGAATGCAATCGCCGACCGACTGGTGTTCAGGACCATCCGTGACCGGTTCGGTGGTCGTCTGAAGTTCTTCATCTCCGGTTCCGCTCCGCTGGATCGCGATGTGGCGCAATGGTTCGACGCGGTCGGCATCATCGTCCTCGAGGGCTACGGCCTGTCCGAGACCAGCGCCGCGTCGCTGGTGAACCGGCCGTCCGCGTACCGGTTCGGGACCGTCGGGTGGCCCATCCCGGGCACCGATGTGAGGATCGCCGACGACGGCGAGATCCTCCTCAAGAGCCCCGGTGTGATGAGCGGGTACCACCACAACCCGGACGCGACCGCCGAGGCGCTCGAGGCCGACGGCTGGTTCCACACCGGCGACATCGGCACGATCGATGCCGACGGCTACCTGCGGATCACCGACCGCAAGAAGGACATGTTCAAGACGTCCAACGGCAAGTACGTCGCACCGTCCGCGATCGCCGCGACGTTCAAGGGCATCTGCCCCTACGTCGGCGAGATCATCGTGCACGGCGAGGGAAAGTCGTACTGTGTGGCCCTCATCAGCCTCGACGGCGAGGCCGTCGCCGAATGGGCGGTCCAGAACGGGATGGGCGACACACCGCTGCGCGAGATCGCCGCCTCCGGAACGACCATCGCGATGATGAGCGGCTACGTCGACCAGCTCAACGCCGGACTCAACCGCTGGGAGCAGATCAAACGGTTCACGATCCTCGAGCGCGAACTCACCGTCGAGAACGGCGAGATCACCCCCAGCATGAAGCTCAAGCGCAAGAAGGTGGTCGACAACTTCTCCGATCGGATCACCGCGCTGTACGGCTGAGCAGTTCCACCGCGGTCGCCTCGGCCGCGCGGCGATCCGTCTCACCGCCGGGGGCCGCCGCGCGACGGACGATCAGCGGAGGCCGGGCTGTCCGCCGTCCTCCTCGACGAGGTGCCGGAACGGTTCGAGGTTCTTCAGTGACTCACCCCGCGAGACGCGCCAATCCCATTCCCGGCGAATGGAACTCGCGAAGCCGAGTTCGAGCAGGATGTTGAAGTCGCCGTCGGCGGCCTCCAGGACCTGACCGAGCACCCGGTCGAGTTCGTCCCCGGTGACGGCGTGCGAGCTGATCCGCCCGACGAGATAGATGTCCCCGATCTTGTCGATCGTGTAGTGCACCCCGTACAGCCGGCGGTTGCGGCGCAGCAGGTATTTGTAGACGCCCTCGAAGTTCTCGTCGGGTTTGCGGCACACGAACGCCTCGACCCGCACCCCGTGGTTGCCGACGGTGAGCAGGCAACTGGTCTTGAGCTTGTGCTCACCGGGCAGTTCGACGACGAACTGGTGCGGGGCGGGCCGCGTGTATTCGAGTTCACGTTCGGTCAACGCGGCGTCGATCAGTGTGGCCGTCTCGGTCACGGCGGTCATGCGCGGACACCTCCCAGTCGTCGCAGTTTCCACATGCCGCGGCCGCGCCGCGGGGCCAGGTCGGGGTTGCGCCGGTATCCGGCGACGGCCCGGTGGTAGCTGTCGAGCAGTCCGTCCGCGGTGTGCTCCCAGGAGAAGTTCGCCGCGTGGACGGGCGCGTTCCGGGTCATCTTCGCCCGCAGGTCCGCATCGACCAGAACGGTGCGCAGCGCGTTCGCCCAGTCGTCGGTGTCGTGCCCGGAGACCAGCAGCCCGCTGTGGCCGTCCCGCACCGCGACGCCGAGGCCGCCGACGTCGGCCGCGACGACCGGGGTGCCGCTGGCCTGCGCCTCGAGCGCGACCAGACCGAACGACTCGGAGTAGCTGGGGACCGCGACGATGTCGGAGGCGCGGTACACCTGGACGAGACGGTCCGGGGGCTGCGGCGGCAGGAATGTCACCCGCGCTGTGATGCCCAGGTCCGCGGCCAGTTCGATCAGAGAGTCGGGGCGGTCGAGGCCGGTGCCGGACGGCCCGCCCACCACCAGCACGCGCAGCGGCAGCCCGGGTTCGCGCTCGTGCAGCGCGGCGGCGGCCCGCAGCAGCACGTCGGGCGCCTTCAGCGGTTGGATACGGCCGACGAACGTGACGATCAGCTCGTCGGCGTCGAGACCGAGTTCGGTGCGGGCGGCGGCGCCGTCCCCCGGCCGGTACCGCGTCAGGTCCGCGCCCGGAGCGACGACGTCGATACGACCGGGATCGGCGCCGTAGATGTCGACCAGCTGCGCGGACTCGTCGCCGGTGTTGGTGATCAGACGGTCCGCCTCGGCGACCACCTGTTGTTCGCCGATCTGGCGGGCGGCGGGTTCCGGGGTGTCCCCGTCGGCGAGGGCGGCGTTCTTGACCGCGGCGAGGGTGTGCGCGGTGTGCACCAGCGGGACACCCCACCGGTCCCGGGCCAGCCAGCCCACCTGTCCGGACAGCCAGTAGTGCGAGTGGATCAGGTCGTAGTACCCGGGCTCGTGGTGCGCCTCCTCGCGCAGCACCCCCGCGGTGAAGGCGCACAGCTGGGTCGGCAGGTCGTGCTTGTCGAGTCCCTCGAACGGGCCCGCGACCACGTTGCGCACCAACACCCCGGGCGCCGCCTCGACCACCGGCGCGTCCGCCGAGGCGGTGGCGCGCGTGAAGATCTCGACCTCGATGCCGCGCCGGGCGAGTTGAAGCGCACTCTGCAGCACGTAGACGTTCATCCCGCCCGCGTCACCGGTCCCCGGCTGAGCCAAGGGCGAGGTGTGAACCGACAGGACGGCCACCCGTCGAAGTCGGTGATTCTGCGCAGGCGTCACGACTCCATCTTGCCTTGCCCGCGCCGGCGCCCTCCAAACAGGCGCATCAGGCCAGCCCGTCGACGAAGTCGCGCACCTCGGTGACGAACCTCGCGGGATCCTCCACGAACGGGCCGTGGTCGTAGCCCTCCCAGTAGGAGGCCGTGGCCTTCGGGATCAGTTCGGCGGCGTGCCTGCCCGCGGAGACGTCCACGACGGAGTCGGCGGTGCCGTGCAGGATGAACGCCGGGACGTCGAGCGCGGCGAGCAGGTCGTCGTGCCCGATCTCCCGTCCGAACAGCGCCGCCCGTACCCGCGGCGGAGTGGAGAGGCTGGTGCCGAACAGTGCCTGCGACGCGGCGCCGACCCCCTCGGCCGCCCCGGTGAGGGCGGTACCGAAGCTGCCGAGCGCCCGGATCGCCTCGCGCGGGTCCTCGGACAGCGCCGCCGGCATCGCCTCGCGCATCGCGGTGCCGACCCGGCCGCCCTTCTGCCCCCGGCCGATGCTGGTGATCGCGCCGACCAGGACGATGCCGGCGACCGCGTCGGTGCCGTGCTGCGCGAGGTAGTCGGCGATCACCAGACCGCCGTAGGACCAGCCGAGCAGAACCGCATCGCTCTCGATCCCCTCGGCGGCGAGGACGGCGGCGACGTCTCCGGCCCAGTTCTTCGGATCGTCGTAGCCCGCGTCGGGAACTCCGGAGTAGCCGTGTCCGCGCAGGTCGACGGCGATGACCCGGTACCGCTGCGCCAGCGCGTCCAGCACCTGCGGTCCCCAGCAGTTCATCGACTGTGCCCACCCGTGCAGCAGGACCAGGGGGCGCGCCCCGTCCGGTCCGGTGACGCGGTAGGCGAGGGAGGTGCCGTCGATGCCGTGTGCTTCGCGAAGTGCCATGAGCCACATTGTGCGCGAACCCGGACCGCCGTCGGCGCCGGGTCCGCGCACCGGTCGATCAGACCCGGTCGAGGGTCTTCGGCGCGGACCGATCGAGCGCCTTCGGCGCGGCGGGCAGCGGGTCGACCTCCGCGACGACCGGCCCGACCGGCTCCCGGGCGGGGTCGTCGCCCTCGGCGAACGCCTCCTCGTCGAACGGGCTCCGGCCGTCCAGCACCTCGCGCACCTGCTTGCCGTCGACCGTCTTGGTCCAGGTGCCGATGAGCAGTGTCGCGACGGCGTTGCCGGAGAAGTTCGTCACTGCCCGCGCCTCGGACATGAACCGGTCGATGCCGACGATCAGTCCGACCCCGTCGACGAGGTCGGGGCGGTGGCTCTGCAGGCCGCCCGCGAGGGTGGCCAGGCCGGCGCCGCTGACCCCGGCCGCACCCTTCGACGCGACGATCATGAATACCAGCAGCGAGAGCTGTTCGGTCAGCGCGAGCGGCTGGTCCAGCGCGTCGGCGATGAAGATCGCGGCCATCGTCAGGTAGATCGCGGTGCCGTCGAGGTTGAAGGAGTAGCCGGTCGGCACGACGACACCGACGGTGGTGCGCTGCACACCGAGGTGTTCCATCTTCGCGATCAGACGCGGCAGGGCGGACTCGGACGAGGAGGTCGCGAAGATCAGCAGGTACTCGCGGGCCAGGTAGCGCACCAGCTTGAAGATCGACACCCCGGCCACCGCGCGCAGCAGTGTGCCGAGCACGCCGAACACGAACACCAGGCAGGTCAGGTAGAAGCCGAGCATCAGCGCGCCGAGCTGCACGACGGCGCCGAGCCCGGTCTGCCCGACGACGTTGGCGATCGCCCCGAACGCACCGATCGGCGCCAGCCACAGGATCATCGACAGGACCTTGAACACCAGCTTCTGCACGTGCCCGATGCCGCGCAGGATCGGTTCGCCCGCCTTGCCCATGCCCTGCAGGCCGAAGCCGACCAGCAGCGCCACGAACAGAGCCTGCAGCACGCTGCCGTCGGTCAACGCGGACAGCAGCGACGTCGGGATGATCGACGCGACGAACTCGGCGGTGCCGCCCGCCTCGTGCGCCTTGTCGGCGAGCGCGGCGCCGCTGCTCGCCATGTCCGGGGTGACGGAGAGCCCGGAACCGGGTTCGAGGACGTTGCCGACGACCAGGCCGATGCCGAGGGCGACCGTGGACATGCCCAGGAAGTAGACGAGAGCGAGGCCGCCGATCCGGCCGACGCTTGCGGCGGCCCGGACCGAGCCGATGCCGAGCACGATGGTGCAGAAGATGACGGGCCCGATCATCATCTTGATCAGTGACACGAACGTGGTGCCGAGGATGCCCAGGGACTTGCCCACCTCCGGCGCCAGCCACCCGACGAGGACACCGGCGACGACGGCGATCACGACGCCGAGGTACAGCCAGTGGGTGCGGTCCCGACGTTTCGACGGCGCGCCGATGGAGCTGCTCATGGTGATTGCCTCACTGTGATGCGGAAGGTCGGTGGGCTCCCACGGGCCGCGCGCCGCACGGGCGTCGCATCGTGTGTCCGGGGTCACCTCACCTCTTCGAACATCGTGGTACCCGGTCACCGCACACTGAAGGTTGCGTGAATTGTGTTCATCGGTGAACCCGCTCACCCGAGGAGACGGGGCCGGCGGTCGGCGCTGCGGCTGAGACAATCGACCGGTGAGGCGACGTCGCGAACCGATGAGCGTGGCCCGGCAGCTGCTGCTCGTGCAGACGGTGGCGTTGGCGGTGGTCGTGCTGGTGGCGGGCGTGCTGTTCGCGGTCGACGAGCGGCGCGACGCGGACTCCGCGACCCGCCGGTCGGTGACCGATGTCGCCGCGACCACCGCCCTCGACCCGGGCGTCGCGGCCGGCATCGTCGGGCCGGACCCGACCGCGGCGCTGCAACCACGGGCCGAGGCCATCCGCACCGCGACCGGTGTCGATTTCGTGGTGATCATGGACCTCGACGAGATCCGGCTCACCCACCCACTCCCCGAGCAGATCGGCAGGCCCTACACCGGCCACACCGCGCCGGCCCGGGCCGGACACACGTTCAGCGAGACCTACACCGGCAGCCTCGGCCCGTCGATCCGGGCGGTCGCGCCCGTGTACGACCCGGCCGGTGCGCTCGTCGGGTTCGTCTCGGTCGGGGTCACCCGGCAGAAGATCTGGGAGCAGTTCCGGACCGGCCTGCCGGGACTGCTCGGCATCGTCGCGCTCGGACTCCTGATCTCCACGGCCGGTGTGTACCTGATCGCCAGGCGGCTGCGCAGGCAGACGCTCGGGCTGGCGCCGGACCAGCTGCGGCGGATGTACGAGCACCACGACGCGGTGCTGCACGCGATCGGCGAGGGGCTGCTGGTGTTCGGCACCGACGGTTCCGGTCCGCCCCGCGTGGACGTGGTCAACGACGAGGCCCGCCGGCTGCTCGGGCTCCCCGCCCACGGCCCGGTGCCCTTCGAGACCCTTCCCGAGACGCTGCGCACCCTCGCCACCGACGAGGGCAACGGCGACACCCGGGACGAGGTGCACGTCACCGCCGACCGGGTCCTGGTCGTCGGCCGCGACCCGCTGTACTGGGAGGGGCGGCGCATCGGCACGGTGGTGACGCTGCGTGATCGCACCGAACTGCGTTCCGCGCTGGGCGAACTGGACTCGGTGCGCGGTCTCGCCGAATCGCTGCGTGCCCAGGCGCACGAGTCCGCGAACCGGCTGCACACCATCGTCACGATGGTCGAACTCGGCCGCCACGACGAGGCGGTCGCGTTCGCGACCGAGGAACTGCGAGTGTCACAGGGCCTGGTCGACCGGCTCACCGCCGCCGTCACCGACCCGGCGCTGTCGGCATTGCTGATCGGCAAGGTCGCGTCGGCCGCCGAACGCGGGGTCGAACTGACCGTCACCGACGACACCGCCCTCGGTGCGACGCCGCTGCGGTCCCGGGACCTGGTCACGCTCGTCGGCAACCTCGTCGACAACGCCATCGATGCGAGCCGCGGCGGTGACACCCATGCCGCTCGCGGTGGTGACGAACCGTGGGTGGAGGTGACGGTGCGTCAGGAGGACTCGACCATCTTCGTCGAGGTCGCCGACAGCGGACCCGGCATGGCACCGGAGACGTTGGCGCGGGCGATGACTCGCGGCTGGTCGACCAAGGCCGAACATCACGGACTGGGGCTGGCGCTGGTCGCGCAGGTCGTCGCCCGGTACGGCGGCACCCTGCGCACGGAGCCTTCCCTGGGTTCGCTGATCATCGCGGAGATCCCGCTCGAACGTCCCGGCGGCGCCACATGATCCGGGTCCTGATCGTCGAGGACGAGCCGCTGATCGCGCAGGCACACCGCGAATACCTCGACCGACTACCCGAATTCACCGTCCAGGAAGTCGTGCACACCGGCAATGCGGCGGTCCGGGTGGCGCAGGAGTCGGTGCGCGGCGGCGAGCCGATCGACCTGGTGCTGCTCGACATCGGCCTGCCCGACACGAGCGGCCTCGATGTCGCCGCTGCACTGGGCACCCTCCGGCCGAGCCCCGACATCATCGCCGTCACCTCGGCCCGCGAACTCGAAGTGGTGCGGACAGCGGTCGCGCGTGGCGTCGTGCTGTACCTGCTCAAGCCGTTCACCTTCGCGGGGCTGCGCGACAAGCTCGACCGGTACATCGCCTACCGCGCCGCGATCGCCGACGAGCGCGGCCCGCTGACCGCCGCCGGCCAGCACGACATCGACCGGGCGATGGCCGCCCTGCGCGGCGCCGCACCCGCGTCGGCGAGCCCGAAAGGCATTGCGCCACGGACCCTGGACGCGGTCGCCCGCTGCCTGCGCGAGGGCGACGGCCCGATGACCGCCGCGGAGGTCGGCTCGGCGGTCGGGGTGTCGCGGGTGACGGCCTGGCGCTACCTGGAACGGCTCGCCGACGACGGAGTCCTCGAACGGCAGACCGAGTACGGCCGCGCCGGCCGGCCGCAGGTGCGGTACACACTCCGCGACCGGCCGTGAGCAGATCCGGCCACCACAGTCACACCGGAACCGACAGCTTCACGGCTCCGGACCTTGGCGACGCGGTGAAGTCCGACCGGGAGCATCACGGGTTCCGGGCAGCATGGGTTCGGCTGCCGGACACCGTGAATTCGACTTCTTTTGAACCGCGACATCACCGGAGGGCGGCGAGGACCGTCTCGACTCGCCCTGTGAGCCGGCCGCTCAATTCGACTACGCGCAGGGACCCGCACAGCTGCAGCGGATCGGCGTAGACCAGGTCCGACAGCGCGTCGTCGACGGCCCGCCGGAGTGCGGGCATCTCCGCCGGCGGCAACATCTGTTCCGCTTCGGCAATGATCGGCACGACGACCAGCAGATCGAGACCGGCCATGGCCGCTCGTACCGCGGGTAGGTCCACCTCGGCCTCCAGATCGACGCCGGACGCGGCCAGATAGGCCAAGAAGTCCAGCGGGGTTCGGTCGAAGACGACGCAGGTGGCAGGCGTCTGCAGCAATCGAAGGGAGCATCGAAGCTGCTTGCGATAGTCGCCGGACGAGGGCGGGAACTCGAACTCGTGACCATCGTCCTCCAGTAGGACATACGGCTCGTCGACCGCCGTATGCCCCTGGAGACGGGCACACAACTCTTCTACCACCGTGGTCTTCCCCGTCCCGTGCGGTCCGGACACTCCGATGCGCATTCGCGAGCCCCTCCAGAAGTGATTTCCGCGATGGTCACCTCACAGCACAGGCGGCCGGGAAGTATTCATCGGCAACGACGACGGACATCCTCCCCCACGCACTTCATGCAGGAGGCGCCCCAGGGTTCATCACTCCCCGCTGGCAGGGCCCGACCGAAGACCAGTTCCCGCCCACAACCGAAGAGACTCCTCTATCAGCGACGACAGGCGTCACGGCATCCTCCATCGACCGGCTTCCTGCGCGTTTCGCTCCCTCAGGTGAACGCACGCCCTGCGGGCGGCCCGTTCCCCGTCGGCCGGACCGAGCAGTTCCACGAGCTCCGACGAACGAGGTGACGAACTCGAATGTGCCGTGGCCTCGCATTCGCTGGATCGATCAAAATTCGGAAATCTCCACCGTCCTGTCGGCAACGCAGACAGCGGAATCCGGCCGCGATCCGGTCTAGCATCCGGACATGGACCTGGATGAGCTGATCGCCTCGATGCCGTTCGCCGTGCACACGGGTGTCGCGCTGACCGCGGCCGCACCCGACGAAACCGTCGGCACCCTCGACTGGGACTCACACCGCACCACCGCCGGCGCCGGAATGCACGGCGGCGCAGTGATGACGCTCGCCGACAGTGTCGGCGCGGTGTGCGCGTTCCTCAACCTGCCTCCCGGCGCCGCGACGTCGACGACGAGTTCGAACACCGTCTTCACCCGCGGGGTCCGCAAGGGCACCGTCACCGCGACCGCCCGCCCCCTGCACGTCGGCCGGTCCACCATCGCGATCACCATCGAGGTGCGGGACGACGAGGGTCGCCTGGTCGCGCAGGTGACGCAGTCGCAGGCCGTGCTCGTCGCCTGAATCACCGCTACCGTGTCCGCATGACACGGTTGCACGGCGACCATGTGTTTCGGCCGCACAGCGCGTACCGAGGGAGCGGCGCCGATCTGCCGTTCGGCGATCCGTTGCGCGCGCACGACGTCGCGATGGAGGGCTACTTCTGGCGGTTCACCGTCCCCGGCTCCGGGGAGGTCGTGATCGCATTGTGCGGGGTGAACCGCTCCCCCACCGGCCACTGGGCGACGCTCGGCCTCGCCGGGCACCCGAGCGGATTCCTGCGCACCGCCGCCCACCCGGACGGGTTCGCGGACCCGCGCCGGCTCGGCGCGTCGGCCGGTGCCGCGTTCGCGGGCGACCCCGACCGGCTGCGGGTCGACCTCGGACCTGGTGCGCGCCTCGACGTGCGTGTCGTCGACCCGGTGCCGTGGCCTCGTCGGATGTTCGGCGGTTCCGGCCCCTTCCACGCCGTTCCCGCGCTGAACCAGTACTGGCACCCGTGGCTGCTCGGCGGCCGGGCCGAGGGGGTCGCGGTCCTCGGCGATCGACGTGTCGACCTCACCGACGCCCAGGTGTACGCGGAGAAGAACTGGGGCCGAGGCGGTTTCCCGGACTCCTGGTGGTGGGGGCAGGCGCAAGGGTTCACCGAGCCGGACGCGTGCGTGGCGTTCGCGGGCGGCCAGGTGCACGTCGGCCCGCTCCGTACGGAGACGACGGCGGTCGTCGTCCGACTGCCCGGCGGCCGAGTGCTGCGCCTGTGCCATCCGCGGCACGTGCGAGCCACCGTCACCGACGACACGTGGACGATCCGCGGCCGCAGCCCGCGGTGGACCGTCTGCGTCGAGGGCTCAGGACCACTCGGTGACGCCCACGTTCTGCCCGTGCCGCTGCCCGCCGAGCGTCGCAACGTCCCAGGCTCGATCGAACACCTCGGCGCCCGCATGTCGGTGACGGTGCGGCGCGACGGCCGCGAGATCTGGTCCGGCACCTCGTCGCTCGCGGCCCTCGAGCACGGCGGCCTGGACCGCGCCCGCGCCGAGACGACCCGGCGCGGCGCGGGCCCGGACGCCGCCGACGCCCCGCCCCTGCCCCGCTGACCGCCTCGCCCTGGTTCCCTAATGTCACATCGGCTCACTTGAGGTTCCCCGATGTGACATTGGGGAACCCGCGCTCAGCCGACCGCGGACAGCACCGCCTCGGTCGTACGGCGGCGACGCTGCAGTTCCGGATCCGGCAGCGGCACCGCATCCAGCAGTCCGCGCGTGTACTCCGCGTGTGGCCGATTGAAAACCGTGGCGGTGGGTCCGGTCTCGATGATCTCGCCGCGCCGCAGCACCGCCACCCGGTCGGCGACCTGGTGCACCACCGCGAGGTCGTGGCTGATGAACAGGCAGGCGAAGCGGTACTCGTCGCGCAGGTCCGCGAACAGGGCGAGGACCTCGGCCTGCACGGACACGTCCAGCGCGCTCGTCGGCTCGTCCGCGACCAGCAGTCGTGGTGCAAGGGACAGCGCGCGGGCCAGCGCGACCCGCTGCCGTTGACCGCCCGACAGTTCGGCAGGGCGACGCTCGGCGAACGCGCGGGGCAGCCGCACCGAGTCGAGCAGTTCCGCGACCCTGGCCCGCAGCAACGCCCCCGACGCGGACCTGTGCACGACCAGCGGTTCGGCGATCGAGTCCCCGATGCTCCGCCGCGGGTCGAGCGACGCGGCGGGATCCTGGTGCACGAGTGCGACGCCGCGGCGCAGCCCCCGCAGCTCCCGCCTCGACACCGTGGTGATGTCCGTGCCGTCGAACGTGACCGAACCGCCCGTCGCCTTGACGACCCCGAGCGCGGCGCGTCCGAGAGTGGTCTTGCCGGAACCGGATTCGCCGACCAGTCCGAGCACCTCCCCCGCCGCGACATCGAGGCTCACCCGGTGCAGTGCGTGGAACTCCCTGTTGCCCAACCTGGCCGGGTACACCACGTCGAGGTCACGGATCGACAGCACCGGCGCCTCGGGCGACTGGGCGGCCGGGGTGTGCTCGTCCGCGTCGTCCTCGGGCAGTCGGGGGACGGCCGCCAGCAGTTGCCTCGTGTACTTCTCCCGCGGGGCGGAGAAGAGGTCGTGGACGCCGCGGTCCTCGACGAGCTCGCCGCGACGCAGCACCGCGACGCGGTCGGCGATGTCCGCGACCACGCCCATGTTGTGGGTGATCAGCAGGATCGCGGTGCCGCGCTCGTCGCGCAGGGCCCGCAGCAGGGTGAGGATCTCGGCCTGCACGGTGACGTCGAGCGCGGTCGTCGGCTCGTCGGCGATCAGCAGATCCGGGTTCCCGGACAGTGCGAGGGCGATCACCACCCGCTGCTTCTGCCCACCGGACAGCTGGTGCGGGTACCAGTCGACGCGGGTCTCCGGGTCAGGGATCTCGACCAGGCGCAGCAATTCGATCGCCCGGTCGCGGGCGTCCGACCGCGAGATCTTGCCGTGCGACCGCAGCGCCTGCGCGATCTGCCAGCCGACCTTCTGGACGGGGTTGAGCGCGGTCTGCGGTTCCTGGAAGACCATCGCGGCACGGGTGCCACGCAGCCGGGCGAGGTCGGCCTCGGAGGTCGCGACGATCTGGTCGCCGCCGAGCAGGATCGAGCCGCGCGCCTCCGCGCCGTCGGGCAGCAATCCGAGGACCGCCTTCGCGGTCATCGACTTCCCGGATCCGGATTCGCCGACCAGCGCGACGATTTCGCCGGCGTCGACGGTGAGGTCGAGCCCGGACACGACCGGCGGGGCATCCGGACCGAACCGGATCGTGAGGTCTGCGATGTCGAGAATCGTCTCGGTCATCGTGTGTACTCCTGTCGATGAGTTCCCAAATGTCACATTGGGGGTCGTCAAGTGACCGAATGTGACATTTGGGAACCGAGGAATGAGGTCAGGCCCGGCGGGCCGAGCCGAGGGCCTGGGCGATGAGCAGGAACCCGAGGACCAGCGCCGCGATGACGGCCAGGGGGCCGATCGCGAACATCGGGTTGGCGTCGAGGTTCGGGACGGCGTCGGCGACGATCGAGCCCAGGGACGGCTCGGGAGGCCGCACCCCGATCCCGATGAAACTCATGGCCGCTTCGACGAACACCGCAACCGACAGCGACAGCGCCAGCTGCACGGCCAGCGGCTCGATGGCGTTCGGCAGCACGTGGGTGCGCAGCGTCCACCACCGCGACGCCCCGATCACCTCGGACGCCTCCACGAACGGCAACTCCCGGATCCGGAGCACCTGGGTGCGGACGGTTCGCCCGAAGACCGGGATCTCGGCGACGACGATGACGATCCCGACAGTGATCGCACCCGGTCCGACAACCGCGGCCAGCGCGATGGCGAGGATCAGTGCGGGGAACGCGAGCACGACGTCGAAGGCTCGTTGCGCAACCACGTCCGCGGCGGGGTGCAGCGTCGAAACCAGCCCCAGCAGGGATCCCAGCAGCGCGCCCACGGGCACGGCAACGAGGATGATCTGCAGGTTGATCCGGATGCCGTGCAACACCCGGGAGTACACGTCGCGGTTGACCTCGTCGGTACCGAACCAGTG
Organism: Rhodococcus sp. NPDC003322; assembly: GCF_053589555.1. NCBI lineage: Bacteria > Bacillati > Actinomycetota > Actinomycetes > Mycobacteriales > Nocardiaceae > Rhodococcus > Rhodococcus sp. NPDC003322. The sequence goes on along the minus strand of NZ_JBSFSC010000006.1, from coordinate 136,888 downwards.
CTCGGCGCTCGGTCCGAGCAGGTTGGCCCCGGCGATCTGCTCGTTCGGACCGAACGGCGCGAGCCAGTGGGCCAGCAGACCCGCGATCGCGACGACGAGAACGAGGAGCACTCCGACGAGTCCCTGGCCACGAGTGAGGGCGACGATCGTGGGTCGGCGCCGTGACGGCGGATCGGGCAACCCCCGGTCGGCGACCGCGACGCTGTCGAGGGCCGACACGCTCACGATGCTCCTCCGATCCGGATCCGCGGATCCAGGTAGGCGTGCACGATGTCGGTGAGCAGCTGGACGATCACGAACACCGACACCGCGATCAGCAGCAGCACCTGCACCACCGGATAGTCACGCCGGCTGATGCCCTGTTCGATCAGCTGCCCGATGCCGGGCCACGCGAAGATCGCCTCGACGAGGACCGCACCGCCGAGCAGCTGCCCGGTCTGCAGTCCGAGCACGGTCAGCATCGTCGGCAGCGCGTTGCGTAACGCGCTGCGGGTGACCAGGTTCCACCGCGACACCCCGAGGGCGCGGGCGGTCAGGATGTACGGTTGCCGCATCTCGGTCCGCAGTGCCTCGGTGAGGAACCGGGTGAGCGCGGCGGCGACCGGCAGCCCCAGGCACACCGCGGGCAGAGCCAGGTACTGCAGCGAGATGTCCGGCCGGGCCAGGAACCCGCCCGGGGGGATCCCACCGGAGGGCAGCACCGGTAGCAGCACCGCGAACACGAGCACGAGCAGGACGCCGGTCACGAACGTCGGCAGTGCGACGGCGAGGGTGTTGAAGCCGGCCACCACGCCGGTCAGCCACCGGGTCGGCCACACCACGACGGCCACGGACAGGGCGAGGCTGACCACCAGCGCGAGCAGCAGCGCCGCCCCGGACAGCACCACCGTGTTGACGAGGGCGGTGCCGACCAGATCGGCTATCCGGCCGCCGAGGACGTAGGACCTGCCGAGATCGAAGGTGACCATGTCACCGATCCAGGACAGGTACTGAGCCGGGATGGACCGGTCCAGCCCGAGCGAATGCCGCACCGCGGCAATCGTTTCCGGCGTGGCATCCGGACCGGCGAGACTGGTCGCCGGGTCACCCGGCACGAGACGAAGGACGAAGAAGATCAGCAGCGAGGCCAACACCAGGACCGCGACTGCCGAGGGCACCCGATGCACCAGATAGCGCACCATGAGGGCTCCTTTCGGGGTCAGGTCAGATAGGTGTCGGTCAGCTGGATCTCGGACCGCTTCGTCCACCCGATGTCGCGCACCGTCTCGGCGGCCGCGATCTGGTTGAGGATGACGCCGATCTCGATCAGGAACAGATTGTCGAGCAGTTCGTCGCTGACGGTTCGGTACGCGGCGACGGCCTGGGCCCCGGTGCCGTCCGGCACCTGCCAGGCGGTGTCCGCGGCGGCAATGTACTCGGGACTGTCGAACCGGGAGGCGTTCTTGTGGGCGTTGAACGGGTAGGCGCTGACCGTCAGCGTGGACGGCACGTACTGCGCCCACGAGTGGAAGGTCAGCCACAGCGCGGGGAACTGGGCGCCGATCAGGTTCTTGATGAACGTTGCGCCCTCCTGCGGATCGAGGGTGGTGCCGATGCCGATCTCGGCCAGGTTCGCCTGCACGATCTGCGCCGCCGCCTCGTGGAAGGGGTTGCCCGCCTGGTACGCCAGCGGCAGGTTCGGCACGGCCGCACCGGATTCGGTGAGCAACTGCTTCGCCTTCGCCGCGTCGAGCCCGTAGGTGGAGTTGCGGACCTCGTCGTAGGCGGGGGACGACTTCGGCCACGGCAGATTCACCGGGTAGCCGGACCCGCGGAACACCTCGGTGACGATGCGGTCGCGGTCCAGCGCGTACGCGATCGCCTGACGCACCCGCACGTCGGCGAGTGCCGGGTGTGTGACGTTGGTGCCGACGTACACCTGCAGTTCGGCGCCCTCCAGCGGGATCGCCTGGTAACCGGCGGTCTTGCCGAGGGTCTCGACGTCGCGGTAGTTCAGCCCGTTGACCACCTGCACCTGCCCGGACTTGAGCGAACTGAGCAGCGCCTGCGCGTCCTCGATCACGGACACCTCGACTCGATCGAGGTACGGCCGCTCCGGGATCCAGTAGTTCTCGTTCCGCTCGAACGTCAGCGACGTGTTCGGGGTCCTCGAGGTCAGCTTGAACGGGCCGGTGCCGATGAATGCCTCACCGGCGGTGAGCTTGTCGATGGACTCGCTGTCGAGGATCGGCACGGTGTCGAGCAGGTCGAAGATGTTGCCGAGCGGGTGCGCGAAGGTGAGCACCAGCCTGTGCGGGTCGCTGGTGTCGTAGCCGGTGACGGCGGCGGCGGTGCTGCGCAGCTGCGCGGTCCACTTCGGGTCCGCGTAGGTCCGGATGGAGAACTCGGCGTCCTTGGAGGTGAACGGCCGGCCGCTGTGGAAGGTGACATCCTCGCGCAGGTCGAGGGCGAGCGACTTCCCGTCCTCCGCGAGCGTCCACCCGGTCGCCAGCCGCGGCTGCGGCTCGACCTTGTCGGTCGGGTACGAGATCAGACTGTCGTAGGCGAGCCCGATGACGGTGGTTGCGCCGAGGGTGTTGGTCAGGAAGGTCGCGGGCAGGACGTCGGCGGTGATCCCGGCCTTCAGCGTTCCGCCGCGGGTGGGGGTGCCGGTGCCTGCGGCGCCGGCCTTCTGCTCCTCCACGGCCGAGGAGCAGGCGCCGAGCAGCCCGGTGCCGAGGACCGCCACGGCCGTGAGGCCCGCGCCGCGGAAGAAGGTGCGCCGGTCGAGGCGCGTGAGGTGAGGTGAAGTGCTCACTGGATGGATGTCCTTCGAATGGAAGTGAGGGGGTCGGCGTGGAGGGAGCTCAGCGAGACGACACCCGCCGCGAACTCCTGCACCCGGTTGCCGAAGCCGGTGATACGAATGTCCTTGCGGACCAGGCTGGATGTGCGGGCGAACGCCTCCGCGACGTGGGGGATGCCGGCGGGGTACTCGGTGAAGGCCTGGCCGCCGAGGATCACCCGGTCCGGGTTGAACAGATCCCGCAGCATGGCCACCGTCCGGCCGAGGACACGCGCCCGTTCGACCAGTAGTTCGTGTGCCGCGAGCGAGCCTCCGGCCGCGGCCCGGTAGACCGCGGCGATACCCGGCCGGTCGTCGGACCCGTCGAGGATGCCCGCGTCACGCGCCGCGGCGATCGTCGCGCGATCGCTCACCGTCGCCTCGAGGCAGCCACGCGAACCGCACGAGCACAGCGCCGACGAGCCGGTCGGCAGGTGCACGATGGAGCCGGGCCCGTTCGCCGGGGTGTGCACGCGTCCGTCGATTGTCATTGCAACTCCGGCGGTTTCGCGGGCGTAGAAGTACAGTCCGGTGCCGGCCGCGACATCGTCGCCGGGACGCTGCGGTGCCAGGAGCAGCTCGGACGCGGCCATCGCCTCCACGTGCGGGGCGACGGAGACCGGGAGTCCGAGCCCGCTGCCGATGATCGAGGCGACCGGTGCCTCGGTCCAGCCGAGCCGCGGATGGTCGACGAGCCCGCTGTCACCGTCGACCCGCCCACCGAGCGCGACACCCACCCACAGCGGCCGGCGGCGATGCCAGCGGCCGACGAACATCCGCGCGCTGCTGGTGATCTGGGCGAGAGCCAGGTCCTGCGGGCCGGTCGGGGTGGGAATCTCGACGCCACCGAGAATCCGCCCTCGGATGTCACTGGCGACGATCCCGGTGACCACCGCGCCGATGTGGATGCCGACGGTCAGGTAGGGCTCGTGGTTGACCTCGAACGGAACCCGCGGACGCCCGACCACACCGGAGGCGGTCAGGTCCGCACGCTCACGCAGCAGGCCGGCACCGATCATGGCCGCGACCTGGCGGTTGACGGTCGCGGTGCTCAGCCCGGTGGTCTTGGCGGCGGTGTCACGGGAGATGGGTCCCTGCGAGCAGGCGACCCGGAACACGGCAGCGGCGGGGGAATCGCCGATCCGCAGCTCGGGGCGGACGATCTGGGTGCGTCCCGGTGCGCGACGCGGGGCGCGTGCGGCACGGTGAGCGGTGGGACGCGGGTGGACGGTGGACGGCAGAGTCGAGATGGACACACGAGTTCCTTGCGCTTCGTCCCCACGGGGACATACCTACGGTCGGGAGCGCTGCGAACAGATCCGGGGCTCGACGCGGAGTGCGTCAGGGGCCACACACACCGTCACACCCGGCGGAACACCGGGTGGAGGGGGAGGCGGATGGCAGCGCGGACTAGCGAGAGATACCGCAGGGGGAACAACAGAGTTCCCGCGCAAGAGGCAGACGAGAACCCAGAGCGGCGGTCACGTAGGTGACCCGCATCGGGGACGGTCGGCCTGAAGTCATGGGCGTCAAGTTAACACCCACCGAATTCTCCTGCAAGCGAGGGGAAATACCCCCGAATTCTCCCCCACACGAGGGGAAATCCCCGCCATCGGTGACGACCCGGCCCGCGGTTTGCGATCACCGTGACCGAAAGCCTTGGCCCGCGGGACCCGCAGCTGTTCCATGAGAGCAGCAACGACCAATCCTCACCCGCGACGACGAAAGGTCCTTCATGTCCATCGATTTCGCCTCCCGGCAGAGCGAGACGACCGTCCCGTCCGTCACCCGGCTCGGCGCCCACATCGGCGCCCGGATCGACGGCGTCACCCTCGGCGGCGACCTCGACCCGGCCACCGTCGCGCTGATCCGGAAGGCCCTGCTCGACCACAAGGTGATCTTCTTCCGCGACCAGCACCACCTGGACGAGAACTCCCAGTACGAGTTCGCCCGGCTGCTCGGCGAGCCGACCACCGCGCACCCCACCGTCACCTCCAAGGGCGATAAGATCCTGCCGATCGACTCCGAGTACGGCCGCGCCAACAGCTGGCACACCGACGTCACCTTCGTCGACCGGATCCCGAAGGCGTCGATCCTGCGCGCCGACGTCCTGCCCACCTACGGCGGCTCGACCACCTGGGCGTCGACCACCGCGGCCTACGAAGCACTCCCGGAGCCGCTCAGGGCGTTGGTCGACAGCCTGTGGGCCACGCACACCAACGTCTACGACTACGCGGCCGGCGCCGCCGAGGACGTCAACGCGAACACCGCGGAGTACCGCCGCGAATTCCAGTCCACCTACTACGAGACCCAGCACCCCGTGGTCCGGGTGCACCCCGAAACCGGCGAGCGCACGCTGCTGCTCGGTCACTTCGTCAAGAACTTCGTCGGCCTCGGAACCACCGAGTCGCAGGCCCTGTTCCAGCTGCTGCAGGCGCGCGTCACCAAGCTCGAGAACACCACCCGCTGGAACTGGGCGCCCGGCGACGTCGCGATCTGGGACAACCGGGCCACCCAGCACTACGCGATCGACGACTACGACGGCCAGCGCCGCCGCCTCACCAGGATCACCCTCGCCGGTGACGTGCCGGTGAACATCCACGGCGAGCGCAGCAGGATCGTCGCCGGCGACGCCTCGCACTTCTCGTCCATCGACACCCCGGTCCGGGTCGCCGGCTGATGACCGTTCCGCCGCACGCCCGAGGTTACGAGGGCTTCCCCGGCCGCATCGGCCGCACCATCGACGACTCGATCCCGTCCTGGCCCGAAACCCCCTCGGCCACGCCGGGATCACCGAACATCGTCGTCGTCCTGATCGACGACATGGGGTTCAGCGACATCGGACCGTTCGGGTCCGAGATCGACACCCCGAATCTCGATCGGCTCGCCGCCTCGGGCGTGCGGTTGACGAACTACCACACCACCCCGCTGTGTTCACCGTCGCGCGCAGCGCTGCTGACCGGCGTCAACCCGCACCGGGCCGGCTACGGGTTCGTCGCGAACGCCGATCCCGGCTTCCCCGGCCTGCGCCTGGAGTTGTCCGACGGCACCCAGACGCTGCCGGAGATCCTGCGGGCCGGTGGGTACGCCACCTACGCGGTCGGCAAGTGGCACCTGGTGCGGGACGCGAACATCCGTCCCGGCGCGAGCCGTGACTCGTGGCCGACGCAACGCGGCTTCGACCGCTACTACGGCTCGTTGGAGGGACTCAACTCGTTCTTTCATCCGAACCAGCTGGTGTCGGACAACTCGGCCGTCGACGTCGATGAGTACCCGGAGGGCTACTACCTGACCGACGACCTGACCGACAAGGCCGTCTCGTACATCAAGGATCTGCGCGCCCACGAGGCGGACAAGCCGTTCTTCCTCTACTTCGCGCACGTCGCCATGCACGGACCGTTGCAGGCCAAGGACTCCGACATCGCCAAGTACCGGGGTCGGTACGCGCAGGGATGGGATGCGGTGCGGGAGAACCGTTTCGCCTCCCAGCTCGCGCAGGGACTGTTCCCGGAGGGCACCGAGCAGGTTCCACGGAACGTGGAGGCCGGATTCGATGTGCCCGAATGGGATTCGCTGACCACCGATCAGCAGGCCCGCTTCGCGAGGTACCAGGAGGTGTATGCGGCGATGGTGGACTCGGTGGACCAGTCCGTCGGCCGGATCCTCGACACCCTCGAGGAACTCGGCGAACTCGACAACACCATCGTCGTCTTCACGTCCGACAACGGCGGCACCGCGGAGGGCGGCCCCGAGGGCACCCGCAGCTACTTCGCCGAGTTCGCCCACGTTCCCGATCCGGAGTGGGTGGGCGACGTGCCGCACGCCGAGTCGCTGATCGGGTCGGCCAGGCTGGGTGTGCACTACCCACGTGGCTGGGGACAGGCGTCGAACACCCCGTTCCGGTTCTACAAGGGCCAGTCGTTCGCCGGCGGGGTGCGGGTGCCGTTCGTCCTGTCGTGGCCGGCGGGACTGCGAAAGGAGTCCGGGGACAACGGCGTCCGGGACCAGTTCGCGTACGTCACCGACCTCACCCCGACGCTCCTCTCCCTCGCCGGGGTCCAGGCACCCACCGAGCGGAAGGGGTTGCCGGTCGAGACGTTCGACGGGGTGGACGCGTCGGGGCTGCTGCGGGACCGGACCGCCGCCAGCACGCACACCGAGCAGTACACCGAGATGGTGGGCAACCGCGGCTTCTACCGGGACGGCTGGAAGCTGCTCGCGCTGCATCCCGGCATCGACGTCGACAATCCGCAGTGGCAGCTGTTCGACGTGCGGTCCGACCCCACGGAGATCCACGACCTCGCGGACCGGCATCCGGAGAGGGTCGCCGAACTCGCCGCCGCGTGGGACGAGTCGGCGTGGGCGAACACGGTGTTCCCGCTGGTCACCCCGGCCGGGCTGTTCACTCGCCGGCCCGCCGAGCAGGCCCTGGCGCGCCCGGTGCGCATCCTGCCCGGGACCCCGACCCTGGAGCGGTACCGCTCGTCGAAGCTGATCTCGTTCCGGGACTTCGACATCCGTGTCGAGCTGGGCGACTCCGCGGGCTACTCTGCGGGCGACGAGGGGGTGCTGGTGGCGCACGGCGACGTGCAGGGCGGCTACCTGCTGTACGTCGAGGACGGGCACCTGGTGTTCGGCGTCAACAGCTACGGCCGGTACACGTCGGTCGACGCCGGTCCGCTCCCGGCCGGTGCCCGGGTGATCGAGGTGTCCGCGGTCGTCGCGCCGCGACTGCGCTGGGACTTCACGATCCGGGTCGACGGCGCCGAAGCGGCCGAACTGCTCGGCCAGGTGCAGCTCGTCGGCATGGCGCCGTGGACCGGCATCTCGGTCGGCGTCGACGCGCGCGGGCCGGTGTCGTGGGATCTGCGTGCGCGCCGCGGGCCGTTCCGCTACACGGGCGAGCTGACCTCGGTGACGTACTCCCCCGGCCCGGTCGGCGTCCCCGCGGCCGCGGTCCGCGAGATCGAACGCGAAGCCGAGTACGCCGCCGACTAGAGGCGGCTCCGTCCCCCGCGAGCGGGAGGCGCCCCTGCTCGTGCGCGGTTGGTGAGTCCGCGGACCCGCGAACCGCGCACGGGCGGCACAGCCGCTTACTCTGAGGACATGACCATTACGCCTGAGGACCAAGTCGCCGTCGTCACCGGAGCGAGCTCCGGAATCGGGGAGGCCACCGCCCGGACGCTGGCCGCACAGGGCTTCCACGTGGTGGTCGGCGCCCGCCGGGTGGACCGTCTCGAGCGGCTCGCGAAGGACATCGGCGGCACCGCCCTCGAACTGGATGTCACCGACGAGGATTCCGTCGATGCGTTCTGCGCGGTGCTGCCCCGCGTGGACGTGCTGGTCAACAACGCAGGCGGCGCCAAGGGACTGGCCACCGTCATGGACGCCGACCTCGACGACTGGCGCTGGATGTGGGAGACGAACGTCCTCGGCACGCTGCGAATGACGAAGGCGTTGCTGCCCAAGCTGATCGAGTCCGGTGACGGCCTGATCGTCACGATCACCTCCGTCGCCGCGTTCGAGGCGTACGACAACGGATCCGGCTACACGTCCGCCAAGCATGCGCAGGCCGTCCTGCACCGCACGCTGCGCGGCGAACTGCTCGGACAGCCGGTGCGGCTGACCGAGATCGCGCCCGGAGCGGTGGAGACCGAGTTCTCCCTGGTGCGGTTCGAAGGGGACGAGGATCGGGCCGCGAAGGTGTACGAGGGCATCACCCCGCTGGTCGCCGCGGATGTCGCCGAGGTGATCGGGTTCGTCGCGTCCCGGCCCTCGCACGTCAACCTCGACCAGATCATCATGAAGCCCCGCGACCAGGCCTCCCCCGGCCGGTTCGCCCGGAAGTAGGCCTCCCCGTTCGACTGAAGGGCACCTTCAGTCCGGTTGAACCGGACGAAGGTGCCCTTCAGCCGGGATGCGTCGGGCCGGGGTCAGCTGACGGGAGCAGGCGTCGGGGCCACGGCGGCTGCAGGCGCCGCGGCCGCGCCGGCGCCGGCGGGCAGCGCGGACATCGACTGCCACGTCGGCCAATCGATCGCCCAGTCGTAGAGGTCGCCGTCGGCGGCGGACAGGTCGATGCGGGTGCCGGTCACCTCGACGGGGTCGCCGTACAGCGCGGTCCCGAAGTACTCCTGCGCGTCGGACAACGACAGGTTGATGCAGCCGTTGGTGACGTTCGCCGCGCCCTGCACGCCGGTGGTTGCCGGGTTGGCGTGGATGAATTCGCCGTTGTTCGAGATCCGCACGGCCCACCGTTCGCGCACGTTCTCGTAGTACGGCGGGTTCGACATGAGGAAGTCCTCGTGCTTCTCGGTGACCACGTGGATACCGCTGCGGGTGACGTTGCGGTTCTCGTTGCCCTCGCCGTAGCTGACGGGGATGTCCATGATGGTCTCGCCGTCGCGGACCACCTGCATGCGGTGGCTGGGCGCGTTGGCCTTGACGATCTGGCTGCGGCCGATGGTGAAGTCGACGGTGACGTCGGATTCGCCGTACGCGCCGTCGCCGTAGTCCAGGCCGTAGAGCCCGGCGGCGACGTGCACGGTCGTCCCGGGTGTCCAGTAGTTCTGTGGACGCCAGTGCACCCGCGAGCCACCGTCGTCGGGCAGCCACGCCCAGGCTCCCGGGGTCGGCGGGGTGGTCGTGATGGTCAGGGCCTTCTCGACGGCGGCCTTGTCCGCGACGGGCGCGTCGAACTTGAGGATGAACGGGGCCGCGATGCCGACCTGCTGTCCGTCGCCGATGTTGGTGGTCACGGAGGTGACCGACTGCGGGGCGACGGTGGTGAACGCGCCCTGCACGGGCACGGTCTTGCCGTCGGTGCCGAGCGCTGTGCCGGACCAGGTGTAGGTGGCGCCGTAGCCGAGGGGTTCCGTCACGGTGTAGGTCCGCTGGTCCGGGGACAGTGCCCCCTGCACCACCTTGCCTGCCGGACTGGTCAGGGCCACGCCCTGGAGGGTTCCGTTCGCGACGGTCACCGACACCGGTGCCGTGGGGGCCACGTCCTCGGCGCCGACGGCGGGAGTGTGGGTGACGGCGGCGATCGGCCCCTTCTCGGGTTGCGCGGCAGGCCCGGCGCTGCCCCCGGAGGTGCAGCCCACGATCAGGGTACCCACCGCCGTCAGCAGTACGAGCAGAGACAGCCCGCGTGTCCGTTTCGTCCGAATGCCCTGGTTGACCACGCAATCCACGGTACCGACGACCCCGGGGCGACGACCGCCCAACCAGGTGCCTACCCGATCACACCGTGCAGCCGACCGTGACGGGCTCGGGTTCCAGACGCACCCCGAACGCGTCCTGCACCCCGGCCCGCACCTCACGCGCCAACGCCAGCAGGTCGGTCGCCGTCGCGTCGCCGCGATTCGTCAACGCCAGGGTGTGCTTGGTCGACAGTCGCGCCCGCGCGCCCGGTCCGGGATGCCCCTTCCCGAACCCGGCCCGCTCGATCAGCCAGCCCGCCGACAGCTTCGTGCCCCCCTCACCGGGGAACTGCGGGACGTTGACGTCCCCGACCCGAGCGGTGACGGCGGCCAGGACCTCCGGCAACCGGCCGTCGGGGACGACGGGATTGGTGAAGAAGGAGCCTGCGCTCCAGGTGTCGTGGTCGGCGGCGTCGAGCACCATGCCCTTGCCGGACCGCAGTCCCAGGACGACCTCGCGCACCTTCGCGGCCGGCCGCCGCTCCCCCTCCTCGGCGCCGAGCGCGGCCGCCAGCTCCCGGTAGCGCAGCGGGGCACTGAGCCCGTCGGCGTGCACGTCGAACTCGACGGCCAGCACCACCGCGGTGTCGGTGTGCTTGAGGACACTCGTGCGGTACCCGAGCCCGAGCGCCTCCGGCCCGACCCAGCACACCTCCCCCGACGCGCGGTCCAGGAGTTGCACGCGCCGCAGCAGCGACCCGACCTCGACGCCGTACGCGCCGACGTTCTGCACGGGCGTCGCGCCCGCGGACCCGGGAATCCCGGACAGGCACTCGAGACCGCCGAGACCGGCGTCGACCGACCGCGCGACCACGTCGTCCCACACCGCACCCGCCTCCGCGGACACCACACCGTCGTCCACCCGGACCGCGTCCGACGCGACGCGGACCACGACGGCGTCGACCCCGGCGTCCGCGACGAGCAGGTTCGAGCCGCCACCGAGGATCAGGACCGGGACATCCGCCGCATCGAGCGACCGCACGACACCGACCAGCGCGTCGGTGGTCCGGCAGGTGAGCATCGCGCGGGCCGGGCCGCCCACCCGGAGCGTCGTCAGCCCCGACATCGGCACGTTCACTTCCAGTTCGGCGCCGAACTCGGCCGCCACGTCCTCCGCTACCTGCACGACTGCACACGGTAGCGTGCCCGGCATGGCTCGCCGCATTCCGCATTCCTCCAGTTATCCGCAGTCCGTCGCGCAGGTGCACGCCGCCCTGACCAGCGAGCAGTACTGGCGGACCCGGATCGCGGAGGCGGGCGGGGACCACGCGCGGATCGACCGCATCGACGTCGGGGACGGCACCGTCGCGGTCGAGATGACGCAGGCGATTCCCGCAGAGCACCTGCCGTCGATCGTGACGAAGATCCGTCCCGGCGACCTCGAGATCACCCGCACCGAGGACTGGGGACGCCTCGAGGGCGACCGCGCCACCGGCACGTTCACCGCCCACGTCGCCGGCATGCCGGGCGAGTTGACGGGCACCCTGACCCTCGCCGCCGAAGGCTCCGGCTCGACGGTCACCCTCGACGGTCAGATCCAGGTCTCCCTGCCGCTAATCGGCGGCAAAATCGAGTCGGTGATCGCGGAACGAATCACCGAACTTCTGCAGCACGAAGACGAATTCACGGCTGGTTGGCTGACCGAAAACAAGTAGTCCGGCAGCCATGTAATCTGCCCGACTATGTCACGCCGAATTGAACTGACCCTTACCTACAACGCACCCGCTGCGGCCGTCCACCACGCGCTGACCAGCCGCGAATTCTGGCTCCCTCGCGTCGAGAAGAACGCCGAGAACGGCGTCACCCTCGACCACCTCGACGGCGGCGAGGGCACGATCGACGTCGCGATCAGCCAGGTCCTCGACAAGAACTCCCTGCCGTCGCTGGTCTCCAAGGCAGTCAAGGGCGACCTCGTGCTCACCCGCGGCGAGGCGTGGGGCCCGTTCGCGAACGGCCAGGCCACCGGCACGTTCACCGTGTCCACCACCGGCCTGCCGATCACCGCCAACGGCACCGCCGTCCTGACCGACGCGGGCGCCCAGTCGACGCTGACCCTGCAGGGTGACGTCGAGGTCGCCATCAAGCTGATCGGCGGCGCGATCGAGGGCATGGTCGCCGACCAGGTCGTCGAGATCCTCGGCCGCGACCAGGCCGCCGTCGAGGAATGGGTCGCCGCGAACGCCTGATCCCGGGCACCGGACCGGTGTGGTCGATGCGTGCCGAGCCGGTAACCTTGCCGGTCATGGCTCGCCGCATCGACTACTCCGCCCGCTACACCCACTCCACCGAGCAGGTGTACGCCGCGCTGACCAACCCGGAATACTGGGAAGCGCGGATGATCGAACTGCGGAAGTTCTCGGACAACGACGTGCAGTCCCTCGAGGTCACCGATGCCGGTGTCGACCTGGTGTTCCACCACGTCATTCCCCGCAACTCCCTGCCCGACATCGCGCAGACGGTGATGAAGAAGGACATGATCATCACCCGCAAGGAGCACTACAGCCCGTTCGGCGAACCGGTCACCGGCACCTTCGAGGCGTCGATCCCGGCCGGCCCGGGCAGCCTCACCGGCACGATGTCGCTGTTCTCCACCGACACCGGGTCCACCCTGCGGACCTCCTCGGAGGCGAAGGTGTTCATCCCGTTCGTCGGCGGCAAGCTCGAACAGTTGATGCTGGTCAACCTCGTCGACCTGCTGCGCACCGAAGCCCAGGTCACCGCCGACTGGCTCGCCGAGCAGTAAGCGTCCGACATGAACCACGCCGCCAAACCGGACGGCGTCATCACCCGCGGCACCACCGGGATCAACCGGCTACGACGCAGCGATCGCTGGCTGATGCACCGCCCCCAGGTCGCCGACCTGCTCCGCGCCGCCCCCGACCCGCTGGTGGTCGACCTCGGGTACGGCGCCCGCCCCGACACCACCTTCGAACTGGCGTCCCGGCTACGAACGGTCCGGCCGGACCTTCGGGTCGTCGGGCTGGAGATCGACCCGGCCCGGGTGGTTCCCGGCCGCGACGGCGTCAGCTTCGCGCGCGGCGGATTCGAGCTCGCAGGCCTGCGTCCGGTGCTGGTGCGCGCGTTCAACGTGCTGCGCCAGTACCCGGAGGACGCGGTGTCCGGCGCCTGGGCGAAGATCCGGTCGTCACTCGCCCCCGGCGGGCTGCTCGTCGACGGTACGTGCGACGAACTCGGCCGCCGCTGCGCCTGGGTCCTGCTCGACGAGCGCGGCCCGCTGTCCCTGACGCTCGCGTGGGACCCGTTCGACGTGGCCAGGCCGGGTGACGTCGCCGAGCGTCTGCCGAAGGCGTTGATCCACCGCAACGTGGCCGGCGAAGGGATCCACGACCTGCTGCGAGCGGCGGATCACGCGTGGGCGGCCGCCGCCCCACACGCCCCGTTCGGCCCTCGCGTCCGCTGGCGGGCCACCCTGGAAATGCTTCGCGCACAGGGTGTTCCGGCGGAGGTTCCACGACGGCGACTGCGTGACAACCTGCTGACCGTGCCGTGGTCGGCGGTCGCACCGTCCGGTTCGTGAAGGCTCACAGCGAACCGCTCACGCCCACGTCGACAGCGCCCGCCGCACCCGCTGACGCACCCGCGAGTTACCCGTGTCCGCCCCGGTCTCCAGCTCGCCGCGGTCGAGGCGACCGATCGCGAGCGCGTCGCAGACCACCTCGTCGAGCACCCACTGCGAGACCCCGCCGCCCGCGAGATCGAGCACCGTCCGCAGTGGTGTCGTGATCCGGAACGCGCCGGTGTGTTCGGTGTCGCCCGCGGCGAGGTCGTTGTGGTGCACCGCCACCCGGTCGAGCCGCAAGTGCCCGTCATCCGACGCGGTTACGTGCAGGAAGCTCGGATGCAGGTGACCGAGACCGTGCAGTTCGGCGGCGCTCTGATGGGAGACCACCGCCCCGTCCAGCCGAACGCAGCAGCGCGCCACCTCGTCCAGATCACCCGACCGCCACGGGTTCAGCCGGAACACGCCGGGATCGGGCTGGGTCCACCGCCCGGAGACGACGGCGTCGGCCATGTCGTGCGCCGAAAACCCGCAGGCCCGCGCCTGCGCCGGGGTGAAGTACCCGTCCTGCACTGCCGCCCGCGCACGCAGGGCGCTGCCACGTTCGTCCTGTACCGGGGTCTCGTCCATGCACGCCAGCGTACGGCGCAAATGTGTCTCACGTCACATTCAAGCCTGGCGTGGCGGATTCCACACAATTTCGCCGGGCCGGTTCTCAGAACCGACACAGGAATCTACGGAAGAATCCGTGCAATGGCCTCCACCACGCACGCCCCCGCCGCGAGCACGCGACCCAAGCGCAACCGGGTGCTCACGATCTCCCTCGTCGTGATCGTCGCCCTCGTCGCCGTCCTGATCGGCGGGGAACTGTATGTCCGGCACAACGTCAAACAGTGCATGGCGGACCAGTTCCAGAGCCAGCTCGGCTCCCAGGTCGACGTCGGGCTCAGCGCCAAGCCGGTGCTGCTGCAGGCCGTCGACAAGAAGGTCCCGTACATCACGATCACCAGTGACGACTCGAGCTTCGGCCCGGCGAAGGACATGCACGTGGTCGCCCGCGTCAACGACGTCGACCTGACCACCAGCGACACGTCCGGCGGCACCATCGGCAGCTCGACCGCGGATGTCGACTGGTCCACCGCCGGTATCGCCGCGACCATCCAGGGCGAGGCCTTCGGCACCCTGGTCACCGGTGTCACCTCGGATCAGTCGGCGGGCACACTGCAGTTCCAGGTCCTGGGCAACCTCGCGGAGCTGACCGTCAAGCCGACGGTGTCCGACGGCGTCGTACGGGTGGAGACCATCGGCGCCGAGATCTTCGGCCTCGGCCTGCCGACCGACCTGGTCAGCGGCGTGGTGAACATCCTCACCAGCAGCCTTCAGACCTTCCCGCTCGGCATGACCGCGCAGTCGATCACCGTCACCGACAGCGGTCTGCAGCTGTCGCTGGCCGGTGGCGCGTACACGATGCCGGCCCCGCAGCCCGGCGCCCAGGCCCCGGACAGCTGCTCTGTCCTGATGTGACGGCCGGCTGCTCTGTCCTGATGTGACGGCCGGCTGCTCTGTCCTGATGTGACGGCCGGACGCTCTGTCCCGATGTGAGTCAGTCGGGGAACCCGTCGAGCACAGCGCGGGTTCCCGACAGCCCGAGCCGGGTGGCACCGGCCTCGATCATCGCGCGCGCGGCGTCCGCGGTCCGGATACCGCCGCTGGCCTTGACACCGAGGCGGCCGCCGACGGTCCGCGCCATCAACCGCACCGCGTCGACGGTGGCGCCGCCGGCCGGGTGGAAGCCGGTGGACGTCTTGACGAAGTTCGCGCCGGCCCGCTCGGCGGCCAGGCAGCACTCCACGATCGCGTCGTCGGACAGGGCCGCGGTCTCGAGGATCACCTTGAGCACCGCCCCGTCCGCGATGCCCTCGCGGACGGTGAGGATGTCGGCGAGGACCGCGTTGTAGTCGCCGGCGACGGCGGCGCCGACGTCGATGACCATGTCCACCTCGTCGGCACCCTGCTGGACCGCCAGCCGTGCCTCGGAGCCCTTGATCAGCGAGTGGTGCTTGCCGGACGGAAATCCCGCGACCACCGCGACCTTCAGCCCGTCCGCACGTAGCGGCAGCATCGACGGCGAGACACAGACCGAGTACACCCCGAGCTCGTGGGCCTCGGCCACCAGCGCGGCGACATCCGAGGCGGTCGCCTCCGGCTTGAGCAGGGTGTGGTCGACCATCGCGGCGACGCTCGCTCGCGTGAGGTCTCCGGCACGGGTGGGGTTCTCGGACATGGGACGAGCTTCGCACAACCCTGCGGGCAGATCGCCGCGGGCGGACGTTCGCCGATATCCGGTTGCAGCCGACACCTGGGCGCATCGACACTGGCGGTCATGCTGATCCGCCGCGAACGCACCACCGACATCGACGCCATCGCCGCCGTCCACCGCTCCGCGTTCGCACACGAGACCCCGCCGGGCGCAGACGAACCCGCAGAGGTCGCCTTGGTCGCTGCGCTGCGGGCGTCGGACGCGTGGCTGCCCGCCCTTTCGATGGTGGCCGAGGACGCGGCGGGCAGAGTGGTCGGGCACGTGTGCCTGACCCGGGGCACGGTGTCCGGGCGCCCGGCCCTCGCGCTCGGCCCGATCGGAGTCCGCGCCGACGTGCAGCGCTCCGGCGTCGGGTCCGCGCTGATGCACGCGAGCCTCGGCGCCGCGGACGCGCTCGGCGAGCCCCTCGTCGCACTGCTCGGGCACCTCGACTACTACCCCCGCTTCGGCTTCGTGCCCGCGGCGTCGCTGTCGGTCGACCCCGGAGTCCCGGAGTGGGTGAGCCACTTCCAGGTGCGTCCCCTCGACGCGTGGTCGCCCGAGTACGCGGGCGAATTCCGTTATCCGCAGCCGTTCTACGGCCTCTGACGGGTTCTGCGCGAAACGTTCCGCGCACTCCGGTTCTGTGCACGCGCCACAGGGACTACCGTGGCTGGCATGGGCGCCGAGGAGATCGCCGCCGTGTTCGACGCGGGCGCGCGCGAGTTCACCAGGCTGACACCGACCGTGTGGGGGCCAGCGGGCGCCGCGTTGGCCTTCCAGTTGCGGCTGCGTCCGGGCGAGGCGGTCCTCGACGTGTGCTGCGGGGCCGGGGCGTCCGCGTTGCCCGCCGCCGCGGCGGTCGGGCCCACCGGGCTCGTGCACGCCGTCGACCTCTCCGACGACCTCCTCGAGGAGGGCCGGCTCGTCGCGTCCGACCGGGCCCTGCACAACATCGACTTCGTCCGCGCGGACGCCACGACGTGGGAGCCGCCGAGCAGCGTCCCCCGCGGCGGATACGACGCCCTCGCCTGCTCCTACGGGGTGTTCTTCCTGCCGCACCCCAACGTGGCCGTCGCCCGGCTGGTCCGGCTCCTTCGCCCGGTCTCCAAGGTCGGAGTGACGGTGTGGCGGCGCGGCGCGCTCGAGCAGTTCCTCGGCACCTACTTCGACGCGCTCGCGCGCCACGTACCCGGCGCGCGCCCGAGCCGACCGGCCGCCCTGTCGTTACTCGACACCCCCGACGCGTTGCGATCGTGGCTGACCGGCTTCGGTGCGGCCTCCGTCGAGGTGAACGAACTGTCGAACCTGCTGCCCGCGACGCCGGAACTCTCGTGGGACCTGATCCTCGGCGGCGCGGTGCGATCGACGCTGCAGCCGCTGGACGCCGACACCGTCGAGGCCGTGCGGCGCGAGTTCCTGTCGTTGCTGACCGAGCGGGACATCGAAACCGTCGACGCCGGAACCCTCGTCGCGACCGCGGTCGTGGTGCGATGAGCCCGACGGGTGGACACTTCGCCCGGTTGCGGTTCGGGCCGCTCGGGCACCTGCGAGACTTGTCCGCATGAGTAGGCCCTCCGAAACCGACGACCGCCGTTACGTGCTCACCCTCGGCACCCCCGACCGGACGGGAATCGTCGCCCGCATCTCCACGTTCCTCGCCGACGTCGGGGGTTCGATCCTCGAAGCCGCGTACCACGCCGACCCCGACTCGGGTTGGTTCTTCACCCGTCAGGCCGTGCGTGCATCATCGATCGCGCTCGGCCTCGACGAGCTGCGCGAGAAGTTCGCGGGCGTCGCCGCCGAACTGGGCCCGGACACCGAGTGGACCCTGCACGACACCGGTCAGCGCAAGCGCATCGTCCTGCTGGTCAGCAAGGAGGGGCACTGCCTGCACGACCTGCTCGGCCGGGCCGCAGGCGGTGAGCTGCCCGCCGACATCGCCGCAGTGATCGGCAACCATCCCGACCTCGAGGAGGTCACCCGCAGGCACGGCATCGACTTCCACTACGTCTCGTTCCCGAAGGAGCCCGCCGAGCGTGGGCCCGCGTTCGAGCAGGTGCGCAAGCTCGTCGACGTCCACGATCCCGACGCCGTCGTGCTGGCGCGGTTCATGCAGGTGCTCCCCGCCGAGCTGTGCGAGCACTGGGCCGGCCGGGCGATCAACATCCACCACAGCTTCCTGCCGTCGTTCGTGGGCGCCCGTCCGTACCACCAGGCATTCGCGCGCGGCGTGAAGCTGATCGGCGCGACCTGCCACTACGTCACCGCCGACCTCGACGCCGGACCGATCATCGAGCAGGACGTGATCCGGGTGGATCACTCCGACGAGGTCCGCGACATGGTCCGGCAGGGCCGCGACATCGAGAAGCTGGTCCTCGCCCGCGGCCTGCGCTGGCACCTCGAGGACCGCGTCCTCGTCCACGGTCGCCGCACCGTCGTCTTCAGCTAGCTGCGGTTCGCCGCGCGCCTGTGAGTGAACTCGATCCTTCACTCACAGGCGGCGCAGCCGCCTGATCTCCGCGTTGACCACGTCCGCGGCCTCGACGGTGGACATGTGCCCGATGCCGGGCAGCCGGATCAGCCGCGCCAGGTGGTCGTCGGCGTCGAGGCGCTCGCTCATCCGGACCGCATGGACCTGCGGGGTGAGGCGGTCGGCGGTGCCGACCAGGACGGTCGTCGGCACCGTGAGATGGTCGAGGGCGTCGCCGATGTCGAGGGTGCTCAGCGCCCGGCCCCACCCGCCTCGGGTGGCGGGCGCGCAGTCCCGGACGATGCGCGCACAGAAGTCGACCTCCTGGCGGGTGGATCCCGGCGCCATCGCGACGTACTGAATTCCCCTGCGCGTCAACGGCGTCGAGATCAACGGGGCCGTGGACCCGAGGATCGCCCGCCCCACCGGCAGCGGCACCGCGGGCGCCCGCTTCGGCAGCGGGAGGACGGTCGTCTCGGCGATCAACCGATCGACCCCGGTACTGGCCAGCATCACCGCG
The DNA here is from genome assembly GCF_053589555.1 of Rhodococcus sp. NPDC003322. Taxonomy (NCBI): domain Bacteria; kingdom Bacillati; phylum Actinomycetota; class Actinomycetes; order Mycobacteriales; family Nocardiaceae; genus Rhodococcus; species Rhodococcus sp. NPDC003322. Next base: position 118,050 of record NZ_JBSFSC010000006.1, on the reverse strand, counting down.
CTCGCCAGTTCGGCCACCCGCTCCGGATAGCGCAACGCCCACGACATGATCGACATGCCGCCCATGCTGTGCCCGACCACCACGGCCTTGCGCCCGTCCCGGACGGTCGCGGCCAGCACGGCGTCGAGGTCGTCGCCGAGCAGGTCGGGAGTGAGCGGACTCGCACCGCGCCCGGTCCGACCGTGCCCACGCTGGTCGTAGACGACGACGCGGTACTCGTCTGCGAGCGCGTTGATCTGCGGGTACCAGTACTCGGTCGAGCAGGTCCAGCCGTGCGCGAGCACGATCGGCGGGGCGGCGGGGTCCCCGTATGCGAGCACGTGGATCGGGTGTCCGTCCGCCGAGACCACCGGCACCGTCTCGGGATGCAGGATCGGGTCGGCGAGCGCGGGGTTCGAAACGCCGGGCGGACGCGACGTGGTGGCCCGTCGCGAGCGGGCCACGGCACCGGCCCCCGCCACCGCGGCCACCGCGGCCGCTCCGACCAACACCCGACGCGCCGTAGCGCCAGACCGAACCGACACGGATACTCCTCCAGAACTGGGCATGACCGAACAATCTTCTACGACACCGCCGGTCGCGGAACTCACATGATGTGGGCGCGACGGAGCAGCGCGGTCGACGGGCCGCCGATCAACCCGATGCCGTCGAGGAACTCGATCGTCTTCGCGCTGCCCGTGCGGATCTTGTCGTGGTAGTGCGTGTTCGCCTTGGCCGCGGCCCGCGCCTGCTTCGGATCGAGTCCGGCGGCCTCGTACACCTTGGGGTTCACCAGGCTGGTGACCACGAAGTAGGCGGTGACGCCGAGCGCGAGGCGGATCCGGGCGCGGGTGAATCGGGAGACGTTCGCGACGCGGCGGACGGCCTCCTCGCGCGCGAACCTGATGTGCCGAGCCTCCTCGAGGACGTGAATCCTGCTCACCGTCCGGGTGATCGGCTGCACGCGCTCGTCCTTCATGAAGTCACGCTGCATCATGTCGAGGATCTCCTCGGCGAACAGGGTGCCGCCGTAGGCGAGCGACCCGGTCGCGGTGGCCTTGAACAGGCGGGCGGACTGCCGGATCCACGGTCGCGGTTGGTAGGACGGGATACCGAAGCGGGTCGCCGACTTCGCGAACATCGTCGAGTGCCGGCATTCGTCGGCGATCTCCGTGAGCGCGAACTGGAAGTGCGGCGTCGCCGGGTCGTGCGTGTAGACGTCGCGGAGCAGCATCTGCATCAGGATCATCTCGAACCAGATGCCGGTGCCGGAGATGCTGGCGGCCTCGTGCTTGGTGAGCGTGATCCTCTGCTGCTCGGTCATCGAGTCCCACAGGTCGGTGCCGTACAGGCTGCACCACTCGGGGGTCATGCCGTACAGGTCCTCGGGAACCGGCGCTTCCCAGTCGACCTCGACGAGCGGGTCGTAGGACTTGCGCGCCGCGGACGCGAGCAGCCGGGACGCGGTCTCCTGGCGGTTCCCCACCCGGGTCGTGCGGGACGGGCGTTCGTGGACGATCGACATGGCGACGCTCCTCGTCGAGTGCCTGCGGTCGGTTCAGGTGCCGGTAGTCGGCGCACACCAGGCACACCGACGATCACCACAACCATGCGTCGCCGAGATACCCGTTGTCAACGGGTATCTGTGACTTAAATTCTCACGCAGTTTTCACCAGCGGGGACCGCGCTGGATCTCGTCCACCCGCGGCCGCACGTCGACCAGGTACACGCAGATCGCGACCACCGCGACCAGGCCGAACAGCGACACCACGCCGAACAGGAACACCACCAGCATCGCGACCGCGAGGATGCCGACCCAGATCGGCTTGCTGAGCTTGTCCACCGCGGTGAACGCGTCGGTGCGCTGGCGTATGGCGTGGAACAGCGCAAAGGCGCCGGCGCCCAGCGCGAGCAGTCGCAGCGCAATCATGATCAGCGTGGTCAGGTTGTAGGCCGTGGTCACGGTTCCATCCTATCGGCGCCGGCCCCCACGCAGCGCGCTGCGTGGGGGCCGATCCGCTCGGGTGTGGTCGAGGACTAGGCGCCGGTCGACTTCGGGGCAGCCTTCTTGGCGGGTGCCTTCGCCGGGCTCGCCTTGGCGGCGGTCGGCTTCGCGGGCGCCTTCTTCGCGGGCGCCTTCGCCGGGCTCGCCTTGGCCGCGGTCGGCTTCGCGGGCGCAGGCTTCGCGGCCGTCTTGGGTCCTGCGGCCGCCACCTTGTCGGCAGCCGCCTCGGTGGTCGCCTCGGCCTTCTCACCCGCACCGACGAACCGGCTGGCAACCTGCTCCCCGGCGTCGGCGACCGCGTCGGAGACCTCGTCGGCGACGTCGCTGATCCGCTCGGCCGCACGGCCCGCGAGCTTGGCGGCCTGCTCGCCGACGGCCCGCGTCTGCCGGGCCACGGTCCCGAGCGCCTCCTCGGTCAGCGTCGCGGCGTCCTCGAGCACCGACTCGGCACGCTCGAGGCCCTCCTCGACGGCGGGCTGCTTGCGCAGGCGCTCCACCGTCTCCTCACCACGCTCGGCGAGGGACGTGTAGATGTCCGAGGCCACCTTCAGGTACGCCTCGGCGACCTTGCGCAGTTCCTCCGGGGTGAACTTCTCGCGCAGCTCGGCGAGCTCCTCGGGCAGCTCGGAGGGCAGGCCGGCGAGCCGCTCACGCAGCGACTCGACCCCCTCGGTCAGATCGCCTGCGAACTTGTCGAACCGCTCGCGCGCCGCGTCGACGGTGAGGTCGTCGCCGGCGGTGGCGGCCCGCTCGCGGACCTGGGCGACGACGTCGGCAACCGCCTGGACGACGACGTCGCCGGCACCGACCGCGGCGTAGAGCGGGGTTATCACGTTGTCGAGACCCTTGAGATCAGTCATCTTCGTTCTCCTGTTCATCGGGCTGGGATTCGGTTCGCGGCGTGTTCTCACGCCGGAACGACTCGTAGATTTCGAGGAGCACCTGCTTCTGACGCTCCGTGATGGAGACGTCGGACAGCAGCGCCTCCCGTACCGGACTGGCTGGGCGTTGCTCGAGTAGTCCAGCCCGCATGTACAGCACCTCCGCGGACATCCGGAGGCCCTTCGCGATCTGGCCGAGGACCTCACCGGACGGCTTGCGCAGCCCGCGCTCGATCTGGCTCAGATACGGATTGCTGACTCCCGCCAACTGCGACAGCTGGCGCAGCGAGACCTGCGCTGCTTCACGTTGCGACCTGATGAAGCTGCCGATGTCCTGTGCCGCGGAGCTGACCACCCGGGCCGCAACGTCGCCGGCACTGTCGCCGGCCGACCGGGTTTCGTCGGTCATGTTCCGCTCCCTGTCCCTGTGTGCGTCATCCACGGTACGGGAGGGTGCTAACTCCTGCAAGCACTCGTGCTAGCAGGTGTTCACGATCACGTGAAGAGCAGCTGCGACACCGCGTAGATCGCCAGACCCGCGAGGGCGCCGACCACCGTGCCGTTGATCCGGATGAACTGCAGGTCCCGGCCGACCTGCAGTTCGATCTTGCGGCTGGCCTCCTCGGCGTCCCACCGGGCGACCGTGTCCGTGATGATCGCGGTGATCTCCTTGGTGTAGTTCGCACTGACGTACCGCGCGGCGGTGTCGAGCCAGCCGTCCACCTTCCCACGCAGTTCCGGCTCGTCCCGGAGTCGCTCCCCCAGCCGGATCACCGTGTCCCTGGTCTTCGCCCGCAGTGCGCTGTTCGGGTCGTCGGCGGACTCGAGGATCATCCGCTTGGCCACCTTCCACGCCGCCTCGGCGGCGCCGGTGACCTCCTTGCGGCCCATCAGCTCGGCCTTGACCTTCTCGGCCTTGGCCATGGTCGCGGGATCGTGCTGCAGATCCTGCGCAAAGTCGATCAGGAACCGGTTGACGGCCAGCCGGACCTCGTGGTCCGGATTCGACCGGACCTTCCAGGTGAACTCGACGAGTTCCTTGTGGATCTTCTCGCCAAGCATCAGGTCGACGAACTTCGGCGACCACGACGGGCTGTCCCGGTCGATGATCCGGTCGATCGTCGGCTGACTGGCCAGCGCCCACTGGTGGGCGCGCTCGGCGAGCATGTCCAGTAGCGGCAGTTGCCGGTTCTCGGCGAGCAGCTCGGCGAGCACCTTGCCGATCGGCGGCCCCCACGCCGGTTCGGCGATGCGCCGCACGATGGTGTTGTCGATGATCTGCTGGACGTCCTCGTCGCGGAGCACACCGACGAACCCGCGCAGCAGCGTCGCGGTCTCGGCCGCCACCCGTTCGGCGTGGGCGGGCTCGGCCAGCCAGGTCCCGAGGCGCAGCGGCACCTGCGCGGCATGCACCTTCTGCGACACCACGTCCGGTGCGAGGAAGTTGTCCCCGACGAAGCTGCCGAGACTGGACCCCAGCTGGTCCTTCTTCTTCTTGATGATGGCGGTGTGCGGGATCGGCAGCCCCAGCGGATGCCGGAACAGTGCGGTCACGGCGAACCAGTCGGCGAGCGCGCCGACCATGCCGGCCTCGGAAGCGGCCCGCACGTAGCCGACCCACTCACCCGCACCCCGAGTCTCCTGCCAGCGGCAGAAGAGGTACACCACGGTGGCGAACAGGAGGAACCCCGTCGCGACCGCCTTCATCCGCCGAAGATCGCGCCGCTTGGCGGCGTCGTCGACGCTCAGCAACTGCATCACCTCGCCAATTGTGCCGAAATTCGGCGAGTCACCGGGGAGGACCAGCTCCGCCCGGTGCGTCCGCCGTAAACTGAGCCGAAGATCGATCTGAACGGATGTGGCAAACACCAGTGTCGAAGAAGACAGCGCCCGACCTCGACTCCCCCGTGGTTTCCGACTCCGCACCCGACGCGAAGGCCGAGAAGTCCGACGGCCGCAAGCGCCGGTGGCGCGAGCACAAGATCGCGCGCCGCGAGGAGTTGGTGGACGGCACCCTCTCCGCTATCCGCGCCCGCGGTCGCGAGGTGGGGATGGACGAGATCGCCTCGCAGATCGGGGTCTCCAAGACCGTTCTCTATCGGTACTTCAACGACAAGAACGACCTCACCAGCGCGACCATGACCCGCTGGGTCGAGACGGTCCTCGCGCCGCGCATGTACGCGGCAATCGGTGCCGACATGGACGAGTACGAACTGGTCCGGGTCGCGATCACCGCGTACGTGGAAACCGTCGCCGAGGACACCGAGGTCTACCTCTACGTGATGGCCAACAGCTCCGGGGCCAACCGAGACGTCGTCGCGGAGTCGGAGCGGATGATCGCGGAGGCCCTCGCCGCAGTGCTGGGCCTGAAGCTGCGGCAGATGGAGATGGATTCGGGCGGCGCGGTGCCGTGGGCGTACGGAATCGTCGGTGCTGTCCAGCTGGCCACCCACTGGTGGATCTCGAACCGGTCGATGACCGCGGAGGACCTGATCGACTACCTCGCCATGATGACGTGGGGCGGAGTCACCGGGATCGCCGCCGTGGCCGGGTCGCCCGCGCGCTTCAAGTCCGCTCCGCACCCCCTCCTCCCCGGCGCACCCGAGGCGTTGTAGATCCCCACGGCCGCGGTTCGCACGTGGCAGAGTCACGGCCATGGGCACGAGCGAGGGCTGGCGGACATCCGCGGTGGAGGCGCTGCGCGTCACCGACCGCACCCGGGTCGACGAACTGGACACGAACGGCACCCCCGGATTCGAGGGCGACAAGGCGTTGGGCGAGAAACTCCTCGAGGAACGCGGCGCCGTCCTGTCCGACCTACAGGAAAAGCTGTTCGCCAACGCCCGCACCGGCGACGAGAACCGGTCGGTGCTGCTGATCCTGCAGGGCATGGACACCGCGGGCAAGGGCGGGGTGGTCCGGCACGTGATCGGCCACGTCGACCCGCAGGGCGTCGACCACGCCTCGTTCGGGGTGCCAACCCCGGAGGAGATGCGGCACCACTACCTGTGGCGAATCCGAAAGGCACTGCCCCGCAAGGGACAACTCGGTGTCTTCGACCGCTCGCACTACGAGGACGTGCTCGTCGTGCGGGTGCACGACCTGGTGCCGCCGAACGAATGGGAGTCGCGGTACGACGAGATCAACACGTTCGAGCAGGACCTCGTCGAGTCCGGCACCACGCTGGTGAAGGTCGCGATGTTCGTCTCGCTCGACGAGCAGAAGGCACGACTGACCGAGCGACTGGAGCGGCCGGACAAGTACTGGAAGTACAACCCGGGCGACGTCACCGAACGCGGGTACTGGCCGCAGTATCAGCAGGCCTACCAGGCGATGCTGGACCGCACGTCCACCGATCACGCGCCGTGGCACGTCGTGCCCTGCGACCGAAAGTGGTACAGCCGCCTCGCCGTGACCGAGTTGCTGATCGACGCGCTCGAGCGCCTCGACCTCGACTGGCCGCCCGCCGATTTCGACGTCGCGACCGAGAAGCGGCGACTGGCCGAGGCCTGACCCGCCGGGTACGGATGTCAGGGGAAGTGCGGAACGTCCAGTCCCAGCTTGTGGTCGTGGTGAACCGTCCCACCGACGACGCCGACCGCCGTGACTATCGCAGACAGGAACAGCGCGCCCGCGACGGCGGCCCACCCCGTGTGCCCGCTGCCGGCGGCGACGAGGAACAGGGCCATCCCGACGATGGCCAGCAGCCCGCAGGCGAACCCCACCCAGCCCGCGACGATGTTCAGACTCATCGGACCATTCCTTCCCAGTTGGAGAGCTGGTGAATCCGAGCAGTGAATCCGGGGACGTCCGCCTGAATGCCTGTCACTCCTTGACCGGCCACGCGGTGCCGCCCGGCAACGGGAACCGCGGCGCGTGGCGGCGTTGCCTGTGGTCGTGGTGCACGGTGCCGCCGACCAGGCCGAGCCCGGCCGCGATGGAAACCATGAAGACCACGGCGGCGACCACCGCCCACCCGGTGAATCCCGATGCCGCCGCGACGACGGCCATCGCGAGGCTGATGACGGCGATGAGTCCGAGCGCGTAGCCGACCCATTCGGCGAAAAGATGCAACTTCATCGTTCACTCCTCCTCGTCACGAGGATCGGCTGTTGTGATCGACGCTACGCCCGGCACGCCGAACGCGACAGTGCCCGATCGGATCGGTCCCGCCGGGTTCAGAACCGGCCGATCGCCTCGGGCTGCTGGGTGAACTTGCCGACCAGCGCGTTGCAGAAGCACCCCAGGTCCAGCAGGCCGCGGCTGGTCACCAGATTCCGGTCGACGACGACCTTCTCGTTCACGTGGGTGCCGCCGGCGTTGATGATGTCGGTGCGCAGGCTCGGCCAGCTGGTGAGTGTCCGGCCGACGACGGAACCGGATTCGACCAGCATCCACGGCCCGTGCCCGATCGCGGCAACCGGCTTGCCGACGTGCATGAAGTGCCGCACGAACGCGACCGCGTGGTCGTCGGTGCGCAACCGGTCCGGGCCGAGGGTGCCGCCGGGCAGGATCAGCGCGTCGTAGTCGTCGACGTCGGCGCGACCGACCAGCAAGTCCACCGCGAATCTCTCCCCGAGCATCACGTCGGCCCGGTACGCCTGGATCTCCCCCGGCGCGATCGACAGCAGCTCGGTCCGGCCGCCCACCGCCTCGACCGCCCGCCGTGGCTCGACGAGTTCGTCCTGCTCGACCCCGTCGGCGGCGAGGACCGCCACCCGGTGCCCGTGAAGTTGCGTTCCCATCGCCCCGACCCTCCATGAACTGTGACGTACGTCACCGAGTATGGCCCTCTCCGGGCGATGGGGCCACGCCGCCCGCGAACCCCGCCGGACCGCGAGGGCGCCGCAGCAACTCACGGGCGCCGCGGCGGCTAGAACGTGGCGGCGTCGATGACGAAGCGGTAACGGACGTCGCTGCGCAGGACGCGGTCGTACGCCTCGTTGATCCGGTCGGCCGTGATGAGCTCGATCTCGGCGGCGATGCCGTGCTCGGCGCAGAAGTCGAGCATCTCCTGCGTCTCCCGGATCCCTCCGACGTTGGAGCCAGCCAGGCTGCGACGGTTGCCTGCGAGCGAGAAGGCGCGCACCGAGATCGGCTTCTCCGGCAGCCCCAGCAGGACGAGCGTGCCGTCGAGCGCGAGCATGCCGAGGTAGGCGTCGAGGTCGAGGTTGACCGAGACGGTGTTGAGAATGAGGTCGAACGTGCTGCGCAATTCCTTGAACACCGCGGGATCCGCGGTCGCCCGGTAGTGGTCGGCGCCGAACTTCAGTCCATCCTCCTGCTTGGACAGCGACTGGCTCAGCACAGTTACCTCGGCACCCATCGCGTGCGCGATCTTGACCCCGACATGCCCGAGGCCGCCCATACCCACGATCGCGACCTTCTTGCCAGGGCCGGCATTCCAGTGCCGGAGCGGCGAGAAGAGGGTGATGCCCGCGCACAGCAGCGGCGCGGCGACGTCGAGGGCCAGCCCGTCCGGGATCGACACCACGAACCGCTCGGTGACGACGATGTGAGTCGAGTAGCCACCCTGGGTGACCTGCCCGTCACTGCCGACGGAGTTGTAGGTGGCGGTGACCCGGTTGGCGCAGTACTGCTCCTCGCCCGCCGCGCACGGCGCGCAGGTGCCGCAGGAGTCGACGAAGCAGCCGACGCCGACGCGGTCGCCGACCTGGTGCCGGGTCACCTCGGAGCCGACCTCGGTGACGATGCCGGTGATCTCGTGTCCGGGGACGACCGGGTATCGGGTACCGCCCCACTCATTGCGTGCGGTGTGAATGTCGGAGTGGCAGATGCCCGCGTACTTGATCTCGATCAGGACGTCGAGCGGGCCGAGGTCGCGGCGTTCGATGGTGGTCTTCTCGAGCGGGGAGTCGGCGGCGGTCGCGGCGTAGGCGGAAACAGTGAGCATGCGCATATGTCTATCCCCGTCGCCCGAACCTGTGCAACGGCGGGCGGCTCCCGCGGACAGCCAGTTTCCGGCGTTCCGGACACGGCGGGGCGCGAATCTGGCTAACATCGCGTGAATTTGGACAATTGTCCAACACACTCGATCCGGAGGAGTTCCGCGATGCGCGTGCAGTCACTGGTGGCCATGGTCGCGACCGTCGGGGCGCTGATGGCCGTCCCCGCCGTCGCCGTCGCCGACGAGACCCCGACAGCGGCGGGATCGGTCCGTGTCGACGGCCGACACTTCGTCGACGAGTTCGACCGCACCGTCCTGCTGCACGGGGTGAACACCGTCGACAAGAAGGCCCCGTACCTCTCGGCCGGCGAGGTACTCACTCCCGCGGACGCGGATCTGCTCGCCCGGCACGGATTCAACACCGTCCGGCTCGGGACGTCGTTCGAGGCCCTGATGCCCGAACGCGGGCAGATCGACACCGCATACCTCGACCGGCTGTCCACCGTCGTCGACACCCTCACCTCGCGCGGCATCCAGGTCCTGCTCGACAACCATCAGGACGGACTTTCGAAGATCTGGGGCGGCAACGGCTTTCCCGCCTGGGCCATCGAGGCGCGCCCCGGCGCCAACGAGCCGAATCCCGGGTTCCCGCTCTACAACCTGATGCCGAGCATGAACAGGGGGTGGGACGAGGTGTGGAACAACACCCACGGCGCGCTCGATCACCTCGGCACCGCTCTGGCCGCACTCGCCGCGGAGGTGGACGGCAAGCCCGGCGTCCTCGGCATCGAGTTGATGAACGAACCGTGGCCCGGATCGCCCTTCCTCACGTGCTTCCCGAACGGCTGCCCTGACTTCGACCGCACGTACCAGGCAGCGATGCAGCGGCTCACCGACGCTGTCCGAGTGGTGAGCCCGACGCTGCCGGTGTTCTGGGAACCGAATGTCACCTGGAATCAGCTGATGCCCTCGAACCTCGCGAATCCACCGAAGACGCCGGCGCTCACCGACCCGAACATCGTCTTCGCGCCCCACGACTACTGCATCCCCAGCCAGCTCGCGATCTACCTCGGGTTGCCCGAGGACCTGAGGGCGCTGTGCACCGTCACGCAGGACAACACCTGGCGCAACATCGACGCGATCACCGAGCGTGCCGGCGTCCCGACCGTGGTCACCGAGTTCGGTGACGGTGACCCGACGGTGCTGGGCAACACCCTCCAGCGCGCCGACGAACGCTTCATCGGCTGGCAGTACTGGCACTTCGACGCGGACAGCGGCACGGATCCATTCCTCGGCGAGGTTGGTCGTCAACTGGTCCGCACCTATCCCCGGGCCACTGCGGGCACCCCCGGCTCGCTGGCGTTCAACCCCGACGGTGGCGACTTCCGCTACACCTACACCGCGCGGGTGTCGGCGAAGCCGACCGAGATCTACGTCTCGGACCTGCACTATCCGGACGGCTACGTCGCCACAGCGGACGGCGGGCGGATCACCTCCGCCCCGGGCGCCCGTGTCGTCACGGTCCAGGCCGATCCGGGCGCGCAGGTGACCGTCTCGATCCACGGCACCGGATCCGACGGCACGAACCTCCCGGGCGGACCGGATGGCGCAACCGGGTCCTCCAGCGGCAGCGCCGGCTCCTGATCCGCACGCAGACACGAAAAGGCCCCGAACCGGAATCGGTTCGGGGCCTTTTCATCCCGGACGACGGTGCAGTCCGGGCCCCTCGACGCGTTCCCTCCGCGGCCGCGACCACTCACGGGCCGCGGATGGAACGCACGACTTTCGCCGGGCTCAGCCCTCCGCGGCGGCGCGGCGACGCAACCGGCGAGCGGCGGCGACCAGGTTCCGCAGCGACGGCTCCAGCTGCCAGTAGTGGCGGGTCTTGAGGCCGCCGTCCGGATTCGCCCACAGCCGGTCCAGATCCACCGACTCGGCCGCCTCGGTGAGCAACTCGTCGAGTTCGTCGATGTCGGGGATGCGGGCCGAACGGGACTCGTACACACCGGGTCCCACACCGTGGGTCAGCTTGCGTTCCTTGATCGCGTCGAGCACCCAGCCGATCGAGCGGGTGGCCACGATCGCCGTGACGTCGCAGTCCATGCGTTCGATCGCGTCCACCACCTCGGCGCGGCTGGTGTAGGTCAGGTGCGTGTGGATCTGGGTCTCCGGCTTCGCGCCACCGGTGGCCAGCTTGAACGCATCGACCGCCCAGCCCAGGTACTCGGCGCGACCACCGGCGCGCAGCGGCAGCAGTTCGCGGATCGCGGGCTCGTCGACCTGGATGATCGCGATCCCCGCGGCCTCGAGGTCGGCGACCTCGTCCCGGATCGCCAGCGCCAACTGGTCGGCGGTCTCGTGCAGCGGCTGATCCTGCCGGACGAACGACCGGGCCAGCATCGTCACCGGGCCGGTGAGCATGCCCTTGACCGGACGATCGGTCAGCGACTGCGCGTAGCCGATCCACTCCACCGTCATCGGCCCGCGGCGCCGGACGTCCCCGTACAGGATCGGCGGACGCACGCACCGCGACCCGTATGCCTGCACCCAGCCGTTGTGCGTGAAGGCGAATCCGTCCATCAGCTCGGCGAAGTACTGGATCATGTCGTTGCGCTCGTGCTCACCGTGCACGAGGACGTCGAGGCCGATGTCCTCCTGCAACCGGATGGTGCGCTCGATCTCTTCCTGGATGCGCTTGACGTAGTCCGGGTACTCGACTCGCCCCTCACCCAGGTCGTACCGCACCTTCCGGACCTCGCCGGTCTGGGGGAACGAGCCCAGCGTGGTGGCAGGCACCAGTGGCAGGTTCAGCCGCGCCTGCTGCGCGGCCCGGCGCTCCTCGTACGGCGCACGCACCCGGTGCTCGGGCCTGATGGCGTTGACCCGCGACCGGACCTCGTGCTTCTGCTTGAAGTGCACCGACGTCGGCTTCTTGCGCCACCGCTCGGACGGCCCCTCGGTCAGCGCCTTCGCCAGCGAGACCACTTCGCCGACCTTCTGCTTGGCGAACGCCAACCGGTCCGCGACCGCACCGTCGATGTCCCACTCGGCGAGCACGTCGTAGGGCACGTGCATCAGCGAGCAGGACGTCGAGACCACCAGGTCCGGGATGACGTCCTTGAGCTGCGACAGGTAGGTCAGGGTGACGAAATTGTCTGCGCGCCAGACATTCCGGCCGTTGACCACGCCCGCGTAGAGGCGCTTGCGCTTGAGGCCGGGGATCGCCGCGAGCTCGTCGGCGGACATCCTGCCGTACACCAGGTCCAGGCCGATGGCCTCGATCTGGGTGCCTGCGAGGATCGGCAGCGCCTCCCCGAGGTTGCCGTACGGGCCGGTGACCAGGATCCGCGGCCGGAGCGGCGCGTGTCCGAGCGCCGCGTACGCGCGCTCGAGGGCGGCCAGTTCGGTGGCGGTGCGGTCCTGGGTGAACATCGGCTCGTCGAGCTGGATGCACGTCGCGCCGGCCTTCGCGAGCAGCTCGAACAGCGCCTCGTACTGCGGCAGCAGGGAATCCAGCAGTTCGAGGGTCGAGAAGCCCTCGGCGGCACCGGGTCCCACCTTCGACAGCAGGAGCAGTGACACCGGGCCGAGCACCACCGGGCGCAGCTCGATGCCGCGCTCCTTGGCCCGCTCGAACTCGTCCATCAGCGCCTCGGCATGCAGCGAGAAGACGGTCTTCTCGTCGAGCTCGGGCTGGCGGTAGTAGTAGTTGCTGTCGATGTAGCGCACCATTTCCAGCGGCGGGAAGTCGGGCCGTCCGCGGGCCATGGTGAAGTAGAAGTCCAGCTCGTCGAGCTCGCCCTGCAGTGGCGCGAACCGGGCGGGGACCGCACCGAACAGCAGGGCGTTGTCGAGGACGTGATCGTAGTAGGAGAAGGTGTTTCCGGGGACCTGTGTCAGACCGGTGGCGGCCAGTTCGCTCCAGGTCTGCTCCTGGAGTTCGCGTCCGACCGCGACCAGCTCGGCCTGGGTGCCCTGGCCGTGCCAGTAGGCCTCCAGTGCGCGCTTGAGTTCACGCCGGGGGCCGATCCGGGGGTAGCCCAGGACGCTGGAACCGTAAGTAGCTGCGCTGCTTGACATTCGTGTCGACCCTTCCGTGATGCGATTCGCGCCCGTGCGCGATGTGTACCCCGGGTGGGGTGAGAATCACGCACGGGCGCCGAAGGTGCTGACTGCTGGCTTGCGCTGTGCCTAGCTGGCCTTCTTGGCGACGCGCCCGTTCTCGCCGTATTCGTAGAAGCCGCGGCCGACCTTCTTGCCGACCAGGCCGGCCTCGACCATGCGCAGCAGCAGCGGAGGAGCCGAGTACAGGGGCTCCTTGAACTCCTCGTACATCGAATCTGCGATCGACTTGACGGTGTCGAGACCGACCAGGTCGGTCAACGCCAGCGGTCCCATCGGATGCGCCAGGCCCAGGACGGTGGCCTTGTCGATGTCCTCCTTGGTGGCGAATCCGGACTCGACCATGCGGATGGCGGAGAGCAGATACGGCACCAGCAGTGCGTTGACGACGAAGCCGGAGCGGTCGGCAGAGCGCACGACCTGCTTGCCGAGGATCTCGCTCGCGAACTCTTCGGCCCGCTCGGTGACCGCGGCGCTGGTCTTGAGGGTGGTCACCAGCTCGACGAGCGGGAGCACCGGGACCGGGTTGAAGAAGTGCATGCCGATGACGCGCTCGGGCCGGCTGGTGGTGATGCCGAGCTTCATGATCGGGATGGAGGAGGTGTTGGAGGCGAGAACCGCGTTCGGGTCGGTGACGATCTCGTCGAGCTCGGTGAAGATCGCGCTCTTCACCTTCTCGTCCTCGACGACGGCCTCCACGACGAGCTGCCGGTCGGCGAAGTCACCGAGATCGGAGGTGAAGCGCAGCCGCCATGCGGCCTGCTCCCGCTCACGCTCGGTGATCTTCCCACTGCTCACACCGCGGTCGAGCGAGCGCAGAATGCGCGCGCGTCCGGCGGCCGCGAGCTCGCGGGTCTGCTCGTACACCAGGACGTCGACATGTGCGCGGGCACACACCTCGGCGATTCCGGCGCCCATCTGTCCGGCGCCGATCACGCCGACGCGCTGAATCTTTTCGCTGGTCACGTCAGCTCCTCATCGTGTGGTGGATCGTCATCGTCATGCAGAAGACTGTCGGTGGTCCGGGGGATGTCCAGCCCCGCCGCGGGGCCCGGGCTGTGGGCCCCGCGGCGGGGTGGACGGTGAGTCGGTCAACCGTTGCGATGGCGCCGGGGAAGCGCCGTCGCGGTGACACAGGAGGTTCCCGAGAGAGGGAACCGGTCAGTTCCTAGTGGAACTGGCCCTCCTCGGTGGAGCCCTTGAGGGCAGCCGTGGAGGTGTTCGGGTCAACCGTGGTGGCGATGCTGTCGAAGTAGCCGGCGCCGACCTCACGCTGGTGCTTGATGGCGGTGAAGCCACGCTCCTCGGCGGCCTTGAACTCGCGCTCCTGCAGGTCGACGAAGGCGGTCATGCCCTCGCGGGCGTAGCCGTGCGCCAGGTCGAACATGCCGTAGTTGAGCGAGTGGAAGCCGGCCAGGGTGATGAACTGGAACTTGAAGCCCATCGCGCCGAGCTCCTTCTGGAACTTCGCGATGGTCGCGTCGTCCAGGTGCGCCTTCCAGTTGAAGGACGGGGAGCAGTTGTACGCCAGCAGCTGGTCCGGGAACTCGCTGCGGACGGACTCGGCGAACTTCTTGGCGACCTCGAGGTCCGGGACACCGGTCTCCATCCAGATGAGGTCGGAGTACGGGGCGTAGGCCTTGGCGCGGGCGATGCAGGGCTCGATGCCGTTCTTGACGCCGTAGAAGCCCTCGGCGGTGCGGGTGCCGTCCAGGAACTCCCGGTCACGCTCGTCGACGTCGGAGGTCAGCAGCGTGGCGGCCTCGGCGTCGGTGCGGGCGATGACGACCGTCGGGACGTCGGCGACGTCGGCCGCGAGGCGAGCCGAGGTCAGGGTGCGGATGTGCTGCTGGGTCGGGATGAGCACCTTGCCACCGAGGTGGCCGCACTTCTTCTCCGACGCGAGCTGGTCCTCCCAGTGCGAGCCGGCGACGCCGGCCGCGATCATGGCCTTCTGCAGCTCGTAGACGTTGAGCGCGCCACCGAAGCCGGCCTCGCCGTCCGCGACGATCGGGGCGAGCCAGTTGTCGACCGAGGTGTCACCCTCGACCTTGGCGATCTCGTCGGCGCGCAGCAGCGCGTTGTTGATGCGGCGCACGACCTGCGGCACCGAGTTGGCCGGGTAGAGGCTCTGGTCCGGGTAGGTGTGGCCCGAGAGGTTCGCGTCACCGGCGACCTGCCAGCCGGAGAGGTAGATGGCCTTCAGGCCGGCGCGCACCTGCTGCACGGCCTGGTTGCCGGTGAGGGCGCCGAGGGAGTTGATGTAGTCCTCGTTGTTCACGAGGTCCCACAGGATCTCCGAACCGCGGCGGGCGAGGGTGGCTTCCTCGACGACGGTGCCCTGCAGCTTGACAACCTGCTCGGCGGTGTAGTTGCGGGTGATTCCCTTCCAGCGCGGGTTGGTGTCCCAATCCTTCTGGATCTCGGCTGCGGTCTTCGGGGTGCCGGTGGTCGACATCAAGACTCCACTCTCTCTACGGCCCTTCGGGGGCTGCTCGTCCAGTACGTCCGTACGGCTTCGCATCCTTGCCAGGCCCTTCCTGTGTACGTATCGAGAGTGACACACCCAAAAACTGCCGTCTACCTGTTGCAAATGCCAACCTTGGCTAGGTTTTCAAACCGCGTTGTTAACTTTGCAAACACATATGGCGAATCCGGGAGCGAATCCGCGGCGCTTGAAGTTACCGTCAAGTAGCAAATCTGCAGGCTGAGGGCGCGGCGGAGTCGTGACCGACGGCACGTCTGCCGGGCGACCCCGGGACACCCACTCCGAGCTCCGTTCACGTGAACCGGCTGCCGATTGTGAGGGCAATCACCCTCGTGCCGACTTCGCAACCGGCGAAGTCGCACCGTCTTCGCACGAAGTCCGCGCTCGCGCTGCCGACTTCGGCGAACGCCGCTAGCGTGACCCGCAACCGAGCGTGACCGGACTGCGGCGACGCCCCAACGTGCGTCGCGCATGCGGGCCACAGCGCGTCCGCGAGAGGGGTCGACCGTGCCGCTGTACGAGTTCCGTTGCCCGCAGTGCGGGCCGTTCGAGCAGACACATGCCATGGCGACCGTGCCCCTGCGCGTCACCTGCGACCGGTGTGCCGCCGACGCTCCTCGGCGGGTGTCCGCACCTCGGCTGGGCCACCTCAACTCCCCCGAGATGGCACTCCTCGACCGCACCGCGCGCACCGCGCACGAACCCGACGTCGTCGCCACCCCGCCGGGCCGCCGTGCCGCGGCGCCGACCTCCACGAACCCCCTGCACCGGAGGCTGCCGCGCCCGTGAACCCTCGGCAGTCCAGTTCACGCACCGGATAAGGAGAACCCATGCCCGAGTTGCTGTTCCCGCTCGACTCCGCGAAGAAGTTCACCGACCAGGCGCTCGTCGGCCACAACCGCTGGCATCCGGAGATCCCGGCGGCGGTCACCGTCAAGCCCGGGGACTCGTTCCGCGTGCACTGCCGGGAGTGGTTCGACGGCGCGATCCACAACGACGACTCGGCCGAGGACATCCTGAATGCCCCGCTGACCACCGTGCACACACTGTCGGGCCCGTTCGCGGTCGAGGGCGCCAAGCCCGGCGACCTGCTGATCGTCGACATCCTCGACATCGGCCCGATCCCGCAGGAGGACTCGGGTCCGCTCGCAGGCCAGGGCTGGGGATACACCGGAATCTTCGCGCGCGGCAACGGCGGCGGCTTCCTCACCGAGCAGTTCCCCGACGCCTACAAGGCGATCTGGGACTTCTCCGGGCAGACCGCGACGTCGCGGCACGTGCCGCACGTGTCGTTCACCGGCATCGTCCACCCCGGATTGATGGGCACCGCGCCGTCCGCGGCACTGCTCGCGAAGTGGAACGCCCGCGAGGGCGCCCTCATCGCCACCGATCCCGATCGTGTTCCGCCGCTTGCCCTTCCGCCGGAGCCCCGCGACGCGGTGCTGGGATCGCTCCCTGAGGACGAGCACGCCCGCGTCGCGGGCGAGGCCGCGCGCACCGCCCCGCCGCGGGAGAACGGCGGCAACCAGGACATCAAGAACCTCACCAAGGGCAGCCGCGTCTTCTATCCGGTCTTCGTCGACGGCGCGAACCTGTCGGTCGGGGACCTGCACTTCTCCCAGGGTGACGGCGAGATCACCTTCTGCGGCGCCATCGAGATGGGCGGCTTCATCGACCTGCGCGTCGACCTGATCAAGGGTGGCATGGACACCTACGGTGTCTCCGAGAACGCGATCTTCATGCCCGGCAACACCGACCCGCAGTACTCGGAGTGGCTGGCCTTCTCCGGCACGTCGGTGACCCTCGACGGCGAGCAGCGCTATCTGGACTCGCACCTGTCGTACCAGCGGGCGTGTCTGCACGCGATCGACTACCTCACCAAGTTCGGCTACAGCCCCGAACAGGCTTACCTGCTGCTCGGCGCCGCCCCGATCGAGGGCCGCCTGTCCGGCGTCGTCGACATCCCGAACTCGTGCTCGACGGTGTACCTGCCGACGGCGATATTCAACTTTCCGGTGGCGCCGTCGGCGGCGGGCCCGATACGGATCGACCCGGGGATCGGAGCGCCGAGGTCGACGAACCGGTGACCGCGGTCTGGTCGATGAAACGCTGACGGCGCCGCGGCGAAGCCGTACCGTCCGATGGCATGCGACTGCGCCTCGGACGCCCCGACATCCATGCGTACCTCGACCGGTTCGACGTGCCTCCCGCCAAGGACGGTCTCGCCGTCACCTTCCTCGGTGTCTCCAGCCTGCTGATCGACGACGGCTCGTCCGCGATCCTCACGGACGGGTATTTCAGCCGGCCGTCGCTGGCACGGGTGGGGCTGGGCCGGATCGCGCCCGACCGGACGCGGATCTCCTCGGTCCTGGACCGAACCGGGATCACCGATCTCGATGCGGTGCTCCCGGTGCACACCCACTTCGACCACGCGCTGGACTCCGCCACGGTCGCGGAACGGACCGGCGCAACGCTGGTCGGCGGAGCTTCGGCGGCGCAGCTCGGTCGCGGGCACGGTCTCCCAGACGACCGGGTCATGGTCGTGACCGCGTCGGAGCCGCTGACGCTGGGCGGTTTCGAGGCCACCTTCGTGCCGTCGCACCACTGCCCGCCGGACCGGTTCCCCGGCGCGATCACCGCCCCGGTACGGACCCCGGTGCGCGCGTCGGCCTTCCGTTGCGGAGACGCCTGGTCGATCGTTCTGCGCCACATCGTGTCCGGCCGCACTGCCCTGATCCAGGGCAGTGCGGGACACGTCCCCGGCGCCCTCGCCGGCCGCGAGGCCGAGGTGGCCTACCTCGGGGTCGGGCAACTCGGCCTGCAGTCCGTGGAGTACATCGAGACGTACTGGCACGAGACCGTCCGGACCGTCGGTGCCCGCCGCGCCGTGCTGATCCACTGGGACGACTTCTTCCGCCCCCTCGACGAACCTCTGCGCGCGCTCCCCTACGCAGGCGACGACCTGGACCGCACGATGACGGTCCTGACCCGGCTCGCCGAGGCGGACGGCGTCGCGCTGAGCTTCCCGACCGTCTTCGCGCGCGAGAATCCCTGGGCCTGACGCCGTCTCATCCGCGGCTACTCCCGGGTCACCGAGCGATCAAGGTCCGAGAAACCCGCGACGGGCGCACCCATCGGCGCGCTGCGCTTGCGGCTGACATAGTCGGCGGTCACCGAGTACGCGGCTCCGACGTACTCGCCGGCCGCGTCGTGGCCAGCCCGACAGAATGCCATCGGCCACCGACAGGTGCGGGGCGCCACCGAACCGCGGCCGCGGCGGACGCGCCCGGGACAACGGACCGCCAGCACCGTGAAGGAATGGAGCTAATCGTGCTAACCCTTGGTTGCGAAGGATCGGGAGCGGCTCTAGCCTCGTGTGATGGCCAAGACCTTCGTGGGGGCACGCCTCCGCCAGCTGCGCACCGAACGGGGCATGAGCCAGGCTGCGCTGGCCAAGACCCTCGAGATCTCGGCGAGTTACCTCAACCAGATCGAGCACGACGTGCGGCCGCTGACGGTCCCGGTCCTGCTGCGCATCACCGAGATGTTCGGCGTCGACACCACCTTCTTCTCCTCCCAGGACGACACCCGGCTGATCGCCGAGCTGCGCGAGGTGGCCCTCGACCAGGAGATGGGCATCGACGCCGACCCTCAGGAGCTCGCCGAGATGGTCTCCGCGCACCCGTCTCTGGCGCGGGCGGTGGTGAACATGCACCGCCGGTACCGCAACACGACCGCGCAGTTGGCCGCCGCGACCGAGGACCGGTACAGCGACGGCAGCGGCTCCGGCTCGATCACCATGCCGCACGAGGAAGTCCGGGACTACTTCTACCAGCGCCAGAACTATCTGCACGAGCTCGACACGGCCGCAGAAGATCTCACTGCTCGAATGCGATTCCACCGTGGCGACGTCGCGGGTGAGATCGCCAAGCGACTACAGGTGACGCACGACGTGCAGATCGTCCAGCGCATCGACCTCGGCGAGGGCGTCCTGCACCGTTTCGACTCGGAGGCCCGGGTGCTGGAGATCTCTCCGCACCTGTCCGGCGGGCAGAAGGTGTTCAAGTTCGCCGCGGAACTTGCGTATCTCGAGTGCGGCGACCTGATCGAGAAGCTCGTCGACGAGGGCAACTTCACCTCCGACGCCTCCCGGTCCCTGGCAAAGCTCGGCCTGGCCAACTACTTCGCCGCCGCGACCGTGCTCCCGTACAGCCAGTTCCACGAGATCGCCGAGGACTTCCGCTACGACATCGAACGACTGTCGGCGTTCTTCTCGCAGTCCTACGAGACGATCTGTCACCGACTGTCCACGCTGCAGCGACCCAAGCTGCGGGGGGTGCCGTTCTCGTTCGTCCGCGTCGACCGGGCCGGGAACATGTCGAAGCGACAGTCCGCCACCGGATTCCACTTCTCCACCAGCGGCGGCACCTGCCCGTTGTGGAACGTGTACGAGTCGTTCGCCTACCCCGGCAAGATCATGACGCAGATCGCGCAGATGCCCGACGGGCGCAGCTACCTGTGGATCGCCCGCACCGTCGAGCGGCGCGCGACCCGATACGGGCAACCCGGCAAGACGTTCGCGATCGGTCTCGGCTGCGAACTCAGGCATGCGCATCGCACCGTCTACGCCGACGGACTGAACATCGAATCCGACGCCGCCGCAACACCGATCGGTGCGGGTTGCCGGGTCTGCGAACGCATCAACTGCCCGCAGCGGGCGTTCCCGCCGCTCGGCAAGGAACTCGACATCAACGAGCACCGCAGCTCGGTGTCGCCGTACCTGATCGCCGAGACCTGACCGGGGCGAGACCCTTTCGACGCGAGCCGCCCCGGATCTGCGTGATCCGGGGCGGCTCGGCGCCTGCGTCTCGGACGGGTTCGGACCGGACGAGTCGGCGAGGACCCTAGGCGGCGTGGTTCGCCGTGCGCCCGCGGGTGAGAGTGAGGGCACCGAGGGCGATGACGACGCTGACGACCATGGCGACGGCCATCGGGACAGCGGTGTCCTCGCCGCCGATGCCGACGAGGGGCGAGATCAGTGCGGCCAGAAGGAACTGCAGCGCGCCGAGGACCGCCGAACCGGTGCCTGCGTGGTGGTGCGCCTCGCCGAGCGCCAGCGTGGTCGCGTTGGCGATGACCAGACCGAGGCTGCCCATGGTGCCGAACATGGCGATCAGGGTGAGCCACAGCGCCGGGCCGACGAGCGCGTTGATCAGCATCAGGACCGCGAACACCGCGAGCGACGTGAGGCCGATCCGCAGGGTCGCCCGGTCACCGATCCGGCCGACGACGACGTTGTTGAGGATGCTGAAGACGACCAGGCCGAGGGCGTTGACGGTGAACACGGCGGTGTACCAGCCCGTCGCGAGTCCGTGGACGTCCTGGAGCACGAACGGGGACGCCGAGATGTAGGCGAACATCACGCCGAACGCGAAGGCGTACGCCAGGGTGAACCCGACGTAGCGTCGGTTGCCGAGGATGGTGCGAGCGTCACCGAGCATCGCGGAGACACCCCCGGTGGTCCGCTCCTCCTTCGGAAGCGTCTCGGGGACCAGTGCCAGCACGGCCACGAACATCAGCGCGGACAGCACCGTCAGCACCCAGAACACACTGCGCCACCCGAAGTTGGTGACGAACACGCCGCCGAGCAGCGGCGCGACGACGGGAGCGACCGCGTTGACGGCAACCAGCAGACCGAACAGCTTGCCGGCGGCGGCACCGGTGGCGCGGTCGGAGATCACGGCACGTCCGAGCACGATGCCCGCGGCGCCGGCGAAGCCCTGCAGGAAGCGAGACGCGGCGAGCAGTTCGATGGTGGGCGCGAGGGCGGATGTCGCGCTGAACACCGTGCACACCAGGGTGCCGATGAGCAGCATCGGGCGACGGCCGTACCGGTCGGACAGCGGACCGAAGGCGAGCTGCCCCAGTGCCAGGCCGATCAGGAAGGTCGTGAGGGTCAACTGCACCGCGGACGCGCCGGTGCCGAACTCGTCGGCCATCTCGGGGAAGGCAGGCAGGTACATGTCGATGGCGAGCGGCGCGACCGCGGCCAGCAGGGCCAGCGTCGCGATCAACCTCGGAGGAACCGGGGAGGACGCGACCCCCGGGTGATCGGCGTGCGCCAGGTCTGGCGCGTCCAATGCAATGTCGCTTCCTTGCTGGTTCACATCAGCCCTTCGTGCCCGAGTCCGGAAAAGAATGTCTAGATTTAGATCTAAACTTATATCTAGATTACCGACTAAGCTGGTCTCGTGTCGAATTCAGCGGTCGCAGGTGACGGCGAACACCGTGTCGTGAGCGACGAGGTCGCCCGGCACCTGGCGCAGACCGCCCGGTCACTGGTGTGGACGTTGCGCCGTTTCGGCGAGCAGGAAGCCGGACTGTCGCGGCTCCCCCAGTCCGAGATCGAAGTACTCCGTGTCCTGGCGGAGCGGCCGGGCAGCACCGTGTCCGAGATCGCCCGACTGCTGGGCCTGCAGAGCAGCAACGTGAGCACCACCGTGCGCCACCTGGTCGAGCGCGGACTGGTCGAGAGGCGGGCCGACCCCGGGGACGGACGTTCGCACCGGCTGCACCAGACCCCGTTGGCCGTGCGCAACAACCAGCGGATAGACGAAATGTGGACCGACGGCGTCCGCAGGCTGCTCGCCGACATGAGCCCGGAAGACGCCGTCAAGCTCGTCGAGGCAGCACCGCTGCTGGCCCGGCTCGGCTCCATGGCGACCGACTGATCCACCGCACAGCGCCCCCGAAGATCAACCGATCGGGGGCGACCCGACCGATCACCGCACGACGCTCGAGCAGCCGGGCTCGACGGGCACCCCGGCGAGCCGTGCGTCGATCCAGTGGTACGCCTCGGGAATCCCGGCGATCGCGACGATCAGGTGCTCGCCCGGATACTCGGCGAGCCGGACGTCGGCGCCGCCCGCACACCAGTCCGCGTAGAGATGTTCGGCGTTCTGGCGGGTGATCCAGAACTCGTGGCGGCCGTGGTACAGCAGGATCGGCGCGGCCGGGGCCTGCGCGCCGAGCCGGTTGTCCGCGATCACCGCCTGCGCCACCGGGTTGTGCACGACGTCGGGCACGTCGGACAGGTGCTGCGCACGGATCGGCACCAGCGCACCGGGAACCGCGAAGCCGAACAGGCACAGGTCACGGGCGAGAGACCCGAGCCGCCAGGCGTTGTCGTTGAACAGGGGGTACAGCTCCGGGTACTCGCGGGCCACCCCGAGGGTGGCGCCGAGCAGCACCCCCGACGCCAGGTTCCTGCCGTCCAGCGACCCGAGCAGCAGGTTGTAGTCGGCGGGTGTGCCGCCCAGCGCCGCGCCGACGACGCGCAATTCCGGCGCGTAGGTCGGCGCCAGTTCCGCCGCCCACCCGGTGGCGATCGCACCGCCCGAGTACCCGGTCATCGCGACCGGTGCGTCCGGAGTCAGGCCGAACGCGGGCGTCGAGACCGCGGCCCGGACGGCGTCGAGCACCGCGTGCCCGGCCATCCGGCCCGCGGCATATGCCTGCCGTGGGCCCTGATGGTCGGGAACCACCACCGCGTAGTTCCGGGCGAGGAAGTACTGCACTCCAACCACTTCCAGGGCCTGCCCGCGCGGCATCTGGTAGGAGGGTGCACACGTGTTGCCCAGTGAGTCGATCGCCATGTTGTAGTCGACGACCGGCCGTGGCCCCGGCCCGGTCCACGGCGCGGCCGGGACGATGACGGTGGTCACCACCGGGACCGGGCGCCCCTTCGAATCCGTGGACCGCACCAGCACCTCCGTCGACGAGACCAGGGTGACCAGCGGGCGCACCGTCACCGGCCGGGCGGCGAGGACCGTTCCCGGCGGCGCCGACTCGAATCCCGGCGGCGGGTCGTACCAGGGGTCGTCGAGCGGGGTCGGCGCCACCAGCGCGGGATCGTGCGGCGGGTGGATCAGATCCGTGATCGGGTCGGCCGTGGCGCTCGCGAGCGTCCCCGTGCCCAACAGCAGCGCGGCAACCACCACCCCCACCCGACGGGCAATGCCCATATCTGAAGGGTAGGGCACATCGACCGAGCCGTCGGGGCGCTTCGGGCCTGCGGTGACGTGCTTGCGGTTTCCGGTGCAGAGAATGCCACCGGGCGGCGGAGCCGCCAATGTGCACCGGATGCCGCAGGTCCGGTGTTAGTTTGCCAATCGGACGAAATGCACCGTCGCACCACGAAACACCTGAGGGGACGCCATGGCAAGGGGGCTGGACGAGCAGCTGGCCGGGCGCCGGGTCATCGTCACCGGCGCGGCCCGCAGCATCGGCGCGGCGCTCGCCCGCCGCCTGCATCGGCGCGGCGCCCGGGTCGCGCTGCTCGGACTCGAACCGGAACTACTCGACCAGGTCGCCGTCACCTGCGGCCGGGCACCGTGGCGTCACTGCGACGTCCGCGACCGCGCCGCGGTCGAGGCCGCGGTCGCCGAACTGGTCGACGAGCTCGGCGGCCTGGACGTGGTGGTCGCGAACGCCGGTGTCGGGGCGCAGCTGCCGATGGTCGGCGGCGACCCGGAGGTGATGCGGCAGATCGTCGAGGTCAACCTGATGGGGACCTACCACACACTGCGCGCCGCAGGTGAGCATCTCGGCCACGCGAACGGGTACGCGTTGCTCGTCACCGCCGGCGCAGCGGCCGTCCACCTGCCGCTGCTCGGCGCGTACAACGCGACGGCCGCCGCGGTCGAGGCGCTCGGCAACACGCTGCGCGTGGAGATGCGTCACCTCGGCACCCGCGTCGGCGTCGGATACCTCGGCGAGATCGACACCGAGATGATCACCATCGGGTTCGACAGCGCCGCCGCCGACAAGATCAAATGGTCGGGCATGTTCACGGCGGTGTCTCCGATGGAGACGGCGGTATCGGCACTGGAGAAGGGAATCGCGTTGCGCCGCAGACGGATCTACGCGCCCGGCTGGGTCGGCGGCGTCGTGCACCTGCGCGTGCCTGCGCAGCGCGTCATCGACCTTCGTCCGCAGCCCAGGATGGCTGCGGCCCTGGCGATCGCTCGCACCGAGCGCGCGCGCTTCACCACGCGACTGCCGCAGCTCCCGGACCGGACCCGATGAGCGCGCGGATCGCCCCCGGACGCCTGCGCCGGCTCGGGCCGGTCAACTGGGTCGTGTGGCGGGTCGTCTCACTCGCGTCCGGCACACCCGACGCGAAGGTGTTCAGCACACTCGGCCGCGCGGGCGGCACCTACCGCGGTTGGCTGCATTTCGCGGCAACCGTCCTGCGGCCCGGGGGTCGGATCTCCCGGCACGAAACGGAATTGGTGATCCTGCGAATCGCACACCTGCGCGGCTGCGACTACGAGATGGACCACCACATCCGGCTCGGCCGCCGCGCCGGCGTCACCGCCGAACTGCTCGCCCGGGTGCTCATCGGCCCGGACGCCGACGGCTGGAGCGACCGCACCCGCGCGATGCTCGCTGCGGTCGACGAGCTGATCGGCACGAAGAACATCGGCGACGACACCTGGTCCGCGCTCGCCGTCCACCTCGACGAACGCGGGATGATCGAGTTCGTGCTGCTCGTCGGGCAGTACGACATGCTCGCCACCACCATCGACACCCTCCGCATCGGACGCGACACCTTCCGCTGAGTGGGCACCAACCACCTGCATCAGAGCGGCCGAAGGGCACCTTCGCGCGGTTGAACCGCACGAAGGTGCCCTTCGGCCGAGGCGGGAATCAGATGGCGGCACGCACGACGTCGACGGCCGGCGTGGCGTTGCGGCCGATGAGCCGCTGCAGGTCACCGCTCTCGGTGTCGAGTGCACCGACCTTGATACCGGCGTCGGAGCCGGCGAGCAACGCGGCATAGACGGCGGGCATCCCTGCGCCCTCGAGCACCGCCTGGTACTGCTCGGTCGGAAGATCCTGGTACACAACGGTCTTGCCTGCGGCCTCGGAGATCTTCTCGGCCAGTTGGGCGAGGGTGAGCCGCTCGTCGCCGCCGAGTTCGTACACCTTGCCTGCCTGGTCGTCGGCGAGCAGCACGACGGCGGCGGCCTCGGCGAAGTCGGCGCGGGCGGCTCCGGCGACCCGGCCCTCGCCCGCGGCACCCACGAGCGCACCGCGTTCGACGGTCCCGGCGACGTCCATGGTGTAGTTCTCCCAGTACCAGCCGTTGCGCAACAGGGCGTGGTCGATGCCGGACGCGGCGAGCAGGTCCTCGGTGGCCTTGTGCTCGGCTGCCATTCCGAGCGGGCTGTTCTGCGCGTCGAGCAGCGAGGTGTAGGCGATGAACCCGACACCGGAGGCCTTGGCGGCGTTGATCACGTTGGTGTGCTGCGGGACACGCTGCCCGATCTCGCTGCCGGAGATCAGCAGCAGCTTGTCGACGCCGGCGAGGGCGGCTTCGAGCGCCGCGGGGTCGCTGTAGTCCGCGACCCGCACCTGCACGCCCTTGGCGGCGAGGTCTGCCGCCTTGTCCGCGTCGCGGACCACCGCGACGAGGTCGGCGGGTGCCGCGCCACGCGCCAGCAGGGCGTCGACGGTGAGACGGCCGAGGTGTCCGGTTGCTCCGGTGACGGCGATGGTCATGACGGGATGCTCCTCCAACAGACGGGTTGACGCTTCATGCGTCGCACCTTCCATCATGCACTTATTTTTCGTAAGTGCAATCTATCTTGTTAGCGCTATCCGATTCGCTGGTAGTAATCTGGGCGCATGAGTGTCCCCGACCTGCCGGAATCCGAACCCGGCCTCGACTTCGCGGCCGACGTGTTCGAGCGCGCCTGCCCGTCGCGCGACGTGATCCACGCGGTCACCGGCCGATGGGGAACCCTCGCACTGGTCGCCCTGGGCGAGGGACCCTACCGCTTCAGCGCGCTTCGCCGACGGGTCGACGGGGTCAGCGAGCGGATGCTCTCGCAGACGCTGCAGCAGCTCGAGCGGGATGGCTTCGTGCACCGCGACGTCCAGGAAACGATCCCGCCGAAGGTCGAATACAGCCTCACCGCGCGCGGCGAGCAGGTCGCCGAGCGCCTGCTCGGACTGATCGAGTTCGTCGAGGCCCAGATGCCCGGCATCCTCGCCGACCAGGAAAAATACGACAACAGGCGCTGACGCGCTCGTGCGCGGTTTGCGAGTCTCGGGACTCGCAAACCGCGCACGAGCGGCGCAGCCGCCTATCCGAGGTAGGCCACCCAGCCGCCGTGATCGGTGATGTCGGTGGCGCCGTCGACGGCGTCGTGGGTGCAGCCGAACCCGACGACACTGCGGCCGTCGGACAACTCGACACTGGTCAGTGCCATCGGCGCGGGCAGCGCCGCGAGGAAGCCGCCGAGCCCGGCGCGCGAGACCCGGAAGACCTCCCCGACCACCGGCGACCCGAGCCCCTCACCCCGCCGGACGAGACCGGGCTTGGGCGGGACGGTGTCCAGCGCGTAGAGCCGGTAGGCGTCGGTGGTGGTCACGGTCCCGGCGAAACGGGCGCCGATCTCCTCGAGCTGGAAGTGCAGCGGCTGGCCCCGCAGATGCGCTCCGAACACCGCCAGGTCCACACCGCCCTCGACGAGGGCGGGAGCGTCGACTCCACCCGATCGGGCCGCGAGATCGACGGCGACCTGGTCCTCGAACGCGGGCACCACGAACATCACCCCGAACGGGTCGCCCTGCGCGGTCGCCGTTCCCGGCACCGCGACGGCGGCCATGTCGAGCAGGTTGCAGAAGTTCGTGTAGGCACCCATCCGGCGGTTGATCGAGATTGGATCGGCCTGCACCGCGGCGATCGTCGGGTGCTCGGTCGTGGTCGGCAGCAACAGCGCATCGCAGCCCGCCAGCGTCGCGGCGGCGGCGACCTCCGCCCGGCGGAGCGTGTCCAGGTCGCCGACCAGATCGTGGGCGGCCGGCGCCTTCGCTCCCGCCACGATCGCCGCGACCGTGGGATCCGCTCCGGCGGGGGCGGTTTCGAGGAACTCCCCGACCGCCGCGTAGCGCTCGGCGACGACGGCGCCGTCGTACAGCAGGCGGGCCGCGTCGAGGAGACCGGAGATGTCGACCGTACGCGTCCGGATGCCGGTGGCCTCGAGCGCGGAGACCGTCTCACCGAAGGCGGCGAGGTACTCCGGGGACAGGTCGGCGAGGTCCTCGATGCGCGGCACCGCGACGACGGGCGCGGTTGGGGCGGCCAGTCGCACATCCGCCGGCCACACCCGGCTGCGCGGATCCCGAGGATCCGGGCCGACCATCACCCGGGCCGCCGCGACGGCCGCGTCGAGGTCGGCGGCGAAGACGGTCAGGCAGTCGTAGTCGACGCAGGCGGGCACCACCCCGTGCGTGGGCACGAGGCCGAGGGTCAGCTTCAGTCCGACGATGCCGTGCAGCGCGGCCGGCACCCGGCCCGATCCGGCGGTGTCGGTTCCGATGCCGATGTCGGCGATGCCGAGCGCAACCGCAACCGCGGACCCGGAACTCGAACCGCCCGAGACCCGTTCGGCATCCCACGCGTTCCGTACCGCCCCATAGGGGCTGCGGGTGCCGACCAGGCCGGTGGCGAACTGGTCCAGGTTGGTCTTGCCGAGGACCACCGCACCCTGCTCGACGAGGCGCGCCACCCCGCTCGCGGTTTCCGTTGCGCGGTATTCGAATTCGGGACACGCGGCGGTGGTGGGCAGGCCGGCGACGTCGACATTGTCCTTGACCGCCACCAGCAGCCCGGCGAGCGGCAGGGTCTCCCCCGCCGCCAGGCGTTCCTCGACGGCTCGGGCGTCGGCGAGCACGTCGGACTCGGCGCGCAGCGTGATCCACACCTCGGGCCGGTCCACCTCGGCGATGCGGCGGAAGGCCCGCTCCACCCGGTCGGTGGGCGACGAGGCCCCTTCCAGCACAGCGGCGTTGCTGACTGCGTTCATGTTCAAGCGGCTCCAATCACCACGAGCGGAGTACCGGGTTGCACCTTCGCACCCGGCTCGACAAGCACCTCGAGCACCGTGCCCCCACTCGGGAAGGGTACGGGCATCTCGAGCTTCATCGCTTCGAGCACCACGGCGTCCTGGCCGGGCTCGACGACGTGTCCGGGTTCGACCTCGACGCGCCACACCGTGCCGACCATCGGCGCCTCGACCGCGACCGCGCCGGGTGGCAGTTCGAGGGTGCCCACCTCCTCCGGTTCCGGAGGCGCGACCTCGACGCGGTCGAACTCGCCCGCCACCCGCCACGCCTCCTTCTCGGTATCGAAAGCGCGGGTCTGGCGGGCGTTGAACGCGGCGATCGAGTCGGCGTTGTCCTCGAGGAAGCGCAGGTGGTCGGCGAGCGCGAAGGTACCGTCGATGATCTCGGCGTTGAACCGGCCGGCCTGCGCCTCGGCGCGGTACTCGGTCAACTGCTCGGGCGTCACCGGCTCCCACACGATCCGGTCGAAGAAGCGGAACAGCCACGGCCTGCCCTGTTCGAAGGGACCGTGCTGGCGGTACCCGGACCAGATCGGTACGGTGCGCCCGATCAGCTGGTAGCCACCTGGCGACTCCATCCCGTACACGCACAGGTACTTGCCGCCGATCCCGACCGCGTCGGACGGCGTCCACGTCCGTGCCGGGTTGTACTTGGTGGTGACGAGCCGGTGCCGCGGGTCGAGCGGAACCGCCAGCGGGGCACCGAGATACACGTCCCCGAGCCCGAGAACCAGGTACTCGGCATCGAACACGGCGTCGCGCACCTGGTCGACGGAGTCGAGTCCGTTGATGCGACGGATGAACTCGGTGTTCGACGGCAACCACGGCGCGGTGTCGCGGACCCCGGCCCGGTAGCGGTCGATCGCCGCGGCGATGGACGGATCGTCGAACGAGAGCGGCAGCCGGATCGTGCGGCTGGGCACCACGAGATCGCCGGTGGCGGGGAGCAGTTCCTCGACGTCCTGCAGGACGTCGAGCAGGCGCGAGGGCGGCAGCATGTCCGGGTCGAAGTGCAGGTGCAGCGACCGCACACCCGGGGTGACGTCGATCAGGCCGGGCAACCGGCGGGTGGCGAGCGCCTCGGACAGCGCGTGCACCCGCATCCGCAGACCCAGGTCGAGTTCCATCTCGCCGTACTCGACGAGGATGTTGTCGTCGCCGCCACGCAGGTACCGCACCCGGGGCCGGTCGAGGACCGCGTCGCGGTGCGCCAGCACCCCGCCGTCGGAGGTGACCGCATGGGCGGCCGACGGCGGCAGCAGGGCCGCCCGTACGGGATTCGACGACCGCAGCAGGTCCGCACCCGCATCGGTGACCGGAACGAAGCGGACCCCGTCGCCCGGGCGGATCTGTCCGAGCTTCCAGCGGTGCGCCCGGGTGACGGTGAGCGGGCACGCGAATCCACCGAGGCTGGGCCCGTCCGGTCCCAGCAGGATCGGGGTGTCACCGGAGACGTTGAGGGCGCCCACGCTGTACGGGTTGTCGTGCAGGTTCGACGGATGCAGACCCGCCTCACCACCGTCGGTGCGCGACCACGTCGGCTTCGGTCCGTCGAGCCGGATCCCGGTCCGGTTGGCGTGCGCCGCCACCGTCCAGGTGGTGTCGTAGAACTGGGCCATGTCCTCGCGCGTGAAGTACGAGGGTGACGGCTGCGGCCCCTCGGTGACCGCCAGGTGCCAAGTGTGGGCGAGGACGGGACGGTCGCCGGTCGGGACGGCCGCCGGTGCGGCGCATCCCGCCGTGGAACCGATGGTCAGCACGTCACCGGTGGCGACGGCCCGGCCGGTGGGTCCGCCGAACCCGCCGAGTGTGAACGTCGCGGCGCTGCCGAGATACTTCGGCGCGTCGAGACCCCCACGGATCGCGAGGTAGGTGCGCAGGCCGTCACCGGCGGGCGTGCCGATGTCGAGCACTCCCCCGGCCGGCACCGTCACCGGTTCCCACATCGGCACCGGTTCTCCGTCGACGGTGACCGGGACGTCGGCACCGCCGACACACACCACGGTCTCCTCCGCGAACTCCAGTTTCGGGCCCTGCAGCGTGCATTCGAGTCCGGCCGCATCGGCCGGGTTTCCGACCGCAGCGGCGGTGAGGGCGAACGACAGGTCGTCCATCGGACCGGACGGCGGGATCCCGACCTCCCAGTAGCCGAGGCGGCCGGGATGGTCCTGCACCGTCGTCATGGTGCCGGCTCGCAGCACGTCCACGCGGGCGCCCCCGACCTGCAGGGTGGCGAGGGTGCCAGTCGTGTGCCGGACGTCCTGGACCTCGGGCATCGTCGCGATCGCCTGCAACTGAGGAACATTCGTGGCTATTCCGTACACCCGGGTCTCACCGAGTGCCTCACCGAGGGCCGCGAAGGCACCCGCCCGGGTGGCGCCGGAGGTGATCACCTTCGCGAGCATGGGGTCGTAGTGCGCGCTGACCTCGGTGCCGGTGTCGACCCAGGTCTCGACCCGGGTGTGTGCCGGGAACTCCACGCTGGTGAGCAGTCCCGCGGACGGCCGGTAGTCGCGGCCGGGATCCTCCGCGTACACGCGTGCCTCGACCGCGTGACCGGTGATCGCCGGACCACTGTCGGGCAGGGCGTCGAGCATGGACGCGTCCCCGCCGGCCAACCGCAGCATCCACCCGACCAGGTCCACCCCCGTGACCTCCTCGGTGACGGGGTGTTCGACCTGCAACCGGGTGTTCATCTCGAGGAAGGACGCCTCCCCACGGTCGACGTCGTACACGAACTCGACGGTGCCCGCGGACCGGTAGTCGACCGACGAGGCCAATGCCCGCGACGACGAGAGCAGCTGCTCCACGACGGCATCCGACAGACCCGGCGCCGGAGCCTCCTCGACGACCTTCTGGTTGCGGCGCTGCAGCGAGCAGTCCCGCGTCCCGAGGCTGAGGGTGCGACCCAGTCCGTCACCGAACACCTGCACCTCGATGTGCCGGGCGCGGGCAACGAACCGTTCGAGGAACACCCCGGAGGAGGAGAAGTTCGCGGATGCGAGCCGCTGCACGCGGTCGTAGGCGCCGCGCAGGTCGGCGGCGTCGAAGCACGCCTGCATTCCGATGCCGCCTCCGCCGCCGACGGCCTTGAGCATCACCGGGTACCCGATCTCCTCGGCCGCGGCGAGCGCCGCCGTCACCGTGTCGAGCAGACCACTGCCCGCCACCAGGGGGACACCGACCGCGCGAGCCGCCTCGCGCGCCGAGTGCTTGTTGCCGAACACCCGCAACTGCTGCGGGGTCGGGCCGACGAACGCGATTCCGGCCGCCTCGGTGGCGACCGCGAACTCGTCGTTCTCCGAGAGGAATCCGTAGCCGGGGTGGATCGCGCCGGCCCCGGAGGCGAGTGCCGCCTCGATCACCGCGTCGGCCCGCAGGTAGGACTCCTGCGCAGGCGCAGGCCCGAGCCGCACCGCGACGTCAGCCATCTCCACGTGCGCGGCCGCCGCGTCCGCGTCGGAGTACACCGCCACCGTCTTCAGCCCCAGGATGTGGGCGGATCGCATGATGCGGCATGCGATCTCGCCGCGGTTGGCGACGAGGAGGGTGTCGAAGGAGAGGGCGGTCATGTCACAGCCTTTCGGGGGTCATCGGGCGGAGTTCAGTCGCGGACGGCGTTGGCCATCCGCGCCAGCGCCAGCGCCTGCTGGGCGCGTTCGATCACGACCGCGCGGGATTCGTCGATGTGGGCGAGCAGCGCGTCGTGTGCGCGCTGGAGGTGTCCGTCGAGCACCAACTCGGCGACGGCGACGTGCTCGTCGACGGTGGCGGCCATCCGGTCGGGCGTCAGGTAGTCGAACATCCGCACCGGCCGGACCTTCGCGTTCACGTTCGCGAGCGCGTCGACCAGCGCGCCGTTGCCGGAGGACGCGAGCAGGGTGATGTGAAACTGCTCGTCCAGCGCGACGAACCCGGCGTCCGGTTCGGGTGTGTCCTTGCGATATCCGTACCACCGGTCGAGCTCAGGACCGAGGACCTCGGGATCGTGACGACCGGCCTCCCCGTGCAGGATTCGACGAATTCCCCTCATTTCCAGGGTTATCCGAAGCTCGTACAGGTCGGCGAGGTCGTCGAGCCGCGGGCGATACGGGAACAGCCCGTGCACGTCACGTTCGACCAGTCCGTCGGCCTGCAGTCGTGCCAGCGCCTCGCGTACCGGTGTGCGGGAGACCCCGTACGTCTCGGCGAGCCGCTCCTCGCCGAGGCGCTCGGAGGGTCCGATCCGTCCACTCATCAAATCGTTGCGGAGTGCGCGATACACCCGCTCCCGCAGCGGTTCACCGGTGGTCTCGAGGACGACCCCGTTGTCGCCCTTCCCCGTCGTGCTCATGGTCAGATGGCCATCGCCGCACGGACGGCGTCGGCGGACTCGGCGCCGCCGGTGCCGGTGGAGGTGACGTGTCCGGCAGCGAGGACGCTGTAGTGCTGGGCGGCTTGCAGGGCGAATCCGATGTGCTGTTCGACGAGCAGCACGCTCAGGTCGCCGCGCCGGGTGAGATCGATGATGGTGCGTTCGATCTCGGCGACCACGTTCGGCTGGATGCCCTCGGTGGGTTCGTCGAGGATCAGGACCTTGGGTTCGGTGATCAGGGCGCGAGCGATCGCGAGCTGCTGACGCTGACCGCCCGACAGCAGCCCCGCCCGCCGGTCGAGCAGACCGGCCAGTGCGGGGAACAGGTCGAGGACCTCGGCGATCAGCGCCTTGCCGCGTTTGCGGCCGTCTGCGACCACCTGCAGGTTCTCCGCACAGGTCAGCTGCCCGAACGACTGCTGGCCCTGCGGCACGTACGCCAGCCCGCGGGCGACGCGGGCGCTGGGCCGCAGCCCGGTGATGTTCTCACCGCCGAACAGGATCTTCCCCGACGTCGTCTTGATCAGCCCGACCGCGGCCCGCAGCAGGGTGGTCTTGCCTGCCCCGTTGTGCCCCATCACCGCGGCGACCCCGCCGTCGGGGACGGTCAGCGACACACCGTGCACCACCTCGGTGCGCCCGTATCCGGCGCGGATGTCGACCAGTTCCAGCATGGGTCAGCCCTCCTTCGTGTCGTGGGCGGCGACGGCGGTGCCGTCCACGTGCCCGGTGCCGTCCGTGTGTGCGACGGCGGTGCCGTCCACGTGCCCGGTGCCGAGGTAGACGGCCTGGACCTTCGGATCGGCCTGCACCTGTGCGACGGTGCCCTCGGAAAGCACCTTCCCCGCGGCGAGAACGGTCACCGACGTCGCGAAGGCGCGCATGAAGTCCATGTCGTGTTCGACGACGACGACGGTCCGCTCGCCACCGATGCGGCGCAGCAGGTTCCCGGTCTCCTCCCGCTCCTCCAGGCTCATCCCGGCGACCGGTTCGTCGAGCAACAGCACGTCCGCGTTCTGCACCAGCAGCATCCCGATCTCGAGCCACTGCTTCTGCCCGTGCGCGAGGATCCCCGCGGGGGTGTCACGCTGCGCGGTGAGCCCGATCGTCTCGAGGGCTTCCTCGATCTGTGGCAGCACCTCCTTGCGGCGCCGCAACAGAGTCCACGCGGATCGTCCTGCGCCGGCGGCGATGTCGAGGTTCTGCAGCACGCTCAGGTCCTCGAACACGCTCGCGGTCTGGAAGGTGCGTCCCACCCCGAGGCGGGCGATGTGATGGACCTTCTTCCCGATCAGCTCGACCCCGGACTTGGTGGCGGACCCGGTGGCCGGGACCAGCCCGGTGATCGCGTCGACCAGGGTGGTCTTGCCCGCACCGTTGGGGCCGATCAGGAATCGCAAGTCCCCCTGCAGCAGCGTCAGATCCACCCCGTCGACCGCCGTGAAGCCGTCGAAGGTCACCGTCAGCCCGCGGACCTCCAGGTACTCGCTCGACATCCCGGCATTGCCACCGGCCGCGGGAGCCTTCGCCGTCACCACTGTCTCGGTCATCTACGACACCTTCACGGACTCGGGCGCCTCCGCCGGGGAGGACGCTGCGGGATCGGAATCGGGCGAGGGTGCGGTCGCCTGCGAGGGTGCGCTGCCGGTGCGACGCCGCTTGAGCAGGGTGAACATTCCGGCGATGCCGGCGGGGAAGAACCCGACGACCACGATGAACAGCAACCCCTGGGCGTAGATCCAGCCGGACGGGAACGACTCGGAGAACGCGGACTGCGCCCACGCCACCCCGATCGCGCCGAGCACCGGGCCCAGCAGGGTGGCGCGACCACCGATCGCGACGCCGATCAGGAACGCAAGGGACGGCACGATTCCCACGTCCGCCGGGGAGATGATCCCGACGATCGGCACGAACAGCGCGCCCGCGACACCCGCCAGGAACGCGGCGACGACATAGGCGACGAGCTTGATGTTGGCGGGGTCGTAGCCGAGGAACCGGACCCGCTCCTCCTGGTCCCGGACCGCGACGAGCAGTTCCCCGTAGCGGGAGTTCATCAACTGCCGGATCAACGCCACCGACAGCAGCAGCACTGCCGCGGCGATGAAGAACAGCATCCGCTTGTTCGCGGGATCGGCCAGGTTGAAGCCGAAGAAGGTGCGGAACCGGTTGAGCCCGTTGCTGCCGCCGATGGTCTGCTGGCCGACCAGCAGGATCGCGAACGCCGCCGCCAACGCCTGCGACAGAATCGCGAAGTAGGCGCCCTTGACGCGCCGTTTGAACACCCCGAGGCCGAGCACGAACGCCACCAGGCCCGGCAGGATCAGGATCGCGAGGATCGCCACGATCGGGGAGGCGAACGGCTGCCAGTAGCCCGGCAGCTCGGTCTTGCCGGCGATCTGCATGAAGTCCGGCACGTCGTCGCCCTTGAGCTGGGCGTCGGCGATCTTCAGGTGCATCGCCATCGCGTAGGCGCCGATCCCGAAGAACACGCCCTGCCCGAGGGTGAGCATTCCCCCACGCCCCCAAGCCAACCCGATTCCGACGGCAACGATCGCGAAGCACAGGAACTTGCCGAGCAGGCCGAGCCGGAAGTCGCTCAGCACCGCGGGTGCGATCCCGAACAGCAGCACCGCAGCGACCGCGAAGCCGCCCCACACCCGAGCCTTGGGACTTGTCAGGACGCTCATACCAGGCTCCTCGTCTTGACGGCGAACAGACCCTGCGGCCGGGCCTGGAGGAAGACCACGATGACAACGAACACGATCACCTTCGCGATCGACGCCGTCGTCGAGTACTCGATGAACGAGTTGAGGATGCCGAGCGCGAACGCGGCGATCACCGCACCCTTCATCTGGCCGAGTCCACCGACGACGACCACCAGGAAGGCGTCGATCAGGTAGCTCTGCCCGATGGTCGGGCTGGTCGACCCGATCAGCGTCAACGCCACACCCGCGACACCGGCCAGACCGGATCCGATGAAGAACGTGGTGACGTCGGTGCGGCGCGACGAGATCCCGCTGGTTTCCGCGAGATCCCGGTTCTGCACCACCGCGCGGATCCGGCGCCCCATCGGCGACCGCTTGAGCGCGGTCGCCAGCACCGCCACCGCGACGACCGCGAGCACCAGGATGAAGATCCGGGTCTTCGGGACCACCGCCCCGAGGATCTCGACGCCACCCGAGAGCCAGGACGGGGCAACAACGTTCACCGCCGGCGCACCGAAGATGTCCCGGGCGAGCTGCTGCAGGATCAGTCCGACTCCGAACGTCACCAACAGCGTGTCGAGCGGACGGTGGTACATCCGCTTGACCAGCGTCGTCTCGAGCAGGACCCCCATCGCACCACCGACGACGAAGCCGACCACCGGGGAGACGAACAGCGATCCGGTGGCGCTCGAGATCACCTGCTGCACCACGTAGGCCGTGTAACTGCCCGCCATGATGAACTCGCCGTGGGCCATGTTGATCACGCCCATCTGACCGAAGGTCAGCGACAACCCCAATGCGGCGAGCAACAGGATCGAGCCGATGCTCAGTCCCGTGAAGAGCTGTCCGATCACGACATCCATGAAGATGCCTGCCTCTCTACTGGTCGGCTTCGCGGTAGGTACGGGCGGCACCGCCGCCGTGTGGATGTCGGTGGCTACTGCTTGCTCATGCCCTCGGCCCACGGGTACGAGGTGAGGTACGGGTCCGGGGTGATCGGCTGGCCCGAATCCCACACCGTGTAGATCAGTCCGTCCCCGCGGATCTCACCGATCCGCGCGGTCTTGGTGATGTGGTGGTTCGACCCGTCGATGGTGACGGTGCCCTCCGGCGCATCGAAGGTGACGCCGTCCGCGTTGTCCTGAATGTCCTTGACCGCGAACGAGTTCGCCTTCTCCACCGTGTTCTTCCACAGGTAGACCGAGGTGTAGGCGGCTTCCATCGGATCGGAGGTGGGCTTGTTCTGCCCGTACTTCGCCTTGTACGCCTCGACGAAGGTCTTGTTCTCCGGGGTGTCAACGGTCTGGTAGTAGTTCCACGCCGTCAACTGGCCCTCGATGTTCTGCACGCCGATGCCGCCGACCTCCTCCTCGGCGATGGACACCGACACGACCGGCATCTGCTGGGGGGTCAGGCCGACGTTCTTGTACTCGCGGAAGAAGGCGACGTTCGAATCGCCGTTGAGGGTGTTGAACACGGCGTCCGCGTCAGCGGTGCGGACCTTGTTGACGATGGTCGAGAAGTCGGTGGAACCGAGCGGGGTGTAGTCCTCACCCTTGATCTCGATGCCGTTCGCCGCGGCGTATGCCTTGATGATCCGGTTCGCGGTCTGCGGGAAGACATAGTCGCTGCCGACCAGGCAGAGGGACTTGACGCCCTTCTCCTTGAGGTAGTCCAGCGCGGGGATGATCTGCTGGTTC
Source organism: Rhodococcus sp. NPDC003322 (assembly GCF_053589555.1). Taxonomy (NCBI): domain Bacteria; kingdom Bacillati; phylum Actinomycetota; class Actinomycetes; order Mycobacteriales; family Nocardiaceae; genus Rhodococcus; species Rhodococcus sp. NPDC003322. Next base: position 80,991 of record NZ_JBSFSC010000006.1, on the reverse strand, counting down.
GTCGTCGCGCCGGTGTAGAAGATGTTCTTCGAATCCTCCAGGCCCTCGTACTGCACCGGGTAGTAGAGCAGCGAGTTCTTGTCCTCGAACACCGGCAGCATCGCCTTGCGACTCGAGGACGTCCACCCACCGAAAACCGCTGCGACGCAGTCGCTGCTGATGAGCTTCTCGGCCTTCTCCGCGAACACCGTCGGCTCCGAGGCCCCGTCCTCGCCGACCAGTTGGATCTGCTTGCCGAGCACGCCACCGGAGTTGTTGATCTCCTCGACGGCGAGGGCGATCGAGTCGCGGACGGTGACCTCGGAGATCGCCATCGTGCCGGACAGCGAGTTCAGCGAACCGACCTTGATCGTGTCACCGCTGGTGTCCACGCAGGAGGCGGCGGCGTCGCCGGATGCGGTGTCGGAGGCCTTGCTGCCACAACCGGTCAGGACCAGGCCGAGAGCGGCGACGGCGGCGGGTGCGGCGAGAGTGCGCTTCGAGAGGTGACGCATGTACGGGCCTTTCGGTCGAGGAACGTGCGAGCGGAATGAAGTGCTGGTGAACCCGGTATCCGAACCGCGTATACAGCGCGGTATTCGATGGATGCAGACAGTAGGCGGAAGTTGTTGCGCCAGAATGTCTGTCGATCACCAGTTGATTTCGCACATTTCGTCGACGTGAACAAGCACTCACCACGAGCCCGGCGCGGGCGGGAGAATGAGTCCCGGAACACAAAAACGAGGGCGCCCGACCGTGTGGTCGGGCGCCCTCGCCGAAGGCACCTGCGGCGCTCGTGCGCGTTTCGCGAGTCCAGAGACTCACAAAGCGCGCACGAGGCGCGGAGCGGCCTAGAAGTTGATCATGTGGCCGGCGAGGCCGTGGATGGCCTCCTGCAGCGCCTCCGACAGCGTCGGGTGCGTGTGGACGTTGCGGGCCAGCTCGTTGACCGTCAGGTCCCACTTCTGCGCGAGGGTCAGCTCGGGCAGCAGCTCGGAGACGTCGGGGCCGATCAGGTGGCCGCCGATGAGCTCGCCGTGGGTCTTGTCCGCGATCAGCTTGACGAAGCCGGTCGGGTCGCCGAGGCCGTGCGCCTTGCCGTTCGCCATGAACGGGAAGGTCGCGACCTTCACGTCGTAGCCCTCCGCCTTCGCCTGCTCCTCGGTCAGACCGAAGCTGGCGACCTGCGGCTGGCAGAACGTGGCGCGCGGCATCATCCGGTAGTCGCCGAGCTCGAGTGTCTCGGCTCCGCCGATCGTCTCGGCGGCCACGACGCCCTGCGCCTCGGCGACGTGCGCGAGCTGCAGCTTGGCGGTGACGTCACCGATCGCGTAGATGCCGGGGACGTTGGTGCGCATCCGCTCGTCGATCGCGATCGCGCCACGATCGGTGAGGGCGACACCGGTGTTCTCCAGGCCGTAGCCGGTCACGTTCGGCGCGAAGCCGACGGACTGCAGCACCTTGTCGACGACGACCGTCTCGACCGCACCGGACTTGTTGTCCTTGATCGCGACGGTGACCTTGGTGCCGTCGTCCTCGATGGTCTGGACGGCCGCGCCGGTCTTGATGGTGACGCCGAGCTTCTTGTACTGCTTGGCGATCTCCTTGGACACGTCCGCGTCCTCGTTCGGCAGGGCGCGATCGAGGAACTCGACGATCGTGACGTCGACCCCGTAGTTCTTGAGGACGTAGCCGAACTCCATGCCGATGGCGCCGGCGCCGACGATGAGGATCGAGCCGGGCAGGTCGCGGGTGAGGATCTGCTCCTCGTAGGTGACCACGTTCTTGCTCAGCGAGGTGCCGGGCAGCAGCTTCGTGGTGCTGCCGGTGGCGATGATGACGTTGTCGAACGTGACCGACTCGGTGCCGCCCTTGCTCAGCGCCACGGAGATCGCGTTCGGACCGGTGAACGTGCCACGGCCGTCGAACTCGTCGATCTTGTTCTTCTTCATCAGGAAGTGGACGCCCTTGACGCGGCCGTCCGCGACCTGGCGGCTGCGGTCGAACGCGGCGCCGAAGTCGAACGACGCCTCCCCCGAGATGCCGAAGGTCTTGGCCTCTTTCGTGAAGATGTGCGCAAGCTCGGCATTGCGGAGAAGGGCCTTGGACGGGATGCAGCCCACGTTCAGGCAGACACCGCCCCAGTACTTCTCTTCGATGATTGCGGTTTTCAGGCCCAGCTGCGCCGCGCGGATGGCTGCGACGTACCCACCGGGACCGGCACCGAGGACAACGACGTCATAGTGTGAGGTCACGGGTCCCCAGGGTAGTCCCGCCCGATTTCGACGTCTCGGCACGGTCTGGTTACCCACAAGTAGGGACATCTCCGATCATCGTCTGCATGTCCTCCGAACAAGCGACATCCCCGTGAAAACCTGGTCGACAGCCTCGAGGGGGACGACAATCGAAGGGTGGTCGTGGACTCGTCAGGACCGGGTCCACGGCCACCCCGCGACCGGATCCACGCCGGAGCCCGCGACGAGACTCCCGGATTCCTGCGTGTCGCGACACACACTCGATCGGATGCGTGTCGCGACTCACGGTAAGTTAGATGTTTACCCAAAACAAACAGTGCTCCCATTCAGCCCGCTGGGCGACCCTCGTCGATTCGCTGTGCGGTGGCTGAGGACCGGGCGGTCCGGTAAGAAGGAAGTCGACCCCCCGAGCCGCCGCTCGCGCCGACGCGCGCCGCTCATCCCCGATCAAAGGTTTCACCGATGCGTCTCCGGACCACCTCCCGCCGCATGTCCGTCGCAGTCGCCGCCGCAGCGCTGGTCGCACTCCCCCTGCTGGCCGCCCCGGTCGTCGCCCAGGCCACCCCCGCAGCGGTGAGCGGCGACTCGTCGTACCTCGAACGCATCGACACGAACTCCGACCGCAAGGTGACCGCGCAGGTGTACTCGGCGGCCATGGACCGGGTGATCCCGGTCGAGGTCATCCGGCCCGCCGACACCAGCGCGCCGCGGCCGACGCTGTACCTGCTCAACGGGGCGGGCGGCGGCGAGGACAGCGCGACCTGGCAGCGGCGGACCGACGTGATGGACTTCTTCGCGGACAAGAACGTCAACGTGGTCACCCCGATCGGCGGCGCGTTCAGCTACTACACCGACTGGGAGAAGGACGATCCGGAACTCGGCCGCAACAAGTGGACGACCTTCCTGACCAAGGAACTGCCCCCGATCATCGACGAGGCCTTCGACACCACCGGCGTCAACTCGATCGCGGGCATCTCGATGGCCGGCACCTCGGTGCTGAACCTGGCGATCGACGCGCCCGGCCTGTACAAGAGCGTCGGCGCCTACAGCGGCTGTGCCGAGACCTCGACGGAAGCGGGCCAGTTCTACATCCGGGCGGTGGTCGAGTCCCGCGGCGGCGGTGACGCGACCAACATGTGGGGCCCGTACGACGGACCCGGCTGGAAGGCGAACGACCCCGTCGTCAACGCCGAGAAGCTGCGCGGACTGCAACTGTTCGTCTCCGCGTCGAGCGGCCTGCCCGGCGACCACGACAACCTCGCCGCCCCCGGGATCGACGGCAACGTCGGCACGCTGGCCAATCAGGTCATCGTCGGCGGGGCCATCGAAGCGGCCGCCAACCAGTGCACCCACAACCTGCAGAACCGCCTGAACGAGCTGCAGATCCCCGCGACCTTCGACTTCCGGCCCGCCGGCACCCACTCGTGGGGCTACTGGCAGGACGACCTGCACGAGTCCTGGCCGATGCTCGCCGCGTCCATCGGACTGTGACACCCGGCGCCTGACCGTGGAACGGGCCCCGCACCGATCTCGGTGCGGGGCCCGTCGCCTCTCGGTTACGCGACCCGCAGTTGCCGTTCGAGGATCTTGCCGACCGAGTTCTTCGGCAGCGCGTCGACGAACACCGCGTCCTTGACGGACCTGTGGGATGTGAGGTGCTCCCGCAGCAACTGCCCGAGTGTGCGTTCCATGATGCTCCCAGCCTCTTGTCCGCGTTGTCAGGAGACCGGGACGGGGACGACGCGGTCGATGATCGGGGTCAGGTCCAGACCGGTGGGCAGGGTGCCGTAGACGGTGCCCCAGTCTCCGGCGAGGCGAGTGGCCACGAAGGCGTCGGCGACCGCCGGGTTCCCGGACCGCAGCAGCAGCGAGCCCTGCAGCGCGAGCGCGAGCCGGCCGACCACGATCCGGGAGCGGTACTCGAGATCGCCGAGGTCGGCGAACTGCGCCTTCAGTGCGGCGACACAGGCGTCATACCGGGCGTCCACCCCCGCGGCGGCGCCCAGTTCGTCGAAGAACGCCCCGAGCACCTCCGGCTGCTTGCCCAGCGCGCGCAAGGTGTCCAGGGCGGCAACGTTGCCGCTGCCCTCCCAGATCGACGCGAGCGGAGCTTCCCGGTAGAGACGCGGCATGCCGGACTCCTCGACGAAACCGTTGCCGCCCAGGCATTCCAGTGCCTCCGCGGCGTGGCCCGGTCCGCGTTTGCAGACGTAGTACTTGGACACCGCCAAGCCGAGGCGGCGCAGCAGCGCTGCCCTCTCGTCACCGCGCAGCGCGGCGTCGGTCTGCGACGCCAGCCACAATGCGACCGTCGTGGACGCCTCCGCCTCGACGGCGAGGTCCGCGATCACGTTGCGCATCAACGGCTTGTCGATCAGCCGCGCGCCGAACGCACTGCGGTGCGCGGCGTGGTGGGCGGCCTGCGCGACGGCCTGGCGCATCAGCGTGGCGGTGCCGAGGGTGCAGTCCAGGCGGGTCATGTTGACCATCTCGATGATGGTGCGGACACCACGGCCCTCCTCGCCGAGCCGCCAGCCGATCGCGTTGTCGTACTCGACCTCGCTGCTGGCGTTGGACCTGTTGCCCAGCTTGTCCTTGAGGCGCTGCAACGCAATCGCGTTCATGCTGCCGTCCGGCAGCACCCGCGGCAGCACGAAGCAGGTCAGTCCACTGGGCGCCTGCGCGAGGGTGAGCAGGATGTCCGACATCGGCGCCGAGGTGAACCACTTGTGGCCGACGATCCGGTAACTGCCGTCCTGTTGGGGGGTGGCGGTGGTGGTGTTGGCCCGCACGTCCGAGCCGCCCTGCTTCTCCGTCATCGACATGCCCGCGATCAGGCCCCGCTTGAGCGCGGGCGGCGCGACGGACGGGTCGTACCGGTCATTGCTGAGCAGTGGCTCGAACTCCGCGGACAACTTCTCGTCGGCCCGCAGTGCAGGGACGGCGGCGTAGGTCATCGAGACGGGGCAGCCGTGGCCGGCGTCGGTGGCCTGCCAGGCGGAGAACTTCGCGGCTCGGATCAGGTGCGCGTTGTCCCGCCGGTCGCGCCACGGGGCGCCGTGCAGGCCGAACTCGACCGCGTGCCGCATCAGGTCGTGGTAGGCGGGGTCGTAGTCGACCCGGTCCACCCGGTGGCCGTAGCGGTCGTGGGTCCGCAGGATCGGCGGGTGCGCCTCGGCCCGGTCGCCGAGTTCCTTGGCGTACGCGCTGCCGGCGAGGGTGCCCACCTCGTGCACCTCGGCGAGCGCGTCCGCGGCACCGGCGGCGGTCAGGACCTCGTCGAACAGCGGGTGCCCGGCGGTGTCGTAGTCGATCAGCGGCGGAACCTGATTGGTGACCTCGTGCGTCTTCACGGCACGACCTCCACTTCCCTCACATCGCCCGCTCAGCGGACGGGCTATCACCGTTTCAGTCGAACAGTCTTGATTTCTAATACCCGGCTCGACGGATGGGAACCCCCAGCCGACGCGCGGTCCCCACCTGCACGCGGATGTGCACGTCAGGGGTATCAATGAACAATGGTTTCCGACCCGCACGATCCCCATCTCCGGCTCGAGGACGTCACCGGCGAGAGCGCCCTGGACTGGGTCCGCACCCGGAACGACCGCACCGTCGCGGAATTCGCCGCCGGCGCCGACTTCACCGACCTGCAGGCCCGCATCCGTGCGGTGTTCGACACCGACGCCCGGATCCCGTACGTTCGCCGACGCGGCGCCCACCTGTACAACTACTGGCGCGACGCCGACCACGTACGCGGGTTGTGGCGGCGCACCTCGATGGATTCGTACCGCACCGACTCCCCCGTCTGGGAGGTCCTCGTCGACCTGGACGCGGTCGCCGCCGAGGAGGGCGAGAACTGGGTGTGGTCCGGCGCGCAGGTGCTGCGCACGGAGGGCGAGGACGACCAGACCCGCGCCCTGATCAGCATGTCCCGCGGCGGCGCCGACGCCGTCGTGATCCGCGAATTCGACCTGGTGCGACGCGAATTCGTCCCCATTGCGGACGGCGGGTTCGTGCTGCCGGAGGCCAAGACCGACATCGACTGGATCGACCGCGACACCGTCTACGTCGGCACCGACACCGGGCCGGACGCCCTCACCGACTCCGGCTACCCGCGCATCGCCGTCCGCTGGAGCCGCGGCACCGACGTCCGCGACGCCCCGGTGGTGTTCGAGGGCGAGCACACCGACGTCGCGGTCTCGGCGTGGTACGACCGCACCCCCGGCTTCGAGCGCAGCTTCGCCGAACGGGCCGTCGACTTCTACTCGTCGCAGCGGTACGAGATCACCAGGGACGGCACATTGGTCCGGATCGAGGCACCCGAGGACGCCAGGGTGTCCGCGCACCGCGAGTGGCTGCTGATCCGCACCCGGTCGCCGTGGACGGTGGACGAAACGACACACCCGGCCGGCACCCTGCTCGCCGCACGCTACGCGGACTACCTCGCCGGTTCCCGGGACCTGACCGTGCTGTTCGCCCCCGACCGGCACACCTCACTCGAGCAGTACGTGTGGACCCGCAACCACCTGCTGCTGGTGACGCTGTCGGACGTGCAGACGCGCATGCGCGTCCTCACACCGGGTCCGGGCGGCTGGACGGACGCCCCGCTGGACGGCATCTCGGAACTCACCTCCACCGATGTGCTGGACGTGGACCCCGTCGAGTCGGACGAGTTCTTCCTCAACTCCAGCGGGTACCTGACCCCCGCGACGTTGCTGCACGGCCATGTCGGCGAGCCGGTGGAGGAACTCAAGCAGGCGCCGTCGTTCTTCGACGCGGAGGGCCTTTCCGTCGCCCAGCACTTCGCGACCTCCGACGACGGCACCGCGATCCCCTATTTCGTGGTCCGCCGCAAGGACGCCGAGCCGGGCCCGACCCTGCTCTACGGGTACGGCGGCTTCGAGAACTCGATGCTGCCCGGCTACAGCGGCGCCCTCGGCCGCGGGTGGCTCGAACGTGGCGGCACATACGTCGTCGCGAACATCCGCGGCGGCGGCGAGTACGGCCCGGACTGGCACACCCAGGCACTGAAAGCGGGCCGGCACAAGGCGTTCGAGGACTTCGCCGCCGTCGCCCGCGACCTCGTCGCGCGCGGCGTCACGACCGCGGCGCAGCTCGGCGCACAGGGCGGAAGCAACGGCGGCCTGCTGATGGGTGTCATGCTCACTCGCTACCCGGAACTGTTCGGCGCCATCGTGTGCCAGGTGCCTCTGCTCGACATGCGCCGCTACCACCTGCTGCTGGCCGGCGCGTCGTGGATGGCCGAGTACGGCGACCCCGACGACCCGGCCGAGTGGGAGTTCATCTCGGAGTACTCGCCGTACCAGAACGCCGACCCCGACCGCACCTACCCGCCGGTGCTGATCACCACCTCGACCCGCGACGACCGCGTGCACCCCGGTCACGCCCGCAAGATGACCGCCCGACTCGAGGAGCAGGGTCACCGGGTCTGGTACTACGAGAACATCGAGGGCGGACACGGCGGCGCCGCCGACAACGCTCAGCTCGCGTTCAAGTCGGCGCTGGCATACGAGTTCCTCTGGCGAACCCTGAGCTGAGCGCGGGCCCGGTCAGCCGTCCGGCGCGCCGAGCGTCACGACCCGGCTCAGGGCCCGCAGGTCCGCCTCGATGCGCCGGAACAGCTGGTAGACCGCGATGAAGCCGACGATGCCGCCCAGGCACAGCGCGCGCACGGTCAGATCCACGTAGCCGGGCCGCTCGGCGCCCGCGAAGCTCAGCCCCGCGACACCGACCAGTGGGACCGACGCGGCGACCGCGAGATAGCGGGTGGCGAGCACCCTCAGTGACCGGAGATCCCGTCCGTCGTCACCGTGGATCTCCCCGTGTGACAGCAGAACCGGATACAGGGAGCGAACCGCGTAGTAGGTGAGGATGAAGAAGGGATAGGCGACCGCGACGGCCCCGCATACGGCCAGCGACGCGATCAGCTGGGTGAAGGTTCGCTGGGGGATCCCCCCGGCCGCGATCTGCAGGCTGATCGGATAGGCGATGCCGGCCACCAACCACAATGCGAAGGCCACGACGACCGCGCGGTGCCCCAGGTTCAGCGTGGCCACCCGTGCCCGTCGAAGCGTCGCGGCGTCGTACGAACGTCCCTGTTGCACACGCCGCGGCACGGTGAGCGCGAGCCGGCACCACCAGAGGATCAGCGCCGCGCCGAGGGGGAACGCCAGGAGGCCGATCACGGTGTGCACCTGTTCGAGGTGAAGCTGCGGCTCCGGGGCGAGCGAGCGGATGATCGTCTCCCGGTTGTAGTAGTAGTTGAATGCGGTCGCGAGCAGGTTGGGGATCCCGATCGCGGCGATCACGATCGGCAGGGCCCACCGCACCAGCATCGACCGTTTGCTTCCCGGCGACGGGTCGACCAGACCGCGGGCGCGCGGATCCAGGCACAGTGCGAACTGCCGGGCGAGCTTCCGTCCACTCGACCACCGACGTTCCGGCTCCGGCTCGAGCGAGGTGAGCAGCACCCGGCGCAGGGCGGGCGGACAGCTCTCTGGCAACCGCGCGGCCGTTTCCTCGTCCACACCGCGCCGGCGCACCTCGAGCGCCGCAGCGGCCGCGTCCTTGCCCGACCCGACGTCCGGAAACGGCCGCTCCCCCGTCAGCAACTCCCAGAGCATGACCCCGAGCGAGTAGATGTCGCTGCGGGTGTCGATCGGGGCGGCCGCCGGTGTGCTCGCCGCCGCCAGCTGTTCGGGCGACATGTAGGCCAGCGATCCGGCCACCGCGGTGGCCGTCCCCGGCACCACCAGGGTGTCGCCGCAACTGACGTTGAAATCGGCGAGCTTCGGGATGCCCTCGGCGGTGAGCAGCACGTTGGCGGGTTTGACGTCCCGGTGCAGCACGCCCTGCGAACTCGCGTAGTCGAGGGCCTCCGCGAGCCGCAGCCCGATCCACGCGACCGTCTCCGGCCAGGACAACGCGGCCACCTCCGCGCGCACACTCGACTCGACGGGGCCGCTCACGCCCTTGCGTGCCAGTTCCCGCTCGACGGAGGCGAACAGCAGCTGCCCGGATCGCAGTTCCGGTGGCGTGTCACGCACCCGGCGGATCAGGTCGAGCAGGGTGCCGCCGGGTACGTACTCCATGAACAGCGCCCGGACCTGGCGGTCTTCGAGCACACGCTGGTCGTAGACCCGGACGATGTACGGGTGATCGAGCTTCGCGAGGGTCTGGGGCTCGGCGCCGACATTGCGTGACAGTTTGAGGGCCACCCAGCGCTGCATGGACGTCTGGCGGGCCAGGAAGACGCGCGCGAACGCTCCGTGCCCCAGCTCGGCGACCAGGTCGAAATCGTCCAGCCGTTCGCCTACCTGCAGGTCCGCTCCGGTGGGCAATGTCGACGGGACGGTCTCCGTACTCGACCGCGGATCGTGTTCGAGCAGCCACACGAAACGCTCGGCCTGTTCCGGGAACTCCTCGACGTAGTCGTCCGCGGCGACGTCGTCACCGCTCAGCCGACGCACGCGGTACTCCTCGTAGATCAGTTCGGGAGGTATCGGTCCCGCGAGCAGTTCCGGAAACTCCACGCAGTAGTCGGCGATCCGTTTCGGCTGGTGAACCCGGATCCATCGATACGCGAGGTCGACCATGATCAGTTCGACCAGCGCCGTACGCCGGATCGCGTCCGTGTCGGGAAGGTAGTCCCGCAGGTCACCCGGCGGGGTCGCCCCGTTCTCCCATTCCGCGGCCAGCCGCACCACCCCGGTGTCGACGACCACGCCGGCACTCGGCCCGCCCGACCGTGTGGTCGACTCCGACCCCGACCCGCCGGAACCGACGCGAGTCAGCGGGCCGAGTTCGGTGGGCGGGCCGCCTGCCACGGTCGCGTCGTCGGGAAGCTCCGGAGGTGGGTTCACTGCGCCTCAGGTGTGATCGTGTAACCAGTCGGCGATCCGATCGACCGTGCTCGCGCAGTTGCGAATCCAGCCGTTGTGCCCGAGCGACTCGCTCTGGTGCCAGGTGGTGACCTCGGCGTTCGGGAGCTTGCGGACGAGATCGCGGATCGCAGGTTTCGGGGCGAGGTCATCGCCCTCGACGGAGATCGAGAGCACCGGCAGGGTCAGCCGTCCGATCCGCTCCTCGTAGTCCATGTCCGCGCCGGTCGGTTCGATCAGACCGGTCCGCGCGAACCGTGACCAGTCGGCGATCAGGACCTTCGACTGCCGACCGAACCCGCCGACGTCGAACCGGTCCCCCGGCCAGAACCCGGCCACGTTCGCGGTCACCGACATCGCCGCCGACCCGACGAGCAGCCCCGCACCCCGCACCACACCGTGTGAACGATGGAACGGCGACCCGGAGGCCACGAGGATCAGCCCACCGAGCTCCCCGCGGGCCCGCGCCGCGTACATCACGCCCAGCTGACCACCCATGCTGTGCCCGAGCAGGTAGGGAGTGCTCTCGTCGAACCGCTCCCGCACCACCTCGAAGACCGCCGGATAGTCCACCGACGCCAGCTCCTGGTAGCCGTAGGCACTGTCGGGTCCGGGCCGGGGCCTGCTGTCACCCTGACCACGTAATTCCCCGATCGCCGCGTTGAAGCCGTGCTCGACCAGCGCCTGCGCGACGGTGTCGTAGTAGCCGCCCGGCACCCCCAGCCCCGGGAAGATCACCACGACGGGCATCGCCTCCCGGCCCGCGAACAGCCGCACCGGCACCTCGGTCCCGTCCGGCATCTGAATCGGAATCGTCTCCACCGTTCAATACTCTCTCCTCGGCACGGAGCCCGATAGTGTTCGGGCATGGCACTCTCAGACCCGTTGCTGATTCCGGCCGGAACCGAGTTCACCCCGGACGACCTGATCTTCTACGCCGACCGCGGCAACCGCAGCCTGGACGAGGCTCTGGCCGAGGCCGACCTGCTCGTGAGCTGCCCGCACTCGGGGTCGCTGATCCCCGCCGAACTGGCCGCGTTCCTCGCCCCCGAGTTCACCCGTCGGTTGCAGTTCGACTTCACCGACTGCTCGACCGGCCCGATCGTGCGACGCTGGGCGGAAATCGACCCGCGGATCGTCTACGTCGAGAACCCGCATCCGCGAATGGTGCGTGACCCCAACCGCGCCAAGCCCGCCGATCTGTACGCGGACCTCAAGGAAGCCTTCGCCCGGGTCCGGGCCGCGGGTCCGTACAACCGGGTCGACCTCACCGGAGTGGATGCAATTCGCCCGGTGACGTTTTCGTTCTTCCCCCTGCTGCTCGAACCCGACAGCGAGGGCGGACTCCGGTTCCTCGCGAACACGTTCGCCGAGGTGGCAGCGCGCGGCCTCGAGGTGTACGAGCGGACCCGCGACGAATTGGTCGACCGGATGGTGGATCTCGCGTTCGCCAAGGCGAACGACACCGGGCGGCCGGTGGAGTTCACGACACTCTCCTTCCACGACACCATGAACACCACCACCACTCGCGAGGGCGCGGTGAACGTCGAACGCGCACCGGCGGATCGGCTGCCCGATGTCGTCGCGCTGTCCAATCGCGGTGACCACGAAGGCAATCCGCGCGGCGAGAACCCGGTCACGATGGCGCCGGACACGATTCGTGCATTGGCGGCGGCACACCGCACGGGCTTCGCGGTGGACGACGCCGCGGCCGTGGCACTGAACCAGCCGTACCTGGGCAGCCAGGAGATCATCTCGGCCGGAGGCCGATTCGCCGAACTGGCGCCGCGGGCGGCGGCCGCCGGGGTGACGCTCGGTGCGGTGCAGGCCGAATTCCGTCGAGAGTTCCTGCTCGGCCCGACCCTCACCGCGGAACTGCACGAGCCCGGGGTGGGGTGGCCGAAGGCCGATCCGGACCAGGTCGACGCCATCGCCCTGGCATGTAAGGCCAGCTGGGACGCCTACCGCGCCCGCTGATCCGAAGAAGACGCCGCCGCCGGGATTACCCGACGGCGGCGCGTCTCACGACAGGATCCGGCTCAGCCCAGGATCACGCCCAGCACCGAACCGGCAGCGATCGTCGTGACCGCCAGCACCAGCGTCGGCACGAAGAACGAGTGGTCGACGAGCTTGGTGCCGAGCTTGGTGCTGCCCGACTCGTCGAAGTTCGCGGCGGCGATCTGCGATCCGTTGGTGGGCAGCAGGTAGATGCCGGCGAACGCGCCCGCCCACATGCCGCTGATCAGTCCGGGCGCCAGGCCAGCGGTCAGACCGATCGGCACGATGGTCCGCGTCGCGGTCGACTGGCTGGTCGTGAGCACGCAGACCAGGAACACGCCCAGCGCGAAGATCCAGGGCGCGGCCTCCACCCAGTCGCCGACGGTGTCGGTGATCAGGTCGAGGTGCGCGCTGATGAACGTGTCCGTCAGCCAGGCCAGGCCGAACAGGGCGATCGCGGAGACCATGCCGGCCTTGAACACCGACATCGTCGGCACATCCGCGACCGGCGGCTTGCTCACCAACAGGATCAGCGTGCCGACGACGAACATGATCATCTCGATGATCGGCGTCATGCCCAAGGGGCTGCCGTCGGCGGCGTCGGGCCGAATTCCCTTGAACAGACCGAAGACCACGATCGCGAGCACGCCGACGAGGAAGATCAGGGCCGCGTTGCGCCCCTGAGTCGTGGACTTCAGTTCCACCTTGCTCATGCCACCCGCCGGGGCCGCGATCTCGCCGGCCGCGATCTTCGCCTGAATCTCCGGGTCCTCGGCGATGGACTTGCCGAGCCGGTTCACCACGAACGAACTGATCACGATGCCGATGATCGCGGCAGGCAACGTGATCTTGATGATGTCGATCAGTTCGAAGTTGTACGGCTCGACGTCGGTCAGGGTGACCATCGCCGCCATGGCCGCCGAGACCGGGCTGCACGCGAGCGCGACGCCGGTCGCGACCACCGACAGCGACAGCGGACGCGACGGGCGAATCCCGTTGCGGTAGGAGGCGTCGTAGATGACGGGGAGCAACGGGTACAGGATGTTCGACGTGCCCGCGCCGACCGAGAACAGGAACGACACCAGCGGTGCGATGAGGGTGATCTGCTTGGGCCGCTTGGCGATCACGTTCGCCGCGATCGACACCATCCAGTCGATGCCGCCGGCCGCCTGCATCATCGAGGACGCCAGCACCACCGACAGGACGATCAGCAGCGCGTCGACCGGCGGTGCGCCGACGTCCTCACCGAAGATGAAGACCAGTACCGCGACACCGGCACCACCCCACAGGCCGAGCGCGACTCCACTCGACCGGGTGCCCATCACGATCGCGCCGAGCACCACGATCAGTTCGAGCGCGATCACCACACCGTCCACCTGCGTACACCCCGTTCGTCGGCGGGCCCGCCACCGGACCCAACTCGAACCGGATACTACGCACGGCACAGCATTTCGCCGGGGCACCGCGCCGTGGACTTAGCCGGTCAATAGCTGAACGTCACTCCCGCGCGCCGCCGGGTGCGGTCGAGCCGAGCATCTGCGGGGCTCCGCCTCGGTCCCGTCAGTCCGCCACCAACGGATACTGCGCCAACCCGTGATCGATCGCGGCCATGCTCGCCTGGGTTCGGTTGCGGACGCCGAGTTTGAGATACACATGTTCGACGTGGTTGCGCACCGTCTTCTCCGAAATCACCAGTCGGGCTGCGATGTCCCGGTTGCTGTGTCCGCGGGCCACCATCCGCAGGACCTGCACCTCACGATCGGTCAGACCGGCCGGCCACACCCGACGGCGCGCGGGGCGGTGCCCGGCGGCCACCAGAACGCCCTCGACCGCTTCCGCGTCCAGCCGTCCCGACCCGGCTCCGCCCCGGAGCAGGTCCGCCGCCTCGGTCGGGGTGTGCGCGGGGCGGTACGGTCGCGGCTCGAGCATCCGCTGGTACGCATCCACCGCGGCCAGCAACCGATCCGCCGGTGTCAGATCGGCGGCGGTGGTACCACGCGGAAATCCACTGCCGTCCAGCCGTTCCCGATGCGCGACCGCCACCGCCACGACATCCTCGAGTCCCCCGACCCGACTGAGGATCCGTCCGGTCAGGTACGGGTACAGGCGCACCCGCTCCCAGTCCGCCGTGGTCAGTGGCGTGACCTGCTCCCAGATCCGGTTCGAGATCCCCATCCGGCCCAGCCCGTGCACGAGACCCGCGCGATAGACGCGCCGCTGATGCGGCGGCGTCATCCCCAGGATCCGGGCGGCCTCCCGCGCCAACTCCGCCACCGCACGCGAATGCCCTAGCAGAAACGGGCATTTCAGATCGACGAAATCCCCCATCGCACCGAGCAGTACATCGAGTTCGTCCGGACCGAGACGACGGTCCCGGTCCGGTGCTCGATCCAGCGCCGCGGCCCACACGTCGCACTCGAGCAGCCCCGCCACGATGTCACCGACCTCGGCGGCGAACACGTCCACCACCCGCGGCGAGAACTGCCCACCGCGACGGGCGGTGACCACCTGGACCGCGCGGTCCGGGCCGCCGGTCCTCAAGTGCACCTCGGCGACATCGGCGACCGCGATCACGCTCGCCGCGAGCGGAATCGACTCGCCACCGACACCGCGGGGCAGCCCGGACCCGTCCCATCGTTCGAAGGTGTACGCGAGCACATCCGCGACCCCGGAGTCCAGCCCAGCCCGTTCGGCGAGCACCCGAGCCGACGTGCAGTGCGACGTGATCAGCTCCGTCAGCCGGGACCGCGCGGTGCGTGCCAGCACCACCGTCCGGAGTCCGCGCCGCCACACGGGATCGTCGGCGCCCGCGTGTCGCAGGATCAACCGGAGCAGTGGCCAGCCGGTCATGTCGATCCCGTAGGTGTCCGCGCGGAACGCGATGTCGTCCCCGACCAGCGCGGTCAGCTCGTGGGAGTCGGCGTGACAGCCGATCCACTCGACCAGGGTGCCGTAATAGACGGCGGCGCGCGCCGTCTCGTCCACCCCGACCCGCTCGGCGAGACGGGTCGCGATCAGCGTGGCCCGCAGCATGTGTTCCATCGGCTGCCCCAGGCCGAGGTCGATGGCGAGCGACAACGCGGCCAGCAGCTCCGGCCGCCGGGGACCGCCGACCGGTGCGTCGAACACCGCATCCGCGCGCACGGGTCCATTGTCGCGTAGGAAACACGGTCACGCGGAAAACACGGAAACACGCCACACGGAAACACGACGGCGCCGACCCCGCTGAGCGGGATCGGCGCCGTCGGTGGAGCCGGGAACCGGGGACGTGCCCCGGTCAGGAATCCGAAGGTCGAAGCGTCACAGGCCGATGGTGCGTGCGATCCACGGCCACGACTTGTGCAGGTCGTCCTCCCAGTAGCCCCACGAGTGGGTGCCGTTCGGACGGAAGTCGAACGTGGCCGGGATGTTCAGCGAGTTCAGCCGCTTGAACAGGTTGTTCGTGCACAGCAGGGTCGCACCCTCGATGGCCCCGCCGAGCAGGACCTGGTTTGCCAGCGCCGCGGTGCCACCGGTCGCCTCGAGAGTGTCGTGCGCGCCCGGGAGGCCGTTGCCCGAGGACATGTAGATCTCGGTGCCGCGCAGCTTCTCCGCCTGGATGACCGGGTCGTTCTCGATCCACTCCGGGTCGTCCGTGGGCCCCCACATGTTCTCGGTGTCGCCGCCGCCGCGGGACTCGACGACGAGCTTGATGTAGGTCTGGCCCGCCGGGGTGCTGGTCTCGGCGCAGCCGCTGTAGCCGGCGACGCTCTTGTACAGGCCGGGGGCCTTGATGGCCAGGTTCAGCACACTGGTGCCGGTCATGGAGATCGCGGCGAGGGAGTTGGTGCCGTTGCCCTTGAACGCCGAGTCGATGATCGGCGGGAGCTCCTCGGTGAGGAAGGTCGTCCACTTGTTGCGGCCGAGCTCCGGGTCGTCGTTGCGCCAGTCGGTGTAGTAGCTGAACGCGCCCCCGATCGGGGTGACCACGTTGAGGCTCTTGTCGGAGAAGAACGACGCCATGTCGGTGCGGCGCTGCCAGGTCGCGGAGTCCTCGCCGCCACCGGCACCGTTGAGCAGGTACAGCGTCGGCCGCGGCGCGCTGGTGTCGGCGGGCAGCTGGATCTTCACCGGGATGAGCTTGTCCATCGACGTCGAGTGCACGTAGGCGGTGACCTGACGTCCGCTGCCGTCGACGCGCTCGAGCTTGGATCCGTTCGGCGCGACCGCGTTCGGAACGTCGGCGGCGTTCGCGACGGCGCCGACACCGAGCAGCGGCAGGACGGTCAGCGCCGCCGTCACGGCCGCGATGCGGCCCATGCGACGGGCGGATCCACGAATCTTGGGCATCTTCCCACCTTGATATGTCGTCTGCGTTCGTAAGCTGTGCTTTGTAAAGCTGTGCGTTCGCGTATATATACAGCAGCGTGGCCCCACCGTTACTTCGTGGGGCCTCGAAAGTCGGTACGCCCGGACAGTGTCGCCCAGAGCGCGCGGGTTGTCCAAAGAATGGGCAAACTGCCGAACGGAGTTCACCCGTCCGACCGACACCGACCCCGGCTGTTCACATGGCACGAGGCCGGTCCACCGTGCGGTGGACCGGCCTCGCGTGAGCCGGGTGGGACGATCAGATCCCCCGCGGGGTCGGACTCAGAAGTCCATGCCGCCCATGCCACCGGTCGGGTCGCCCATCGGAGCAGCGGCCTTCTCCGGCTTGTCGGCGACGACAGCCTCGGTGGTCAGGAACAGGGCCGCGATGGACGCCGCGTTCTGCAGCGCCGAGCGGGTGACCTTGACCGGGTCGTTGATGCCCGCGACGAGCAGGTCCTCGTACTCACCGGTGGCGGCGTTCAGGCCGCTGCCGGCGGGCAGGTTGCGAACCTTCTCCGCGACGACGCCGGGCTCGAGGCCGGCGTTGAACGCGATCTGCTTGAGCGGAGCCTCGAGGGCAACCTTGACGATGTTGGCACCGGTGGCCTCGTCGCCCTCCAGCTTCAGGTCGTCCAGGACCGGAGCGGACTGCAGCAGAGCCACGCCACCACCGGCGACGATGCCCTCCTCGACGGCAGCCTTCGCGTTGCGGACGGCGTCCTCGATGCGGTGCTTGCGCTCCTTGAGCTCGACCTCGGTCGCAGCGCCGGCCTTGATGACGGCGACGCCACCGGCCAGCTTGGCCAGGCGCTCCTGCAGCTTCTCACGGTCGTAATCCGAGTCCGACGCCTCGATCTCGGCGCGGATCTGGTTGACGCGACCGGCGATGGCGTCGGCGTCGCCGGCCCCCTCGACGATGGTGGTCTCGTCCTTGGTGACGACGACCTTGCGGGCGCGGCCGAGCAGCTCGATGCCGGCGGTCTCCAGGGACAGGCCGACCTCTTCGCTGACGACCTCGCCACCGGTGAGGATGGCGATGTCGGCGAGCTGCGCCTTGCGGCGGTCACCGAAGCCCGGAGCCTTGACGGCGACGGACTTGAAGGTGCCGCGGATCTTGTTGACGACCAGGGTCGACAGGGCCTCGCCCTCGACGTCCTCGGCGATGATCAGCAGCGGCTTGCCGGCCTGGATGACCTTCTCCAGCAGCGGCAGCAGGTCCTTGACCGTGGAGATCTTGGAGCTGACGAGCAGGATGTACGGATCCTCGAGGACCGCTTCCTGGCGCTCGGCGTCGGTCGCGAAGTACAGCGAGATGTAGCCCTTGTCGAAGCGCATGCCCTCGGTGAGCTCGAGCTGCAGGCCGAAGGAGTTGGACTCCTCGACGGTGATGACGCCTTCCTTGCCGACCTTGTCCATGGCCTCGGCGATCAGCTCACCGATGGACGAGTCGCCGGCCGAGATACCGGCGGTGGCAGCGATCTGCTCCTTGGTCTCGACCTCCTTGGCGGTGTCGAGCAGCTTGGCGGTGACGGCCTCGACGGCCTTCTCGATGCCGCGCTTGAGACCCAGCGGGTTGGCGCCGGCAGCGACGTTGCGCAGACCCTCGCGGACGAGCGCCTGAGCGAGGACGGTGGCGGTGGTGGTGCCGTCGCCCGCGACGTCGTCGGTCTTCTTGGCGACCTCCTTGACCAGCTCGGCGCCGATCTTCTCGTAGGGGTCCTCGAGCTCGATCTCCTTGGCGATGGACACGCCGTCGTTGGTGATCGTGGGGGCGCCCCACTTCTTCTCGAGCACGACGTTGCGACCCTTGGGTCCCAGCGTCACCTTGACGGCGTCGGCGAGGCTGTTCAGGCCACGCTCGAGGCCGCGACGTGCCTCTTCGTCGAACGCGATGATCTTGGCCATTGCGAAGTGATCCTCCGGATTGGGGGTGACACACAAGGCGACCGCTCGTCGGGTCGCCTCATTGGCGCGCAGGACGACCGCATGCGGTTCGCCCCGTTCACTCGGCCAGGCTCGGTGCCCGCGACGGACGACCAGGGGTGTCGATGGGATCCCAGCCTCACCGTCCCGACCTGGCACTCACGTGTTGCGAGTGCCAAGTGCCTTTTTAGCACTCACAGGGGGTGAGTGCAAGGACTCGCAGGTCCCTGAACGGGCGCGGGGCGCGCCCGCACGAATCCTCTCGGATTCGGCGGACGCGCCCCGGTCGTTCGCATGGATGCGGCCCGATGCGCTCAGCGAATGAGGCAGACCGCGCCGGTGTTGAGGTTGACGGCGAACGAGAGCGGTCCCATGCAGTTCACTCCACCCGACTCCGCGGTGGCGCCCGACCCCCAGCCGGCGAGCGCGAAGGTGGTGTCGCCGTTGTCGGTACGGGCGTGGGCGATCCCGCCGCCGATCGCGTAGGCGTGCGCCTGGCCCGCGACCTTCGACGTGCTGAGCGCGACGCCGAACCCGGTCGCGAACGTGTTCGCGCTGCCGCCCTCGGACACGCTCACGGCGGTGCCGCTGTCCATCGCGCCGGCATTGGCGACGCCGGCGCCGGTGGCAGTCGCACCGCAGCTGGCGTCACCGACGACGCGGATGTCGTTGGCAGAAGGCGGGGAGACGCAGTCCACGCGGGCGGCGGAGGCGACCCCCGCACCGGTGACGGCGAGACCACCGATCACGGCGACACCGGTCGCGATCGACGCGCCGACACGCGCGGCCCGGGTGGCGAACAGGGACAGGGAACGAGGGCGGAACCAAGTGCGCACGAAACTCCTCGAACATGAGGTGGGATGGGATGTGATCGACCGTACCGAACAACCGCCCTCCTGACCCCCAGGTTCGCGGCGGATTCGGCAACCAATTCGGCGGGCCCCGGCAGTGCCGCGCCTCCGCCCTCCGTCCGGCTTCTCGGCCCGGCTTCTCGGCCCGCCGGGCTACGGATCGAGTTCGTCGAGCAGCCCCGGCAGGTCCGCCACCGAGTCGATCACGTGGTCGGGCCGCCCGGGCGGCGCCTCGAGGATCGCGGGACGAAACTTGCCGGTCCGCACCAGCACCCCCGCGAACCCGACGTATTGGGCGGCGAGCACGTCGTTGACCAGGTCGTCGCCGACCATGACGGCGCGTTCGGGGTCGGTACCCATCACGGCGGCGGCGGTGGTGAAGCCGGTCGGTGCCGGCTTGCCGATCACCGTCACGCGTCCACCTCCCGCGGCCTCGAGCCCCGGCAGATAGGCACCGGTGTCGATCCGGAGCCCGTCCGCGGTGGCCCACGTCAACCCGCTCTGCATCGCCACGACGGGAATCCCCTGCTGCATCAGTTCCACCACTCGGCTCAGGGTGACGTGGTCGAACTCCGGCCCGGCGCTGCCGAGCACCACCACGTCGGGATGCTCGGCGTCGAGCACGATGCCCTGCAGGTCCTGCGTTATGTCGCCGTGGTTGACCACCAGGCACCGCGCGCCCGGATAGGTCGACCGCAGGTATTCGGCGGTCAGCACGGCGGCGGTGACGATCTCACCGGTGTCGACGTCCATCCCGCAGTCCCGCAGCGCCGTGGCGATCTCGCCGCGGGTGCGCGAGGTCGTGTTGGTGAGGAAGGCCCTGGGCAGCGCGCGATCGCGGACGGCGCGCAGGGTGTCGGCGGCCCCGGGAAGTGCCCGCCACGACGTGACGAGGACCCCGTCGATGTCGAACAGCACGCCGCCGACGCTCACCGACCCAGTATGCGCCCGGACCTCGGGTGTGTCCGGGCGCGACCGGATTCAGACGCGGCCGCGGGCGGCGAGGGTGTTGAGCACCGCCGCGGCCTGGTCGGCCCCGTCGACCGTGACGGTGAATCGCGACCCGTCACCGCGGGTGACCTCCAGCGCGGGGCCCGGGCGGGCGATCAGTCCGACGCCCCGGGGACCGACGCGGTAGCCGTAACCCCCGAACCCGTTGAGCACCTTGACGGCCACCTCGCGCGCCTCGGCGACCTCGTCGAGAGGGATGTGAACGGGCCTGACCGGGACAACTCCCCGCGCGGACAGCCCGCGCTGGTCGACGACGACCCGGACCGGGGCGAGAACGAGCGCCATCACGGCCCCCGAGATCGCGGCGACCACGAGCAGCAGGATCGCCGAGCCCGCCCCGACCGCCGTCAGTGCGACGACGACCGCGATCGGGAGCACGCCCAGGAGAACGCCGAACCATCGGGGCATCGCCGCCGTTCCCGACCACGCGACCCGTTCTCCCTCCTCGAGCGGGATGCGTGGGGCGTCGGCGCCGGGCGCGGCACTCGCCCGGGCGGGCCCGGGCGCCGGCATGCTCAGGTGGGCGAGCAAGGCCGCGCCCACCGCGATCACCGCGGCGGCGAGGATCCACCAGCCGGGCACAGTGACGGACGAGGCGTCGGAGACGCCGCGCTGCGGGATTGCCAGCAGGACCGGTAGCACCGCGAGGAACGAGCCGGTGCCGGAGGCGAGGGCGACGCCCATCCTGGCGGTCCGCAGGTCACGCCGGGTGATCAGCACCAGGACCGTCACCAGGACCGCGGCGGTCGCGGGACCGAGGAGCACGGTCGCGCGCGCTGCGGCCTGCGAGGCGAAACCGTCGGCACTGCCGCCGAATGTGAAGTGCACGGCCATCGGATCCGGCAGGTCGGCGGCCCAGGCGGCGAACAGCACCAGCGCGATCGCGGCGAGCGCTACCGGCGCCGACAGCGCCGCGACCAGCGCTCGGGCCCACGACACCTGCGGCACCAAGGTCTGTTCGGTCATGTCATCTCCTTCTTGACGAGGGTCACCAGTTCCGCCGCACTCAGTCCGAGTCGACGCGCCTCGGCGACGACGTCGAGGACGGCCTCCTGGAGCCGGCTGCGTCCGCCGGCGTCGGCCGCGACCACCGCGCCGCGGCCACGCCGCAGTTCGATCAGTCCCTCGTCACGCAACTGCTGGTAGCCGCGCAGCACCGTGTGCACGTTCAGGTCGAGGGATTCGGCAAGCTCCCGGGCACCGGGTAACCGGTCCCCGGGACCGACGCTGCCGTCGGCCAGGGCGCGCCGCACGCTCGCCGCGACCTGCTCGAAGAGTGGCGTCGGCGAAGCGGGGTCGATTCGGATGAGCACAAACACATTCTATTGTTCTAGTTCCATTAGAACAACTTTGCACGCCCGAATGCACCGTTCGAGCCCCCGGAGAACCCGAACGGTGTGCGACACCGGGACGTCAGCGGGTGAAGTGACCTCGAACCAGGTCGTCGATCTCCCGCGGAGTCAGGAGGCGTTCGAGCCGCTCGCTCGGCCACGCCTCCCGACGCCCCCGACTTCGCGTGGTCGGCAGCAGCGGTACCGGGTTGCGATGGGCGGGACGCAGAACGTCTGGGATCTTCACGACATGCTCCGAATGCGGGAGCCGGCCCGACAGGCGGCCGGCCTTGGTGTGGATAACCTCTTCATCGCCTGCCGGACCCGGCGCATTACACCGATGTGGTCAACCTTGACGAAGCCGCCGAGTCCGGGAAATCATGCGTAACCGCAAGTACCACCAACATCCACGAACCGGGAGCCCCTGTGACGAACACACTCGAAGCCGACATCGAGATCGACGCCACCGCGGACGCGGTGTGGCGGGTGATCTCCGACCTCGAGCGGATGGGCAAGTGGAGCCCCCAGTGCAAGGTGATGAAGGTCTTCGGTGGCCCGGTCCGGCAGGGCACCCGCACCTTCAACGTCAACAAGAAGGGTCTGCTGGTGTGGCCGACCAGCGCCAAGGTGATCCGATTCGAGCCGGGCAAGGCCATCGCGTGGCGAGTGTCGGAGAACCACACCATCTGGACCTACGAACTCACCCCCACCGAGACCGGCACCCGGGTCACCGAGCGCCGTGAGGCCCCGACCGGAACCACCAAGGTCTCCAGCTTCCTCGTCGACAAGTTCATGGGCGGCACCGCGGACTTCGAGGTCGAGATGATCTCCGGGATGAACCTCACCCTGGCGCGGATCAAGAGCGAAGTGGAGTCCGCGGCCGCGACCGCACGCTGACCACCCCCTGGCACCACTTGGGGGTGGGGCGCGGACGCCGACCTCGGCTAGCCTGTGCAGTGCCCGCGAGCGGCCGTTCCGCCCGCGAACACCCACACGTCGCCAACCGAAGAGGAACCCGTGGCCCGCCGCCCCACCCCCATTGGCACTCCGCAACCGACCGGGCTCGCGCACCTGGTCGACCTGGTCCGGACCACGATTCCGCCACTGCATCCGGCCGGACTGCCGTTCGTCCTGGCCCCGCTGGGTGTGGCCGCTCTCGGCCGGCGTCGGCCCTGGATCCGCCGCACGGGCCTGCTCGCCGCCGGTGCGAGCGCCGCGTTCTTCCGGCACCCGCACCGGGTACCGCCGAACCGGCCGAACGTGGCCGTCTCCCCCGCCGACGGCGAGGTCGCGCTCGTCGACAACGCCGTGCCGCCCGCAGAGCTGAACATGGGCGACCAGCCGGTGCCACGCGTGAGCATCTTCCTGTCCGTGCTCGACGTGCACGTGCAGCGCAGCCCCGTCGCCGGCGAGGTCCTGCAGGTGGTGCACCAGCCGGGCAAGTTCCTGTCCGCCGATCTCGCCGAGGCGAGTGAGGCCAACGAACGCAACTCGATGCTGCTGCGGACCGCCTCCGGCCACGAGATCGCCGTCGTTCAGATCGCCGGCCTGCTTGCCCGGCGCATCGTCTGCGACGCGAAGGTGGGCGACCACCTCCCGATCGGCGACACCTACGGGCTCATCCGCTTCGGTTCCCGTGTCGACACCTACTTTCCGGCGGGCACCACGCTGATGGTGGAGCGGGGGCAGCGCGCAGTGGGCGCCGAGACCGTCCTCGCCCAGCTCCCGTGAGTCCGCGGGAGGTGGTGACGAGCACCCGGCGCGTCGCGACCAGCGGTCTGCTGCTGCTGCCGAGCACCCTGACGATCCTGGCGTTGTGCAGCGGTCTGTCGGCCGTGAAGTTCGCGCTCGAGGCTCAACTGGGCGCGGCGCTGGGGATGATCGGCGTGGCCGCGGTCCTCGACTCGCTCGACGGCCGCATCGCCCGCCTGCTGGACGCGACCACGAAGATCGGCGCCGAACTCGACTCGCTCGCCGACGCCATCTCGTTCGGCGTCGCCCCCGCGTTGGTCCTGTACGTGACGCTGCTCGACGGCAGCAACGCCGGGTGGATCGTGGCCTTGGTCTACGCGGTGAGCATCGTGCTGCGCCTGGCCCGGTTCAACACCCTCCTCGACGACGACTCCGCGCCGTCGTACACCAGCGAGTTCTTCGTCGGCGTCCCCGCGCCGGCAGGCGCGCTGATGGTGCTCACCCCGATCGCCGCCTACGAACAGTGGGGTGACGGCTGGTGGTCCTCGTTCTGGGTGGTGTCCGCGTGGACGGTGCTGTCGGCGGCGCTGATCGTCAGCCGCGTTCCGACGCTGGCGATGAAGACGTTCTCGGTGCCGCGCCGGATGGCCGCGGTCCTGCTGGTCGGGGTCGCACTGACGGCCGCCGCGCTGATCACCTATCCGTACGTGCTCCTGATCGTGCTCGTGTTCGCATATCTGGTGCACATTCCGTTCGCGGTCAGGTCCAAGCGGTGGGTCGCCGCCCGGCCGGAGGTGTGGGACGTGAAACCCGCCGAGCGGCGCGCGATCCGGCGGGCGCCCGGCAACGCCCGCACCCAGCGCTCGGCGGAGCGACTCGGGCTCCGCCGGCCTCGATCCCGCTGACGTGGGCCTCCGATAATGTCGGTAGCCATGCGAACGACAAAGCGGTTGCTGGTCGGTTCGGCCCTTCCGGTGTTGGTGGCGGCCGGGTTGGCCGGCGCGCCCGCGACGGCCGCGCGCCTGCCGCTCCCCGCGCCGATTCCGGCCGCGGGATCGTCGACTCCGCAACCGGGCGCGGACACAGAGGTCACGTTCGAGTCCGGAGGCGTGACGTTCCACGGCAGCCTGCGCACCCCGGCCCTGCCCCGCGCGGGGGCCGCCGCCCTGCTGTTGCCGGGCAGCGGCCCGACCGACCGCAACGGCAACCAGCCCGGACTCACCACGAACACGATCGCCCGGATCGCCGACGACCTCGCGGCGCAGGGCGTCGCCAGCCTGCGCTTCGACAAGCTCGGCAGCGGGGCCACCGGCCTCGCCGGGCTGACCCCGGACCAGCTCGCGGACATCGGGTTCACCGCGCAGGTCGACCACGCGGCCGCGGCCGCCGCCCTGCTCGCCGAGCGCACCGGCGTCCCCGCCGGCGGGCTGTCGGTGATCGGCCACAGCGAGGGCGGGTTCACCGCCCTCGCGCTCGCCCAGCGGGACATCGGCCGGGGCGGCCTCGGACTGCTCGCCCCCCTGCCGATGCGTTACCTGGACCTGCTGACCGCGCAGCTGAACACGCAACTCGACCAGGCGGTGCGCCTGGGTCAGATGACCGGCGAGAACGCCGAGGGCGCCCGTGCGACCCTCCGGGACAGCGTCGAGTCGCTGCGCGAGACCGGCAGCCTGCCCGCCAAACCGGATCCGCTGCTCGCGAGCATCGGACTGGTCCGCACGAACGCGAAGTTCCTCGCCGAGGCCGACGCCCTGGATCCGGTACGCCTGGCCGCCGCCGTCGCCGAGGACACCCCGGTCATGCTCACGTGCTCCGACAAGGACCTGAACGTCAGTTGCGATCAGCTCGTCCCCCTGCGTGACGCGCTCGGCCACACCGAACTCCGGTTCGCGCGTTTCGCCAATGCCAACCACCAGCTCGACGAGCTGGGACCGCTTCCCCCGAGCACGGTGGACCGGATTGTGGCACTACCGGAGTCGGCCGAGTTCGCCGCGACACTGCAGCAGTGGTCGGTGCGGCTCGTCCGCTGAACGTCGCCACTAGGGTGGATCTCGTGACGTCTCCGGAACTCGCCCTGACCGCCCGGTTGAACACCTCGGCCTCCGATGCCCGCCGCGGGGTGGTGCGCCTGCACCCCGAGGCGCTGGCCGCGCTGGGGCTGCGGGAATGGGACGGGATCGCGGTGGTCGGCGCCCGCCGGACCGCCGCCGTGGTTGCCCTCGCCCCGGCCGGGATCCCCACCGGCACTGCCCTGCTCGACGACGTCACCCTGTCCAATGCCGGCCTGAAAGAGGATGCGCGCGTTGTCGTCTCGCCGGTGACCGTGTACGGCGCGCGCGCCGCCACGCTGAGCGGGTCGGCACTGGCCACCCGCTCGATCTCCGAAACCACCTTGCGCCAGGCCCTGTTGGGCAAGGTGCTCACCGTCGGGGACACCGTCTCCCTGCTCCCGCGCGACCTCGGGCCGGGCATCTCGACCAGTGCGGCAACACAGTCGCTCTCACGCACCTTCGGGGTGGCGTGGACGTCGGAACTGCTGACGGTGGTCTCCGTCGACCCGCCCGGACCGGTGAGCGTGCAACCCAATTCGGCGATCGGCTGGGGAACCTCCCCCGTGGCCGCGGTGCCGGAAGCCACGGAATCGGCACCGTCCGCAGACCACCCGGCACCGCGTCCGGAACCGGTGGCGGTGCAGGACCTGGTCGGGGTCTCCGCACAGGCGGCCAAGCTGACCGAGTGGCTCAAGCTGGCCCTCGACGAGCCGGAACTGCTGCACACCCTCGGCGCTTCCGCGCATCTCGGCGTCCTGATCACCGGGCCGGCCGGAGTCGGCAAGGCGACCCTGGCGCGGGCGGTGCTCGCCGACCGCACGGTCGCCGAGCTCGACGGCCCGACCGTGGGCGCCCTCGAGTCCGCGGCCCGGCTGCAGCGCGTCGCCGACAGCGTCACCCGCCTGCGGCACGATCGCGGGGTCCTGCTGATCACCGACCTGGACGCCCTGCTCCCGGCCGAACCGGAACCCGTGTCGGCGCTGATCCTCGACGAGCTGCGTCGCGCGGTGGACACACCGGGGGTCGCCTTCGTCGCCACGACCGCCCACCCCGATGCCCTCGACAGCCGCGCCCGCGGGCAGGACGTGTGCGACCGGGAGCTGACGATCCCGCTGCCCGACGGCGGCACACGCCGCGCCCTGCTCGAGCAACTGCTGCGCCGGGTGCCGACCTCCACCCTCGACCTCGGCGAAATCACCTCCCGAGCACCGGGGTTCGTCGCCGCCGACCTGGCGGCGCTGGTCCGGGAAGCTGCCATGCGGGCGGCGTCACGGGCCAGCAGCGAGGGCACCGAACCGCGACTCGAGCAGTCCGACCTGGTCGGTGCACTCGACGTGATCCGTCCGCTGTCGCGGTCGGGCACCGAGGAGCTGGCGGTCGGGTCGGTCACCCTCGACGACGTCGGGGACATGGTGGAGACGAAGCAGGCGCTGACCGAAGCGGTGCTGTGGCCGCTGCAGCACCCGGATTCGTTCGCCCGGCTCGGCGTCGACCCGCCGCGCGGCGTACTGCTGTACGGGCCGCCCGGCTGCGGCAAGACGTATCTGGTTCGGGCGCTGGCCAGTTCGGGTCAGTTGTCGGTGCACGCGGTGAAAGGCGCGGAGCTGATGGACAAGTGGGTCGGCGCATCGGAGAAGGCGGTGCGCGAGCTGTTCCAGCGGGCCCGCGATTCCGCGCCGTCGATGATCTTCCTCGACGAGGTGGACGCCCTGGCACCGCGGCGCGGACAGTCCACCGACTCCGGCGTCACCGACCGCGTGGTCGCCGCACTGCTCACCGAACTCGACGGCGTCGAGCCGCTGCGCGACGTCGTGGTGGTCGGCGCGACGAACCGTCCCGACCTGATCGACCCGGCCCTGCTGCGGCCCGGCCGGCTGGAGAAGCTGGTGTTCGTGCCACCGCCGGACTCCGACGCACGGCACGAGATCCTGCGCACCGCAAGCCGATCGGTGCCGCTGGCCGCGGAGGTCGACCTGGCCGCGCTCGCCGTCGACCTCGACGGTTACTCGGCGGCGGACTGTTCGGCTCTGCTGCGGGAGGCGGCGCTGGCGGCGATGCGGCGCAACGTCGACGCCGCCGACGTCACCGCCGACGACGTCGCCACCGCCCGTGCGGCCGTCCGCCCGTCCCTGGACCCGGAGCAGGTCGCGCACCTGGAGGCGTACGCGCAGAACCGGTAGGCCCCGTGGGGGCGCGCAGTTCACCGGGTGCGGACCCGCAGACCGACCTACACTCGGCTGTCATGAGCGCTCGATTCGCCGCCGCGGCGGCGCTCCTGGGGACGGTGCTTCTCGCTCTCGTGGCCGCGCCGCCGGCATCGGCACAGACCACGACCACGTGGCTGTGCCGGCCCGGCCAGCCGGACGATCCGTGCGGTGGCCGCTCCGGCGCCCCGGTCGACTGCTTCTACGTGTACCCCACCGCCTCGCTGCAGCAGGGCACGAACGCGAATCACGACCGCGCCCCCGAACTGCAGGCGGTTGCGCGGCTGCAGGCGGAACCGTTCGGCACGTCCTGCGACGTGTGGGCGCCGGTGTACCGGCAGATGACGCTGCGCGCACTGAACGGCGCGTCGCGGGAGGTCCGCTCCGCGGCACTGGATCTCGCGTACGACGACCTCGAGCGAGCCTGGGACGACTACCTCGCACAGCACAACCACGGCCGCGGCGTCGTCCTGATCGGACACTCGCAGGGCACCCGGATGTTGCGCACGCTCATCCACAACCGGATCGACGGGCAGCCCTTGCAGTCTCGACTCGTTTCCGCCCTGCTGATCGGCGGGAACGTCCTGGTCCGCAAGGGTGAGACCGTCGGAGGCGACTTCACGTCGGTACCCGCCTGCACGGACCGCGACCGGACCGGCTGCGTCGTGGCGTACTCGGCGTTCTCCCGGACCCCGCCGCCGGACACCCGCTACGGCCTCTCGCCCCAGGCACCCGCCACCTCCGGCACCCGCGCCGATCTGCCGTACGGCCCGGACTACGAGGTGCTGTGCACCAATCCCGCTTCCCTGTACGACAACTCGGATGCACCGCTGCGCGGCACGATCGGCGGCCGCGACGTCGACGTCTTCCGCGCCCGCTGCACCGGCGGAAGCGGGCCCCACGTGCTGATGGTGGACGGCCCGGGTGCGTCCCTGCTCCCCGCCGTCCCGAACGAGACCTGGGGCCTGCACGTGATGGACGTCAACCTCGCGCAACGCGACCTCGTCGACCTGGTCGCCACCCAATCCCGGGCCTATCTGCGCTGACGCGCCCTGTGCGTGAGTTTCACCCGGGGGTGAAACTCACGCACAGGGCGCTAGCTCCAGCGAGCGAGGATCTCGTTGGCCCGCACCGCGAGCGCGGCCTGCAGCAGTGGCCCGAAGCTGACCCGGCCCACGCCGAGCGCCGCGTAGTTCGCCTTGTCACCTCGCACGGGATCGGCGATCGCGTTCACGGGCAGCGGCAGCGCCGCCGTCAGCTCGCGGTACACCTCGTCGGTGTGGAAGCCGACCGGGTACAGGGAGTCGGCGCCGGCCTCGGCCGCGAGCGTGAGCCGGGCGATGGCGCGTGCGGTGCGATCGGACTCGTCGCCGACCTGCTTGAGGAACAGGTCGGTACGGGCGTTGATGACCACGTGCACACCGACCGCGTCCGCGGCGCGACGCAGTCCCCCGACGAAGTCGGCGTGCTCCTGCGCCTCCCGCAGCCGCCCTCCCTCACCGTGCACGGTGTCCTCGATGTTCAACCCGACCGCTCCGACCTCGACGAGACCGTTGATCAGGGTCTCCGGGCTCTGGCCGTAGCCGGACTCGATGTCCACGGACACCGGCAGCTCCACGGCTCCGGTGATCTGGGCGACGCGGGCGAGCAGTTCACTGAACGTCATGCCCTCGTTGTCGGGCCGACCGATGGAATCGGCCACCGGGTGCGAGCCGACGGTCAGCGCGGCGAAACCGGCCTGTGCGGCCAGGTTCGCCGACCAGGCGTCCCAGACGGTCGGGAGGATCACCGGTTCCCCGGGCCGGTGCAGCCCAAGGAGCGTGGTGGCCTTCTCGGTGATCGATGCCATGGTGGGTTCCTCGCCTCGTATTTGTGGTGTGAACATCGTGGCACGCCGGGGCGTTCGGCTCAGCGCGTGCACGGTCGTCGTCCGTTAGCGTCGGGCAATGCCCGTCACTCCCCGCGCCGCCCTGTCGGCACCAGCCGGACTGCTCGGCGCCTTCCTCGCGGCGTTCGTGCTGACCGATCCGCCCGGCGGGCGCTGGGCCGTCCACACCTCCGGCCGGGAACTCGACCGGTGGCTGAGCGCCCAGCCGACCGGGATCGCGATCGGTGTGGTGGTGGCCGTCGCCGGGTGCGCCGTACTGCAGCGGGGCGGTTCCCGGCGGATCGCGTGGGCGGTCGGTGCGGCCGCGACCGCGGTGCAGTTCGCGGTCCGATTCGCGGTGCCCGACGTCGCGGGTGTCGACGCCCTGATCGCCCTGCACATCCTCAAGACCGTTGCCGCCGGTGCCCTGCTCGGCGCGGCCGTCGCCGCGGCCTGGGGCCATCGGGGTGCGCAACTCGCCCTCACCGCAGGCGCCGTCACCGGCTTCCTGTCCGTGTCCGCGTGGGGTGCGACGGTGTCCGTGAAGAGCACGTCGACGCTCGGGGAACCGGCCTGGTGGCTGCTCGGGGCAACGCTCGTCGCGACGGCGGCGGCCGCCGCGGCTGCGAACACGGCATCACGGATCCAGCGCGTCACCGGTCCCGAGGCAGGGGCCGCGTTGCTGACGGTCGCGGCGATCGCCGTGATCAACAGGCTGCAGATCGCGTGGATCGGCCAGGACGGCGACCAGACCCGAACCCACCAGTGGGTCGTCGTCGCGGTGGCGATGGTGGTGGTCCTGGTGGCGACGGAAGTGTGCGCCCGGCTGATCGCCCGCCGCACCGGCCCCGGCGAGGGGGTGATCGTGCTTGTCGCCACCGGTGTCGCGGCCGCCGCGATGCCGGTACTGGTGGACCTGCGCAGCCCGTTTCGGGACGTGCCGGCGTGGGCTGCCGTGGCGGTCGCCGGTGTCGCGGTGCTCGTCGGTCTGATCGTCGCCGCGCGCCGCCCGGCCCCGATCGCGGGACTGGCGGTGGCGGCACTGGTTCCGGTGGTCGGCGCGATCTTCCCCGACTTCGGCGACCAGGGCCCGTGGCTGCTGGCGCGGCTGGCGGTGCTCGGCGTCGGTGCCGGCTGGGCGGTCGCCGCCGCTCTGCCGGGGTCCGCGGCGGTCGCGGCGGTGGGCCTGTCGATTCCGTTCGTGTCCATGGTCTTTCACGCGGCGGCGACGGTGATCGCACCCGCGGAGGCCACCGAGATCATCTACAACGGCGCATACGAGCCGCTCCCCGGGGTCGAGATGAGCAGGGCCTATGACGCGGAGCTGGACCAGCGCTTCCACGACGCCGCCCTGCTCGGTGTCCCCCACTACGACGACCGCATCGCCGGCATCGCGCTGGCGATCGCGGTGGCGTTCTGTGCCTGGGGCGTCCGCAGTCTGCGACGGGTCCGGCGATGAACACGGCCCGGCGCACCGTCGAGCTCCTCGCGGCGCTGCTGGTCGGTGCGGCCGCGGGCTGGGCGCTGCTCGCTCCGATCGCACCCGGCTTCGCCCTCGGCGGCTCCGACGCCCGGTTGACGGTGCTGGCGACGAGCCGACCACTCGCGGCGGCACTCGGGGTCGTGCTGGCGGCGGT
The DNA here is from genome assembly GCF_053589555.1 of Rhodococcus sp. NPDC003322. Taxonomy (NCBI): domain Bacteria; kingdom Bacillati; phylum Actinomycetota; class Actinomycetes; order Mycobacteriales; family Nocardiaceae; genus Rhodococcus; species Rhodococcus sp. NPDC003322. Next base: position 49,941 of record NZ_JBSFSC010000006.1, on the reverse strand, counting down.
GGTCGCGGGATGGCTCTCGCGGCGCGGCTCCGTGCGAGTGGCGCGGCTGGTGGTGATCGTCGGGCTGGGCGCCATGGTGGCGGTGGCTTTCGCCAACGAGAGCGCCCGGCAACTGGAATGGCTGACCGCATCGAGTTACCTCACCGGTGTCGCCGCGGGACTCGCGCTCGGTGGTGCCGCCGCGACGGCCGCCGACGCGGTTGAGTCGGCGACGATGGCCGCCGGGGCGCTTGCCGCCTTCCTGCTCACCGCACCGGTCACCGCGCGCCTCGGAGAGATGGCCGATCGCGGGTGGACGGAGTACACGCTGCCGAACGACTCCGGCACGTTCACCGTCGCGCCGCCGTGGTGGCTGCTGCTGCCCGCAGCGGCCGCCACCGCCGTCGCGCTGCTGCTCGGCGGAGCCCGTGCCGCACGACCGTCGAGTCGGGCGGGCGCGGTCACGACCTCGGTCGTGGTGGCCGCACTGGTGACGAACGCGGCGATCGGCGCCGTGCCGGAGAACCGGCAGCTGACCTGGGTGCTGCTCGCTGTGTTCGTCGCGGTGACGATCGCGGGGGCGGCCGCGCTCGACGGCCGGGACGGCACGCTGCTGCTGGTGACGACGGCGGTGGTTGCAACGGCAGCCCCGCTGAGCGACTGGTCGGACACCACGTGGATCGGCGTGGTGATCCTGGCGGTGTCGCTGGCCGTCGGGGTGGTCGTCGGGACGAGGTGGCCGAGCGTCGTCGTCGGCCTGACGCTGCTCGCGGCCGTGTCGCTCGCCGGCCTGCTTCCCGATGTCGCCGACGGGATGGGTGACGCGGTGCGCTGGCTGGCACTCGCCCCGATCGCCGGCTACACCCTGGGCTCGTGTGGCGGGGCGCGCTCGGGGGCGACCGTTGCGGGCGTGTCGGTGCTGTTCGTGCCCAGCGCGCTCACGGTCGCCGGTCAGGCCGCGGCGTCCGGGCCGCTCGCGGAGCTGTCACCGTTCACGGAGTTGCCGCGCGGCGTGCTCGCGTACGGGTCCCCGCCGGATCCCTGGATGCTCAACCTGACGATGACGGTGGTGGTGCTCGGGACGATCGCCGCGGCCGGGGTGCTGCGGCAGCGGACGGACTGACCCGGAACCCGGTTGCCCGTGGACCCTCAGCCGCGCGCGGCGGATGCGACCTTGGCCGCCTCGACCTGCTCGTCGGTCAGCGACGGTTCGGTCAGCGGCGCACGCGGCACACCCTCGGCCCGCAGGCCGTCCAACGCGATCCCCAGGTAGCGGCGCCAGGCGTCGGGTGCGACGGGTCCGGCGAAGTCGATGACGGCCTCGACCATCTTGGCGACCGTGAACAGGTCGTTGGTGGTGACGTCGGAACGCAGCGTGCCGGCGTCCTTGGCGCGGGTGACGAGCTGTTCGGCGAGAGGTGCGACGCGTTCGCGGGCGCACGCGATCTGCTCGCGGCCTACGTCGCAGCTGAAGAAGACCTCGCCCATGCCGCGATTGGTTGCCATCTGTTCGCACGTGAAGGCCAGGAAGTCGACCAGCCCCTGCCACGGGTCCTCGACCTCGAGAGCCTTGGTGGCGCCCGCGGCCATGTCCGCCATGTGCTGCTCGAAGACGCCGTCGACGAGCTCCTGCTTGCAGCTGAAGCGCCGGTAGACGGTACCTACGCCCACCTTGGCGTGCCGTGCGACGTCGTCGAGCGTGATGTCGATGCCGCGTAGCGCGAACAGCTCGGCAGCCGCATCGAGGATCTTGCGGCGGTTGCGTTCGGCGTCGGCGCGCAGCTTGCGCCCTCCTGTGACGGTGCTCACGAAACTCATTCTGTCATCCCCGAGAATCCGACAAACCCGGCCCGAGAATCCGACAAACCCGGGCAAACCTCGCAGCCTCCCGAAATTAAGTGGAGACATCTTCTCCACTTAGGCGTACGGTGGCCCAAGTGGAGCCTACTCCTCCACTTCGTTCGAATCGACGACGCCGACCCACCTCTAGGGGGCTGCAGATCATGACCACGACCACACTCGACCGGCCGGCGGCCGCATCGGGATCCACCGGAAGGGAACACCGCCTGCGCTGGTTCGTCATGGCGGTCATCGCCCTGGCCCAGCTGATGGTCGTGCTCGACGCGACCATCGTGAACATCGCACTGCCCGCAGCCCAACGCGGACTCGGCTTCTCCGACGGCGACCGCCAATGGGTGGTCACCGCCTACGCCCTCGCCTTCGGCAGCCTCCTGCTCCTCGGCGGACGGATCAGCGACTTGTTCGGCCGCAGAAACGCTTTCGTCGTCGGACTGGTCGGATTCGCGGCCATGTCGGCGGTCGGAGGCGCGGCCGTGAACTTCCCCATGCTGGTCGCCGCGCGTGCCGGGCAGGGCGTGTTCGCGGCCCTGCTTGCCCCGGCCGCCCTGTCGCTGCTCGCGACGACCTTCACGCAACCGGAGGAGCGGGCCCGCGCCTTCGGCATCTTCGGCGCCGTCGCCGGCGCGGGCGGGGCGATCGGCCTGCTCCTCGGCGGCGCGCTCACCGAATGGACATCGTGGCGGTGGAGCCTGTACGTCAACCTGATCTTCGCGGCCGTCGCCCTGGTCGGCGCCCTGACGATGATGGCGCCGCACCGGTCCGAGCACCGTCCGCAACTCGACCTGCCCGGCGCGATCACCGTGTCCGCCGCGCTGTTCGGCATCGTCTACGGCTTCTCGCACGCGGAGTCGCACGGCTGGTCGGACCCCGCCACCGTGGCCTGGCTCGTCGCCGGCGCGATCCTGCTGGCCGTGTTCGTGGTGATCGAGACCCGCGTGACCCACCCGTTGCTGCCGCTGCGGATCGTGCTCGACCGGACCCGCGGCGGGTCCTACCTGGCGATGTTCCTCACCGGCTCGGGCATGTTCGCGGTGTTCCTGTTCCTGACCTTCTACCTGCAGACGAACCTGCAGTACTCGCCCATCGTCACCGGGGTGGCGTTCCTGCCGATGGTCGCCGCGATGGTGATCTCGGCGACCACCTCGACCGCGGTCCTGCTGCCCCGGATCGGGCCGCGTCCGCTGATGACCACCGGACTCGCATTGGGCGCGAGCGGTCTGGCGGTGCTCGCCCAACTCCAGATCGACAGCACCTATGCGCTGCACATCCTGCCCGGCCTCGTTCTGCTCGGCGCCGGCATGGGCATGGTCTTCGCGCCCGGCATGCAGGGCGCGGTGACCGGTGTCGATCCGGACGACGCCGGCGTGGCGTCCGCGACGGTGAACACCATGCAGCAGGTCGGCGGTTCGATCGGCACCGCCCTGCTCAGCACCGTCGCCGCGACGGCCGCGGCGAACTTCCTGTCGGGCCGGACACCGAGTCCGGAGAGTCAGGCGCTGGCCGCGGTGCACAGTTACACGACGACCTTCTGGTGGGCGGCCGCGATCTTCGTTGCCGGCGCCGTCATCTCGGCGTTCCTGCTGCCCGGGGGCAAGCTGCCCGAGTCGACCACGACGCAGCCGGCGACGGTGCACTGACCGACACCTCGGCACCGGCGATCACTCGTCGCCGGCGCCGAGGTACGTCGACTCCAGCACCAGATCCGGCAGCAGCCGTTGGTATTCCACGTGTGCGTGATGCTCGTGGGTGCGCCACTCCAACCCCTCGGTGCGGCGCATGTACGCGAGATAGTCGGGGGCGCCGGGGATCCGGACGTTGTCGGCGACGACCACTGACCCCGGGTGCAGCCAGTCCGCGTCGATCATCGACTGCAGATCCGGAAGGTATGCCGACTTGAGATGGTCGAGGAACACGAAATCGACTGCGCCGGAATCGAAACCCAGCGCCTCCAGGGTCCGGCCGCCGTCGCCGATCGAACCGACGACCGCGGTGATCCGGTCCGCCATCCCGGCGTGCGCCCAGACCCGACGCGCGACATCGGCGTTCGCCGCGCTGATCTCCACCGAGTACAGGTGGGCGTCCGGCGGGGCGGCACGGACGGCACGCAGCGCGCTGTAACCGCAGTACGCCCCGAGTTCGAGCAGCACCCGAGGCCGCGCCCGTCGCACCGCGTCCTCGAGAACGACGCCCTTCTCGTCGCCGACGTTCATCAGGAAGCTGGTGCGGCGCGCGAAGACGTCGATCGCGGCGATCACCGCGTCGATGTCACCGGCGGGCGCGGCGGTGACGACGTACCGGGCCAGGGCTTCCTCCCGACCGTCCCCGACCCGACCCTCCCGCAGCAACCGGCGCCCCGACAGCAGGAACCGCAGCACGGACCAGCGCAGGAACGGAACCGGTGTGCCGGCGAGGCGGTTCGCGAGCACCGCGGCGGTTACCGCCGCGGCGCCGAGTCCGATTGCCGCGCCACCGCGCAGAGCACGCCTCGACATCCGAGCCGAGTCCATGCCAACCGAATCTAGTCCTCCGAGAGGGAGGCCGTGCCGTTTCCCGGCGCCTGCCCTCCCCCGTCCCACCGATTCAGCAGTGCCTGTCCGCGCGGACTGATCCGGTAACCGACGTCGAGGCTTTCGGTCAGCCCCAGCTCCTTCAGGCGGCGCACCCGCTGTTTGAACGTCGGCCGGTCCATCCCGACGACGGGAGCCAGTTCGGTCGAGACGACCGCCGGGCGGGCAGCGATCAGCCGCAGGGTCGCCTCGGTCCACGGGCCGTTCGCATCCATCCGCGCCATCCGGCGGCGAAGTACGGCGAGGTCATCGGTGGTCAGCTCTGCGTCCTCCCGCAGCGCGGCGCGCGGATCCGGACCGGCGAGGCGTACCCGGATCCGGTACAGCTGCGGACCGTGCGCCTTCTTCTCCACGAACGCAAGCAACGCGGCCGCCGAGCCGAAGCCCGCCGCCCGCGCGTCGGCGTCGGTGACGTCGGCGGGCTCGACCCGGTCGACGGAATCGAACGCGACCACTCCGATCGACGTGCGCTGGCTGCCGCCGGTTCGGACCCGCGGCCGGTCCCACCGCCGGTACGCGACCGTCACCGCACCGGTGACGATCCCGTCGAGCGTCGCGGCCGTGAAGATCATCCGTCACATCCCTCCGTCGCTCCGCTCGCCCGGCCGCTCAGTCCACGAGGCCGCGCGACCGGAGATGCTCGAACACCAACCGGGATCCGGGCGCGGACTCGGGCATCGCCGCGTACTCGTCGGTGGTGAAGTACCGCAGCTCCGCGATCTCGCTCGTCGGGGTCGGCTCGGTGGTGAGGGTCGCCAGATAACAGGTCATGTGCAGCCGGGTGCCGGTCGGATGCCCGAACGCCTCGGCCTCGAACACTCCGAGGCGTTCGAGCGTGCCCGCCACGATCCCGGCGTCGAGTTCCTCGCGAATCTCCCTGTGCAGGGCCTGTTCCGGAGTCTCGCCCGGGTCGATCTTGCCGCCGGCCATGTAGAACGCGGTCTTGCCCGCCGATCGCGCCTGCAGCATCCGCCGGTCCTTGATGTGGGCGAGTGCCACGGTTCTGATCTCGGCCATCACCACAGGGTAGGCGCATGCAAAAAGTTCGCGTCCCCTAAACTGGACATCGGACGTCCGGATACTCCCGGGCGTATCGACACCCCGCCGCCACCCGCACACGACACCGACGGAGTGCCCTTGCTCGCTATATTGTTCGCCCACGCAATCGCTGCCGTCCTGGCGCCTGCTGTCGTGCGAACAATGGGGCGCAACGCATTTCTCCCACTGTCCCTGGTGCCCGCCGCGTCGCTGGTTTGGGTGATCGCGAACTGGAACACCGAACAGTCCTTGCACATCACCTGGGCGCCGGGTCTGTCGATGGACATCGACATGCGGTTCGACTCCCTCGCCGCGATCATGTCCGCGCTGATCCTCGGTATCGGCGCCTTGGTGTTGATCTACTGCTCCCGCTACTTCGAGAGCGACGAGCCGCGGCTGGGCATCTTCGCAGCCGAGATGGTCGCCTTCGCCGGTGCCATGTTCGGCCTGGTCACCAGCGACAACATGCTCATTCTCTACACCTTCTGGGAACTGACGACGATCCTGTCGTTCCTGCTGGTCGGGCACTACGCCGAACGCGCGTCGAGCCGCCGCGCCGCCACCCAGGCACTGCTGGTGACCACCGCGGGCGGCCTGGCGATGCTGGTCGGCTTCATCATCCTCGGCCAGGTCGGCGGCAGCTACCAACTGTCGGTGCTGGTGGCGAACCCGCCCGGAGGCTGGCTCGCCGGGGTCGCGGTGGTGCTGGTGCTGGCCGGTGCGCTGTCGAAGTCCGCGATCATCCCGATGCACTTCTGGTTGCCGGGCGCGATGGCCGCCCCCACCCCGGTCAGCGCGTACCTGCACGCCGCCGCGATGGTCAAGGCCGGCATCTACCTGATCGCACGACTGGCACCCGGATTCGCCGACTCCGGGCCCTGGCGGGTCACCGTCATGACCCTCGGGCTCGGCACCATGCTGCTCGGCGGCTGGCGCGCGATGCGCGCATTCGACCTCAAGCTGATCCTCGCGTTCGGCACCGTCAGCCAACTCGGCTTCCTGACCATCCTCGTCGGCACCGGTACCCGCGACGCCGCCCTCGCCGGCATCGCGCTGGTCGTCGCGCACGCGATGTTCAAGGCCGCGCTGTTCATGGTGGTCGGCATCATCGACCACACCACCGGCACCCGCGACATCCGCAAGCTCGCGCACCTCGGCAAGGCCGCGCCGGTGCTCTGTGTCGTCGCGATCGCGGCGGCCGCGAGCATGGCCGGACTACCCCCGTTCTTCGGGTTCGTCGGCAAGGAGGGTGCACTCGAGGCGATCGCGACCGCGTCGGTGCTCGACCCGACCGTCCGCACCCTCGAGCTGGCCGGCATCGTGGCCGGCTCGATCCTCACCGTCGCGTACAGCATCCGCTTCATCTGGGGTGCGTTCGGCCGCAAGCAGCTCAAGCGGCCCAGCCCGGCGGTCGCCAACATGCACCCGGCCGGACCACTGTTCCTGACGGTGCCCACCCTGCTGGCCGCCGCCGGCCTGGTCACCGGCCTGATCTCCCCGGTGATGGACAGCCTGCTCAGCGCCTACGCGCGCAGCCTGCCCGGCGGCGACCACGACTACCACCTCGCGCTGTGGCACGGGCTCGGTCTCGCACTGTGGTTGACGGTGCTGGTGGTCGCAGGCGGTGTCGCGCTGTACCTGATGCACCGCAAGATCAGCAGGCTGCGGTTCGAGCACTCGCTGCTCGGCAACGCCGAACGGATCTACGACGCGACGCTGCGGGGCATGGACACCGCGTCCATGCGGCTGACCGGTGTCACCCAGCGCGGTTCGCTGCCGCTGACGCAGGCGACGATCCTGGTCACGCTGGTGCTGCTGCCGACGATCCTGCTGGTCCTCGGCACCGACACCGTGACGCGGATGCGGCTGTGGGAATCGCCGATCCAGTTCGCCGTCGGCCTGATCATGATCGCCGCCGCGCTCGCCACGACGGTGATGCGCAACCGGCTCGCCGCGGTGATTCTCGTCGGTGTCACCGGCTACGGCTGCGGCGTCATCTTCGCCCTCGACGGCGCCCCCGACCTCGCGTTGACGCAGTTCCTCGTCGAGACCCTGACCCTGGTGATCTTCGTGCTGGTGCTGCGCAAACTGCCCGCCGAGATCGACGAACGCCAGTCCGTCGGCTTCAAGCCTGCGCGGGCGCTGCTCGGCGTCGCGGTCGGCGCGACGGTCACCGCGCTCGGCGCGTTCGCGATGAACGCCCGCTCCACCGAACCCATCTCGGTGCACATGCCGGATCTCGCGTACCACGTCGGCAATGGCAAGAACGTCGTCAACGTCCTCCTCGTCGACATCCGTGCGTGGGACACCCTCGGCGAGATCTCGGTGCTGCTGGTCGCCGCGACCGGTGTCGCCTCGCTGGTGTTCCGCACCCGCCGATTCGGCACCGCACCCCGCGTCGCGGACGCACCGTCCTTCGCGCCGACGCCGGAGACCACGTGGCTTCTCGGCGGCGACCTGATCGACCCCCGGCACCGGTCGCTGATCCTCGAGGTCACCACCCGGATGATCTTCCCGACCATGATGGTGCTGTCGGTGTACTTCTTCTTCTCCGGCCACAACGCACCCGGTGGCGGGTTCGCCGGCGGGTTGACCGCCGGTCTGGCCCTGGTGCTGCGCTACCTCGCCGGCGGTCGGTACGAGCTAGGAGAGGCCGTCCCCATCGACGCGGGCAAGATCCTCGGCCTCGGACTGATCTTCTCCGCGGGCACCGCACTGGCCTCGCTGTTCCTCGGCGCACCCGCGCTGTCGTCGGCGACGATCGAGGTCACCCTGCCGCTGCTCGGGCACATCAAGCTCGTCACCGCGATGTTCTTCGACCTCGGCGTGTACCTGATCGTCGTCGGCCTCGTCCTCGACGTGCTGCGCAGCCTCGGCGCCCGCCTGGACGCCGAGGTCGAGAACCTGCCGGTCCGTTCCGGCGAGGAGGTGCCGGTCCGATGAGCGTAAACCTCGGATTCCTCATCGTCATCGGCGTCCTCGTCGCCTGCGGTGTCTACCTGCTGCTCGAGCGGTCGATCACGAAGATGCTGCTGGGGCTGATGCTGTTCGGCAACGGCGTCAACCTGCTGATCCTGTCGGTCGGCGGCCCGCCCGGCAGCGCGCCGATCGTCGGCCGCACCAACGATGTGTACGACACCATGGCCGATCCCCTCGCGCAGGCGATGATCCTGACCGCGATCGTCATCACCATGGGCATCGCCGCGTTCGTGATGGCCCTGGCGTACCGGTCCTACAAGATCAACACCAAGGACGCCGTCGAGGACGACCCCGAGGACACCAAGGTCAAGACCCGCCGCAGCCCTGCGGAGGCCCCCGACCACGACCGCTCCGACGACCCGATCACCGGCGACTCCACGTTCAGCGGCGACGCCTTCGACGACAAGGGCAACCCCATCCCACTCGAACAGCTCAAGAACCTCGAGGACCTCGAGGTGTACGAGGACCTGCGCGAAGGCGACTTCGACGAGTTCGACCCCAACGGCGACGACGACCCCCGCGAGTCGGTGCAGGCCCCGGGCGGTGACCGCACATGACGTGGCCCGACAACCTCGTCCAGTACCTGACGCCGTTGCCGGTCCTGGTACCGATGCTCGCCGCGGCGGTCACCCTCGTCGGCGGCAGGCGGCCCCGGTTCCAGCGCACCGTCACCATGACGGCTCTCGTCGTCGGGCTCGGCATCTCCCTCGTGCTGCTCTATCTGGCGGACCGGGACGGCATCTCCACGCTGCAGGTCGGCGGCTGGGACTCACCGATCGGCATCACCCTCGTCGTGGACCGGCTGTCGGCGATCATGCTGGTCGTCTCCTACACCGTGCTGCTCGCGGTCATGGCGTTCGCCGTCGGGCAGGGCATCCACGACGGCACCGAACGTCAACCGGTGTCGATCTTCCTGCCGACCTACCTGGCGCTGTCCGCGGGCATCTCCAACGCGTTCCTCGCCGGAGACCTGTTCAACCTGTACGTCGGGTTCGAAGTGCTGCTGGCGGCATCGTTCGTGCTGCTGACCCTCGGGGCCAGCGCCGACCGGGTCCGCGCCGGTGTCTCGTACGTGATGGTGTCGATGGTGTCGTCGCTGATCTTCCTGATCGGCATCGCCCTCGCCTACGGCGCGACCGGCACGCTGAACATGGCGCAGATGGCGGTCCGGCTCGACGACATCCCCGAGGGCACCCGGATGGCGATCTTCGGGGTCCTGCTCGTCGCGTTCGGCATCAAGGCGGCGGTGTTCCCGCTGTCGACGTGGCTGCCGGACTCCTACCCCACCGCACCCGCGCCGGTCACCGCGGTGTTCGCGGGCCTGCTCACCAAGGTCGGCGTGTACGCGATCATCCGCGCCCACACACTGCTGTTCCCGCAGGGCGAGCTCGACGACGTGCTGCTGGTGTGCGGCCTGCTGACGATGATCGTCGGCATCCTCGGCGCCATCGCCCAGTCCGACATCAAACGACTGTTGTCCTTCACCCTGGTCAGCCACATCGGCTACATGGTGTTCGGCATCGCGCTGTCCACCGAACAGGGCCTGTCCGGGGCGATCTACTACGTGGCGCACCACATCATCGTGCAGACCACGCTGTTCCTCGTCGTCGGTCTCATCGAACGCCAGGCCGGTTCGTCGTCGCTGCGCCGCCTCGGCGGCCTCGCCGCCGCCAGCCCGGTGCTCGCGATCGTGTTCCTGATCCCGGCGCTCAACCTCGGCGGCATCCCGCCGTTCTCCGGGTTCATCGGCAAGATCGCGCTGCTGCAGGCCGGTGCCGCGCACCCGAGCGTGCTGTCCTGGATCCTGGTCGCGGGCGGCACGATCACCAGCCTGCTGACCCTGTACGTCATCGCCCGGGTGTGGACGAAGGCGTTCTGGCGGGCCCGCGCCGACGCCCCCGAGGGCGAGCTCGCGGACGTCAGCCCGTCCGCCCTGATCGACGAGTCCGAGCAGGACATCGCGTTCGTCGACCGCGAGGACGTCGGCCGGATGCCGGCGCTGATGCTGCTCCCGACGATAGCGCTGGTCGGGGTCGGCATCGCACTGACGGTGTTCGCCGGCCAGATCATCGCCGTCACCGACCGCGCGGCCACCGACCTGCAGGACCGTTCCATCTACATCGACGCGGTCCTCGGTCCCGGCTACCACGAACAGGCGACGGCGTCCGGAGGTGACCGATGACCCGGGCGGTGGCGTTGCGGGCCGGTTCGCTGGCCTGGCTGGTGCTGGTGTGGATCCTGCTGTGGGGCAACCTGTCCGTGGCGAACGTCGTCGGCGGACTGATCGTCGCCGTCCTGATCACGGTGCTGCTGCCGCTGCCGCGGGTCCCCGTCGAGGGACGCATCCACGTGTGGTCCATCGTGAAACTCATCGGGCTCAGCATCTGGTACGCGGCGCAGTCCAGCGTCCAGGTCGCGTGGCTGGCCGTCCGGCCCGGCCCACCGCCCGTGACGGGCGTGCTGCGGGTGCGGCTGTCGATCAAGTCGGATCTCGTGCTCACCCTGTGCATCGACGTGCTCAACCTGATCCCCGGCACCATGGTGCTCGAAATCGACCAGGTCAAACGCACCGTGTACGTGCACGTCCTCGACGTCGGGACCGACAAGGCCGTCAAGCACTTCTACCGGACCGTCCGCCAGCTCGAGCGGCTGTTCATCGCGTCGTTCGAACGCGACGCAGAGTGGAAACCGTCCCCGTGGCACGTCGACGATCCCCTCCACGACCCGTCCGCCCGAAAGGAGATTCCGTGACGACCGTCCTCGTGATCGCCGGGGTGATGCTGTCGGTCGCCGCGGTGATGACCTCCTACCGACTGCTCGCGGGTCCGGGGACCCTCGACCGTCTCGTCGCGATGGACACCCTGGTCGCGGTCGCGATCTGCGGCCTCGCGGTGTGGGCGGCGTTCAGCATGGACACCACGCTGGTGCCCGCGATCGTCGCGCTGTCGCTCGTCGGTTTCGTCGGCTCGGTCTCGGTGGCCCGGTTCCGGGTGCGTGACGACCAGTGAAGACCGCACTCGACGCCCTGGCCGCCGTCCTCCTCCTGCTCGGGGCGCTCCTCGCGATGACCGCCGCGATCGGCATCGTCCGCTTCCCCGACACCCTCTCCCGCATGCATGCCGCCACCAAGCCGCAGGTCATCGGCCTGGTGCTGGTGCTCGCCGGTGCAGTGATCCGGCTCCGCGGCAACGTCGACATCTGGATGCTGGTGCTCGTCGGCCTGTTCACCCTGCTCACCGCACCCGTCATCGCGCACACCGTCGGCCGCGTCGCCTACCGCGAGCAGCGCGGCAAGGACGGTCTCGGCATCGTCGGCGAACTGGACCGCGAGCAGGGTCCACCCTCGCGCTGATCGGTCCGGCTGCCCGGGCCTCGCCGGTGGCGTGAGGTGCGTGACCGCAGTCCCCGGGACGGCACCAGGGTCCGCGTCGACCTCGACGGGGGACGGTCCGGTTCGACGGCTGACCGGCGACGGTGCCCTCAGACCGTCACGAACTGCCCGGCACTCCGCCCGCCCCACCGGCCCAGCGCCGACTCGGGTGCGGCGAAGAAGGTGGAGTAGAAGCCGACGACGACGGCGGCAAGGACGCCGAGGATCACCGGCACCGACACGACCGGCACGGCGGCGATCGGCGCGGCCAGGTATCGATAGCTCGCGAGCAGCGCGGCGAACGCGACGGCGCCGCCGACCACGAGCCGGATCCGGAACCGGTCCCACCCGCGTTCGGGGTCGCGCAGGGCCGCCTCGATGGTCAGGCACAGCACGGCACCGGCGACCAGGTCGACGCCGTAGTGGTAGCCGAAGCCGAGGGTCGCCATCAGCGTGCACACCAGCCAGAAGGCGCCGCCCCAGCGCAGCCACCGTGGCCCGCGCCGCGAGTGGACGAAGATCGCGAGCGCCCACGCGGTGTGCAGGCTGGGCATGCAGTTGCGGGGTGCCGGACTGTCGAACACGAACGAGGCCGGGTCGGTGCCGGTTGGGATCACCGTCGGCCAGTAGTCACCCAGCTGCGCGCCCTGCCCCGCGGTGCCGAACGCGAAATCCGGTCCGACGACCGGAAACAGCAGATAGAACAGCGGCCCGATCAGGCCGATCGCCAGGAACGTGCGGACCAGGTGGTGCGCCGGCCAGCCGTTCCGCAGCTGGTACAGCGCGACGACGATCGCCGCGACGGGCAACTCGATGTACACCCAGTGCAGGACGCCGTAGCCGACCGGCCCGAGGGCATCGACCACCTGCCCGAGCACCCAGGACGGGCTACCGAAGGCGCGGTCGGCGAGTTCGACGTACTCGTCGAGGACCGCGGGCCGCGTCATCACCGTGATCTGCAACCAGACGTCGCCGATCTTGGTGGCGACGATCAGCAGTGCCCCGAGCCCGGCACCGAGCAACGCGCTGCCCCGACGGTCCCCGGTCCAGCGCGCGGCCGCGACGACGGCGATGCCGAGGAGCACCCAGGTCGGTCCGTTCCCGACCGCTACGGGGCCGCCGTCGAGCAGTCGGACGGCGAGAGCCACCAGGTCGATGCCGATCGCGGCGGCGACCGCGACGATCCGCTGCCGGTTGGTCAGCCCGACGAGCCCCAACGCCAGCCCGGCCCACGGCACGGACATCGACTTGGGGGTGCCGACGAAGTCACGGGCCAGGGACTGCAGCGGCCCCTCGAAGCCGGAGCGGGCGGCGATCACCTGGAGGATCAGCATCGCGAGGACCACCGCGACCGCCGCGCCGCCCGCGACAACTCTCGCTCCACCCGGCCGTCGCCAGGGCGTGGAAACGGGTGAGTCGTCGATCAGCACGCGTACATAGTAAACCGCGTGTGAACAGCACCTTAACGGTCCAGTTCGTGAACCAGCGAGTCGACGACCGCGGTCAGGTCACCACCGTGCGCGGCCGCGACCGCACGCTGCCGCTGATAGGACGCGCCGTGCCGCGGGATGTCGGCGACCCGGGACAGTTCGTCCGCACACCTGAGTTCCGCGGCGAGCGGGGCCAGCTGCTCGAGCAGGTCGTCGAGGTCGTCGGTGACGAGGCGTTCGTTGCTGTCGACGTCGAGGATGATCTCGGCGTCGAGGCCGTAGCGGGCGGCCCGCCACTTGTTCTCCTGCACGTGCCAGGGCGGCATACCCGGCAGTTCCACACCGGCGTCGAGTTGCCGGTCGAAGTGCACGACCAGACAGTGAATCAACGCGACGAGCGACTCCAACTCCGCTCGCGTGGACACGCCGTCGCAGACCCGGACCTCGATGGTGCCCCACTGCGGCGCGGGCCGGATGTCCCAGTGCAGCGCCCCGAGCCGCTCGATCACCCCGGTCTTCATCTGGTCGTGCACGAAGCCCTCGAACTGCGCCCACGTCTCGAACTGGAACGGGAGCCCGGCGGTCGGCAGCTGCTGGAACATCAGCGCCCGGTTGCTGGCGTACCCGGTGTCGACGCCCGCCCACATCGGCGACGACGCGGACAGCGCCAGCAGATGCGGGTACTTGACCAGCAGGGCGTTGATGATCGGGAACACCTTGTGCGCCGAGGACACCCCGACGTGCACGTGCACACCCCAGATCAGCATCTGCCGACCCCACCACTGGGTGCGTTCGATCATCTCGTCGTAGTGCGGGTTGGGGGTCACCTGCTGCGCAGACCACTGCGCGAAGGGGTGTGTGCCCGCGCACATCAGCTCGACGTTCTCCCGGGCGGTGGCCCGGCGCAGCAGCGTCATCGTCTCCCGCAGATCGTCCATCGCCTCGGCGGTGGTGTCACAGATCCCGGTGACCAGTTCCACGGTGTTTCGCAGGAACTCCTTGTGCAGCCGCGGCGTGGCCCCGTCCGCCAGCTCGTCGGCGGCGGACAGTACCTGCGCGGCGCTGTTGGTCAGGTCGCGCGTGATCGGGTCGACCAGTGCGACCTCCCATTCGACGCCGATCGTGGGCCGGGGCGAACCGGCGAAATGGACTGCCACAGCCCGAATCCAACCACAGTGCAGACGACAACGCCGCGACCGGGAACCGACCTGTGGTCGAGGTCATCCGGCCGCGGCGTCGCGGGTGTTCGGGGCGGAGCCCCCGATCGACTCGGCGGTGGTGTTACTTGATCACACCGCAGGCGACGCGGGAGCCGGCGTCACCGGTGTCGAGAGTGGTCTGGTCGGGTGCCGGCGCGTACCGGGTGGGGATGTTGGCGAAGTTGTCGGCACCGGAGTGCACGACGATCGCGCGGCCCTCACCGTGGTTCTGCAGGTCCTCGATCGTGAACGCGTCGGTGGTGGTGGTCAGGTTCCCGTTGCCGTCCTCGCGAACGAACAGCGACGGCAGGTCACCGCTCGACGGGTGGCCGCTGTGCCCCTCGACCTGGAGATGTCCGCCGGCGGACGCGAAGTCGCCCTCACAGGTACCGACCGTGTGGATGTGCAGGCCGTGGAAGCCCGGCTGGAGGCCGTTCGCGGCGACGGTCACGACGACGTTGTCGCCGGAGCCGACGAAGGTCACCGTGCCGGCGGCCTTGCCGTCCGCGCCCTTGAGCACGGTGTTGAGACGATCGGCATGCTCGGCGCCGTGGCCCTCGGCACCCTGACCACCCTCGGGGGCCGCCACACCGGTCCACACCGCCGGGGTGGTGCCCGGGACGTCGCTCGCGACCTGGTTGGGCGGGCTGCACGCGGTGAGGCCCGCGGCTGCGATCGCAACCATCGGGGCGACGACGCGCAGGGACACGCGGCCCGACCGGGTCGTCTGCGAATCGCGTCGGGTAAGCAAGGCCATCAAACCGCTCCTTCGAGATGGGCTGGAAGTGCACTGATCATAGCCAGCCGGTGGAACCGACCGACCGGTGGTCTACGACGCCGCATAGTTGAACGGCAGCGGGGGTCGCCTATGGCGAGGTGACGATCACGATCACGCCCGGCGATGCGGTCGCGATGCCGGCGAAACGCTGCTCGGCGGTGATCCCGAGTTCCGCGGCGATCTGCTGCGCGGCTTGCTTCTCGGTCGCGGAGTTCGCGCTGTAGAAGGCCGTCGTCTTCGCAACGTTGCCACTGCTGTAGTTGCCGGTCTCGGACACCGTCCAGCCGTCCGACTCGAGGGTCCCGGCGGTCTCGGCGGCCAGCCCGCTGACGGTGCTGTTGTTGAAGACCCGAACCTGGACCGCGGACCGATCGAACGTCGATGCTGCGGTCGGCGCGCCGGCCGAGGCCACGACCGCTGCGGCGCTGGTGACCGGCGCCGGGGTCGTCGGGCGAGCCGACGCGGCGGGGCTGTTCGGGGCCGCCTTGACCGGCGCGACGCTGGGCACGACATCGGCTGACTGCGGGTCCGAACCCGAGTTGGACAGGGTCATCGCACCGATGCCCGCGAAGGCGATCGCCAGTGCGATGAGAACCATCGCGAGCGCGCGTAGTGGGGGTCCCGACGGTGCCGGCTGCGGGGTGCTCACCGTCTCGACCTTACGGGTCCGGACATGGTCGGCGGCATCTAGGTGACGTCGAAACCGAGACGGCGGGCGGCGCGGGCCTTCTGCCGGCTGGCACGCAACCGGCGAAGACGCTTGACCAACATCGGATCCGCGGCGAGCGCCTCCGGGCGGTCGACCAGCGCGTTGAGGACCTGGTAATAGCGCGTCGCGGACATGTCGAACAGTTCCTTGATGGCGTCTTCTTTTGCGCCGGCGTACTTCCACCACTGGCGCTCGAAGGACAGGATGTCGTGATCGCGACGGGTGAGTCCGTCCGCGCCGACCTCGTTGGCGTCCCGGTCGTCGGTGGGCTGCGAATTCCGGCTACGCGCGACTGCGCCGTCCATCTCACTCCTCAACTTCGAGCTCTCGCCCCATACTTCGGCGAAGCGTGAAGCTCCCCGGCCGCCCGATCGGGTCCATTTCACCGGACGACGAATTACAACCCTGTACTTCTGCGCGTCCATTCAACCACGGTCGCCGCGCTCACCCAGGGCTTCGCGCCGACGGCGCGTCGCTCGCGGATCCCACGACCCGACAACACGCCCCGGCATCGGGGCAACCGGGAAACGGCCGGGCCGATCGCCACCATTATTCTTTCCCGCATGGCAATTCTTCCGATCGTGATCGTGGGCGACCCGGTACTCCACCAGCCGACCAAGCCGGTGACCCAGCCGCTGTCCGAGATCGCCGAACTCGTGGCCGACATGTACGACACGATGGACGAGGCCAACGGCGTCGGCCTGGCCGCCAACCAGGTTGGCGTCCCGCTGCGCCTGTTCGTCTACGACTGCCCCGACTACGACGCCGACCCCAAGGGTGCGCGCCGTCGCGGCGAGGTGATCAACCCCGTCCTCGAGACCTCGGAGATCCCCGAGACGATGCCGGACCCGGAGGACGACGACGAGGGCTGCCTGTCGGTGCCGGGCGAGCAGTTCCCGACCGGCCGCGCCGACTGGGCGAAGGTGACCGGCGTCGACGTGAACGGTGAACCCGTCGAGATCGAGGGCACCGGATTCTTCGCCCGGATGCTGCAGCACGAGGTCGGGCACCTCGACGGCTTCCTCTACACCGACGTGCTGATCGGGCGGCACGCGCGCGCCGCGAAGAAGATCATCAAGCGGTCCGGCTGGGGCGTGCCGGGGCTGACCTGGACCCCCGGCACGGTCGAGGACCCGTTCGGACACGATGACTGACGCCCCAGCGGGCACCGGTAGACATCGCCGCCGCGAGGCGACCGAACGCGACGCAACCACACCCGAACCGAGTGGTGGTCCCACCCCCGAACCGAGTGCCGGACCCGACACCGAGTCGACCGGTGGTCCAAGCCCCGAGCCGACCGGTGGTCCCACACCGGAACCGAGTGCCGGACCCGACACCGAGCCGACCGGTGACGCAAGCCCCGAGCCGACCGGTGGCCCCACATCCGCGGACGAGGGCGCGTCCGCGGCGACCGTGCAATTGCCCACCGCGCCGCGACTCGGCAGCCGGGTCGTCCTGCGGTACAAACTGCCGCCGGGCTATCCCCAACCGTTGACCGACATCATCGGGGAACTCGTCGCCCTGACGCCGGCCGTGGTGGTGCGCGCCGAGGACGGCCGGGTGGTTCAGGTGTCCGCGGACCAGGTGGTGGCGCTCAAGGCGATCGGGCCGCGCCGGGTCACGACGCGGGAGATCCGGGCGCTCGAACTGGCGGCCGCGGACGGCTGGCCGGGAACCGAACAGTCGTGGATCGACGGCTGGTTGGCCCGCAGCGGCGGGGGGTTCACCCGCCGCGCCAACGCCGCGGCGCCGCTGGGGCGGGCGCACCGGATCGGTGACCTGCATTCGGGCGACACCCTGGACCGGCTGCGGGCCTGGTACGCCGACCGCGGGCAGCCGCTGACGCTGCTGCTGCCCCACCGGCTCGGCGCGGCGCCGGAGGGCTGGACGCTGTCGGCGGAGGTGCAGGTGATGGCCGCCGACATCACGAACCTGACGCTGCCGGAAGGCGAGTCACTGGTGACGGTCTCCCCGGAACCGGGACCCGGGTGGCTTCCGCTGTACCACTACCGCGGCGCGCCCCTGCCGGAATCGGCGCCGGCGGTGCTGGCGTCGGTCCGGGACGGCGAGCTCGGGTTCGGTGCGCTCGGCAGCCCGGAGACCGAACTGCTCGCAATCGCCCGCGCCGCGATCACCGAGGCCCCCGACGGGCGGCGCTGGGTGGGGCTTGCGGCCGTCGAGGTCGCCCCGGCGCACCGCCGCCGCGGACTCGGCATGCTGATCTGTGCGGAGATGATCCGGTGGGGCCGCGGCCGTGGCGCCACCCACGCCTACGTTCAGGTCGAGGCCGACAACGCGCCTGCGATCGAGCTGTACCGCACCCTCGGGCTCATCGACCATCACCGCTACCGCTACGCCACCGCACCCGAGCGCTGAGCCGCCGTGCGGGTGGAGTTTCCCTTCCACCCGCACGGTCGCGATGTCGGTGGGCGGCACTACGCTGCGGGCATGCGATTGGCGACGTGGAATGTGAACTCGGTGCGAGCCCGGACGGACCGGATCGTGGACTGGCTGACCCGCACCGACACCGACGTGCTCGCCATGCAGGAGACCAAGTGCCGGGACGACCAGTTCCCGACCGAGCGGTTCACCGAACTCGGCTACGAGGTCGCGCACGTCGGCCTGAGCCAGTGGAACGGGGTGGCGATCGTCTCCCGCGTCGGGCTCGAGGACGTGCAGGTCGGGTTCGAGGGGCAGCCCGGGTTCGCCAAGCAGGCGCCCGACACACTCGACGTCGTGACCCCGGTCGTCGAGGCCCGCGCGATCGGCGCGACCTGCGGCGGGGTCCGGGTGTGGAGCCTGTACGTGCCGAACGGCCGCGAACTGTCGGACCCGCACTACACCTACAAGCTGGACTGGCTCGCGACACTGCGGGACGACGCCGCGAAGTGGTTGGCCGAGGACCCGAACGCGCAGGTCGCCCTGGTCGGGGACTGGAACGTCGCCCCGACCGACGAGGACGTGTGGGATCCGGCGCTGTTCGAGGGCAAGACCCACACGTCGCAGCCGGAACGGGACGCGTTCGCCGCGTTCGAGGAGGTCGGGTTCGCCGAGGTGACCCGTCCGCACACCCCCGGCCCGGGTGTGTACACCTACTGGGACTACACGCAGTTGCGGTTCCCGAAGCGGCAGGGCATGCGGATCGACTTCCAGTACGCCTCCCCCGCGTTGGCCGCCCGCGTCACCGGCGCCTCGATCGACCGCGAGGAGAGAAAGGGCAAGGGCGCCAGCGATCACGCGCCCGTCGTCATCGAACTCGACTAGCGCGGAATTCGGGTCCACGAAGCCGGCCGGGGACGGTCACGACCGTCCCCGGCTGCTCGACAACCCGGGCCGCCGACGGGGTTGCTCCGGTTCCTCACCTTCTGGTGCGCATGAATCCGATACCCATCAGGCCGAGTCCCAGCACCAGGACCACGGCACCACAGACCACGTTCGACCAGATCATCCCGGTCGTCGTCGACACTCCGGTGACCACCCACGGCGAGATGATCATCCACACGCCGAGGACGGGCAGTGTGAATGCGACTCCGTGAAGGCGGCCGAAGGCCGACGCGAGTCCGAACGCGAACACGGCCGTCGCGAGTCCGGCGATCAGGTTGCTCATCATCAGCGTGGTTGTGCCACTGAATCCGATGACCCACGGCGACGCGGCCATGTAGAGGCCGGCCAGCATGAGCAGACCCTCGTTCGTCTGCGCGAGCGGGTCGCCCGCGGCCTGGTCGTACTTGTCACGTAGCGCGGCGATGTCCGGGTGCTTCTCAATGGGCAGGTTCGCTGTCGACATGATGCCAACACCTCCTCGAGATGGAGAGGGAACACGTCCTCCCTCTCCCCTCGATTCTATTGCGAGACTGGGGCCAGGGACCGCCGCGAGCTGGACCGATGTGCCGATCAGCCGGCGTCGTCGAGCAGCCCCAGGTACTCGGTGTGGGTGCCGAGGTAACGCTGCACGTAGGTGCAGACGGGGTGCAGTCGCCACCCCCGGACCCGGGCCTCCTCGAGGACCTCGCGCACGAGCACGGCCGCCCAACCGCGGCCGCCGTACTCCTCCTTGACGACGGTGTGCATGAGCGCGACGGCGGCGCCGTCCTCGGGAGCGCCGTCCCGGTCGTCGAGCCGGCGGTAGCCGAGAATGCCGATCAGATCGCCGTCGACCCAGAGGTCGAAGCGCGCGTGTGCGGGATTGTGCTCGACCTCGGCCAGGGCGGGGTCGGCGGGCGCAGCGACGGGCGTCGTCACCGCCGCTGCCTGGTCCGGGTGTCGCTTGAACATGGCGTCATGCAATCAGCATTCGGGTCGATTCGCCGCCCGGCGCGGGCCCGACAGACAAGTTGTCGCTCATCCTTCGTCGAATCGTGGCCGAATCGCCGCCGGGCGATCACACCGGCACCAGCATGTCCCGGTACTCGGGGTTCGCCACGACGAATCGCTGCAGGTAGGTGCACACCGGGCGGATCTTCCAGCCGTACCCCCGCGCCGCGTCGAGGGCACGTCGGACCATCACGGCGGCCAGGCCGCGGTGCCCGAAGTCCTCGACGATGACGGTGTGCAGGAAGGACACCACCGGCGCTCCCGCCCGCCGTTTGGCGCTCACCGCTCCGCCGTTCGACTCCAGGTCGTAATACCCCAGGATGCCGACGAGGTCGCCGTTGAGCCACAGCTCGAAGCGGTTCTGAGCTGCATTGTTCATCACCTCGGCGGTCGGTGTGTCCGCGAACATCGGCCTTGTCTCCTTGCCCACCCGTAACAAAAATGTGATCCACGCCACTATAGGTCGGTGCAGGTTTGCGCGACAGGGAACGCGCAGAAAACTCGCCAACCGGACAGGTGCGCCTCCCCGGCCCGCACCCGCGGGAGGCGCCCGGCTATCGTCGGCGGCGACAACTCAACAAACCCACGGGGGCTCGCACCAGCGGGCTGAGAGGACGGCTAGCTCTCCACGAGCGGACAGGGCCGTCGACCGTATGAACCTGACCGGGTAATGCCGGCGTAGGGAGATTTCGATGAGGGACACCTCAACCTTCGACGGCGCCGTCGCCACGACTGCCGTCACGACCGGTCCGATCGCGGGCAGCAGCAAGCGGTACCTCGAGGTCGACGGGCTGTCGATTCCGGTCCGGCGCGTACAGCTGACCACCGGCGACCACCTCGACCTGTACGACACCTCCGGCCCGTACACCGACGAGTCCGCACGGATCGACCTCGACGCCGGCCTGCCGCCGGTACGCGCGTCCTGGCCACGCCCGGAGGGTGCCACCACCCAACTCGGCTGGGCCCGAGCCGGGGTGATCACCGACGAGATGCGCTATTGCGCTGCCCGCGAAGGGGTTTCCCCGGAGCTGGTGTGCGAGGAGGTCGCGGCGGGACGGGCGGTGATCCCCGCCAACCGGCGCCACCCGGAACTCGAACCCATGGTGATCGGCAAGCGGTTCGCGGTGAAGATCAACGCGAACATCGGCAACTCGGCGGTGACCTCCTCGATCGCTGAGGAGGTGGAGAAGATGGTGTGGGCGACCCGCTGGGGCGCCGACACCATCATGGACCTGTCCACCGGCCGCAACATCCACGAGACGCGGGAGTGGATCCTGCGCAACTCCCCCGTCCCGGTCGGCACGGTCCCGATCTACCAGGCACTCGAGAAGGTCGGCGGCGACCCGACGAAGCTGACGTGGGAGCTGTACCGCGACACCGTGATCGAGCAGTGTGAGCAGGGCGTGGACTACATGACGGTGCACGCCGGGGTGCTGCTGCGGTACGTACCGCTGGCGGCGAAGCGGGTCACCGGCATCGTCTCGCGTGGCGGGTCGATCATGGCGGCCTGGTGCCTGGCACACCACCGGGAGTCGTTCCTGTACACGCACTTCGAGGAACTCTGCGAGATCCTCGCCCGCTACGACGTCACCTTCTCGCTCGGCGACGGACTGCGTCCCGGCTCGATCGCCGACGCCAATGACGAGGCCCAGTTCGCCGAGCTGCGGACCCTCGGCGAACTGACGAAGGTCGCGAAATCCCATGGCGTGCAGGTGATGATCGAGGGTCCCGGGCACGTGCCGATGCACAAGATCGTCGAGAACGTGCGACTGGAAGAGGAGTGGTGCGAGGAGGCGCCGTTCTACACCCTCGGCCCGCTTGCCACCGACATCGCGCCCGCCTACGACCACATCACGTCGGCGATCGGCGCCGCGATGATCGCCCAGGCCGGGACCGCGATGCTCTGCTACGTGACCCCGAAGGAGCATCTGGGACTGCCGAATCGCGACGATGTGAAGGTCGGTGTCGTCACCTACAAGATCGCCGCGCACGCCGCGGACCTGGCCAAGGGCCATCCGCGTGCCCAGGAGCGTGACGACGCGCTGTCCACGGCCCGTTTCGAGTTCCGCTGGCACGACCAGTTCGCGCTCTCCATCGACCCGGACACCGCCCGCGAGTACCACGACGAGACCCTGCCCGCGGAGCCGGCGAAGACCGCGCACTTCTGTTCGATGTGCGGCCCGAAGTTCTGCTCCATGCGGATCTCCGCCGACGTCCGGGCCTACGCCGAGGAGCACGGCCTGACCGACGCGACCGCGATCGAGGCAGGCATGGCGGAGATGTCCGACGAGTTCACCCGTTCCGGCGGCCAGGTGTACCTGCCCGTCGTCTCGACCGATCGATAGGCTTTTCGTTGTGAACCTGCTGCCACTGACCCCCGACGGGCAGACGCCCGTCCGCGCCCTCACCATCGCCGGGACCGATTCCGGCGGCGGTGCGGGAATCCAGGCCGACTCCCGCACGATGGCGATGCTCGGTGTGCACGCATGCGTCGCCGTCGCGGCGGTGACGGTGCAGAACTCCGTTGGGGTCAGTGGTTTTCACGAGATTCCGCCGCAGATCGTCGCCGACCAGGTGCGCAGCGTGGTCGGCGACATCGGGGTGAGCGCCGCGAAGACCGGCATGCTCGCGTCCACCGCGATCATCGAGTCCGTCGCGCAGGTGTGCACCGAGGTGGGCATCGGCAAGGGGCAACCGGTCCCGCTGGTGGTGGACCCGGTGTGCGCGTCCATGCACGGCGACCCACTGCTGCACGCGGAGGCCCTCGACGCGGTGCGGCACACATTGATCCCGATCGCGTCGCTGGTCACGCCGAACCTCGACGAGGTGCGGCTGATCACCGGTGTCGACGTCGTGGACGACGCGACCGCCCGTCGCGCCGCCGAGGCGCTCCACGGATTGGGGGCGCAGTGGGCCCTCGTCAAGGGTGGGCACCTGCGCACGTCGACCGAATCGACCGACCTGCTGTTCGACGGTGAGCGCTTCCACGAGTTCACCAGCCCGCGGATCGACACCGGCAACGATCACGGCGGCGGCGACACGCTCGCCGCCGCGGTGGCGTGCGCGTTGGCGCACGGCCGCACGATGCCCGAGGCCGTCGAGTTCGGGAAGCAATGGGTGACCCGCTGCCTCGCGGCGTCCTACGACCTCGGCGCGGGACACGGGCCCGTCTCGCCGCTCTGGCGCCTGCACGTGGGCGCGGAGGAAGGTCAGCGCGAGTAGTCCCTGAACGTCATCACGAACCCGACCGCGACCACGGCCGCCGCCACGAGATACACGGCGATACGGAACCAGTAGGCCCCGTAGCCGTAGTAGTTCACGGCGAACGCACCCGCCATCGCGGCGAGGATCAGGACGAGTCCGTAAAAGGGTGTGCGTTGTTCCCGATCAACCATGCCTCCAGTGTCGGCGCCGTTGGCACTGGAGGCAATGGTCGCGTCACAGCGGCCGAACGGTGTACATCTGGAGGTCGTTCGGCACTCCGCGCGGGGCGCTGGCGAACAGTCCGCGGCGGTAGGGACGGACCCGCAATCCCAGCTCGTCGAGGCGGTCGGAGCCCAGGGCGTCGACGGTGGCCGCCGACGCCATCACCTTGCCGTCGGCCCCCGCCTGCATCACTCGCGCGGCGACGTTGACGTCCACGCCGAGCCAGTCGGCACCGACCTGCCTGGGCATGCCCGTGTGCACGCCCACCCGCATCCGGGGCCGGTGGCCGTGACACTCGACCGTCGCGAGTGCGGCGCGGGCCTCGAACACCGCCTCGAGCGCGCCATCCGGTCGGGCGAAGACGGCCATCATGCCGTCGCCCATCCGTTTGACGACGTGGCCGCCGTGGTCGGCGACCGGTGGTTCGATCGCCCGCGCGACCGCGCGGAGCAGCTCGACCGTCGCCTCGTCGCCGGCGGCGAGCGCGAAGTCCGAGTAGCCGACCAGATCGGTGAACACGAGCGTCATCGCGCGGGTGCCGCGGCCGCGGCCGGTGCGTTCGAGCAGCGCCTGCCACACCTGCAGCGCGCCGAGGCCGACCTCCCGGGAGACCCCGGGGTGGTCGTCGAGGAGTCGGTCGGCGACCCGGGCGACGGCCCGCGCCCCGCCCGGTCCGGCGGTGGAGAGCGGGTCCCCGAACCCCGGATCGCCGGGCAGCGCCCGGCGCACCCGGCGGACTGCGTCCACCGCGGCGGGCGCCCTGTCGACCGCCAACGCCCAGGCCAGGGCCGACGCGACGCGGCCGCGTCCGTCACCGCCCTCGGGTTGCTCGGTCATCGACGAAGTGTAACCACCGGTCACACACATGCGCCTGTGAGTCCTTTTGGCCCGCGTGGGGGCCAAAAGGACTCACAGGCACGAAGTGCCTACGCGTCGCGGCGGTTGACGACGAACAGGGCCGCCCCGAACACGACCGCGACGAACGCGGTGAAGTACACCAGGCTGCCCCACGGACCCCAGTGCCAGTCGATGCCCTGATCGGAGCCGAGGAAGTGGTTGGCATTCGCGAACGGCAGGAACGGCTGGATCTCCCGGCCCACCTTGCCGA
This sequence comes from Rhodococcus sp. NPDC003322, assembly GCF_053589555.1. Lineage (NCBI taxonomy): Bacteria > Bacillati > Actinomycetota > Actinomycetes > Mycobacteriales > Nocardiaceae > Rhodococcus > Rhodococcus sp. NPDC003322. Next base: position 25,184 of record NZ_JBSFSC010000006.1, on the reverse strand, counting down.
ACAGGCCGAACAGCGACTCGATCAGCAGCGGCCACAACAGCAGCAGGGTGATCGCGCCGGCCGACTGCCGCACCAGCGACCCGACCGCGACGGCGAGCACGACGCACAGCAGCGCGTAGATCGGCACGCCGTAGATCGCACGCCAGGCGTCGGATCCGGAGAGCTTCAGGAGGGCACCGGCCTCGCTGCCCGCGGTGGTCTTGGCGATCGCGTAGGCGCCGAAGGTCAGCACGAACGTCAGCACGGCACCGAAGATCCCGATCAGCCCGGCCTTGGTGATCAGCACGGTGTCGCGCTTCGGCACCGCCTGGAAGGTGGTCCGGATGATCCCGAACCGGTACTCGCTGGTCACCGCCAGCGCCGCCAGGATCATCAGGACGAGCACGCCGAATCCGGTCACGCCGCCGACCGCGTCGGCCAGCGTGGGCAGGAACGGGTCCATGCCCGGATTCTCGCCGTTCGCGAGCTGGTCGTTGTACGCGGTCAGGCTCACTTTCGCGGTCAGACCGATCACCGCGGCCAGGCCGAGCCCGAGCGCGATGATCGCGACGGTGCACCACAACGGCGACTTCGTCGAGGTGAGCTTGATGCGTTCCGCTGCCACGACACCCATCAGAGCGCCCCTCCCATCACGTCGGCCTGGTACTGCACGTCGTCGCCGGTCATCTTCATGAACGCGTCCTCGAGCGAGCCACGCTGCGCGGACAGCTCGTGCAGGACGATGCCCCGTCCACCGGCGATCTGCCCGACCGTGTCGGTGGTGGCGCCACGAACGATCAGCACCGCGGCCCCGTTCTCCCCGACGCCGTCCGACTGCACGGCCAGACCCTGTGCGACCAGCGCGGACTTCAGTGCGTCGAGCTGCGGGCTGCGCACCCGCACCGACGACTCGGAGGACCGGTCGACGAACTCGTGGACCGGCGAGTCGGAGACGAGTCGGCCGCGACCGATCACGACGAGATGTTCCGCGGTCAGCGCCATCTCGGACAGCAGATGGCTGGACACGAGGACGGTGCGCCCCTCCGCGGCCAGCTGCTGCATGAACTTGCGGATCCAGACGATGCCCTCCGGGTCGAGACCGTTGACCGGCTCGTCGAAGAGCAGCACCTTCGGGTCACCGAGCAGCGCACCCGCCAGCCCGAGCCGCTGCGCCATGCCGAGCGAGAACCCGCCGGCCTTCTTGCCCGCGACCTCGGTCAGGCCGACCAGCCGCAGCACCTCGTCGACGCGCGAGCCCGGGATCCCGTTGGATGCGGCCATCCACTGCAGGTGCGCTTTCGCGGACCTGTTGGGGTGCACCCACTTGGCGTCCAGCAGGGCACCGACGGTGCGCAGCGGCTGCTTCAGGTCGTGGTACGGCTTGCCGTCGATCAGCGCGACACCGGCGGTGGGCCGATCCAGACCGAGGATCATCCGCATGGTTGTCGACTTGCCTGCGCCGTTCGGGCCCAGGAAGCCGGTGACGATTCCGGGACGCACGGTGAAGGTCAGGTCGTCGACCGCCCTCACGTCCCCGAATGTCTTCGTCAATCCCCTCACTTCAATCATGCCCGCCAGCATTCCGGAAAAACCCGGCGCGCACATCCTCCACAGGTCGCGCGTCGTGTCGTCCTCAGGGATGACACGCCGGTACCGCGCCGGGGCCGCGACGTCGTCGCGACACGGCGCGCGTCGGGGATGTCAGGGTCGGACCTGACCGTTCCCGCTCACCGGATCGGGGATGGTCGGGAACCGGTCGGCAGGCATCTCGCCCTCGTCGTACACCGTCTGCGGCGGACCGATGATCAACGGATCCGGGGTCCCGACGACCCGCGGGTCCTTGCCTGCGTAGTCGAACTTCGACAGCACCCAGCGCATCGCCTCGAGCCGCGCCCGCTTCTTGTCGTTGGACTTGACGATCGTCCACGGCGCGTGCGGGGTGTCGGTGTAGAACAGCATGTTCTCCTTGGCCTCGGTGTAGGCGTCCCACTTGTCGAGGCTCGCCAGGTCGGTCGGCGAGAGCTTCCACTGCTTGACCGGGTCGGTGCTCCGGGCCACGAACCGCGCGTGCTGTTCCTCCCGCCCGACCGAGAACCAGAACTTGACCAGACGAATGCCCGATTGCACCAGCATGCGTTCGAATTCCGGTGCCGATCGGGTGAATTCGAGGTACTCGGTGGGCGTGCAGTAGCCCATGACCCGTTCCACGCCTGCCCGGTTGTACCAGGACCGGTCCATCAGGACGATCTCGCCGCCGGCGGGCAGGTGCGCCACGTACCGCTGGAAGTACCACTGGGTCCGCTCGCGTTCGGTGGGCTTCTCGAGCGCCATCACACGGGCACCACGGGGGTTGAGGTGTTCGGTGAACCGTTTGATCGCGCCACCCTTGCCCGCCGCGTCCCGGCCCTCGAAGATGATGACGATCTTCTCGTCGTTCTCCTTGACCCATGCCTGCAGCTTGAGCATCTCGATCTGCAGGGCACGTTTGCGGAACTCGTACTGCCGCCGCGTCATCTTCTTGTCGTACGGGTAGCCGTGCCGCCACGGCGCGTCGGGGCCCTCTTCGAGCCGGGCGCGACCGGACTTGCGCAGCAGCTCGCCGATCTCGTCGATCTCCGGGGTGACGTCGATGGTTCCGGGTGCGGCCAGCTCGAAGTTCCCGTCGGCTCGTTGCCCGTCAGGATGTGCGTGACCGGATTGCTGCTCGTTCACGTTGTCGAGACTACCGCCGCGCGACCCGTCCGGCAGGCCGCGCGGCGGACGAAAATCCTATAGTTCGGGTGACGACGCCTGCGCCCAGAACCGCTTCGGGATCCGGCCGGCCCGCCGCGCCTGGTACCCGGCGGTGACGGCCGACGCCATCGCGGACGCCATCAGGGCCGGATCCTTGGCACGGGTGACCGCGGTCGCCAGCAGCACTGCGTCGCAGCCGAGTTCCATCGCACGGGTCGCGTCGCTCGCGGTACCGATGCCGGCGTCGAGGATCACCGGCACCCCCGCCGCCTCGACGATCATCTCGATGTTGTGCGGGTTGCAGATGCCCAGCCCGGTGCCGATCGGTGCGCCCAGCGGCATCACCGCCGCGCAACCGACGTCCTCGAGCCGCTTCGCCAGCACCGGGTCGTCGGTCGTGTACGGCAGCACCGTGAAGCCGTCGTCTACGAGTTGCTCTGCGGCACTGACCAGTTCGATGGCATCGGGCAGCAGGGTACGGTCGTCGGCGATCACCTCGAGCTTGACCCAGTCGGTTTCCAGCGCCTCCCGGGCCAGCTGCGCGGTCAGCACCGCCTCCGCCGCACCACGACAACCGGCGGTGTTCGGCAGCGGCGCGATGTCCAACCGGCGCAACAGGTCGAGCACGCCGGTGCCACCGGCGGCATCGACCCGGCGCATGGCGACGGTGGTCAGTTCGGTACCGGACGCGACGAGCGCCTCCTCGAGCACCGTCAGGTTCGCGGCACCGCCGGTCCCCATGATCAGCCGGGACCCGAAGGTGCGACCGGCGATCGTCAGCTGGTCACCCACCCTGCACCGCCGTGAGGATCTCGATCTCCCAACCCTTTTCGATCACGCGGTCCCACGTGGCGCGCGGGACGACGGCGCCGTCCACCGCGACCGCGATGCCCTTCTCGGGCAGGCCGAGACGGGCGAGAAGCTGCGCCACCGTCGTCGGTTCGGACAGCTGGTGGTCCTCGCCGTTGACGGTGATCCCGATGTTCACCATGTCTGTCATCGATTCCTCATTCGTGCGTCGAAACCAGTGTGCCGAAGCGTTCCGGGCGGCAGGACGTCGCCTCCGGCAGCGGCGTGCCGTTCAGTTCGGCGACCACCGCGTCCGCGGACAGCGGGGTCAGCAGGATGCCGTTGCGGCCGTGCCCGGCGGCGAGCACCACCCGGTCGGTGACCCGGCCCAGGATCGGCAGGTTGTCGGGACTCATCGGGCGCAGACCCGCGGCAGTCTCGTGCAGTTCGTACTCGCCGATGCTGGGCATCAGGGCCTGCGCGTCGGCGATCAGGTCCCGGACCCCGGCCACGGTCACGGCGGTGTCGTCACCGGACTCGTGCTGGGTGGCGCCGACGACCAGTCCGTCGCCGCGGGGTACCAGGTACACCGGCCTGCCGTGGACGCTGGCGCGGATCGTCCGGCTCGGCGCGGGCGCCACGCCGGGCCGATACCGCAGCCGCAACACCTCCCCCTTGACCGGTCGCACCGGCAGCCCCGGCCACAGCCGCGCCGCGGCCGTGCCTGCGGCGAGTACCACCTGATCGGCGGGCAGCGCGTCCACGTCCGCGACGGCCTCGGCCACGAACGTCACCCCGGCGGCGGTACACGCGGACCGCAGCGCCCGCACCAGCGCGCGGTTGTCGACGGCGAACTCGGCGGCGGCGAGCAGCGCCAGCCTGATCGTCGGGGCGAGGGACGGTTCCGCTTCCCGGATCTGCGCGCGGGTCAACAGGTCCAGCCGGTAGCCGCGCCCGTCGAGCCACTCGGCGACGGTGCGCAGGTCCGTCGCGTCGGCGGCGTCCAGCGCGACGGTCATCGAACTCTGCGAGGTGAACAGCGTCTCGCTCGTCGCCCGTTCGAGTTCGGCCCCGAACCCCGGCCAGCGGTCCAGGGACGCGGCCCCGGCGGCGAGCACCTCGTCCTCGCCGGGCCAGCCCTCGGACAGCGGGGCGAGCATGCCGCCCGCCACCCACGACGCCCCCGACCCGACGGCCGGGTCGTGCAGGGTCACCGCCCACCCGGACCGGGCCGCGCGCCACGCGATCGACAGTCCGATCACGCCGCCACCGACCACCGCGACGGTTCCGTTCACCACTCCACCTCACTCCCTGCGCCGGCATGATCCGGGTCAGGTCTGACGGTCGGGGCTCGCGAGCCCCCTCTCAGCCCCGCGTTCGCCGGGACTCCCGTGTCACTTTCGTTCACCCAGAGACTACCGTTGGCCCCGTGCCCACCTCGCAAGCCGGTCATCACCCGACACCGCGCGAACGCCTCGCCACCGCGCGCCTGTACCTGTGCACCGACGCCCGACGGGAGCGCGGCGACCTGGCGAAGTTCGCCGACGCCGTCCTGTCCGGCGGTGTCGACATCATCCAGCTCCGTGACAAGGGCTCGGCAGGCGAACGCGAGTTCGGCCGGATCGAGGCCCGCGAGGAGCTGGCGGCGCTCGCCGAACTGGCGGCCGCGTGCCGACGACACGGTGCACTGCTCGCCGTCAACGACCGCGCCGACCTCGCGCTGGCGTCCGGGGCCGACGTGCTGCACCTCGGGCAGGGCGACCTGCCGGTGCACTATGCGCGCGAGATCGTGGGGCCGGACGTGGTGATCGGCCGCTCGACCGGCAGTCGTGCGCAGGCGCAGCTCGCCGCGATCGAGGAAGGTGTCGACTACTTCGCCACCGGTCCGGTGTGGGCGACCCCGACCAAGCCCGGCCGCAGCGCCTCCGGTCTCGAGCTGGTCCGCCAGGTCGCCGAGTCGGATCCGATGATGCCGTGGTTCGCGATCGGCGGCATCGACGAGGAGCGCCTGCCCGAAGTCCTGAACGCGGGCGCCACCCGGGTCGCCGTGGTACGGGCGATCACCGAGGCCCGCGATCCGCAGGCCGCGGCCCGCTTCCTCGCCGACGCCCTCGACCGCAACGCCGCCGCCCGCTGACCCCGTTCCCCCCTCGCCAGCTGTTCCCTGATGTCACATTGGCTCACTTGGCGATACCCAATGTGACATTAGGGAACCTCGGCGAGGGTGGGCGAAGCGGTCAGTCCAACCAGGACAGCACGGTGGAGGGCGAGAAGCGCAGCACCGTCTCCGGCAGCCTGTCACGCAGGCCGCGGTCGGCGGTGACGACGGCGGTCAGTTCACCCGCGACGCCGGTCAGGGTGGTCGCCCCGCCCGGGCCGGTCGCGAGGAGTGCGAGGGTGTCGTCGCCGCTTCCCGACGCGACGTGCACCGGAACCCGCACGTCCGCCTCGGCGACGGCCGCGGCCTGACCTTCGAGCACCGCCTCGACCCGCGGCAGCCAACCGAACCCGCCGTCCGGGAGCTCGATCGTCCGCGGCAGGGTTGCCGCGATGCCGGCGAGTAGCCGCCCGGTCGCGCCTGCGCGGTCCCGCCACCAGCCGTCGGGACGCGACCCGACGACGTTGGCGGTGTCGAGGAGCAAGCGCACCGGGGCGGCCCGCAATCCCGGCCAGCTCGCCTCGAAGCCCGGGTGCAGCGGCAGGTCCGTCACCTGATCCTCGGGCACCCAGCGCAGTTCGGTGCTCTCCCCGTTCGGCACGGTGTCCAGTGTGAACTCGGCGTCCGCGATCACCGTCGTGTACGTCCAGTCCCCGCCGGCGGCGCGGGCGGTGACTCGTTCTGCCCGCACCCGTAGGTGGGCGGAGTCGATCCCGGCCTCCTCCTCGGCTTCCCGAACCGCGGCGTGGGTGGTGGTCTCGTGCGAGTCCCTCGCTCCGCCCGGCAGGGCCCATGTTCCGCCCTGATGGCTCCACGCGGCCCGGTGTTGGAGCAGCACGGCCGACCCGCCGCCGGGCATCGGGGCACGCAGCAGCAGACCGGCAGCGCCGTACCGTCCCCAGTAGCGGCTGCCGTCTCCGCTCTTCGCCCAGCCGTCCCCGTCACCGCGCATCGACTTCGCTCACCTACCCCGTGTACTCGGATCACCTCGTACCCGGCCGACGGGCCGGGTACGAGACGCATCATGCGCCTTCGGAACCGCGCGCCTCGAACTTAGCCAGTCGATCGAGCCGAAGCACGGTTACTGCTTATATGCTGCCCTCTGTCCGGCGATCGAGCCAGGTGCGAAGGGATGCGCGGTGGTTGTACGGGTGGCCCCCTCCACGCAGCCGCGTGGCGCCGGGCCGGACGGCGATCCGGTCGGCCCGTCCGCGCGGCTGCGATCGCGGCTGCGCACCAGCCCTTCCCGGATCACGATGCTCGGCATCGGACTGGTCATCGCGGCGATGGTCTCCGGAACCGTGGCCGCGGCACAGGTCACGGACCGGCAGCGCACCCTCGACGCCCTGCAGTCGGAGGTCGAACCACTCGCCTTCGCGGCCCAGGACATCTACAGCTCGCTGTCCATCGCCGATGCCGCGGCGACGACGGCCTTCCTGTCCGGCGGCGTCGAGCCGATCGCCGTCCGCGACCGCTACACGCAGGCGATCGCCGACGCGGGCGCCGACCTGGTCGACGCCGCCGCGGGGATCGACACCTCCGACACCGCCTCGCACGACCTGCTGGCGAAACTGTCGGTGGGGGTGCCCGTCTACACCGGTCTGATCGAGACGGCCCGCACCAACAACAGAGACGGTCATCCGGTGGGATCGGCGTACCTGAGCGAGGCGTCGACGATGATGCAGTCGACGTTGCTGCCGTTGGCACAGCAGTTGCATGCCGCACAGGCCGCGCGGGTCGTGCAGACCCAGGCCGAGTTCGCGACCCCGCCGTGGCTGTCGATCGCGTTGCTGATGGCAACCCTGGCCGCGCTGCTGCTGGCACACGTGCTCCTCGCCCGCCGGACCCGCCGACGCCTGAACGCGGGGCTGATCGTGGCGTCGCTGGCGGTCACCGCGTCACTGGGGTGGCTGGTGATCGCCGGGGTCGTCTCCGCGACGTCCACCGCCCGCGCGCTCGACCACGGCGCGCGGCCGCTGACCGAGCTGACCACCGCGCGGATCCTGGCGCAGCAGGCCCGCGCCGACGAGACGCTGGGACTGGTGCGCCGCGACTTCACCGGACGCTACAACAGCGACTTCGAAAGACACCTCGACGAGCTCGGGTCGACGCTCGACGGCGTCGCACGCGTCGGTCCGCAGGTCGGGTCCGACGAGGTCGCGGCCGCGGGCCGAGCCCGCTCGGCATGGGCGAGCGCGCACACCCGGTTGATGGCGCTGCTCGCCCGCGGCGACTGGCAGGCGGCCGTCACCGTCGCCGTCGCACCGGGTGGTGACGGCTCTGCCGCGCAGTACGCCGCCGCCGACACCCAGCTGACCGATGCGATCGGGGAGACACGGACGGAACTGCGACGGGGTGTCGACCGGGCGCTGTCGATGCTGACCGGCCTGGCGCCGGGCATCCTCGGGTTGGCCGCGGTGGCGGTCGCCGGTGTGGCGATCGGCCTGTGGCCCCGGCTGCGGGAGTACCAGTGACGCGCCGCCGGACTGCCGCCCGCCGGTGGGGGGCTCTGCTGGCCGCCGTCGCCGCGGTGGTCTGTGGGTGCGCCACCACCGCCGAACCCGACTCGTCCGAGCCGTCGTCGACGTACCTCGAGCCGCCGCTGCCGTCGGGTGCGGCGATCGCCGCGTCGCCCACCTCGACCGCTCCCACCCCGGACTGCGGCGACCCGACCGCGAGCCTGCGCCCGGCACCGGCGGGCTCCACAGCGCCGACACCCGCTCTCGACCGGATCCGGGCGCGCGGCAGGCTGCTCGTCGGCCTGGACACCAGTAGCAACCTGTTCAGCTTCCGCAATCCCGCGACGGGCACCATCGAGGGCTTCGACGTGGACATCGCCCACGAAGTCGCTCGTGACCTGTTCGGCGACCCGGACCGGATCGAGTTCCGCATCCTCTCGTCGGCGGATCGTGTTGCGGCGCTCGACGACCGGACCGTCGATGTGGTCGTGAAGACGATGACCATCACATGTGAACGGCGGGCGAAGGTGGGGTTCTCGACCGTGTACTACGAAGCCGGGCAACGGGTCCTGGCGATGAAGGGGTCCGGCATCCGGGACGCGGCAGACCTCTCCGGCCGCCGGGTGTGCGCGGTCGCGGGCACGACGAACCTGCAGCGCATTCAGCAGGTGCAGCCGGAGGCGACGGTGTTGTCGGTGCCGAACTGGGGCGACTGCCTGGTGGTGTTGCAGCAGCGTCAGGTCGACGCGGTGACGTCCGACGATTCGATCCTCGCGGGCCTGGCCTCCCAGGACCCGAACCTCGAACTCGTCGGCCCCGCAATGAGTTCCGAGCCGTACGGGATCGGTGTCAACAAGTCGGACACCGATCTTGTGCGGCAGGTCAACGGGACCCTGGAGCGGATCCGCGGTGACGGGACGTGGCAGCGCATCCACAACCGCTGGCTGGGCACGATCGGTCCCGCTCCCGCACCTCCGACGCCGCACTACGAGGACTGAACGAGGCGATGAGCGAGACCCCCGACGAGGTGCCCCCCACTCGGGCCGCACGGCCCACCCAGGGAGCACGGCCCACGCAGGCGACGCCCGCGCCGGCCCCCGCCGCCACCCCCGGTGAGGAGGACACGTCGGGCCGGTCGGGCTCGGCGCGCAGCAGCAGGCGCAGCCGGTCCGGGCGGACCCGCACGAGCGCGCGTCGTCGTATCGGCGGCGGACTGGTCGAGGTCCCGTCCTTTGCGATGCCCGATCCTTCCACCGCGGTGATGACGGAACCCGTTGTCGCCGTGAACAAGAGGTTCTGCTGGAAGTGCGGAAAGCCGGTGGGACGCGGAGGACTCGACGACACCACGGGCAACTGCCCGGCCTGCCACGCCGGGTTCGACTTCTCGCCACGGCTGGCGGCCGGGGACATGGTGGCCGGCCAGTACGAGGTGCAGGGCTGCATCGCGCACGGCGGGCTGGGCTGGATCTACCTGGCCATCGACCGCAACGTCAGCGACCGATGGGTGGTGCTCAAGGGCCTGCTGCATTCCGGGGATTCCGAGGCGCAGGCGGTTGCGCTGGCCGAACGGCAGTTCCTCGCCGAGGTCGAGAGTTCGAGAATCGTGAAAATCTACAACTTCGTCGAGCACCCGGAACCGGACGGCAGCAGCGTCGGCTTCATCGTGATGGAGTACGTCGGCGGACACTCCCTGCGCGACGCGCTTCGCGCCCGGCCGCGCCCCGAACGACTCCCCGTCGACCAGGCCATCGCGTACCTGCTCGAGGTGCTGCCCGCGTTGGACTACCTGCACTCGATCGGCTTGGCGTACAACGACCTCAAGCCGGAGAACATCATGATCACCGACGATCAGGTCAAGCTGATCGACCTCGGTGCGGTGGCAGGCCTCGAGGACTTCGGCTACCTGTACGGCACCCCCGGCTACCAGGCCCCGGAGATCCTCCGCACCGGTCCCACCGTCGCGACCGACATCTACACCGTCGGACGCACGCTGGCCGTAATGTGCCTGAACATGCCCTCGGAGAACGGGCACTACCGGGCGGGTATCCCGGCCCCGGCGGACGCACCACTCCTCGCCGAGCACGAGTCGCTGTACCGGTTCCTGTTGCGCGCCACCGACCCCGACCCCGATCGCCGGTTCGGCGGCGCCGCCGAGGCCGCGGGCCAACTGATCGGCGTGCTCCGCGAGGTGCTGGCCCAGCAGAGCGGGGAGGAACGCCCCGGCCTGTCGGAGGTGTTCAGCCCCGGACGCACCGTGTTCGGCACCGAGTGGGCGGTCCGAGGCACCGACGTCTACCTCGACGGGCGACAGCACGACGGCACCATTGAGGCGCGGGATGTCGTTGCCGCGCTGTCCGTTCCACTGATCGATCCGTCCGATCCCAGTGCCACGTTGATCGCCGCGACGGTGCACGCCGAACCGGCCCAGAGCCTCGACGCGATCCGCCGCGCCCGCGCGGGCGGCCTCGAACGGACCGCCGACGGCGGGCCCGGGTTCACCACGGAGATCGCGCTCGCCGAGACGAAGGCCCTCCTCGACCTCGGGGACGGGGAGTCCGCAGGCCGGGTCCTCGACACGGTCCCCGAGACGAAGAGCGGCAACTGGCGGGTCGACTGGTACCGCGGCATGGTGGCGTTGCTCGTCGGCGAGTACGAGGCCGCGATGACGTACTTCGACGTGACGCTGGCCGCGCTGCCCGGGGAGATCGCCCCGAAGCTGGCGCTGGCCGCGACCGCCGAACTGATCCTGCAGCACTGGCACACCGACGATCCCCACCAGTGGCGCACCTTCGCCGAGAAGTACTACGGCACGGTGTGGCGCACCGACCGGGGAGTGGTGAGCGCCGCATTCGGCCTGTCCCGGCAGCTCGCCGACCGGGGCGACATCGCCGGCGCGGTCGCCGCGCTGGACCAGATCCCGCCGACGTCGCGCCTCTACTCCACCGCCCGGATGACCGCGGCCCTGACCCGGCTGTCGGGGGCACCGATCGCAAGGCTGGACGAGGCGGCGCTGCGGGACGCCGCGGGTCGCGTGCAGGCGCTGCCGCCCGACGAGGGCCGAGCGCTGCAGATGCGTGCGGTGGTCCTGGGCACCGCCCTCGACTGGGTGCTGTCCGGCCATGTCGCCGACCGCGACCGCGGCCCCGTCCTCGGCGCCGAGTTCACCGAACGGGGCCTGCGCGCCGGAACCGAGACCGTGCTGCGCGCGTTGGCCCGCAACACGTCCAGCCGTGCGCACCGGAACACCCTCGTCGATCTCGCCAACCGGACCCGCCCCCGCACCTGGTGGTGAGCCGCGGCATCCCCGGAACGCCTAGCCGGCGAACTCCCGGGCGAAGCGGGCGATCGCGAGTTCCTCGTTGGTCGGCACGACGAGAACGGTGACCGCGGAGCCGTCGGTGGAGATGACGCGGGGTTCGTGGCTGCGCACGGCGTTGCGTGCGGGGTCGATCTCGATGCCGAGCCGGTGCAGGCCGGACAGCGCATCGGCCCGCACCTCGACGGCGTTCTCCCCCACGCCCGCGGTGAAGGTGATCGCGTCGACGCCGCCGAGTGCGACCAGGTAGGCGCCGATGTACTTGCGCAGCCGATGGACGTAGACGTCGTAGGCCAGCGCCGCGGCGGCGTCGCCCTCGTCGATCAGGCGGCGCAGTTCCCGGAAGTCGTTGACGCCGCACAGCCCCTTGAGTCCGGACCGCCGGTTGAGCAGGTCGTCGATCTCGTCGACGTCGAGTCCGGCGCTGCGCCGCAGGTGCATCACGAGCCCGGGGTCGATGTCGCCGCTGCGGGTACCCATCACGAGCCCTTCGAGCGGGGTCAGTCCCATCGACGTGTCGACTGCCCGCCCGCCGGCGATGGCGGACGCCGACGCCCCGTTGCCCAGGTGCAGCACGATCTGGTTCAGCTCCGTCAGATCGCGTCCGAGCACCTCGGCGACCCGCGCGGACACCCACTCGTGGGAGGTGCCGTGAAAACCGTAGCGGCGCACACCGTGTGCCGCCGCGACGGCCGCGTCCACGGCGTAGGTGCGGGCCCGCGCGGGCAGGGTGTGGAAGAAGGCGGTGTCGAACACTGCGACGTGCGGCACGGACGGCAGGGCGAGCATCGCGCTCTCGATGCCGATGGCGTTCGCGGGGTTGTGCAACGGTGCGAGCGCCGAGAGCCGGGAGATCTCGGCGAGTACGTCGGGGGTGATGAGCGTGGGCCGGTAGAACACCTCGCCGCCGTGCACCACCCGGTGTCCGACCGCCGCGATCCCCGCCGTGGCCAGATCCACGCCGTCCTCGGCGAACATGCCGAACGCCAACCGCAGACCGTGCGCGTGATCGGTGATCGGGCCACGGTGTTCACGGTCCGCGCCCCGGTAGCGGTGGGTGATCACACCGTCGGGCTCCCCGATCCGCTCGACCAACCCGGCCGCGAGCGCGTCCCCACTGTCCGGGTCGACGAGCTGGTACTTGATCGACGATGATCCCGAATTGACTACCAGTACCGACCCTTTCACGCGCTCTCCTCCCCCGTCGCGATGCCCTGCGCCTGGATGGCGGTGATTGCCACCGTGTTGACGATGTCCTGCACGAGCGCGCCCCGGGAGAGGTCGTTGACCGGCTTGTTCAGCCCCTGCAGCACCGGCCCAACGGCGACGGCGCCGGCGCTGCGCTGCACCGCCTTGTAGGTGTTGTTGCCGGTGTTCAGGTCCGGGAACACGAAGACCGTGGCCCGACCGGCGACCTGCGAGTCCGGCAGCTTCGTGGTGGCCACGCTCGGCTCCACGGCGGCGTCGTACTGAATCGGCCCCTCCACCAACAGGTCCGGACGTCGCTCCCGGACCAGCGCCGTGGCCATGCGGACCTTGTCCACCTCGACGCCGGCACCGGAGTCGCCGGTCGAGTAGGACAGCATCGCGATCCGGGGGTCGATGCCGAACCGCGCCGCCGTGCCCGCAGAGGAGATCGCGATGTCCGCGAGTTGCTCGGCCGTCGGATCGGGCACCACGGCGCAGTCACCGTAGGCGAGGACCCGATCCGCCAGGCACATCAGGAAAATGCTCGACACCGTCGACACCCCGGGTTCGGTCCTGATGATCTCGAACGCAGGACGGATGGTGTGGGCGGTGGTGTGCACGGCGCCGGAGACCATGCCCTCGGCAATTCCGGTGTGCACCATCATCGTTCCGAAGTAGGAGACGTCGGTCATCACCTCCCGGGCGCGTTCGACGGTCATGCCCTTGTGTGCCCGCAGCCGCGCGTACTCGACCGCGAACCGCTCGGTGTACTCGCAGTCCGGCGGATTCAGGACCGCGGCACCGTCGAGGTCGACACCGAGTTCGGCGGCCCGCCGACGCACCAGCGCCTCGTCCCCGAGGATGGTCAGGTCCGCCACCTTGCGTTGCAGCAGCCGTCCGGCCGCGCGCAGGATCCGGTCGTCGTCCCCCTCGGGGAGCACGATGTGCCGTCGATCGGCGCGAGCGCGTTCGATCAGTTGGTACTCGAACATCTGCGGGGTGACCACCTCCGGACGCTCGACCTGCAGCCACGCCAGCAGGTCCGCGGAGTCCACGCGCCGCTCCATCAGACTCAGTGCGGTGTCCACCTTGCGCTGCGAGCCGACGGCGACCCGGCCACGGGTACGCGCAGCCGCGGACGCGGTGTCGAAGGTGCCCAGGTCGGTGGTCAGGATCGGCAGGCTCGGGCGCAGGCCGGCCATCAGCTTCGCGATCGCGGGGTGCGGCCGCAACCCGCCGTTCATGATGATCCCGGCGATGGACGGGAATCCTTCCGCCTCATGGGCGTTGACCACCGCGAGCAGGACGTCGGACCGATCCGCCGGGGAGATCACCACCATGCCGTCGGTGAGCCGCTCGAGGATGTGCTCGGCGGTCATCCCCCCGACCATCACCTGCAGTGCCTCCCGTTGCAGCAGTTCGACGTCTCCGCTGTAGAGCTCCCCGTCGATGGCGTTCTGCAGTTCGGCCACCGTCGGCGCCACCAGCAGCGGGATCTCCGGCAGACTCCACACCGGTACGTGCATCGGAACCAACGCGACCACCACCGCATCGAGATCCTCCGGTTCGCACCGGTTCACCACGACACCCACCAGATGCGCATGCTGGGAACGCAACTCGGCGGCACAGATCTGCCCGAGCTGGTACACCTCGTCGGGGGTGCGGCCCGCCCCACGCAACGCCAGCAGCACCGGTGCGTCCAGGTTCACGGCGATCCGCGCGTTGAACTCGAGCTCGCTGGGGCTGGCGATATCGGTGTAGTCGCTGCCGACGATCACCACGGCGTCGCAGTACCGGGCCATCGCGTGGTATCGCGAGACGATCTCCGCGATCGCCAGCTCGGGGTCCTCGTGCACCTGCTCGTAGGTGACGCCGAGGCACTGGTCGTAGGCCAGGTCCGCAGTGGTGTGTTCGAGCAGCAGTTCGAGGATGTAGTCGGGCTCGTCGGTCGAGCGCGCGATCGGCCGGAACACCCCCACCCGGGCGGTCGACCCGCAGAGCATCTGCAGCACGCCCAGCGCGATCGTCGACTTGCCGGTGTCGCCCTCCGGGGAGGCGATGTAGACGCTCGAGACTGCCGCTGCGGGTGCCATGCGACCAGACTAGGGCGTGACCGCGTAATCCCTCCCGATGCGCCCACCCGGATTCGGGTAGCCGGCTACGCATGGCGGGACGATCCCCGAGTGGCACCGTCGACCGTGTCCGATCCTTCGGTCCACGACCAGCGAGGCCCACCATGTCACCCGACGACACGCGCATCCGGAACACCACCCGATGCCCGTGGAGCACCCTTTCCCGGCGTCGCTCGGTCCGGCGGTTCGCGGTCCGGCTCGCCGCCGCTGCCCCGATCCCGGCCCTGCTCCTGCTCGCGCCGGCGGCTGCTGCCGCGGTCGTGGACCCGGGCGTGAGCATCCCGGGCCCGGACGGCGGATACCCGAGCCCGGGCGACCTGGTGAACTTCTGCCAGCGGCATCCGGACCTGTGTCCGACCTCGGGCTACACACCTCCGACGATCCCGACCTGGACACCGCCCCCGCCACCGCCTCCACCGCCGCCCCCTCCACCGCCTCCGCCTCCGCCTCCGAGGATCTCCAGCTCGGAGGGCGCCCCGACACCGACGACGTCGGCCTCGAAGCCGGCAGCCGAACACCCCCGCCCCGAAAGGCCACCGGCACCGGGGGTCCCCGCGCGAACGACGCCGCCACCATCGATCCCGAAGCCCGGGCCGACCACCGTCGCGACGAGGCCCGGCCCGCCGACGGGCGCCCTGCCTTCCCTGCCCCCGACCACCACGGGGCCCGCCCCCGAATCGAACGACGACGAACCGCAGGTCGGCGCCCTCGCCCTGGCCGCGTTCGCGTCCGTCTCCACCGCAGCGGTGGTGGTGACCACCCGGGCCGGCCGGGGCCGCAAGTGGGTGAACGCACACGCCGACACCCGGCCGACCCTTGGCCCCGCCGCGATCGCGGCGGAACGGGCCGACGAGGCGCCGGACCACACGGTTCGACTGGACCCGCGCGACGATGCCGGAGTCCAGATGTTCGAGGAGGATCACGATGACCGGGACTGACCACGACAACGACGCCAGCCTGCGCACGGCAGTGTTCGAGCACGCACCCGACAACGTGCTCACCGGCCGGATGCGGCCGAAGGTGCCCGCGGACGGACTGGTGTCCGGTCGGGTGCGGAGCGCGCACCCGCTGCCGCGATCTGCGTGCCGTCTCCTCGACTCGCGAGTCCTCGAGGCCGCGCTGCGGTTCCTCGACCAGGACCCGCATCCACTGCTCCTGACGGGACTGGCGCGGTATCGCGCCCTGACCGACGCCGCCCGGCAGACCCTCGCCGCGCCGGAGAAGGACGTGGTCGTGACGCTCGCCAAGCCGTATCACGTCACCTCCGAGCATCATCCGCAGGTCGCGGTGCTCATCGACGGGACCGAGGCCGGCACGATCGAATTCGACCTCGACGTCGCGTTCGACATGGGCGAGACGTCGCTGGCCGTCAAGAAGGGCGCGATCGCGGGGGTCGACTGTGTGGCCGGGGCCGTGACCCTGGACCTGTCGCTGGCGAAGGGAGAAAGTCTCCTGCACGGCCGCAGGAGTTTTCCGGTGCACCGGGACGTGGATCCACCGATACCGATCCCCGTGCCGCCCCAGGGTCTCTGACCGGCGGGGCGATGCGCGGGCCCGGCACGGCCGCCACCCGAGCGGCTATCGACCTGCCAGCCCACCGGCCCGCGCGACCACCCAGGCGAGTTCCTCGTGCACGATGTCGCTGTGGGCTCCTGAGGGCGGCCGTCCCGCCTTGACGATCTCCGAGGCGTCGATGTTGAGCAGATGGCCCGCGTCGAACGGGTAGTCGGAGTCGACCTTTCCCAATGTGACCATCGGGGTGGCGTGCGCACCCACCGCGCCGAGGGCGCTCCACCGGGACCTGGCGTCCTCGGCCGCGGCCGCGTCGGATCTCGATACGGCCGAGGCGATCGGGTAGAGCACCCCGAGTGCCGAGTCGTGGCTCGAGTAGCACACCGAGATCGGTCCGTCGACGCGCGCGGCCCGGCTGGCGAGCGCGCCGCTGCGCCCGGAATCGAAGGGCAACCGGTCGGCGAACGCGAACGCCGAGAAGGCCGGTTGCAGCAGCGTCACCGACTTCACCGGCGAGGGGTCCAACTGCTCGGGGAGACCGGCCAGCGCGAACGACACGACGCGCCCACCGAAGCTGTGCCCCACGAGGTGGACCCGGAGACCCGGCAACCGGTCGTGCAGTTCGCCGATCAGCGGGCCGAGCCCACGTTCCCCCACGACGCCGGCGCGATTCTTCATCTCGTAGTACGTCAACTGGCGCAGCGCCTCTTTCGCGCCGTTCCAGACCGTGCGCACCATGTCTCCGAGGCCGGCGGCTCCACCGACCTCGTCCGAGTCGAACTCCACCCCGCAATCGGACAGCGCGACCACGAAGTCGTCGAACACCGTCCTCGGATCGTTGTCCGCTGCGAGCATTCCCGGCATCACCGCGCCGTCACTCTCACCGTCGTCGAACCCACCGGCGGTGCGCTCGGCGAACGACCGCAACTGCAGGAACAGCTCGTCGACGGCGTCGGGATCCGGTGGGGCCGAGAGCAGTTCGGCGATTCTGTGCAGCTGCGGGGCTCCCTCCGGGAACATCGATTCGAGCTGCGCGACGTCGGCCGGGTCCAGTTCGGGGTCGCCGGCGGACACCGTCGTGCGCTGCTGCAACGCCGCCCCTCCCTCCGTGTGTGACGGACCGGCAGCCGGTTCGAAATCCGGGATCGGTTCGTCGCTCCACCGCGCCGACGGCCAGAACAGCCCGACCAGACCTGCCTTCCGGGTTGCCCCGTCCCGCAATTGGGGTGCAAGCAGATCGAACCAGGCGTGGTAGAGCCTGTCCGCGACCCGCCGATCGTTGTTCCAGCCGTGCGAGAAGATCACCAGATCGGTCAGTCCCGCTTCGCCCGCCTCCCGGACCACGGTCTCCACGGTGGCACGGTCGACGTCTCCGTCCTTGTCGAAAACAATGTTCCAGTACGGCTTCCCACCAATGAGCTCGGACATCTGCGTTCCTCTCGTCGGATGCGGTGTCGAACTTCCCTCACACGGCTTGCATCGCCCGCATCAGGTCGACGAGGCCGGCGCCCTGACAGTTGGCGTCCCGGCCGAGCGACGTCGCGGACTCCACGAACACCCGCTTGACCTCCTCGGGGTCACCGATGAACTCGCGGCGCACCGACAGGAAGGCCGCCACCGCACCCGACACGTGCGGCGCGGCCATCGACGTGCCCCGCGACGAGACGTACACCGCCGCGCCGCTCTGCTCGGGAGTCAGGACCACCGGCTTGGACATCTCACCGGCCGCCGCGGACACGACTCCGTCACCCGGAGCGACCAGATCGGGTTTGCGGCGGCCGTCGCTGGTGGGGCCGCGGGACGAGAAGTACGACACCCCGTACCGGTGCGGACAGTCACGGTGAGTGGATCCGACGGTGATGGCCCGCGCGGCGTTTCCCGGATCGTTGATCGTCATCCCCATGCTGAATCGGCGCGGGCTCGCGAACGTCGGGTTCACGGTGACCGACCCCGAGTTGCCCGCAGCGACGACCACGACCACACCTGACCGCACCAGCTTGTCGATCTCCATGCACAGCGGGCTGCGTCCGCACGCATCCCATTCGGCGTCGAACTCGTAGCCGAGACTGAGATTGACTCCGTGGATGCGCGGTTCGCTCCCAACGTTGATGTCCCGCACGTAGTTCAGCGCCTGCACGACCCGCCCGACCCGGGACGCCGCAGGGCCCGACCCGCCGAGCACCTTGAGGCTGACCAGGCGGGTCCGGGGCGCCATTCCGGCGAGGCAGTTCGGATCGGGGACCGAACGCGGTTTGAGGATCGGATTGTTCGGGGCGGCCATGCTGTAGCGCTCCTCGGCCACCACCACGTCCCGCTTGGGCTGCCAGAGTTCGAGTCCGCCGGCGATGATCCCCGCGACATGCGTCCCGTGGCCCAGGTCGTCCACGAGCGCGCCGTCCGTCACCGGGACGTCGCCGGTGAAGTTGCGATGCAGATCTTTCACCGAGTCGTCGTCGAGCGTGTGGTAACCCTGGAAGTGCGGGTGCTCGCCGGAGATGCCGGAGTCGACGACCGCCCACACGATCCCGTCTCCGTAGCAGTTGAACGATCGGTGGGCGGCGTCCGCTTTGATGGTGACGACGCTCCGATCGATCAGTCGGTGCATCTTGAAGTCCGGCCACATCTGAATGATGCAGCGGTCCGCCCAGTCGACGGCGGCGCCGTTGGCGGCCTCGAGCCGCCCGATCTGGTCGGCACTCAGCACGCCGGTCACGTAGTTGCCGGACACCCGGAGGGGTTCGCCCGGTCCGTCGACCAGTTTCCACAACTCGCGTAGCCGATCGAACGCGCGCTCCGGTCCGGCCCGGAAACCCGGGTTCAGCTCGATCATGATCGACACCTCGGCGCCGCCCGATTTCGGCGCCACCGCATCGCGCAACGCGGGGGTCAGCACACCGGCCGGTGGCGGTGGCACGTCGATTCCCGTAGGAGAACCGACCTCGGGCGTCGGCGGTGACGCGTCGGTGGCCACTGGGGGACCGATCCCGAGCCTCGGCGGTGGGTCCTTGTCCTCCTGCGCGCACGCCCGCTGCGCCCGATCCTGACCGGTCTCGGTCAGCCGAAGGCCCGGCATGCTGCTCACCAGGCCGTCGGATTCGAGGTCGTCGGCCGCCGACCTGGTAGCCCTGTACCAGCGCGGTTCACCCTGCACGTACTTCCAGTCGTCGGCGTCGAAGAGTCGTCCGTAGCGCGCGCCGATCCGTTCGAGCAGCCCGTGTTCGTCCACCTCCGAGATCCCCGGTCCCAGCGATCCGAGCACGCACAGCACCCGGTCGGACCAATCCGTTCGCTCGTCGCTCATGGATCCACCCTGGCCCCCTCGCGAGTGGGCGTCACGAGTAGTGCACTACTCGCCCTCGTCGGGGGGATCGGTGTGCCGCTCGCGCAGCGAGTCCCCCAGCTCGTTGCGGTCGGCGACGCCGAGTTTCATGCAGGCGCGGTAGATGTGCCCCTCGACGGTGCGGACGGACACCACCAGCCGCTCCGCGATCTCGCGGTTCGACAGCCCGACCGCGACCAGCGAGGCGATCTCACGTTCACGGCTGGTCAATGGCAGCGGGCGCGCGGCCTCGAGGATCGCGGGTGTCGACGCGTGGTCACACCGCTGCGCGAGTGCGTTGGCTGCCGCGGCGGCATCGAGTGCGTCGCGTCGGCGATCGAAAGCGGAGTACGCGACCGCGGCCTGCGCGGAGGCGTCCGCGGCATCCAACAATGCACCGATCCCCTCGAACTCCCCTGAGATTCTGGACAGTTCGTCACCGTCACCGGATGCGAAGGCGGCGGCCTGCGCCGCGGCCAGGGAGACGTACGGCCCGTCGCACCGCTCGGCGAGTTCCGCGAGACGCGGCGCCGTCGTCGCATCACCGAGCCGGGTCGCCAGATGCAGTGCCACCGCCTCGACGGCGAACTGGCCGGATTCGCGTGCCGCGTCGGCGGCGCCGTGCGCGGTGGCGATCCCGCGGGACACCTCCCCCTGGCCGGCCGCCTCCCACGCCGCGCCGATCTCGAAGATCGGCCCGAAGACCGCGACATGCCTGCCGTAGCGGTCCCGTCCCGCGGCCACCACCTTTGCCGCGTCCACCATCCGACCCAGGACCGAATACGCCTGCGCCAGATACGGATAGGCAGGGAAGCTCCATGCGAGAGCCGATCCGGAGTCTCCGACCGTCAGTGCCGCCATCGCCTGTTCGAGGCGCCCTGCCGCGTCCGCGAACCGGCCCGCCGCCAAATCGGCGGATGCGTACAAAATGTTCGCCTGCCCCCAGCCGATGTACTGGCCGGTGCCGGCCCCGTGGTCGAGGAACAACTGGGCGCGGCGCGCGGCACCGTCGAGGTCCCCGGTCAGGACCAGCGCGAGAATCGGCCCGATCGCGGCCGGGTAGCGGGTCAGCCCGTCCACCTGGTTCACCACGGCGTCCCCCCGCATCGCCAACGCCGCGACCGCGTGACCTCTGCCCGACAACGCGAGCGCCATCGACGCCGCGAAGGTTCCCCACTCCTCCGCCCAGGGCAACGGATCCTTTTCGGCGAGAACGGCTTCTGCCTCCCTCAACCCCTCGTCGAGTCGATTCTCGAACACGGCGACGACGGCGCCGAGGCCGCGAACCACCGAGACCGCGTGGGGGTCGTGCACCCGCCGCCGGACCTCGTCGAGTACCCGGTCTGCGCCATCCGCGTCGCCCGCCGCCCAGAGCAGGTTCGCGATCCGGGTCACCCCCCAGCGGACCAGCTGGGGCTCGTCGAGGGTGTCCGGGTCGAACCTGCGCAGCGCGGTTTCGGCCTCGGCGGCGTGTCCCTGCCACAGCTGTGAACGGGCCAGCAGGTTCGCCGCCCGGAATCCGCCGTCCCTGTCGACCGCGGCCTGGGCCAGCCGCTCACCCAGTGGCACGTTCGCCAGCGCGATCGCGTCTTTCGCGGCGTGCACCAGCAGGTCGAGGTCGGGAGTCTGGTCGCTGTCGAGGGCCAGTTCCGCCAGCCGGATCCGGTCGCTGGGGCTTTCGGTGGGACGCGTCCGCAACGCCTCCACGAGGTTGCCGCGCAACCGCCTCGCCGCGGCCCTTCCAACCCTGCGGCGGACGACCTCGCTGAACATGGGGTGGTTGTAGTGCACCTCGACCTTCGGCCCCTCCTCGACGATCTGAACGAGCCCGCGCTGCTCGGCATCCTCGACGGCCTCTTCCCCGGCAAGGTCGACGAGGGTGTCGAGCGCCAGCGGTTCGCAGAAGGTGAGCAGTTCGAGCACCCGCATCACATCCGGTGGCAGGTGTTCGATGCGATCCTCGAGGAGGGACGCGAGTTCGGACGTGATAGCCGCCCGACCCCGCAGCTGCCAGACACCGCGGCACTCGCGCAGGGTCCCCGCCTCGAGCGCGCCCTCGACTAGATGGTGCAGGAACAGCGCATTGCCCCCGGAAGCGTCCCACATCAGATTGGCGCTGAGTCCCTCGAGCGGCCCACCGAGCACCGACTCGATGAAGGCGACGCTCTGCTGGCGCGTGAACGGGGTCAGCTCGAGACGCGTCAAATGCCCGTCCTTCCACAGCGACGTCACCGCGTCCGGTGCGGACTCTCCGCTGCGGATGGTCGCGACGATGTGCGCCGCCCGGTCGATCGCCAGTTGGTGCAGGAAGGTCGCCGAGAGCTGGTCGAGCAGGTGCGCGTCGTCGACACCGATCACGACCTGCCCTGACGCACCCAGAAGGGCCTCCCTGGCCGCCGACATGAAGGCCACCGGGTCGCGTGCGGTCGAGGGGCCTACGAGGTGGGCGAACACACCGAGGGGAATGCTCCGTGCCGATTCCGTACCCGCAACCCAGCGCACCTCGCCGGGGAGCGACCGTGTCGCGGCCCGCGCGAGGGTGGTCTTGCCGACACCGGCGTCGCCCGTCAGGACGACCCCACACGCACCGGTGGCGGACGTCAACGCGGACCTGAGGGTTTCGAACTCGTGCTGCCGCTGAATCAGCGGCCACGGCCGATTCATGATCAAAAGCCTATGCCCGACGGCACCCCGCGACAGCGGTTTCACACAGATGGAACACGACCGGTCGGTGTCCGGGTCCTCGACGTGCGGCGATCCCCGAGGTCAGACCACCGAGGCCCGGTCGATGTCGGAGACGTCGGCGCCGGCGGCCTCGAGTCGGGAGAACAGTTCGCCGGTGCCGCGGCGGGAGGCGAACTCGAGTTCGGCGTCGGTGATCGGCACCGCCTGCAACCAGGTGGTGACGTCCTCCTCGCGGTCGACGAGGATTTCGAGGTCCGGCCAGATGAACGGGACGACGAGCAGCACGTGCTTGGTGCCCCTGCCCGGGTCCGCCTCGTGCACCGCGTTGGGGACGATGGTGTTCGGGGTGACGTGGAAGGACCCGGACGCGACGGCGAACGCGCACTGCGCGAGGACGTCGGCGAGGCGCCGGTAGTCGGCGCGGCCGACGGTGATCAGCTCGGTGCGGATCGGTCGTCCGTCGTCGGTGGTGACGTTCGTCGGGTACCGGACCAGGTCGAGCGTGGCGTACGACGCGAAGCCGGGGCCGGGGCAGCCGTCACCGACCGCGATCGACACCTCGTCCGGCTCCTCGCCGTCGGTGTCCGCGTCGACAGCCGCCCGGAACCGCAGCACCTGCGGCATCATCCCGAACACCTCGCCGATACGGCGGGCGGCCTGCCTGACGTCGTCGCTGGAATCCATGGGATGTGAGCCTAGTGCCGACCCCCGGTCACGATTCCGCGGCGCTTGCGTCGGGGGCGGACGGCCCGGGCAGGATCCCGTGCAGAACGATGTCGGTGAGTGCGCCTGCAAGCGCTTCGGTGTCTTCGACGTCGCGGATGCACAGCGCGAAGATCGCGGCACCGCCGAGAATGTCGAGGAGCGTGTCGGCGTCGACGCCACGGCGGATCTCTCCGGCATCGACGGCCTCGGCCAGGCGCCGCCGCAGTTCCGCCCGGACGCCGGCGAGCTGGCGGACGACGAGCACTTCGCGCAGCGCCTCGTCCGAGCGCGACTCGCTGATCAGCCCCGGTACGCCGGCCCGGGTGTGCGGTGCGGCGAACAGGGCGACCGCACCGTGGACGAGGTCACGAATCTGGTCGGGCATCGCGCCCGCGGTGCCGAGTTCGGCGTCGATGTCGGCGTCGCGCTCCGGGTCGAGCACCGGGTAGACGGCGTCGTTGACGACGTGCGCCTTCGAGGGCCACCGGCGGTAGATCGCGGGGCGCCCGACGCCGGCCCGGGTGGCGATCGCGTCGATGGAGGTTCCCGAATAGCCCTTTTCGACCAGCAGCTGCCGCGTGGCCTCGAGCACCGCCTCGTCGATGGCCGGATCGCGCTGCGGTCCGAGCCGGTGCTTCGACTCACGTTCCTTCGACATTCTTCAAACCCCTTGCAGACCTCTGTGATGGCCGTTACATTGTGTCACGGCTTAGTGATTACAGACTGTAACGACTCCTGTCTGGATGCCCGCCGCTCCACCACGGCGTCCTCGCTCCTCGCGTCGCACCATCTCGCCGGTCCCGGTTACCAGGGGCCACGCACCACGCACTCATCGGGCCGCACGGCCGCCACGAATCCACCGACCCCGCCCACGTCGCACTCCGATCGCTCACCGCCCCACCCCACAGGAAGGTTCCACCATGTCCAGTCGCACCATGAAAACCTTTGCCGCAGTGATGCTCACGGGTGGCCTGCTGGTCGGCGCCCCGACCGCCGCCGGCGCCCTCGACACCGGGTCGCTCGGCCCCCTCGGCGCCCTCGACACCGGATCGCTCGACACCGGGTCGCTCGGCCCCCTCGGCGCCCTCGACACCGGATCGCTCGACACCGGATCGCTCGGCTCGGGCAACCAGTCCGGTCCGTCGACGTTGGCCTCCGTCAGCAACTTCCGCGACGTCGCGGGCAACACAGACGGCGGCTACGTCACCGCAGACGGCGGGCACCTCCAGCGCGGCGTGTTCTTCCGCTCCAACGGGCTCGACAAGGCCTCCGACGCGGACCTGCAGACCCTCACCTCGCTCGGTGTCGCCGACATCTACGACCTGCGCGGCGACAGCGAGATCAGCAACCCGATGGTCGGCGGCCCCGACAAGATCCCGGCCGGAGCCGAGTACACGCACCTGCCGATCGAGTTCGGGGATCTGACGAGCCTGGCCAAGACGATCACCACCCCAGAGGAGGGCCGCGAGTTCCTGCGCGAGACGAATCGCTCCTTCGTCACCGACGCAGCCAAGCGAGCGACCTTCGGTCAGCTGCTGACCTCCCTCGCCACTGAGGACGGGGCCCAGCTGTTCCACTGCTCGTCAGGCAAGGACCGCACCGGTTGGACGGCGATGTTGCTGCAGACGATCGCCGGGCTGCCCCAGCAGACGATCATGGACGACTACCTGCTGAGCAACACCTACCTGGAGCAGTCGAACAAGAAGACCCTCGGCTTGATCGGTCTGACGCTCGGGCAGAAGGCCGCGACGAACCTCGCACCGGTGGTGGCGGTCGAGGCGAGCTACCTGCAGGCCGGCCTCGATCAGATCGCCGCGGACTACGGCACGGTGGACGCCTACCTCACGCAGGGTCTCGGTCTGGACGCCGCCACGATCGCGGCCCTGAAGGACAAGCTGGTCGCCTGACCTCACCCCTCGACGACTCCCTGTGCGTCCCGACCCGGAACTCCCGCCGGGTCGGGACGTCGTCGTCAGGCGAGGGCGCGCAGGCGCGGCGCCAAATCCCGCTCGAACAACTCCAGAAAACGCCGCTGATCATGACCCGGCGCATGAAACACCAGATGATTCAGCCCGGCGTCGACGTACTGCTTGACCTGCTCGACCGCGTGGTCGGGATCCGACGCCACAATCCACCGCTTCGCCACCTGCTCGATCGGCAACGCATCCGCCGCCGCCTCCATCTCGATCGGATCCTCGATCGAATGCTT